>CAVPXT010000020.1:0-36694 GCA_963709785.1 uncultured Actinomycetota bacterium | reverse complement strand
GAAAGGGCCTCTGACCTGCGGTGGAGCCAAGGGGACTCGAACCCCTAACCCCCTGCTTGCAAAGCAGGTGCGCTACCAATTGCGCCATGGCCCCCGGGTACCGCCGCCGGCGGCGAACCAGCCGGCAGCGGAGGGAGAGCGTCAGCTCTTGGGGGTGTCCGTCGCCTCGGCCCAGAGCCGGGACTCGGCCTGCTTGTCCTTGATCTGCTTCGAGATCGCGAACGCGCCCGCAGCCGATGCGAGGAGGACGAGGAGCTTCTTCACGGGGAACACCACCTGGAGCCGATGATGGTCGGTGGTGGGCCTAACAGGACTTGAACCTGTGACCTCTTCCTTATCAGGGAAGCGCTCTAACCGTCTGAGCTATAGGCCCGTCGCCGACCGGCAGGTGCCCCCGTCGAGGGGGCACGGTGCACGAGATTACCCCACCGTTCGCCCCGGCCCCAAAACGGGGAGGGCGGGCAGTGGACCCCGCGCGGTCAGTCGTCGGTGAGGGTCAGCTGCACGCCGCCGACCAGTGCCGACGACACGTTGTAGAGGAACGCCGCGAGCGTCGCGATCGCGGTGAACAGGATGACGTCGACGACCCCGATGACGATCGACAGCGACACCACGCGGGTGAAGCCGATGAAGTCGAGGATGTCGAACTTCGAGCCGCCGTCCTGGATGACCTGGCCGATGACGCCGTTGACCTGGTCGAAGACGCCCATCGCGTCGAGGACCGTCCACAGGACGATCGTCGCCACGACGAGGGCGATGCCGAGGGCCACCGACAGCAGGAACGAGATCTTCATCGCCGACCACGGGTCGACCCGCGAGATCGTCAGGCGCACGCGTCGCGCGCTCGCCGGGCGAGGTGCGGACGAACCGCCGGTCTGCGTCACGGGGCGCTCCCCTCCGGTACGGGCCGGCTCCGCCGAGCGGGCCGGTGCGGGCGCCGGGCCGCGCCCCGTCGGGATCGCCGCGGTGCGGCCCGCGCCACCCTCGCGCCCGGTGGGCACCGGGCGGGTGGTGTCGCGAGCACCGCGGTCGGTGTCGGCGAGGCGCTTCAGCGCGCCACCGTCACCGCGACCCGAGGCCGCGGGACGCGTCCCCCCGGCGTTCCCGCCGTCGGCGTACGGCCCCCGGCGGGAAGGAGTCGAGGAGCGCACGGGGCGCCCCGCACTGTCTGCGGTGCTCACTCACGGCCTCCTCGGTCGATCTCCTCATCCGACGGTACGGCATCCGTGGTCTCGTCTGCGACATCCACGCCCTCGCTCTCAGCGGGCGCCAAGGCGTCGTCGCCGGCCTCCGCGACCTCGGCGACCTCGACCCCGGCCTCACCCTCGAGCCCGGCGGCCTCCTCGGCAGCCTCGACCGCCTCCTCGACCTCCTTCTCGGGGTTGCGCGTCACGGCGACGATCGCGTCGGACTTGCCCGGCTTGGCGAACTGGACGCCCATCGTGTTGCGGCCGGTGAGGCGCACCTCGTCGACGCGCGAGCGGACGATGTTGCCCTTCTCGAAGACGACGAGCACCTCGTCGGTGTCGTCGACGGTCAGCGCCCCGACGAGGTCGCCGCCCTTGTCGGACTGCTTCGCCACGGCGACACCGAGGATGGCGCGGCCCTTGACGTTCCACTCCGAGACCTTCGAGCGCTTCGCGAGCCCGGACTCGAAGACGACGAAGACGTCCGGGTCGGTGCCCTCGGCGACGACCGACATCGAGAGCAGCTCGTCGCCGTTGCGGAACTTCATCCCGGTGACACCGGAGGTGGCGCGGCCCATCGGGCGCAGCGTGGCGTCGTCGGCGTGGAAGCGCACCGACTGGCCCTTGCGCGAGACCAGGAGCAGGTCGTCCTGGGCCTCGACGAGGCCGGCGCCGACGAGCTCGTCGCCGTCGCGCAGGTTGACCGCGATGAGGCCGCCCGTGCGGGGGCTGTCGTACTCGACGAGCCGGGTCTTCTTGACCAGGCCGGCCCGCGTCGCGAGCAGCAGGTACGGCGCGTCGTCGTAGGAGCGGATGGCGAGCACCTGGGCGATCGACTCGCCCGGCTGGAACGCCATGACGTTCGCGACGTGCTGGCCCTTGCCGTCCCGCCCGGCATCCGGCAGCTCGTACGCCTTGGCGCGGTAGACCCGGCCGAGGTTGGTGAAGAAGAGCAGCCAGTGGTGCGAGGTGGTCGTGAAGAAGTGGTCGACCATGTCCTCGCCGCGCAGCGCCGCACCCCGCACGCCCTTGCCGCCGCGCCGCTGCGAGCGGTACGCGTCGACCCGGGTGCGCTTGGCGTAGCCCCCGCGGGTGATCGTGATGACCACGTCCTCCTCGGGGATGAGGTCCTCCATCGACATGTCGCCGTCGGTGGGCATGATCGTGGTCCGGCGGGCGTCGCCGTACTTGTCGACGATGCCGGAGAGCTCGCTGGAGATGATGTCCCGCTGCCGCTCGGGCCGGGCGAGGATGTCCTTGAAGTCCTCGATCTGCGACTGGAGCTTGTCGTGGTCGTCGATGATCTTCTGGCGCTCCAGGGCCGCGAGCCGCCGCAGCTGGAGGTCGAGGATGGCGCGGGCCTGGATCTCGTCGATCTCCAGCAGCGCGATGAGGCCGTTGCGGGCCTCCTCGACGGTCGGGGAGCGGCGGATCAGGGCGATGACCTCGTCGAGCTGGTCGAGCGCCTTGAGGTAGCCGCGGAGGATGTGGATCTCCTCCTCGGCCTTGCGCAGCCGGTACGCCGTGCGGCGCTGGATGACGTCGATCTGGTGCTCGACCCAGTACCGGATGAACGAGTCGATGGGCAGGGTGCGCGGCACGCCGTCGACGAGGGCGAGCATGTTCGCGCCGAACGTCGTCTGCAGCTGGGTGTGCTTGTAGAGGTTGTTGAGCACGACCTTGGCGATGGCGTCGCGCTTGAGCACGATGACGAGGCGCTGGCCGGTGCGGCCCGAGGTCTCGTCGCGGATGTCGGCGATGCCGGCGAGGCGGCCGTCCTTGACGTGCTCGGCGATCTTCTGCGCGAGGCTGTCCGGGTTGACCTGGTACGGCAGCTCGGTGACGACGAGGCACTGCCGCCCCTGGATCTCCTCGACCTCGACGACCGCGCGCATGATGATGCTGCCGCGGCCGGTGCGGTAGGCGTCCTCGATGCCGCGGTGGCCCATGATGAGCGCGCCGGTGGGGAAGTCCGGGCCGGGCACCTCGCGGGTGACCGCCTCGAACGCCTCCTCGCGGGTGGCGTCGGGGTGGCGCAGCACCCACTCGGCGGCCTTGGCGACCTCGCCGAGGTTGTGCGGCGGGATCATCGTGGCCATGCCGACCGCGATGCCGGCGCTGCCGTTGACGAGCAGGTTCGGGAAGCGGCTCGGGAGGACCTCGGGCTCGAGGGTCTTGCCGTCGTAGTTCGGCTTGAAGTCGACCGTCTCCTGGTCGATGTCGCGCACCATCTCCATCGACAGCGGCGCCATCCGGCACTCGGTGTACCGCGGGGCGGCGGCGGGGTCGTCACCGGGGGAGCCGAAGTTGCCCTGGCCCTGGACCAGCGGGTAGCGCAGCGACCAGTCCTGGACGAGCCGGACGAGGGCGTCGTAGATCGCGGTGTCACCGTGCGGGTGGTACTGCCCCATGACGTCGCCGACGACGCGGCTGCACTTGTTGAAGCCGCGGTCGGGGCGGTAGCCGCCGTCGTACATCGCGTAGAGGACGCGCCGGTGGACGGGCTTGAGGCCGTCGCGCACGTCCGGGAGGGCGCGGCTGACGATGACGCTCATCGCGTACTCGATGTACGACCGCTGCATCTCGGCGCTGAGGTCGATCGGCTCCGTGCGGTCGGTCTCGACGGGCGGCTGCTCGGTCATGGATGTCCTTCGCTACGTCAGGTTCGGGGGGTGCGGTGCGGCGACGCGGGCGTCAGATGTCGAGGAACCGCACGTCGCGGGCGTTGCGCTGGATGAACGAGCGCCGGGACTCGACGTCCTCGCCCATGAGCACCGAGAAGATCTCGTCGGCGGCCGCGGCGTCGTCGAGGGTCACCTGGAGCAGCACCCGCGAGTCGGGGTTCATCGTGGTCTCCCACAGCTCCTGGTAGTCCATCTCGCCGAGACCCTTGTACCGCTGGATCGGGTTGTCCTTCGGCAGCCGGCGGCCCTTGCTCTGGCCCTCGGCCGTCAGGGCGTCGCGCTCGCGGTCGGTGAACGCGAACTCGTGCGGGGCGTTGCTCCACTTGAGCCGGTACAGCGGCGGCTGCGCGAGGTAGACGTAGCCGGCCTCGATCATCGGCTTCATGAACCGGAAGAGCAGGGTCAGCAGCAGCGTGCGGATGTGCATGCCGTCGACGTCGGCATCGGCCATCAGCACGATCTTGTGGTACCTGGCCTTCTCGATGGCGAAGTCCTCGCCGATGCCGGTGCCGAACGCCGAGATGAGCGCCTGGACCTCCTGGTTGGCGAGCGCCTTGTCGAGGCGGGCCCGCTCGACGTTGAGGATCTTGCCGCGGATCGGGAGGATCGCCTGCGTGTAGGGGTTGCGCCCGCGCACGGCCGAGCCGCCGGCGGAGTCACCCTCGACGATGAAGACCTCGGAGACGGCGGGGTCCTTGGCCTGGCAGTCGCGGAGCTTGCCGGGCAGGCCCCCGGACTCGAGCACCCGCTTGCGGGTGGCCTCGCGGGCCTTGCGCGCGGCGAGGCGCGCGGTGGCGGCCTGGATCGCCTTGCGGACGATCTCGCGGCCCTCGTTCGGGTGCGAGTCGAGCCAGCCGCCGAAGCCGTCGGTCATCGCCCGCTGGACGAAGCCCTTGACCTCGGAGTTGCCGAGCTTGGTCTTGGTCTGGCCCTCGAACTGCGGCTCGCCGAGCTTGACCGAGATGACGGCGGTGAGGCCCTCGCGGACGTCGTCGCCGGTGAGGTTCTCGTCCTTCTCCTTGAGCTGGTTCTGCTTGCGGGCGAAGTCGTTGACGAGCTTGGTGAGGGCCGCGCGGAAGCCCTCCTCGTGGGTGCCGCCCTCGTGGGTGTTGATGGTGTTCGCGTAGGTGTGGACCGACTCGTTGTAGGCGGTGGTCCACTGCATCGCGAGCTCGAGGGACAGCTCGCGCTCGACGTCCTCGACCTCGATGGAGATGACGTCGGGGTGCACCGGGTCGGACTTCTTGGACGACGTCAGGTGGTTGACGTAGTCGACGAGGCCGTTGTCGTAGCGGTACGTGACCTTCTTGGCCGTCGTCGTGCGGGTCTCGCCCGAGGTGTCGTCGGTGGCCTCGACCTGCTCGGTCTGGTCGACGGCGTCGAGGTCGACGTCGTCGACGGGCGCGTCGGGGACCCGCTCGTCGACGAGGGTGAGGGTGAGGCCCTTGTTGAGGAAGGCGTACTGCTGGAAGCGGGAGCGGAGGGTCTCGAAGTCGTAGGTGGTGGTCTCGAAGATGTCGTCGCTGGCCCAGAAGGTGATCGTGGTGCCGGTGGCGTCGGTCTCCTCCTCGCGGGTGAGCGGCTTGACGGCCACGCCGTGGTCGAAGCTCATCCGGTGGGCGAAGCCCTGCTGACGCACGCACACGTCGAGGCGCGAGGAGAGCGCGTTCACGACGGAGGAGCCGACACCGTGGAGGCCACCGGAGACCTTGTACCCGCCGCCGCCGAACTTGCCGCCGGCGTGCAGCTGGGTGAGGACGAGCTCGACGGCGCTGACGCCCTCGGTGGGGTGGATGTCGGTGGGGATGCCGCGCCCGTTGTCCTTGACCCGGACGGCGCCGTCCTCCATGAGCGTGACGTCGATGGTGTCGGCGTAGCCGGCGAGCGCCTCGTCGACCGCGTTGTCGACGATCTCCCAGACCAGGTGGTGCAGGCCGCGCTCGCCGGTGGAGCCGATGTACATGCCGGGGCGCTTGCGGACGGCCTCGAGGCCCTCGAGGACGGTGATCGAGCCGGCGTCGTAGGCGGGGCCGTCCGGGGTGGGGACCGGGGGGTGCTCGGGGACGACGGCGGCGGGGGCATCCAGGCCGTCGGCTGCGGGCACGTCGGGGGTGAGGTCGGGCTGGTCCGCCACGGGTCTCCTTCGTCGGCAGGCCACCGCCCGCTCGGATGGCGGTGGCGGCTCATGGCGCACGCCCGCGGATGGTGGACACCCGGGGGCGCGCTGTCGGGTTCCATCCTACCGGTCGGGTCCGACGGACCACCCGCTGGGAGGCCCGTGCCGCCGGTTTTCCGGGCAGAACCCGGGGGTGCACGACTCCCCACACGCGCCCTGCCCCCTGAGCGGCGCTGACGGGCCTTCCTCGACATCGCGGAGCCCGCGGACACGAAGTGACGAATGTGTCAGTTCGTGTACGGACCAGGAGCCTCCGACCAGCACGTCCACGAAGCGACGAATGTGTCAGTTCGTGTACGGACCAGGAGCCTCCGACCGGCACGTCCACGAAGCGACGAATGTGTCGATTCGTGCCCGGTGAGCAGGGGTGCGGCGAGTAGCGTTCGGCGCCATGAGGGGGACCATCCGCCGTGCCGTCGGCGCCACCACGACCGTCGCGCTCGCCACCGTGCTCGCGGGCTGCGCGCTCGGGGGCCCGACCCACACCGGCGACACCGAGCTCTCCGTCGGCCCGGAGCAGACCGCGGTGACCGCGCCGTCCCCGTCGGCCTCCCCGAGCACCGCCCCCTCGGCGCCGGCAGGCACGGTCTACATCTCCGCCGATCGGGCCGGCCTCCGGTTCGCCGTGCCGGAGGACTGGAAGGTCCTCGACCTCGCCGACGTCCTCGCGAGCGGGGACCCGAAGGCCCTCCAGGAGCTCGCTGACCGGATGAACCTCCCCGTGAGCCAGATCGAGGCCGCCGCGCGCACCACCGACGTCGCCGCGTTCGGTGCACCCGTGCAGGACTTCGCACCCAACGTCAACGTGCAGACGGTGCCGCTCGCGGAGGTGCCGAGCGAGACCCAGCTGCGGCTGGGGATGGAGATGGTCGGGGCCACCGTCGACTCGGTCGAGGACGTCGAGACCGCTCTGGGCACCGCTCGTGTCTCGAGCTACTCGCTGCCGGTCAACGGCACGACGGTCACCGGCCACCAGCTGGGCGTCAAGGCGCCGGACGGGGTCGCGATGATCACGATCTCCGACCTGTCCGCCGATCGCGCCGACGTCCTGCTCGCGATGATCGAGGCCTCGCTCCGCACGACCTGATCAGGACGCGGCGCCGAGGACGACGAGGTCGGTCCCCCGGAGCCGGGCGAACCGGGCGCTGCCGAGCCCGTCGAGCAGCGCGGCGAGGTGCGGCGCCGTGGCGTCGACGACGAGCACACCGTCACGTCGCGCGACCTCCTCGACCGCGGCGAAGGCCTCCGGGTCCTCCGTGTACCCGATGACCCCGCCGACGTGGGCGAGCTCGTCGAGGGTGAGGCCACCGAGCGTCGTGCGGACCGGGACGGTGGAGCGGACGAGGTCGAGCACGTCCCGGTTCTCCGCGGCGTGCCGCAGCAGGGTGTCACCGTGCAGCGCGAGCACCCGCCGGAGCATCGCCGGGTCATCGGCCGCGAGGAGGATCAGCCGACCGAGCAGGGCGCGGCCGAGGCTCTCACCGACCGCGGCGTCGTCGTGGGCGGGGTCGGTGAGGGCGTCCCGGCCGTCGTCGACGACGACGACGCAGAAGGTCGCCCAGGCGGGGACGGCGTGGCCGGCGCCCTCGGCGACGAGCACGCCGCGGGCGTAGTGCCGGTGCCCGGTGCGATGACCCGGCAGCGTCCGGAACGGGAGGACGGCCGCGAGCGCGCGGACCCCGAGCACGGAGGACTCGAGGGGCAGCACGACGAGCGGGTCGACGCCGAGCCGCTGGCGGCTCCACTCGGCCTGCTCCTCGAGGGTGCGGTCCCACACGGTCGAGCCGCCGGACACCTCGGCCCCGTCGACCTCGACGGCCACGGGCAGCTGGTCGGCGATGTCGAGGACGTGCTCGAGGGTGGTCTCGGGGGTGCACCACGACCGGGTGGCGGCACGGGGGTGCAGGCGCACCTCGGTCCCGGGGGTGTCGAGCGGCTCCTCGGCGAGGGTCACCCGCACCGTGCCGTCGGACAGGCCGACCCAGCGCAGGGTGGGGGCGCCGGGCACGAGCGCCGAGCGGGTACGCAGCTCGACGACGTCGGCGACCTGGAAGCACGCGAGCAGCGCGGTCTCGTAGCGGCGCATCCCCTCGCGCATCGGACCGTGGCTCTCGAGGTCCGGCGTGGCGACGAGCCAGCGCACCTCCTGGGCGGTGAAGCCGACCCCGTCGTCACGCACGGTGAGCGGGCCGCCACCGGTGGCGGAGGTCACCCGGATGCGGCCCGGGTGGTCGGGGTCGACGCGGCGGCGCGCCTCGATGCCGACGAGGGCGCTCGCGAGGAGCTCGCGGACGTGGACGCGGGGGCCGCTCTCGAGCGGGCGGGGCGCGCCGCGGCGGGGGGTCGACGGGGTGGTCCCCTCCGCGGGGTCGGGAGAGCGGTCGGCCGGTGGGCCGACGACGGGGCTGCGCACGGGCGGGCTCCGATCGAGGAAGGCGGCCGACCGGGTCACGGTCCCGCTGGTGGGCACAATGAGCACAGGGTGCCCGGCGGGGCGTGCGCTGCATGGCCCGGATGCGCCCGGTCTCGCCCCCTCGGCGGGCAGGTCGGGCCGAACGGTCGAGGGGCGGGTCAGGCGGTGTCCTCACCCCGGAGGGTGCGCTCGAGCAGCGCGCGGACGTCGTCGGTGAGGGCCGGCTCGGGGACGGTGACGTCGAGGGCGGGACGGGCACAGCGCACGCCGTAGCAGTAGGCGTCCGGGTACTCGCGCTCGACGGCCGCGGCGAGCCCGGTGAGCCGGTCGGTGGCGAGCAGCCGCTGCCACAGGAGGGTGTCGGCATCCGGCAGGTCCTCGATCGCCACCGTGCGCTCGCGGGTCCGCCCGGCGAACCCGCCGGTGCGGCGCACGGCGACCTCGGTGCCGGGGGGCGGTGTACCGGGGTCGGCGGGGGTGCCCGGGTCGGTGGGGGCGCCGGGGTCGGCGGGGGCATCCGGCGTGCCCGACCCGTCGCCCGGGGCGTCCGCCGTGAGCACGCCGACGCCGACCCACGCGGTGCGCACGGCCTCGACCTCCCGCGACGTCTCGCCGTACCGGGCCCCGGCCGCGGCGACGGTGAGCCCGGCGAAGGTCGCGAAGTCGCAGTCGGCGCTGATCTCGCCGGTGATGGTGTCGAACCAGACCTGCCCGGCCACCTCCCAGGCGTTGCCGCCGAGGGCGACGGCGAGGTCGTGGAAGGCCTTGTTGGGGATGCCGGAGTTGATGTGGACCCCGCCGTTGTCGTCGGCGGTGTCGACGTAGTGGTCCATGTGCGCGGGCTGCGGGTCCGTGCCGAGCCGCGGGTCGTCGTACGCGGTGCCGGGCGCGGCCATCGACCGCAGCGCGACCCCCTTCACACCGGGGGCGAGGAGCTCGGCGCCGACGAGCCAGTCGGCCTCCGCGGCATCCTGCCCGAGCAGGTGCTGCTTGACGAGGACCCCGAAGACGTCGGAGACCGACTCGTTGAGCGCGCCCGACTGGCCCTGGTAGTTGAGCCCCGCCGTGTACTGGGTGACGCCGTGGGCGAGCTCGTGGCCGATGACGTCGATGCTCCGGGTGAAGCCGAGGAAGACGACGCCGTCACCGTCGCCGAAGACCATCTGCGTGCCGTCCCAGAAGGCGTTGTCGTAGTCGCGGCCGTAGTGGACGGTGGCGAGCAGCGGCAGCCCCTTGCCGTCGAGGGAGTTGCGGTCGTACGCGTCCTGCCACAGCTGCCAGGTGGCCCCGAGCCCGTCGTAGGCCTCGGTGACCGCGGTGTCGTCGGTGGCCGGCTCGCCCTCCGCGCGCACCGGCGTGCCCGGCAGGCTCGTGCCGTTCTCGGCGTCGTGGACCGCCCGCACCGGGCCGTCGGTGCCGGGGGTGAGGCGTGGCCGCGCACCACCGCGGGCCGGTCGCGCCTCGGCAGTGACCCGCGCCCGCCGCATCAGGTCGTCGACGCGGAGCGTCTCACCGGCCCGGGCGGCCAGCTGCTCGTCGCCGGAGGCGGCCAGGGCCGCGAGGAGGTAGGGCGGGACGATCGAGCAGTGGGGCGGGAGGTGCGTCATCCCTCCACGATGCCCCCACCCACCGACAGCCGCGAGCGCTGCATCGGAGGCTCGTGACGCCGGTTCCCAGCCGCCGTCCGGGTTGTTCACAGGCAGGGTGGGTAGGGCTGGAGGGAGACACCACCGAGCGAAGGGAGCACACATGGCACGCGTCGTCGCCGTCACGGGGGCCAGTGGGGGGATCGGGCGGGCCACGGCCCGGGAGTTCGCGCGCAGGGGGGATGCGGTCGCGCTGATCGCGCGCGGCACGGCGGGGCTGGAGGCTGCTGCGGAGGAGGTCCGAGGGCTGGGGGGTCGGGCCCTGGTGGTGCCGACGGATGTGGCCGATGCGGAGGCGGTCGAGGCCGCGGTCGAGCGGGTCGAGGAGGAGCTGGGGCCGGTCGATGTCTGGGTGAACGTGGCGTTCACGTCGGTGTTCGCGCGTTTCGAGGACATCGCCCCGCAGGAGTTCCGCCGGGTCACCGAGGTCAGCTACCTGGGGTACGTGTACGCGACGATGGCCGTGCTGAGGCGGATGAAGGAGCGTGACCGGGGCACCATCGTGCAGGTCGGCTCGACCCTGGCGTACCGGGGGATCCCGCTGCAGAGCGCGTACTGCGGCGCCAAGCACGCCCTGCAGGGGTTCCACGAGTCGCTGCGCTGCGAGCTGCTCCACGACAAGAGCGGTGTCCGGGTGACGATGGTGCAGATGCCGGCGCTGAACACCCCGCAGTTCTCCTGGGTGCTCTCGCGGCTGCCGGAGCACGCGCAGCCGGTGCCGCCGATCTACCAGCCGGAGGTCGCCGCCCGGGCGGTGGTGTTCGCCGCGGACCATCCGCGCCGGCGGGAGTACTGGGTCGGGGCGAGCACGGTCGGGACCCTGCTGGCGAACGCCGTGGCGCCGGGCCTGCTGGACCGGTACCTCGCGCGGACCGGGTTCTCCTCGCAGCAGACCGGGCAGCAGAAGCCGGATGACCAGGCGGCCAACCTCTGGGAGCCGGCCGACGGCCCGGACGGCCACGACTACGGCGCCCACGGCGCGTTCGAGGACCGGGCCCACGCCCGCAGCCCGCAGCAGTGGGTGGCTCACCGGTACCCGCAGGTCGCGGCGGCGGCCGGGGCCGTCGGGGCGGCCGCCGTGGTCGGCGCGCTGGCCCTGGGGCGGCGCCGGTGAGCGCCCACGCCGGAGGGGTGCTGCCGCGCCTCGTCGCGGCCGGTGGGATGGCCTGGGGTGCCGTGCTGTTGGCCCGCGGGGACCGGGTGTGGAGCGTGCTCGAGGGCCGCGACCCCGACGACATCGAGGAGCTCGGCATCCGGGCCCTCGGCGGCCGGCACCTGCTGCAGGGCGTCGCCCAGCTCGCGGCACCCCGGGCGACCGGCCCGCTCGTCGTGTCGGTCGACGTCCTCCACGCGGCGACGATGGGTCTGCTCGCGGTGGCCTCCCCGACCCGCCGGCGGGCCGCCCTGGTCACCGGTGGTGTGGCGCTGGTCAGCGCCGGGCTCACCGGGGCGAGCCGCCGGCGCGGGGGCTGAGCGGGTCAGCGGCGCAGGGCCGCGGCCATCCGCTCCTGGGCGACCTCGGAGTGGAAGAGGTCGCCGGACAGGACCGCCATCGCCTCGCCGTCGGCCGCGAACGCCGCGAGCAGGTCCGGGGCGAGGAGGGCCTTGGCGGCGACGAGCCCCTGCCGGGCGCCGGCGCGCAGGTCGGCGAGGACGGCGCCGACCGCGGCGTCCATCCCGTCCGCCGGGGACACCCGCGTCACGAGGCCCTCGGCGCGGGCCTCGTCGGCGCCGAACGTCCGCCCCGTGAGGAACCAGTCGGAGGCGGCGCGGGGGGAGATCCTGTGCCGCAACGGAATCGAGATGGTGGCGGCGGCCAGCCCGAGGCGCACCTCGGTGAGGGCGAAGCTGACGTCGTCCTGGCACACGACGACGTCGGCGGCGGCGACGATGCCGAGGCCTCCGGCGCGGACCGGCCCGTCGAGCCGGACGACGACGGGCACCGGGAGCTCGGCGATGCGGCGCTCGAGGTCGACGATGCCACGGGCCGACTCCGTCATGTCGACGCTCGCGGCCTCGCGCAGGTCGGCTCCGGCGCAGAAGACGCGGTGCGAGGAGCGGACGAGGACCCCGTGGAGGGTCGCGTCGGCAGCGAGGTCGTCGAGGTGGGCCGAGAGCTCGCCGACGAGCCGGCGGGAGAGGGCGTTGCGGTTGGCCGGTGAGTCGAGGGTGAGGACGGCGATGCGGTCCTCGTCGGACCGGGTGACCAGGGGCGGGCCCTCGGGTGCGGTGCCGGGCGGCTGCGTCATCGCGTCGTCTCCCACGCGACCGACCCTAGCCCGGCGCGCGCGGCCGGTCAGCGGGTGGTGACGACCCGGAAGACCGGGAAGCCCGGCGCGTGGGCGGCGAGCTCGGCGTCGGTGGCGTCCTTGGTCAGCCCCTCGACGAACCGGCCGACCTCCCAGCCCCAGCGCTTCAGGTAGACCCGCAGCACGGCGGGGCGCTCCTCGAGGGCGACCTCGACGAGGCCGACGCGCTCGACGCGGCGCCCGACCCGGAGCTCGGCCTCGCCGGAGACCCGCACGTTGCGGACCCACTCGGTGACGCCGCGGGGGGCGACGAGGTAACGCTCGCCGTCCAGGGCCATGAGGTTGACGGGGGTGCTCCGCGGGAGGCCCGAGCGGCGGCCGCGGACGGTGAGCACCCGCGACCCCAGGAGGCTGACCCCGTGCTCGGTGAGCCAGCGGACGACGGCGTTGAACCGGTGGTCGGCGGCGGCGGGGCGGACGTAGCGGTCGGGGGTGCTGGCGGGCTGGTGCGGCATCGTGGTCTCCTTCGTTGCGAGAGCGGTGCTCTCTGTTGCGACGAGTGTGCACCCAGCAGTGGCAGGTTGTCAAGAGCAGTGCTCTCACTCTGTGGTTGGATGGGGTCCATGAGCCCGACCCGTGCCGACCACCGCCGTGCCGTCGAGGCCCGCATCGTCGAGATCGGGCGGCGGCACCTCGCCGAGCACGGGGCCGCCGGGTTGTCGCTGCGGGCGGTCACCCGTGACCTGGGGATGGTGTCGTCGGCCGTGTACCGGTACGTCGCCAACCGCGACGAGCTGCTCACCCTGCTCCTCGTCGACGCCTACACCGAGCTCGCCGGCGCCGTGGAGGCAGCACTCGAGGCCGCATCGGAGGCGGCGTGGGACGAGCGCATCCTCATCGGGGGAATGGCGTTCCGGGAGTGGGCGGTCGGCGACCCGTCGAGCTACGCCCTGCTGTACGGCAGCCCGGTGCCGGGCTACCAGGCGCCGGCGGAACGCACCGTCGAACCGGGCACGCGCGTCGTCCTCGCGCTGGTGCGGCTCGTGGCGGAGGGGGTGGCCGCGGGGGAGGTGGCCCCGGCGGGCGCCTGGCCCGTGGCGGACGGCCCGCTCGTCGCAGACCTCGAGCGGGTCGCGGCCGAGACCGGGCTGGCGGCGGGCCCGGACGTGCTGGCCCGGGCGATGACCGTGTGGACGGTGCTCGTCGGCGGGACGAGCCTCGAGGTGTTCGGGCAGTACGGCACGGACACCTTCACCGCACCCGAGGCGCTGCTCGAGCACCAGCTGCGGCTCGTCCTCCACCTGGTCCGCGACGGCTGACGCAGGCCGAGCATCCCGACTTCGTGCGACTTCGGGGCACTTCATCGCGCCTGAAAGCGCGTCGATGAGCCCGCACCTCGCACGAAGTGGGGAAGGGGGAGGTCAGCCGTAGGTGTCGCGGGGGCCGCGGCCGTCCTGGACGCGGTGCCGGCCGCGGGACCAGGTCGGCGCACTCGGCCCGACGACCCGGATCTGGGTGACCGTGCCCTCACCGACCTCCTCGGCGAGGCGGGTCATCAACGTCGACTCCAGGAGCCGCAGCTGGGTGGCCCAGGCCGTGGAGTCCGCGCGCACGACGAGGATGCCCTCGACGAAGTCGGTCGGGTGGCAGTGCGAGGCGATCTCGGGCCCGACGATGCTCGGCCAGCGCCCGATGACCGCGCCCACCGCGACGTCGGAGCCCCACCCGCGCTCGACGACGAACCGGTCGATCTGGTCGCCGATGAGCTGCGGGTCGCGACCGCCGGCCTTGGCGCGGCCGACCGGCACGTCCTTGGTGCGGCGCTTCGGCTTGAGGCCCGGGCGCAACCCCTTGGCCCGGGCCCGAGCCCGAGCGCGGGCGAGCGCCTCGGAGGGGGCGAGGACACCGTCGCCCACCTCGGCGTCGCGCTCGAGCTCCTCCGCGGTGGGCTCGGTGGGGTCAGTGGGCTCGGCGGGCCCCGCCGGCTCGGTCGGCCCCTCCGGCCCCGGGGGACCCGGGGGGTCAGGCGTCGACATCGGCGTCCACCTCCGCCCCGGTGCTCGGCTCGACCGCCCCGAGCGTGACCCGGAAGGTCGCCCCGGCGAGCGCCGCCGGCACGTCCTCGGGCACCGCCGCGGTGACGATGACCTGCTCGGCGTCGCCGACCATCGCCGCGAGCCGCTCGCGCCGCCCCGAGTCGAGCTCGGCGAAGACGTCGTCGAGGACGAGGACGGGGTCGTCGCCGAGGTCGGTGCGCAGCAGCTGGAACGCCGCGAGCCGCAGCCCGAGCGCGAACGACCAGGACTCCCCGTGGCTCGCGTACCCCTTGGCCGGCAGCTCGCCGAGGGTCAGCACGACGTCGTCGCGGTGCGGCCCGACGAGGCAGACGCCCCGCTCGACCTCCTGGTCGCGCACCTCGGCGAGCGTGGCGAGCACCTCGTCGTGCAGCTCGGTCACCTCCGGCACCTCGCCCGCGGCCACCCGGGCCGCCGTCGCCTCCCGCAGCGAGGACCGGTACGCCACCCGGGCGTCGGACTGGCCGGCGCTCACCTCGTCGTAGGCCGTGCTGAGGTACGGGCCGAGGTCGCGCAGCAGACGCAGCCGCGCGTAGAGCAGCTGGGACCCCACCCCCGCGAGCTGGGCGTCCCACACGGAGAGGGTGTGCAGGGCCGAGGCCGCCTCGGACGACGGGTCGAGCGTCTCGGCTCCCGGCCGGGGTCGGCGTCCCCGCGCCCGGCGCGACAGGTACGGCTGGGCCGACTTCAGCAGCGCCGACCGCTGCTTGACGATCCGGTCGTACTCCTGGCGCACCCCGGCCCAGCGCGGCTGGCGGGCGACGAGCAGGTCGTCGAGGAAGCGCCGCCGCTCACCCGGGTCACCCTTGACCAGGGCGAGGTCCTCGGGCGCGAAGAGCACGGTGCGCAGGGTGCCGAGCACCTCGCGCGGCTTGACCGGCGAACGGTTGAGGCGCGCCCGGTTCGCCTTCCCCGGGGTGATCTCGAGCTCGACCATCGTCTCGCGGCCCGAGCGCATCACGGCCCCGCGGACCACCGCACGCTCGGCACCGAAGCGCACCAGGGGCGCGTCCGTCGCCACCCGGTGGCTCGAGAGCGAGGCGAGGTAGCCCAGCGCCTCGGCGAGGTTGGTCTTGCCCTGACCGTTGAGGCCGACGAGGGTCGTCACGCCCGGCGCGAGCGGGAGCTCGGCCGTCGTGTAGCTGCGGAAGTCGGCGACCGACAGGTGCCGGACGTGCACCCGGGCGCTCAGGCCTTCTTCGTGGCGCGCTTCCGGGTCGTCCCCGACCCGGTGCGCCCCGGGGAGGCCGGACCGGCCTGGGCCGCCTCGGCCGCCTTCTTCGCCGCGGTCCGCTTCGTCGGCGTCTTCTCCTTGCGCGACGCCTTCTTCGTGGCGGCATCGGCGCTCGCCGGGCCGGTGGCCGCCTCGTCGCGCAGCTTCTGGCCCTCGGCGACGGTCATCACCTGGTGCCCGCCGAAGCCGCCACGGAGCGCGGCGACGGCCTGCATCGTCGGGGAGACCTGCTGGCGCGAGGCGAACCGCGCGAAGAGCGAGGCGGAGATGACGGGCATCGGCACGGCCAGCTCGATGGCCTCCTCGACGGTCCAGCGGCCCTCGCCGGAGTCGGAGGTGTAGTCGGAGACGTCGTCGAGGGTGGGGTTCTCCTCGAGCGCGTCGACCATGAGGTCGAGCAGCCAGGAGCGGACGACGGTGCCGCGGCTCCACGCCTTGAACGCCCCCGGGACGTCGTCGACGATGTCCTTCTTCATGAGCAGCTCGTAGCCCTCGGCGTACGCGGCCATCAGCCCGTACTCGATGCCGTTGTGCACCATCTTCGTGTAGTGCCCGGCGCCGACCTTGCCGGCGTGCACGAAGCCCTCGTCGCGCGGGCCCTCGGGCCGCAGCGCGTCGAAGATCGGCATCGCCTTGCGGACGTTGGCCTTGGTGCCGCCGGCCATCAGGCCGTAGCCGTTCTCGAGGCCCCAGATGCCGCCGGAGACACCGCAGTCGACGTAGCCGACGCCCTGCTCCTTGAGGAGCTTCTCGTTCTCGACGTCGTCGGTCCACTTGCTGTTGCCGCCGTCGATGACGAGGTCGCCGGCGTCGAGGAGGTCGGCGAGCGCCGCGATGGTGTCGCGGGTCGGCTTGCCGTGGGGGACCATCACCCAGACGACCCGCGGGCCGTCGAGCTTCCTGACCATGTCCGCGAGCGAGCTCGCGTCCGAGACCTGCTTGTTGCGGTCGTAGCCCACGACCTCGTGCCCGGCGCGGCGCAGGCGCTCGCGCATGTTGCCGCCCATCTTCCCGAGTCCGACCAGTCCGAGCTGCATCCGTCTGCTCCTTCGTCCGAGGTGTCGGTGTGCGTCTCCCCGCAGGCTACTGCGCCCGTCGTGCCCGATTCGGGCCGGGACCGGGCGGGTCAGGAGGCGAAGCGGACCGGCATGAGGACGTACCGGTACGAGGTGTCGGCCTCGCCGTCGGCGCTCTCCTGGCCGGAGAGGACCGCCGGGCGGGAGGGCTGGGTGAAGGAGATGCGGCTCCAGTCGGTGCCGACCGCGCCGAGCCCGTCGAGGAGGTACGTGGGGTTGAAGGCGATCTCGACCTCGGGCCCGGTGAGCGTGGACTCGACGGCCTCGGACGCCTGGGCGTCGTCACCCGTGCCGGCCTCGATGGCCACCTGGCCGTCGGTGAAGCGGAGCCGCACGGGGGTGTTGCGCTCGGCGACGAGCGCGACGCGCTTGACGGCCTCGACGAGCTCGGCGGTGCGCACGACGGCCTCGGTGTCGGAGGTCGTCGGGAAGATCGAGGAGACCTTGGGGTACTCGCCGTCGAGCAGGCGGGTCGTCGTGCGACGACGACCGGCCTCGAAGCCGACGAGCCCGTCGCCCCCCGCGGTCGCGCCGAGGGCGACGTCGATCGAGCCGCTCGCGCCGAGGCTGCGGGCGGTCTCGGAGAGCGTGCGCGCCGGGATGAGCACGACGTGGCTCGCGTCCGTGGCGGTGGGGTTCCACGTCAGCTCGCGCATCGCGAGGCGGTAGCGGTCGGTGGCGAGCAGGGTCATCGTGTCGCCCTCGACCTCGACCCGGACGCCGGTGAGGATCGGGAGGGTGTCGCCGCGGTCGGCCGCGATGGAGACCTGGGCGACGGCCTGCGTGAAGAGGTGGCCGTCGACCGAGCCGGTGGGCTCCGGGGAGGACGGCAGCGTCGGGTAGTCGTCGGCCGGCATCATCAGCAGGCTGAAGCGGGATGCCCCACACGTCACCTGGACCTTGCTGCCCTCGGTCGCGACGTCGATCGGCCGGTCCGGGAGGTTGCGGGAGATGTCGGCCAGCAGGCGACCGAGGACGAGGACGGTGCCGGACTCGGCGACGTCGGCGGCGACGGTGACCCGGGCGGAGACCTCGTAGTCGAACGCCGACAGGGTGAGGGTGCCGTCGTCGGAGGCCTCGAGGAGGATCCCGGCGAGGACCGGCACCGGCGGGCGGGCGGGCAGCCCGCGGGCCACCCAGGTGACCGCCTCGGCCAGGACGTCGCGCTCGACGCGGAACTTCACGAAATACCGCCCTATCCGGCGCAGGAGGTCTGCGCCCTGTCGTGCATGGGAGTCGTCACCGTCGGCCCGGGGCACGCTCAGGGGCGGCCCGCGGCAGACGGGACCCTGACACTAGTGCACGCCTCGGCTCTCCACCATCGATCGGGCTGCTGGCCGGGAGCCCGGTCCCCGGGGCTCGTCCGGGGCAGGTCGCAGCAGGGACCTGATCGGGGTGGACCCCTTCATCTCTGGAACTCATCGTTGTTGTCGGAGCTGTGGATCCTGTGGACGACGAGGTGTTCGAGCAGGTCGGGGCGGCGATCCGGGCTGTGGACGCGCCGTGGACGGACGGTGGAGCGGGGAGCCACGGGTGTTGACGGCCATCCGGCGTTCACACGGCGTCCACCGGCGCCTCCCGTGTCGTCCACCGGTGGCGGGCGGTCGTCCACAGTCATCCACAGGCGCTGTGGACAACCGGTCCGTCCGGGCAGGTCCGAGGGTGGTCGAGGGGTCGGCTGTCCACAGGTCCGTCCCCATCGGTGGACGGTGTGCCCGTGTGGCGGTCGAGGGTTCGCGGTCCGCGGCGCGCCCGTCCCGCCGCGGCCTCCCGGAGGGGCGTCGTTCGACAAGCGTTGTACACGGTGTGGGGACAACCTGTGGACAACCGCGGGGCGGCCGTGGACGCCGTTGGGGGTCGGGTTCAGCGGGACTGCTGCTTGATCCGGTTCGTCAGCTCGGTGACCTGGTTGTAGATCGCGCGCCGTTCGGCCATCAGCTGGCGGATCTTCTTCTCGGCGTGCATGACGGTCGTGTGGTCGCGCCCGCCGAACTGCTGCCCGATCTTCGGCAGCGACATCTCGGTCAGCTCGCGGCACAGGTACATCGCGATCTGCCGGGCGGTCACGAGGACGCGCGAGCGCGACTGCCCCTGGAGGTCCTCGATGGTCAGCCCGAAGTAGGCGGCCGTCTGGGCGATGATCGTCGCCGGCGTCACCTGGCTCGTGGAGTCGTCGGGGATGAGGTCGCGCAGGACGATCTCGGCGAGGCTCATGTCGACCGGCTGCCGGTTGAGGCTCGCGAACGCCGTGACCCGGATCAGGGCCCCCTCGAGCTCGCGGATGTTCGTCGAGATCCGCGAGCCGATGAACTCGTGGACGTCGTCGGGGACGCTGAGCCGCTCCTGGATGGCCTTCTTGCGCAGGATGGCGATGCGGGTCTCGAGGTCGGGCGGCTGGACGTCGGTGAGCAGCCCCATCTCGAAGCGGCTGCGCATCCGGGCCTCGAACCCGGTGAGGAGCTTCGGTGGCACGTCGCTCGTGATGACGACCTGCTTGCTCGCGTTGTGCAGCGTGTTGAAGGTGTGGAAGAACTCCTCCTGGGTCTGGACCTTGCCCTGGAGGAACTGGATGTCGTCGATGAGGAGCACGTCGACGTCGCGGTAGCGGCGCTGGAAGTTGGCCGCCTTGTCGTCGCGGATGCTGTTGATGAAGTCGTTGGTGAACTCCTCGGAGTTCACGTACCGCACCTTGACGTGGGGGAAGAGGTTGCGGGCGTAGTGCCCGATGGCGTGGAGCAGGTGGGTCTTGCCCAGCCCGGACTCGCCGTAGACGAAGAGCGGGTTGTACGCCTTGGCCGGCTGCTCGGCGACGGCGACCGCGGCCGCGTGGGCGAACCGGTTGCTCGCGCCGATGACGAAGGTGTCGAACGTGTACTTCGGGTTGAGCCGGGTCAGCTCGACCTGCTCGGGGACCTGGGTGCCGGGGCGCGGCCGGCGCATCCCGGGCACCTCGACGAGGTCTTGTGCCCCGCCGGCCCCGTCGTGGCCGTGGCCGCCGCCGGGGGACTCGCCGTCGTCGTCGAGCTGGAGGTCGTCGATCTGCTGGCGCCGGTCGGCGGCCCGCTGGTCGTGGTTGTCGTCGGCGTGGCCGTCCGCGGCCTCGGCGAGCTCACCGAGGGTGGGGTCGACCGTGACCGCGAGCCGGACGTCGCGGCCGAGCCGCTCGCCGAGGCTCTGGGTGACCCGGTCGCGCAGGCGGGTCTCGACGATGTCCTTGGTGAAGTCGTTCGGGACCGCGATGAGGGCGGTGTCGTCGAGCAGGCCGACGAGCCGGGCCAGGGAGAGGAAGGCGCGCTGCTGGACGGGGATCCCGTCCTCGTCGAGCGCCTCCAGGGTCGCCCGCCACACCTGGGCCATCGTCGCGTCCGGCACGTGCCACCCCGTCCTTCCGATGCCCATCGTCGTCGTCGCGCCTCGTGGCGCGGCACCGGCGGGGGTCGTCCACATGGTTGTCCACAGGCTGTGGGGACGACACGGGGTCACGGCACTGTGTGTCGTTGCCCGGCCCGCCCGATGCTCCGTGCGATGGTAGAGGGTTGTCGGGCCGGTTGGGTACTCGGTCGTGGGTTTGGTCGGCGCCCCGGCGCTCGGGTACCGTGGAGCAGCCTGTTCGTCGGCTGTTTTCGCATGCCCATGACCCGCGTACCTCCCGTGCGCGGCCCCGTGGGTCTCCGACTGCAGCCGACCCAGGCCGCCTCCGACCCCCGGGCCCTCCCGGCCACCACCCGCGAAAGAGATGTACACGTGAGCAAGCGGACCTTCCAGCCGAACAACCGCCGTCGCGCCAAGACGCACGGCTTCCGTCTGCGGATGCGCACCCGCGCCGGCCGCGCCATCCTCGCCGCCCGGCGTCGCAAGGGCCGCTCCGAGCTCTCGGCCTGAGGCCCGTCGGTGCTGCCGGCGCCGAACCGTCTGCGTGAGCGGGCGGACTTCGGGTCGGCGGTCCGGGGCCCCGGGAGCACCCGGGTCGGCTCGAGACTGCTCGTGGTCCACGCCAACCGAACCGACGCGCGCGCGGGATGCCCGCCGCGGGTCGGTTTCGTCGTGTCGAGGGCCGTCGGCAATGCCGTCGTCCGGAACCGGACCAAGCGTCGGCTGCGCGCCCTCGTCGCGGCGCGGCTGGCGCTCATGCCGCGGGGTGTCGATGTCGTCGTGCGGGCCAACCCGGCGGCGGCGGGGTCCTCCTCGGGTGAGCTCGGGGTGGCGCTCGACACCGTGTGGCGCAAGGTCTCGGCACGGCTGGGCGGTGCGGCGTGAGCGTGGGGCGGGTCGTCGTGACGCCGCTGCTCTGGCTGATCCGTGGGTACCAGCGCCTCATCAGCCCGATGCGTCCGCCGACCTGCCGCTACTACCCGTCGTGCTCGGCCTACGCTGTCACCGCGTTGGAGCGGTTCGGTCCCCTCCGGGGGACGTGGATGGCCGCGGCCCGGCTGCTGCGGTGCCACCCGTGGACGCCGGGGGGCGTCGACCACGTCCCGGAGCGCGATCCCGACACCGGCCGCCCCGTTCCTGGCACCACCGGGCCGAAGCCGTACGCCGGAACATCCGGCCCCGCGGCTCCGTCCCACCCCTGACCACCGTCACGACCGTGACACCACCCGCCGGCTGAACCCGGCCCAGCGAAGGACATCATGGGCGACCTGTTCAACAGCATCCTGGCCCCGATCGAGTGGCTCGTGGCGTGGATCATGTACGGCTTCCACCAGTTCTTCACGGGCATCGGCCTGCCCGCGGCCGGGGGCATCACGTGGGCGCTGTCCATCGTCGGGCTCGTCATCGTCATGCGCGCCGCGATGATCCCGCTGTTCGTCAAGCAGATCAACGCCTCGCGCAAGATGCAGCTGATCCAGCCCGAGCTGCAGAAGATCCAGAAGAAGTACAAGGGCAAGTCCGACCCCGAGTCCCGCCAGGCGATGACCCAGGAGACGATGGAGCTGTACAAGAAGGAAGGCACGAACCCGTTCAGCTCGTGCCTGCCGATCCTCGTGCAGTCCCCCTTCTTCTTCGGGCTGTTCCGCGTCCTCAACGGTCTCGACGAGATCGCCGCCGGTACCCGCAGCGGCGCCGACCACATCGGCCCGATCACGAAAACGGTTGCGGCGCAGGCGGAGTCGGCTTCCCTCTTCGGTGCGCAGCTGTCCGACACCTTCCTGCGTGCGAACGGCTTGTCGACACAGATCGTCACCGTCGTGCTCATCGTGCTCATGTCGGCGACGACCTTCACCACGCAGCGCCAGCTGATGACGAAGAACATGCCGCAGTCGGCCCTGGACAGCCCGTTCGCCAAGCAGCAGAAGATGCTGCTCTACATCTTCCCGGTGATCTTCGCGGTCTCGGGTGTGAACTTCCCGATCGGTGTCCTCATCTACTGGTTCACGACGAACGTGTGGTCGATGACCCAGCAGTTCTACGTGATCCGGCGGATGCCGGCACCGGGCTCGGCCGCCGAGCGGGCGTACCACGAGCGGCTCAAGCGCAAGGGCAAGCCCGTGCCGGGGGCCGTCGCGGCCGCCGAGGCAGAGGCCGACGCTGAGGCCGCCGAGGCCGAGGCCAAGAGCCGGCAGCGGGTCCAGCCCAAGTCGAAGAAGCGCTCCAAGTCGAGCGGCAAGCCCGGCGGCAAGCAGCCGGGTGGCACCGCCCCCGGCAGCTGACCGCCTGCCCCCACAGTCCCTGACCCGTCACCCCTGACTGGAGTGCACATGAGCGAGAACACGACCGACACGACCGAGGCCCTCGAGCCGATCACGACCTCCGACGCCCCGGACCAGGAGAGCACCCCGGAGACCGCGGCGGTCGAGCCCGCCGTGGGGGCGCCTGCGGCGCCGGCCGGGGGCGACGACATCCCGGCCGAGAAGTCGGCTGCTGCCGTGGTCGGCGGCGCCGAGACCGCTGCGGCGATCACCCCCGAGACGCCGGACGCGCAGGCGCACGTGCCGGGCGGCGCGCAGGACGCCGCCGCGGCGATGGCCGAGCACGGCGGCGACCAGAGTGGCGGCGAGGCAGAGACCGCCGACGAGAGCCACGGGTCCGACGCCGACGGGTCCCACGCTGACGATGCCGACGACGACGCCGAGACCGACTCCGAGGAGGGGAGTGAGGGCGGCGCGGCGTCGTCGGGCCGCCCGCGCCGTCGGGCGATGCTGCTGCGGGAGGGCGAGGTGGCGGCGGACTTCCTGGAGACGCTGCTCGACATCTGCGACCTCGACGGTGACCTCGACGTCGACATCGACGGCGACCGCGCCGCGGTGGCCCTCGTCGACAGTGACGAAGGGCGCGTGCCGCGCCGTCTCGTCGGCCCCGACGGCGAGGTGCTCGAGGCGCTCCAGGAGCTGACCCGGCTGGCCGTGCAGTCCGAGACCGGTGAGCGCAGCCGCCTCATGCTCGATGTGGCGGGTCACCGCGCGGGGCGTCGTGCCGCGCTCGTCACGCTGGCGAAGGACGCGATCGACGGAGTCAAGAGCTCCGGGGAGTCGACCTCCCTCAGCCCGATGACGGCCTTCGAGCGCAAGGTCGTCCACGACGAGGTGCTCGCCGCCGGGCTGGTCTCGGAGTCCGAGGGATCCGAGCCGCGGCGATACGTCGTCATCAGCCCGAAGTAGGAGAGCGTTTCACGTGAAACATGACGGGGACGCCCCGTTGACGCCGCCGGCCGCACCCTCGGGTGCGGCCGCGGTGTTCGGGGACCGGTTGCCGCTGGCCGTGCGCTTCGCGGGGATCCTGGCGGACACCGGTGTGAGCCACGGGCTGATCGGCCCCCGGGAGGTGCCGCGCCTCTGGGACCGGCACGTGCTGAACTGCGCCGTCATCGAGGACGCCTTCCCGGTGGGGGCGACCCTCGTCGACGTGGGGTCGGGGGCGGGGCTCCCGGGTGTCGCGCTGGCGATCGCGCGACCCGACCTGACGGTGCACCTCGTGGAGCCGATGCTCCGGCGCACGACGTGGCTGGAGTCCGTCGTCGGTGAGCTGGGCCTGGACTCGGTGACGGTGCACCGGGGTCGGGCGGAGGATCTCGGGGGCAGCGTCAGGGCATCGTGGGTCACCGCTCGGGCCGTGGCTCGCCTCGACAAGCTGGCCCGGTGGTGCGTGCCCCTGCTCGACGACGAGGGCACGCTCGTCGCGATGAAGGGCCGCAGCGCGCCCACCGAGCTCGAGGAGGACAGGGCCGCCCTCGAGAAGCTCGGCCTGGCCTCCGCCGTGGTGACCGAGCACGGAGGCGCGAGCCTCGAGGAGCCGGTGCTGACGGTGGACCTGCGCTTCCGACCGTCCGCCCGTACGGGCTCAGGCGTCCGGGGAAAGAACCGCCGGGCGGCCACGGCCGGGCGGCACGGCCGCCGCGGCGGCCGGTCGCCCCGGGCCTGAGGCCGGGCCTCGCCGGCCCCGGGGGCGGCACGGGTGGGTGCGGTCGTCCTGCTCCGTCCGAGGACGCCGGGAGGTGGCGCGGTGGCATCCGCGCGTGTCGAGCGGCGAGGGGCTCCGGGCGACACCGGCGTCGCCGTTTCACGTGAAACGGTGCGAGGCAGGGGGAGATCGGCAGCCGGCGTGACGCGTTGGCTGCGGACCCGTGGCAACGGGTGCCGCGGGTGCGGGTCGAGACGCGGAGGGACCTCCACCGGCCGAGGCCCGGAGTCTCGAGCTCGTCCGCCCCGGGACCGGGTGCCGCATGTAGCCCGGGACCGCCCGGCGCCGATGGTGCGGAGCGGACAGGTGGGTCGAGCGGTGAAGCCTGGGGGCCACGGCCTGGGATGCTCTCGCGCCGCCCCGGGCACGGGGTGGTCGGTCGACGGCAGGCGCCGAGCCGGGGGTGAAGGGGCGGACCGGCCGAGGCTCGACGCTCGGCCGGGTCGTGGTGGGCCACCTGGTGGCACGGCGGGGATCGTGGACCGAGGGTGCCACGACGGCCTGAGGTGGGGGCGGCCTGAGGTGGGGGCGTCCCTCGGTGGTCCACTCGGCCGCGGTCCGCCCGGTCGCGGTCCGCCCGGTCGCGGCACCCCGGTCGCGGCACCCCGGTCGGGACCCGCGGTGAGTGTGTGACCCGGCGGCCTGGGCGAGGAGACTGCTCGTGGCAGGGACGCGCCGCGGCGCCGAAAGCTCGCCATGTTTCACGTGAAACACCACCGGCGTCGCACCTGACGGACGGCCGCCAGCTCGGTTGCTATCCGAGGGACGTCGAGGTTCGTGCCCCTGACGCCCTGGATCGCCGAGCTGGAGATGGCGGCCCTGCGGCCACGGACGACACCCCGGTGCGGGCTCACCCCGGCCGGCTGGCGGGGGAGCACCGCTGGTGTCGGCGGCGTCCGAGACGGCCCGGCCGGTCCGGTCGTCCACAAGTTATCCACCGCCATGCCGGGGCGCGCCGCCGGGCCCGATTCCGCGCAAATCCGCAGATCTACGCACGACGTTTCACGTGAAACACGTCTGTGGGGTCTCAAGGAAGGACAGTCACCCCCAAGTTGTCCACAGGCGGCTGCGTCTTTGGCGTGTCGCCCGGTGGTGCTGTTGGATGGGGTCGTTCGTCACCAAGGAGGTACCGGTGAGCACCTTGCTCGAGGCCGCGGTTCGGCCACCCGTCGCTCCCGGTCTGGGCTTTCCCACCGGTGCTGTTGCCGACGCCAGCGATCTCGGCTGGCCAGCCACCGTTTCACGTGAAACGGTGGCGCACGCCGAGGTCAGCAGCGACGATGGACCGGTTCCGGCCGTGGCGCCGGCGGCGGAGGGGGCCGAGACCCCCACCGCGGCGACACCGCAGGGTGCCCAGGGCGCCACGCCGGACACGGACACCACTCGCAGGGACGAGACGCACGACGACAGCGAGGAGCGAGCCGCCATCGCCGCATCCATTCCGGGGGCCGACTGGAACACCCCACTCGCCCAGGCCGTCGCCGACGACGCCCGCAAGCGGATCACCCTCACCGGCAGGACCGTCCCGCGCCCACCTCGCACGCGTGTGCTCACCGTCGCCAACCAGAAGGGTGGCGTCGGCAAGACGACGACCACGGTGAACATCGCGGCCGCCCTCGCCCAGGCGGGGAGCACGGTGCTCGTCATCGACCTCGACCCCCAGGGAAACGCCAGCACCGCCCTCGGCATCGACCACCACTCGGAGGTACCGAGCGTCTACGACGTGCTCGTCGACGGCGAGGAGATCGCGAAGGTCGTCCAGACGTGCCCGGACCTCCCCGGCCTGGTCTGCGCGCCGGCGACGATCGACCTCGCCGGCGCCGAGATCGAGCTGGTCTCCCTCGTCGCACGCGAGACGCGGCTGCAGAAGGCGGTGAGCGCGTACGTCGAGCACCGCATCGCCACCGGTGAGCAGCTGGACTACGTCCTCGTCGACTGCCCTCCGAGTCTCGGCCTGCTGACGGTCAACGCCTTCGTCGCCGCGAACGAGGTCTTCATCCCCATCCAGTGCGAGTACTACGCGCTCGAGGGCCTGAGCCAGCTCCTGAAGAACATCGAGCTGATCCGCAGCCACCTCAACACCGACCTGCACGTGTCGACGATCCTCCTCACCATGTACGACGGGAGGACGCGGCTCTCGGCGCAGGTCGCCGACGAGGTGCGGGAGCACTTCCCGGACCAGACCCTCCGGGCGACCGTGCCGCGGTCGGTACGGATCTCCGAGGCGCCGAGCCACGGCCAGACCGTCATGACGTACGACCCCAACAGCAGCGGAGCCCTGTCCTACCTCGAGGCGGCCGTCGAGCTCGCCGAGCGCGGCGCCGCCCGATCCACCACCGAGGAGTCCGCATGAGCGAGAAGCGCCGAGCCCTGGGTCGTGGCCTCGGAGCGCTGATCCCGAGCCAGCCGGCGACGGACCGACCCGTCGACGTCTTCTTCAAGGACCGCGACGGCGCCCCCGCCGACCCCGCGGACGTCTCGGCGGCCGACCTCGTGAGGACGGCCACCACCGGTCCCTCCGAGCCGGGCGCCGACGCCCCGTCCGACGGCACGGGCGCGGAGGTCGACGGTCTCCGGCCGGTGCCGGGTGCACAGTTCGCCGAGGTCCCGGTCGACGCGATCCGGCCCAACCCGAAGCAGCCCCGCACGGTGTTCGACGAGGAGGAGCTCGCCGAGCTCGTCCACTCGATCCGCGAGATCGGCGTCCTCCAGCCCATCGTCGTGCGCCCCGCACCCGGCGCCGGCCCCGACGACACCGTCCGCTACGAGCTCATCATGGGCGAGCGGCGCTGGCGGGCATCCCGGGAGGCCGGCAACGCGACCGTTCCGGCGATCGTGCGGATCACCGAGGAGGACGACCTCCTGCGGGACGCCCTGCTGGAGAACCTCCACCGCAGCCAGCTCAACCCGCTCGAGGAGGCCGCCGCCTACCAGCAGCTCCTCGACGACTTCGGCTGCACCCAGGAGGAGCTCGCCGGCCGGATCGGTCGGTCCCGGCCGCAGATCTCGAACACCCTCCGCCTGCTGCGCCTGCCGCCGCTCGTGGCCCGTCGGGTCGCGGCCGGCGTCCTGAGCGCCGGCCACGCCCGCGCCCTGCTCGGACTCCCCGACGCCGCCGCGATGGAACGGATGGCGCAGAAGATCGTCGCGGAGGGACTGTCCGTCCGTAGCGTCGAGGAGCTCGTGACCCTCGGGGACGGTGACACGCCGCCGTCGCGTCGGGCGCGCCCCCGTCCCGGCGGGCGCCGTCCCCAGCTCGACGACCTCGCGGCCGACCTCTCGGACCGCCTGGAGACGCGGGTCCGCATCGCCCTCGGGCAGAAGAAGGGCCGGCTGACCGTCGAGTTCGCGTCCGTCGACGACCTCAACCGCATCCTCGACGTCATGAGCCTGCGCCAGGACGCCACGGTCGACTGACCCACCCGACTGACCCGCTCGACGCCTATTAGCCTGCGCCAGAGCCGAATACGCACCAGGCAAGCAGAACGGCCCCGGACCGTGCGGTCCGGGGCCGTGCTCCGCTCGACAGCGGTCCTTGGGGTCAGCCGAGGAACTGCTCCAGCTCGCGGAGCAGGACCGGCTTGGGACGAGCGCCGATGATCGTCTTGACGATCTCGCCGCCCTGGTAGACGTGCATGGTCGGGATGCTCGTGATCCCGAGCTTCCCGGTGATCCCGGGGTTCTCGTCGGTGTTGAGCTTGACGACGGAGACCTTGTCGCCG
Organism: uncultured Actinomycetota bacterium; assembly: GCA_963709785.1. Classification (GTDB taxonomy): domain Bacteria; phylum Actinomycetota; class Actinomycetes; order Actinomycetales; family Dermatophilaceae; genus Phycicoccus. The sequence continues at coordinate 8,834 of CAVPXT010000020.1, read as the reverse complement.
TGGTCGCGGGCGATCTCCTCGAGCACGGGGGCGACGGCACGGCACGGACCGCACCACTCGGCCCAGAAGTCCACGAGGACCGGCTTGTCGCTCTTGATGACGTCGGCCTCGAAGGTCGCGTCGGTGGTCTGGCTCACGGCTCCCATGGGGTTCCTCTCTGTGTGCCGGCTACGCGGCGATGGTGGTCTCGGGTCGGGACGGTCTGGAAGGTCTGGACGGTGGGTCGGCGTGCGGGCCGAGGGGACCAGTGTGCGCCCTCGGTCAGTGGGCGAGGTAACGCTCGGCGTCCAGGGCGGCCGCGCAGCCGGAGCCGGCCGCGGTGATCGCCTGGCGGTAGGTGTGGTCGACGAGGTCGCCGCACGCGAAGACCCCGGGCACGTTCGTCACCGAGGTGCGCCCCTCGGTGAGGACGTACCCCTCGGCGTCGAGGTCGACGAGCCCCTTGACGAGCTCGTTGCGGGGGTCGTGGCCGATGGCGACGAAGAGGCCGGTGACCGGGAGCTCGCGGGTCGCCCCGGTGACGGTGTCGCGCAGCGTGATGGCCGAGACCTTGTCCTCGCCGTGGATGGCGTCGACGGCGCTGTTCCAGGCGAAGTGGATCTTCTCGTTCGCCTCGGCGCGCTCGGCCATGATCTTGCTGGCGCGGAGCTCGTCGCGGCGGACCACGACGGTGACCGAGCGGGCGAACTTCGTGAGGAAGGTGGCCTCCTCCATGGCGGAGTCGCCACCCCCGACGACCGCGATGTCCTGGTCGCGGAAGAAGAAGCCGTCGCAGGTGGCGCACCACGAGACGCCGTGACCGGAGAGGCGCTTCTCGTCCGGGAGCCCGAGCTCGCGGTAGGCCGAGCCCATCGCGAGGATGACCGTGCGGGCGCGGTACTCGGTGCCCGAGCCGTCGCGGACGAGCTTGACGTCACCGTCGAGCTCGACGTGCTCGACGTCGTCGGTGATGATCTCGGCACCGAAGCGCTCGGCCTGGGCCCGCATGTTCTCCATGAGGTCCGGGCCCATGATGCCGTCGCGGAAACCGGGGAAGTTCTCGACCTCGGTGGTGTTCATCAGCGCGCCGCCGGCGGTGACCGAGCCCTCGATGACGAGGGGCTCGAGGTTGGCGCGCGCGGCGTAGACCGCTGCGGTCCAGCCGGCCGGGCCGGAGCCGATGATGATGACGTTGCGGACGTCCGTGGTCACGGGACACATCCCCTTGTGGTGCGAGTGGGTGGCGACCGCTACATGCGGTGCGTCGGTGGAACCGATCCTAGGGCCGGGGTGTTCCCGGCACCGCCTCGCCCCGCCGATCGGTCACGGGCTCGTGAGGCGTGGCCCGCGAGGAGGTCGGCCGCGGCACGGAGCGGGCCCCGTGGGGACGGCCCCCGACATCGGATCGATACCCCACAGGGTATCAAGGGGACGGCGCGCGAGCGACGGCGGGGTCAGGCCACCGGGACGGGGCCCGAGAGCACCCCGGGAGCCTGCGCCGAGCAGGACCGGGCCACGGCCCAGACCCGCCGGACACCGGTCTCGGAGGTCGCGACGAGGACGGCTGCCGGACGGCCGTCGACCTCGGCGAGGTCGATGACGATGGTGTCGCCGTCCGGGACACCCACGGCGTCGGCGCAGGCGCGCGCCCCGGCGGCGGTCCCCAGCGGCCCGAGGGCCGATGACGGCGCGACGCCCTGGCCCGCGTCGAGCGTGGGGGAGGCCGAGGCCCGGCGGCCGGTGCCGTCCCATGGCAGGCTGGCCCGCACCTCGTCGGCGAGACCCGCCGTGGTGAACCCGGGCCCCCCCTCCAGAACGACCACGCCGAGCTCGTCGTCCTCGGCGAGGAGCGTCCGCATCGGCTTCTCGGAGACCTCCGGGGCCGGCCCGTCAGCGCTCGAGCCGCCCGCCGCCGAGTCCTCGGCACCGACGAGGCTGGCCTGCAGGCCCCCGGGGCGCAGGGAGTCCAGGACGACCCCGCCCGTCCCGAGCACGGCGACGACGGCCGCGGCGACCGCCACGAGGTGCCAGCGCGAGCGCGGCCGGAGCGGGACGACGCGCCCCTCGGCGTCGGCGGGCACCGCCGCGGCCAGCGGTTCGACCCCCGCGGCAGCCGGGGCCGGCCAGCCACCCCGGATCCGGGCCTCGTCGGCGAGGGCCGCCTCGATGCGGGTCACGAGGTCGGCAGGCATCGGCTCGGGGTCGGGGAGCGACCCGAGGAGGGCACGCATCCCCGTGGGGTCGTGCTCGATCGGGTCGGTGTCGTCGTGGGGGTGGCTCACGAGCTCCTCCGGGAGGTGCCGTGCGGGGTGCGGCGGGTCAGACGGGTGGGCGGGGCCGGCACGCGGAGCGCCGAGCACGGGTAGGACGTCACGATGCCTCCCGGGGTTCCGTGCGGTCCCCGGCGGGTGCCGGTTCTCCTGAGGACGGTCTCAGCAGGGCGGCGAGCGCCTCCCGGCCGCGGAAGCACCGGGACTTCACGGTGCCCTCGGCGACCCCGAGCACCACGGCCGCCTCGGCGACGGGCAGGCCGTGCATGTCGACGAGGACGAGCGCCGTGCGCTGACCCTCCGGCAGCCGGGCGAGTGCCTCCCGCACGACGAGGGCGGTCTCGGTGGAGCCGTGGCGGTCGTGCAGGTCGGGGAGGTCGAGCTCGCCGAGGTCGCCGGCGCGGCGGACCGACACCTTCTCGCGGCGCAGCCGGTCCAGGCACGCGTTGACGACGATCCGGTGCAGCCACGTCGTCACGGCGGCCTCCCCGCGGTAGGCGTCCGCGCGCCGGAAGGCGGAGATGAAGGCCTCCTGGACGGCGTCGGCGGCGAGCTCGCGGTTGCCCGTCGTGCGCATCGCGACGGCGAACATCCGGTCGCGGTGGCGCCGGAACAGCTCACCGAACGCGCTCCCGCCGTCGCCGGCGACGTGCCGCGCCATGAGGGCGCGGTCGTCGAGCTCGGCGACGTCGACGAGGTGCTCGGGGATCACGGGGGACAGACCCTCTCAGCCGGTGACGACGACCTCGTTGAGCCACGCCCTGCGCTTGCCCTGGTCGTCGGCGTGGAGTCCGGTGTACCAGATGATGATGTACTGCCCGGTCACATCGTCCGGAACCGGGAAGTCGACGGTGCCCTTGGCGTTCGCCTTCTCCCCGATCTTCGTGGCGCCCTCGAGGTCGGCATCCGGCCCCACGTAGAGCTCGAGGTCGACGCTCTGGGGGATGTCGAGGCGCACGTTCTGGGGCTTCTTGTTCGGCCCGAGGTCGACGATGAGGCCGAGGCCCTTCTTGAGCCCGCCGAAGGCGTCGGTCCGGTAGTTCTCGGAGTTCCAGCCGGTGGAGGTGTCCCCGTCGTAGGTCTTCGGGGTGAGCTTGTTGTTCTCGGCGCCGTCGCCCTCCGGGTCGTAGGCCTCGACCTTGAGGATCGCCAGGGGCTCGGGGGCACCACCGCTCGCGGTGGCCTCGGAGCCGGACCCGCTGGGTGCCGCGGACGCGGTGGGGGTGGCGGTACCGCCCGCCGGGGTCTCGAGGCCGAGGTCGGTGTTCGAGCCGATCTTCGACAGGCCGTAGATGCCGATGACGAGCGCGAGGACGAGGAACGCGGCCACGATGCCCAGGGCCAGCTTCGACTCGTCACGGGTCAGGGGCTCGGCGGGGACCATCGGGGCGGGGGCGTCGAGGTCGGCCAGGCCGTCATCGGGGCGTGTGTCGGGGGAGAGCTCGGTGACCTTGTCGACCGCGCGCCGGGCGTACCGGGAGACCCGGTTGCCGACCTGGCCGAACGCCTCGCCGACGGCGGATCCGGCGGCCCCGGCCGTGGCGGCGGCGCCGGCGTGCCCGGTGGTCCCGTCCCCGCCCCGCGGGCGCGTCAGGGCGGACACCCGTCGGCCGAGACCGCCCGCCGGCGTCTCGTCGTCCACCGGGTCGTCGTCGGCTGCGTCGTCGTCGTGGGGCGCGGCACCGGGGCCCTCGGGCTCGTCGGTCAGGGCGTCGTCGGACAGCCACCCCGGTTCGTCCCCGCGGCGGGCCGACCGGGGCTCCTCGGGTGCAGGCGTGCCGGAGGAGACGGGGGCAACGGGCGGCACCGTCGCGACCGGAACCGACGGCTCCGGGGGGAGGGTGCTCGGGACGACGGGCAGGTCGGCCGTCGCACCGATGCCGTCGTCGGTGGCCGCGGTGGACCCGGCCGTGGGGACCTCGGCGGCGGGCTCGTCCGGCGCCACCGGGGGGACGGCGTGGCTCGGGGTGACCGGTCGGCCGACGACCTGGCGGGTCGGCCACGGGGCCACCTGGCGCGCGTAGTCGCCGGGGCTGGTCGGGCCCTGGTCGTCGTTGAGGGTGAGCCGGCAGATGGCGTCGAGGTCGCGGGGCACACCGGCGGCGATCTCCGACGGAGCGGCCACGCCGCCCGGGACGCGCGGGGCGGCGCTCAGCTCGCCCGCCCCGGCCCCGAGGGGCCACAGGCCCGTGAGCCCCACGTAGGCGAGGGCGACGACGCCGACGGCGTCCTGGCGTGCGGCGTCCTCCGGGTCGAGGCCGTCCCGGCCGGCCCGCACCGAGGCGACCTCGAGGCCGCGGAGCCGGACCTCGCCGACGGGGGAGCGCAGGACGTCGTCGGGCGTGAGGTCGAGGTGGTGCATCCCCCGCTGGCGCGCGGACTCCAGGGCAGAGGCGACCTCGCCGGTGATCCGTCGGACCTCGTCACCCGGGATGCCGCCCTCGGTCACGAGCTGGGCGAGGCTGCGTGCGTCGTCGAGCTCCTCCTCGACGACCCAGGCGACCTCGTCGTCCTGGCCGACGTCGAGGATGCGCACGAGCACGGCGTGCGACACCGACCCGGCACGACGGGCGGCGTCGAGGAAGGCGGCGCTGCGGTGGTCCTCGACGGGCACCACGAGGACGACCACCCGACGTCCGAGGGTGGTGTCGTCGGCGGTCCAGCGCTCGGTCCCGCGGTCCTGCGCGAGCCGGCGGTGCACGGTGTACCGACCGCCGAGGACGGTGCCGGGTCCCACACCCCTCACCGTGGCTCCTTCCGGTCGTCGGTCACGGCCTGGCCCGTCGGGTCCCCGACGGGTTCGTCCATCGTAGGGGGTGGCTCAGCCGCGACGGAGCCCGCGCACCCGGCGCGCGACGGGGTCCAGGAGCCGGCCGACCTCCTGGACGCCCAGGAGGTGGGCGACCGCCCACACGACGAGCAGGTGGACCACGCCGGCGGCGCCCAGCACCGCCCCGCCCGCGAGCAGCCCGGGGACCCCGCGGGTCTGCGCCACGTCCGGGAGCAGGCCGCGCACGGCGAGGGCGAGCAGCAGCGCGCTCGCGGCGGACGGGACGGCGAGCTTGAGGTAGATGAGCGCGGTGGCGCGCAGGCCCAGTGGTCCGTGCTGGTGGCGCAGCACGAGGAAGCCGATCGAGGAGCCGACGAGGTAGGCCAGGGCCTGGCCGAGGCCGACGACGAACGCGGTGCGACCCGGGTCCACCGTGGCGGCGAGCAGGGTGACGAGGGTGGCGGTGCTCGTGACGACGGCCTGGATCCGGAAGGTCAGGTAGGTCTGGGTCTGGGCGTAGAGCACCCGGTCGTTGAGGAAGCCCCAGCCCATGGGGATGACGAGCCACAGCACGCCGTACAGCACGGTCGTGACGGCGGCGGTCTGGGCGAGGGTGTTGCCGAAGAAGATCGTGCTCGCCACGAGCGGGGCGAAGGCCAGGGCGAGGGCCACGCCCGGGACCAGGAGCACCGAGGGGGTCCGCATGCCCTGGTGGTGGTAGCGGACGACGGCGCGGTCGTCGCCCTCCGAGGCCGCCTCGGAGAGCCGGGTGTAGAGCGCCGTGACGAGCGAGACGGTGACCAGGCCGTGCGGGAGCAGGACGATGAACTGCGCGTTCGTGAAGGCGAACAGCCCGGGCACGTCCGCACCGGAGCGGGCGCCCAGCGCACTGGCGCGGGTGAGGACCCGGCTCGTGACGATGAAGCCGAGCTGCTGGACGACGATCGAGCCCACCGTCCACTTCGCGATGGAGGAGATCTCGCCGAACCCGTGGCCGCGGACCCCCCAGAGCCAGCGGAACCGGAAGCCCATCCGGTGCAGCGCCGGGAAGAGCCCGGCGCACTGGACGGCGATCGACAGCGTCGCGGTGCCGGCGAGGATGCCGATCATCGTCGGCGTCCAGGCCCCGGGGGCCGCCCCGAGGGGGAGGTCGGCCGCCCGGAACGCCAGGAGGCCGCCGACCGCGACGATGTTGGCGAGCGCCGGTGCCCACGTGAAGGCGGCGAAGCGGCCGTTGGCGGTGAGGACCTGGCCGAGCACGGTGTAGAGCCCGTAGAAGAACAGCTGCGGCATGCAGATGACCGCGAAGACGACCGCGAGCCGCACCGCCTGGGTGTCGCTCGGGCTGTAGTAGATGCGGACGATGAGGGGCGCGAGGGCGGTGAGGAGCAGCGTCGCGACGCCGAGGAAGACGACCGAGACGGTGATGATCCGGTTGACGAAGTCCTCGCCGTCGGGCCGCTGCCGGGCCCGGACGATCTGGGGGACGAGGACCGCCTGGACGGCCCCACCCGCGAGGAGCAGGTAGAAGGAGTTGGGCAGGGTGTTCGCGGCGCTGAACGCGTCCGCGGCCACACCGGAGATCCCGAGGACCGAGGCGAGCAGCGAGGTGCGGATGAGCCCGACGACACGGCTCATGAGCGTTCCGGCCGCCATCACCGCCCCGGAGCGCCCGACGCTCTGGGCCGGCGCGCTCACCCCGAGTCCCCGGCGAGCCGCTGCCAGGCGAGCCGGGCGATCCGGCGCTCGTTGGGGAAGGTGAGGTGTCGGTGGGCCTCGGACAGGAGCAGCCACGCGACGTCGATCGCCTCGTGGTCGGGGTCCTTCTCGATGGTGAGGTACCCGCCGGTGGCCTCGAGGAGGTAGTGGTGGACGTACTTGTGGATGCGGCGGTCGCCGGCGGCGAACCAGTAGTCGATGGTGCCGAGCTCGATGAGGACGCGGCCCTCGATGCCGGTCTCCTCCTCGACCTCGCGCACGGCCGTCTCGGGAAGGGTCTCCTCCCCCTCGATGTGCCCCTTCGGCAGGCACCACTCGACCCGCCCGGCCCGGTTCCGCCGGGCGATGACGGCGATCCGGGCGTGCCCGTCGTGGACGTCGACGACGACGCCGCCCGCGCTGCGCTCCTCGACCGCCGGGAGCCGCCGGGGGCTCGCCCCGGTCGGATCGGCAGCGGCGTGGCTCATCCCGTCACTGTAACCACTGGGGCTCGCGGTGGCCGGACCGTCGGGGTGGTCCGTCGGCGTGCCGTGGGAGCGCCCACGGGGAGGTCGAACCGGGCGCCCCGCAGCACCTAGGCTTGACCCTCGTGTCCGACCGCCAGCCCCCGGCCGCCCTGCTCCGCGCCGCCGTCGCCGGCCTCGCGCCCGTCCTCCCCGTGCTCACCGACCTCGGGGAGCGCTTCGCGGCCGCCGGGCACGACCTCGCGCTCGTCGGCGGTCCGGTCCGGGACGCCTTCCTCGGCCGGGTGTCCCACGACCTCGACCTCACCACCTCGGCCCGGCCCGACGACACCGAGCGCATCCTCGCCGGCTGGGGCAAGGCCACGTGGGACATGGGGCGGGCCTTCGGCACGATCGGCGCGCGCCGCGGCGACCTCGTCGTCGAGGTGACGACGTACCGGGCGGACGCCTACGACGGCGTCACCCGCAAGCCGGTCGTCGCGTTCGGCGACTCCCTCGAGGACGACCTGGTCCGCCGCGACTTCGCGTGCAACGCGATGGCCCTGCGACTGCCCGACCTGGCGTTCGTCGACCCCTACGGCGGGCTCGCCGACCTCGAGGCGAAGGTCCTGCGCACGCCGACGACCCCCGAGATCTCCTTCGGCGACGACCCGCTGCGGATGATGCGTGCGGCCCGCTTCGTCGCGCAGCTGGGGTTCGTCCCGGCCCCCGAGGTGCTCGCCGCGATGCGCGACATGGCCGGCTCCATCGAGCGGGTCTCGGCCGAGCGGGTCCGCGACGAGCTCGTCAAGCTGCTGCTCGCCGACCACCCCCGGGCCGGGCTCGAGCTGCTCGTGGCCTCCGGGCTCGCCGCCGTCGTGCTCCCCGAGCTGCCCGCGCTCCAGCTCGAGGTCGACGAGCACCACCGCCACAAGGACGTCTACGACCACTCGATGATCGTCCTCGAGCAGGCCATCGACCTCGAGGGGCCGGCCGACGGTCCGCCGGAGTCGGTCCCCGGCCCCGACCTGGTGCTGCGGCTCGCGGCGGTCCTCCACGACATCGGCAAGCCCGCGACCCGCCGGTTCGAGGACGGTGGCGGCGTCTCGTTCCACCACCACGAGGTCGTCGGCGCCAAGCTCGCCGCGAAGCGGATGAAGACCCTGCGCTTCGACAAGGACACGACGAAGGCGGTCGCCCGGCTCGTCGAGCTGCACCTGCGCTTCCACGGCTACGGCGAGGGGCAGTGGAGCGACTCCGCGGTCCGCCGCTACGTCACCGACGCCGGCGAGCTGCTGCCCCGCCTGCACCGGCTGACCCGGGCGGACTCCACGACCCGCAACGTCAAGAAGGCCCGCCGGCTCTCGGCCGCCTACGACGACCTCGAGGAGCGCATCGAGCGGCTGCTGGCCCACGAGGAGCTCAAGGCGGTGCGCCCCGAGCTCGACGGCCACGAGATCGCGGAGGCGCTCGGCATCCGGCCGGGGCCGGTGCTCGGGCGGGCCTACCAGCACCTCCTGGCCGTGCGGCTCGACGAGGGGGTCCTCGGCAAGGACGTCGCCCGGGAGCGCCTGCTCACCTGGTGGGCCGAGCAGCCCGAGTCCCAGGCCTGACGGAGCGCGCTACGCCTCGCTGTCGCCCGGCGAGGAGTCG
>CAVPXT010000019.1:0-102158 GCA_963709785.1 uncultured Actinomycetota bacterium | reverse complement strand
GGATGAGGACGACCTGGGGAACACTGGGGACACCATCGGTGCGGTTCCGACCTCATCGCCGGTGCGCCCGAGGGTAGCGCGGGGCCGGTCGGCGCTCGAGGTCGGCGGGGCCGCGCCTGGCCGCAAAACCTCGACCTCCTGGAGGAGGGGAGGGCCGTGCGCGGTCTCTCCCTGGGTGGCAGGTGGGCGCGCCCGGTCTGCGGACGCAGGACACGGCCGCCCGGGACGGCGCAAGGGCCGACTCTGATCCAACGAGGCAACAGGCTCGAGACGCATGCCGGCGAGCCAGGTACAAGGGCCAGCACACCAGAGGCTCGGCAACGGAGGAGGGGTCAGCGACGCTTCTGGTCGTCGTGAGCCCACAGCGCCACCGCGAGCGTCAGGACCCCTTCGGTGGTGAAGGGGTCGCTCCCGGTCAGGTCCTTGATGAGCGCGAGCCGGTGCCGGACGGTGTTCGGATGGAGGTACTGGGCCTTCGCCGTCCGGCCGACGGAGAGATCGTGCTCGAGGTACGCCCGCAGGGTGTCCAGGTAGGTGGGCGTGGCGTGGCCACCGGCGGCGACGAGTGGTTCGATGATGCGGAGCACGAAGGGCCACAGTCGCTCGCGGGGGGTCGCCTCCAGGACGAGTCCGAACGACGTGACCTGGTCGGGGCCTCGGGCGTCGCCGTCGGCCGGCCCCGACGCCAGGGCCAGCTCGGCCATCGAGAGTGCTGACGCGATGTCGGCGAGCGCGGTCGGGGCGGCGTACCCGCACCCCACGCCGGTGGCGCGGGCGGCGGCACGGACCGACTCCGCTGACGACGAGATCGTCACCGTGTGGGCCGCGGTCTCGGCCACCGCGCCACCATCGGAGGTCTTCGGGAGGCGGGCTCCTGAGCCGGACGGCCAGACGGCGACGACGAGATGCGCCGGGTCGAGGCCCAGTGTGGCGAGGGTGTCCTGGAGGGACTCGGGTCGAGCCAGGCCCGAATGGACCAGGTCGATGAGCCGGCCGAGGGACTGCGCCTCGGAGGCCTGGCCACGGATCCTCTCGACGACGTCCGCGACGGCGAGGAACGCCACTCCGTACCCGAGCGTCATCAACGGCAGCCCGGCCTGTCTGCAGGCCGCCGTCAGGGCGGGCGGCACCTGCTCGTGGACGTCTCCCAGGCCGAGGCAGATCGCCGTCGCCACATCGGCGACCGCGGCGACGAAGGTCCGGATCGCCCGGTCGGTCGTCAGCGAGGCGCCCACCGTGCAGACGAGCACGCCCGAGCGGAGGTAGGGAGTGGGGTCGACGAGCTCTGTCGTCTGCACCCATCGAACGGGACGGGTCTGGTCCGCGTGCGGTGTCACGAGGACGAGTCCGAGCTCCGGATCCGCGAGCAGGTCGGCCACCGTGCAGACCGACGGCTCCTCCATGACGCCGAATGTAGTCCCCGGGCCGGCGGTATCGTTGGACGATTGCACAACCAGGTTCATGGTGGTTGTGGGTTGCTCCCGAGTACGGCGCCAGCCCTTGCCGGTGGGGCGGCCGGGGCCCCACCGTGATCCGTGCGGGCAACGCCGCCCCAATCGGAGGTTCCACCCATGTCGCAGACCGTCAACCCTGACCACGTGCTGAAGCGTGAGTTCTCGCTCTGGACGTCCTTCGCGTTCGCCTTCGCGTTCATCTCCCCGATCGTCGCCCTGTACGGCATCTTCGGACTCGCTGTCGGTGCCGCGGGGCCGAGCTTCTGGTGGGCCTTCCTCGTCGTCTTCGGCGGCCAGCTCCTCGTCGCGCTCGTGTTCGCGATGCTGGTCTCCCGGTGGCCGATCGAGGGCTCGATCTACCAGTGGTCCCGCCGGCTCGTCGGCAACGGCTACGGCTGGTTCGCCGGGTGGACCTACATGTGGACCCTGGTCATCGCCATGGTCGCCGTCGGGCTGGGTGCGGCCGGGTTCGTCGCCAACATCGCGGGTGTCGCGGCGCCGACAGGAACGCAGCGGGCTCTCATCGCGGCCGTGATCCTGGTTCTCGCGACCGGCCTCAACCTCGTCGGCCGACAGGCCCTGAAGATCTTCATGACCGCCAGCATCATCGCGGAGGTCATCGGCTCCCTCGGGCTCGGCACCTGGCTGCTCGTGGCCCACCGGGTCAACCCCCTCTCCGTCCTCACCGAGGGCGGCGGTGGCGCCGGTGGCTACCTCTCCCTCTCCGGCCCCTTCCTCGTCGCGGTGATGTTCGTCGGCTGGTCCTTCGTCGGCTTCGAGAGCGCCGGGGCCATCGCCGAGGAGGTGCACGAGCCCCGCCGCAACCTGCCGAAGGCGGTCATCTCCTCGATCGTGCTCATCGCCGTCGTTGTCATGTACTCGAGCCTCGCGATCATCCTCGCGATTCCCGACCTCGGCGCGATCGCGCGCGGTGAGGTGGCCGACCCGGTCTACGAGACCCTGACGAGCTCGCTCGGCCCCTCGATCGCCAAGCCGGTCGAGATCCTCTTCCTCATCGGGTTCGTCGCGAGCTTCCTGGCGCTGCAGACCTCCGCGTCGCGTGTCATCTGGTCCTACGCGCGGGACGGCGCGCTGCCCGGGTCGGCCGCGCTCGGCAGGCTGAGCACGGGCCAGCGCATCCCCGTCAACGCCATCTTCGTGACGACGCTGGTCGGGATGGCCCTCCTGCTGCTCAGCCGGGTTGCCGAGAACGTGTACACGATCATGGTGAACTTCACCTCCGGTGGGTTCTACCTCGCCTTCCTGTTCCCCCTCCTCGGCTTCCTCGTCGCACGCGGGCGCGGCGCCTGGAGGGACGGCCCGTTCACCCTCGGCCGCCTCACCCCCGTCGTCGCCGTCGTGGCGGCGGTCTGGGCGGTCTTCCAGTTCCTCAACATCGCGTGGCCACGCGCGGTCTACCCCGGCCAGCGCTACCTCGACTGGTCGGTGTCGCTGGCGGTCGTCGTCCTCGGCCTGGTCGGCCTGGTCGTCTTCGCGTCGGTTCGCGGCCGGCTCGTCGCGACGTCGGTCATCGACGCCGAGGAGGCCGCCGACGAGGCCGCCGACGTGGCCTCGCCCGCGGTGTCGACCGATCGTCCGGGGCGCTGAGGGCGTGGCTTCCATGATGCGCGCCGAGGATGCCTCGAGCGCCGGCGGCGGCGGTGTCGCGGTGGTCACCGGTTCGGCGAGCGGCATCGGCGCCTCGGTCGTGGCCGAGCTGTCCGCGCGAGGCTGGCGGGTCTGTGGCCTGGATCTGCAGCAGAGCCCATCGTGTGACCTCAGCGTCGTGGTCGACATGACCGATGCCCGGGCGGTCGCGGCCGCCATCGACCTCGCCGGCCGTGAGCTCGGACCGATCGGGGCCGCGGTCTCCGTGGCCGGCCACTACGCCATGGCACCGGTCGGTGAGATCACCCTCGAGCAGTGGACGCGGATGCTTCGGGTCCACCTCGGGGGGATCCGGAACCTCAGCAAGGGCGTCCTCCCGGGCATGATCGAGCGCGGAGCCGGAAGCATCATCGCCATCACGAGCGAGCTCGCGGTCGGCGGCGGGGACGGTGACGCGCACTACGCGGCCGCCAAGGGCGCGGTCATCGGCTTCGTCCGCTCCCTGGCCGCCGAGGTCGCACCGGCCGGGGTGCGCGTCAACGCCGTCGCCCCGGGACCCACCGACACCCCGCTCCTCGCGGAGGACTCCCCGTGGCGAGCCCCCGACTACCTGCAGACGCTGCCCATCCGCCGCCTGGGCTCCCCCGAGGAGGTCGCGCTGTGCGTGGCCTGGCTCGCCGAGGAAGGCACGTTCTGTGTCGGCGAGGTCCTCGGACCCAACGCCGGGGCGGTGATCTGAGGTGGCCGGACACCTGGCCGGGCGCGTCGCGCTGATCACCGGGGCCGCACGCGGGATGGGCGTGGCCCACGCTCGTCGGCTGGCCGCGGACGGTGCGACCGTCGCGCTCAACGACCTCGCCCACACCGAGCAGCTGACGGCGTTGGCCGACGAGCTCGGCGGCGTGACGGCCGTCGGCGACGTCAGCGACCCCGACGACGTGGCTCGCGTCGTCGCCGACGTCGAGCGGACGGCCGGCCCGATCCGCGTCCTCGTGGCCAACCACGCCTACATGTCGATGGCGCCGCTGACCGACGACGACGAGACGGACTGGTGGCGTGTGGTCGACACCAACCTCGGGGGGACCTTCCACCTCGTGCAGTCGGTCCTGCCCGGCATGCGCGCCCACGGCGGGGGGAGGATCGTCGTCATCGCGAGCGAGTGGGGGGTCACCGGGTGGCCGGACGCCACGGCCTACGCGGCATCGAAGGCGGGACTGATCTCCCTGACCAAGACCCTGGGCCGTGAGCTCGCACCCGAGGGGATCGTGGTCAACGCGGTCGCGCCGGGAGTGATCGACACCCCGCAGCTGCTGGTGGACGCCGCAGCGGCAGGGGTTGACCTCGAGGAGATGAAGTCGAGGTACGGGCGCGCCATCCCGCTGGGCCGCATCGGCGCCGCCGAGGAAGTGGCCGCCGCGGTGTCGTTGCTCGCGGACCATCGGCTCGGCTCGATGGTGGGGCAGACCCTCCAGGTCAACGGCGGCTCCACCCGCGGTCGGGTGTAGAAGGGGATGCAGCAGATGGACGAGGAGAGCCAGATGGGCGAGCGGTACGTCCGCTACGACAACGGCAAGGTCGGCCAGGTCGACGGCATGCGGTCCCCCCGGTACGCGGGCTTCCCGACGTTCGCCCGGCTGCCTCGGCGCGAGGACGTGCCGGACTTCGACGTCGCCGTCGTCGGTGTGCCCTTCGACGCCGGCGTCACGTACCGGCCGGGGGCCCGGTTCGGACCCTCGGCGATTCGTGCCGCGTCCCGGCTGCTCCGGCCCTACAACCCCGCGCAGGACGTCGACCCGTTCGAGACGGTCCAGGTCGTCGATGCGGGTGACGTCGTCGCCAACCCGTTCGACATCGCCGAGGCCCTCGACGCGATCCGCTCGGCTGCGACCGATCTGATCGGTGCGGGCCGACCCTTCGTCGCGCTCGGCGGTGACCACACCATCGCCCTTCCCCTGCTGCGCGCCCTGCACCAGCAGCACGGGCCCATCGCCCTCGTCCACTTCGACGCCCACCTCGACACGTGGGACACCTACTTCGGGGAGCCCTTCACCCACGGCACCCCCTTCCGGCGGGCCTCCGAGGAGGGTCTGATCGCCAAGGGCAGCTCGGCCCACGTGGGCATCCGCGGTCCGCTCTACGACCGCCGGGACCTGCTCGACGACACCGAGCTCGGCTTCACCTGCGTCCACGCGCGAGACCTCGACACCATCGGCGTCGCCGGCGTGGTGGACCGCATCCGGGCCCGGGTCGGGGACCTCCCCGTCCACGTGTCCATCGACATCGACGTCCTCGACCCGGCGTTCGCGCCCGGGACCGGTACCCCCGAGGCCGGCGGGTTGACGAGCCGCGAGCTGCTCGCGATCCTGCGCGGGATGAGCGACCTGAGGATCGTCGGTGCGGACATCGTCGAGGTGGCCCCCGCCTACGACCACGCCGAGGTGACCGCGGTCGCCGCCGCCCACCTCGCCTACGACCTCATCAGCCTCTTCGCGGTCCGCCACCATGGGTGACACCGTGGGCTCGGCGCCGGGCGTCGGGGACGGCGCCGCGGGTCTCGTGGAGTGGCCCGGTGGGGCGCGGGCGGCCGCGTCCTTCACCTTCGACGTCGACGCCGAGTCCGCCGTCCTCTGGAACTCCCCGAGCACGGCCGAGCGGATGAGCGTGATGAGCCACCAGGCGTACGGCCCGCTGGTCGGAGTCCCGCGCCTGCTCGGGCTGCTCGAGCAGCACGGGATCCGGGCGACCTTCTTCGTCCCGGGCTACACCGCCCACCGCCACCCGGACACCGTGCGGCGCATCGTCGACGCGGGCCACGAGGTCGCACACCACGGGTACCTCCACGAGCAGCCGACCGCGATGACCGAGGCGCAGGAGATCGAGGCCCTCGACCGCGGCCTGGCGGCGCTCGAGGAGGTGGCCGGTGTCCGTCCGGTGGGCTACCGGGCCCCGATGTGGGACCTCTCGTGGCGCACCCCGGCGCTGCTCGCCGAGCGAGGCTTCCTCTACGACTCCTCCCTCATGGACGCCGACACCCCGTACGAGCTCGCCGTCGGCGACACCTCGCTCGTCGAGATCCCGATCCACTGGGCCCTGGACGACTGGGAGCAGTACTGCTTCCTGCCCGACATCACCGGGTCCGGGCTCATCGAGACGCCCGCGAAGGCCGTCGAGCTGTGGCGGGCGGAGTTCCTGGCCGTCCGCGACGTGGGCGGCTGCTGGGTCCTGACGAACCACCCCTTCCTCAGTGGCCGGCCGTCGCGGGCGGCGGCACTGTCGGGTCTCATGGCAGAGGTCGGCGCGTGCGATGACGTGTGGCTCGCGCCCCTGGGCGAGATCGCGACCCACGTCCGCAGCCTCGACCTCGCCCCCCGCTCCATCGTGAAGCCCACTCCGTGAGCCGAGCCCCACACCAGCACGAAAGGCCGATGCACCCGTGACCACCTTCGACGCCCCCGAGATCACCGCACGACCGGACGAGGGTGCCCGGGTCGCTGCCGACGATCGTGCGCACGTGTTCCATTCGTGGTCGGCGCAGGCGCAGATCAGCCCGACCGCCGATCGCGGGTGCGTCGGGCAGCCACTTCTGGGACTTCGAGGGGAAGAGGTACCTGGACTTCTCGTCCCAGCTGGTGAACGTGAACATCGGCTACCAGCACCCGAAGCTGGTCGCGGCCATCCAGGAGGCCGCGGCGCGGCAGTGCACGATCGCGCCGAGCTTCGCCGACGAGTCGCGTTCGGAGGCGGCCCGGATGATCGCCGAGCGCGCGCCGGGGTCCCTGGACAAGGTGTTCTTCACCAACGGCGGCGCCGAGGCGACCGAGAACGCGATGCGGATGGCGAAGCTGCACACCGGCCGGCACAAGGTGCTGACGACCTACCGCAGCTACCACGGCGCGACCGCGGGTGCGATCGTCGCGACGGGTGACCCGCGGCGCTGGGCGAACGAGCCGGGGATGACCGGCATCGTCCACTTCTGGGGCCCGTACCCGTACCGGTCGCAGTTCCACGCCGCCGACGCGGCCCAGGAGTGCGAGCGGGCGCTGCAGCACCTGCGCGACGTCATCATGGTCGAGGGCCCGCAGACCATCGCGGCGATCATGCTCGAGACGGTGGTGGGCACCAACGGCATCCTCGTCCCGCCGCAGGGCTACCTCGCCGGGGTCCGCGAGATCTGCGACGAGCACGGCATCGTCTGGATCGCCGACGAGGTGATGGCCGGGTTCGGGCGCTGCGGGGAGTGGTTCGCCGTGGACCACTGGGGCGTCACCCCCGACCTGATCTGCTTCGCCAAGGGCGTCAACTCCGGGTACGTCCCGCTGGGCGGTGTCGTCATCTCCGCGCAGATCGCCGCGACGTTCGATGACCGCCCGTTCCCCGGCGGCCTCACCTACTCCGGGCACCCGCTGGCGTGCGCCTCGGCCGTGGCCTCGATGCAGATCTTCGAGGAGGAGGGCATCCTGGAGAACGTCCGCAAGGTCTCCGAGACCGTCATCGCGCCCCGGCTCGCCGAGATCGCCGAGAAGCACCCCAGCGTCGGGGAGGTCCGCGGCCTCGGCTACTTCTGGGCCCTGGAGCTGGTCCGCGACCCCGAGACCCGCGAACCGCTCGTGCCCTACAACGCCTCGGGTGCGGCAGCCGCGCCGATGAACGAGTTCGCCGCCGCCTGCAAGGCCGAGGGCCTGTGGCCGTTCACCCACTTCAACCGCACCCACGTCGTCCCGCCCGTGCACCACCACCGCCGAGGAGATGGCCGAGGGCCTCGACATCCTCGACCACGCCCTCGACGTCGCCGACCGCCACACCGCCTGACCCGCCCGCTGCCCCACCCATCCGACCAGCACAGCTTCCAGTGAGGACCCGCGTCATGAGCACCCCGACCCGTATCACCCACCTCGTTGCCGGGAAGCCCTGGGAGGGCGCTGCCGAGCGGACGAGTGCTGTGTTCAACCCGGCGACGGGTGAGCAGTCCGGTGTGCTGGACCTGGCCTCGGCCGATCTGGTCGGTGAGGTCGTGGCGGGGGCGAAGGCGGCGTGGGCCAGTGAGTGGCGGGACGCCTCGTTGACCAGGCGCACGCAGGTGTTGTTCAGGTTCCGTCAGCTGTTGGATGAGCGCAAGGAGGAGATCGCGGCGCTGATCACGGCGGAGCACGGCAAGGTGCTCTCGGATGCGCTCGGTGAGGTGACCCGGGGGCTGGAGGTCGCGGAGTTCGCGTGTGGGATCCCGCACCTGCTCAAGGGGGGGTTCACCGAGAACGCCTCGACGAAGGTCGACGTGTACTCGATCCGGCAGAGCCTGGGCGTGGTCGCGGTGATCAGTCCGTTCAACTTCCCGGCGATGGTCCCGATGTGGTTCGTCCCGGTCGCGATCGCGACCGGCAACGCGGTGGTGCTCAAGCCGTCGGAGAAGGACCCGTCGGCGGCGATCGCGATCGCGCGGTTGTGGACCGAGGCGGGGCTGCCGGACGGGGTGATGAACGTCGTCAACGGTGACAAGGAGGCGGTCGACGCGCTGTTGACCCACCCGGACGTGAAGTCGGTGTCGTTCGTGGGCTCCACCCCGATCGCGCGGTACGTGTACGAGACCGGGACCGCGCACGGCAAGCGGGTCCAGGCCCTGGGTGGGGCGAAGAACCACATGATCGTCCTGCCCGACGCCGACCTGGACCTGGCGGCGGACGCGGCGGTCAACGCCGGGTTCGGCTCGGCGGGGGAGCGGTGCATGGCGATCTCGGCGCTGGTGGCGGTCGAGCCGATCGCCGACGAGCTGGTCGCGAAGATCACGGACCGGATGGGCAAGCTGGTCACCGGTGACGGGACCCGCGGCTGCGACATGGGTCCGCTGGTCACCGCGCAGCACCGCGACAAGGTGGCCTCCTACCTGGACTCGGGTGTGGCCGACGGTGCCACGCTGGTGGTGGACGGCCGCGAGGGTGATGTCGACGCCGACGGTCAGGGGTACTTCCTGCGCCCGACCCTGTTCGACCACGTCGAGCGGGGGATGAGCGTCTATGACGACGAGATCTTCGGTCCGGTGCTCTCGGTGGTGCGGGCGAAGAGCTACGACGAGGCCCTGGAGCTGATCAACTCCAACCCGTACGGCAACGGCACCGCGATCTTCACCAACGACGGCGGCGCGGCCCGGCGCTTCCAGAACGAGGTCGAGGTGGGCATGGTCGGGATCAACGTCCCGATCCCGGTCCCGATGGCGTACTACTCCTTCGGTGGGTGGAAGAACAGCCTGTTCGGCGACACCCACGCCCACGGCATGGAGGGCGTGGGCTTCTTCACCCGCGGCAAGGTCGTCACCTCCCGCTGGCTCGACCCCAGCCACGGCGGCATCGAGCTCGGCTTCCCCCAGAACGCCTGACACGGCCGTCGCCGCGGGGGCCGTCGTGACCGCAGCGATGCTGTCCGCGTCGTCCCTCAGCCGGTGGCGGTTTCGAGGGTGTCGCCGGCCATCGGTGAGGCCGGTGCTCCCCGAACGACCCGGTCACGGTGATCTGCCCGGAGAGGTCCATCACGACGTCGACGACCCGGCTTCCCGGGGAGGCCGCCGCGGCGCCACCACCCAGTCACATCGGGCTATTGACGACCACCCGCGGCCGTCGGGACAGTGGATGCCCTGCTCCTGGCCGACACGGACAGCGGGGGCGCCGACGGCGGAGCAGCGACTCGCCGTGGGAGGCGTCATGACCGTTCAGCGAACCCTTCGTCCCACCGCCCTGGTCGCCGCGCTCGTCGTCGGCCTGACCGGCGCTGCGGCCACCGCGGCCACGGCGTCGCCCGCCCTCGGGGTGGCGCCGAGCAGCAGCACCACCACCTCGAGACCGGATGCGACCAGCCGGCTCGAGGCGAGACGGGTCGACCGCGTCAGGGCCACCCCCGACTGGTTCGACTGCTCCGCCGCGTTCGGTCCCCGGACCGAGTGCGCCACGGTCGCGCTGCCGCTCGACTACGACGAGCCGCGGGGCGCGCAGACCGAGGTGGCGGTGCTTCGCATCAAGGCCACCGACCAGAAGCGCAAGCTCGGCTCCCTCTTCGTCAACCCCGGGGGGCCGGGCGGTTCGGGCGTCCTGTTCGCCGCTGACGCGCCGTACTTCCTCTCACCATCGGTCCTCGCCCGGTTCGACGTCGTCGGCTTCGACCCTCGCGGGATCAACTTCAGTGCCAACGTCCGGTGCTGGACCGACCTCGGAGCACAGAACGCAGACATCGCGGGCCTGCGGATCCCGTTCCCCTACACCGCTGCCGAGAAGCGCGCCGCCGTCACGTCGGCCAAGAAGTTCGGACGTGCCTGCGCCACGACCGGCAACGCGCTGACCTCGCACATGTCGACGGCGCAGGTCGCCCGGGACATGGACGTGCTGCGCCGGGCGGTCGGCGACCGCAGGCTCACCTACCTCGGGTTCTCGTACGGCTCGTACCTGGGGAACGTCTACGCCAACCTCTTCCCGGACCGGGTCCGTGCGGTGACCATCGACGGGGTCATCGACCCCGTCGCCTGGTCCGGGACGGCGGGGGACACGAGGGTGCCGCAGACCCTGCGGCTGCGCTCCGGCGAGGGGGCGTCGAAGGCCCTCGACGAGATCCTCCGTCGGTGCACGGCGGCCGGTCCGGACTACTGCTCCCTGGCCGCAGCCGGCGACCCCCGACACATCTACGAGGACAGCGTCGCGGCCCTCAAGGACGAACCCCTGCTCCTCACCGACCCTGACACCGGCGAGGTGTACTTCGAGCTCACCTACGCCATCGCGGTCAGCATCCTGCTCGATGACCTCTACGCGCCCGAGGGGTACCTCTACGTCGACGCCGACCTGTCCTTCGTCTGGGACCTCGTCCAGCAGCGTGCCGCCCCGGGCAGCGTCCCGAGCGCGCGGGTCGAGCGCGCCGCTCGTGGGCTCAAGGCCACGCTGGAGGCCACGCGGACCGCGAAGCAGTCCGCCGAGCAGGAGTCGGCCCACGGCAGGAAGGCGCTCGGGGCATACGACTTCCCCTACGACAACTCGCCGGATGCCTTCGCGAGCGTCCTGTGCACCGACGGCCGCAACTCGAGCCCGGCCGTTCGCTGGCCGTCCTACGCCGACCGTGCCGACCGGACGGCCCCGGGGTTCGGCCCGCTGTGGACCTGGGCATCGGCCCAGTGCGGCGCGAGGACGTGGACCGTGCGTGACGACGACGCCTTCCGCGGGCGGTTCGACCACCGGACCTCGGCACCCGTGCTCGTCGTCGGCAACTACTGGGACCCGGCGACGAACTACCGGGGCGCGGTGACCGCCGCCTCGCTGCTGCCGAACAGCCGGCTCCTCTCCAGCGACAGCTGGGGCCACACCGCCTACGGCACCTCGGCGTGCGTGACGCGCGCCGTCGACCGCTACCTGCTGACGGGTGCGGTCCCGGCAGCGGGACGCCGGTGCACCGGCGACATCCAGCCGTTCGCCGATCCGCTGCCGCAGCCGGGGCAGCCGGACGCCCGGAGCATCGCTCCGGTCCGGCCCACCCTGCCGCCGGTCGTGCCCCCGCTCCCGGGAGCGGTGCCGCGCACCTGAGTGCCCGGCCCCGCGGGCAGCGAACGTGTGTGAACACGCCGGTCTCCACCGGCGTGTTCACACACGTTCGCGGCGCGGTGGCCGCGGCGGGGCCGACCGGTCAGGAGTTCTCGCGGCGGAACGTGGCGGTGCCCCACCACATCGCGAGGGTGAAGAGGACCAGCGCCCAGACCGACCCCCAGAGCATCTTGTCGTTGCCGAAGTCGCCGACGAAGGCGGTGCGCACGGCGTCGACGATCCAGCGGACCGGCATGAAGTCGCTGACCGTCTGGAGCCACTGCTTGCCCAGGGTCATCGGCAGCAGGATCCCCGAGAGCAGCAGCACCGGCATCATCACCGCGTTGATGACCGGGGCCATGACGTCCTCGCTCTTGGTCGTCAGCGCCAGGGCGTTCGACGCCGCGGCGCACGCGCCACCCATGAGCAGGGTGATGACGACGCCGATGGCGGCGCCGCGCGGCCGAGGCGTCCATCCCGAGCGCGTAGCCGAGGCCGATGAGGACGAGCGCCTGCGCGAGCAGCTGGACGAGGTCACGCCACAGCCGCCCCATGAGCAGCGCGGTGCGGTTGGCCGGCGTGACCCGCTCGGCCTCGACGACGCCGTCGCGCCACTCGGCGATGAGCCCGAAGCCGGCGAAGAAGGCGCCGAACACCCCGAGCTGGACGAGCATCCCGGGGACGAAGAAGGTCCAGCTGTTGGCGTACCCGAACTGCGCGGCGAGCGGCTCGAGGAGCGGCCCGAAGAGGAACAGGTAGAGCACCGGCTGCATCAGCCCGATGACGACCCATGCGGGGTTGCGCAGGTTCATCCGCAGCTGGCGGCGGAAGACGATGAAGGACTCGCGGAGGAAGGTCATGCCGGGACTCCTGCCGGGCTGTTCTCGGATCGTTCGGTGCTGGCCTCGGCCTCGCGCAGGGACCGGCCGGTGAGGGTGAGGAAGACGTCGTCGAGCGTGGGGCGCTTCACCTCGATGGAGGCGAGGTCGATTCCGGCGGACTGCAGGTCGCGCAGCAGGGCCGGCACGACCCGGGCCGCGCGCGGCACCCGGCCGCGCGCGTGACGACCCTCGACCTCGACGTGGTCGGCGACCGACTCGAGGCGGGCCGCCGCATCCGCCACCCGCCCGACGTCCTCGACCTCGAGGTCGACGAGGTCGCCGGCCACCTGCGCCTTGAGGTTGTCGCTGGTGTCGGCCGCCACGATCGTCCCGTGGTCGATGACGATGATCCGGTCGCTCAGGGCGTCGGCCTCGTCGAGGTAGTGCGTGGTGAGGAAGACCGTGGCCCCGCGGTCCTTGCGGAGGGCGGCGATGTGGTCCCAGAGGTTCGCCCGGGCCTGCGGGTCCAGACCGGTCGTCGGCTCGTCGAGGAACACGAGCGTGGGGTCGTGGACCAGCCCCATCGCGATGTCGAGCCGGCGCCGCTGCCCGCCGGACATCGACTTCGGCTGGCGGCTCCACATCCCGGGCAGGTCGAGCTGCTCGAAGAGCTCCTTGCCGCGGCGGGTGGCGTCCCGGCCGGACAGGCCGTAGAGCATCCCGTGGTCGACGATCTCGTCGCCCGCGCGCGCGAAGCTGCCGGTGGACCCGCTCTGCGAGACGTAGCCGATGCGGCGCCGGACCTGCGTGGAGTCCTTGACGACGTCGTACCCCGCGACCGTCGCCGTGCCGGCCGTCGGGCGCAGGAGCGTCGTGAGCATCCGCAGCGTCGTCGTCTTGCCCGCACCGTTCGGGCCGAGGAAGCCGACGACCTCGCCCTCGGCGACATCGAGGTCGACCCCGTCGACGGCCCGGACCTCGGACTTCACGCGCCCCTGGCGGGTCTGGAAGGTCTGCACGAGACCCCGTGCGTGGATCATCTGGTCTCCCGGTGCTGGTCGTGGTGGTGACGGTCAGTGTTCAACATTGAACATCTGCGGTCAAGCCGATATCCGGCGGCTCAGGACGGTAGACCCGGGCACCGACACGAACTCATCGGTCGGCGGCGCCGGTGGCGTCCGGCCGCGCGCCCGGGCGGGCGTGCGGTCCCGCGCGCTCAGTCGCGGCCGAGGAGCTCGAGGTAGCGGGCACGGTCTCGAGCCAGCTGCCATCCGGGGTCGTCGTCCGCGGGCGCCCAGCTCGGTGCGTCGCCGAGCAGGTCGAGGTCCCCGGCACGGACCCGTGCCACGAGGTCGACGAGCCACTCGCGCTCGGTGGCCGCCAGCCCCAACCACAGGTCGGCCATGGCTCGCACGTGCGGGGGGCTGTGCTCCATCGCCCCGTGGTGCTCCACCTGGCGCTGGATCCCGACATCGACCGCGGCGAGCCGGGCCGTGAAGGCCTCGAGCACGTCCTCGCGCCGCACCAGCGCCACCATGGCGAGCGCCGCGTGGAAGGCGAGGGGGGACAGCAGGTCCACCGTCTCGGCGGCCTCGCGCCACATCCGCTGGAACGACTCCCGACCGGCGGGGGTGCTGGTGTACACCGCGACCACCCGGCCACCGTCGCTGACGTCGTGCCGGCGCACGTCACCGTGCCTGGCGAGCGTTCCGAGCCCGGAGTAGATCGAGCCCGGGTTGAGGTGCGCCCACTCCTGGACGTTCCAGGACACGAGTTCTCGACGCAGCTGGTAGGCGTTGACCGGCTCGAAGATCATCACGGATCCGAGGAGCAGCAGTCGCGTCTCGATGACCGGCATGGCCGCAGTGTAGGCAGCGAGGGCGGGCGCGTTCGGCGTGGACGGTCCGGACGCGCACCGGGCGGCCGCGCCGGTGTCGGCGCGGCCGCCCGGAGACGGTGGAGCAGGGTCAGGCGCAGTCGCGGCAGATGTTCGTGCCGGGCTTGGACTCCTGTGACCGGTGCACGAGCAGGAAGCAGCTCATGCAGGAGAACTCGTCGGCCTGTCGGGGCACGACCCGCACCTCGAGGGAGAGGTCGGAGAGGTCCGCGCCGGGGAGGGTGTGGCCGCCGTCGACGGCCTCGGTGTCCTCCTCGAGCAGGTCGACGGGTGTGCGGGAGCGGGCCGCGTCGAGCTCGACGAGGTTCTCGCTCTTCTCGTCCTCGCCGTCGCGAACCCGAGGAGCGTCGTAGTCAGTCGCCATGGGCAGTGCACCTTTCGCTCGGCGGCGGGTCGTCCCCGACCCCCGGAGAGCCTCGAGTATGTCGAGGTCAGAGTAGGGATGTCAAAGCTTTGTCTAATGCTGTGCCGGGGGCGCAGATGCGCTCGTCGGGCCGGGTCCCCGCGGCCGTGGTCCGGTTCCGTGGGACCGGCGTCGAGAGCACCTGCTGCATCAACGGAAGGGGGGCCCCCGGTGTTCCCGCGGCCCTCGACCGGCTCAGCGACCCAGGCCCACCGTCAGCGCGACGAGCACCACGGCCACGAGGCTGCTCGCGGGGACCCACGCCCAGTGCACCCGGCGGGCGCCTTCGAGCGCCGCGCGGCGGCGCGACACCCGGCGCAGGGGGGACTGGGTGGGGGTGGGGGTGGGGTCGACAGCCTCTCGGGGGCCACCGGTCGGTGCGGCACCCGACCCGTGAGCGTCCTCCGTGCCGGTGGCCCGGTCGGCGCGCAGCTCCTCGGCCTCGGCGGCGGTCCCGAGCACGTCGAGCGCAGCGGACTCGTCGGTGCCGAGCTCGGAGCCGGGCAGCCCCAGCCGTTCGCCGAGCTCGCGCGCGCTCGCGGGGCGGTCCTCGGGGCGCTTGGCGAGGCACTGCTCGACGAGGGCGCGCAGCCCGGCCGGGACGTGCTCGGGAAGCGGCGGTGGGGGGTCGTTGACCTGGGCCAGCGCCGTGGCGACCGGGGTGTTCTTCTCGAAGGGCCGCCGCCCGGTGAGCATCTCGTGGGCGACGATCCCGAGGGCGTAGAGGTCGCTGGCGCCGGTGGCGGCCTCGCCGAGCGCCTGCTCGGGGGAGAGGTAGTGCGGCGTGCCGAGGACCTCGCCGGTCTGGGTGTGGCCGCTGCCGTCGATGGCACGGGCGATGCCGAAGTCGGTGAGCTTCACCGTGCCGTCCGAGGCCACGAGGATGTTGGCGGGCTTGACGTCGCGGTGCACGACGCCGGCCTCGTGGGCCGCTCCGAGCGCCAGCGCGGCCTGCGCCATCATCGTCCGGACCCGCTCCGGCGGCAGTGCGCCCTCGCGGCGCACCAGATCCGAGAGCGGCTCGCCGTCGACGAGCTCCATCACGAGGAAGGCGAGGGAGTCCTCCTCGCCGTAGTCGTAGGTCGTCGCGATGTTCGGGTGGGAGAGGTTGGCGGTGTACAGCGCCTCGTCGCGGAAGCGGCGGGCGAAGACCGGCTCACCGTCGGTGCTGGGGCGCAGCACCTTGACGGCCACGGTGCGGTCGAGGACGTCGTCGTCGGCCTTCCAGACGTCTCCCATGCCGCCGGAGGCGATGCGGGAGACGAGGGAGTACCGCCCGCCGAGGTGGTACCCCGCCTGGAGCCGGTTCACCGGTGTCGCCCTGTATGCACCCGGAGAGCCTAACGCGAGTCGAGGGGTGAATAGTGCCTGACCTGCGGCGTTGATGCTCTGTGGAGGTCAGGCTCCTCCGGCGCCGCCGGACCGGACCGACTCGGAGGGGAGCGGCTCGAGCCCCACGGTCCCGCGCGCACCGGACCGACGGCCCGCCGACCCTGCACCCGCCTTTCGCACCGCCCGACGCCGCAGCGCGCGCCCCTCACGCACCCGCTCGTCGAACTTCTCGCGGGCCTTGTCGGACTGGGTGGTGTCACGCAGCGGCAGCTGGATCCGGCGCTCGGCCTTGATGCCCGCCTCGAGCTCGCGGACCCGCTCGAGCTCGGCGTCGACCTCGGCCCCGAGCAGCAGCGCGATGTTCGTGAGCCAGAGCCACAGCAGGAAGACGATGACGCCGCCGAGCGAGCCGTACGTGGACTGGTACTTCCCGAAGTTGCCGATGTAGAAGCCGAACCCGACGGAGGCGATGACCCACACGAGGATGGCGATGACCGCGCCGGGGGAGACCCAGCGCATCGCCGGCTGGCGCACGTTCGGGGTGAAGTAGTAGAGCACCGCGACCATCGCCATGACGATGACGAGCATCACCGGCCACTTGGCGATGTTCCACACCGTGAGGCTCTGGTCGCCGAGGCCGATGACGCCGCCGACGGCCTCCGCGACCGAGCCGCTGACGACGAAGCCGACGAGGACCAGGGCGGCTCCGACGACGAGCAGGACGGTCACCGCGAAGTTGGCCGGGCGCAGCTTCCAGATCGGCCGGCCCTCCTCGACCTCGTAGATGCGGTTGAGCGCCCGACCGAACGCCCCGACGTACGCGGACGCGGAGAACAGCGCGGCCAGGAGGCCGATGGCGAGGGTGAAGCCGGCGGACCGGCTCTCGACCATCGAGCCGATCGGGCCCTTCAGCTGCTCGGCGATGTCCCCCTGCCCGAGCCGGCGCAGCAGGTCGAGCATGGTGTCGACGGTGGCCTGGCCCTGCCCGAAGACGCCGAGCAGGGAGAGCAGGGCGAGCAGCGCGGGCGCCACCGACAGCACCGAGTAGTACGTGAGCGAGGCCGCGAGGTCCGTGCAGTGGTCGCGCTGGAACTCCGCGACCGACGCCTTGAGCACCGTCTTCCAGGAGCGGCGGGGCAGGTCGTCCGGGGACTCGGCCGGGTCATGAGCCGCCACGGGCCGTCCGTCATGGGTCCGCCGGAGCTGGGCTCCCTCGGTCGCCATCGTCGTCCTCCACGCATCGGGGTGGGTGGCTCGGTGCGCACCCGGGTCCCTCTCAACCTAGCCGGGAGCATGCCATCGGTGCAGGTGAGGGCCCGGCCGGCCGCCTCGGGCCCGAGAGTCGGCCCGACCTGCGAGACTTCCCGACATGAGCAACGAGGGAGGCCGGCCGCTGCCGCGGCGTCCCGTGCACTTCGGGCCGGATGCGCTCGAGGCCCACGGGGGGACGCGCCCCGGCCCCGCGGAGACGACCGAGGTGGCGCACCAGACGGCGGCGATCCTCGTGGGCACCGGGCGCTCCGCGCACGACCCCGGCGTCACGTCGCGGCTCGTCGGGCTCGTCGACGACCTCGGGCTGTCCACGGTCGCCGACCTGTGGTCCTCGCGGCCGGCGCGCTCGCTGCCCGGGGCGTTGTGGCGGCTGTACGCCCTGCGTGAGTGGGTGCGGCGCAGCCCCGAGCAGGCCAGCCGCGAGTACGCCGCCGGCATGCGGTTCACCGACGTCGCCCACGTCGTGGCCGGCATCGCCGAGCCGCCGCGGCCCGAGGAGCTGCAGCGGGTCGCCGACCAGATCCTCGCGGGCGTCTTCGAGGGCGACCTGGCCGTGGCGCTCGAGCGGGCGGCCGCGTTCTGCGCCGTCGTCGCCGCGGGCCGCGCCGAGCTCGCGCACGACAGCGACGCCGTCGACCCCGACGGCGCGAGCGGGCTCACCCGCACCGGCGCTGCGCTGCTGGCCACGGGGGAGGACCTGCGGGCCTGTGCGAACCTGTGGCGCGCCGGGGACCTCGACTGACCGTCACACCGGAGACGGTGCGGTGGCTGCCCCGCCCGTCCGGCCGGTCCCGGACGGATCCTCGCCGTCGGGAACACTCCGGAGCCGACGGGGCGTTAGTCTCTTGCGTGGGTGCCGGGCCGCGGCAGCCCCGGGTCCCAACACAAGCCGCTACGAGCGGCCACGCGCCGTGAGGCGCTCCCGGCCCGGCACCCACACCTCGCCTCGGCCGACCGTGTCGTGCCGCCTGCCGATTCCCCGGCCCGCATCCAGCCGGCGCCCAGCGTCCGGCCCTATCTTGGGGGGATGACAGGGGACCCCTCCCTCACCGACGACGATCTCCAGGGCGAGATCGACCTCGTCGGTGCCTTCGTCCTCGAGGCCTCGCAGACCGACGGCCAGATGACCCAGCAGCGCATCGACGAGATCCTCGGGATCGCGGACGGTGCGGAGGGTGCGGACGGCCAGGACGTCCCCGACGCTGCGGACGACGGCACGGCCTGAGCCCACCGGGCCGGGCATCGCGGAAGGTCGCCGGGCCGGGTACCGACGTGGCTTCGGGTGGCCCTAGCCTGTACCCAGCACCAGGCCATCCCCGGGAGACCGCATCGTGGGCTTTCGCCTCACCCCTCAGGACCCCACCTTCTACGCGTTGTTCGCCGCGTCCGCGCGCCAGCTCGTCGAAGGTGCCTCCGAGCTGACCGCACTCCTCGGCGCCGAGGGCGACGAGCGCGAGGCCATCCTCACCCGGATGCACGAGATCGAGGCCGCCGCCGACGACGCGACGCACGCCATCATCCGCAAGGTCGGCGGCTCGTTCGTCACCCCCTTCGACCGCGCCGACATCCACGCCCTCGCCATCGCGCTCGACCAGTGCGTCGACCTCATGGAGGCCGCGGTCGACCTCATCGTGCTCTACCAGGTCGACGAGGTCCTCCCGCGCGTGGCGAAGCAGGTCGAGGTGATCTCGCGGATGGCCGACCTCACGGCCGACGCGATGCCGCGGCTGCGCTCGATGAAGGAGATGGGCGCCTACTGGGTCGAGATCAACCGGCTCGAGAACCGGGCGAACAAGCAGTACCGGCGGATGCTCGCCGAGCTGTTCAACGCCAAGAAGGCCGACCCCATCACCGTGATGAAGCACAAGGACATCATCGACGCGCTGGAGGCGACGGCCAACGGTTTCGAGCACGTCGCGCTCACCGTCGAGTCCATCGCGGTGCGGGAGTCCTGACCGCTCGTGGACTGGCTGCCGGTCGCGCTCGTCGTCGTCCTCGCGATGGGCTTCACGTACACGAACGGCTTCCACGACGCCGCCAACGCGATCGCGACGTCGGTCTCGACCCGGGCCCTGACGCCGCGGATCGCCCTCGGTCTCGCTGCCGTGATGAACCTGCTCGGCGGCTTCGTCGGGGTGCGGGTCGCGGAGACGGTCGGCGGGGACATCGTGACGGTGCCCGCCGGGGCCACGGGGATCGTGCTGTGCGTCGGGGCGCTCGTCGGGGCGACGGGGTGGAACCTCGTGACGTGGTGGCGGGGGCTGCCGTCGTCGTCGACCCACGCGCTGATCGGTGGGCTCGGTGGGGCGGCGTTGGCCTCCGGGGCGACGGTGAAGTGGGCGAGCATCCGCGACAGCGTCGTCATCCCGATGATCCTGTCGCCCGTCGTGGGCCTCGTCGGTGGCTTCGTCGTGATGACCCTCATCCTCTGGGTGTTCCGGCGCGCGCGGCCGGGGCCGGCCGTGCGGGGGTTCCGGTACGCGCAGACCGTCTCCGCGGCGGCGATGGCGTTCGGCCACGGGATGCAGGACGCGTCCAAGACGGCCGGCGTGGTGGTGCTGGCGCTCGTCGCGGGTGGGCACCGTGCGGGAGAGGACACGTCCATCCCGCTGTGGGTGCTCGCCCTGTCCGCCGTCGTGCTGAGCCTCGGGACGTACGCGGGCGGGTGGCGGATCATGCGGACGCTCGGGCGCGGCATCATCCACCTCGACCCGCCGCAGGGGTTCGCGGCGGAGGCCACCGCGGCAACCGTGCTGTGGGTGGCGACGGCGACGGGGGCCCCGGTGTCGACGACGCACGCCATCACCTCGGCCATCACCGGGGTCGGGGCCACCCGGTCGCGCAAGGCGGTGCGGTGGGGGGTGGCCCGCTCGATCGTCGTGGCGTGGGTGCTGACCTTCCCCGCAGCCGGGCTCGCCGCGGCCCTCGTCTACGCCGTCCTCTCCCCCCTCACCTGACCCCCCTCCCCGCCCCCCAACCCCCGCCCCTTTCCCGACTTCGTGCGGCTTCAGGTCACATCGACGCGCTGCGAGTCCGCGAAAACCGCACCGAAGTCGCACGAGGTCAGCTCGCGACCGCAGCATCCACAGGTGAAACGAGCCCGCGCCCGGCGCGGGTCGGTGCGGGCGACCTCGGCGAGAAAGCGGTTGCGCACGACGAAGGGTCGCCGGACGATCTCCTCGGTCGACCACCGGACGACGCCCAGGCCCGTGGCCCGCAGGCGCACCTCGCGGTCGCTCGCGGCAAGGACACGCTGCGCCACCGCGTCGGGTGAGTGGTCGCCGAGAGGGTCGAGCGTGCCGAGGTACTTGGCCCGCCCGTCGGCCTCGCAGACCACCCCGAGCTCGGGCCAGAGGCCGTCCACCCGACCGAGGAACTCCCCCCACTCGTCATGCACGACCACCTGTGGGAACCATCGCGGCAACCCGGCGCGGTGGAAGGACGCCGCGGACCACGACTCCAGCCACGACTCCCGGCGGGGGTCGGCGAGGGCGATGACGGCCGACGCCCGGCGGACCCCGGGCCACCGATGCTGGTGCCGCCGCTCCGCGACGAGGCCGGCCAGCGTCGTCCTCCCCTCCCGCAGAGCGGCATCCGCAATGGCAAGACCGTCACCCGGGCCGATGTGCCGCGCACTGTCGACCACGGTCCTCGCCACGGAGGTGACGCGCAGCCCGCCGAGGACGACCGGCTCGTCATCGTCGAGGGCGCCCCGGAAGAGGGTCATCCAGGACCCCGGGGAGCGCGAACGGCTGCCGTCGTGGACGGTCACGGCCGGGCGGGGGAGCTGCGCCCTGGGAGTCGGTAGGCCGTGGAGCAGCGCGGCGGACACGTGGCTCACCGCGGAGTCGGGCACTGCCCGGGCCGCGGCCGCCGCGAGGATGAGGTGCCTGCCCTCGCGCTGCTCGGGCCAGCGCGCGAGGTCGACGTACAGACCACGTCCGGCATGCTCGACGAGGCCCCGGTGCACGGCGGTGCGCAGCCGGCGGCCGTCCACCCCGAGCCGAGCGGCCTCGACCAGGAGGAACGCGGGCGCGAGCGGGCTCAGGTCGAGGTGCATCTCCCGAGGGTGTCCGCCGTGGCGACCTCCGGGAACGACCCTGCGTGCTCCTGTGGATGACGGCCGGCCGGTGCCCCGGCTGTGGACGCAGCCGCCGCCGCCCCCACTCCGTGCGACTTCGGAGCGGTTCTGTGGGCCCGCAGGCGCGTCGATGTGGCGCCAACCCGCACGAAGTGGGGAGGGGCGGGAGGGGTCAGCCGAAGCGGCCGGAGATGTAGTCCTCGGTGGCCTTCTCGGTGGGGTTGCTGAAGATCTTCTGGGTGTCGCCGACCTCGACGAGCCGCCCCGGCTCACCCGTCGCCTTGAGGTTGAAGAACGCCGTCTGGTCCGACACCCGCGCGGCCTGCTGCATGTTGTGCGTGACGATGACGATCGTGTACTCGGCCTTGAGCTCGTTGATGAGGTCCTCGATGGCGAGCGTCGAGATCGGGTCGAGCGCCGAGCAGGGCTCGTCCATGAGCAGCACCTGCGGGTTCACCGCGATCGCCCGCGCGATGCAGAGCCGCTGCTGCTGCCCGCCCGAGAGCCCCGCGCCGGGCTTGTCGAGCCGGTCCTTGACCTCGGTCCACAGGTTGGCCCCGCGCAGCGAGCGCTCGACGACCTCGTCGAGCGCCGACTTCTTCTTGACCCCGTTGAGCCTCAGCCCGGCCGCCACGTTGTCGCGGATCGACATGGTGGGGAACGGGTTCGGCCGCTGGAACACCATCCCGACCGTGCGCCGCACCGCCACCGGGTCCATCGAGGACGCGTAGAGGTCCTGGTCGTCGAGCATCACCGAGCCGTGCACGCGACCGCCGGGGATCACCTCGTGCATCCGGTTGAGGGTCCGCAGCACGGTGGACTTGCCGCAGCCCGAGGGCCCGATGAAGGCGGTCACGGAGCGCGGCTCCACGGTCATCGTCACGCCCTCGACGGCCTTGAAGTCGCCGTAGTAGATGTCGAGGTCCTTGACGTCGATGCGCTTGGCCATGGTGTCAGTGTCTCTTTCGTCCCGGGGTGGGGGAAGGGTCGGGGTCAGCCCTTGACCTTGTTGAACCGCCCGATGAAGCGGCCCAGCAGGTTGAGCAGGAAGACGAGCAGGATGAGGGTGAGCGAGGCGCCCCAGACGCGGTCGACCGCGGGCTGGAGGGCCTCGGTGCGGTCCTGGTTGATCATCGTCGGCAGGGTCGCCATCAGGCCGTTGAACAGGTCGGTCGCGATGACCTTGGTGTACGGGCCGAGGATGATGAGCGGCGCCGTCTCGCCCATGACCCGGGCGAGCCCGAGCAGGATGCCGGTGACGATGCCGGAGAACGCGGTGGGCACGACGACCTTCATGATCGTCTTCCACTTCGGCACGCCGAGCGCGTACGCCGCCTCGCGCAGCTCGTTGGGGACGAGCTTGAGCATCTCCTCGGTCGAGCGCACGATCGTCGGGATCATGAGCATCGCCAGCGCCAGGGTCACCGCGAACGCGACGCGCTGGAACCCGAGCGTCGTCACCCACAGGGCGTAGATGAACAGGCCCGCGACGATCGAGGGGATGCCGGTGAGGATGTCGACCATGAACGAGACGACGCGGGCCAGCCGGCCACGGCCGTACTCGACGAGGTAGACGGCGGTCAGGACACCGACCGGCACCGACATCAGGGCGGTGACGGCAGCCTGGACGAGGGTGCCCTGGATGGCGTGGACGGCCCCTCCGCCGACCCGCCGGGAGGTGATGCCGGACTGGCTGTTGGTCCACCACTGCGCGTCGACCAGCATGTGGCCGCCCTTGACGATGGTGGCGCCGAGGATCCACACGAGCGGGATGACGGCGATGCCGAAGGCGGTCCACATGAGGACCCGCGCGAGGAGGTCCTTCGCGGCGCGTCCGCCGGACTTCTCGCCGAACCCGGCCGGCGAGGGCGACCCGGCCGTGGGCGGCACGGCGGTGTGGTCGAGCTGCGCGGTGCTCATTCGGTGAAGGCCTTCCTGCGCTCGATGACGATGCGGGCGGCGGCGTTGACGATGAACGTCACGATGAAGAGGACGAGGCCGGCTGCGATGTACGCACCCGTCTTCTGCGGGGTGTCGAACTCACCGGCGCCCTGGGCGATCCGGGAGGCGAAGGTCGACCCGCCGTTGAAGATCGAGAAGCTCCAGTCGGCGTTCGGGTTGAGCGTCGAGAGCAGGATGAGGACGGCGAGGGTCTCGCCGAGGGCGCGACCGAGGCCGAGCATCGCCGCGCTCACCACGCCGGGGCGGCCGTAGGGCAGGACCGCGACGCGGATCATCTCCCACTTCGTCGCGCCGAGGGCGAGTGCGCCCTCCTTGTGGGTCGTCGGGACCTGCGCGAACACCTCGCGCGAGATCGCCGTGACGATCGGCAGGATCATGATCGCCAGCACGATCCCGGCGAAGGCGAGGGTGCTCTTGGCGCTGATGTTCTCGCCCTGGAGGAAGGGGACCCAGCCGAAGGTGCCCTGCAGGACGTCGGCGACCGGCTGGAAGTAGTCGCCGGCGATCTTCAGGCCCCAGAAGCCGTAGACGATCGACGGGACCGCGGCGAGCAGGTCGACCGTCGCGGCGGCGGGCTTGGCGAGCCACTTCGGGGCGTACTGCGTGATGAAGAGGGCGACCGCGACACCGAGCGGCACCGCGATGAGCATCGCGATGACCGAGGTGACCAGGGTGCCCCAGACGAGGTCGAGGATCCCGAAGCGGGGGTGCGGGCCGCTGGGGTTCCACTCCCGGGAGAAGAGGAAGTTCGCCTCGTTCTTCAGGAGCGAGGGGACGGCCTGCCACAGCAGGAAGACCCCGACGAGGGTGACGATGCCGACGACCAGCAGGCCGGACCCGGTGGCGAGCCCGCTGAACACGCGGTCACCCAGGCGTCCCGTGGAGGCCCGGTCACCGCCCAGCGGGTGCTGCGGGTCCTCGTCGACCGTCGAGCGGCCGGTGATGGAGGTGCTCACGTCGTCCTCGGGGGTCTCGGGGGTGGTTCTCTCGGACCGACGGGGGCGGGCCGGTTCGCGGCCCGCCCCCGTGCGGTGGTCCGTCGGCGCTCGTGGCGCCGAGGGGTCAGGAGATGGCGTCGATGGCGGTCTGGACCTTCGACTCCACGCTGCTCGGGAGCGGGGCGTACCCGATCTCCTCGAAGCTCTTCTGGACGTCCGCGGACGCCATGTGGGTGAGGAAGGACTTGACCTTGGCTGCCTTGTCCGCGTCAGCGTACTTGGAGCAGACGATCTCGTAGGTGACGAGGAGGATCGGGTAGGCCCCGGCCTCCTTGGTCGCGTAGTCGAGCTTGAGGCGCAGGTCGTTGCCCTCACCGTCGGACTTCGCGGCCTCGACGGCCTTGCCGACCGACTCGCCGGTCAGCTCGACGGCGCCGCCGCCGTTGTCGACCTTCGCGACACCGAGGTCGTTGTCCTTGGCGTAGCTCCACTCGACGTAGGTGATGCCACCGTCGGTGGACTTCACGCCCTCGGAGACACCGGCGGACTTCTCCTTGCCCTCACCGGTGGCCGGCCAGGCCTTGGCGGGGTCGTAGCTCCAGGAGTCGCCACCGGCGGCCTTGAGGTACTTGGTGAAGTTCTCGGTCGTGCCCGACTCGTCGGAGCGGAAGAAGACCTTGATCGCGGTGCTCGGGAGCGTGACGCCCTCGTTGACCGCGGCGATCTTCGGGTCGTTCCAGGCCGTGATCTTGCCGTCGAAGATCTGCGCGGCGACGTCCGGGGTCAGGGTGAGGGAGTCGACGCCCTTGACGTTGTAGGCGATCGCGATGGGGCCGGTGACCATCGGGATGTTCCAGGCGGGGGAGCCGCAGGTCTGGGCGGCGGCGTCGGACTCGACGACCCCGTCCTTCTCCTCGGTCTTCAGCGCGGAGTCGGAGCCGGCGAAGTCGACCTGGCCGGCGATGAACTGCTTGATGCCGGTGCCGGAACCCGTGGGGTTGTAGTTGACGGTCGCGCCCGGGCACATCGAGTTGTAGGAGGCCGCGGCCTCCTCGAAGGCGTTCTTCTGCGCCGAGGAGCCCTCGGCGTTCAGGGTGCCCTCGAAGCAGTCGCCGGAGGCGCTCGCGCTCGAGCCGCTGCCCGCGGTGCTGTCGGTGCCCGAGTTGTTGTCCGAGCCGCAGCCGGCCAGGGCGATGGAACCGACCAGAGCGAGGCTCGCGAGCTGGCCGAAACGGAGGGTCTTCACAGGTGTACCTCTCGGAGGACATGGGGACGATGGCGTCGGGCATCGGTGGCCGACGTCAGGGACGGTAGGGAGCCCGGGTGACGTCGTGGGCCGTCGTGGGTGAACGTGGCGTGAACGGCACCCGAGCACTTGCCGACGGGATGGTCAGGCCCCGGGGCCCCGAGTCGGCGGAGCGTCAGGGGAGGTGGCGCTCGACCGCGACGACCCGGGCGCTGGGCCCGACCCCCGCGATGTGGCAGACCAGCGCCTCACCCTTGACGAGGCGGTCCGCCCCGGCCGCCTCGAGGCGCTCGCGGTGCACGGGCTCGGCATCCCCCGCGAGCCCGTGGAGCACCTCGACGAGCGCCGGCAGCACCGGGCCGTGCGAGCAGAGGACCGTGGGTTCTCCCGCGGCGACGACCTTGAGCAGCCGTTGCGTGGCGCGCGAGGAGTCCTCGGCGAACCCCTCCTCGGACAGGCTGCGCCGGGAGCGCACGCGCACCCCCGCCGCCTCCGCGAACGGTGCGACCGTGTCGACGCACCGCAGCGACGGCGAGCTGGCCACCTTCTCCGGCCGGTACGCCCCGAGGACGGCGGCCAGCGCCTCCGCGCGGGCGGTCCCGGCCCGGTCGAGCGGCCGCAGGCCGTCGTCGGCGCCCCTCCAGGAGCCCCGGGCGACGGCGTGGGCGTGCCGGACGAGGACGAGCGGCCAGGTGTCGAGCATCCCGGTCTGGTGCCAGCGGACGAGGGCGAGCAGCTGGTCCTGGTCGCGGGCGTAGTCGAGCCGGTCGTGCGCCTCGCGCGGGTCGAGCCACGCGACGTCGTCGATCTCGTTGACGAGCCTGCCGTCGCCCCCGACCACCTGGGCGGCCCAGTAGCGCACGACCTTGTCGTCGGGGCGCCCGTCCTTGTCGAGGAGGGTGTAGCGCGCCTCGGGGAGCGGCACCCCGAGACGCACCTGCAGCCCGGTCTCCTCGAAGGTCTCGCGGGCCGCGGCGGGCGCCCACTCCTCGCCGGGGTCGAGCTTGCCCTTGGCCCAGGACCAGTCGTCGTAGCGGGGGCGGTGGACGAGGGCGACCTGGAGGAGGTGGTCCTGCACCCGCCACGGCAGGGTCCCGGCGGCCGGGATCGTCGTCGGCACGTGTCGCCTCGCCGTCAGCGGCGCCGGGCCTTGCGGCGGCGCTTGGCGTGCATCTCGACGAGGGCGGACTGGAGGTCCTCGAGCGGCTGGCCCTCGGGGTCGAGGTGGTAGCGGGTCCACCGCCCGTCGCCCCCGAGCCCCCAGTGCGAGTACTGGTCGGACATCCCGCGCACCATGAGCGAGCGGACGTCCTCGACGTGGGCCGGCTCGGTGAGCCGCACGAGGGCCTCGACGCGCCGGTCGAGGTTGCGGTGCATCATGTCGGCGCTGCCGATGTAGACGACCGGCTCGCCGCCGCCGCCGAAGTAGAAGACGCGGGAGTGCTCGAGGAAGCGGCCGAGCACCGAGCGCACCTCGATCGTCTCGGACAGCCCCGCCACCCCCGGCCGGAGCGCGCAGATCCCCCGGACCCACAGCTGGACCCGCACCCCGGCCTGGGAGGCGCGGTAGAGGGCGTCGATGGTCTGCTCGTCGACGATCGAGTTGACCTTCCACGCGATGAGCCCGGAGCCCGGGTGGGCCTGCTCCTGCTCGATCTCGGCGTCGATGTGCGCGATGAGCCCGGAGCGCACCGACCGGGGCGCCACGAGGAGCCGCTTGAACTTGCTGCGCGGGGCGATGCCGGACAGCTGGTTGAACAGGCGGCTGAGGTCGTCGCCGACCTGCTCGTCGTCGGTGAGCAGCCCGAGGTCCTCGTAGAGCCGGGCGGTCTTGGGGTTGTAGTTGCCGGTGCCGACGTGGCAGTACCGGCGCATCCCCTCGGCCTCCTGGCGGATGACGAGGCAGAGCTTCGCGTGGGTCTTGAGCCCGACGATGCCGTAGACCACGTGGACGCCGGCGTGCTCGAGCTTGCGGGCCCAGGAGATGTTGTTCTCCTCGTCGAAGCGCGCCTTGATCTCGACGACGGCGAGCACCTGCTTGCCGGCGTCGGCGGCGTCGATGAGGGCGTCGATGATCGGGCTGTCGCCGCTCGTGCGGTAGAGCGTCTGCTTGATGGCCAGCACGTGCGGGTCGGCCGCGGCCTGCTCGAGCAGCGCCTGCACGGAGGTCGAGAACGAGTCGTACGGGTGGTGGAGCAGGACGTCCTGCTTGCGGATCGAGGCGAAGATGTCGCGCGCCTTGGCCGACTCGGTGGGGGCGAGGTCGGCGTTGGTGCGGGCGACGAACGGCTCGAAGTGCAGCTCGGAGCGCTCCAGGTCGGCGATGACGTTGAGCGCCCGGAGGTCGAGCGGGGCGGGCAGCCGGTAGACCTCGGAGGCGGCCACCCCGAGCTCGCGGACGATGAGGTCGAGGACGTGGTCGTCCATGGCCGCCTCGACCTCGAGGCGCACCGGGGGTCCGAAGCGTCGCCGGGTCAGCTCGCGCTCCAGGGCCGTCAGGAGGTTCTCGTTGTCGTCCTCCTCGACCTCGAGGTCCTCGTTGCGGGTCACCCGGAAGGTGAAGTGCTCGCGCACCTCCATCCCCGGGAAGAGCTGGTCGAGGTGTGCCGCGATGACGTCCTCGAGCGGGACGAAGCGGGTCTCGTACATGTCGGCGAGCGGCGACTCGTCCGGCCCGGGCTCGACACGGACGAGGCGGGGCAGCATCGGCGGCACCTTGACCCGGGCGAAGTGCTCCTTGCCCGAGCGGGGGTTGACGAGGATGACCGCGAGGTTGAGGGAGAGCCCCGAGATGTACGGGAACGGGTGCGCGGGGTCGACGGCGAGCGGCGTGAGGACGGGGAAGAGGCGCTGCGAGAACACCCGGGCCAGCCGGTCGCGCTCCTCCTCGGACAGCTCGTCCCAGCGGACGATGCTCACCCCCTCCTGCTCGAGGGCGGGGCGCACCTGCTCGGCGTAGACCCGGGCCTGCATCGTCATCAGCTCGTGGGCGACGAGGGAGATCTGCTCGAGGACCTCGCGCGGCTCGAGGCCGGACGCGGAGCGGACCGCGATGCCGGTGGCGATCCGGCGCTTGAGCCCGGCGACGCGCACCATGAAGAACTCGTCGAGGTTGGAGGCGAAGATCGCGAGGTACCGGGCGCGCTCGAGGAGCGGGACGTTCTCGTCACCGGCGAGCTGGAGGACGCGTTCGTTGAACTGCAGCCACGAGATCTCGCGGTCGAGGAAGCGGTCCGAGGGCAGGCCCTCCTCGTCGTCCTCACCCGGGTGCGCCGGGCGGACGAAGCGCCCGTTGGTGCCGCGGGGCTGCTGGTGCCGGGTCTCGCTCGCCGACGCGCTCGCGATCGACACCTCCGAGACGATGTTCGCGTCGGCCGAGGCCTCCGCGGCGGCGTCCCGGGCGGTGGTGTCGTGGACCCGCGTCCCCGTCTCTGCCGTCATGCGCTCCATCCTGTCAGGTCGACTGCGGGGCGGCGGGTGCGCTCACGCCCGGACCGAGTACTGGGCGTCGACGGCGAGGTCCTCGAAGCCGAGCCGCCGGTAGGTGCGCAGCGCGGCGGTGTTGTCGCCGTCGACGTACAGGTGCACCTCGGCCAGGCCCTGCCGGGCGAGGTGGGCGATGCCGAGCCCGGTGACCGG
Organism: uncultured Actinomycetota bacterium; assembly: GCA_963709785.1. Classification (GTDB taxonomy): domain Bacteria; phylum Actinomycetota; class Actinomycetes; order Actinomycetales; family Dermatophilaceae; genus Phycicoccus. Next base: position 72,962 of record CAVPXT010000019.1, on the reverse strand, counting down.
GCCCCCGAGGCCGTGCCCCTGCTCCGCCGGGTCGACCCCGACGACGTACACCTCCCCGGAGCCGGTCCGGACTCCGTCCGTCCCGCCTCCGTGGGCCCGCCCGGAGCCGGTCCGGACTCCGTCCGTCCCGCCTCCGTGGGCCCGCCCGGAGCCGTGTGCTGCACCCGGCTCGACCTTGGTCCAGTGGAAGGCGACGAGGCGCCCGTCCCGCTCGACGAGCAGGAAGCCGGCCGGGTCGAACCACGGCTGGTCGATCCGCTCGCGGAGGTCGGCCACGCTGATCCGGCCCTGCTCGGGGTGGCTCGCGAAGGCCGCGGCGTTGAGCGCGACCCAGGCCTCGTCGTCCCGTCCGGGCTCGAACGCCCGCACCGAGTAGCCCTCCGGCAGTGTGGGATCGGCGGCATCGGCCTCGCCGAGGGGGCGGCCCATGAGGTGGAGGCTGCGGGTTCGGTCGAGTCCGGCTGCTGCGGCCAGGGCCTGGGCCGGTGCGAGGTCGCCGTGGGCCCAGACGCTGCGTGCACCCGCGCCCAGTGCGGCGTCGAGGAGGGCGCGGCCGTGGCCGGTGCGCCGGGCCGCGGGGTCGGCGACGAGCTCGGCGACCGCGTCCGGCGTGCCGGCCGAGGCGACCTGCGCGTAGCCGACGAGCTGCCCGGAGTCGTCGCGGCGGAGGACGTGGACGACGCCGTCGCGCGCCGCCCCGAGCGCGAGCCGGAACGCCTCGGACACGGCCGCGACGCCGTCGGCGGCCTCCGCGCGGTCCCAGAGGTCGCGGACCTCGTGGGCCGTGGCGTCGTCGACGGACTCGACGCGTTCGGTGACCGGCATCAGCCCTCGGCCCCCTCGAGGTCGTCGGTCTCCTCGGCGACCTCGGGCACGAAGCGGTAGCCGACGTTGCGGACGGTACCGATGAGCAGCTCGTGCTCGATGCCGAGCTTGGCCCGCAGCCGCCGCACGTGGACGTCGACGGTGCGCGTGCCCCCGAAGTAGTCGTAGCCCCAGACCTCCTGGAGCAGCTGCGAGCGGGTGAACACCCTCCCGGGGTGCTGGGCGAGGTACTTGAGGAGCTCGAACTCCTTGTACGTGAGGTCGAGCAGCCGGCCGCGGAGCCGGACCGAGTACGTCGTCTCGTCGATGACGAGGGAGCCGGTGGTGATCGGGCCCGCCTCGTCCTCGGCCGACTCGGCGCGACGGCCGGCGGCGAGCCGCAGCCGGGCCTCCACCTCGGCGGGGCCGGCGGTGTCGAGGACGACGTCGTCGACGCCCCACTCGGCGGTCAGCCCGGCGAGCCCGCCCTCGGTGACGACGACGATGAGCGGGGCGGCGACGCCCGTCGTCTGGAGCACGCGGCACAGGGACTTGGCCATGGCCAGCTCGCGGCGGGCGTCGACGAGGACGGCATCCGCCTCCGGTGCGTCGACCAGCGCGGACGCCTCCGCGGGGAGGATGCGAACATGGTGGCTGAGGAGCCCGAGCGCCGGTAGGACCTCGGCGCTGGGAGCCAAGGTGTTCGTCAACAGCAACAGGTGGGCCATCGCCCCACAGGATAGGCGGTCATGGACACGCGCCACGGAGCATCCGCCCCGGATGGGACGGCCACCGCCCCCTCGGACGTCACGGTGCGGTACTGGGCCGGTGCCCGGGCCGCTGCGGGGGTCGACACCGAGACGCTCGGGACGCCCGGGACGGTCGGCGCCCTCGTCGAGCTGCTCGCCGCCTCCCGGCCGGGCCTGGCGCCCGTGCTGCCCGTCTGCTCGGTCCTCGTCGACGGGCTCGCCGCCGCCGGTGAGGACCCCCTCCCACCCGGAGCGGTGGTCGAGGTGCTCCCGCCGTTCGCCGGCGGGTGATGGGAGGATGCCCCGCGTGGAGGAGCAGGGAGGGTCGGATGCGGTCGAGGGCGTGGAGCACGTGCCCCCCGCCGTCGCGGAGACCCGGGCGAGCCGCCGCGCCCGGCGCGAGGCGGAGCGCGACCAGCCGCTGCTGCCCGAGATGGCCACCGTGCCCCGCCCGGTCGTCGTGGCCGCCACGGTCGTCCTCGCCGGGCTCCTCGTCCTCGCACTGCGCACCGACCCCGTCGTCCTCGCCGCCGGGCTCGCCTGGACCGGGCTCGTCCTCGCCTGGGGGTGGCCGCGGCTGCTCGGCAGCTCGAGCCGCTTCGGCGCCTCGCTCGCCGTCGGCGTCACCGCCGTCCTGGCCCCCGCCGCCGCGGTTCTCTCCACGGGCGAGCCCTACCTGCGGCTGGTCCCCGTGGCGCTCGCCATCGGCCTCGGGCTGATGTTCGTGCACCAGATCGTCCGTCGCGACGGCCGACCGCGGCTCACCGAGTCGATCGGCGTGACCTCCTTCGGGCTCGCGCTCGTCGCGGTGGGCACGACGTGGCTCCCCCTCGCCCGGGCGAGCCGCCCGGCGGACCTCGCGACGGTCGCGCTGGTCGCCGTCGCGGTCGGCTCGCTCGCCGACCTCGCGGCCGGGATCCGTGCCATCCGGCCGTGGCTGCTGCCGCTGGCGATGGTCCTCGGGGCCTCCGGCGCGGTCGTCGCCGCCGCGGTCCTCGGCACGCCGCGACCGGCCACCGCGGCCCTCGCCGGGCTGCTCGCCGCGGCCGTCTCGCACGCGATGCGACGGGTGCTCGTGGTGCTGCCGCCGGTCACGGCCATCCGCTGCCAGCTGGCGTCGGCCGCCGCGGGGCTGCTCGTCCCGGGCGTCGTCGCGTACGGCGTCTCGCTCGCCCTCGTCGGCTGACCTGCACGCTCAGTAGACGAGCGCGCGCGCCCCGGGGGCCACGACCTCCTCGACGAAGGCGGCCGCCCCGCGGATGACTGCGCCCGCGACGAGGGCGTCCTCCCCGAGGTCGCGACGTGCCGCGCACTGGCCGCACACGGTGACGCGCCCTCCCTCGAGCAGGGCATCGCGCAGCTCTGCGAGGGGCGCGGCGTGCGGGAGGTCGACCTCCTCGGCGCGACCCGGCACGGCCATCCACGTCGCGTCCCCGGTGAGCCACAGGCTGACCTCGAGCCCGGAGGCGAGGGCGGTGGCGGCCACGGTGAAGCCCTGGGCCAGCCGTTCCGGGGCCTCCGGGCCGCAGGTGACCTTGACGACGAGGGCGGTCGCGGGAGAGTCCATAGACTGGAGCGTATGGTCTTCACGCTCGACACCTCCCTCCACGAGGATCTCGCCCCGCTCGCCTGGCTCGTCGGCTCCTGGGCGGGGGCCGGACTCGTCGGCTACCCCACCATCGACTCCCAGCGGTTCGGTCAGGAGGTGGTGTGCAGTCACGACGGCCGCCGCTTCCTGCGGTGGGAGTCGCGCACCTGGCTCCTCGACGACGACGGCAACCAGGTGCGCCCGCTCGCCACCGAGCTCGGGTTCTGGCGTCCGGTCGCCCCGTCGGCCGACGGCACGAACGTCGAGCTGCTGCTCGCCCACCCCACCGGCTTCGTCGAGATGTACGCCGGTACCGCTGAGCCGGCGAAGGTCGAGCTGCGGACCGACGGCGTGATGCGCAGCCCCGACGCCAAGGAGTACACCGCCGCCCAGCGGATGTACGGGTACGTCGACTCCAACCTCATGTGGGTCATGGACATGGCCGCCGTGGGCCAGCCGCTCCAGTCCCACGTCTCCGCGGAGCTCAAGCGGGTCGAGTGACCCGGCGCGCACCGCTCAGGGCGTGACGAACACGTCGAGGTAGTCGTCCATCGAGTCGGTGCGCAGGGCCTCGCCGAGCAGCGCCATCTTCGGCTCGTCGACGATGTCGATGCTGCCCGCCTTCGGGTCGGACCCGAAGCCGGAGAAGGGCGCGGTCGCGAAGACGACGTCGGAGGCGCGGATGCCCCGCAGCTCGAGGGCGTAGTCCTTCATCGTGCTGATCGACAGGTCCTTGTCGACGACGAGGTTCTTCGTCGCCGCGTCGGTGAAGCGGGCGATCGCCAGCGGGTTGGTGATCGTCTGCTTGCTCGTCGCCTTGAGCAGCAGCGCCTTGACGAAGGCGAGCTGGCGGCGTCCGCGCGAGATGTCGCCCTCGCTCAGCTCGTAGCGCTCGCGCACGAAGCCGAGGGCCTGCTCGCCGTCGAGCTCGTTCCAGCCCTTCGTGATGGCGGTCCCCCCGTTGCCCGAGGCGCTGTTGGCCTCCTCGGCGTACACGCGGACCCCGCCGACGGCGTCGGTCATGTTCTTGAAGCCGTCGAAGTTCGTCCGGGCGACGTGGTCGATCTTCACCCCGAGGAGGTTCTGGATCGTCTCGACGAGCAGCGGCTCGCCCCCGAACGCGTACGAGGCGTTGATCTTGTTCTTGCCGTGGCCGGGGATCGAGACGTAGAGGTCGCGGGGGAAGTGGATCATCTGGATCGCCGTGGGGTCGGCGGGGATGTGCACGAGGAGGATGACGTCGGACCGGCCGCGGTCGGTGCCCCGGCTGTCGGACCCGACGAGCAGGAAGTTCGTGCCGACCCCGGTCGCCGGGATGGGCGAGCCGTCGGCCGCTTGCGTCGGGGGCGGGGCCGTCGGGAGCAGGTCGGCCTGGGTCACGTTGTCGTTGACGCGCCAGCCGAGGTAGCCGACGAAGCCCCCGACCGCGACGAGCACGAGGGCGAGCAGGCTCGCGACCACGATGAGGATGCGTCGGCCTCGGCGGTGCCGGCGGCCGTGGCGCTCGTGGCGGGTCCCGTCGCCGGAGCCGTCGCCGGACCCGTCGTCGGGCTGGTCCCCGCCGAGTCCGAGGAGGTCGAGGTCCTGGTCCGTCACCGCCCCAGTCTAAGGACGCGGGCGTGGGCTGCGCGCCGGTCCGGCCTACATTGGAGGGGTGAGTGACCTCGGGGCCCGACTGCGTGCGCGGGGCAAGCGCCTCACGACGCAGCGTGAGCGGGTGCTCGCCGCCGTCGGTGGGCTCGGCCACGCGACCCCGGACGACATCGCCGAGGCGGTCGCCGCCGACGGCGGTGGCGCGCTCCCGGTGTCGACCGTCTACCGGTCGCTCGAGGCGCTCCAGGAGCTCGGGCTGGTCGGCCACACGCACGTCGACCACCGGACCCCCAGCTACCACCTCGCGGAGCACGCCACCCACGTCCACGTCGTCTGCCGCCGCTGCGGGTGGGTCGGTGAGGTGCCCCTCGAGGCCGCCGACGAGCTCGTCGCGCGGATCGACGACCGGCTCGGCTTCGCCGCCGACGTCAGCCACGCGGCCGTCCACGGGCTGTGCCGCACCTGCAGGGAGACCCCATGACCGCACCCGTCCCGTCCGTCCCGTCCGCCGCCCCCGTCGCCGCCTCGCCGCTGCTCGACCGCCACGGCGCCGTCGCGGGGGAGGGCCTCGACGTCGGCGTCGCCGCGCACTACGGCGACCCGATGCGCGAGCAGCGCCTCCTCGCCGAGGGTCTCGCCGTCGTCGACCTGTCGCACCGCGGGCTCGTCACCGTGGCCGGCCCCGACCGGCTCACCTGGCTGCACTCGATGACGACCCAGGAGCTCACCGGCCTACCGCCGCGGCAGTCGCGCGAGTCGCTCGTGCTCTCGCCGAAGGGGCACGTCGAGCACGCGCTGCACGTCGTCGACGACGGGGAGCGCACCTGGCTCGGCGTCGAGCCCGGCACGGCACCTGCCCTCGCCGCCTGGCTGGAGTCGATGCGCTTCATGCTCCGGGTCGAGGTGGAGGACGTCACGGCCGACTGGGCCGTCCTCGGCGAGCCGATGGGCACCGAGTCCGCCGACGGCGAGCCCCTCGCGTGGGTCGACCCCTGGCCCACGACCGTCGGTGACACCGCGCTCTACGGCCCCGCCGAGGGCCACCCGGCCGAGGGGCGGGCCTGGCGCGAGCTGCTCGTCCCGCGCGACGGGTTGGAGGCCGCCGTCGGCGACCGCCCGCTGGCCGGGACCTGGGCGGCCGAGGCGCTGCGCGTCGCGGCCTGGCGACCCCGGCTCGGGTTCGAGACCGACCACCGCACCATCCCGCACGAGCTCGACTGGCTCCGCACGGCCGTGCACCTCCACAAGGGGTGCTACCGCGGCCAGGAGACCATCGCCCGCGTCCACAACCTCGGGCGGCCGCCGCGTCGGCTCGTCTTCCTCCACCTCGACGGGTCGGGGCACGTGCTCCCCGATCCCGGCACGCCCGTCGAGGTCGGGGGGCGCGAGGTGGGTCGGGTGACGACCGTCGCGCGGCACCACGAGGACGGCCCGACGGCGCTCGCGGTGGTCAAGCGCTCCGTCCCGGAGGACGCCGAATGTCTCGTCGGAGGGGTCTCCGCCGCACAGACCGTCGTCGTGCAGGGCTGAACGCCGAAGATCCTCCGGTGACGGCGGGGTGGCCGGGCTGCGACTCCACCCGGTGGCCTGACAGGATGACGCCATGACGACGCCGTCCACCGGGGTGACCGGAACGCTCATCACCGTCGCCCCCACCGGGGCCGAGCACGCCAAGCCCGACCTGCCGCAGCTGCCGACGACCCTCGACGAGGTCGTCGAGACCGCCCGGCGCTGCGAGGCCGCGGGCGCGGCGCTCATCCACCTCCACGTCCGAGACGCCGAGCACCGGCCCACCCTCGACCGGGGGCTGCTCGGCGCCACGGTCGAGGCGGTCCGGGAGGCCACCGACCTCGTCGTCCAGCTCTCGACCGGCGGCTCGGTCCACGACCCGCTCGAGACCCGGCTCACCGTCCTCGACGCCGAGCCCGACTCCTGCTCGCTGACCTGCGGTACGACGAACTTCGGTGACGACGTCTTCCTCAACCCGTGGCCGTTCATGAGCGAGCTCTACGTCCAGGCGCAGGAGCGGGAGGTCGTGCCGGAGTTCGAGCTGTTCGACCTCGGGCACGTCCACGCGCTCCGCCGGCTCCTCGACACGCACGGGCTCCCGTTCGGCGGCCGGGTCCACGTCGACTTCGTCACCGGGGTCCCCGGGGGGATGCCCGCGACCACGGCAGCGCTCATGGCGGGGGTCGGGATGCTGCCGTCCGAGGTGACGTCCTGGTCCGCGACGGGCATCGGGCGGGGGCACCTGCCGATCATGGCGGCGGCCCTGTCGGCCGGTGGGCACCTGCGGGTCGGGATGGAGGACACCGTCGTGTTCCGCCGGGGGCGGCTCGTGGAGCACAACGACGAGCTCGTCGCGCGGGCCGCCGAGCTGGCGACGCTCGTGCAGCGACCGCCGCTGTCGACGACCGAGGCCCGGGAGCTCCTCGGGGTCCGGGACCGCCGCGCCCGCTGACGGGGGCGACCGCGACACGCACTGACACATGCGTCGGTTCGTGACCGGCGCGGTCGCCTGCACGTCCGAGGGGTGGACCCCGCTGGGCGTGCGGGGGAATGCGGACACATAATCACGAGTTATGCCGACCATGCGTTCCCTTATCGGTTTCCCCCCGATCGTCAACGAGAAGGCGGCCCGCTCGGTGGCGGCCGGTGTCGTCGTGCTCGCGGTCGCCGCGCTGGCCACCGGCTGGCTCTGGATCAGCGCCGTGATGGCCGTCGGGTTCGCCCTCCGCGTCGCCGCGGGCCCGCGCTTCAGCCCGCTCGGTCGACTCGGGGCCGGCGTCATCGCCCCGCGGCTCGGAGAGCCCCGGATGGTCTCCGGCGCCCCCAAGCGGTTCGCCCAGGGCGTCGGCCTCGTCGTCACCCTCGGGGCCACGGCCGGCTGGGTCCTCGGCGCGCCCACCGTCGCCGTGGTGCTGCTCTCGGTGCTCACGCTCTTCGCCGCCCTCGAGGCCGGTGTGGGCTTCTGCGCCGGCTGCTTCGTCTTCGGGCAGATGATCCGGCTCGGCCTCGTCTCGGACGACACCTGCGTCGAGTGCGCCGACATCTCCCTGCGCCGCCGCGAGCCAGCCACCGCCTGAGCGCCTGCTCCAGAGCTGGGTGCTGAGACGGCTGCTCGGGTGACCACCTGAGCACCCGACGGTCGGGGTGTGTCCACGCTCACGCTTGCCCCAGTTTGCATTTTGCTAACCAGAGCAAGCATACTGGACTCGTGAGCAAGAACCCGCTGAACGACCTGGGCGAGAGCCTCGGCGAGTACCTGCGCGAGCAGCGCACGTCCGCCAAGCTCTCCCTGCGTCAGCTGTCCGAGCTCGCCGGGGTGTCCAACCCCTACCTGTCCCAGATCGAGCGGGGGCTGAAGCGCCCGAGCGCCGAGATCCTCCAGCAGCTCGCCAAGGGGCTGGAGGTCTCCGCCGAGTCCCTCTACGTGCGGGCCGGCATCCTCGACGCCGCGAGCGCCGACTCCGCCCCGCACACCCCCGACGTCCGCCGGGCCATCGCCGAGGACCCGCTCCTCACGGCCCGGCAGAAGAAGACCCTCCTCGACATCTACGAGTCCTACGTCGAGGACGACGCCCGGCGCTGATCGCCGCCTCCGCCCCCCGGCAGCGCCGCCGACCGGGCCACCCAGACCAGAGAAACACCTCGTCCCGAAGGAGCACACCATGGCCGTCATCGACGACCTCCGCACCACCATCGACACCCCGCTCTACGCCCTCGCCGGTGCCACCGACCTCGCGGTCGAGAAGGTCCGCGACGCCCAGAAGCGTGCCGACGCCCGCCGCGCCGAGCTCGCCAAGCGCGCCGAGGCCGCCCGCGCCGACCTCACCCCCGCCGCCCTCCAGGCCCGCGTCGGCACCATGACCGAGCAGGTCAAGGAGCTCCCGGCGCTCGCGCTCAACCAGAGCATGGTCGTCGGTGGCAAGGTCACCGAGGGCTACGCCGACCTCGCGACCCGCGGCAAGGGCCTCGTCGGCCGGATCCGCACCCAGAAGGCCACCCAGGACCTCGTCGCGCAGGCCGAGACGACCGTCGCGCAGGCCAAGGGTGCCGTCACCACGGCGCGCCACGCGGCCGCCGAGATCGAGCGCTCCGCCAAGGCCACCATCACCACCGGCCGCAAGGAGGCCGTCAAGGTCGCCACCGTCCTCACCGACTCGGTCGCCGAGGAGGCCAAGGAGGCCCAGGTCGAGGTCGCCGCCGCCGGCAAGCGCACCCGCACGGCCGCCAAGCGCACCTCCACCACGACGAGGAAGTCCGCCAAGAAGACGACCTCCTCCACCAAGGGCGCCACGACGAGCGCGCGCAAGACGGCCGCCGCGGCCGAGAAGGCCACGGAGAAGGCCGCCGAGAAGGTCGGCGACTGACACACCCCGTCGGGTCTCACCCCGTCGAGTGAACAGAACACGCCGTGTGGGGCACTGCCCACACGGCGTGTTCTGCTCCGTCGACGGGTGTTTGGAGCCGGCCCGCGGCCCGGCGCTAGGGTCGGATCCGTGCCTCAGCCCACCCCCGCCGCCCTCGCCGACGCCCCCGTCCTCGCCCACGTCGTCCGCAACGGGGTCGTCGAGTCCGCCCACCGCGCGTCGGTCGCCGTCACGGGCCCCGACGGGTCGCTCCTCGAGGCGTGGGGCGACCCCCACGACCCGGTGTTCCCGCGGTCGTCCAACAAGCCGGTCCAGGCGCTCGCGATGCTCCGCGCGGGGTTGACCCTGCCGCCGCCGCACCTCGCCCTGGCGTGCGCGAGCCACAGTGCGGAGCCGTTCCACCTCGACGGTGTCCGCGAGATGCTCGCCGACGCCGGGTTCACCGAGGCCGACCTGCGCAACACCCCCGACCTCCCGTACGACCCGGTCGAGCGCGACACCTGGGTCGCCGCAGGCCGCCCTGCCCGCCCGCTCGCCCAGAACTGCTCCGGCAAGCACGCCGCGATGCTCGCCACCTGCCGGGTCAACGGCTGGGACACCGAGACCTACCTCGACCCGGCCCACCCCCTCCAGCAGCGCATCGCCGAGACCCTCGAGGACCTCTGCGGCGAGCCCGTGGCGGCGACCGCGGTCGACGGCTGCGGCGCCCCGGTGATGGCGGTCTCGCTGGCCGGCCTCGCCCGCGCCTTCGCCCGCATCGCCACCGCTGACCCCGGCACCCCCGAGGCGAGCATCGCCCACGCCGTCCGCACCCATCCCGAGCTGGTCGGGGGCACCCGGCGCGACGTCACCGCGCTCATCCGTGGCACCGAGGGGCTCGTGGCCAAGGACGGCGCGGAGGCCGTCTACGCCGTCGGCCTCGCCGACGGCCGGGGCCTGGCGCTGAAGATCGCCGACGGCGGCCAGCGCGCCCGCCCCGTCGTCCTCGCCGCGCTGCTGCGCCGGATGGGCGTCGAGTCCGCGGCCTACCCGCTGCTCGAGGACGCTCCCGTCCTCGGCCACGGTGCGCCCGTGGGCGCCGTCGTCGCCGTCGGCGTCGCGGAGGGCCCCGGCGCGTGAGGACGGTCCTCCAGCGGGTGACCCGCGCGGCGGTCACGGTCGAGGGGGAGGCCGTCGGCGAGATCACCCGCCCCGGCCTGCTCGCGCTCGTCGGGGCCACCCACGACGACGGCCCCGAGCAGGTGGCCACGACGGCGCGCAAGATCGCCGAGCTGCGGATCCTCCACGGCGAGCGCTCCGTCCTCGACGAGGGGGCCCCGGTGCTCGTGGTCAGCCAGTTCACCCTCTACGCCGACACCCGCAAGGGCCGCCGGCCCTCGTGGAACGCGGCGGCGCCCGGCGCGGTGGCCGAGCCGCTCGTCGACGCCGTCGCCGCAGCCCTGCGCGACCGCGGTCTCGAGGTGGCGACGGGCCGCTTCGGGGCGCACATGCACGTCGAGCTCGTCGCGGACGGTCCGGTGACGATCGTCCTCGACGTCTGACGCCTAGGCTGTCCCCATGCAGATCCTCGACCACCTCCAGAGCTGGATCGTCCTCGCCCTGTCGGTGGCGGCCCTCGGTGTCGAGGTGTTCGCCCTCGTCGACTGCCTCCGGCGTCGGCCCGACGCGTTCACCGCGGCCGGCAAGCGGACCAAGAACTTCTGGCTCCTCGTGACGGTCGTGGCCGTCCTCCTCGGCGTCGTGGCGCTCGGCGGTCTCGGTCTGCTCGCGATCATCGCCATCGTCGCGGCCGGGGTCTACCTCGCCGACGTCAAGCCGGCCCTCGACCAGGTGATGGGCCGCGGCACCGGGCGGCAGGGTCCCTACGGGCCCTGGTGAGGCGCGACGGCCTCCCAGGCCACGCCGAGCTCCCCGAGCCGCCAGCGTGAGGGGCCACCGAGCACCGGCCATCCCGCGTCGCGCAGCGCCGCGACCGTCCCGATGAAGCGCTGCCGCACGCCGTAGGACGCCAGGGGCGCCTGCCGCTCCCAGGCGTCGTCGAGCGCCGTGAGGAGGGCGTGGACCGGCTCGCCGGGCACGTTGCGGTGGATGAGCGCCTTCGGCAGCCGCTCGGCCACGACTCCGGGGCGCTCCAGCCCCCGCAGCCGCCACGCGAGGGTGAGGCTCTGCGGGCCGTCGGCGGTGACCGCCACCCAGGCGGCCAGCCGACCGAGCTCGTCACAGGTCCCGTCGACGAGCAGGCCGCCGGGGGCGAGCCGGGCGACGACGCGCGCCCAGGCGTCCCCGACCTCGGCCTCGTCGTACTGCCGCAGCACGTTGAAGGCCCGCACGACCACGGGCCGCCGCCCACCGGGGACCGGCACCTCGAAGCCGCCGCGGACGAACCGCAGGCCCGGCCGCTCCAGGGCCCTGGCCCCGGCGACGCGTTCCGGGTCGATCTCGACGCCGACGACCTCGACGTCGTCGCGGACGCGCAGCAGCCGGTCGTGCAGCTCGACGGCGGTCACCGGGGAGGCGCCGTAGCCGAGGTCGACGACGACGGGTGGGGTCGGGTGCCGGCGCAGCCGCCAGGCCTGCGGTCCCGCGAGCCAGCGGTCGCAGCGCCGCAGCCGGTTCGGGTTGGTGGTCCCACGGGTGATGACCCCGACGGGCCGCTGGGCGGGCACGGCGCCAAGCCTAGGCGTCCCGACCGCCGGAGGCGCCTCCCCGTCGAGCCCTCCCGGGGCCACCGGACTACCCTGAGTCGGTGGCGGACCGGTGGTGGGTGCAGGGGCGCGAGGGCTCGGTCAGCCTCTCGATGGTCGCCCTCGTCGTCTCCCTCACGGGTGCCCTCGTCCTCGGGCTGACCTCCTGGGTCCCGAGCGTCCTCGCGCGCGACATCGGCATCACCGACGTCGAACCCGGGCTGCTGGAGGTGTCCCAGAACGCCTTCGGGGTGCAGTCGTTGGGCGCGGGCCTCACCGTGACGCTCTACGACCGTGGCTTCCGCCTCTCCCGCGGCAGCACCGTCCTCGCGGACACCGTCACCAAGGGCGCTCCGGTCACCGCGCTGATCGGCGAGGTCGAGCGCTCTGCGGAGCGGCGTCGGGAGCGCGTCACCTCGGCCCTCACCGCCGTGAGCATCGACGCCGTGAACCGTGACGACGACACGGTGCAGTACAGCGGCGTCGTGCACGACGAGACCCGCAGCCTCCCCCTGCGCATCACCTTCGAGCCGACCGACGGCCGGATCCGGATGGACGTCGCCGTGCCCGGGGCCTCGGCCATCGGCATCAACCTCGACTGGCGCCCCGCGACGACCGGTATCGCCCCGGCCCTGCCCGCCCGCAACCTCAAGGAGCGGGCCTACTGGGTCGACCCGACGGTCGTCGAGCAGCCGGCGTTCACCTGGGTCCTCGGCACGGACGTCTCGATCGGGCCGGTCGGGGTGCCCCGCGCCGTCGACCTCCGCCAGGACGGGCGCATCGCCATCCACGTCTGGTCGCCCCGGGCCGTGGTCACCGTCACGGACACACCGCGGGCGGCCGTGGAAGACTCGTCCTCATGAGCGACCCCACCCGTGGCCCGCGACCGCGCCGGGTCGCCATGGTCACCGTGCACACCTCGCCGCTCGCGCAGCCGGGCACCGGGGACGCCGGGGGGATGAACGTCTACGTCATCGAGGTCGCCCGGCAGCTGGCGCGGCTCGGCACGGAGGTCGACCTCTTCACCCGGACGACGAGCGCCGCCCAGCCAGACGTCGTCGAGGTCGAGCCCGGGGTCGTCGTCCGGCACGTCGCCGCGGGCCCGTACGAGGGGCTGTCCAAGGAGGACCTGCCGGGCCAGCTGTGCGCGTTCGCCGCCGGGATGATGCGCGTCGCCGCCCACGCGCCGCCGGGCTACTACGACCTCGTGCACTCGCACTACTGGCTCTCCGGGCAGGTGGGCTGGCTCGCCGCGGACCGCTGGGGTGTGCCCCTCGTGCACACGATGCACACGATGGCCCGGGTCAAGAACCTCCATCTCGCCGACGGTGACGAGCCCGAGCCGCGCGGCCGCGAGATCGGGGAGGCCCAGGTCGTCGAGGCCGCCGACCGGCTCGTCGCGAACACCGACCGGGAGGCCGCCGAGCTCGTCGACCTCTACGACGCCGACCCCGCCCGCGTGGCCGTCGCCGAGCCCGGGGTCGACCTCGTGACGTTCGCCCCCGGTCCGCAGGAGGTCGCCCGGGCCGAGCTCGGCCTGCCGGCGGACGCCGTGCTCCTCCTCTTCGTCGGCCGGATCCAGCCGCTCAAGGGCCCCGACGTCCTCGTCCGGGCAGCCGCCGAGCTGGTCCGTCGCCGCCCCGACCTCCGCTCCCGCCTCGTGGTCGGTGTCCTCGGCGGCGCGAGCGGCTCGGGGGTGCGGGTCCCGATGGGCCTGGAGGACCTCGCCGAGCGGCTGGGCATCGCGGACCTGCTGCGGGTCGTGCCGCCGGTCGACCGGCCCACGCTCGCCCAGTGGTACCGGGCTGCCGACGTCGTCGCCGTGCCGTCGCACAGCGAGTCCTTCGGGCTCGTCGCGGTCGAGGCGCAGGCGTGCGGCACCCCCGTCGTCGCGGCCAACGTCGGCGGGCTCCCGACGGCGGTCGGTGACGGTGGGCTGCTCGTCGACGGCCACGACACCGCCGACTGGGCCACCGCCCTCGGGCGGGTCGCCCTCGACCGTGACCTCCGGGCGAGCCTGTCCCGCAGGGCTGCCGAGCACGCCAGCGGCTTCGGGTGGTCCCGCACCGCCGAGCGGCTCATCGAGGTCTACGGCGAGGCGCTCCACCTCCCCAAGGACGTCTCGATCAACGACGCGGAACGGATCGCCGACGTCCCCCCGGCGGTCATCCCGTGAGCTCGACCGACCTCGTCGCCGTCGTGCGCGGCGTCCTCGACGAGGCCGAGCTCGAGTGGGAGGCGGGGGCGCGCGACGACGAGTTCGTCGTCTCGCTGCCGGGCGAGAAGAAGCTCCGCACCGTCGTCTCCCTCGTCTGCGGTGAGACGGCGCTCTCGGTGTCGGCGTTCGTCATCCGCAACCCGGACGAGAACCACGAGGAGGTCTACCGGTTCCTCCTGAGCCGCAACCTCCGGCTGCCCGGGCTCGCCTACTCGGTCGACCGCTCGGGTGACGTCTTCGTCACCGGGCGCATCCCCGCCGCGGGGGTCGACGCCGCCACGCTCGACCAGCTCCTCGGGGTGGTCCTCACCGCGTGCGACGAGCCGTTCAACGAGCTGCTCGTCATGGGCTTCCTCGGCTCGATGCGCAAGGAGTGGGAGTGGCGGGTCTCCCGGGGCGAGAGCCTGCGCAACCTCGAGGCCTTCCGGCACATCCTCGAGCGCCCGGGGGACCCGGCCCGCCCGGACTGACCGCCCGCGACGCCACCCCCTCCTCCCCGACTTTTCATGCCGGCGTCCGCGGGACACGCCGCCGGAGCGGTGTGTCCCGCGGATCTGGGCATGAAAAGTCGGGGAAGGAGGGGGTGGCTAGGCTGGTCGGCATGACGGAGCACACGCTGATCCTCCTGCGCCACGGCGAGTCCGAGTGGAACCGCAAGAACCTCTTCACCGGCTGGGTCGACGTCGACCTGTCCGACACGGGGCGGACGGAGGCGGTCCGCGGTGGCCGGTTGATGCAGGATGCCGGCCTGCTCCCCGACGTGGTCCACACGTCGGTGCTGCGGCGAGCGATCACGACCGCAAACCTGGCTCTCGACGCCTGCGACCGGCACTGGATCCCGGTGCGCCGCAGCTGGCGACTCAACGAGCGGCACTACGGCGCGCTCCAGGGCCTCGACAAGGCGGCGACGCGCGACAAGTACGGCGAGGAGCAGTTCATGCTCTGGCGCCGCAGCTTCGACACCCCGCCCCCGCCCATCGAGCCCGGCAGCGAGTACGACCAGGCCGGCGACCCGCGCTACGACGGCGTCGACGTGCCCGCCACCGAGTGCCTCGCGGACGTCATCCCGCGGATGATGCCCTACTGGGAGAACGAGCTCCGCGACGACCTCACCGCGGGTCACACCGTGCTCGTCACGGCGCACGGCAACAGCCTGCGCGCGCTCGTCAAGCACCTCGACGGCATCAGCGACGACGACATCGCGGGGCTGAACATCCCCACCGGCATGCCCCTCGTGTACCGCCTCGGTGACGACTTCATGCCGACCGGCCCGGGGGAGTACCTCGACCCCGAGGCCGCCGCCGAGGCCGCGGCCGCCGTCGCCAACCAGGGCCGCTGACCCGGATCGACACCCTCACCGCAGCGGCAGGCCGAGCCACCCCGTCCCGTCCTCGCCGAGCCCGAGGAGGTCGCGCCCGGTCGGTGGCACCGCGTCGTACGTGGTCCGCCCTCGTGCGTCCTTGACGACGAGGCGGAAGGCGGCGGCGTCCGCGGCGTTGATCACCGGCACGACCGCCGTCCGGCCCTTCATCGGGACGACCTTCGAGACGGGGTAGGCGTTCGGGCTCGTCGCGAGCAGCTGGCAGGTCGCACCCCCGCCCGGGACGACGACGAGGAAGCGGCCGGTGCGGGGCGGGGTCCCGGCGAGCTCCATGACGGCCGGGGCGTCCTCCGCGTCCGCCGGGACCGCGACGGGTGAGAGCAGCGCCGACGACGTCCTCGCGCGCCCGTCGTCGGTGACCCACAGGCTGCGCACGACACCACCGTCGGGGGTCGTCGTGCTCGAGAGGACGACCTGGCCGTCACCCCCCGTGGCCGAGAGCGCCGTCGGGTCGATGACGCTGCCGTTGGTGATCGAGTCGACCACGGCCCGCGCCACGAGTCGCTCGCGAGGCACCCCGGTGGCCGAGGCGACGTAGGCGGCGAGCGACTCGACCGGGTCCTCGCCCCCGAGGGACACCTGCCAGGCGGCGGGGGCCAGGACGGTCCCGTCGTAGTCGGCGCACCGGAGTCGGGCCGCCACCCCGCAACGCGCGTCGAGGAGCAGCGCACCCACCCCGTCGGAGAGCCGGAGCTGCCGGAAGGTCCGCTCCAGGGACCCCGCGGCGGTGGGGTGGACGGTGAGCGAGACGTCGGCGGTCCCCACCGTGGGGCGGGTCAGCAGCACGAGCACGGCACCCGCGCCCCGTGGCACCGCCAGCGCCACGACGTCCTCGACGCCGAGGATCGCGTCGAAGGCGAAGGTGACCTCGGTGAGCCGCTCGGCCGGTGACCCGGCCGCACCGACCCAGGCACGCACCGAGGTGCTGGCCGGACGCTGGTCGGCGAAGGACGCGGCGACGACGACCCTGAGGTCCTCCACGTCGTCCGCGTAGAGGAGGCGGACCGCGGCCGCGGCGGCCAGGGCCCGGATGCCGACGTCACCGGCGAGCGCGCCCCGGGGAGGCCACCGGACCGTCGTGGACCACGCCGGGTCCGTCGGGCCGGCGGTGGTCGGGACGGCGGGGGACGGGGGATCGGCGGCGCTGGCTCCGGAACCGTTCCGGGAGAGGGCGGCCCAGCCGGCGGCGCCGACCCCCAACGCCACCCCACCGCCGGTGAGCACGGTCCGGCGCCGGATGCGGCGGGCGCGCTCGGAGACGAGCCCCGCAGGGTCCGGGGGTGCCGGCTGTGCGGCGCCGAGCCGCTCGACGAGGTCGGCCAGGTCGTCGGTCACCCGGTGGTCCGCCGGAGCGAGCCCGTCCGCGGCCCGGGCCTCGCGGTGGGCCGCCAGCACCCGCGGGCGGGCCTGCGCCACGGCGGCGGCCGTGACGGCGGGGTCGGCCGTCAGGGAGGCCACCTCGTCCGCCGGCAGCTCCCAGACGACCTCTGCGGCCAGCGCCGCACGCGCGAGCGGCCCGGCGTCGACGAGGGCGTCGAGCAGGGCTGCCGGGACGGAGGAGTCGGTGTCCGCCACGAGGCTCCGGAGCGCCGCCGCCCGATCGTCGGCCGGGAGGTCGTCGTGCTCCGGTGACCGGGGGCGTCGCCGCCCCGGGTCGAGCCGCTCGAGGAGCGCTCGCCGGGCGGTCGCGGTCGGGGCCCCGGCCTCGAGCGTCGCGGCCCACCGGGTCCGCAGGGCGGCGAGTGCCGCGGCGGTCACCCGGCCGGCGGCCTCCGGGTCGAGGGTCGCGACGAGGGCGACGGCCTCCAGCCCGGGCCAGCGGGCCGCGACGAAGCCGCCGAAGTCCTCCTCGACCGTGGGCGCCACCGTCCCATCCTCACCCGGGACGCCGTGCCGTGGCCGGGGAACGGCGGACCGACCCGGCCACGACCGCTGCGCGAGAGCCGGATGGAGCGTGCAGGGCATGCCGATGACGAGGGTTCCGGTGTCAGTACTGGGCGTCCCACAGGTCGTACAGCCACCGGCCCGCGGGCGGTGCCGCGCCGTACACGGCGCGCCCGTCCGAGTCCTCGACCCGGACGTTGACGTCGCCCGGGTAGTCGCCCGGGAGCGTGACGACGGCCGCGTGGTCGGTGAGCGGGACGGCGTCGGACTCGGCCCCGGTGGTCGGGCTCGAGAGGCGGACCGTCGCCCCCGCGCCCGGCACGACGACCACGTAGAAGGGTGCCCCACTGGTGTCCGACATCGGGAAGACGGCGGGCGTGGCGGCGTCGGCAGCGGGCACGACCGTCGGCTCGGCACCGAACCAGGACGACGAGCCCTGTGACGCCGTGCTCACGAGGATGCTCCGCACGACGGCACCGTCCGGGGTCCTCGCCGTGACGAGCTCGGCCGTGGTCGTCTGGTCGCCGGCCGCGCCCGCCGAGCCCGTGCTTCGCGGTGGCACGACCGCACGGAGGACGTCCACCGAGAGCCGGTCCGCGGCGATGCCGAGGGCGTTGGCGATCTGGGTGCGGACCGACTCGACCCGCGCCCCCTCCTCGCCCCACTGCACGTCCCACGCCTCCGGCCGGGGGAGGGGTCCGTCGTACGTCCCGCACCGGAACCGGGTGGCCGACCCCGGGGCCGGCTCGAGGTGGAGCGCGCCGACCCCCGCCTCCAGCGGCACCGAGGTCCAGTCGCGCTCGATCGACCCGGCCGGTGTCGGGCGGACGACCGCGGACACCTGGGCCCGGGCGACGGTGGGACGCGTGAGAGCCAGGACCACGGCACCCGTGGGGTGCTCGACCGCGAGTGCGACGACATCCTCGGCGCCGAAGATCCCGGGGTAGCCCAGCGTCACCTCGGTGAGCTGCTCTGCCGGCAGCCCGGCTGGCCCCGACCACGCCCGCACGGTTGTGCCGGGGCCGCCGCCGACATCCACGCTCGGGTCGGTCGCGACGACGACCCTCACCCCGTGCACCTCGTCGGCGTAGAGCAGCCGCGCACCGGGCGCGGAGCGCACGACGAGGGCCTGGATGGCGAAGTCGGTCACGAGGGTGCCGCGCGGGGGCCATCGGCTCGTCGTCGCCCAGGCGGGGTCGTCGGGCCCGGCCGGGGTGGGTGTGCTGCTCGGTGCCGGCCCGGCGGTGGCCGCCCCCCGGTCACCGCCGAACGCGGCCCATCCGGCGGCACCGGCCGCTGCGGCGACCGCGCCTCCCGCGAGGACGCTGCGTCGCCGCACCCGGCGGCTGCGCCCCGCGACGACCGCCGAGGGGTCGGGTGGCTCGGGCGCGGCGCCGGCCAGGCGCTGGACCAGGTCGGCGAGGTCGTCGTCGAGCCGGTGGTCGGCCGGGCCGAGGCCGTCCGTGGCGCGCGCCGCGCGGTGGGCGTCGAGCAGGCGGTGGGTCATGGCCGTGACGTCCGCGGCGAGGTCGGCGCCGGCCCGTCCGGCGAGCGCCGCCACGGTGTCGGGCCCGACGTCCCACACCACCCGCGCCGCGACCGCCGCCCGGACCAGGGCCGGTTCGCTCGCGAGGCCGTCGAACAGGGCGGTGGGCACGGCGCTGTCCGGGTCCTCGGCCGCCTCACGGAGCAGGGGGGAGGGTTCTGGCGGTTCGCCGCCGCGGCGACGCGTGGGCCGCGCGAGCCGCCCCAGGAGCTCCCGTCGCGCCGCGGTGGTCGGGGCCCCCTCCTCCAGGGCCGCCGGCCACCGGGACCGCAGCGCGACGAGCGCGGCCGTCGTGGTCTCGCGGGCGGGCCCGGGGTCCAGGACGGCGACGACCGCGACCGCCTCGAGATCGGCCCAGCGGGCCGCGACGAAGCCGCCGAAGTCCTCCTGGGGTGCGACGCTCACGCGGACATCCTCACCCCGCGGCGGGTCCCTGCGGGCGCCGTCGGCACGGACGACCCGTCAGAGCCGGGGCAGGACCCGGTCGGTGTGCTCGCCCTGCTCGAAGATCCGCGACGCCGGGCCGACGATGAGCGGGTCCGGGACCCCGACGACGTCGGTGTCCTTGCTGCGGTAGTCGAGGCCGCTCAGGACGAGCCGCATCGCCTCGAGGCGGGCGCGCTTCTTGTCGTTGCTCTTGATGACCGTCCACGGGGAGTCACCGGTGTCGGTGTAGAAGAACATCGCCTCCTTCGCCTCCGTGTAGGCGTCCCACTTGTCGAGGCTCGCGAGGTCGGTGGGGGAGAGCTTCCACTGCCGGACGGGGTCGTTCTGCCGGGACGCGAAGCGGGCCGCCTGCTCCTCCTTGCTCACCGAGAACCACAGCTTGACGAGGTGGATGCCCGAGTTGACGAGCATCCGCTCGAAGTCGGGGCACTCGCGCATGAACTCGAGGTACTGCGTGGGGGTGCAGTACCCCATGACCCGCTCGACGCCGGCCCGGTTGTACCAGGAGCGGTCCATGAACACGAGCTCGCCACCGCTCGGGAGGTGCTCGACGTAGCGCTGGAAGTACCACTGCGTGCGCTCGATCTCGGTGGGCTTCTCGAGGGCCACGACGCGGGCACCGCGGGGGTTCAGGTGCTCCATGAACCGCTTGATCGCCCCGCCCTTGCCGGCGGCGTCCCGGCCCTCGCAGATGACGAGGACCTTGCTGCCGGTCTCCTTGACGTCGAGCTGGAGCTTGAGCAGCTCGATCTGGAGCCGGCGCTTGGTCTTCTCGTACTCCTCGCGCGGCAGCTTCTTCGAGTAGGGGTAGCCGTGCTGCCACGCCTTGCCGACCTTGACGTCGATCTCGACGCCCTCTCCCTCCTCGAGGTCGTGCAGCTCCTCGATCTCCTCGGCGTAGTCCTCGGACACCGACCGCCGCTGCTCGTCCACGGCCTGAGCCTACCGCCGCCCCGGATGCCGCGAGGGCCGTCACCGGTGCGGCGACGGCCCCTTCGCGGGTGCCCGGGTCAGCTGGCGTTGGAGGCGTCGAAGTTGTTCTCGGCCTCGATCGTGAGGGCCTCGGCGTCGGCGATGAGCGACTCGGCCTGCGTGACGTCGGCCTCGTCCTGGGCGGTCGCCGTGCCGGTGGACCCCATGGAGCTGATGGCGCCGGCCGCGAGGGCCTCGGCCTGGTCGGTCAGCGGCGCAGCCTCACGGGCGGGGGTGGCCCAGAAGCTCGGGTCGAAGCCGTAGGACTCGCCCATCTCGGCGCGGTCGATGAGGAGGACCTGTCGGGGGCGCAGCTCCCCGGCGAGGGCGATGACCGCGTCGGCCCGGGCGGTCAGCTCCTCGACCGAGACCGTGGCGGCCGCCGGGGCCGGTGCGACGCTCTCGGCGAGGGTCGCCGCGGAGTCGAGCTGGGGCATGGTGCGGGCCAGCACGGTCCGCACGGCGGCGACGGCGAGCGTCGTCTGGTCGGACGTGAGCTCGCGAACCAGCGGGCGGAGCGTCTTCGCCGGGAGTCCGGAGGACGCGAGGTCCTTCTTGGCCTGGACGATCCCGGTGTTGATCGTGATGATGCGCTGCAGCACGACCGGACGCTTGGCCACGACCTCCGGGCTGACGGCCGCCGCCCGTACCGGAGCGTGCGGCACGGCGGCAGTGGCTGCTCCGGGAGCGAGGAGTCCGAGGCCGGCGGCGAGGGCGGCGAGGGTGGCGACGCGGCCCAGGGCACGGCGGGCGCCGGTGGAGCGGGGCTGGGCGAGGGGTCCCACGGGGATTCTCCTGGAGAGGGGTGGCGAGTGGTTCACCACCATCGTCCGGCGCTGCCGCGGGGACCGCAGGGACTAAGTTCCGCTCCAGGTAAAAACTCGGTCAGCGGATGACAAGACACCGATGTCGTCGCTGGACATCGGCCCGTTCGGCGACCTCCGGGTCGTCCGTTCGGGGGACACCGGTGTCAGCCCGCGGAGGTACCGGCGTCCTCGGCGTCCTCGTGGCCGCCGTCGGCCTCGTTGCCCCACTCGCCGGTGACGATCCAGACGACCCGCTCGGCGACGGAGACCGCGTGGTCGGCGAAGCGCTCGTAGTAGCGGCCGAGCAGGGTGATGTCGACGGCGGTCTCGGTGTCGTGCGGCCAGTCCGGCCCGGTGACGTGCTCGAAGAGCTCGCGGTGCAGGCGGTCCATCGCGTCGTCGTCACGGGCGATCTCGCGGGCCCCCTCGATGTCGCGGCCCGCGATGACCGACCCGGTCTTCTCGACGATGAGCTCGGCGACCGACCCCATCTCGCGGAAGGTGCCGCGCAGCTCCGGGGGCACCGCCGAGGCGGGGTAGCGCAGCCGCGCGACCTTCGCCACGTGCCGGGCCAGGTCGCCCATCCGCTCGATGTCGCTGCTCATCCGCATGCTCGTGACGACGACCCGCAGGTCGGTCGCGACCGGCTGCTGGAGGGCGAGCAGGTCGAAGGACAGCAGGTCGATCTCCTCACGGCGCGCGTCGATGTCCGCGTCGGCCGTGATGACGGAGTCGGCCAGGTGCACGTCTGCGTCGAGCAGGGCGGTGGTGGCGCGGCTCATCGCCGACGCCGCGAGGTGGGTCATCTCGACGAGGCTCTCCGCGATCCGGTCGAGCTCCTCGTGGTAGGCCTTGCGCATCACGGGTGGGGGTCCTTCGGCTGGGGTGTCTCGGGGCACGCGACGTCGACCGCCGGGCCGCGCCGTCGCCCGTGAACCATCTCAGGCGCGGATGAACCTCCGGCGCCGGGGAGGTGAACTTCACGCGACCGTGTGCAGGGACCCGCCGGGCGGCACGGAACGGTCGGTGCCCGGCCGTACCCTGACACCGTGGATGCGACGATCGCGGCGACGCTCGGCGGGGCCGTCGGCCTCGTCATCGGCGCCGTCGGGGTGCTCGCGGGGCGGTGGTCCGAGCGGAGCCTCGACGAGGTGCCGACGACTCCCGAGCCTCCGCTCCCGCGCGGGGTGGCCGACGTGCTCTCGGCGCTGCGCTCGATCGCCATCGTCGTCGACGCCTCCGACGCCGTCGTCAAGGCCTCCGCCCCCGCCATCACGTACGGGCTGGTCCGCCACGGCGAGCTCGTCCACCACGAGCTGCGCCACCTCGCCCGGCAGGTCCGCCGCGACGGCGTGATCCGCGAGGCGGAGCTCGACCTCGCCCGCGGCCCCTCGCCCGACGCCAGCGTCGTCATGCGGGTCCGCGTCGCGACGCTCAGCGTCGACCACGTGCTCCTCCTCGCCGAGGACCACACGCACGCACGCCGGGTCGAGGAGGTCCGCCGCGACTTCGTCGCCAACGTCAGCCACGAGCTGAAGACGCCGGTCGGGGGGATCTCCCTGCTCGCCGAGGCGATCCTCGACGCCACCGACGACCCGGTCGCCGTCGCCCGCTTCGCCGAGCGGATCCGCGTCGAGTCGACCCGGCTCGGCCGGTTGGTCCAGGAGATCGTCGACCTGTCCCGGCTCCAGGTGGCGGACACCCTCCACGAGCCCGAGCTCGTCGACATCGGCACGGTCCTCGTCGAGGCCCTCGACCGGGTGCGGGTCGCGGCGGAGGCCCGCGACATCGACCTCGGGCTCGCCACCGAACGCGGCCTGCAGGTCTTCGGCGACGCCGAGCTGCTCGTGACGGCGGTGGCCAACCTGCTCGCCAACGCCGTGAACTACAGCGACCACCGCACCAAGGTCGGCATCGGTGCCCGGCGCGTCGGCGAGACGGTCGAGATCGCCGTCACCGACCAGGGCCAGGGCATCCCCGTCGCCGAGCAGGAACGGATCTTCGAGCGCTTCTACCGGGTCGACGCCGCCCGCTCCCGTGCCACGGGCGGCACCGGCCTCGGCCTGGCGATCGTCAAGCACATCTGCGCCAACCACGGCGGTGAGGTCACCGTCTGGAGCCAGGAGGGCCGTGGCTCGACGTTCACGATGAGACTTCCCGTGGCGGCCCCCCCGGCCGCCTCCGACCCCGCGGCCGACCCCGAACCCGGCGTGGCCGCCGCCGCACGAGGAGAGAGCCCCGCATGACCCGGATCCTGATCGTCGAGGACGAGGAGTCGTTCTCCGACCCCCTGTCGTACCTGCTGGGCAAGGAGGGGTACGAGGTGTCGGTGGCCGACAACGGCAACGACGCACTCAGCGAGTTCGACTCCACCGGGGCGGACCTCGTCCTCCTCGACCTCATGCTCCCCGGGCTGTCCGGCGTCGACGTCTGCCGCGCGCTGCGGCAGCGCTCGAACGTGCCCGTCATCATGCTCACCGCGAAGGACAGCGAGATCGACAAGGTCGTCGGGCTCGAGCTCGGGGCCGACGACTACGTCACCAAGCCCTACTCCTCGCGCGAGCTGCTCGCCCGCATCAAGGCGGTGCTGCGCCGTGGCACCGAGCCCGAGGAGCTGCTGCCGATGACGCTCGAGGCGGGGCCGGTGCGGATGGACGTCGAGCGCCACGTCGTGACGGTGCGCGGCGCCCAGCTGCCGTTCCCGCTCAAGGAGTTCGAGCTGCTCGAGATGCTCCTGCGCAACACCGGCCGCGTCCTGACCCGGATGCAGCTCATCGACCGGGTGTGGGGCAGCGACTACGTCGGCGACACCAAGACCCTCGACGTCCACATCAAGCGGCTCCGGGCCAAGGTGGAGTCGGACCCGGGTAACCCGGAGCACATCCTCACGGTGCGTGGACTCGGCTACAAGTTCGACGTCTGAGGTCCGCCGGGCACCGGCCGCGGCCGTGGCGCCCGGCGGGCGAAGCCCCGGTCAGCTCGCGGAGGGCGAGGGGCTGGGGCTGGCGCCGAGCTCGGAGTAGTAGCGCGTCGAGGGCAGCACCGGCACGAGGATGGTGTTCTGGCCCGCCTCGCGGGTCGCCACGATGAGCTGGACCATCGACCCCGGGGCGTCGGGGACCGAGCCGAGGACGACGGGCGAGCCGCTGGCCGAGATCGCGTCGTCGGAGTACGCGGGGACCGTGGCCCCCGTCGGGCTCCCGCCGGCGACGCCGAACTGCACCTCGACGGCGTCCTTGCCCGTGTTGACGGCCTGGCCGACGAGGGTGCCGGGGCCCCCCTGGCTGTCGGCGACGATGAGGAGGTTGCGCAGGTCCAGGCCCGGGATCGACAGGGGGACCCCGTCGGCGGGGATGTACGAGTAGTCGGTCTGTGCCGGGGACATCACGCCGCAGCCGGAGGCGAGCAGCGTGGCGGCGGCGAGCCCGGCGAACCGGAGGGCGGAGGCGGCGCGGATCGTCACGCGGCAAGGATAGCGGGGACCGGGCCGGGCGCCCCGTCGACCCGGCCCGACCCTCGGCGCAGCCTCCTCCACACCCCCGCGCGGCGCTCGCGCACGGTGCGCGCGAAAGCATGCGAACGGCCGATCTGTCAACCCCCGAATTTCTCGTGTGGACCGCGCTCGCAGCGCGCTGACCTGCACAAACGCCGAGCGTCTCCATTGGGTCACCCCGGCGTGTCGTGGTATCCTGAACCCCGCGAAAGGGGACAACAACACATGGTTTTCAAGGTCGGCGAAACGGTCGTGTACCCCCACCATGGGGCTGCACGCATCGAGGAGATCAAGACCCGCACGATCCGCGGAGAGGAGAAGCTCTACCTCAAGCTGAAGGTCGCGCAGGGTGACCTCGTCATCGAGGTCCCAGCCGAGAACTGCGACCTCGTCGGCGTCCGCGACGTCGTCGACAAGGCGGGCCTGGACAAGGTCTTCGAGGTGCTCCGCACCCCGTTCGCCGAGGAGCCCACCAACTGGTCCCGCCGGTTCAAGGCCAACCTCGAGAAGCTCGCCTCCGGCGACGTCATCAAGGTGGCCGAGGTCGTCCGCGACCTGTGGCGCCGCGACAAGGACCGCGGCCTGTCGGCGGGCGAGAAGCGCATGCTCGCCAAGGCCCGTCAGATCCTGGTCTCCGAGCTCGCCCTCGCCGAGAAGACCGACGAGGAGAAGGCCGAGACC
Source organism: uncultured Actinomycetota bacterium (assembly GCA_963709785.1). Classification (GTDB taxonomy): domain Bacteria; phylum Actinomycetota; class Actinomycetes; order Actinomycetales; family Dermatophilaceae; genus Phycicoccus. The sequence goes on along the minus strand of CAVPXT010000019.1, from coordinate 47,743 downwards.
ATCCTCGACGAGGTCCTGGCGTCCTGAGCCCCCGTCGCCCCGGCGACACCACTGACGTGACCGACGACGCCCACTCCGCTCCGCGCGGGGTGGGCGTCGTCGTCGTCGCGGCCGGGTCCGGGTCCCGGTTGGGCGCCGAGGTGCCCAAGGCCGCGGTCCGCCTCGGGGGCCGCTCCCTCCTGGCGCACACCGTCGAGCGGGTCCTCGGGGTCGAGGGGCTGGCCTCGCTCGTGCTCGTCGTCCCCGCCGGCCTGGAGGGCCCCGAGCGCTGGGACCTCCCCGCCACCGGGGGCGTGCCCACCGCGTTCGTCACGGGCGGCGCCGAGCGGACCGCGTCCGTGGCGGCCGGCCTGGCGGCCCTGCCGGCCGGGTGCGACGTCGTGCTCGTCCACGACGCCGCCCGCTGCCTCACCCCCACGGCCGTCTTCGACCGGGTCGTCGCGGCCGTCCGCGCCGGGGCCGACGGCGTGGTGCCCGGGCTCGCCGTCGTCGACACGGTGAAGACGGTCGACGCCGAGGGCCTGGTCACCGGCACCCCCGACCGGGTCTCCCTGCGGGCCGTGCAGACGCCCCAGGGCTTCCCTCGTGCGGTGCTGCTCGCGGCGCACGCGTCGGGGGTCGCGGCCACCGACGACGCCGCGCTCGTCGAGCGGGCGGGGCGCCGGGTGCTCGTCGTCGAGGGCGACCCGATGGCGTTCAAGGTGACGACCCCCGACGACCTCGAGCGCGCGGAGCGCCTCGTCCGCACGCCGTCGGACCGGGCCTAGCATCGTCGGCGTGACCCCGCTCCCCCGTGTCGGCATCGGCGTCGACGTGCACGCGCTGGCTCCGGAGGGCTCGGACCGCCCGCTGTGGGTCGCCGGGCTGCACTGGCCGGGGGAGCGCGGCCTCGACGGGCACTCCGACGCCGACGTCGTCGCGCACGCGGCGTGCGACGCCCTCTTCTCCGCCGCCGGCATCGGCGACCTCGGGGCGCACTTCGGCACCGGGCGCCCGGAGCTGGCGGGCGCGTCCGGGTGCACGTTGCTCGCCGAGGCCGCCCGGCTGGTCCGCGAGGCGGGGTTCGAGCTCGGCAACGTGGCCGTGCAGGTGGTCGGCAACCGGCCCAAGATCGGGGCCCGCCGGGCCGAGGCCGAAGCGGTGCTGTCGGCCGCGGCCGGGGCGCCCGTCTCGGTGAGCGGCACGACGACCGACGGTCTGGGCCTCACCGGTCGTGGCGAGGGCATCGCGGCGCTCGCGACCGCGCTCGTCCTCCCCCGTCCCTGACCGGACACGAATCGTCGAATGTGTCAGTTCGTGGACGGACCGTGCACGAATCGTCGACTGTGTCAGTTCGTGGACGGGCAGCCTGGCGCGGAGACCGGTCAGCGGGGGCGCTGGGCTCCGACGCGGCGGTCCGAGCCGACGATGCGGGCCATCCGCTGCAGCTCGGCGACGTGCCCGCACAGCGCCTCGCGCCCGGCGCCGGTGAGGACGACGGTCGTCACCTGCCGCCCGTCGCGGACCCTCCGCTCGAGCCGGGTGTAGCCCTCGGACGACAGGGTCTTGAGGTGCTTGGACAGCGCGGAGTCCGAGAGCCCGACCTCGTCGCGTACCTCGCCGAAGTCCCGCCCGGCCGCGGGCACGAGGAACGCGCAGATCTGCAGGCGGTGCGGTTCGTGGATCACCTCGTCGAACACCGGGTGCGGCATACCCGCAGGATACGTCGGCTTGCCCCCCGGGAAAGGCGGATGGGCGGCTCTGCGTGCGTGCCGGCGCTCGACGCGGCGGCCACGGCTGCCGTCACGCCGTGACCGCGGACTAGCGTTGGACCGGACCCGCATCCGCTCGCACCAGGAGGAACCGTGCCGCAGACCGTCAAGGGCGTCATCGCGCGAACGAAGGGCGCCCCCGTCGAGCTCGTCGACGTCGTCGTCCCCGACCCCGGCCCCGGCGAGGCCGTCGTCGCGGTCGAGGCGTGCGGGGTGTGCCACACCGACCTGCACTACCGCGAGGGCGGCATCAACGACGAGTTCCCGTTCCTGCTCGGTCACGAGGCCGCCGGCCGGGTCGAGGCGGTCGGCGAGGGCGTCACCGAGGTGGCCCCCGGCGACTTCGTCATCCTCAACTGGCGTGCCGTCTGCGGCGAGTGCCGCGCCTGCCGCAAGGGCAAGCCCTGGTACTGCTTCGCCACGCACAACGCCACCCAGAAGATGACGCTCACCGACGGCACCGAGCTCTCCCCGGCCCTCGGCATCGGGGCGTTCATCGAGAAGACCCTCGTCGCCGCCGGGCAGTGCACCAAGGTCGAGAACGCGGATGCCGCTGCCGTCGGCCTGCTCGGGTGCGGCGTGATGGCCGGCTTCGGCGCGGCCGTCAACACCGGCAACGTCGGGCGTGGCGACTCCGTGGCCGTCATCGGCTGCGGCGGGGTCGGCAACGCCGCCATCGCCGGGGCGCACGTGGCCGGCGCGACGACGATCATCGCCGTCGACGTCGACGGCAAGAAGCTCGAGGCCGCGACGCGGTTCGGGGCCACGCACACCGTCGACTCCTCCGCCGAGGACCCGATCGAGGCCATCCGGGCGCTCACCGGCGGCCACGGCGCGGACGTCGTCGTCGAGGCGGTCGGCCGGCCCGAGACCTACGAGCAGGCGTTCTACGCCCGCGACCTCGCCGGCACCGTCGTCCTCGTGGGCGTCCCGACCCCCGAGAAGCAGGTCACCCTGCCGATGATCGAGATCTTCGGCCGCGGGGGGGCCCTGAAGTCGAGCTGGTACGGCGACTGCCTGCCCTCGCGCGACTTCCCGATGCTCGTCGACCTCTACCGCCAGGGCCGGTTCGACCTCGACGCCTTCGTCACCGAGCGGATCGGTATCACCGACGTCGAGGCCGCCTTCGACAAGATGCACAGGGGCGAGGTCCTGCGCTCGGTCGTCGTGATGGAGGGGTCCGCGTGAGCACCACCCCGATCGGACGCGACGTCCCCACCTCGCCCGGTGGCGTGCGGGTCGAGCGGCTCGTCACCTCCGGGGTCTTCGAGCTCGACGGCGGCTCCTGGGAGGTCGACAACAACGTCTGGCTGCTCGGTGACGACCGCGAGGTGCTCGTCGTCGACGCCGCGCACGACGCCCGCGCCATCCTCGACGCGGTCGCAGGGCGGCGTCTCGTGGGCATCGTCTGCACCCACGGCCACAACGACCACGTCAACGCCGTCGCCGACCTCGTCGCCGAGACCGGCGTCACCGCGTGGCTGCACCCGGACGACCGCGTGCTCTGGGACATGAGCCAGGCCGACCCCCCGGGTGGGGATCTCGTCGACGGGCAGACCTTCACGGTCGGCGACGTCGAGGCGACGGTGCGGCACACCCCCGGTCACGCGCCGGGGGCGTGCTGCCTGTCGGTCCCCGCTCTCGGGGTGGTCTTCAGCGGCGACACGCTGTTCAACGGCGGCCCCGGAGCCACCGGGCGCTCGTACAGCGACTTCCCGACGATCATCGACTCGATCCGGACCCGGCTGCTCGGTCTTCCGGCCGAGACCGTCGTGCTCACCGGCCACGGCGACCCCACGGTCATCGGGGACGAGGCTCCCCACCTCCAGGAGTGGGTCGACCGCGGCCACTGACCGCTGCGGCGGTCGGGCAGGGCCGCGGCGCCCCGGTAGCCTGTGGCGAGTGACCCTCAGGCTCTTCGACTCCCTCACGCGCGAGCTGCGTGACTTCGTCCCCGTCGTCCCCGGTCGGGCGGGGATCTACATCTGCGGGCTCACGACCCAGGCCCCGCCACACATCGGCCACGTCCGCTTCACCGTCGCGTTCGACGTGCTGCGCCGGTGGCTCGAGCGCGGCCACGGCTACGACGTCACCCTCATCCGCAACGTCACCGACATCGACGACAAGATCCTCGCGAAGTCGGCCGAGGCCGGCGAGCCGTGGTTCGGGCTGTCGTACCGCAACGAGATGGAGACGGCGCAGGCGCTCGACGACCTCGGCGTGCTCCCGCCCACGTACGAGCCGCGCGCCACCGGCCACGTCCCCGAGATGGTCGCGCTGATGGAGACCCTCGTCGAGAAGGGCCATGCGTACGCCGCGGCCGACGAGTCCGGCGACGTGTACTTCGACGTCCGCAGCTGGCCCTCGTACGGCGAGCTCACGCACCAGAGCCTCGACGACATGAACGACGCCGAGGACGCCGACCCGCGCGGCAAGCGCGACCCCCGGGACTTCGCGCTGTGGAAGGGCCGCAAGGCCGACGAGCCCGACACCGCGGCCTGGGCCACGCCCTTCGGCACCGGACGCCCCGGCTGGCACCTCGAGTGCTCGGCCATGGCCCGCAAGTACCTCGGCGACACCTTCGACATCCACGGCGGCGGCGTCGACCTGCGCTTCCCCCACCACGAGAACGAGGTCGCCCAGTCGCGCGCCGCCGGGCTCGGCTTCGCCAACTACTGGCTGCACAACGCCTGGGTGACGCTGGGCGGCGAGAAGATGAGCAAGTCCCTCGGCAACTCGCTGCGGGTCAGCGAGGTCGTGCGCGAGCACCGCCCGCTCGCGGTCCGGTACTACCTCACCGCGGCCCACTACCGGTCCACGATCGAGTACCACGAGGGCTCCATCGAGGAGGCCGCCACCGCGGTCGAGCGCATCGAGGGCTTCCTGCGCCGGGCGCTTCCCGGCGTCGACACCCTCGTGCCCGACGGCAGCGCGGAGTTCCCCGCCGGGTTCCGCGAGGCGATGGACGACGACCTCGGCGTCTCCGACGCGCTCGCCGAGATCCACCAGGCCGTCCGGGCCGGCAACACCGCCCTCGACGACGGTGACCACGACGACGCCGCAGCGATCGCCCGGCAGGTCGTGGCGATGGTGGACGTGCTCGGCGTCAACCCGCTCGACCCCACGTGGTCCGCCGGTGGCTCCGACGCCGACGACACCACCGCCGCCCTCGACGCCCTCGTGAAGGCACGCATCGCGGCGCGCTCCGCAGCGCGCTCCGCCCGCGACTACGACACCGCCGACGCCATCCGCGACGAGCTGACAGCAGCGGGAATCTCCCTCGAGGACACCGCAGCCGGTGCCCGCTGGAGCCTCGCTCGAACCAAGGGAGACTGACGTGGCCGGTAACTCGCAACGTCGTGGCGCCATCCGCAAGGGTGGCAAGAAGGGCCCCACCGTCGGGTCCGGTGGGCAGCGCCGGAAGGGTCTCGAGGGCCGCGGCCCGACCCCGAAGGCCACCGACCGGCCCAACCACAAGGCGCACCAGTCCGCAAAGGCGGCGGACAAGCGCGGTGGCTCGGGAGGACGCTCCGGGTCACGCAAGGCGCCCGCCACCAGCGAGATCGTGGCCGGGCGCAACGCGGTCCTCGAGGCCCTGCGGGCGTGGGTGCCGGTGACGACGATGTACGTCGCCGGGCGGATCGACTCCGACGACCGCGTGCGCGAGGCGATCAAGACCGCCACCGAGCGCAAGATCCCCGTCCTCGAGACGCCGCGCGGCGAGCTCGACCGGCTCACCGACGGCGCGGTCCACCAGGGCCTCGCCGTGCAGGTCCCGCCCTACGAGTACGCGCACCCCCGCGACCTCGTCTCCCAGGAGCTGCCCGGGATCCCGCTCATCGTGGCCCTCGACGGCATCACCGACCCCCGCAACCTCGGCGCCATCGTCCGCTCCGTCGGCGCCTTCGGTGGGCACGGCGTCGTCGTCCCGACCCGTCGCTCGGCGGGGATGACGGCCAGCGCCTGGAAGACGTCGGCCGGCGCGGCGGCCCGCATCCCGGTGGCCCAGGCCGCCAACCTCACCCGCGCTCTCGAGGACTACCGCAAGGCGGGGTTCTTCGTCATCGGCCTCGACATGGAGGGCGATGTCGAGCTCCCCGACCTCGAGCTGGCCTCCGAGCCGCTCGTCGTCGTCGTGGGGTCCGAGGGCAAGGGCCTGTCCCGGCTGGTCCGCGAGACCTGCGACCAGATCGTCTCGGTGCCGATGACCTCGACCGTGGAGTCGCTCAACGCCGGCATCGCGACCGGGGTGACCCTCTACGAGGTCGCGCGCCGCCGCCGCCGCTGACCCGCTCGGCGCGTCGGTGCGTCACCGCGTCGGTGTGGGGGCGTGCCGCGCCGACCGCGGCGGGTCGACTGTGCCACGATCGACGGAGCGGCCACGTTCTCCCGGCCGCGCCGACGAGGAGGGATCACGATGTCCGACCAGGGAAGCCAGCCTCGGCCCCCCGAGGAGTCCCGCGGGGACGCACCGCCCCCGCAGATGCCGCCGCCTGCGCAGGCGTACGGCGACCCCACCGCACCTCCGCCCCTGCCCGAGAGCGCGCCGCCCCCCGCCCCGTCGGCCCCGCCTCCGCCCCCGGCCGAGAACCCGTACGGCGCACCCGCCGCTCCGACCTACGGGCAGGCGCCCGCCTCCGGTCAGGCGCCGGCCAGCGGCCCGCCCGCCCGTCCGAAGTCGATGGACCTCGCCGTCACCCTGATGCGGGTCGGCGCGCTGCTCTCGCTGCTCTCGATGCTCGGCGTCTTCCTCGGGGGCGACACGGTCCGCTCCACCGTCGAGCAGAGCCTGCAGGACCAGGGGCAGACCTTCGACCAGAGCACCGTCGACGTGGCCGTCGCGGTCGCCACCGGCACCGCCGTGGTCTTCGGGCTGGTCGGTGTCGCCCTGTGGCTCTGGATGGCGAGCGCGAACGGCAAGGGCAAGCCGTGGGCGCGCATCGTCGCCTCGGTCTTCTTCGGTCTCTCGGTGCTCGGGTTCCTCATCAACCTCGTCCAGCCGCAGGGGGCCCTGAACCGGATCCTGGGGGTGCTCAGCCTGCTCCTCGGGGCGGTGGTGGTCTTCCTGCTGTGGAGGAGGGAGTCCACGGCGTTCTACGTCGCGAGCTCGGCCCCGAAGTACTGACCGGCCTCCTCGCCGGACGCCCCGCCACCCACCGTGGCGGGGCGTCGTCGCGTCCGGCTCGGGGCCGGCTGGGCGTGGATGCGTGAAATCTGAGGGAGTGCTGTGGAAGGATCGGCGCCGCCGGGGTGCCCGGCCGGGGTCGTTCGGCCCCCCCACAGCCTGAGAGAGGGAGACCATTGTCTGACTACGGATCGACGCCCCCGCCCCCGCCGCCGCCCGGTGGCGGAGACGGCGGCTACGCAGCGCCCCCGCCCCCCGCCGGTGGCATGGGCGGTGGCATGGGGGCCCCGCCGGACAACAAGCTCGTCTGGTCCATCCTCGTGACGATCTTCTGCTGCCTCCCGCTCGGCATCGTGGCGATCATCAAGTCCGCCGAGGTCAACAGCAAGTGGGCCGCGGGCGACGCGGCCGGCGCCCAGCAGTCGGCGGCCGACGCGTCCAAGTGGATCAAGTACTCGGTGATCCTCGGCGTCGTCTTCGTCGTCCTGTACCTCGTCTTCATCGTCGGCCTGGGCGTGCTCGGCGCGTCGACCGGCAGCAACTGAGCCGCACCGACCGCGCATGAGCACCGCCGGTGTCCTGCGCCCCCTGCTCGACGACTCGAGCCGGGGGCGCAGGATGCTGCGCCCTCTCGCGGTCGCAGGAACCGCGACCACGGTCGTCACGGTGCTGGCCACCGTCGACCCGAACCGCGCGGGGCACTACCCGACCTGCCCCTGGCTGATGATCAGCGGAACCTGGTGCCCCGGGTGCGGCACGCTGCGAGCACTCCACGACCTCGCGCACCTCGACCTGGCGGGCGCGTTGGCGCGCAACCCCCTGACCGTCGTGGCATCCGCCGGGCTGCTGGTCTGGTTCGTCGTCTGGAGCCGCCGGATGTGGACGGGGCGGCAGCGCACGACGATGGCTCCCCCGTGGATGCTCTACGGGCTGCTCTGGGTCGTCCTCGGGTTCTGGGTGCTGCGCAACGTCCCCGGCTGGACGTGGTTGTCGCCGGCCTGACCCGGCCCGCCTCGCGCCTCAGGCCCGGGGGACCTTGATGACGGCCGAGTGGACCGCCTTGTCCGCCAGCGTCTGCCGGTCCTCGTCCCAGAGCATCCAGAGGGAGGACAGGTACACGACCTGGTTCACCGCGCCGCTCACGAGCTCGCGCAGGAAGCACATACCGGCACCGATGGGCCGGCCGGTGCGGGCGTCGAGGAGCATGAGCCCGGTGCGGCTCTTGCCGATGCTCTGCCCGGTGCGGCCCATCCGCCAGATCCGGTTCCACACGCCGACCGCGGCCGCGGCGAGCAGGCCCAGCGCCATGACGACCCCGCCGGTCACCGCGAGGGCGGTGTTGCCGCCGGTCGTCACGAGGTTGCCGTACGCGTCGTACGCGGTGCTCTTCGGCACCCCGCCGATGAACAGCCCGAGACCGACGACGAAGGGCACGAAGGCGACGATGCTCACGAGGGTGTCGATGAGCAGCGCGACGACCCGGTCGCCGAACGTCGCGACCGGCCCGAAGGAGGCCTCGACGTAGCCGATGGCCCCGGGCTGCATGCGGCGAGCGGCCGCGTACGGGTCGACGACGGGTGCGCCGTAGGGGTTCGGGGGCAGCGGTGGCTGGGCGAGAGGCGCGGCCGATGGCTGCGGGGGTGGCGGAGGCTGCGACGGCAGGTACGGCGGAGGGTGCTGGGGGTCGGACATGGTTCCCTCCGTGGTGCTCGTGTGCGCCCGATCCTACGTCTCGCGGCCGGCGATGACGGGCAGTTCCTCGGTGTCGACGCCGAGCACGGCCCGCTCGTCCGGCTTCCCCGGGAGCACCTGCGTGACGTAGTCGTCGAGGGCCTCCTGGATGGGGATGTCGTGCTGCGCGCGCTCGGCCATGTACCAGCGGTGCTCGAGGACCTCGTGGAAGACCTCTGCCGGCTCGAGCTTCGCGGTGAGCTCGCGCGGGACCCCGCGGGTCACCGGCTCGTAGACCTTGGCGAGCCAGTCGTGGGCGACGATCTCCTCGTCCTCCCCCTGGCGGCCGAGGGAGGCCGAGTACACCTCGAGGTCGTTGAGCAGGCGCCGGGCCTGGTTCTCGCGGACGTCGAGGCCGGTGAGGCGGAGCAGCCGGCGCGAGTGGTGGCCGGCGTCGACGACCTTGGGCTGCAACCGGATCGAGGTGCCGTCGATGTCGGTGGTGATCTCGAGCTCGTCGACGTCGAAGCCGAGCTTGTTGAGCCGGCGGATGCGGTCGTCGACCCGCCAGCGCTCGGTCTCGTCGATCGTCTCGGCAGCCATCAGCTCGGCCCAGAGCTCGCGGTAGCGGGTGACGATCCGCTGGCTGACCTCGACCGGGTCGCGTTCCTCCTGGAGCAGTCCGCCGGCGTCGAGGTCCATCAGCTCGCCGGCGATGTTGACCCGGGCGATCTCGAGGTCGTGCTCGCGCTGGCCGTCGCTGAGCGTCGGTCGCAGCTCACCGGTCTCGGCGTCGACGAGGTACGCGGCGAAGGCGCCGGCGTCGCGCCGGAACAGGGTGTTGGAGAGCGAGACGTCACCCCACCAGAAGCCCGCGAGGTGCAGCCGGACGAGGAGCACGGCGAGGGCGTCGATGAGGCGGGTGGCGGTGCCCTTGCGCAGGGACTGGCTGTAGAGGGCGCGGTAGGGGAGGGAGTACTGGAGGTGGCGGGTGACCAGGCAGGCGTCGAGCGGCTCGCCGTCGGCGTCCACCCGACCGCTCACCACGGCGAACGGCTCGACCGCGGGCATGTGGAGGCGGCCGAGGTTGCGGAGCATCTCGTACTCGCGGCGGGCGATGTCGTCCTTGATCTCCTTGATCGCCAGGACGCGGCCGGAGAGCCGGACGAACCGGACGACGTGCCGCGAGATGCCGCGGGGGAGCGCGGCGAGGAGCTCCTCGGGCCACTCCTCGAGGGGGAGCCGCCAGGGCAGGTCGAGGAGCGCGGGGTCGTGACGGGCGGAGGTGAGCTCGAGGGCCATCGGGGCTCCGGAGGTCGGGACGGACGGGGCAGGGGCGGTGGGCTTCTCGGGTGACCCGATAGACCCGCAGGGGGTCGGAGGGGAGGACGGGCGACGCCCCGGACGAGTGTCTCGTCCGGGGCGTCGTCGCGTGCGGGCGGGTCGGCCGGGTGGCCTCAGAGGCGCTCGCCGGTCTCGCGGTTGAACACGTGGAGGTGCTCGCCCTTGGGGTAGACGTAGATCGTCGAGCCCTTCTTCGGGACGTTGCGACCGTCGACGCGCGCGATGAACGGCTTGTCGAGGTTGTCGTCGCCGCCCTCGAGGACGATGTCCTTGTCGGCCGGGGTGGCGTAGACGTAGGCGTCGGCGCCGAGCTCCTCGATGACGTCGACGGTCAGCTCGAGGCCGTCCTGGTTGGTCGTCACCTCGACGTCCTCGGGGCGGACCCCGACGACGACGTGCGTGCCGCCGCTGCCGGCGCCCTCGCGGGGGATCGGGACGGTGTGGTTGCCGAACTGCGCGCCGTCGGGGCCGGCCGGCACGGCGACGAGGTTCATCGCCGGGGAGCCGATGAAGCCCGCGACGAACAGGTTGGCCGGGCGGTCGTACATCTCGCGCGGCGTGGCGCACTGCTGGAGGATGCCGTCCTTGAGGAGGGCGATCCGGTCGCCCATCGTCATGGCCTCGATCTGGTCGTGGGTGACGTAGACGGTGGTGACGCCGAGGCGGCGCTGGAGCGAGGCGATCTGGGTGCGGGTCTGCACGCGGAGCTTCGCGTCGAGGTTCGACAGCGGCTCGTCCATGAGGAAGACCTGCGGGGAGCGGACGATCGCCCGGCCCATCGCGACGCGCTGGCGCTGGCCACCGGAGAGGGCCTTGGGCTTGCGCTCGAGGTACTCGGTGAGGTCGAGGATGTGCCCGGCCTCCTCCACGCGCTTGCGGATCTCGCTCTTCTCGACGCCGGCGATCTTGAGCGCGAAGCCCATGTTGTCGGCGACCGTCATGTGCGGGTAGAGCGCGTAGTTCTGGAAGACCATCGCGACGTCGCGGTCCTTGGGCGAGAGGTCGGTGACGTCGCGGTCACCGATCCAGATCTTGCCGCCGTTGACCTCCTCGAGGCCGGCGAGCATGCGCAGGGACGTGGACTTGCCACATCCGGAGGGACCGACGAGGACGAGGAACTCCCCGTCCGCGACATCGATGTTCAGCTTGTTGACCGAGGGGGTGTCGTTACCCGGGTAGATGCGGGTGGCCTCGTCGAACCGGACAGTTGCCATGGCGTCTTTGCCTTCCTTCACCGGCAGGAACGTGCCGGACGATCCGTCGTAAAGGGGGGTGGAGCTCCCGCGTGCGTCGGTGCAAGCGGTTTCGCCAGTATGCCGGACGGGGGCGCCGACCGCGAGGGGCCGTCCACGGGTCGGCGGACCCGGGCCTTCCTCTGGCGCGTCGCCGCGGGTGTCCCTACGGTTGGGTCATGAGGATCGCCGACGTCGTCAAGCGCAAGGGCGGGGAGGTCGTCACGGTGCGTCCGGACGCCACCGTCGTCGACCTGCTGGCCCTGCTGGCCGAGCACCGGATCGGTGCCGTGGTCGTGAGCGACGACGGCGAGGGGGTGCACGGCATCGTCAGCGAGCGCGACGTGGTCCGGCACCTGCACACCGACGGCGCCGCCCTCCTCGGGGCCCCGGTGCGCCAGATCATGACCGCCGACGTGCACACCTGCACCCCCGAGGACGCCCTCGAGGACATGGCGGCGATGATGACCGACCGCCGCATCCGGCACGTCCCGGTGCTCGTCGACGGGCGGCTCGGCGCGATCGTGAGCATCGGCGACATCGTCAAGTTCCGGATCGACACCCTCCAGGCCGAGCGCGACCAGCTCCGCGACTACATCCAGCAGTAACCCGGGCGAGGGCCCTCGTCCGGCGCGTCGGCGACCCGCCCGCGGCACCGCGCGGGCCTCCAGCGCGCACCCAGCCGGAGCGCCTACCGTGGACCCATGACCGCCGACGCCCCCGTGGACGGCCAGGTGCCGCGGGACCACGACGAGCCGGGTGAGCCCACCCGGCTCGGCCCGTACCGGTTGGTCCAGCGCCTCGGCGAGGGCGGGATGGGCGTGGTGCACCTCGGTCTGGACCGGCAGGGCCGCGCGGTCGCCGTCAAGATGCTGCGCGCGAGCATCGCCCACGACCCCGCGGCCCGGGCCCGCCTCGCCCGCGAGGTCGACACCCTCGGCCGGATCCGCAGCCCCCGGGTCGCCCCGGTCATCGACGCCGACGTCGACGGCGACATCCCGTACGTCGTCACCCGCTTCGTCGACGGTCCCTCGCTCGACGAGCACGTCGCCCAGCGGGGCCCGCTGCCCCCGGACGAGCTGCACCGGCTGGCCGCGGGCCTCGCGGAGGCCCTCGACGCCATCCACTCCGCCGAGGTCGTGCACCGCGACGTCAAGCCCGGCAACGTCCTCCTCGAGGACGGCCACCCCGTCCTCATCGACTTCGGCATCGCCCACGTCGTCGACGACGTCCGGCTCACGAGCGCCGGCCTCGTCATGGGCACGCCGGGGTACCTGGCCCCCGAGGTCGTCCACGGTGACGACGTCACCGCCGCCACCGACTGGTGGGGCTGGGCCGCGACCACGGCGTTCGCAGCCAGCGGCACCCCGCCCTTCGGGGGAGGCGGGATGAACGCCGTGCTGGCCCGGGTGGCCTCCGGCGAGCCCGACCTCGTCGCCGTCGACCCCCGCATCGAGCCGCTGCTCTACGCGGCGCTGTCGCCGTACCCGGACGAGCGGCCGCACCAGGGCGAGGTGGTCCGGGCGCTGGAGCAGTATGCCCGCGGGGAGCTCGCCACGGCCGCGATCGAGGTGCGTCGCGCGCGCCCGGAGACCCGCGCCATCGACACCTCCGGCACCGCCCTGCTTCCCGCCGGTCCACCCCCGGCGGTCACGTCTCCGGCGCCGGCGCTCCCCGCGCCGCCTCGGAGCGACCCGCCGCCGCCCGTGGGTGCCGGCCGCCCGGGCCCGCCCCCGGTCGGCGCGCCGCCCGGCGTCCGGCCCGAGCCCGACGACGTCGTGCACGTCTCGGCCGACCCCCGGATCGGGCGGCCGCCCCGGGCCGGAACGCTGCTCGCGCTGATGGGGCTGCTCGTCGGGGTCGCGGTCGCGGCGCCGCTCGTCGCGGTCGTCGTGCTGGCCGCGTGGATGGTGCTCGCGCGCACCGCCGACCGCTCGGTCACCTCCCTCGTGATGCGCCGCCACGAGCGGGGCGCCCGGGGCAGTGACGTGCCGCTCGCCGTCGCCACCGGACCGTGGCACCTCGTCGTCGGTGCGGTCGGGGCGCTCGTCACGCTGGCCCTGCCGCTGCTCGTCGGCGTGTGCGCGATGTTCGCCGCGGCTCTCGTCGTCCAGGGCCTCACCGGGGCGAGCACCCGGGCCGACGAGGTCCTCCCCCTGCTCGCGGCCGGCGGCTTCACGGCGCTCACCGCGTGGTGGGGGCCCGGCGGGGCCAGCCTGCGCCGCGGCAGCCGGAGCCTCGTGCGGGGCGTCTCCGGGCACCCCACCGTGCGCCAGGTGCTCGTGGTCGCCCTCCTGCTCGGCGGCGCGCTGCTCGTCGCCCTCACCGTCAGCCGCGGCGCCCCGTCGTGGTGGCCGCTCTCGACCCCACCCGGCTGGGTGGACCAGGTGGTGCCGGGCCTGTGACCGACCCCAAGACGCGGCGCGGCCGCATCCTGCGTGGGGACCTGCCCACGGAGCCGATGCCGATGGCCGACCTGCTCCGACGCACGCCGTACCGCCACGCCCGCATCCCGGGGGCCGCGGCCGAGGAGGCCGCGCTCGTCCGGGGTCTCGAGCTCGCCGTGCGGGTCGGCGAGCTGATGCTGCGCTGTGGCGCGGGCGCCCCCCAGGTCGAGGGCGCGATGGCGGCGACCGCGGCGGCGGCGGGGGTCGACAAGGTCGAGCTCGACATCACCCTCCAGTCGATCCTCGTGCAGGCGCGCAGCAGCGAGGGCCAGCGGCACACGGTGCTCCGGGTCGTGCGCCACACCCGCTTCGACTACGCCCGGCTCGTCGCCGTCCACCGGCTCGTCGAGTCGCTCGTGGCGGGGGAGGTGACCACCGAGGAGGCAGCCGACCGCATCCGCCAGGTCGAGCGGCACGCCCGCAACTACCCGAAGTGGGCCCTCTCCGCCTCGAACGCGGTGCTGGCCTCGGCCGTCGCGGTCGTCATCGGCGCCAGTGGGGTCGCCGCCCTCTCGACCATCGTCGTCGTCCTCGGGGTCGCGGCGATCGGCCGGCTGCACGAGAAGGTCGACCTCCCCGAGTTCTACGGCAACGCGATCAACGCCTTCGCGGCGACCCTTCTCGCGGGCGTGCTCTACGCGCTCGGCGCGACGGGAGCGATCCCGTTCGGGGAGAGCGACTTCGCGTTCGTGGTCGCGGGCGGCATCGTCGCCATGCTGCCCGGGCGCACGATGGCGTCGGCGATCGAGGACGTCATCTTCGGCTACCCCCTGACGGGCGCCGGACGCCTCCTCGCGGTGCTCCTGTCGCTCACCGGCCTCATCATCGGCATCGCCTCGGGGCTCGGCGTCATGCTCACGCTCACCACGTCCGCGGGCGCGGACTTCGTCTCCCCGGACGTGCTCGACCTGCGGGTCAGCCAGGCGCCGATCGTGCCCGCCCTCCTCGCCTCGCTCGTCGTCGGGCTGGCCGCCGGGGTCACGGTGCAGAGCCGGCGCCGGCTGGTCGTCCCGATGGGCGTGCTGACCCTCGTCGGTGTCGGGGTGTCGGCCCTGCTGACCCGGGGGCTCTCCGTCGGTGCTGTGACGGCCACGGGCATCGCCGCCGTGGCGGTCGGTGTGCTCGGCCGGCTGCTCGCGCAGCGGATGGACGCACCGTCGATGGTCCTCGTCGTGCCGGCGAGCTTCGGCCTGCTGCCGGGTCTGACCATCTTCCGCGGCCTCTACGAGCTCGTCGCGCAGGGCTCGAACTCGGGGCTGCTCACCTTCCAGTCCGGCCTCTCGACGCTGCTGTCGGCCGGCGGCGTGCTGCTCGCCATCGCGACCGGCTCGGTGCTCGGCGAGTACCTCGCGGCGCCGTGGGACCGGCACGTCCGGGGCAGTCGGCGGCCCCGCACCGACCAGGTCCCCCGCTGAGACACGCCTGAGACGGGCCGGAGGGGGGCGGGGAGCGCCGGCCGCGGCGGATACCCTCTCGCCCATGCGCATGCGTCCCGTCGTGATCCTCCTCGTCGTGCTCCTCGCGGCCGCCGGCTGCTCGGGTGACCCGGATCCGGTGGCCACCTCCGCCGCCCCCAGCTCGGCCACGCCGGCGCCCACGCCCACCCCGGACGTCGTCGTCGACGGCGCCGACGCGGCCCTGACCGCCGCCGTGGCGGAGGTCTACGCGGGCCAGACCGGCATCCGGGCGGAGGCGACGCTCGGGACGTGGAAGAAGGAGACGGTCGCCGTCGTCACCTCCGGGGACGACGTGACGCTCGCCGTCGGACCGAAGTGGCGGGTCGTCGGCGGGTGGTGGCCCTCGCTCGACACGCCGGCCTCGCTCGGGAAGGGCCCCCGCTTCGTCCTCGTCATCGGCTCGGACGCGCGCACCGGCAAGACCCTCAAGGGCACGCGCGGAGACACCCTCCAGGTCCTCGGCATCGACGGGAAGGGCGGCGGCGGCGTCGTCGGCCTGGCCCGCGACATCTGGGCTCCCATGCCGGGCGGGGGGTCGGCGAAGATCAACGCCGCGTTCGCCTACGGCGGTGGCGCCGGCCAGGTCGAGACCGTCCGGAAGGTCACCGGGCTGCCGATCGAGGGCTACGTCGTCACCGGCTTCGGCGGCTTCCAGAAGATCGTCAACGAGTCCGGTGGGCTGCCCATGACCGTGGCCAAGAAGGTGGTCCTCCAGGGCAAGACGACGGTCGAGGCGGGCAAGCAGCTCCTGACCGGCAAGTACGCCCTGGCCTACGCACGCGAGCGCAAGTCGCTGCCCGACGGCGACTTCGGCCGGTCGGCGCACCAGGGAGAGCTCCTGCTCGCCGCCGCGGTGGCGGCCCGCGTCCAGGGCGTGGGCGTCGTGCCGAAGGAGATGTCGATCGTCTCGAAGAACGCCGAGTCCGACCTGTCGGCCGAGGACGCGTTGACCTTCGTGGCGTCGTTCTACCGGCTCAACCCGACGAAGGTCGGGCACACCGTCGCCAAGGGCGGGTTCGGCACCTCACCCGACGGCCAGTCCATCGTCATCCTCGACGACGCCTCCAAGCGGGCGTTCGCGTCCTTCGCGGACGGTCGGCTGTAGGCGGGGGCCCGTGACCGGCCGCCGGCGGGGGATGTCTCAGGCGGTCGTGACGCCCGGCCCGGACTCCTCCGGCGGGTCGGACGGCGGCGGGCCGGCGACGCGCTCGCCGATGGCCCGTGCGAGGCCGGCCGCCCCACCCGCGGCCGCGGCCGACGCCTCCTCGTTGGCCCGGCGCACCGCGAGGTAGATCTCCTCGCGGTGGATCTGGACGTTCGAGGGGGCCTCGATGCCGAGGCGGACCTTGTCGCCGCTGATCTCGAGCACGGTCACGACGATGTCGTGGCGGATCCGGATGCCTTCGTGGGCACGGCGGCTCAGCACCAGCACGGAAGCTCCTCTCCTGGCCGGGGGCCGGGTCGTCGGTCGGTGGTCACGGGGCGGCGACCAGCGGGGCACGCAGCGGGAAGTCCTGGCCGGTGAGGACCACCTGCTCGGCGTCGAGCGTGCGGGCGTTGACGACGACGGGGGCGAGGAGGTTGGCGGTCGAGCGCGCGACGTCCTCGGCGACGGTGACGACGAGCAGGACGAGGGCGTCCTCGGCCGTGGTGAGCCGGAGCCGCAGGGCCGTGGAGTCGTCGATCTCGGGGTGGTAGTCGGGGAAGAACGTCTCGGCGGCGGCCGTGACGAACTGGGGCCCCTCGCCGTCGAGCGGCGTGAGGTCGTAGAGCCCGGCGGCCACCGGGCGGACCTCGTACTGCGTGGCCGGGAAGCCGACGAGGCCCTCGGGCACGGTGATCGTGCGGGAGCCCGCGGGGGCGTCCTCGGTGTGCTGCGTCATGTGCGACCTCACGTCGTCTCGTCGAAGAGCCGGCCGGCGGCGTCACGGTCGCGTGACCCGCTCGCGGTGTACGTCGACCCGGTGCCGGACCCCTGGAACCGCGAGAGCGCCTCCTCGATGAGCCGGACGCTCGAGGAGAGCAGCTCGCTGTTGGCGAGCGCGGCCTGCGTCAGCTGCGACGTCTGCTCGGCGAGGGCGTGCCGGTGCTCGGCGAGCACCTGGTCCCACGGGGCCGGGACGGCCTCGGCGATCTCGCCGAGGCTGGCCTCCGGCGGCAGCTCGAGGAGCTGGGTCAGCGGCAGCAGGTCGACCGCGCGGGCCAGCTCCGAGGAGCGGACGGTGGCGATCAGCTCGTCGACCTCACGGGTCGAGCGCGCCAGCCAGCCCCCGCGACCGGTCTCGACGAGAGCCCGCTGCACCTCGATGCGGTACGCGAGGACGTCGAGGAGCTCGCGGGTGCGCCACAGCGACTCGGACAGGTCCGCGCAGGCTGCGACGACGTCGGGTTGGCCTTCGTGCACCTGGTCCTCATCGGTTCGGGCGGGGCGGACTTGAGGGACCGCCGGGTGCCAGTCTGCCACGCGCCCGTCGCGGAGGGACGGAGGGAGGGAACGGCCCGGGACCAGCCGTTCGGCTGACCGCGCGTGAACGTTCGGCCTGCCGGTGCAGGGCCGAAGAGGCCAAAGTGCGTCGGCGGGCCCTCCCCGGGTGGCGGCCTGCCCGAACCGGTTCGACGCTTTTTCCATGACCGCGACGGCAATCACCAGCACCCTCGGTCGGGGGGAGATCGACCGGCTCTGCCGGGAGCACCTTCCGATCGTCGGCTACGAGGTCCGTGCGCTGAGCGCCCGGCTCCCCTCCCACGTGGCGACGGACGACCTGACGTCCGCCGGGCTGCACGCCCTGGCCTCCGCGGCCGAGTCGTTCGACCCCACCCGGGGAGTTCCGTTCGGCCGCTACGCCGCGACCCGCATCAAGGGTGCGCTGCTCGACGAGCTCCGCTCGATGGACTGGGCCTCGCGATCGGTCCGCACCAGGGCACGCGAGCAGGACACCGCACGTGGCGCGCTGACCGCCGAGCTGGGACGGGAGCCGGCCGACCACGAGGTCGCCCAGCGGCTCGGCGTGGGTGTCGAGGCGGTCCGCGAGGTCACCGACGCCGTCCACCGCTCGGTCGTCATCCGTCTCGACGCCCTCGTCGACAGCGGCGTCGCCGACGTCGCGCTGCCCCGGCAGGACCGCACCCCCGAGGACGTCGTCGTCGAGCGGGAGCGCGAGGCCTACCTCGTGGCCGCCGTCGACTCCCTGCCCGAGCGCCTCCGCACGGTGGTGCGGGCCACCTACTTCGAGGACCGGCTGCTCAAGGACGTCGCCGCCGAGCTCGGCGTCACCGAGTCCCGTGTCTCCCAGCTGCGCACCGAGGCCCTCGGGATGCTCCGCGACGGTCTGCGCGCCACGCTCGACGAGGCGGAGCCGGGCGCGGAGGCGGCGATCGGGGTCGCGGCACGCCGCCGGGCCGCGTACTACGCCGACATCGGCAAGCGGGCGGCCCTCGCGCAGCGCGGGACCCTCGCCGGGCGCCTGCCCGGCTCCTTCCGCACCGCGGGCTGAGGCCCCGGCGGACTTCCCGGACCGAACTCCTCAAGTCCGGCGCCCCCCGGCCGATGAGGGGGGTGCCGCACCGAGTGGGAGCGGCACGGACTCGCCACGGATGGCGGTCCGAGACCCCATCCAAGGAGGAACATCATGGGTCTTCAGATCAACACCAACGTCGCCGCGCTCAACGCGTACCGCAACCTCAGCGCCACCCAGGGCTCGATGAACACCAGCCTCGAGCGGCTGTCGTCGGGCCTGCGGATCAACCGCGCCGCCGACGACGCGGCCGGCCTGGCCATCAGCGAGAAGCTCCGCGCCCAGACCAACGGCCTCAACCAGGCCACGTCGAACGCGCAGGACGCCATCAGCCTCGTCCAGACGGCGGAGGGTGCGCTCAACGAGACGCACTCCATCCTCCAGCGGATGCGCACCCTCGCGGTCCAGTCGGCCAACGACACCAACACCGACGACGACCGCGCGTCCATCCAGAAGGAGATCACCCAGCTCAACGGTGAGCTCGACCGCATCGCGAGCAACACCGAGTTCAACGGCCAGAAGCTCCTCGACGGCACCGGTGGCACCGCCGGCAGCTTCAGCTTCCAGATCGGCGCCAACTCGGGCCAGACCACCACGGTCGACCTGAGCACCGCCCGCGACTCCACCACCCTCGGGGTCAACGGTGTCGACGTCAGCAACTCGGCCGGTGCGGCCACGGCGCTGACCACCATCGACGCCGCGATCAAGACGGTCTCGGACGGCCGCGCCGACCTCGGTGCGGTGCAGAACCGGCTGCAGCACACGATCAACAGCCTGAGCGTCGCCGCGGAGAACTCGGCCGCCGCCGAGTCGCGCATCCGCGACACCGACATGGCGAAGGAGATGTCGTCCTTCACCAAGTCGCAGATCCTCTCCCAGGCCGGCGTCTCGATGCTCGCCCAGGCGAACGCCGCCTCGCAGTCGGTCCTCAAGCTGCTCGGCTGATCCCCGCTCGTCGCCCGGGCCCGCCGCACGCGGGCCCGGGCGACGAGGGCCACCACGAGACCGAGGAAGGAGGCGTGGGCCCATGTCGTCCATCGACGGACTGATCTCCGGACTGGACACGACGTCGATCATCAGCTCGCTGATGACCATCGAGCGTCGCTCCGGCACCTCCCTCACCCAGGGGCGGACCCGGAGCCAGACCATGGTCTCGGTCCTGCAGTCGCTCAACACCACCCTGTCGACGCTGCGCACCGCCGCCCGCGCCTTCGCCCCGGACTCCGTCACCCAGACCTCGGCGTGGGCGAGCACGACCACGACCTCGAGCCGGCCCGGCCTCGCCACCGCCAGCGCGGCGGCGGATGCCGCCCCGGGGCGAGCGACCTTCACCGTCACGAGCGTCGCCACCGCCGGCGCCGCGGTGTCCCGTGGGTCGGTCGCCTCCCTCACCACCCCCGTCGTCGGGGGTCCCGTGCTGCTCGCCACGGGGCTGGCCCCGCTCGGCGTCTCGTCCCTCTCGGGTGCCGGCCTCTCGTCCGGCACCCACAGCCTCGAGGTGACCCAGGCGTCGGCGGGTGCCAGCGTGGCCGGGGCAGCCCTGGCCGCCACCACCACGGTCGACGCCGCGAGCGCCGGCCTCACCGTCGACCTCGGCGCCGGACCCGTGACGATCCAGCTCACCCAGGGGACCTACACCCGCGAGGCCCTGGCCGCCGAGGTGACCCGGGCGAGCGGGGGCACCCTCGCCGCGTCGGTCGACGCCGACGGCGCGCTCCGCCTCGTCACCACGCGCGAGGGCGCGGCTGCCGGCCTGCGCGTCGCGGCGGCCAACGCGGCCCTCGGCCTCACCGACACGACGACGACCGCGGCCGGGACCGACGGCGTCGTCACCCTCGACGGCGTCGCGACGACCGTCGGCGACCTCTCCGCCGGCAGCACCGTGACGGTGCCCGGCACCGGCGGGAACGAGGTCGTGCTCACCCTGGGCGGCGGGCTGCGGACCGGGACCGCGCGCGTCGCGGACCTCGGGCTGTCCTCCGGTGCGACGCTCGCCGAGGTCGTCGCGGCCGTCGGCGGCTCCGACCTCGGCGTCCGCGCCAACGCCGTCCGCGTCGGGCCCGACGCCTACCGGCTCCAGCTCACCTCCAGCACCACCGGCGCGTCCTCCGACGTGACCCTCGGCGCGGGGGCGTTCACCGCGGGAGGCCTCGGCGGCGTCGTCGAGCTCGAGCGCGGCACCGACACGGTGCTGCGCGTCGGCAGCGGCCCCGGTGCCTTCGACGTGCGCTCCTCGACGTCGACGGTCAGCGGCCTCCTCGACGGCGTGACGATCACCGCCCTCGCGGCCGACCCGACCACCCCGGTCACCGTCTCCGTGACCGGCGACGACGCCGCGGTCGCGGACCGGATGGCCGAGCTCGTCGCCGCCGCGAACGCCACCCTCTCCTTCGTCTCCGCCCGCGCCGGCTACGACGCCGACACCAAGACCGCCGGGCTGCTGCTCGGGGACTCGATGAGCCAGGCGCTGGTCCGCCGCATCGGCGACGTCGCGACGGGCTCGGCCGCCTCCCAGCCGTCGGCGGCCGGCATCCAGCTCGGCCGCGACGGCCAGCTGGCCTTCGACCGCGACGCCTTCCTCGCCGCGTGGGCGAAGGACCCGACGGCCGTCCGGGCGACGCTGACGACGATGGCGAGCAGCCTCGCGGACGTCGCGGCGAGCGCGAGCGACCCCGTGGACGGATACGTGACGTCCCAGATCACCACCGAGAAGGGCCGGATCCGCGACTACACCCAGCAGATCTCGTCGTTCGAGGCGCGGATGGCGCTGCGCGAGGAGACCCTCAAGCGGCAGTACGCGACGCTCGAGAGCACCCTCGGCCGGCTGAAGTCCCAGAGCGACTGGCTCGCGGGCCAGCTCGCGACCCTCACCACCCCGAAGTCCTCGAGCTGAGCGCCAGGAGAGACCCGTGTCCGCCAACGCCGTGCTGCGCCACCGCTACACCGCCGACTCCGTGACGACCGCGTCGCCGAGCCGCCTCGTCGTGCTCCTCTACGACCGCCTCGTCAAGGACCTCCACGTCGCCACCATCGCGCTCGAGCAGCGCGACGTCCAGGGCTCGCACCGGGCGCTGCGCCACGCCCAGGACGTCGTCGCCGAGCTGTCGTCCTCGCTCGACCTCTCGATCTGGCCGGGCGGCACCGGGCTCCTCGCGCTCTACGACTTCGTCCAGGACCGCCTCGTGCACGCGAACGCCACGAAGTCCGCCGAGCTCGTCACCGACCTCCTCGACGTCGTCGAGCCCCTGCGTGAGGCCTTCACGGCCGCGGCCGCGGAGGCGTCATGAGCCACACGGCCCCGTCCGCCTGGGAGGACGCCCTCGCCGCCCTCGAGGCCGACCTGGACCGTGCCGAGAAGCACCTCGCCGACGAGGGCCCGGAGGCCCTCGAGGTCGTCCTCGACGAGCCGCCCCGGCCCGCGGCAGCCCTGCCGGCACACCTCGCCGACCGCGCCGGGTCCGCCCTCGAGCGCACGCGCGCGCTCGAGGTGGCCGTCGCCGACCGCCTCGCGGAGACCGACCGCGCGCTGCGCGCCGGGGCCGCGCGCCCGCGGACCACCAGCCCTCGCTCCCGGCAGACGTCGGCCTACCTCGACGCGAGGGCCTGATGTCCACCGGGTCCTCGTTCGGCATCGGCCTCAGCGCGCTCCAGGCGGCGCAGCGGGGCCTCGACCTCGCCGGCCAGAACATCAGCAACGTCAACACCCCCGGGTACACCCGGCAGCGCCTCGAGCAGGTCGCCCGGGCGAGCACGGTGGTCCCCTCGATGGTCGGGCGCACCGCAGGCACCGGCGAGGGCGTCTCCGTCATCGGGACCCAGCGCATCCAGGACGCCCTCCTCGAGGCGCGGGCCCAGCAGGCCCGCGGCGCCTCGTCGGCCGCCGGCGCGACGGCGCAGGCCTACGCGATGGTCGAGTCGGCCTTCGGCGAGCCCGGCGACACCGGCCTGCAGGCCGGGCTCGCCGCGTTCTGGAACAGCTGGGGAGACCTCGCGAACGACCCGTCGAGCGGCGCCGCCCGGACCGGGGTGCTGGAGCAGGGTGCCCGCCTCGCGGCCGCGTTCGCCGACACCGCCGGCCGGCTCTCCGCCCAGTGGGGCGGCACCCGGGAGGCGCTCACCACCACCGTCGCGACCGTGAACCGCCTCGCGGACGACGTCGCGGACCTCAACGGCGCCATCCGCGCGGCCGCGGTCGCCGGGGGCGGTACCTCCGAGCTCGAGGACCGCCGCGACGAGCTCGTCGGCCGGCTCGCCGATGCCGTCGGCGCCGTCGCGCAGCCGATGGAGGACGGCACGGTGACCATCTCCGTCGGTGGCTCGGTGCTCGTCGCCGGCTCCCATGTGAGCGCGCTCGCGGTCTCCGGGCCGACGACCGGGCCCGGCGTCGGTTCCGTGCGGGTGCTGTGGGCCGGCAGCGGCACCACGGCCGCCGTCTCCGGCGGTCAGGTCGGCGGGATGCTCACGGCGCTCGAGGACACCATCCCCGCGGCCTCGGCCCGGCTCGACGCCGTCGCGGCGGCTGTCGCGGGCACGGTCAACGCCCGGCAGGCCTCCGGCTACGACGCCACCGGCGCCCCCGGTGCCGCCTTCTTCACCGGCACCACCGCGGCGAGCCTGCGGGTGACCGGGCTCGCCACCACCGGCGTCGCCGCCTCGGCCGCGCCGCCGCCCGCGGCCGACGGGTCCAACGCCGACGCCGTCGCCGCGGTGTCCGAGGACCCCACCGGGCCGGACGCCGTCTACCGCGACCTCGTCGTCTCCCTCGGGGTCCGGGCACAGGGGGCGACCCGTCGCGCCGACGTGCAGCAGGCGCTGTCGGTGCAGGCGGAGTCGGCGCGGCTGGGCGTCTCCAGCGTGAGCGTCGACGAGGAGATGGTCTCGCTCATGAACTACCAGCACGCCTACGAGGCGGCGGCCCGGTTCGTCAGCGTCGTCAGCGAGACGCTGGACGTCCTCATGGGGATGGCGCGATGATGAAAACCGGACCGTGCCCGACCCCCCGCGGAGGACCGTGATGAACCGCGTCACTCCCAGCTCCTCCAGCCAGCGGGTCACCGCGGCCCTCCAGGCCAACCTGGCCCGCCTCCAGGCGACCCAGGACCAGATCAGCTCCGGCCGGCGTCTCTCGAAGCCGTCCGACTCCCCGACCGACACGGCGATCGCGATGTCCCTCCGTTCCGAACAGCAGCGCTCCGAGCAGCTCGGCCGCGCGATCGACGACGGCGCCGCCTGGCTCGACACCGCCGACGAGGCGCTCGGGCAGGCCGGCACGCTCATGCTCCGCGTGCGCCAGCTGGTCGTCGCCGGGTCGAACGACACCTACGACGACTCCGACCGCGCGGCGATCGCCGCGGAGGTCGACCAGCTGCGCTCGGCCCTCCTCGACGTCGCGAACACGCGGTACCTCGGCCGCCCGGTCTTCGCCGGCACCCAGGACACCCCGGCCGCCTACGACGCGACCGGCGCCTACCTCGGCAACACCGCGGCCGTCGAGCGCCGCGTCACGACCGGCCCGGACCGGCTCGCCGTGAGCATCACCGGCCCGGACGCCTTCACGACCCTCTTCGGCGACCCGGCCGCCGCCGGTGGCGCCGGGGTCCTCGGCCGCGTCTCGGACGCCCTGCGCAGCGGCGACCCGGCCGCCCTGGCCCAGGCGCTCACCGACGTCGACACCGCGTCCGAGTCGCTGCGGACCAGCCAGAGCGTCGTCGGCGCCCGGGCGTCGCGGCTGGAGTCGGTCCGTTCCGTCGGCGAGGCCACCGCGGCCCGCGCCGAGGTCCGGCTCTCCTCGGTCGAGGGCATCGACCTCGCCAAGGCGCTCACCGACCTCAGCGTCCAGCAGATGGCCTACCAGGCCGCCCTCCAGGCGTCGGCGAAGGTCATCCAGCCCTCGCTCCTCGACTTCCTCCGCTGAGCGGCTGGTCCCGCGGCGCCACCGCCCGCGGGGCCCGGACGAGACGGGCGGGTCAGCCGTTCGGCCCATGCTCGGGCAACTCCTCAAGTCCGTCCTCCTCCCGCCGATGAGGGGATCGGCCACGGATGGCCACCAGCCGCCACGGACGTGCGGCGCCGTCGACGCACCCTCCACCGCGGGGGTGCGAACGCCATCCAGGAGAGCCATGATCGACCCCGTCGGCGACAGCACCTTCCGTGCGCTGGGCCGGGCGCTCACCGGCCTGTCCGCACGCCAGCGCACCATCGCGGACAACGTCGCGAACCTCCAGACCCCGGGCTTCCGTGCCGGTCGCGTCGACTTCGAGAGCAGCCTCGCCTCCGCCTGGGAGCGCGGCGGCGACGTCTCGTCGTCCGCGATCCGCACGACGCGGTCCGACGCCCCGGCGGGCCTCGGCGGCAACAACGTCAACCTCGACGAGGAGACCCTCGACGGTGTCGAGACGGGGATGGCCTACCAGCTGGGCGTCCAGGCGATGACCGACCGCTTCCAGCGGCTCCGGACCGCGATGGGCGGTGCCTCGTGAGCATCTTCGGCGCCATCGACACCGCCGGCAGCGGCCTGACGCTGCACCGGACGTGGCTCGACGCGATCTCCGACAACATCGCCAACGTCAACACCGTCCGCCCGACGGGCGAGTCCGCCTTCCAGGCGCGCTACGTCGTCGCGCAGTCCCGTGAGGGAGCCCGCGGAGTCGACGTCGCGGGTGTCGAGCTCGGCTCGGCCGAGGGCCGGCTCGTCCACGACCCGACCAACCCGCTCGCCGACGCCGGGGGCTACGTGCGTCTCCCCGACATCGACCTCGGCGACCAGATGACCCAGCTCATCATGTCCCAGCGCGGCTACCAGGCGAACCTCGCGACCGTCGAGCGCGCCCAGACCGCGTACCAGCAGGCCATCGGGCTCGGCCACGGATGAGCATCTCCGCGATCTCCGGGATCGGCGGGCTGCCGGCCGCCTTCCCGACGGCGCGCCCGGCAGGCGCCGAGGGGGCCGGCTTCGGTCAGGCCCTCGCGCAGGGCCTCGAGAAGCTCGACGAGCTGCAGAAGGTCAGTGACACCAAGGCCGTCGAGGCGGTCACCGGTCAGCTGGCCGACGTCCACGACTACACCATCGCGGCCAACGAGGCTGCCGTCGCGACCCAGCTGACGGTGGCCGTCCGCAACAAGGCCGTCGAGGCCTTCACCGAGATCATGAGGATGCCCGTATGACCGGCCCCGACCCCCAGGCCCTCCTCGCCCGCGGCGGAAAGATGTTCTCCGACTTCACTGTCGGGCAGCGGGTCATGACGGGGATCGCGGCCCTCGTCGTGCTCGTCGGTGGGGTCTTCTTCGTCCGGTGGGTCTCCACACCGGCGTACTCGCCGCTGTTCACGGGGCTCAGTGCGTCCGACGCCGCCTCCGTCACCGCCGCCCTCGGCGACGCCGGGGAGCCGTACCAGCTCGCCGACGGCGGCCAGACCGTCCTCGTCCCGCAGGCCGACGTCTACCAGCAGCGGGTCTCGCTCGCGGGCCAGGGGCTGCCGGCGGGGGAGGGCGACGCCACCGGGTACTCGCTCCTGGACCAGCAGAGCATGACGAGCAGCGACTTCCAGCAGAAGGTCACCTACCAGCGGGCGCTCGAGGGCGAGCTGTCGAAGACCGTCCAGGCCATCGACGGCATCCAGTCCGCGGTCGTGCACCTCGCCGTCCCCGCGGAGGACGTCTTCTCCTCGGACGAGGCCCGGACCACGGCGTCGGTCCTGGTCAAGACCCGGCCCGGCGCCACGCTGCCGACCGCGGCGGTCGACTCGATCGTGCACCTCGTGTCGGGGTCGGTCCCCAAGCTCGCCGCGGAGGACGTCACCGTCGCGGACGCGAGCGGTCAGGTCCTCAGCGCCGCCGGTGGCGCGACCGGGGCGGCCGGCTCGGACGCCCGCCAGACCCAGCAGCGCGCGGTGTCGGACGCGACCGCGGCCTCGCTCCAGACGATGCTCGACAAGGTCGTCGGTGTGGGCAACGCGGTCGTCCGGGTCGACGCGACGCTCAACTTCGACGCGCAGACGACGGACAAGCAGACCTACCTGCCGACGACCCCGCAGACCACGACGCAGTCGCAGACCTCGAAGGAGAGCTACACCGGCAGCGGCGCGTCCGCGGGCGGCGTGCTCGGCTCGACGTCGACGACCACCGGCAGCGGCGGCAACGGCACGTACTCACGCGAGGAGACCTCGCAGACGAACGCCCTGGGGACCCTCAAGGAGTCCGTCACGAGCACCCCCGGCAAGGTCGAGCGGATGTCGGTCGCCGTCCTCGTCGACTCGGCGGCCGCCGCGTCGGTCAACTCCAACGACATCAGCCGGCTCGTGACCGCCGCCGCCGGCCTGGACCCCAAGCGCGGCGACGTCGTCGAGGTCACCGCCCTGCCGTTCGACACCACGGCCGCCGCCTCCGCGCAGGAGGAGCTCGACGCGGCCGCCGCCGACGCGAAGCAGCAGCAGATGATCGACCTCGCGAAGACCGGTGGGCTCGCGCTCCTCGTCCTCCTCGCCCTCGTCTTCGGCTTCCTCCGCAGCCGGCGCCGCCGGACCCCGGGCGAGCCGGAGGAGATCGAGTACTACCGCGTCCCCGACGCCCCCGCCCCCGCCGACGCCGTCCTCGAGATGGCCGAGGCCCGTGGCCTGCCGATGCGTGACGCCGAGGAGCCCCAGCTCGTCGCGGCCGGTGCCGTCGACGCGATGGCCCGCGAGAACCCCGACGACGTGGCCCGCCTGCTCCGCGGCTGGATCTCCGAGGGCACCCCGTGAGCGCGGCCCCCGCGCTGAGCGGCCTCCGCAAGGCGGCGCTCCTGCTCATCCAGCTCGGCCCGGAGCAGTCCGGGCCGATCCTGCGGTCGCTGCGGCCCGAGGAGGTCGAGGCGCTGATGACCGAGGTCGCCGGCATGACCACCGCCGACGAGGACGTGCGCGAGGCCGTCGTCCACGAGTTCGAGGGGATGGTCCGGGCGACCCGGCAGCGCACCCGCGGCGGCTTCGACATCGCCGAGGAGATGCTCGTCAAGGCCGAGCACGAGCAGTCCAAGGAGATCCTCGGGCGCCTCTCGACGGCCATCACGCAGGCCCCCTTCGCGTCGCTGCGGACGGTGGACGCCGGGCTGCTGCGCCCCTTCCTCGAGGACGAGCACCCGCAGACCATCGCACTCGTCCTGGGTCACCTCACGAGCGAGCAGGCGGCGCTCGTGCTCGCGGGGCTCGCCGACGGGCTGCAGTCCGACGTCGCGCAGCGCCTCGCGATGATGGACAAGACGACGCCCGAGGTCGTGCGGGTCGTCGAGGCCCACCTGCGCCGCCGCGTCGCCGCCGTCGGTGACGCCAAGGACCAGGTGAGCGTCGGCGGCATCGACCCGCTCATCGGGATCATGAACCTCTCGCACCGCGACACCGAGCGCTCCATCCTCCAGGGCATCGAGGCCCGCGACGCCGGCCTCGCCGAGGACCTGCGCGCGAAGATGTTCGCGTTCTCGGACATCGTCGACCTCGACGACCGCACCGTGCAGCTCGTGCTGCGGCAGGTGGAGGCCGCCGAGCTGGCGCTGGCCCTCAAGGGCGCCACTCCCGCGGTGCGCGACAAGGTGTTCCGCAACATGTCCGAGCGTGCGGCCGCCGCCCTCCAGGAGGAGGTCGAGGTGCTCGGCCCGGTCCGGACGGCCCAGGTCGAGGAGGCCCGCGCGACCGTCGTCAAGGGCATCCGGGCGCTCGAGGAGTCCGGCGACATCATCATCTCGCGCTCCGGGGGCGGCGATGACATCGTCCTCTGAGGCCGTGCTCTCCACGATGCTGCTGCGCGGCGGTGCCGGCGAGGTGCGCCCGGCGACCTTCGGGCGCCAGCTGGGCCGCGTCGGCGACGACGGCGCGGGGATCCCGGAGGAGTGGCTCGCCGGCCGCGAGGCCGGGTACGAGGAGGGCCGCCGTGCCGCGGCGGCCGAGCAGGCTCGGTGGGTCGAGCGCGCCGAGGCCCGGGCCCGGGCGGAGCGCGACGAGCGCGCGCGGGCGTTCACCGCCGCGCTCGAGGGGCTCGGCCGCACCGCCGACGCCGCGGTCGCCGGCCTCACCGTGCGCGAGGTGCTGGAGACCGCGGCCGGGCTGGCCGTCGACGTCGCCGAGGCCCTCGTCGGCCACCACCTCGAGGTCGAGGGCTGCGCCGCCCGCGACGCGGTGGCCCGGGCCCTCACCGGCGTCCCCCGGGGCAGCGCCGTCGTCGTCCGGGTGCACCCCGACGACGCCACCCTCCTCGCCGAGGCGCCCCAGCAGCTGGCCGCGCTCGCGCCGACGGCGACCCTCGAGCTCGTCGCCGACCCCACCGTCGAGCGCGGGGGCTGCCTCGCCGACGTCGGGGACCGCACCGTCGACGCCCAGCTCGGCGCGGCGCTCGCCCGGGTCCGGGAGGTGCTCGGCCGATGAGCACGCTGCACGAGGAGCTGGTCCGGGCCGCTCGTCCGGTCGTCACGGGCCGGGTCACCCGGGCCGTCGGGGTCGGCCTCGAGGTGAGCGGGCTCGACGTCGCGGTCGGCGAGGCGGTCCGGGTCACCGGCGACCGCGGGTCGATCGTCGCCGAGGTCGTCGCCCTCGACGGCGGCGCCGCCCGCTGCCTGCCGGTGGGCGAGCTGCGCGGGGTCCGGGTCGGCGACCGCGTCGAGTCCACCGGCGGCCCGTTGCGTGTGCCGGTCGGTGACGGGCTCGTCGGGCGGGTCGTCGACGCGCTGGGTCGCCCGATCGACGGTGGGCCGCCGCTCTCCGGCGTCTCGTGGGTCACGACGGACGGCACCCCGCCGCCGGCGATGACGCGGGAGCGGATCTCGACCCAGCTCGGCCTCGGCATCCGGGCGCTCGACACCCTCGTCCCGTGCGGCCGGGGCCAGCGCATGGGCATCTTCGCGGGCTCCGGCGTCGGCAAGTCGAGCCTGCTGTCGATGGTCGTGCGCGGCACCGACGCCCCGGTCACCGTCCTGGCGCTCGTCGGCGAGCGCGGGCGCGAGGTGCGGGAGTTCGTGGAGCACGACCTCGGGCCCGAGGGCCTGGCCCGTGCCGTGGTCGTCGTCGCGACGTCGGACGAGCCGGCGTTGGTCCGCCTGCACGCCGCCTTCACCGCGACCCGCATCGCCGAGTGGTTCCGCGACGCGGGCCGCGACGTCCTCCTCGCGATGGACAGCGTGACCCGGGTCGCGATGGCACAGCGCGAGGTGGGGCTCGCCGCCGGTGAGCCGCCGACGACCCGCGGCTACCCGCCCTCGGTCTTCGGCCTCCTGCCCCGCCTGCTCGAGCGCGCCGGTACCGCCGAGCGCGGCAGCATCACCGGGCTCTACACCGTCCTCGTCGAGGGCGACGACATGCTCGACCCCATCGCGGACTCGGTGCGCTCCATCCTCGACGGTCACGTCGTCCTCGACCGGCGGCTCGCGACGGCGGGCCACTACCCGTGCATCGACGTCCTCGAGTCGGTGTCCCGGGCGAACCGTGCCCTCACCGACGCGCAGCAGCGGACCGCGGCCGACACCCTGCGCAGCCTGCTCGCGGCCCGGCGCGACGCCAAGGACCTCGTCGAGATCGGGGCCTACGTCGCGGGGACGAACCCGCTCGTCGACCGCGCGCTGGCCCAGAGCGGGGCCATCGACGGCTTCCTGCGCCAGGACCTCGACGACGTCGCGGACGCCCGCGAGAGCTGGGACGCCCTCGGCGCGCTGGCGGGTGCGCTGTGAGCGAGCGCAGCAAGCGACTCCGCACCGTGCTGCGGGTCCGCGCCATCCAGGAGGAGCAGCGCCGGGGCGACCTCGCCCGCGCGGCGTCGGCCCAGGCGCAGGCGGCCGCCGCGGTCGCCGGGGCCGCGGCCCGGTACGCGAACCGGCCGGCCGGGACGGACCACCCCACGGACCTGTCCACCTTCCTCGCCTCGCGCGAGCTCGAGCTGTGGCGCGCCGACGGGGTCACCTCGACCGAGAGCGAGCACGCACTCGCCGAGGGTGAGACCGAGCGCTCGCGTGGACGCCTCACCGAGGCCCGCACCCGTACCTCCGGCCTGGAGCGACTGCTCGAGCGGGCCGCCGAGGCGCACCGCCTCGAGCTGCTCGACGCCGACGACGCCGCCGCCGAGGAGTCCGGGCGGGCGCGGGAGGGGGAGCGATGACCGTCGAGACCGCGGGCCCCGGCGCCGCCCTCGCCCGCATGGCCGCCATCCAGAGCGCCATCGCATCGGTGACCGGTGCGCCGCAGCGCGCGTCGACCACGGCGACCGCCACCGCCCCCTCGTTCGGGGCGGCCTACGACGCGGCGCTCCAGGGCACCGGGGGCGCCTCCGCCCTCGGGCTCCTCGGCGGGGGCTCGGCCGGGCCCGACGTCGGGGCGCGTGCCGTCTCGGCCGCGGAGCGCTACCTCGGGGTGCCGTACGTCTGGGGCGGGACCGACCCCCGGACCGGACTCGACTGCTCCGGCCTGGTCCAGCGGGCCTACGCCGACGTCGGCGTGGCGCTGCCCCGGGTGGCGGCCGACCAGGCCCGCGCGGGCACGGCCGTCCCCGACCTCGCGCACGCCCGACCGGGCGACCTGCTCGCCTTCAACTCGCCGGTCACTCACATCGCGATCTACGTGGGCGACGGGAAGATGATCGCCGCCCCGAAGGCCGGGGACGTCGTCAAGGTCCAGGACGTCTACAAGACGCCGACGGCGATCCGCCGGGTCGGGGGCAGCGTCGCGTCCGCGAGCGGAGCGAGCTCCGTCGCGTCCCCCCCGTCGCTCCAGGGCCTGTTCGCCTCCGCGACAGCGCGCTACGACCTCCCCTCGGGGCTGCTCGCGTCCGTCGCCAAGGCAGAGAGCGGGTTCGACACCACGGCGGTGAGCCCCGCCGGTGCGGTGGGCCTGATGCAGCTCATGCCCGCGACGGCCCGCGGGCTCGGCGTCGACCCGCTGGACCCGGCCCAGGCCGTCGACGGTGCCGCCCGGATGCTCTCGCGCGACCTCGGGCGCTTCGGCTCCGTCGACCTCGCCCTGGCCGCCTACAACGCGGGGCCCGGTGCCGTGCAGCGCTACGGCGGCATCCCGCCCTACTCCGAGACGCAGCAGTACGTGCGCCGCGTCCTCGGGTCGATGGGGGTCGGCTGATGGCCGCGCCCGTTGCCGCCGCCGCCCCGGTGCCGACCCCGTCGACGGCCACCGCCCGGGCGCACCGTGCGCAGGACTCGGACGACGCCTTCACCCGGGCGCTGCGGGCCCGCGCCGACGCGACGGAGTCGCGTCACGGTCGCCCCACGCCCCGGGAGCGGGGCGTGGCGGACCGCCCGGAGCGGACGGCTGACACCCCGGCGGCTGACGACGCAGTGCCCACCGACGACGCGGCGGCCACCGTCCCGGCCGACGCCGTGCCCACCGGGCCCAGCCCGACCGACCCTTCGCCTGCCGTGCCGCCCGCGGCCTCGGTGGCTCTCGCCGCCGCTCCCGGTGCCTCGGCCCCGGCCGCCCCGGCCACCGGCGACGCCACGACGGGCACGGGGGAGTCGGCGGATGGTGACGAGACCGATTCTCCCGCAGCCGTGCTCGGGTCGTCCGCCGGAACGTCCGCTCCGGCCGTGGCCGGCGGCGCGGCCACCGGCGGGCGGACGCACCCGGTCGCCGGTGCACCGGCGACCCCGGCCACCGAGGGCCCGTCCACCCCCGGAGCGACCACGACGGGTCACGCGGCGACGGCACCCGCCGACCCGGTCGTCCCCACGGCCGGCCCGGGGCAGTCGGCTGACATCGCCACGGCGTCCGCCGGAACCGCTGTCCCGCAGGCTGACCCGGCACCGGCCGGGGCCACTCCGGTCGACGCCCCCGCACCCGGTGCCCCGCCGGTCGCCGCCGCTCCCGTCACCGGCACGGCGTCCACGGCGCCCACGGCCGCCCCCTCGGCCCCGGCGCCCCCCGCACCCGTCCCGCCGCCGGTCCACGCCCAGGTCCTCACCGCCGTGTCGCCGCTGCTGCGCGGCCCGGACGGCAGCCACCGGCTCACCCTCCGCCTCGACCCCGAAGGGCTCGGCCCCGTCCAGGTCCGGCTCACCGTGACGGGTGACGAGGTGCGGATGCACCTGACCGCTCCGGACGCGGTGGCCCGCGAGGCCCTGCGCGACGGGCTCGCGGGGCTGCGTGCCCAGCTCGAGGACTCCGGCCTGCGCGCCACCCACCTCGACGTCGGGACCGGCGGAGAGGCCATGGGCCGGGACGGCTCCGGCCAGGGGGCCGACTCCCGCCCGCGGTCGCCGCAGTGGGCCGCCACGCGGCACGGCCCCGCGCCGCCGGGGCACCCGGAGGCCGACCCCGGCCCACCACCCGACTCCCGACTCGACCTGAGGATGTGACCCCCATGACCACGATCCCGACCGGCGCCCACGCCACCGGGCTGGCCGGAGCGGCGGCGAGCACTGCGGCCACCGCCACCACGAGCTCCGGCTCCACCATCGACTCCGACGCCTTCCTCAAGCTGCTCGTCGCCCAGCTCAAGTACCAGGACCCGAGCAAGCCCGTCGACAGCTCGGCCTTCATGGCCCAGACCGCCCAGATGCAGATGGTCGAGACCCTCCACGAGCTCGTCGCGCAGAACGCCGCGCTCATCGGCGGGCAGAACAGCCTGAGCGCCCTGTCCCTCGTGGGGCAGGACGTCTCGTGGACCATCGACGGCGTCACGAAGAGCGGTGCGGTCGAGGCCGTCCGGCTCGACTCCGGGGGGCCGGTGCTCGTCGTCGGCGACTCCGAGGTGCCCATCTCCGCCGTGTCCCGCGTCAGCGCTCCCGGCTCCGCCTGACCCGCTCGACCCCCAGACCTCTCCCGACCACCCGAAGGACCCCACCATGCTCCGTTCCCTCTTCTCCGCCGTCACCGGCATGCGCAGCCACCAGACCGCGATGGACGTGATCGGCAACAACATCGCCAACGTCAACACCGCGGGCTACAAGTCGAGCCAGACGCAGTTCCAGGACACCCTGAGCCAGGCCCTGCGCGCCGGTGGCAGCGGCGTCAACCCCGCCCAGGTCGGTCTCGGCGTCCAGGTCGCCGGCATCGCGACGAACTTCAGCCAGGGCAGCGCCCAGACGACCAACCGGGCCAGCGACCTCATGATCTCCGGTGACGGCTTCTTCGTCGTGCAGCAGGCCGGGGCGCAGGTCTACAGCCGCGCCGGCGCGTTCTCGCTCGACGGGGCGGGCAACCTCACCTCGCCGAGCGGCGGGGTGGTCCAGGGCTGGCTCGCGGTCGACGGCGCCATCAACACCGGCACCGCCATGACCGGCCTGCGCGTCCCGAGCGGCCTCGTGATGTCGCCCACCGCCACCGGCAGCGTCGACGTGGGCGGCAACCTCGCCGCCGACGCCGCGGTCGGCGCGACCGTCGTCAACGGCATCGACGTCTTCGACCAGACCGGCCGCAGCATCCCGGTGACGCTCACCTACACCAAGACCGGTCCGGACGCCTGGACCGCGGAGGCCACCGTCACCGGCAGCGGGGGCGCCACCACCACCGTCGGCTCGGCCGCCCTCACCTGGGACTCCACGGCGATGGCGTTCACGCCGGGCTCGATGGCCATGACGAACGGCGCGATGGCGTCGGCCGGCTTCGTCTTCCCCGGTGACGTCGACATCACCTTCTCCGGGGACGGCACCCCGCTCACCCAGTACGCCGGCGCGAGCACGGCGACCCTGCGCAGCCAGGACGGGGCGGCCGCCGGCCAGCTCCAGAGCTGGGGCGTGGGGCCGGACGGGGTGATCACCGGGTCCTTCTCCAACGGGCGCACCCAGGCGCTCGGGCAGGTCGCCCTCGCGTTCTTCGGCAACCCCGAGGGCCTCGAGAAGGCCGGGGACTCGACCTACCGCGTCTCGGCCGCCTCGGGGCAGCCGGCCATCGGCGTGCCGGGCTCCGGGGGCCGCGGCTCCATCGCGGCGGGCCGCCTGGAGATGAGCAACGTCGACCTCGCGCAGGAGTTCACCAACCTCGTGATGATCCAGCGCGGCTTCCAGGCCAACTCCCGGGTCGTCAGCGCCTCGGACGAGATCCTCCAGGACCTCGTCAACCTCAAGCGCTGACCCGAGCCACCACCATGACCGACGAGGCCGCGGCCCCGCCCCCGACCGGGGCGGGGCCGTCCCCGTCCCCTCCGGCGGGGGACGGTGAGGTTCCCCTCAAGTCCGCGGCGCCGCTGCCGATGGGAACTGCGACTCGCCACGGACGGCGTGTCCAGATCGCCCAGGACGGACCCGACCCCATGATCATCCTCACCCGCCGCAACGGCACACGCTTCGGGCTCAACCCCGACCTCCTCGAGCGCGTCGACGAGACGCCCGACACCGTCGTGCTGCTCGTCACGGGGTCGCGGTACATCGTCCAGGAGTCCCTCGACGAGGTGGTCGCCCTGATGCGGTCCGCGCGGGTCTCGGTCCTCGCGGCGGTCGAGGAGTCCGGCACCGGGCAGCCCGGGGCACGCCCCGGCGCCGGCCGTGCCGCCCTCCGTGCCGTCCGGGGCATGGAGGACTGACATGGAGCTCGCGACCATCGGCGGGATCATCGCCGTCTTCGCTGCGGTCATCGCCTCCCTCGTCATGGAGGGGGCCTCACCGACCTCGATCCTCCTGCTCCCCCCGATCATCCTCGTGCTCGTCGGCAGCATCGGTGCGGCCGTCGCCGGCGGGTTCCTCTCCGACGTGACCCTGATCCTCAAGCAGACCCTCCTGGCCTTCACCGCCACCGCGCCCAAGAGCGACGCCGCCGTGGTCGAGCTCATCGGGCTCGCCGACATCGCCCGCCGCGAGGGCCTGCTCGCGCTCGAGGAGAAGGCCCGGGCCGCGGAGGACCCGTTCCTGCGCGAGGGCCTGGAGATGACGGTCGACGGCACCGACGCCGACGAGATCTACGACGTCCTCGCCGCGCGGATCAAGACCCGCAAGAAGGCCGACCACCTCGGCATCAAGTTCTACGCCGACATGGGCGGCTACGCCCCGACCATCGGCATCATCGGCACCGTCATCGGCCTCATCCACGTCCTGAGCAACCTCGACGCCCCCGAGGAGCTCGGCCACCTCATCGCCGGCGCGTTCGTCGCCACGCTCTGGGGCGTCATGAGCGCCAACGTCATGTGGCTGCCGCTGTCGAGCAAGCTCAAGCGGATCAGCGAGGCCGAGGTCGCCCACCTCGAGATGGTCCTCGAGGGTGTCATGTCGATCCAGGCCGGCACCAGCCCGCGCGTCGTCGAGAAGCGGCTGCGCGCCGTCATCGCCGGTGACGCCCCGCTCCAGGACGCGGCATGAGCGGCCCCGGCCCTTCGGGGCGGCGGCGCCAGCACCACGAGGAGGAGCACGAGGGCGGCCACGAGAACGCCGAGCGCTGGCTGCTCAGCTATGCCGACATGATCACGCTGCTCATGGCGCTGTTCATCGTCCTGTTCGCGATCAGCCAGGTCGACCAGCAGAAGCTGCTCGCCCTCTCCTCCGGCCTGCAGCAGTACTTCGGGGCCCCCGCGGTGGTCAACCACACCCAGGGCGTCCTCGACGGCACCTCCACCGACTCGGCGGTGCAGGCCATCGCGCCCGTCGCGCCCCAGCTGGTCAGCGACGTCCAGAGCCAGCCGGGGACGGCGGCCGACACCGTCTGCGAGAACGCCGAGTCCACCGGCGACACCGCCTCGCGTGACCAGCTGGCCGGCGTGCGGGACGCGCTGCTCAAGGCACTCAAGGCCCAGGGCCTCGAGGACGCCGTGCACTTCGAGCTGCGCGACGACGGCCTCGTCGTCGACATCGTCTCCGACCGGGTCCTCTTCGAGCCGGGGCAGGCCGTCCTGCGCACCGAGGGCCGAACGGTCCTCTCCGCGGTGGCACCGACGCTGCGCTCGCTGCGCAACGAGCTGACCGTCGAGGGGCACACCGACAACGTGCCCGTCGGGGGGCGCTTCGCCTCGAACTGGGAGCTGTCGACGGCCCGGTCGACCTCCGTCCTCCAGTACCTGCTGTCCCGGGGCGTCTCCGGGCACCGCCTCTCCGCCGCCGGGTACGCCGACCAGCGGCCCCTGGCCTCGAACGCCACCGCCGCGGGCCGGGCCCGCAACCGCCGGGTCGCGGTCGTCGTCCACGCGAACGCCCCCTCCATGTCCACCTCGTCCACCGTCACCGGAGGGTCCTCATGAGCACCGCCACCGCTCCCGCCCACGCCGCCACCGCCGCGGCCGCCGAACCGGCGAAGAAGAAGAAGCCGCTCCTGCTCGTCGTCGTCCTGGTCCTCGCCCTCGGCGGGGGCGGGTACTGGTTCCTCAACCGCTCCTCGGGCGACGCGGCGGGCGAGGCGGTCGTGGAGACCGGCCCGGTCGTCGACCTCGAGGCGCTGACCCTCAACCTCGCGGACGGCCGCTACCTCAAGATCGGCCTCTCCCTCGAGGTGACCGAGGAGGCCTCCGCCGCCGCGGGCAAGGAGGGCGTCAGCGGGGCCAAGGCCCGCGATGCCGCCATCAGCATCCTCGGCCAGCGCACCTACGACCAGATGCTCGCCCCGAAGACCCGAACGGCCGCGATCACCGCCCTGGAGACCGAGATCGAGAAGCGCTACGACGGCGACGTCCTCGACGTCTACGTCACCGAGTTCGTCATGCAGTAGCGGAGCCCACCACCCGTCGTCACCTCCGGCTCGTCGGAGCGGCCCACCCTGGCATCGGCCGAACGGCTGTTCGTGGTCACCTCGGCCGGTATCCCCTCAGGTCCGTCCCCGGGGTGCCGATGAGGGGCGCGTGAGTGTGGAGCCGACGGCGTACGACTTCCGCAGCCCTGACCGCCTCTCCCGGCAACGGGAGCAGGCCCTGCAGGTGGTGGCGGAGACCTTCGCGCGCCGTGTCTCGACGGTGCTCTCCACCGGGCTGCGCACCATCGTCCCGGCGGGCGTGGCCTCGGTCGGCCAGCGCACCTACGGCGAGTACCTCGACGCGATGCCGCGACCGAGCGTCCTCGGGGCGCTGACGGTCGACGGCCTGCCCGGCGGCGGGCACCTCCAGCTGGCCCTCGCCGACGTCATGGGCTTCCTCGACCGGATGCTCGGTGGCGCCGGCACGGGGGAGCAGCCGGAACGGCCGTTGACCGAGATCGAGACCGGCCTCGCCGAGCTGCTCCTCGGCCAGCTCGCCGCCGAGCTGCCCTTCGCGTTCGCCGTCATCGGCGACCTGCCCGTCGCACAGACCGGCCTCGAGACGACGTCCCGGTTCCACCAGGTGGCCCGCTCGACCGACCCGGTGGTCACCATCGAGCTCGAGCTCCAGGTCTTCGAGCGGCCCGTCTCGCTCACCGGCTGCCTCACCCTGAGCACCCTCACCCCGCTGCTCACCTCCCTGGACCGGGTCGACGACGACGACCACGCGGGGCTGCGTGCGGCCCAGACCCGCCGCGTCGTCACCGAGCGGCTCGAGCAGGTCGAGGTCGACGTGCGGGTCGCGTTCCGCGAGGTCTCGCTCACCTCGGCGGAGGTCTTCGCGCTCTCCGTCGGCGACGTCGTCCCCCTGCGGCACGGCGTGCACGACCCGCTCGTCGTCACGACCGGCGGCGTGCGCGTCGCCCGCGCCACCCCCGGCAGCCACGGCCGGCGCCTCGCCGTCCAGATCGTCCCCTGACCCGACCCCCCGAAGGACCCCCGAT
The DNA here is from genome assembly GCA_963709785.1 of uncultured Actinomycetota bacterium. GTDB lineage: Bacteria > Actinomycetota > Actinomycetes > Actinomycetales > Dermatophilaceae > Phycicoccus. The sequence goes on along the minus strand of CAVPXT010000019.1, from coordinate 9,592 downwards.
GACCCTCCCCGAGACCCCGCAGGCCTCCGCCCCGCAGGCTCCCGCTCCGCAGGCCTCCGTCCCGCACGCTCCCGAGCTCCCGCCGCTGGGGGCCCCGGGACCGGCGGCGACCCCGGCCACCGGTGCGTCGGCACCCGCCTCCCCGACCCCCGCCCCGGGCCTCGGTGGCGGCACCGTCGACCCGCGCCGGCTGCACCTGCTCCGCGAGGTCGAGCTCGGCATCAGCGTCGAGCTGGGCCGCAGCCGGATGACCGTGCGCGAGGTCCTCGGGCTGGCGCCGGGCGCCGTCGTCGAGCTCGACCGCCCAGCCGGGAGCCCCGTCGACGTCCTCGTCAACGGCACCCTCATGGCCCGCGGTGAGGTCGTCGTCGTCGACGACGAGTACGCGGTGCGCGTCACCGAGGTCGTCAACGCCGACCCCGCGGTGGGCCTCGGCGCATGAGCGACGGGTCCGTCGTGCTGGTGCTGCTGCGCCTGCTCGTCTCGCTGGGCGTGGTCATCGCCCTCCTCGTCGTGCTCGCCCGCTGGGCGCGCCGTCGGGGTCTCGGGGGTGCCGTCGGCTCCCGCACCGGGGTGGAGATCGAGCCGCTGTCGCGCCGCGCGCTGGGCCGCGGGTCCGCCGTGCACGTCGTCCGGATCGGCGACGAGGTGCTCGTCCTCGGCGTCACCGACCAGCAGGTCTCGATGCTCCACCGGCTCCCCGCGGAGGCCGCCGCGGCGCTCGACGCCGTCGGTGACGGCCCCGTGGCCGAGCGTGGGCAGGCGCCGGACTTCGACGCGGTCCTGGCGGCCCGGACCGCCGACCCGCAGGAGACGTACGCGCTCGCGAGCCGTGTGGCCGCCTCGACCGGTGCTCCCGCGACCCGTGCCGAGCGGCGCGCCCTCGCCGGGGCACGCGGTCGCGCGGCGACCAGCCCGGCCCCCGGGTCGTCGTCCGTGCCGACCGGCTGGCCGTGGTCCGCCGCGACCCTCGTCCTCGGCGCCCTCAAGGGCGGCCGTGCCTGACCTCTCCGCCCCCCTGCGGCGCCTGCGCCACCTCGCCCTCCTCGCCGCCGTCCTGCTCCTCACGGCCGGCCCGGGGGCCGCGGCGGCCGTCGCGGCCCCGACCCCGACTCCGTCGCCGAGCCCGTCCCCGGGCAACCTCTCGGTGACCCTCGACCCCGGCGTCGCCGAGCCCAGCCAGACCGTGACGATCATCGTGCTGCTCACGGTGCTCTCGCTGGCCCCCGCGCTGCTCATCCTCACGACGGCCTTCACCAAGGTGATCGTGGTGCTGTCGCTGACCCGCAACGCCCTCGGCACCCAGACCATCCCGCCGAACCAGGTGCTCGTCGGCCTCGCGCTCTTCCTGTCCCTCTTCATCATGGCGCCGGTGCTGTCGCAGATGAACGACGAGGGCGTCCAGCCCTACCTGCGCGGCGACCTCGCCCAGTCGCAGGCCATCGAGGCCACCGTGCAGCCGCTGCGCGAGTTCATGGGGGAGCAGACCCGACCCGACGAGCTCGCGACGATGGTCAGGCTGAGCGGGGAGCAGCGCCCGGAGACCATCGACGACGTCCCGCTGACCACCCTCGTCCCGGCGTTCGTCCTCTCCGAGCTGAAGTCGGCGTTCATCATCGGCTTCGTCGTCTTCGTGCCGTTCCTCGTCATCGACGTCGTCGTCAGCTCGGTCCTCATGTCGATGGGCATGATGATGCTGCCGCCCGCGCTCATCTCGCTGCCGTTCAAGCTGCTGCTCTTCGTCATGGTCGACGGCTGGGGGCTGGTCGTCACGGCCCTCGTCGAGAGCTACCGGTGAGGGGCCCGGCATGACCGACGCCGACATCGTGCACATCGGCGTCCAGGCGATGGTCATCAGCGCCAAGCTCGCGCTGCCGGTGCTGCTCACCGCACTCGCGATCGGCTTCGTCATCTCGCTGTTCCAGGCCGTCACCCAGATCCAGGAGGTGACGCTGAGCTTCGTGCCGAAGCTCCTCGGGGTCGCCGTCGTCCTCGTCGTCGCCGGCCACTGGATGCTCCAGGAGGTCGTGGCCTTCACCCACGACCTGTTCGACCTTCTCCCGCAGCTGCTCGCCTGATGACCGTCACCGTCGCCGCGGACGCGCTCGTCACGATGCTCATGGCGACGGTGCGGCTCTCGGCGTTCTTCCTGCTCGCGCCGCCGTTCAGCAGCAAGGCGATCCCCGTCCGGGTCAAGGTGGGGCTCGCCGTGGGCCTCGCCCTCGCGGTGCTCCCGGCGCTCAAGGGACAGGCGGCCCCGGCGCTCGAGCTGTTCCCGCTCATCGGCGCCACGCTCTACCAGGTGGTCGTCGGCGCGGCGATGGGCTACGTCGTCCTCGCGGCGTTCTCGGTCATCCAGGCCGCGGGCGAGCTGCTCGACCTCGCGAGCGGCTTCACGCTGGCGAGCCTCTACGACCCGCTGTCCAACGTGTCGAGCAGCCTGTTCGGGCGCATCCACCAGCTGCTCGCCGTGACGCTGCTCTTCGCGGCCGGGGGCCACCTCTTCCTCGTGCGCGGGCTGCTCGCGACGTTCAGCGTCGTCCCGCTGCACCCGATGTCGCTCGGCGACCTCGCGCGGCTCGTCACCGACGACGTGGCGCGGTTCCTCGGCGGGGCGCTGCAGATCGCGGCGCCCGTCCTCGTCGTCCTCTTCATCTCCGAGGTCGCGCTCGGGCTCGTGAGCCGGGCCGTGCCGTCGCTCAACATCTTCGCGATCAGCTTCCCCGTGAAGATCGTCCTCGCGATCACCTTCTCGGGGATGGCCTTCGCGCTGTTGCCGGGGGTCGTGAGCACGCTGATGGACCAGGTCGGCCGGGACATGACCTCGGTCGCGCGGATGCTCGGGGCCGGCGGGTGAGCGACAAGGCGCAGCGGACCGAGAAGCCCACCCCGCAGAAGCTCCGCAAGGCCAAGCGCGACGGGCAGGTCCCGCGCACCGCCGAGCTGAGCGGGTGGACGGCGGTCCTCCTCGCGTCGGTCCTCCTGCCGTGGCTCGTCGGCGGCCTCGGCGAGCTCGTCGGGCAGCTGCTCCAGGCGGTCCGAGAGGTCGTGCTCGACCCGCGGCCCGAGCGCGGGGTGCAGGCACTGCGCGAGGCGGGGGTCGACGCCGTCTGGCTGCTCATGCCGTTCTTCGGGGCGATGGTCGTGGCCGCCCTGGTGAGCAACGCCGTCCAGGGCGGGCTGCGGGTCTACCCCGGCAAGTTCAAGCCCAAGTTCTCCGTGCTCAACCCCGGCAAGGGGCTCAAGCAGCTGTTCTCCGTCAAGGCCGCCTGGACGTTCGCCAAGACACTCCTCAAGTTCGTCGTCTTCGGGTGGGTCGCCTACCTCGAGCTGCGCGACGTCGCGATGCTCATGACGACGAGCGGGGCGTGGTCGCTCGGGGCGGCTGCCTCGGCGGCGGTCGGGGCGGCCATCCACGTGCTGCGGGTCGTCGCGGCGGTGGGGCTCGTCCTCGCCGCCGCCGACTACGCCGTCGAGCGGCGCCGCATCGCGACGTCGCTGAAGATGAAGCCCGAGGAGGTCAAGCGGGAGCACAAGCAGACCGAGGGCGACCCGTTCCTCAAGGGGATGATGCGGGGCAAGCAGCGCGCGATGAGCCGGAACCGGATGCTCGCCGACCTCCCCTCCGCCGACGTCGTGCTCGTCAACCCGACCCACGTCGCGGTCGCGCTGTCGTACGAGATGGGGCGCGGGGCGCCGCGGGTCGTCGCGCGCGGCGCCGGGGCGGCGGCGACGCGCATCCGCGAGGAGGCGGCGGCGCTGCGACTGCCGATGGTCGAGGACGTGCCGCTGGCGCGCACCGTCTTCCGGCTCTGCGACATCGGCGAGGAGATCCCGCCCGAGCTGTTCGACGCCGTCGCCGGGGTGCTCGTCTTCGTCGTCGGGCTCAAGCGCGGCGGGACGGTCAGCGGGGTGCACCGCAACCCGGCCGCCTCGCGGGAGCGGGCGGGGGTGGCGGTGTGAGCGGGCCCGCCTGCCCCGAAAGCCTCAGGTCCGTGGGGCGCCTGCCGATGAGGGTTCCCGAGATGACTGCCACCTGCCCGCACCGCCGCCGCCGCACCCACCGCGAGGTCCGATGAAGAACGCGCGGATGAGCCAGATCGGCATCCCGGCGCTCATCGTCGGGATCGTCGTGATGATGGTCGTGCCGGTGCCGAGCATGGTGCTCGACCTGCTGCTCGCGGTGAACCTCACGCTGTCGGTGCTCGTCCTGCTCGTCGCGCTGCGGGTCACCCGGCCGCTGGACTTCGCGGTCTTCCCCTCGCTGCTCCTCGTCGCGACGCTGTTCCGCCTCGCGCTCAACGTCAGCGCGACCCGCCTCGTCCTCGTCGACGGCTTCGCGGGCAAGGTGATCGAGGCGTTCGGTCACTTCGTCGTGGGCAGCTCGATCGTCGTCGGCCTCGTCATCTTCCTCATCCTCGTCGTCATCCAGTTCGTCGTCATCACCAACGGTGCGGGCCGCGTCGCGGAGGTCGCGGCGCGCTTCACCCTCGACGCGATGCCCGGCAAGCAGATGGCGATCGACGCCGACCTCAACTCGGGGCTCATCGACGAGGACCAGGCCCGTCAGCGGCGTGCGGACGTCGCCGCTGAGGCGGACTTCTACGGGGCGATGGACGGTGCCTCGAAGTTCGTCAAGGGCGACGCGATCGCGGCGATCGTCATCACACTCGTCAACCTCATCGGTGGGCTCATCATCGGGGTGGCCCAGAACGGCCAGGCCGTCGGCGACGCCGTCGCGACCTACAGCCTGCTCTCGGTCGGGGACGGGCTGGTCTCGCAGATCCCCGCGCTGCTGCTCTCGATGTCGACGGGCATCATCGTCACCCGCGCGTCGACCGAGCGGGACATGGGCGGCGACATCCTCCACCAGTTCGGCCAGCAGCGCGGCGCCATCCAGATCGCCGGGGTCGTGATCATGGGGCTCGCCCTCGTGCCGGCGCTGCCGAAGCTGCCCTTCCTCGTCGTCGGTGCCGCGGCGCTCGTCCTCGCCCGGCAGATCCCGAAGCTCGAGGAGCGCGAGGAGGCCCGGCAGGCGGAGGAGGCGGCCGCGGCGCAGCAGGCCGCTCCGTCGCCGGACAGCCCGGAGCTGCTCGCCCAGGAGATCCGGGTGGAGCCGCTCGAGCTCGAGCTCTCCTTCGACCTCATCAGCCTCGTCGACGCCGACAACGGCGGGGACCTGCTCGGGCGGGTCAAGGCGCTGCGCCGCAAGCTCGCGATGGAGCTCGGCATCGTCATCCCCCTCGTGCGCACCCGCGACAACCTCGACCTGCCCGCGCACACGTACGCCATCCGGGTGCACGGGGTCGAGGTGGCGCGCGGCGAGGCCCCGGCGGGCCACGTGCTCGTCATCGGCGACGCGATCGCCCACCTCGAGGGCACCCCGACCCGCGAGCCGGTCTTCGGGCTCGAGGCGAAGTGGGTCGCCGCGCACCTGCGGGGCCGGGCCGAGGCGCTCGACGGGACGGTCGTGGACCGGTCGTCGGTCATCACGACGCACCTCGCGGAGACGGTGCGCCGCAACGCCGCCGACCTGCTGGGCCGCGAGGACGTCAAGCTGCTCGTCGAGGCGGTGCGAGCCACCCACCCGCAGGTCGTCGAGGAGCTGACGCCCACCCCGCTCTCGCTCGGCGAGGTGCAGCGGTGCCTCAAGGGGCTGCTCTCCGAGGGCGTCACCATCCGTGACCTGGTCCGGATCTTCGAGGCGATCTCGCTGCGGGCGCGGATCTCGCCGGACTCCGACGGCCTCGTCGAGGCGGCGCGGCTGGCGCTCGGCCCGGCGATCGCGGCGTCGCACGCCCGCGACGGCCAGCTGCACGTGCTGACCTTCGAGCCGCGGCTGGAGCAGCGGTTGCTCGAGTCGTTGCGGGCGGGGGAGGGCGGTGCGCAGCTGCTGCTCGACCCGTTCTTCGCCGAGCGGCTCGCGACGGAGGCGGCCCGGGTGTCGCGGTCGGTCGAGGAGTCCGGGGTGCAGCCGGTGCTCGTCTGCGCGCAGCCGCTGCGGCGGGCGGTGCGACGGCTCATCGAGTCCTCGGCGCCGCAGCTGACGGTGCTGGCGTACCAGGAGCTCGGGGGGCACCTGCGGCTCATGACGGCCGGCGTCGTCGACGTCGCGAGCGGCCTCGTCGAGGCCGAGGCGGCGGTCTGACGTGGCGCGGGGCGGCGCGGGGCCGGAGCGGTCGCCGGAGCGTCTCTCGGAACGGTCGCCGGAGCGGTTCGGGGCCGGGGCGCTGCTCGCGGTGCTGATGTTCGCGCCGGCCGCGCTGCTCGTCTGGCGCGGGAACCTGTCGGTCGACGACGCGGTGCTGCGCTTCGGGGTCGCCTGGGTCGTCGCGGTGTGTGGCGTGGGGCTGGTCTCGGCGACGCTGGGGGTGGGGCGTGCCGCGGCGGGTGCCGGTGTCGCGGCGGCGGGGTCCGGTGCGGACGAGGCCACGGCTGGTCCCGGTTCGGAGCCCGGCGCGGGGGAGTGATCCGGCTCCGCCCCGGGGCTGGTGGGCGAGGTTCTGTGGCTGGCCGTGGTGGTGCGCCCACCCCGCGTAGAGTGTGACGCCGTCCGCCGCTGGGCGGGCTCGCTGGCGTGGCGCAATCGGTAGCGCACCTGTCTTGTAAACAGGGGGTTGGGGGTTCGAGTCCCCTCGCCAGCTCTCGCTGCTGACCTTGCCGTATACCCCTCTGACCTGCGATGATGTGCCCGTCAGGCACCGCTGGTCGACGTGGACACAGGGGGTCAGGGATGGACACGACGGGTCAGCAAGATGGCACGCAGGATCGCACGAAATCGGCGCGCGAGCGGGTCGTCATGAGCGGGCGGAGCCGGCCAGCGCGGGTTCGGCCACGATCCGGAAGCTGCCGTCGGGCCGGTGGCAGGCGAGCTACATGGCGCCCGACCTCCGGCGGCTCAACGCCCCGGTCACCTTCTTCACCAAGGCCGACGCCGAGGGCTGGCTCGGCGTGGAGCACCGGAAGATCGCGGACGGCGCCGTGGGAGCGGCCGAGCCGCCTGTGCCGCCGGCCGCCGCCGGTGCTCGAGACCTTCGGCGGCTACGCCGACGACGTGGGTCGCGACGCGCGACATCAAGCCCAAGACCCGGGAGGGGTACGAGCACATCCTGCGCCAAGTACCTCCTGCCGGTGTTCGGCGCTCGGCCGCTCGTCGAGATCACGCCGCCCGAGGTCCGCGCGTGGTGGGCGTCGATGGACCCCGGCAACCCCACCGTCCGGGCCCGCGCCTACGGGGTGCTCAAGGCGGTGATGAACACCGCGGTCGCCGACGACCTCATCGACGCCAACCCGTGCCGCATCCGTGGCGCGTCGAACGCGCCGCGAGCGCGGGACGTCCGGCCGGCGACGGTCGAGGAGCTGGCGGTCATCGTCGAGGCGATGCCCGAGCGCTACCGGGCGCTGGTGCTGCTCGGCGCCTGGTGCGCGCTGCGGTCGGGGGAGATGCTCGAGCTCCGCCGCCGGGACGTCGACCTCGCGCAACGGGACCGTCCGGGTCGAGCGCGCCGTCTCGTGGGTCCATGGCGCGCCGTCGTCGGCACGCCGAAGTCGGCTGCCGGCACCCGGACCGTCGCGATCCCGCCGCACGTCGTGCCGGCGCTCGCGCACCACCTCGAGGCTTTCACCGGGCCGCGGCGCCGACGCCCTGCTGTTCCCGGCGGCGGACGGCGTCTCCAGCCTCCAGCCGTCGACGCTTCTACAAGCACTGGAAGGATGGCGCGGGCGGCGGCCGGTCGCCCGGACCTCCGGATCCACGACCTCCGGCACACCGGCGCCACGATGGCGGCGATGGCCGGCGCGACCCTCGCCGAGCTGCAGCAGCGGCTCGGCCACAGCAGCGTCAACGCCGCCCTCCGCTACCAGCACGCCGCCCAGGGCCGTGACCGGCAGATCGCCGAGGCGCTCTCCCGGATGTCGAACCCCGATGGGCGAGTAGCTCGGGTCGCGTCCTCACGCCCCGTTGGGAACCTTCACCATTATCCGGTCCACGTCGTCCGGGTCGACCCGGAGCAGCCGCCCGCACCGGTACGCGGCCAGGCTCCCGCTCGCGATGTGCCGCCGGATCGTGCGGGTGCTGATCCCGGTGCGATCAGCGGCCTGGGCCAGGGACTCGTAGGTTCGTCGTGCAGTCGTGGTCATCTCTGCCACCTCCTGGTACCAAAAGCCGCCGGAGACGTCCCTGTGGACGCGTCTGAGACAACTTCTCGACCTCTGAGACCCAGGGACCTGCTCAGCAGAGGGGGTCGCACTAGCGTTGGGCTGGGAGGGTGCGCCCCACTTCGCCCAGATGGGGCACCCGGGCCTATCCGGGTTTCAGGGTCATGCCGATGCCACGACATCCCACAACTCGTCACTGGGTCACGCCATCACGAAGCATGGCGACCGCGATGCCGGGCCCACTCAGGGATCTTTGGCAGACACTCCCTAGTGTGCCGCCTTTGCCGCCGAGGACAGCAGCCGAGCGCATCGTTCGAAGAGTTCTGCCATGCTGTCGAGTCGCTCATTCAGCTGGTGGTAGACGGGGCGGAGTTTGCTCCTGAGCGAGGTGATCTCAGCGGCGTAGTCCGAGGCATTCGTCGACCCGGCGCTGATCTTGTCGGCGACTGCGTGGTACTCATGCCACAGGTCCACATAGGGGTTCAGGTGAGCCTGACCGCCCCACTGAAGGCGATCCGAGGACGGCTCATGGCGAGCCAGCTCGGCGACGTAGACTCGTATGCGAAGACTCGGCCGCGCTGGTCAGGCCCGTGGCCGTATGTCGGTGTCGTTGGCAAGGGCGGGTTGCCAGCTTCCAGTCGGTGACCGCCGGCTGCATCCTGGTGGCGCCGGGCTGCGACTGCTGGTGCGGGAAGATGTACTGTCGTAGCGTCGAGCGCCACCAGCCCCGTGAGCAGGCCGCTCGCCTCCATCGTGAGCGCGGCAACCCTGTGCGATGTAGATCCGTGGCTGGCGGTGAGCTTCGCGTCCAGGCCAGCGGCGGCATCGGCAAACCTCTGCACCGCCTGCTGAAGTTCCGTCAGCGCTTCCCGGTCGACGCCTGGCAACGCCCCGAGCCCTACGCCCGGTTCCGCCTCATACGCGAGCACGGGAGGCCGCCTCGGTGGCGCGTGCGACGAAGTCCAGCAGTGGAAACTGTGGCCCGGTCGTGGTCGACCCAGATGTCGTTGATCACCTCGATGTTCTGAGCGGAGGTAGTCGATGTTGACGTTCGAGAGGATGTCGTAGTTGGTGTGGTATTTCCTCGTGAGGTACGACGTGCCGACCGTGTTGAAGTACAGGCCGGGGATGCCAGCAGCCGTAAGCGTGAAGTGGTCGGCGTTCGCCCAGACCGTGTTCTGCGACAGGGTGCCGAACAGCGTCCGCGAAGGGATCACTGTTTCAGCTTCTCGACCGCGTGGGCCAGCAGCTCGGCATGGGTGCGGATGAGCAGTCTCTCGCCGGGGTCGCCCGTTCCAAGGAGCTCGAAGTCCAGGCTCAAGATGGCCCGGTGTGCCCATTCGGGGTGCTGATGGGTGACCGCGTACCAACAGCCGACCAACCACTCGTAGTACGCATCGGTGTATCCGTACTCCTCGTTGGTGCTGGCGAGGAA
>CAVPXT010000018.1:0-83748 GCA_963709785.1 uncultured Actinomycetota bacterium | reverse complement strand
GCTTCCTGATCGCCGAGATGGGCAGGAGTCTCGACGTCGACGCCCCACCGAGGACCTCGTGCGCTCAGCGGAACCGCCCTGGGATGCCATGGAGCGAGCAGGCGGTCTGGTCGCCTCGTGGGGAGGCGGCGAGTTCTGCCACGTCCTTCCGCGCGTGCTGGCCTTCATCAAGGCCGGTACTCCACGCCTGTAGCCGGGACGGGCAACAGGCGGCGACGTGGGTCAGGTCAGGCGGGGCGCCGGCTGGCGCTTGCAGTGGGGCGCCAGCGTGGACCCCCTCACCCATCCGGTGGCTGCACCAGGATGTCGAGCAGCTGTTAGGCGATCACCTTGGCGAGGAGCGCTCGGATCGTGGCTTCGGTTGGCTCGTCCAACGAGGTGAGTGTCCACGCGACCGGGTGCATGCCGGCGCCCTCTTCGTACGCGGGGTTTTGGACCTCGCCGAAACCGAAGGCGAGGAAGTCCTTGTCCGGTTTGATGTAGCAGATGTCCTGGCCGTCCCTCGTGTAGAAGGGAAGCCCCCAGCGCACGATCGGCTCGAGCGACGGCGCGCTGTCCCGAATGATCGCGTGCAGGCGCTTGCCGATCTCTCGATACTGCTCCGGGGCTTCGTCCAGTTTGGCGAGAACAGCATCGTCGCCCTTCTTGGTGAACATCCTGGGGCCTCTTTCGCGTCCGTCGGCATGCGTTGATGACGGTACTACTCGATACGAGAGTGGTGGCCGACTCGCTCCCGCGGTCCATGATCCCGTCGGATGGAATCGTCGGTCTCTGAGGGACCGGCCCGAGCGCCGGACTCCACACAGTCTGAGCGGGCGATACGCGGCGGTATGCCGCATCCACGCGAGCCGACCGCTGGGTCTCGACCGAAGGCCCCGCCGAATGAGGCGCTCATCGCTCGGAGGAGCTCTAACCTGCGGGAATGGATCGATCTCCCTTCAGGGCTCCCACGAGCTCCGGCGAGCTTTCGGGGTGGGTCGGTGGCGTGGGGCCGCGAGTGTTGGCGATTCACGGCGGACCGGGCCTGAACTTCGACTATCTCGACGATGCGGTGGCGGAGCTCGCGGGCGGCTACCGGGTGGCGACCTACCAACAGCGCGGGCTCGCCCCGTCCACGGAGCATGGAGAGTTCACCGTCGCCGAGGCTGTTGCCGACATCGCCGCCGTGCTCGATGCACTGGGATGGGACACCGCCTACCTGATGGGCCACTCCTGGGGAGGCCACCTGGTATTTCATGCCGCGGCGAGCATCGCCGAGCGGCTCGACGGCGTGTTGTCGGTCGACCCGCTCGGCGCGGTCGGGGACGGCGGGGCAGCGGTGTTCGGGGCCGAGATGCTCGCTCGCGTGCCCGAGGCCTCTCGTGACCGGGCCCGCGTCCTGGACGAGAGGGATACCGCCGGTGAGGCGACGCCAGAGGAGGCGCAAGAGGCGATGTCCTTGTTCTGGGGGTCGTACTTCGCCGATCCCTCCTCAGCCCCGCCGAGGCCGCACGTGGAGTTCTCCCAGCCGGCGAGTCAAGGGCTGTGGGCAGACCTGATGGCTCGCTTGCCCGAGCTCGAGTCGGCGCTTCCGGCGATCACCGTCCCCGTCGGGGTGCTGGTCGGGGAACTGAGCCCGATGCCACCGAGCGCCGGAATCGACAGCGCCGACCGCATCCCCGGCGCGTGGTCGCACACCGAGCCAGGGGCAGGGCACTTCCTCTGGCACGAGTCGCCCGGCTGCCTGCTCGCTGCAATGAACCGGCTCGTAGCCAACCCCTGAGCGGCTCGGCCCGGGCCAGTGCGATTCCACCGGGCGAAGCGCGGCGATGTGAGGCAGGTAGGAGGCCGCCGGTCTGACTCCTCGCTGGGCCAGGGGTGCTCCTGTACATCGGACTGTCGATTGAGCATCATCATGTGGTGCCCTCACGGCAGCTGGCGGTTGGACTCACACCCATGGAGACGCGGCGTCCCGTCGTCCTGCACCTGGCCGAACGCGCGGAGGCTCTCGGCTACGACGCGTTCTTCGTAGCCGAGGGCTGGGGGCACGACGCGGGCGTGCTCCTCGCGGAGATTGCGACGCGAACGCACCGGATCACCCTCGGCACCGGGATCCTCAACGTCTGGGGGCGCACACCGGCCACCATCGCCATGCTCGCCACCAGCCTTGCCGAGGTGTCGGCCGACAGGTTCGTGCTGGGACTCGGCGCGGGGAGCCCACCCCTTGCCGAAGGCCTGCACGACGTGGAGTTCACCGAACCGGTCCAGCGGCTCGCCGTCGTGACACGGCAGGTTCGCCGGCTGCTGAACGGCCAACGTCTCGACACCACCGTCGAGCGGGACAACCGGCCCCTGAAGCTGGCCGTCACACCGCAACGCGAGATCCCCATCCACCTGGCCGCACTGGGCCCTCGGTCCGTCCGGCTGGCCGGCGAGCTCGCCGACGGCTGGGCGCCTTTCCTCCTCCCCCTCACCGGGCTCGAGTCGAGCCTGGGGTTGCTCCGGGAGGGCGCAGCGCGCAGCGGTCCGAACCGGCCGCTTCCGCTCATCGCCCCGTGCATCCCCGCGGCCATCTCGAGCGACGCAGCAAAGGCCCTCGAGATGGGCTCATGGTGGGTGGCCTTCTACCTCACGAGCATGGGCCCCCTCTACCGTCAGACCCTGCTCCGACTCGGCCATGGTCGAGCCGTCGAGCAGGTCCTCGCGGCCAACCCCACCAGAGGCACGTTCCACGTGCCCGAGTCGGCACGTGTCCTCCTGGACGAGCTGACCCTCGGGGGCGACGCCGAGCAGGCTGCCCAAGGTCTGGACCGTTGGTACGCGGCCGGGGCGCAGATGCCCACCCTCGTCCTCCCACCCGGACGCTCGGTCGACGAGCTCGACCACATGCTCGAAGCCATGACCAACTGATCTCGCTGAAGTGTCCAGTGGTCGAATCGCGGCGGAGTGGGGCAGGCAACAGCGCGCTCACTGATGACCGTGCGCAGGGCTCCGGGACTTCGTAGTGTCGTGCCGTGTTCAACATCGGGCAGCGGAGCGCGGTCGGCCGGGCCGGCGTTGTCCTGTCGACGCTGCTCCTCGCCAGCGGGTGCAGCGTGGTGGGTGGGTCATCCACCGAGCTGCGTCCGGTCGCCACCAACACCTACGGCCTCGGGCACGTCGACGACGGCGAGGAGACCCTGCTCGTGGGTACCGCCCCGTGGTGTGTGTCCAATGGGCCAGTGCGCCTGGTGGGGTTGGCCTGGGAGGACGGCGGCGGCGTCGACATCGCAGACTTCGCCGTCGTGAACCAGCCGGCGTCCGCGGACCGCCTCGGCAGTGACCGAGGAGGGCTGGCCGCGGTGGGCCTGTCGGGGGTCGACCGGGAAGTGACAACCCCGTGTACGGGGGAGCCCGAGGACGGCCCGTAGATGATCACGTACTTCGTCCTGGCGCTCCGGACCACGGACCCAACCCACATCACGCATGGGAAGCGTCTGGTCGCTCGATGGGAGGACGCGAACGGCAGGACCGGCCAGGCGGTCGACGACTTCAGCATCGTGTTTTGTCCTCAAGGGTCACCGACATGCGACGACGACAGCGTGGTCGACGAATGACCCCCCACCGATGCGCACACCGCTGGTGCAGGCGTGGCCGAGGCAACGCCGGAGGCGCGCCGGCCAGGTCGCTCCCGGTGCCGTGAAGGTGTTCACTGCTCTTGCGACGTTGGTCGACTGGCGGCGATGAGACGCACCTTCGGCCCGAGGCGCAGCGGAAGCGGTTCAGTGTCCCGGTGGGGACTGCTGAAGGTTCGGTTGACACCATGACCTGGCACCGTCTCGCGGAGACCAACACCCTCGGCCTGGGCGGCGACGTCGGTCGATCGAGTGCTCAGTCCCAGAGCGCCAGTTCGGCGTCGCGGGGTGCGTTTGTCAGCTCGGACGCGGCGTCGAAGACCATCACGGACCGCTCATCCGGCGTCCAGGCGCGCCAACCCGGTTCCCCGTCCCGTGCGAAGGAGGCCCAGGCCTGGTGCACCTCGTCGGCGAGGTGCTGCGGGGCGGTCTCGCCGACCATGGGCGTGGCCTCGGCGAGGGTGTCGAACACGAAGGCGAGCTCGAGGGCATGGCAGGCCCCCAGGCCTTGGACGGGCGTCGGCCAGGCGAACTCGTAGGCATGCACCGTGCCACCCGCGGCGTGCTGGGCGGCGGCCAGGCGCGCCGAGGGTGCCCGGAACGCAGCGTCCGTGAGGATGGCACAGGCGATGTCTCCCGGTGAGGCGCCCGGCCGGTTGGCGGCGTAGGTCTGGACGGCGCTGGCCGGCCAGCCGTAGCGGGCGGCCAACAACGGCAGCGCCTCCGAGGACACCGTGGCGGCGACGCCGGTAGGTACGAGGAAGAGCCGGAACTCCTCCCGCGTCGTGCCGATGAGCAGTGGCATGGCCGCGGCCGCCCCCTGCGCGATGCGCACCAAGGGGACGTCGGGCACCAGCTCGCCGTCGATGACGGGAAAGAGGCTCATGATGCCCAGCCCACCGCTGAGGACGGTTGCGCCCCAGCGCCGCGGGTCGGGATCGGCCTGGATGGCCAGGGCCACGGCCGACTGTGCCGCAGTGACCACCTCGGGATCGAGGGCGGCGAAGGCTTCGGCCGTCGCCGGCACGCCGAGGTGGGCCGCGACCTCGGCGCTCACCCGGCGGGCGTCCTCCAGCGCGCAGACGGCCGTCCCGCCTCCGCTCTGGATGACGGCACGGTGGAAGAGGCCCTCCGCTGCGGGGCAGGCCATCAGCGTCGCGACGCTCATACCGCCCGCGGACTCGCCGAACACGGTGACGTCATCGGGATCGCCGCCGAATGCGGCCACGTTGTCGCGGACCCATTGCAGGGCCGCGATCTGGTCGCGCAGACCGAGGTTGGTCGGGGCGCCGTCGAGGACGGCGAACCCGGGGACGCCGAGCCGGTAGTTGACCGCCACGAGCACGATGCCGTCGCGGGCGAACGCGGACCCGTCATAGATGGGCACGGAGTTCGCGCCCCGCACGAACGCGCCCCCGGGGAGCCACACCATGACCGGGTGGCCGCTCCCCTCGGCCGGGGCCCAGACGCTCACGTTCAGGTAGTCGTCACCCGGCGCCACCGAGCTGGGGAGCACGGTGTCCATCGGCGGCGGGTACGCCGCCTGGGCCGCGGTCGGCCCCGGCGCGGTCGCGTCCCGCTCGCCATCCCACGGCACCACCGGCTGCGGCGAGCCGTAGCGGTCCTCCCCGACGGCGGGTCCGGCATAGGGGATACCGAGGAAGGAGTTGACGCTCCCGCGGCTCGAGCCGCGGACGGGGCCACCGGTGACACGCACGACTGGATCCATTGGCCCATCCAACCAGCCCACGACTGTGCGGAGTGTCCGCCGGTGTGCCTCGACACGGGGTGGGATCGGCCAGCCTGTGGGTCGTCGCCCGGCGGTGGGGAGGGACGATGGCGGCGACGGTGACCCCAGCTCTCCCCGGCGGTGTTTCGCTGACGTCATTGTGCGCCGCGACTTGGGCGTACAGCGGCCGGATCGGCAGCTGGTCCACGAGCAGGGCGACCACACAGCGCGCGACTCCCAGGCCCCAGCACAGGCGTCCGACCCAGTGGCCGAGTCATTGCTGCCCGTCCTCCTGGCAGCTGTCGATGTTGCCCGCCACCAGGCCGTAAGGCAGCGATGCGCACACACCAGTGGCGGTAATCGCGGCGGATAGGGGCAGGCGGCTACCGGGGTGTTGCCGGCGGGGCTCCAGACCCGCAGACTCGGTCGTTATGAGCATCGGCGCGATGTGGGCAGGGCTCAAGCAGGACCTCAGGGCCCTCATCGGCCGACAACCTCAGAAGGAAGGGCTGAGCCCGGCATGGGATCCCACCCTCCCCAAGGGCATGACGTCGTTCTCGTCTCGAAGCAATAAGAAGGGCCCACCGAGGCCAGGGAAGTAGCCCGGCTCGCGGCGAAGAGACGCACCTCGAAGGACGGGAATCCGAGTCGGTGTCGGGATCGTCAGCTTCGGGTGAGCTCCAGCAGACCCTCGTCGAACCACACGTCTTCGTAGTCGGGTGCAATCAGGAATCTCCACCCCGGTGGCAGTTCGAGATAACGCTGCACTCCTTGGCGATCGGCCCGAGGTGCTCGAGCTGCCGCGGGATGAAGAAGTCGGGGGCGTCGGAGAGTTCTTCGCCAGCCCAGATGTACCAACCGCAGTGCGGCCTGCTGGCGGGTGACGAAGGCCGTTGACGGGGACGAGGCCAGTCCCGACCTCGCGAGAGACACCGAGGGTCTCCCCGGGCAGCACTGGTGAACGAGTGGCGCCGTAGCGGCTGACCACGTCACCCGATGACCCAGCAGGGGCTCGCGCACGCTTCGAACCCTAGGCGTTTCCGCGCCTTCTCCGACCCTTGATCCAGGTCGACAGGCGGCGGGAAGACGCTGACCCGCCGAGTCGAGAGAATAGGACACGCCGTCTGCGGGGGCCCCCAGGCGGCGTGTTCTGTTCACTCGACGGGGTGGAGCCGAGGTAGCCCACACTGGGCGGTGTGGACGCACCGTCAACGGGTGTGTCGGATGGGCGGGTGGCTTCGCGCCCCTGCTCCAGGTGGGCCGGGTGACGCAGGGTGCCGTCCGAGCGCCGGGACTCAGAGTGCGCTCAGCCGGAGGGGCCTACCGTGCGCCGGGTGGGACGACGTGGGCACGACCGTGGACCGCACGGGACACCGAGGAAGGACGTCGTCGCCTCCGCCGGCGGAGGGGACGGGATGGCCGCGTGGGTGACCCGCACCTACCTCGGCATCGCCCTGCTGCTCGTGCCGTGGGGCGTCTACCTCGCCATCTCGCTGCCGGAACGTGCGGTGAGCGAGAACTACCGGCTGACCTGGGTCGGGTTCGACCTGTTCCTCGTCGCGGCCGTCGCTCGGGTGGCGTGGCTCGCGGCCCGTCGCGACCCCCGGATCGCGCTCGGGGCGATCGTGGTCTCGACCCTGCTCGTGGTCGATGCGTGGTTCGACGTCACCACCTCCGCCCCCGGCTCGGCACGCACCACCGCGCTCCTCGCCGCGGTGCTCCTGGAGATCCCCGGAGCGCTCACGTCGGGCCTGCTCGCGCACCGGGCGCTCCACGCGGCGGTCGCCCTCCCGCCCGCGGCGGCCGGGAGGCCCGGACACGGGCAGGTCGGCAGCGGGATGGAGGGCCGGTGACCCGCACCGCGAGCGCCCCCGGTCCCGGTGGCCGAGGTGGCCAGGCGCTGCTGGCCCGGCCCGAGGTCCGGCCCTCGCGTCCCCGTCAGGCCGCGACGGCGCTCCTGCCCTCGCCCCGGCGACGCAGGGAGCCGGGGCCGAGGGAGCGGGGCGCGCGCGTGGTCTCCGGGGTGCACGTCGCCGCCACCGTCACAGCGCTCTTCGCGCTCCTCCTGGCCGGACGCAGCGACCGCCCGACCGTCCTCGAGGAGCTCTTCGGGCTCGTCAACGTGCCGGTCGCGCCCTCCCTCCTGTCGGTCGCGGTGCTCGGCACGGTCTCGTGGGCGCTCCTCACCCGCAAGCGCGCCGGGCTCGTCCTCGTCATGGCCTTCCAGGTCGTGGGGGTCGCCGTCGGGGCCACGTCCCTGCTACCCCGCGGAGCCGTGTCGTGGTTCGACCTCTGGCAGGCCCGGGGCGATTTCGGCCGGGTGCTCGACGTCGCCGCGGTC
Organism: uncultured Actinomycetota bacterium; assembly: GCA_963709785.1. Lineage (GTDB taxonomy): Bacteria > Actinomycetota > Actinomycetes > Actinomycetales > Dermatophilaceae > Phycicoccus. The sequence continues at coordinate 76,085 of CAVPXT010000018.1, read as the reverse complement.
GGCACCGGTCTCGTCGCCCTCGGCTGGCTGTGGTCGCTGCGGCGCACGTTCTCCGCACCGTTGCGGGTGCGCCGCGCCGGCTGGGCGGTCGTGGCCCTCGTCGCCGGGGGCCTGCTCACCGTCGCCGCGACCGCCGGCCTCATCGAGCTCGTGGAGGCCGACGGGGCCAGCCCGCGCACGGTGGCCCGTGCCGTGCTGGCGGCTCTCGGCGGGGTGACGCGCCCTGCCGAGGTCGGCGCCCCACCCTGGGTGGTGCACGTGACGGCCGCGCTGGCGGCGATCACGCTGCTGGGCACCGTGGTCGTCCTCCTCCGACCCGCCTCCGCGCCCTCGCGGTGGTCCCCGGACGACGAGGTCGCCGTGCGCACGCTGCTCCACCGGTGGGGGGCCCAGGACTCGCTCGGCTACGTCGCCACCCGGCGCGACAAGTCGGTCGTCTTCTCGCCCGACGGCGACGCGGTGCTCGCCTACCGCGTCGTGGCGGGGGTCTCGCTGGCGGCTGCGGACCCCGTGGGCCGGCGCGAGTCCTGGCCCGGTGCGATCCGGGCCTGGATCGAGGAGGCCCGGGCGAACGGTTGGACCCCGGCAGTGGTCGCCGCGAGCGAGGACGGCGCCCACGCCTACGCCGCGGCCGGGCTGCTCGTCGGCCGGATGGGTGACGAGGCGGTCCTGCACCCCGAGGGCTGGAGCCCGCTCGCCGAACCGGTGCGCCCCGTGGCCCGAGCGGCCCGGCACGCCCGCCGGGCCGGCATCGAGGTCTCCGTGCACCGTCAGGAGGACCTCGACCCCGCGACGCTCGCCGAGGTGGTCCAGTGCGCCGAGGACTGGCGGGGCGAGGAGACCGAGCGAGGCTTCTCGATGGCCCTCGGCCGAGGTGCGGACCCCGCCGACGGGCGCGTCCTCCACGTGCTCGCCCGGGACGGCGACGGCCGGCTCCGCGGGCTGCTGGCGTTCGTGCCGTGGGGGGAGCACGGGGTCTCGCTCGACGTGATGCGACGCGGCCCCGACGCCCCGAACGGCGTCACCGAGCTGATGGTCGTCGACCTCCTCGCCCGGGCGCGCGGCCTCGGCATCGCCCGGGTCTCGCTGAACTTCTGCCTCTTCCGCGACGTCCTCGAGGGGGCCGGGCACGTGGCGGCCGGCTCGACCACCCGCGCCGCCGCAGCCCTGCTCGGCCGGCTGGACCGCTTCTGGCAGCTCGAACGGCTCTACCGCTTCAGCGAGCGGTTCGGCCCGGAGTGGGTCCCGCGGTTCCACTGCTACGACGACCCCGCCTCGCTGCCGCACGTCGCCCTGGCGGCGGGCATCGCGGAGGGCTTCGTCCCGGTCCTCGACCGGACGCCGGCGGCGTCGCGTCGGCTGTCGGCCGCGGACCTGGCGCGCGTGCAGCGGATCGGTGGTGAGCCGGCCGGTGACGAGGGCGACGGTGAGGACGCGCCCCGGCTCACCCAGCAGGAGCGAGAGCGGCGGCGACGGCTCGACGCGCTGCGCGCCCGCGGGGTGGACCCCTACCCGCCCGGAGTCGGTGCGCCCGCAGACACCCTCGCCGCCGTCGCCTCGAGATGGGCCGAGGGCAGCGCGGTGGAGGTCGTCGCCCGGGTGCGTGGAGTCCGCGACCACGGGGGCGTCCTCTTCGTCACGCTCGTCGACGGTGACGCGACCTGCCAGGCGGTGCTCGAGGCCGGCGTCCTCGGCGCGGACCCCGTCGAGGAGGTGCGCCGGTCGACCGACGCCGGTGACCTCGTCCGGGTCACTGGCCGGATGGCGTTCTCCCGCAACGGCACACCGGGAATCTCGGTCGACCGCTGGCGGCTCGAGGCGAAGGCGCTCCGGCCCCTCCCGTTCTCGGGCGGCGGTGGGGCGCCGGCGGCCAGGCTCCGCGACCGGTCCGCCGACCTCATCGTGCGGCCGGCCCAGCTCGGGCTGCTGCGGCAGCGGTCCGCGGTCGTGTCCGCGGTGCGCCGGGTCCTCGAGGACGACGGCTACCTCGAGGTGGAGACCCCGATCCTCCAAGCGGTCCACGGGGGCGCCAGCGCGCGGCCCTTCGAGACGTGGGGTCACGGGTACGGGCAGCCGTTGTCGCTGCGCATCGCGCCCGAGCTGTTCCTCAAGCGGCTCCTCGTGGGCGGGCTCGGCCCGGTCTTCGAGATCGGCCGCAACTTCCGGAACGAGGGCGTCGACGCCACGCACAACCCGGAGTTCACGGCGCTCGAGGCCTACCGGCCGCACGGGGACCACGTGACGATGCGGCTCCTCGTGGAGGACCTCGTCCGGGCCGCCGCGACGGCGGTGCACGGGTCGCCCCTCGTGCCCGTCCCGACGGCCGACCGGGTCCGGGAGGGCCTGGCGGGCGTCGCGCTCGCCGACCTCGGTGACGCCTGGCCAGTGGTCCCGGTGCTCGACGCGGTCTCGGCAGCCCTCGACCTCGACGTCACCCTCGACACCGACCCGGCCGTGCTGGCTCGTGCGGCCGCGCGGCAGGGCCTCGACCTCCCCGCCGGGCGGGGCACCGGCACGCTCGTCGAGGACGTGTACGGCGCGCTCGTCGAACCGGCCACCGCGACACCGACGTTCTTCACGGACTTCCCCCAGGTCACCACACCGCTCGCCCGGCCGCACCGGAGCGTCCCCGGGCTGGTGGAACGGTGGGACCTCGTCATCGCGGGCACCGAGCTCGCCACCGGCTACACCGAGCTCACCGACCCGCTCGACCAGCGGGAGCGCCTCACCATGCAGTCCCGGCAGGCGGCCGCCGGGGACCCGGAAGCCATGGAGGTCGACGAGGAGTTCCTCCGCGCCCTCGAGCTGGGCATGCCACCGGCCGGTGGGCTGGGCGTCGGGCTCGACCGGCTCGTGATGCTGCTGACGAACACGCCGATCCGCTCGGTGCTGGCGTTCCCCTTCGTCCGCCCGGAGCCGCCGTCGCGCCGTCCGTGACCCCGTCGCGCGCCACGCCGCGTCCCCACCTCGACCGCAGCCTCCCTCGTCGGCGAGACTGCCGGGGTGCCAACCGAGACCGTTCCGCACCAGCACCGGGGGAGGGGATGACCGGCCTCGTCGCCACCGCCGGGGTCGCCGTCCTCGGGGTGCTCCTGCTCTACGGCGCGCACTGGGCGCTCGTGCCGTGGCGCTCGGTGGTGCGCACCGTGCCCTACCAGTCCGGGTGGGTCCCCGAGGCGCACGCGCTCTCCCGCTACCACGTGCGGTGGTACCTCGCGACGCTGCTCTTCCTCGCCTTCGACGTCGAGATGCTGTTCATGTACCCCTGGGCCGTCGTCGTCGCGGACCTCGGGGCGAGCGCCGTCACCGAGATGTTCGTCTTCCTCGGCGCCCTCATGGTCGCCGTCGCGTGGGCGTGGCGGGAGGGGGCGTTCCGATGGGTCTGACCGGATGGTTGGCCGGGCGCGCCGTCCGTGCGGCACGGGTCCTGGTCGTCGAGTGCCCCGGCGCGTGGCGGGAGCGGGTCGCCGTGGAGCGTGCGGTGCGTGCCCGGGGGTGGCGGCTCGCCGAGTCGCCCGCCAGCGCGGACGTGCTGCTCGTCGTGGGCGACCCTCGGGGGGAGCTCGGGGAGGTCGTCGACCGACTGTGGGAGGCCCTCCCCGGTCCGCGGGCTCGACGGACCGTGGGGGTGGGTGGGGACGTCGTCGCCCACCTGGACGCCGCCGCCGCCTGCCTCGCGGACGCGGGCGCCCAGGCCGACGACGCCGCCGGACGCACGCCCCCGGACCTCTCCGCGGAGGAGGAGATGGACCACGAGGGCATGGACCACGGCGAGATGGACCACGGCGACATGGAGATGGCCCCCGACGGCATCCCGCTCGCCGAGGGGTCGGAGGAGGACCGCGACGGCCTCGAGATGGATGCGCTGCCGGTCCGGCTCGGGCCGGTGCTTCCCCACTGGCCGGCTGGTCTCGTCCTCGACGTCACGCTCCACGGCGACCTCGTCGTCGGGGCCGACGCAGGCGTCGTCGGACACGACGGGGACGAGCCGGACGAGGTGCACCCCGCCGCCCGTGCCTGCGACGACGTCGCGGCAGTCCTCGACCTCGCGGGCTGGGCCGCCGGCGCCACGGCCGCTCGCGGTGTGCGCGACGCCTTCCTCGACGGGCCGCCCGAGGCCGCCGGGGTACGACTCGCCGACCTGCGGCAACGGGTCTCCGCGTCCCGCACACTGCGGTGGTCGCTGCGCGGGGTCGGCACCGTGGACGTGGCCCGGGTGCAGGCGCTTGGTCTCCCCGAGCACCTCGCCGGCGACTGCCTCGACCGCCTCCACGCCCTCCTCGACCTGGCCGCGTCCGGCACCTCCGCGGCGACCCCGGCCACGGCGATCGGTTCGCTCGTCGAGGGGTGCGACCTCGCCGTCGCGCGCCTGGTCGTCGCGACCCTCGGCACCCCGGTCGTCCCCGCGGAGGTGAGCGCGCATGGCTGACGTCGTGACGACGGTGGCCCCCGGCTGGGCCGTGCTGGCTGCCCTGGTGCTCGCGGTGCTGGTGGCGATGGTGACCGTCCTCGACGGGGTCCTGACCGCGCGCGCCGAGGGTGCGCCCGTGCGCCCGGCCCTGACGCGCCCGCTCGACGAGACGGCCCGCCTGCTGCGCCAGCGCCGCCGGGCCCCGCTCTCCGCGGACACCCTCCTGTGGCGGATCGGCGGCGGCGGCCTCGTCGTCGCGGCCCTGCTCATGCTGGCCGTCGTCCCCCTCGGGGAGTGGGTCCTCTCCGACCTCGACGTCGGGGTCGTCTGGTTCAACACGATGGACGTCGCCGTCTGGGCGCTGGTGTGGCTCACCGGCTGGGGCGCGAACTCCGCCCACTCCCTCGTCGGCGGCTACCGCTTCCTCGCGCTCGCCCTCGCCTACGAGCTGCCCCTGATGTTCGCGCTCGTCGCGCCGGCGGTGGCCGCGGCGAGCCTGAACCTCGGGGAGATCGCCGCGGCGCAGGGGTCGCTGTGGTTCGTCGTCTGGATGCCCGTCGCCTTCGTCGTCTACTGCCTCGGCGTCGTCGCCTTCTCGGTCTGGGGGCCGTTCACCCCACCGCTCGGCTCCGACGTCGCGGGCGGTGTGCTCTCCGAGCTGAGCGGTGTCGACCGGCTCCTCGTCCACGCCGGGCGGTACGCGCTGCTCGCCGCGGGCGCCGCGTTCGCGGTGCCGATGTTCCTCGGAGGCGGGTCGGGGCCCCTGCTGCCCGGGTGGCTCTGGGTCCTCGTCAAGACCCTTGCGCTCCTCGCCGGCCTCGTCGCCCTCCGCCGTCACCTGCCGGCCGTCCGCCCGGACCTCCTGATGGAGCTCGGCTGGGTCGTCCTGCTGCCCGCCGTCCTCCTGCAGGACCTCGTCGTCGCCGTCGTCGCGGCCTGGAGGGGGTGACCCGGATGCTCGTCGACATCGCGTTCTGGGCGCTCGGGGTCGTCGCCGTCGTCTCGGCGGTGCTCGTCTTCGTCGTCGACTCGATGGCCCGGGCCACCTACGCTCTGGCGCTGTCCTTCGTCGCCGTCGGGTTCGTCCTGGTCCTGTTGCAGCAGAACTACGTCGGCATCGTCACGGTCCTCATGATGCTCATGGAGATGGCGGTCATGGCCGTGTACATGGTCATGTACATGGGGATGAACCCCGCCCTGATGCCCATGTCCATGGTCCACGGCAAGCGGGCCGCCCTCGCCGTCTCGGCGGCGACCTTCGTCGTCCTCGCGGCGGGCGCCCTGCTCGTCGACTGGCCCGTCCGCCGGGGGGTGCCGTCGCCCGATGTCACCGCCGCACTCGGCGAGGCGCTCATGGGCAAGCAGATGCTCGTCATGGTCGTCGTGAGCCCGGTGATGGTGGCGACGATCATTGGTGGGGTGGTGCTGGCCGCGCACCGCACGCGCTACGACCGGTTCGGCGACGACCTGCGCCGGCGGCCCGCCGCGGACCCCCAGCGGGGAGGTGTCGGGCGATGACCCTCCAGCTCGTCCTCCTCGTCGCCGCCGCCCTGTTCGCGGTCGGCCTCTACGGCGCGATCTCCCAGCAGGTCGTCGTCATGGTGATGATGGGCCTGGAGGTGATGGTCAACGCCGTCATCCTCGCCGCCGGGGCGATGTGGTGGTTCCTCGCGCCCGACCCGACCGGCCAGGTGCTGCTGCTCGTCGTGCTCGCGGCGATGACGGTCGAGATGGCGACCGGCTTCGCGGTGGCCACCCTCGTGCACCGGTACCGCAACAGCGACATGACCGACTCGGCGACGGACCTCGCGCGATGACGGGGTGGGTGATCGCGTGACCGGGACCGTCGCACAGGCCGGCCTGTGGGCGCTCGTCGCGCTGCCCGCGGTCGTCGGCGCCGCGCTGCTGCTCGGGGCGCGCGAGCGTGCGTCACGGCTCGCCCCCGTCGTCGGGGTCGGCACGGCCATCCTGACCGCGGCGCTCGCCGGCGTCCTGGCGGTCGCCCGGCCGACCGTCGCCGTGCCCTTCGTCGCTGGAGCGGACCTCGGCCTCGGCGTCGACGGGCTCGCGGCGGTCGTCGCACCGACCGTGGCCGTCGTCGCGGCACTCGTCCTGCTCGCCGGAGCGGTCGACGTCCGCGAGTCGGCGGCACGCTTCCATGGGCTGATGCTCGTCTTCGTCGCGGCCGCCCTGCTCACCGTGACGGCCACGACCCTCCCCGCGCTGCTCCTCGCCTGGGAGGTCATGGGCGCGACGTCCTACGCCCTGATCGGCTTCGCGTGGCGGGAGGAGCGGCGGGTCGCGTCGGGGCTGACGGCCTTCGTCACGACCCGGGCCGCCGACCTCGGGCTCTACGTCGCCGCCGCTGCGGCACTCGCCGGCGGAGCCGGGCTCGACCTCGACGCGCTCGCCGCGGCCTCCCCGGGGTGGCGGGACGTGCTCGCGCTCGGGGTGCTCGTCGCCGCGCTCGGCAAGGCGGCCCAGCTCGTCCTCGCCTTCTGGCTCTCCCGCGCGATGGACGGCCCGAGCCCGGTCAGTGCGCTCCTGCACTCCGCGGCGATGGTCGCGATGGGGGGCTACCTCCTCCTGCGGCTCTCACCGCTCCTCCAGGCGACGTCCTGGGCCGGCCCGGCGGCGGCCTGGGCGGGCGCCCTCACGACGGTGGCGCTCGGTGTCGTGGCGGTCGGCCAGCGCGACCTCAAGCAGCTGCTCGCGGCGTCGACGTCGGCCCAGCTCGGCTACGTCGTCATGGCGGGCGGCCTCGGCGCGGTGGGCGCCGGCACCGCCCACCTCGTCGCCCACGCCGCGACCAAGGCCGGGCTCTTCCTCGCCGCCGGGGCCTGGCTCTCCGCCCTGGGGACCAAGCAGCTCGCGGGGCTGCGGGGGACGGTCGACCGGTGGCCGGTGGTCCGGGTGGCGGCGAGCGTGGCGCTGCTCGCGCTCGCCGGCGTCCCGCCGTTGTCGCTGTGGGCGACCAAGGACCTCGTCCTCGCCGCTGCCCTCGAGCAGTCGCCCGCGCTGTACGTGGTCGGCCTGCTCGGGGCGGCCGCCTCCGCGGCGTACGCGGGCACGGCGCTGCGCGTGCTGTGGGCGCCGGTCAGCGAGGACGAGCGCCGGTACGCCGGGACCCACCGGGGCGAGGAGGAGGAGCCGCGCGGCGTGGTGCCGGGCGCGCTGACCGCGGCGGTCGTGGCCCTCGCGGCAGGGGCGGCGGCCCTCGGGGTGTTCGCGGTGCCCGCCGTCGCGGAACGGCTGGGGGCGGCGGTCGGGGGAGCGGTGCCCCGACCGACGGTCCTCGAGCTGGCGGGCTCGGCGCTGCTCGCCCTGGTCGTGGTCGCAGCGGTGTGGTGGCGGCCGCTCCCGCAGCCCGGTTGGGCGCTGTCCTGGCTCGGGCTGGAACGGGCGGCACACGTCGCGGTCGTCCGGCCCACGCTCGCGCTCGCCCGTGCCCTCGACCGCACCGACGTCCTGCTCACCCGCGCGGTGTCGGGGGTGGCGACCGGCGCGGTCACCCTGGCGGGGGGCGCCGCGCGCGTCGACGAGGACCGGGTCCACGGCGCGGTGCTGGCGCTCGCGCGCTCGGTGCGCCGGGCCGGTGCGCTCGCGCGGCGCCCCCAGACCGGCCAGCTCCACCAGTACTACGTCCAGGCCGTCGCGATCATCGCGGCCGGCACCCTCCTGCTCGTCGTCGTGAGGTGACCGTGCTCTCGCTGACCATCTTCCTCCCCCTGGCCGCCGCGCTCGTCCTGCTCGTGCCCGGCCTCGGGGCCGGCGCCGCGCGGTGGTGGTGGGTCGCGGCATCCGCCGTCGAGGTCGTCCTCGTCGGAGGGCTGTGGTGGGCCTACGACACCCCGGCGGAGGGCTCGCTCGCGTTCGAGCAGCAGGTCGCGTGGATCCCCGGGGTGAGCAGCAGCTACCACGTCGGCCTCGACGGCCTCTCGCTCCCGCTCGTCGCGATGACGGCGGTCGTCTTCCTCGCCTGTGCGGTCTACTCGCTCCGCGACGAGGACCGGCCCCGTTCTCGCGCAGCGCTGTTCCTCGCCCTGCAGGCCGTCTGCACCGGCCTGTTCGCCGCGGCGGACCTCATCCTCTTCTTCGTCTTCTTCGACCTGTCGATCGTCGGGATGTACGTCATCATCGCGGGGTGGGGTCACGGCGACCGGGCTCGTTCGGCGCTCACCTTCTTCCTCTACACCTTCCTCGGCTCGCTCGCCCTCCTCGCGGGGTTCATCGGGCTCTACCTCGCGGCGGACCCCCACACCTTCGACATGGTCGAGCTCGCCCGGCAGGACCCCTTCGCCGGCCGGGGGACCGCCGGGGTCGTCGTCCTCGGGGCGATCCTCCTGGGCCTCGCCGTCAAGACACCCACCGTCCCCTTCCACACCTGGCTGCCCCCGGCCCACACCGACGCCCCCGCCGTCGGGTCGGCCGTCCTCGCCGGCGTGCTCCTCAAGCTCGGGACGTACGGCTTCGTCCGCCTCGGCATGGCCCTGCTGCCGGACGCCTGGCGCTCGTGGGCGTGGGTCGTCCTCGTCGTCGGCATCGTCTCGGTGCTCTGGGGAGCCCTCGTGGCCCTCGCGCAGCGCGACCTCAAGCGGATGATCGCCTACACGTCGGTCAACCACATGGGCTACGTCGTGCTCGCCGTCGGGGCGGCCGGGGTCGTCGCGTCCGGCACCGCGCAGGCGCGGGGGGTGGCCGTCACCGGGGCCGTGACGCAGATGGTGAGCCACGGGCTCGTGACCGCTGCCCTCTTCCTCCTCGCCGGCCTCTTCCTCGACCGGTCGGGCACCTACGAGATCTCCGAGTTCGGCGGGCTCGCCGCGAAGGCGCCGCGGACCACGGTCCTCTTCGCCGTCGCCGCCTTCGCCTCCCTCGGGCTGCCCGGCCTGTCCGGGTTCGTCGCCGAGTTCCAGGTCTTCACGGGCAGCATCGCGGCCGTGCCCGTGAGCGCGGTCGCGCTGCTGGGCATCCTCGTCATCGCGGGCGTCCTGCTGTGGACCCTCCAGCGCGTCTTCACCGGCGAGACCCGGGGCCGGTCGGCCGGCTTCACCGACGTGCGGGCGCACGAGCTGTGGGCGGTCGCACCCCTGCTCGTGCTCTCGCTCGTCATCGGACTGGCCCCCCGGCCCCTCCTCGACGTCATCGAGCCCGCCGCGACCGCGGTCGTCGCCGTGCTGGGGGGCCAGCCGGGTGGGTGACTCGATGGCCATGCGGCCGCTCGCGATGCTGCCGGAGATGCTCCTGTTCGGCGGGGCCCTCGTGTGCCTGCTCGGCGGCTCGTTCACCCCCCGGCACCGGCAGTGGGTGCTGCGGGTGGTCGCGGCGACCGTCCCTCGGGGGTGCCGTCGTGGCCGCGCTGGCCGGGGCGTCCCCCGCCGGCACGGCCTTCGAGGGGGCGTTCGTCATCGACGTCGGGACGAGCACCGTCCGCGTGGTGGCCTCGCTCGCCACCCTGCTCGTGCTGGCCCTCGCCGCCGACGAGGTCTCCGGCAGCGACCGGGAGAGCGAGACCTACTCCCTCCTGCTGCTCGCGACCACCGGGGTGCTCGTCCTCGCGGGGGCCCGTGACCTGCTCGTGCTGGCCGTCGGGTTCCTCCTCGCGAGCATCCCGCTGTACGCGCTCGTCGGGCTGGGCCGCACCGCGCGGGCGGCCGAGGCGGCCCTGAAGACCTACCTCGTCGGGGCGCTGTTCGGCATCCTCATGCTCCTCGGGGTCACCCTGCTCTTCGGGGTGGCCGGCACGACGGCCTACCCCGAGCTGGCTGCGGGCCTCGCCGGCGCACCGACGGCCGTGGTCGCCGCGGGGTTCGTCGGGGTGCTCGCGGGGCTGGCGTTCAAGGCGGGCAGCGTGCCGGCCCACTTCTGGGTACCGGACGCCGCGCAGGGCTCGACCGGCCTGGCGGCCGCCTTCGTCACGACCGTGCCCAAGGTGGGCGCCGTCGTCGCCGTGTTCCGCCTCGTCGTCGCGCTGCCGGACACCCTCGCCTGGGGGATGCTCGTCGGGGCGCTGGCGGTCGCGAGCATGACGCTCGGCAACCTCGCCGCCTTCGGCCAGGACGACCCGCGGCGGCTGCTCGGCTGGTCCACGGTGAGCCAGGTGGGGTACCTGCTCGTGCCCGTCGCCGTGGCGGGCCGGACCGACCTGGCGCTGCCGTCGATGCTCGTCTTCCTCGCCGGGTACGCGGTGACGAACATCGCGGCCTTCGCGGTCACCTCGGCCCTCCCGGACGTGCGGGACGTCTCGGGCTACGCCGGGCTCGTGCGCGCCCACCCCGGTCTGGCAGTTGCGCTCGTCGTCGCCCTGCTCGGGCTCGTGGGGACCCCGCCCACCGCCGTCTTCGTCGGCAAGCTGACGACCGTCACGGCGGCGTGGGACGGGGGGATGGTGTGGCTCACGGTCGCGGTGCTCGTCAACACGCTCGCCTCGCTCTTCTACTACCTGCGCTGGGTGGCCCCCGCGCTGCGGCGCTCCCCGCCCACCGCCGAGCTCGCGCACCCGCGGCCCTGGTCGACGTGGACGGCGGTGCTCGCCGCCGCCGCCTCGGTCGCCCTGGGGCTGCTCGCCGGACCCCTGTGGAGCGTGCTCGACGGGTCGCTGCTGCCCTGAGACCGGTGCCCCCGTCGGCGGCCGGGAGTCGAGACGGCACCCTGAAGTGCGTGCTGGGCCGAGCGCCGCCGGGAGAGGTAGTGTGCTCGACATCCCCGATGTCGAGGAGGCCGTTCATGGAGTGGTGGGGCTGGCTGATCCTCGTGGTGGTCGTGCTGGCGCTGGTCGTCGGGGCGGTGCTCCTCGTCCAGGCCCGGCGGCGCCGGGGTGGCGTGATCGTCGGGCCGCGCCCTCGCCGAGGGGGTGACCGCGAGTGAGACTGATGCGGACCTCCGAGGTCGCCCAGCGTCCGGTGGTGACGATGGGCGGCGAGGACATCGCGCAGATCAAGGACGTGGTGTACGCCGCGGACGGCGGTTCGGTCACCGGGTTCACCCTGGCCGGGCGAGGCCTGTTCGCGGGTCCGCTGAAGGAGGGCCTGGCCTGGGCGTCCGTGTCGGCCCTGGGCGCGGACGCCGTCATGGTGGCCGACGACGTCGTCCTCCAACCGGCGGCCTCCATCGTCGGTGCCCAGCGGGGCAGCGGGGGGTCGGCGGGGGACGTCCTCGGCTCGCAGGTGCTGACCGAGGAGGGTGTGGGCCTCGGTACGGTGCACGACGTCATCGTGTCCGTCGACGTCACCGGTGGGGAGCACTGTGACGTCGTCGGCTACGAGGTCGAGGCGTCCGAGGGGCTTGGCACACAGGGACAGATGGTGCTGATCCCGTTGCCCGACACCATGGCCGCGTCCGGCGAGCACCTCATCGTCCCCAGCAGCGTGAAGGACTTCGTGGGTCACGACCTCGCCGGCTTCGGCGCGGCGGTCGACCGGTTCCGGGCGCACCTGGACGGGGCAGGGGCGTGAGGTTCTCGGAGGCCAGGGGGCACAAGGTCGTGGACACCAGCAGCGCCGAGACCGTGGGCACGGTGAGCGGCTTCCTCGTCGAGCCCACGAGCCACTCGGTCATCGCCCTGCGCGTCAAGAAGGCGGAGTCGGGCGAGGTCATCCGGTGGCGCGACATCACCGCCTTCGGCAGCGAGGCCGTCACGGTCCCGCGAGCCGAGGTGATCACGGGGACCGACGACGAGCTGGAGGCGCTGGGGGACAGGGCCCGCGAGCTGGTGAAGAAGCGCGTCCTGACCAGCGCCGGCGACGAGCTCGGCACGGTCGAGGACGTCGACTTCGACCCCGCCACAGGGGTCCTCACGGCGTTCCTCCTCGACGGCGCCCCCGACGTCGCGGCCGACCGCCTCCTCGGCGTCGGGTCCTACGCCGCGGTCGTGCGCGCGGAGACCCACGGCTCCTGAGGCTCGAGCTCCACCGCCGACGCTCATCCCGCTGCTCGGCCCGCTGCCAGGCCCGCCAGGGCGTTCGTCACGACCTGCTCCACGAAGGCGAGGTCGAGGGGTCCTCCGGTGATGAACCTGCGGTGGACGATGGGGCCGGCGAGGAGGTCGAGGACGTCGTCGAGGTCGGTGTCCGCGGGGAGCTCGCCCCGTTGCCGTCCGCGGTGCAGGACGGCCAGCACCGGTCGGTGGCGGCGCGCGGTCTCCTCGGCGTGGAGCCGTGCGAACGCGGGGTCGCGCTGCGCTGCCTCGAGGAGGGCAGGCATCAGCGCGCCGGCGGGCCCGGAGGAGAGTGCGTCGGCGAGGCCACCCAAGAGGATCGTGAGGTCACCCCCGAGGGTGCCGGTGTCGGGCTCCGGAGGGTCCGGTGCGACGCTCCGGAAGGCGTCGAGGACCAGAAAGGCCTGGTTCGGCCAGTGCCGGTAGATCGTCGTCTTGGCCACACCGGAGCGTGCCGAGACCGCCTCGATGGTGGCTCCGGCCACGCCTCGCTCGATGACCAGGTCCAGCGTCGCGGCGACCGCGCGTCGACGGGACCTCGAAACGCGTGGGTCGAGGCCGCGGCGGGCAGTCGGCCGCATCCCCTGCTCCTCGGCGTCGGCGGGTGCCGGGGAGGGCGCGGCGATCCCGCGACTGCTCATGGTGTGGGCCGCATCCACGTCGCGGCGTACTCGGCGACGTACTCCTCGAGGGTGCGCGGAGGTCTTCCCAACAGCTGCCCCAGAGTCGGGTCCACGCGCTGGGCGTCCCCCCGCCGCAAGCCGGTGTGCAGCACGGTCTGCACGGCGACCCGCGCCAGCGGCAGGTGCTGTCCTCGGAGGTGTCGGACGTACCCGAGGACGGTGGCCGGCTGGTAGCCGATGGTTCGGCCCAGCACCCGGGTGAGCATCGCGGCGACGTCGTCGAACGAGACGGCCCGTGGCCCGGTGAGGGCGTACCCCCGCCCCCGGTGCGGGTCGGGGTCGTCGAACACGGAGGCGGCCGCGTCGCCGATGTCGCGGGTGTCGATGAACGCGACCCTCCCCGCCCCTGCCGGGAGGTGGATCCGGTCGTCCTCGACGATGTCGCGACGGTAGGCGTCGGCGAGGTTCTGGGCGAAGAAGCCCGGTCGCAGCACGGTCCAGGACGGCGCGTGGTCGCGCAGGTGGGTCTCGACCCGGTGGTGTGGCACGACGCGGTTGGTGTCGGCGCCGGCGACCGAGGAGAACACGATGTGCTCCACCCCGGCGCTGACCGCGGCGTCGGTCAGCGCGTTCAGGGTCGGGCCCACGCGCGAGACCGGCGGTGGCCGTAGCAGGAGGACGCCGCGGGCACCGTGCACGGCCGGCCCGAAGGTCTCCGGCCGGAACAGGTCCAGCTCGACCGGCTCCACTCCCGGCTCGGGGTCGACCAGGTCAGGAGCCCGAACGGCGGCGCGGACGAGGATGCCGCGCTGACGCAGCGCCCGCACGGTTGCTCCACCGACGTTGCCCCCCGCACCGAGCACGAGGACGGGGCCGCTCACGCCGAGGCCCGGTCGACCTCGAGGTGGAGCACGCTCAGGTGCTCGCGCCGCCCGGTGGGCAGCCAGGACAGCACCGGGGTGCTGACGGCGGTCACCAGGGCCGGGGGGAGGTCCCGCTCCACGGGGAACGAGGGGGCGGACGGCATGACCCCAGGTTACGCTACGACTCCGTAGCGCTTCTCCCGCTGTGCACCTCGTCTGGTGGAGGATCGTCCCGTGATGACTCGCGGCGTGGCTGACCGAGGATGGAGCGTGGCCCTGCTGGCGGCGTTGGCGGCGTCCCTGGCGCTGCTGGGTCTGGCACCAGTGGCCCTGCCGCCGTCGTACTCATGGGTGGAGCTCGGCCTCAGCGAGGCGGCCGGCCAGGGGGTGGCAGGGGCGTGGGTCGCGCGTACGGGCTTCGTCGTCTTCGGGCTGTCGGTGCTGGGGATCTGCGTGCTGAGCCACCGCTCCTGGCGGGCGGTGGCGACAGGTCTGCACGGAGGCTTCGCGGTGGGGATGATCCTGGTCGCGGTCTACTCCCACGCTCCGTGGGAGGCGGGAGCCCCGTCCGTGGAGCTGGAGGACCGGCTGCACTCGGTGTTCGCCTCGGTCGTCGGGTTCTCCTTCATCGCCGGAGTGGCGGCCACGCTCGCGCTGAGTCGCCCCCGCGGTCGCTGGGCCGCGTTCGGCGATGTCGCGGCCCTCATGGTGGCGATCACGGTTCCGCTCCTGATGTCGACGCCGGTCTGGGGGGCCCTCCAGCGGTTGATGTTCCTCACGGCCGCCGCGTGGTACGCCGCAGAGGTCGTGCGGCACGCAGCTCACTCCTCCGTCGACCGCTCGTAGCCGGGGCAGCGGCGGCTCATCGCTCCGGTGGTGGTCGGTGCTCCGCAGGCCGGCGCCGGGTGGATGACCTTGGGGTGACACTTCCGTGACGTCGGGTGGTGCCGCCTTGCTTCCTGAGAGGTCTCACAGGAATCTGGACGCGACGATGCGGCCGTGATCGGAAGAGCCGGGGGCCCGCACCTCTCGCCCCTGATGGTCTCGGCGGACACCGTCGGACATGCAGCACAACCACCAGCAGTGCAGGGGAGCACGTCATGATCAGCAGGAGGCAGTTCGTCAAGATCAGCGCGGCGTCGAGTGTCGCGCTGTACGCGTCAACAGGGAAGGGCTTCCAGCCGGTCGCCTTCGCCCAGATCCCCGGCGGGACCCTCGACCCGTCGGCTGTCCCGAAGTACCGGACGCCGATGCTCGTCCCGCCGGTGATGCCGCGGTCGAGGATCACCCGCTCGACCGACTACTACGAGATCTCGATGGAGCAGTTCGCCCAGCAGATCCTCCCGGCGGGACTCCCCGCGACCACCGTCTGGGGCTACGGAGCCGTCAGCTCGGCCAACCCGCGAGGACTCCTGCTGCACAACGCGCCGTCGCTGACCATCGAGGCGCGTGCGAACCGCGCGGTGCAGGTGAAGTGGGTCAACAAGCTCATCGACGCCCAGGGCAACTTCCTGCCGCACCTGCTCGCGGTCGACCCCACGCTGCACTGGGCGAACCCAGCGGGAGGTGTCGCCGGTCGTGACAAGCGCCCGACGTTCGACTCGACACCGGGTCCCTACCGAGGTCCGGTTCCGATGGTGCCCCACGTGCACGGCGCGGTCGGCGTCGGCGACGAGAGCGACGGCTACACGGAGGCCTGGTACCTCCCGGACGCCCGGAACATCCCCGCCGGGTATGCCACGGAGGGCACCTGGTACGACTTCTTCCGGAACAAGGCCGGCCAGAAGTACGGCGCCACGTGGGGCCGCGGTCACGCCACCTTCCGGTACCCGAACCTCGACCGGGCCTCCACCAACTGGTACCACGACCACACCCTGGGCCTGACCCGGGTCAACGTGTACGCGGGGCCGGCCGGCTTCTACCTCATCCGCGGTGGCTCGCACGGCGACTTCGCGGTGCGGGACGCGCGCACCGGCCGGGTGGGCTGTCCTTCCCCGCCCGGCGCCCAGGGAGTGGGAGCAGCTGTTCCCCTCCTTCATGCGGAAGTACCGCGAGATCCCCATCGTGATCCAGGACCGGTCGTTCAACGCCGACGGCTCGCTGTTCTACCCCGACACGCGGGCCTTCTTCGACGAGGTCACGGGCCCGTACCTCCCCGAAGGGGACCTCTCACCCATCTGGAACCCGGAGTTCTTCGGCAACACCATGATGGTCAACGGGAACACCTGGCCGTACCTGGACGTGGACCGGGCGCGCTATCGCCTGCGCTTCCTCAACGGCTGCCAGGCGCGGTTCCTCATCCTGGACTTCTCGCGCATTCCCGGCGTCGAGGTCTGGCAGATCGGCAACGAGGGCGGCTTCCTGACGGAGCCGGTCAACCTCACCGCTGACCACGGCAACCGCCTGCTGATGGGGCTCGCGGAGCGCGCCGACGTCATCGTGGACTTCTCCAAGGTGCGCCCCGGGGAGTACGTCCTGGGCAACGTCGGCCCCGACGAGCCCTACGGCGGGGGTGATCCGGGCACCGACTTCGAGGTCGCGGATCCGGCGAGCACCGGTCAGGTGATGCGGTTCCACGTCATGCGGGGCAGGGCCGTGGACCTGAGCACGCCTCCCCGGTTCCTCCGGTTGCCCGCCATCGCCGAGCTCCCCGCCCCGGCCCGCACCCGGCCGCTGGCGCTGCTCGAGGAGATGTCCGCGGCCGTCGACGACGCCCCGGTCGAGGCGTTGCTGGGTACCGTCGCCGGCGACCCCAACGTGGCGGCCGGCCTGTGGACCAAGCGGCTGTGGATGGACCCCATCACCGAGAACCCGGCCGAGGGGGACACCGAGGTGTGGGAGTTCTACAACGCCACCGGCGACGCCCACCCCATGCACGTCCACGAGGTGTCCTTCGAGGTCCTCAACCGGCAGGACATCCTGGTGGACGAGGAGACCGAGGAGGTCCGGGTCGTGCCCGGATCGAGCCCCCAGCCTCCCGAGCCCTGGGAGACAGGCTTCAAGGACACGGTGACCGCGTACCCGGGCCAGGTCACGCGCATCCGGGCCCAGTTCAAGGTCCCCGGCCAGTACGTGTGGCACTGCCACATCGTCGAACACGAGGACAACGAGATGATGCGGCCCTACCGCGTGGGCCCGGCGCAGCCAGGACAGCCGACCTAGCCGGCAGCAACGGCGGCCCCTCCCGCCCGGCCGGGCGGTCGGGGCGGTGAACGTCGCCGATGCGCACGGCGCCCTGCGCCGTGACCGGGGCGCCGTGTCGGCAGGCAGGTGACTGCCAGATCACACCTCGAGGGTGACCCACGTCCTAGTGACGGCGGGACGCCGGGAGGACGCTGAAGACGTCTCCGGTCGGGGCGTCCTGCTCCCGAGCCGGACACGGACCCGCCACCGGGACCGACCGCATTCGCCTGTCCTGGCAGCGAGTTGGCGTCCACCGCTTCGTCGAGCACGGCCCCGGACCGCCATCACGGCGTCAGGAACACAGTGTCGACGACTACCAGGCCCCTTCCCACCCCCACCGCCCGACGGGCCCCGGCTCGACCTCTCCCGTGGGTCGTGGCCGCGCTGGCCGTCGCGGTCTGGGCGGTGCTCTCGTCGTGGTGGATGCCCCGAGGGCCCACCTCGACCACCGAGTCCCTCGCCTGTGTGGCCGCCGGCCTCGGCCTCGGCCTCGCCGGGGGCTGGGCCACCCGGTCCCGCTGGACGGTGGTCGTCCTCCCGATGGTCTTCGTCGCGGTCTACGAGGCCGCGAGGCTGCGCGTCGACGGCCCCACGGTCGACGGTGTGGGGCTGTCGATGTACGGCCTCATCGCCCTCGTCACGGGGCGCCTGTTCCACGGGCTGGTCGCGCTGGCCCCCCTCGCCTGGGGGGCCGCCGCCGGAGCGGCCGCACGGCGTCGCACGGCGCGCTCCGAGCGCGAGTCGGGTCGCCGCGCCGGCCGGTGGGGGCGCAGGGCCGCGCTCGCCACCTCCGGCCTCGCGCTCGTCGCCCTCACAGCGGCCCTGGCCCGACCGGCGTCGACCGCCCCGATCACCGGCTCCGACGGGAGCCCGCTCCCGAACAGCGTCGCCGAGCTCAGCACGGTCCGCGTCGGAGGGCACGACCTGGGACTCATGATCCGTGGCGCCGACCGGGGCAACCCCGTCCTGTTGTTCCTCGCCGGCGGCCCGGGCGGCAGCGAGCTCGGCGCGATGCGCCGGCACCTGCCCACGCTCGAGGAG
The DNA here is from genome assembly GCA_963709785.1 of uncultured Actinomycetota bacterium. GTDB lineage: Bacteria > Actinomycetota > Actinomycetes > Actinomycetales > Dermatophilaceae > Phycicoccus. The sequence goes on along the minus strand of CAVPXT010000018.1, from coordinate 58,028 downwards.
CACTTCACCGTCGTGACGTGGGACCAGCGCGGCACCGGTCGCAGCTACGGCGAGCTCGACCCCGTCGAGACCCTGACCCTCGAGTCCGCCGTCGCCGACACCCTCGCCGTGACCGACATCCTGCAGGACCGCTTCGGCCAGGACCGCATCTACGTCGTCGGGCAGTCGTGGGGCACGACCCTCGGGATCCTCGCCGTCCAGGAGGCGCCGGAGCGCTACGCGGCCTACGTCGGGGTCGGTCAGATGGTCAGCCAGCGCGCCACCGACGCCATCTACTACGCCGACGCCCTGGACTGGGCGGAGGCGACCGGGCGGGACGACCTCGCCGCCACGCTGCGGGAGATCGGCCCTCCGCCGTACGCCGACCCGCGGCACTACGAGGCGGTGCTCTCGCACGAGATGGAGATGTACCCCTACGACCACGCCGGCAACAGCGAGGGCGCCGGGCAGATGTCGGAGAACCTCTTCGTTCCCGAGTACTCGCTCACCGAACAGGTGCGCCTGCTCTCCGGGACCCTCGACACGTTCGCCGCCCTCTACCCCCGCCTCCAGGACATCGACTTCCGGCAGACCGCCACCGACTTCGCGGTGCCGGTCTTCTTCGTCGAGGGCGCCCACGAGGCCCCCGGTCGGGCGGACCTGTTCGCCGACTGGTACCCGCGCATCCAGGCCCCCGTCAAGGACCAGGTGGTCCTCGGGACCTCGGGGCACCGCCCCCTCTTCGAGCAGCCGGACGCCTTCGTGGAGTACCTGACCGACGTCGTGCTCCCGCGCACGACCACGGCCGCCGAGACCTCGCCCGCCCCCGCGGCGAACTGACCACCACCATCCCCGAAGGAGGAACCATGAACACCACACCCACGACCCCTGCACCCTCGGTGGAGCGCTCTCGCTCGAGGTCCGGCCGTGCGGCACCCCTCGTCGTCGGGGTCCTGCTCGCCCTGCTCGGGCTCCCCCTCCTCCTCGGCGGCCTCGGCCTCGGGTGGGCGGATGCCACCCGCACCGACGACCAGGGCTTCTTCGCCACCCCCACGACGCAGGTCTCCACGGTCACGCCCGCCCTCGCCAGTCAGGTGCTGGAGCTCGCCGGGTCCGGCGCCGACGTCGCGTGGGCCGACCGCACCCTGGCCACCGTGCGCCTCACGGTCACGGCCCGGAACGGTGCGGACGTCTTCGTCGGCATCGCCCCCACGACCGACCTCGACGGCTACCTCGCGGGGACCTCCTCCGACCGGGTCACGGCCCTTCGCGCCGACCCCCTGAGGTACGTGCTGACCCGCGAGGGAACCGCGGACGGGTCCGCGCAACCCCCCACGGAGCAGACGTTCTGGACCGCGTCCGCGACCGGTCCGGGTCCCCAGACGCTGCAGTGGGACCTCCAGCCGGGCACGTACAGCGCCGTCGTGATGAACGCCGACGGCTCACCCGGCGTCGACGTCGACCTCGTGGCCGCCGGCCGCGCCGGCTTCCTCGGCCCGCTCGCCGTGGTTCTGGGCCTGACCGGCCTGCTCCTCGTCGTCGGCGGTGCCCTGCTCGTCGTCTACGGCGCAGGGTCGGCCACGCCGACCGCGACGCACCACGACGCCCCTGTGGCCGGGTCGGCGGCGACCCGGTCGCCGGTGACCCTCACCGGGTACCAGGACGCGCGGCTGAGCCGAGGCCTGTGGCTCGTGAAGTGGCTGCTGGCCATCCCGCACTGGATCGTGCTGGCGCTGCTCTGGGTGGTCTTCGTGGTGCTGACGGTGGTGGCGTTCGTCGCCATCCTCGTCACCGGCCGCTACCCGCGTCCGCTGTTCGACCTCAACGTGGGCATCCTGCGGTGGGCCTGGCGGGTGCAGTTCTACGCCACCTCGGCCCTGGGCACCGACCGCTACCCGCCGTTCACGCTCGAGCACGCCGACTACCCGGCCGACCTGGAGATCGCCTATCCCGAGCGGCTCTCCCGCGGGCTCGTGCTCGTGAAGTCCTGGCTGCTCGCCCTGCCCCACCTCGTCATCGTGGCGATCATCGCGGGGACGTGGCGCTGGGACATCGGGGACACGGGCGGCGCAGAGCTCACCGTCGGCGGCCTCATCGGGGCGCTCGCCCTGGCCGCCGGGCTGCTGCTGCTGTTCACGGGCCGCTACCCCGCCCCCCTGTTCGACCTGCTCGTCGGCCTCAACCGGTGGGTCCTGCGGGTGGTCGCGTACGTCGCCCTGATGACCGACACCTACCCGCCGTTCCGTCTCGACCAGGGTCCGGAGGAGCCGGACCCGACACCTCGGCTCCCGGACCTCCCCCCGATGGCGCCGACGGCCACGACCGTCCCGCCGGACGACCCGGTCGCGGCGGCCAGCCCCGCCGGCGGACGCCGGCTCGTGGGGTGAGGACGATGACGACCACCGCCCCGTCCGGCCCGCGGCTGCGCACGGCGACCCCGGCCCCGGCCGCGTGGCCACTGACCGTGGTGCTGGCGCTGCTCGGGCTGGGCGCGGTGGCCGTCTCCCTGCTGGGTCCGCTCGGGACCGGGCTGATCGAGTACCACGTGTCCTCCGGTGCGAGGGACCAGGTCCGCGGGGGAGACCTCGCGGCCCTGGTCCTGGTGGCGCCCGTGTGCCTCGTCGGCGCCTGGCTCGTCCACCGCGGGCGGGCCGGGGCGGAGGCGCTGGCGCTCGCCCCCGCCTCGTACGGCCTGTACATGTGGAGCCAGCTCGCGATGACGGGGGACATCGCCCGCTACCCGGGCACCAGCGAGCGGTGGTTCCCGCTGTTCTGGGCGCTCGTCACGCTCTCCGGCGCCGGGATCGTGCTCGCGGGCCGTCGGCTGGTGCGGACCCCCGCGCCGCTGCCCAGGCGGCGGCTCGAGGTGGTCACCGGCTGGTACCTGCTCATCGTCGCCGTGTTCCTCACCGTCGGGCTGCACCTCCCGGGGCTGGTGGATGCCTGGCGCGAGCAGCCGACGAGCGCCGAGTACCTGGCGGACCCGGGCGTCTTCTGGGTCGTGAAGCTCATGGACCTCGCCGTCGTCGTCCCCGTCGTCGTCGCGGTCGGTGCCGGGCTGCTCACCGGACACGGCTGGGCCCGATGCCTGCTGGCGCCGGTCACCGGCTGGTGCGCGCTGCTCGCGGCCTCGGTGGCGGGGATGGGCGTCACCATGGTCCTCGCCGACTCCCCGGGCGCATCCGTGTCCCTCGCCGGCGGCTTCACCGCGGTCGCGGCCGCCGCACTGACCTTGGCGGTGACGGCGTACCGGCCGCTGCTGGCTCCGACCGACGCGGGGACGCAGTGAGCAGCAACCCGGCTCGGGTCGACCTGTACTGGCTCCCGCTGGGCGCCGGCGGTCACTGCATCCGCCTCAACGGTCGTGTCTACGAGGCCGTCCTGTCCCGGGCGCAACGGCGGACGGCTCAGGACCTCTTCCACGCGGCGCTCGTGGTCGAGGTCGACGGGACCACCACGGTCGTCGAGGTCGGGCCGGAGTGGGACCGCGTCGCCGACCGCTCCGACCGCGGTGCCGTGGTCTCCGGGCCCGTGGGCCTGCGGTTCCTGGGGCGGTGGAGGGCATTCCGCTACGAGGTCCGCCGCTGGCGCGACGGCGTGATCCCCGACCTCCCCGAGGCCGTCGACAGCCCCCGGCGGCTGTCCGACGACGACGCCGTCGCCCGACACCTCCTCGACCTCGTCCCGGAGGTCCCGGCACTGACCTGGGGCCGTGACGAGCTGGGCCTGGGGGAGATGTGGAACTCCAACTCCGTGATCGCCTGGCTCCTCGTGCTCGGCGGAGTCCCCGTGGACCGGCTGCACCCCCCGGCCGGCGGGCGAGCCCCGGGCTTCGGCGCCGGTGTCACCGCCGCCGCCGCGCGCCTGACCGCACCACACCCCCGAGATCGGGGTCGACCCCCAACCGCAAGGAGAGAGCCATGAAGATCGTCGACGCCTTCCAGGCCGCGACGGACGCGATGACGGTCACCCGCGTGTTCGCCGAACCCTACGAGAGGGACGGCGTGACCGTGATCGTGGCGGCTGCCGTGACGGGCGGTGCGGGCGGGGGCGCCGGCGCGGACCCAGCAGGGCAGCAGGGCGAGGGCGGAGGCTTCGGTGCCGGCGCGCGACCGGTCGGCGCGTACGTCATCCGCGACGGCCGGGCGACGTGGCGACCCGCCCTGGACCTGAACCGGCTCCTCACACTGGTCGGCGTGGTCGCCCTCGCCTACGTGCTCCGCCGGCCACGCCGCCGGAGCCCGGCAGCGGCTCGGCGGCAGCTGCCATGACCGTGTCACGCCGAGAGGACGCCACTGGCAGACGCGGCGTGGCCGGGGGAGCGCTGCTGGCCACCCTGCTCCTGGTGGCCGCCAGCGCGGTCTACGGAGGCATCGGCCTCGTGGCCACCGGCATGGGCATGCCTGTCGAATGGCTCGACCGCCTGCCGGTGGACACGTGGACGCTGCCGGGAGTGGCCCTCGTGCTCACCGTCGCCGTCCCGCAGGCGGCCGCTGCCTGGTTCGTGTGGCGTCACGATGCCCGAGCGGGGGCGCTCGGACTGGCCGTGGGCGCGGCGCTGGTGCTGTGGATCGTGGTGCAGCTGGTCGTTCTCCAGCGCTACTTCTTCCTCCAGCCGGTCATCGCCGGGCTCGGGGTGCTGGAGATGCTGCTCGCGTGGACGTGGATCCGCAGGCCCTCGCACTCCGCGGACGGCTGAGCGTCGTCGCCGGCTCGGTGCCGGCGGGCCTCCGGTCGGTCGATCCTCGAGGCCGCTACCGCGAGGTGGCGCACGGCGCGCAGACCGCCGGCAGCGCCGGCTCCATCGTGGGCTTCCCCGGCTCCACCCCGTCGAATGGACAGAACACGCCGTCGGGGGTGACCCGAAGACGGCGAGTCCTACTCACTCGACTCGACGGGGCCGCAGCACCTGGTCGCCCATCGCCCAATCTGCCAACTCCGGCGACGTCGGAACCGGCTGCGCACCGCCGCGAGCCGCCGCACCCGAGGTGGCGCGGTGGAGCGCTTGTCAGCGGCACTGGTCCCGGTGGCGGCGACGGATCAGCCCGAGCGCCACGAGGCCCACCCCGGCGACCAGGACCAGGGCGAGGACCGAGCCCTCCGGACCGAACGCGCCCCCGGTGAGCCAGGTCGGCGCACCGGCGCGGGCGGTGCTGACCGCGACGGACCCGCCGAGGTCACCGCCGGACACGGCCGCCCCGAACAGGTAGCCCTGGGCGAGGTTCCAGGTGGCGTGCACGCCGATCGGCACCCACAGCCGCCCCGTCAGTGCGTACAGGGCGCAGAACATCACCCCGGCCACCGCCACGGTGGCTCCCGCAAGGGGGTTGGCTCCGGGGTTCGCGAGGTGCAGGGCGGCGAAGACGGCGCCGCAGACCACGAACGCGGGCACGGGGCCGAACGCCCGCCACAGCAGACGGAAGAGCAGTGCACGCATCCACAGCTCCTCGGTCACGGCGGCCTGCAGGGCGAGCCCGACCCCGGCCCACGCCGGTGCAGCGCCGAGCACCGTGATGTCGTAGGCGCCGGTGGCCGCCAGGGTGCCCATGAGCATCGTCATCATGGCCAGGCCGAGCAGCCCTCCGCCGACGAGCTCTGCGGGTGCTGGCCGCAGCGCCAGCTCACCCGCAGCACGCCCCTCGCCGAGCCGGACGGCGAGTCCGTAGCAGCCCAGGGTGAGGGCACATGCTCCGATGAGGCCCGCGAGCTGCACCGGCGCGCCGGGTGCGAGGTGGTCGGTGGCCCACTGCAGCGGGAGTCCGAACGCTCCGGCGGTGAGGAAGAACAGCAGCACCATCCAGGACAGGGCCCGGAGCCAGCGCACCCGGCCGGGGTGCAGTACCCGCCGCCGGCCCAGCTGCACCGGCGTCTCGCCCCAGCGCCGCGCTGCCGCGCCGGCGTGCCCGGCCGTCATGGCGTCGGCTGTCGCGCGGTGGCCGCCACGGAGATGAGTGTGAGGCCGAGGTCGCGGATGCGCGCGAGGGTGCCGTGCAGCTCTGCCTGGTCGGTCACGGCGCCGCTGAGAGTGGTGGTGCCGTCCGGGTCGTGGGTCAGGACCAGGCCGAACGCCGCCGCCCAGTGTGGGTCGAGGTGGCCGGCGACCCGGATGACGTAGGCGGCCGGCCACCCGCGGGGCGAGGTGTCGGTCACGGAGTACCCACCGCGGTCAGGACGGCCGGGACCGTGGGTCGCGCGTACCGGTGGATGACAGCCTCGGCGACGGCCAGGTTGATCAGCCAGCCGGCGCCCAGGCTCAGGTCCTTGGTGAGCACTCCGTGGCCGAAGGCCGCCGGTCCGAGGGCCAGCGTGAGCGTCTGGGTGCCGGCGGCGAGGGCGATGGCGTAGCCCCGCGTCATCCAGGCCCGGTGGGTGGGCACGTCGCCACGGCGGATCGCCGAGACGCCGAGCACGATGCACGCGGCCAGGGCCGAGCCGAAGCCGACCCGGAACAGGAACGCCAGCTCACCGGTGCCCGGCTGGCGGGCGTAGAACAGCGTCATCCACAGGCCCGAGAGGGCGACCAGCAGGCCGAGGGCCACCGCGGCCCTCCCGGCCGTCCGGTGCCAGCGCGGGTGGCGGCGGCGCAGGCGTGAGGAGAACTGGAAGGCGCCGAGCACGGCGTACGGCACGGCGCTGAAGACGTGCACGACGACGGGCAGGGGTGAAGCCGTCATCCGGGGGTTGGCGGGCAGCACGAGCGGGCCGCCGGCGAGCTCGACGAGCCGCAGTGACCCGGCAACGGCGGGGATGGCCACCAGGGCCACGAGCGCGAAGGGCACCCACCCGGTCGGCCGAGCCGGCCGGGCGGGGGCCGTCGAGGTCAGCAGGGTCATCGTGCGCCGGCCGGGTCGAGCCGTGTGTCGGCGCTGGTGGTGACGGGCTCGGTCTCGGCGGCACGCTGCTCGTGCCACAGCGACCAGCCGAGCCCGATGAGGGCGACGGCGTTGGGCACGGCGAACAGGCGCTGGTTGACCAGGGGGAGCAGGAGGGGCGCCATGGTCGCCAGGGCGGCGACGGCGAGCAGGGCTGCGGCCCAGCGGGCGAGGACGCCGGCGCGGTACAGGGCGATGCCGAACAGCAGGCCGCCGACGATGTACCCCAACCCCTGGACGCCGTTGAGCGACCCGAACAGGCCGAGGTCCGCACTCGAGCTGCTGTTGGTCGCCACGGCGACCACGCCGTCGACGTACTCGGAGGAGCTCTGCGCAACCGTGGGGATGACGACCAGGCCGATCGCCTCCACGCAGAGCATGGCCAGGTAGCCCATGCTGAACAGGAGCCAGCCGACCAGCCCGAGCACGCCGATCTGGCGAACCTGGCGCAGGTACATCCCGGCGATGCCGGCCAGGGCCAGGGTGGCCATGGCGACCTTCATGCCCTGGCGCACCTTCCACTGCGTGCTCTGGACGAAGTCGACGGTGATCTCGGGGTGTTTCACCTGGACGGCGATGAACAGCGTGCCGGCGGCGACGGCGGCCAGGCCGGCGGCCCGGGTCAGGGTGGTGGTGGTGATCGGCATGTCGGCCTCCGTGGGCTCGGGTGTCCCCAGCGGGTGTGCCGGAGAACTGGCTCGGAACCTACGAAGTGATCTGGTGACCCCACATCACACGATGATGTGACCCGCAGGGTGATTTCCTGAGCGGCGTCAGGCGGCCCGGCGCGACAGGAGCCGCGCCCGCCCGCGGTGCAGCCGGGGCATGATCCCGTCGATCACGATCGGCACGGCGATGGTGGCGAGCACGAAGGTCCGCAGGACAGGCCCCGCATCGGTGAGCCAGGGGCCGATCGACAGGTTGAGCACGGTGAGGGTCGGGAAGACCGCGATCCAGATCATGAGTGCCGGCTGGTGCGTGGTCGGCGGTCCCGCGGGCGCTCGACGGGAGCGAGTGCCCCCGTCGACGCTCTCACTGCGTTCGAGCGCCTGTTGCTTCTGCCGGGGGCACCGCTCCGGCCGCGCTGGCGCGCGTCCGTTCGGTGCCCCCGTCGACGCTCTCACTGCGTTCGAGCGCCTGTTGCTTCTGCCGGGGGCACCGCTCCGGCCGCGCTGGCGCGCGTCCGTTCGGTGCCCCCGGCAGGATTCGAACCTGCGACACCTTCTTTAGGAGAGAAGTGCTCTTCCCCTGAGCTACGAGGGCGGGAAGACCGCGCTCAAGCCTACGGGACCAGGGGGCGCCCGCCGTCGACCCCGGCGCGGGTCCATCCGGGCGGCGCCCGCGAGGAGCCGGGGTGAACCGCGGGTACGCCCCGGGGCATACTGCCGGTCGTGAAGACCGCGTCCGCCCCGCGCCTCCCGGGCACCGACCGCGCGACCCTGCAGCGGCGCACCGTGGGCACCCTCGTCGGCTCCCAGATGCTCGGCGGGGTCGGGCTCTCCGCCGGTGTCGCGGTCGGGGCGCTGCTCGCGGAGGAGGTCTCCGGCTCGGCGAAGTACGCCGGCCTCGGGGGGACCTTCCAGGTGCTGGGTGCGGCCCTCATCGCCGTCCCGATGGCCCGCCTCATGGCCGCGCGCGGGCGGCGACCCGGGTTGGCCCTCGGCTACTCCCTCGCCGCGCTCGGCGCCGTCGGCCTGGTGACCGCCGGCATCATCCGCAGCTTCCCGCTCCTTCTCGTCTCCAGCCTGATGTTCGGCGGAGCCACCGCCTCGAACAGCCAGAGCCGTTACGCCGCAGCCGACCTCGCCCTACCAGACCGCCGCGCCCGCGACCTGAGCATCGTCGTCTGGGCCACCACCGTCGGCAGCGTCCTCGGACCGAACCTCGTCGGGCCCAGCGCCCCCGTCGCTGACGCGCTCGGCATCCCGCGGCTCGCCGGGCCGTTCGTCTTCTCGCTCGTCGGGCTGCTGCTCGCGATCACCGTCGTGCTCGTGAGGCTCCGGCCCGACCCCCTCGTCGAGGCCCGGCGACGGGCGCTCGACGAGGACGACGAACCGGGCGAGCCGACCCACGGCTCCGTGGTCCGCGGCCTGCGGGTGGCCTTCTCCCGGCCGGTGGCGCGGCTCGGCATCGTCACCCTCGCGCTCGGCCACGGCGTCATGGTGAGCGTCATGGTGATGACTCCGCTCCACATGGCGCACGGGCACGCGGAGCTCACGGTCATCGGCTTCGTCATCAGCGTCCACATCCTCGGGATGTTCGCCTTCTCGCCCCTCACCGGGATGGCCGTCGACCGGTTCGGGGGCCGGGCGGTGGCCGTGCTCGGTGGCGGGATCCTCTCCGTGGCGACGCTCCTGGCGTCCGCCTCGCCGATGGGGGAGTCCACGAGCCTCGTCGTGGGGCTCTTCCTGCTCGGCCTCGGCTGGTCCTGCACGCTCGTCGCCGGCTCGACCCTCCTCACCTCGGCCATCCCGGCCGCCGAACGCCCGGGGGCCCAGGGCGCGGCCGACCTGCTGATGGGCCTGGCCGCCGGCGGGGGCGGCGCGGTGGCCGGCGTCATCGTCGACCGCGTCAGCTTCCATGCCCTGGCCCTCACGTCGTTGGTGTTCGCGCTGGCCATCACCGTCGTCGCACTCGCGACCCCGACCCGCGCCCCCGCCGACGCGGTCTCCGTCTGAGCCCACCTGAGCCCACCTGAGCCCGCCGAGCAGGCCCCGCAGCGACCTCGCGACCCGCGCCCGCACCTCCCGGGCCCACCCGCCCCCCGTTGTTAGCCTGCTGGGGTGACTGCGAGCGGCCCGGCGCGCGACGCACGGACCCGCCAGGGGCCGGGCGACGACGGCTCCGTGCCTCATGACCACCGACGTGGAGGGCACCTGACCATCGCACCGGACGCCGACACCGTCCGCGCCGAGCGAGTCGCCGCGGCACGGGTCGGCTGGACGCGCCATCTCGTCGAGCTCGGCGGGCCCAACACCCTCCTCTGGTACCGCGACCTCCCGGTGGGCACCCTCGACCTCTCCGGCGCCCACCTCGGCGCCCGGAGCGGGCTGCTGGCCGGCCGGCCCACCCGGCTCTCCGAGCTGGTCCGCGAGCCCTCCCAGCTCGAGGAGGCCCGGACCCGCCTCGAGCGCATCCACGACACCGCCACCGAGATCGAGCGAGAGCACGCCGTGCGCACCTGCTTCCTCGGCATCGGGATGGCGTCGTGGACGGTGATCCTCGAGGACGGCCGCGTCGTCCCGCGCCAGCCGGGGGCTCCCGTCTTCCTGCGCTCCTGCGCCACCCGGCCCACCGACGCCCGGCGCCGCGACTGGGTGCTCGAGCCGGGCGACGAGCTCGAGGTGAACCCGGCGCTCGTCAACTACCTCGAGTCCGAGCACGGCATCGCCCTCGACACCGACCGCCTCGAGGGGCTCGTCACCGCCACCGGCTCGGTCGACCCCTACCCCGCGTACGCCGCCCTCGCCGGGGCCTGCTCCGACGTGCCCGACCTCTCCGTCGACCCGCGCGTCGTGGTCAGCACCTTCCCGTACCACAAGGCCCCCCTCGTGGCGGACCTCGCGATGCAGGGCGAGGCACTCGCCGACCACGACGTCGTCGCCGCGATCGCGGGCTTCGCGGACGCCCTGCCGGCGGTGTCGGTCGGAGCCGGGTCCGAGGTGCGGGACGGGGCGCCCGTCGAGGACATCCTCGTCCTCGATGCCGACGCGGCCCAGCGCGAGGCCGTCGAGTCGGTGCGCGCCGGCTCCCACCTGCTCCTGCACACCCCGCCGGGCACCGGTGCCTCGCAGACCGTCGCCAACCTCGTCGCGGCGCTCGCGGCCGACGGGCAGCGCGTCCTCGTCGTGTCACCGAAGCGCTCCGCCCTCGACACCGTCCGCGACCGGCTCGAGGGCATCGGGCTCGGCGACCTCGTCCTCGACCTCCCCGACGGCGGGCACGCCCGGCGCCGCGTCGTCCGGCAGCTCGTCGACGGGCTCGACCGCGTCCTCGAGACCGGCAGCCGCACCCCCGGCCGGATCCGCGACCGCGACCGGGCCAGCGCGGAGGCGGAGGCCCGCCGCGTGCGGGCGGACGCCGCCGAGCTGCTCGACGAGCACCTGCGGGCGCTGCACTCCCGACGCGACCCGTGGGGGGTCACCTTCCACGAGGTCCAGGAGCAGGTGAGCCGGCACGCGCTCCTCGACGTTCCCCCGCGCTCCCGGGTGCGGGTCACCGGTTCGGCCCTCGCCCGGCTCGACCGCGAGACCCTCGCGGAGGCCACCACCACCCTGACCCGGCTCGCCGAGCTCTCGGCCTGGCACACACCGGAGACCGAGGACCCCTGGTTCGGCGCCGACCTGCGCACGGAGGAGGAGGCGTCCGAGGCCCGGGAGCGCGTCGCCCGGCTCGCCACCAGCCAGGCCGAGGAGACCCGGCGCACCCTCGCCGACGTCTTCCGCGGTGTCCACCTGCCCGTCGCGCCCACGGTCCTCGACTGGGACCGCGTGCTCGCGACCGTCGGGCAGGTGCGCGACACCCTCGAGGTCTTCCGCCCCGAGGTCTTCGACATCCCGCTCGACGACCTCGTCGCCGCCACCGGCACTGCCGCGCAGCGCCGGCAGTCCGGCAGCGAGCTCGGGCTCGTCGAGCGCTGGCGCGTCCGCCGGCAGGCGCGGGCCCTCCTGCGCCCCGGGCGCCCCCCGGCCGACCTCCACGCCGCCCTCGGCGAGGCCCACGCCCAGCGGCACGCGTGGCGCGAGCTCGCGGGCTCCGGTGGTCGTCCCGAGATCCCCGTCGAGCTCGACCGCGCCCGGGTCGCCCACGACGCCCTCGTCGAGGACGTCTCGTGGATCGACGACCGCCTCCCGCACGACCGCGACGACCCCGACCTCGTCGAGCTCGACCTCGTCACCCTCCACGAGCGGATCGACGCGCTGCACGCCGCGGCCGACCGCCTCGCCACCGCGCCCGAGCAGCGCCTCGCCCTCGACGCCCTCGACCGGCTCGGGCTGACCCCCCTCGTCGAGGACCTCCGCGACCGGCAGGTCCCGGCCGAGCGCGTGGCCCTCGAGCTCGACTGGGTGTGGTGGTGCTCCCTCGCCGACGAGATCGGCACCCACGACCGCACCGTCGCCCGCCACGACGGCGCCCGGCTGACCGCCGCGGTGGCCACGCTCGTCGACTCCGACCGAGACGCCCTCGAGACCCAGGTGCCGCGGGTGCACGCCGCCGTCGCCGACCGCGTCGCCGCGGTCCGCCGCGCGCGCCCCGACCAGGAGACCCGCCTGCGCGCCGAGGTCGCCCGCGCGCGCCGACCCGCCGCGCTGCCGGAGCTGGTCAGGTCGGCCGGCGAGCTCGCCACCGCCATCCGGCCCTGCTGGCTCGCGAGCCCGCTCGCCGTCCCGTCGGTCCTGCCTCCGGGGGAGTGGTTCGACGTCGTCGTCCTCGACGAGGCCTCGCTCATCGCACCCGCCGAGGCGGTCGCCGCCGTCTCGCGCGCCCGTGTCGTCGTCGTCGTCGGCGACGCGATGCAGCTGCCGCCGGTGCCGTTCGTCGTCTCGGCCGGGGTGGACGCACCCGAGGAGACCGGCACCGAGTCGGTCCTCGACCTGCTCGACGGCGTCCTTCCGAGCCGCCGCCTCACGTGGCAGTACGGGGCCCTCGACGAGCGACTCGTCGCCTTCGTCGACGCCGAGCTGTACGACGGCGCCCTCATCACCTTCCCCGGCACCGGCACCGACGCGGTCCTGCGCCACGAGCTCGTCGACGGCCACGGCGTCGTCGCCGAGGGCGAGGCCGCGGTCGAGTCCACACCGGCCGAGGTGGAGCGCGTCCTCGAGCTCGTCCTCGAGCACGCCCGCCACCGGCCGGAGCGCTCCCTCGCCGTCGTCGCCCTGGGCCCTGGGCACCGCCGGATCGTCGACGCCGCCGTCCGCCGAGCCGTCGAGGAGCTCGACGACCGCACCGCGGCGCTGTTCGCCGAGGACCGTCCGGAGGCCTTCGCCGTCCGCGACGCCGACCACGTCCAGGGTGAGACGTGGGACGACGTCATCCTCACCGTCGGCTTCGGCAAGACCCCGCACGGTCGTGTCCTGCACCGCTTCGGGGCGATCGGCACCGACACCGGGCACCGCCGCCTCGGCGTCGCGATGACCCGGGCCCGCCGCGGCCTCACCGTCGTGTCGACGATCACCGCGGACGAGCTCGACCCCGACCGGCTGCGGACCTCCGGCGCGCGGATGCTGCGCGCGATGCTCGAGCACGTCGAGTCCGTCTCGGGCGAGGAGGGGGTCCGCGTCGCCGAGGACGGTGGCTCGGTCGTGCTCGGCGACCTCGCCCGGCGGCTCCGGGACCACGGGCTCGTCGTCCACGAGGGGGTCGGCACCTCCTCGGTGCCGGTCGAGCTGGCCGTCGAGGACCCCACGAGGCCCGGCCACCTGCTGCTCGCCGTGGAGTCCGACGGGCCCGCCTACGCCCGGGTCCCCTCCGGCCGCGACCGCGACCTCGTCCGCGTCGAGGAGCTCGAACGGCGCGGCTGGCGGCACCTGCGCGTGTGGTCCACCGACGTCTTCCGCGACCCCGCGCGGGTCGTCTCGCGCGTCCTCGAGGCGGTCGGGGTCCGCCAGGCCCCCGGTGGCTGACCCGGCCGCGGTGCCCCCGGAGCGGCGGCGTCGGCGTCGGCCGCGCCGTGTCGTGCGTCCTGCGACGAACCCGAGCACCGACGACGCCCCCGACGTCGCGACGCCGCGCGAGGCCCCCGGCGAGGGCGACACCCCGCACGACCGCTGGCTCCGCGAGCAGCGCCCCCCACACTGGGAGTAGCCCCGGAGCGGTCACGAATCGTCGAATGTGTCAGTTCGTGGACGTGCCGGACGCGCGGAACGGGGCGGGGCCCCGTCCGGGTCCCCGCCCCGTCGGCGGTGCGGTCGTGCGTGCGCTCCGGGCGCGGACGCGCGGGTGCTCTCAGATGCCGCGGCGTGCGCGGAGCTCGTCGCGGATCTCCTTGAGGAGCTCGGTGTTCGGGTCGACCGTTTCCGCGTCGGGCTCCTTCGGGAAGAACCGGGCCTGCGCCGCGGCGTACGGCTTCACGACGAAGAAGTAGATGACGAAGGCGACGATGAGGAACGCGACGACGGCACTGAGGAAGGGCCCCACCGTGACGTAGCCACCCGGCTTCCACTCGTCGAAGCTGGGCGCGCCGCCCGCCTTGGCCAGCGCCTCGATGACGATGTCGGTGAAGGCCTTGACCACCGTGGCGAACGCGGCGCCGATGACGAACGCGACGGCGAGCTCGACGAGGTTGCCGCGCATGATGAAGTCCTTGAACCCCTTCATGGGGGCTCCTTTCCGTGGGGAGGATGTCGGGGGACACCGTAGGCCGAAACCAGGGGCCGCGCCCGGCCTCTGCTCACGGGCCGGTCACCCCGGCGCTGCGACGACCGTGACGAGCACGGTGCCGTCGGTGCCCCCGTGGCCGGCCAGGACCCGTTCGGCGGAGGCCTCGGGCAGCGCGAGGAGGACGCCTCTCCCCGGACCGGGGAGAGCGCCGAGCCCGGTGACGGCACCGCGCTCCGGGGGGTCGACGGCGAGGACGACGGCGTCGCGGGCGAGTGCGGAACCCCCGGGCCCGGGGAACACCGACACGCGCTGGCCCGGGGTGAGGACGTCGGCCGCGGCCGGGTCGGCCAGGCCGACGTGGAGCGCGACGGACCCGGCCGGCAGCCCCTCCGCCCGGGAACGGGGCACCAGCCGGGTGGCGGTCACGGCCTCGCCCGCGGCCAGGGCGGTGCCGCTGCGACGGCCCACGGCGTCACCGGTGGCGGTGAGCGCCCCGGGCTGCCGGGCCGAGGCGGGCACCCGCGTCAGCACGAGGTCGTCCACCCGCAGCACCGACCCCGGCTCGACGCGTCCCGCCGCCACCAGGACCTCGACCGTGGGTTCCGGGGGTGGACGGACCACCTGCAGCCCGGCTGCCACGGCCCCGGCGAGGCACGCGGCGGCGGCCACCCGGCGCAGCACCCCGCGCCGCCAGCGCGCCCGCCGACCGCGGCCGGTGAGGCCGGGGAGCGGACGCCGCAGGGAGGTCATGCCGCGACGCTAGGCGGCGAGCCACCCGGGCGGGAGGGTCAGGCGGAGCCTGTGGACGAGGACCCGCTGGAGGAGCCCCCTGTGGACGACGCGGCCGGGGTGGCCGTCGAGGAACCGTTCGAGCCCCCGCCGGAGGACCCACCCGTCGACGACCCACCCGTCGACGAGGACGACGAGGACGACGACCCGGAGGACGCGGCCGACTCGGACGAGGAGCTCGCCGCGCGCGAGTCGGTGCGGTAGAAGCCACCGCCCTTGAAGACGATGCCGACGGCGTTGAAGAGCTTGCGGAGGCGACCGCCGCACTCGGGGCACTCGGTGAGCGAGTCGTCGCTGAACGACTGCACGGCCTCGAAGCGGTGGTCGCACGCGGTGCACGCGTAGGCGTACGTCGGCACGGTGGTCCTCCTCGGACGACATCGGGGCGCCGCCGGGCCCGGCACGGTGTGCGGGTCTCGCGGCGGCGCGGCACCTCAAGGATACGCGAGGGCGCCGCCCGGGATGTCCCTGCCAGGTCCCGGGCGACGCCCCGTCCGTTGCCGGGCCTCGGCTACTTCACCTCGGCCCGGGTGATCCACCACATCCCGGCGATGAACGGCAGTGCCACCCACACCCCGACCGAGGTGCCGAGCTGGGCCCACTGCTCCCCGGTCAGCGAGCCGGTGAACAGGGGCTCCATCGTCCGGTTCAGGTCGAGCCACTGGCCCGCCTTCTCCGCCTGCGACCACAGCGAGCCGAGGATCGACCAGGCCGTGGGGAGGACGAAGTAGGCGACGACCGCGGCGGGGGTGTTCCGGAGCAGCATGCCGAAGCCGAGGCCCTGGAGCAGGCCGAGGAGGACGAACCCGGCGGCCCCGAGGAACGCCGTGCTCGCGATCTCCCAGTCGCCGGTGGCCCCGCGGAACGCGATGGCGGAGCCGTGGGCCGCGGCGCCGAGCCCGAACGAGAACGCCACCGCGACGACGCCGACGAACAGCGCCGCGACCGTCTTGGCCCACGCGACCCGGGTCCGCCGGGCCTCGAGGGTGAAGGTGACCAGCGCGGTGCGCTGGGACCACTCGGACGTCACCGCCATGATCCCGACGACCGGCAGCAGGATCGCCATCGGCATGGTCGTCGCCTGGAGGTAGTCGCTGAACGGGTGCTCCCCGCCGGACTGGACGAAGAGGATGGTCAGCGCACCGGCGATGACGACGCCGATCGAGATGACCAGCCACCGCCCGGCCCGGGTGTCGAGCATCTTGCGCAGCTCGACGCGCACGAGCCGCGCGAAGGGGATGCCGGAGGTCGGCCGCTCGCCGGGGATCGGTGACGGCAGGTGGGTGTCGTGCCCGGTGGTCGGCACGGGCGGGGCAGTGGGGCGCAGGCCCTCGTGGGTCGCGGTGCTCATGCCGCCACCCCCTCGCGGGACGAGGCGGCCGTGAGGTCGAAGAACATCTCCTCGAGCCCGCGCTCGTCGCCCGAGCGCAGCTCCCGCAGCGGGATCCCGGCGGTCAGGGCCGTGCGCCCCACGGTGTCGGGGTCGGTGTCCGCGAGGAGCCCGCCCGTGGCGACCGTGCCGACGGTGATGCCCGCGGCCTCGAGGGCCAGCGTCAACGCGGCGTCGTCGGTGGACCGGACCACGGTGCCGGAGCCGGCGAGCAGCTCGTCGGTCGTGCCCTGCGCGACGACCTTCCCGTTCCCGATGACGATGATGTCGTCGGCGACCCGCTCGATCTCGTTGAGGAGGTGCGAGCTGAGGAGCACCGTGCCGCCACGGGCGGCGAAGCCCCGCAGCAGGTCCCGCATCCAGCGGATACCGGCCGGGTCGAGGCCGTTGGCCGGCTCGTCGAGGACGAGCACCTCGGGGTCGGCGAGCAGCGCGTGGGCGATGCCGAGCCGCTGGCGCATCCCGAGGGAGTAGTTGCGGATGCGGCGGTTCGCCTCCTTCTCGGTGAGCCCGACGAGCTCGATCATCGCGTCGACGCGGCGCCGGTCGACCCCGGTGAGGATCGCGCCGAGGGTCAGCACCTCGCGGCCGGTGCGGCCGGCGTGCTGGGCCGAGGCGTCGAGGAGGAGGCCGACGTGGCGGCCGGGGTTGGGCAGGGTGGCGTAGGGGCGGCCGAGGACGGTCGCGGTGCCGGCGCTCGCCGGGGTGAGGCCGGCGACGACCCGCATGGCCGTCGTCTTCCCCGCGCCGTTCGGGCCGAGGAAGCCGGTGACCCGGCCGGGGCGGGCGACGAACGAGACGTCGTCGAGGGCGGTGAATGCGCCATAGCGCTTGGTGAGGTGCTCCACGGAGATCATGCGGAGGACTCTTCCGCCGCGCGGGGGTGGCCGCCATGAGGGTCGGACCTGACCCGACCCTGACCCGACCCCGAGCGGGGCGGGGACCGGTGGGGGACCGTCGCCGGGGTCAGCCCTCGGACCACTCCGCGAGCCGGCCGCCGCGGCTCACCTGGTAGAGGCGCCGCTCGACGGCCTGCCGGACCGCGGAGGGGGTCACGACGAGCAGCTGGTCGCCGTGCCGCAGCACCTCGGCGTCGCGCGGCACGAAGGAGGCGCCGTCCCGGACGACCAGCGCGACGTTGGCGCCGTGGGGGAGGCGCAGCTCGAAGACCCGGACCCCGCCGATGCGCGACTCGGGCCCGACGTCGATCTCGAGCAGCTCGGCCCCGAGGTCGGTGAGCGGCGTCGTCTCGACCGCGAGGTCGACCCGGTGGTGCGAGGCGTCCAGCCCCAGGCGGCGGGCGACCCACGGCAGGGTCGGGGCCTGGATGACGGTGAAGACGACGACGAGCACGAAGACGAGGTCGAACATCCACTCCACGCCCGGTGTCCCGGCCGTCAGCGGGACGGTGGCGAGGACGACCGGGACCGCCCCCCGCAGCCCGGCCCACGAGAGGAAGACCTGGGTGCGCCACGGCATCCGGAAGGGTGTGCACGAGACGAGCACCGAGAGCGGGCGACCGAGGAGGAGCAGCGCCGCACCCACGACGAGGGCGGGCACCAGCTGTGCGGAGAAGCCGCTCGGCGACGCGAGCAGACCGAGGAGCACGAACAGCCCGATCTGGGCGAGCCACCCGACGGCCGTCGCGAAGCCGACGACGGCCGGCCGGTGTGGCAGCTGGAGGTTGCCGAGGACGAGTGCGGCGAGGTAGCACGCGATGAAGCCGGAGGTGTGCACGGAGTCGGCTGCGGCGTACGCGAGGACGGCCACGGAGAGCACCCCGATGGCGAACAGCGCCGAGGACGTCGTGGCCACGAGCCGCATCAGCCGCGCCCCGAGCCAGCCGACGGCCAGCCCGACGGCCGTGCCACCCGCGAGCTCGAGCACCGCGACGAGCAGGATGCGCCACCACGGCTCGGTCTCGGTACCGGGGGCGAGGCCGGCGGCGAGCGCCGTGACGAGGAGGACGACGGGCGCGTCGTTGAACCCGGACTCGGCCTCGAGCATCCCCGAGATCCGGCGGGGCAGGGGCACCCGCCGCAGCACCGAGAAGACCGCCGCGGCGTCGGTGGAGGCGACGACGGCACCGATGAGCAGGGACACCTCCCACGACCAGCCGAGCACGAGGTGGGCGACCGCCCCGACGACGAGGACGCTGACGGCCACCCCGACCGTCGCGAGCACGCCGGCGGGCGCGACGGACCGCCGGATGCCCGACCACTGGGTCGTGATCCCGCCCTCGACGAGGATGAGGACGAGCGCCGCGTAGCCGAGGACCTGCGTGAGCTGGGCGGAGTCGTAGTGGATGCCGAGCCCGGACTCCCCGAGCGCCAGGCCGATCCCGAGGTAGATGAGCAGCGAGGGGAGCCCCGACCGGAGCGAGAGCCGGACGGCGGCGACCGCCACGACGAGCACGACGCTGCCGATGAGCAGCACCGTCGAGAGGTCGTCGAGGGAGAAGCCGGAGGACGCGGCGGCATCCACGGTCGGCAGCGCCCGCAGGTGTGTCACCGGGACCGTCCTCGTCTCGTCGGGGGTGGTGTCCTAGTCTCGCAGGGTGAGTCGTCTCGTCGTCGCCCGTCGCATCCTCCTGGGACTCGTGGCGCTCGTCGTCGTCGCGGCACTGGTCGGCGGCATCGTCGTCGTCACCGCGGTCCGCGACTCCCTGCCCACCCGGTCCGGGGAGGCCACGCTGCCGGGGCTCTCGGCCGCGGTCACCGTCAAGCGCGACGGCAGCGGGATCCCGCACATCTACGGCGACTCGCTCGTCGACCTCGCGCAGGCGCAGGGCTACGTCCACGCCCAGGAACGCTTCTTCGAGATGGACCTGCGCCGGCACATCACGGCCGGTCGCCTCTCCGAGCTCGTCGGGCAGGCCGGCCTCGAGACCGACAAGGTCGTGCGGACGATGGGCTGGCGGCGGGTCGCCGAGGAGGAGCTGCCGACCCTCGAGCCCGAGACCCGTCAGATGCTCCAGGCGTACGCGGACGGCGTCAACCGCTACCTCAGCGGCCGCAGCCCCGGCGAGGTCTCCGCCGAGTACACCGTCCTCGGCCTCAGCGCGCCGCTCGCCGACATCGAGGAGTGGACGCCGGTCGACAGCCTCGCGTGGCTCAAGGCGATGGCCTGGGACCTGCGCGGTGACTACTCCGACGAGCTGGCCCGGGCGCGGCTCACCGGCCGGCTGAGCGCCGCCCAGATCGACGCGATCTACCCGGCCTACGAGCCCGACCTGCACCCGCCGATCCTCTCGGACGAGGAGTGGGCCCCCGGTCGGGTGCCCGCGGCGCCTTCGGCGGTGCCGGGTGCGCTGACCACCACCGGTCGGGACGTCGTCGCGGAGACGACGACCGACGGTGCGAAGTCGGCCTACGCCGCGGTCGAGAAGGCGCTCGCCACCGTGCCGCAGCTCGTCGGTCGCGGGGAGGGGGTCGGCTCCAACTCCTGGGTGGTCTCGGGGGACCACACCGCCTCCGGCAAGCCGCTGCTCGCCAACGACCCCCACCTGGGGATCGGCCAGCCGGGCATCTGGATCCAGAACAGCCTGCACTGCCGGACCGTCTCGCCGGAGTGCCCGCTCGACGTGTCCGGCTTCTCCTTCGCCGGAGTGCCGGGCGTCATCATCGGCCACAACGCCGACATCGCCTGGGGCTTCACCAACCTCGGCCCGGACGTCTCCGACTTCTACCTCGAGCGGGTCGTCGGCCAGACCTACCAGCGTGACGGGGCCTGGAAGCCGATCACCTCACGCGAGGAGACCATCAAGGTCGCCGGGGGCGCCGACCAGCACATCACGGTGCGGGCCACCGAGCACGGGCCGATCATGTCCGACGTCCTCCAGTCCGCCCGTGAGGCCGGGAGCCGCGCCCCCACCCAGGAGGAGGGGGACGAGTCCCAGTCCTACGCCGTCTCGCTCGCCTGGACGGGGCTGCTGCCCGGCCGCACCGCCGACGCGATCATCGGCCTCGACAAGGCCCGCACCTTCGCCGAGTTCCGCGAGGCGGCGCGCTCCTTCGCCGTTCCCGCCCAGAACCTCGTGTACGCCGACACCAAGGGGCACATCGGCTACCAGGCGCCCGGCCAGATCCCCGTGCGCCGGGCCGCCATCCCGAAGAGCCCCCCGGGCTACTGGCCGGCGCCGGGCTGGGACTCCACGTACGACTGGACCGGGTTCGTCGACTTCCAGGACCTGCCGTGGGCGCTCGACCCGCCCGACGGTGTCATCGTCGCGGCCAACCAGGAGGTCACGACGAGCCGGTCCCCGTTCCTCACGACCGAGTGGGACCCGGGGTGGCGCTCGACGCGGATCGGGATGCGCCTCGAGGAGCTCGACAAGGCGACGCCGGCCGACATGGCCTCGGTGCAGATGGACGACACCGACCTCTTCGCGCAGACCCTCGTCCCGGCCCTGCTCGGCGTGCCGCTGCAGGCCCCCGAGGGCGAGCCGGAGCAGCAGGACCTGCTCGACTTCACCGAGGGGGCCCGGGACCTGCTCCGGACCTGGGACCGGACGACCCCGGCCGCCGACTCCGACGCGTCGGCCGCCGCCGCGTACTACAACGCCGTGTGGCGCAACCTCTGCGAGCTGCTCTTCGACGACGAGCTGCCGGCCGACATGAAGTCCGACGGCGGGGCCCGCTGGCGCTCGGCCGTGCAGAACCTCCTCGCCGACCCGGAGAGCGAGTGGTGGGACAACAAGCTGACCCCCAACGTCACCGAGGGGCGCGACGAGATCCTCCGCCAGGCGCTCGTTCAGGCGCGGCTCGAGCTCACCAAGGAGCTCGGCAAGGACCCGCAGCAGTGGGACTGGGGCAAGCTGCACCGGATCACCCTGCAGCACAAGGTGCTCGGCGGTGAGTCCGTCCCCGGCCCGATCCGCTGGCTCTTCAACGAGGGCCCGTACGACATGCCGGGAGGCTCGGCGATCGTCAACGCGAACGGGTGGGACACCAGCGAGGGCTACGAGGTGAACTGGGCCCCCTCGATGCGGATGGTGGTCGACCTCTCGGACCTCGACGGCTCGACGTGGATCAACCAGACCGGGGTGAGCGGGCACGCCACCGACGACCACTACGGCGACCAGATCTCCGACTGGGTCGCCGGTCGGCAGCGGCCGTGGCCGTTCAGCCTCCAGGCGGTCGACGGCACCGACCCCCAGGTGCTGACGCTGCGGCCGGACCAGCCGACCTCCTGAGGCCCTCCGAGCGGCGCCGGCGCCACCGGCACCACGAGGGCGCCGTGGTGGTCAGGCCGGCAGGACGCCGGTCAGGTCGGTGAGCGACGCGGCGGTGAGCACCGCGTCGACCGGCTGGTCGTGCCCGTCCCGCGTGAGCGGCTCGTCGTCGCCCCCCAGCAGCTCGCCGGGGTGCAGCAGCACGACCACCGGCACCCCGGGGCGGCGGCGGGGGAGGGCCCGGTCGTAGCAGCCCCCACCCTGCCCCATCCGCGTGCCCGACGCGTCGACCGCGAGGCCGGGCGCCAGGACGAGGCCGGCGAGCCCCACGGCGCCCCGGCCGAGCCGGTGCCCGGCGGGGTCGGTGACGTCGTGCCAGTCGAGGTCCAGGTCGGGAAGGGTGTCCGGGACGAGGACGCGCATGCCTGCGGCGAGCAGCCCCGCGACGACGGCCCCGGTCGGCGGCTCACCGGGGACGGACTCGTAGCAGAGCACCACCGACCCGGCGCCGAGCCCGACGCGCGTGACGAGGTCGAGCGCAGCCTGCCCGAGGGCCGCGTCGTCGGCGGTGACGTCCCGGGCCGCCGCGATCTCGCGCCGCTTCGCCCGCAGCGTGCGGCGGCGCTCCTGCTTGGGGGTGAGGGCCATCCGGGCATCGTAGGGTGGCGCCATGACGAGCGACGCCCGGCGTGCGGCCACGGACCGGATGCGGGAGGCAGGGGTGGACCCGCTCGCCATCCGGGTCTTCGCCGACTTCCACGACCAGCTGGCGGCCCACGCGACGGGCACCGTCCCGGAGGCGAGCGTCGACCCGCTGCCCGACCCGCCCTCGCTCGACGACGTGCGGCCCGACGACGACGCGGTCCGGTCGGCGCTGGCTCGCACGGTCGTCGTCAAGCTCAACGGCGGGCTCGGCACGAGCATGGGGGTCCAGGGCCCCAAGTCGGCCCTGGAGGTGCGCGAGGGTCGCACCTTCCTCGACGTCATGGCCGAGCAGGTGCTGGCCCTGCGCGCCGCCCACGGCGTGGACGTGCCGCTGCTGCTCATGGACTCCTTCCGCACCCGGGAGCGGTCCCTGGAGCTGCTCGGTCGCCACCCGGGCCTCGCGCTCGACGGGTTGCCGCTCGACTTCCTCCAGAGCAAGGAGCCCAAGCTCCGCGCCTCCGACCTCTTCCCGGTCGAGCACCCCGCCGACCCCGACCTCGAGTGGTGCCCGCCGGGCCACGGGGACGTCTACGTCGCGCTGCGCACCACGGGGCTGCTCGACGACCTGCGCGCGCGCGGCTACCGCTACCTCTTCCTGTCGAACGCCGACAACCTCGGGGCCACGTGCGACGGCGCCGTCCCGGCGTGGATGGCGGCCGAGGGCATCCCGTACGTCGCGGAGGTGAGCGCCCGTACCGTCAACGACCGCAAGGGCGGCCAGCTCGTCGTCCGCCGCTCGGACGGCCGTCTCGTGCTGCGCGACTCCGCGATGGTCGAGCCCGGCGAGGAGCGCCACTTCCAGGACCTCGAGCGGCACCGCTGGTTCCACACGAACAACCTCTGGGTCGACCTCGACGTGCTCGCGGCCCGCCTCGACGAGCGCGACGGCGTGCTCGGCCTGCCGATCATCGTCAACCGCAAGACCGTCGACCCCACCGACCCGGAGTCCACCCCCGTGGTGCAGATCGAGTCGGCGATGGGCGCCGCGGTCGAGCTCTTCGACGGCGCCCGCGCGGTCGCCGTCGAGCGCAGCCGGTTCCGCCCGGTCAAGACGACCAACGAGCTGCTCCTCCTGCGCAGCGACCTCTACCGCATCTCGGCCGAGGGGGTCGTCGAGGCGACGACCGACCGGCCGGAGCCGTTCGTCGACCTCGGCCCCGAGTACCGGCTGCTCGACGGCTTCGAGGCGCGCTTCCCGCACGGGGCGCCGTCCCTGCGCGAGTGCACGAGCCTGCGCGTCGAGGCCGACGTCACCTTCGGCGCCGGTGTCGTGTGCGTCGGCGACGTGCACCTCACGGGGGAGTCGCGCACCGTCCCGGACGGCACCCGGCTCGAGGGCGGGTCCTGATGCGCACCGTCGCCGAGCACCGGGCGGCCGTCCTCGGGCTCGTCGAGCCGCTGGGCACCGAGCGCGTCCCCGTCGGCTCGGCGCTGGGCCGCGTCCTCGCGGAGGACGTCACCGCGGTCGTCGACCTGCCCGGCTTCGAGAACTCGGCGATGGACGGCTACGCCGTGCGAGCGTCCGACCTCGTCGGCGCCGCCGACGGCAGCCCCGTCGTGCTGCCCGTCGACGGTGACATCGCCGCCGGCGACACCACCCGCCACGTCCTCGCCCCCGGGCACACGATGCGGATCATGACCGGCGCCCCGGTGCCCGAGGGCTGTGACGCCGTCGTCCCCGTCGAGCGCACCGACGGCGGCGCCACCCGGGTGTCGGTGCACCTCGCGCCAGAGGTCGGCCGGCACCTGCGGCACCGGGGCGAGGACGTCCACGCCGGGTCCGTCGTGCTGGTCGCCGGCACGCGGATGGGGCCCGGGCACGTCGCGCTCGCCGCCGCCTCGAACGCCGCGGAGGTGGCGGTGTGCCGTCGGCCGCGGGTCACGGTCGTCTCCACCGGCGACGAGCTCGTCCCGGTCGGCTCCTCGCTCGAGCACGGGCAGATCGTCGACTCCAACCACCTGATGCTCCGCGCCCTCGTCGAGGCGGCCGGGGCCGAGGTCGCGGCCGGGGTCCACCTGCGCGACGACGCCGATGCGGTGCGGGCCTTCCTCGCCGCGCCCGACGGGGACCCCGACCTCGTCATCACGACCGGTGGGGTGTCGATGGGCGTCTACGACACCGTCAAGGAGGTCCTCACCGAGGACGGTGGCGTCGAGTTCGTCAAGGTCGCGATGCGCCCCGGGATGCCGCAGGGCTGCGGGGCGGTCGGGGGGTCTGGGCTGCCCGTCGTCACGCTCCCGGGCAACCCGGTCAGCTCGTTCGTCTCCTTCCACGTCTTCGTGCTCCCGGCCCTGCGGCGGATGGCCGGGCTCGACCCCGACGACGACGGCGCCTACCAGGCGGTGGCCGGTGTCGGCTGGCCGACCTCTCCGGGGCGGGCCGAGATGACCCGCGTCGTCGACAGCGGCGGCACGGTCCGGCCGTCCGGTGGGCAGGGCTCGCACGTGCTCGGCGCGCTCGCCGACGCCACCGCGCTCGCGATGGTCCCGGCCGAGGTCGAGCAGATCCAGCCGGGCGACACCGTCCGCTGCCTGCCCCTCCTGGGGCATCATCGGGGCTGTGGCTGACCACCCCGTGCCGGAGTCCGGGCTGACCCACGTCCGCTCCGACGGCACCGCGCACATGGTCGACGTGTCGGCGAAGGCGGTCACCGCGCGCCGGGCGGAGGCGCGCGGGAAGGTCCTGCTGTCGCCGGCGGCCGTCGCCGCCCTGCGTGGCGGCACCGTCCCCAAGGGGGACGCGCTCGCCGTCGCGCGCATCGCGGCACTCCAGGGCGTCAAGCGCACCCCCGAGCTGGTCCCGCTCGCGCACCCCGTCGCCGTGCACGCCGCCGAGGTCGACCTCGAGGTCGTCGACGACGGCGTCACGTTCCGGGCCGAGGTACGCACCGCCGACCGCACCGGCATCGAGATGGAGGCGCTGACCGCCGTCGCCGTGGGTGCCCTGGCGCTCATCGACATGGTCAAGGCGGTCGACAAGCACGCCCGGATCACCGACGTGCGGGTCACCGCGAAGTCGGGCGGCCGTTCGGGTGACTGGGTGGAGGAGGCGTGAGCACCGCCCCGGACCTCAGCGGGTACCGCGCCGCGGTCGTCACCTGCTCCACCCGCGCGGCGCATGGCGTGTACGCGGACCGCGGGGGCGCGCTCATCGTCGAGGCCCTGCGCGGCTGGGGGTGCGAGGTGGGGGAGCCAACCGTCGTCGCCGACGGCCCGGCCGTCGGCGAGGCCCTGTCGGCGGCCCTCGCGTCCGGGCCCGACCTGCTCCTCACCACTGGCGGCACCGGGCTCACCCCCACCGACGGCACCCCCGAGGCGACCCGGCCGCTCCTGGACCGCGAGGTCCCCGGGCTGGCCGAGGCCATCCGGGCGCGCGGTGTCGCGCAGGGCGTTCCGACCGCGGTGCTGTCCCGCGGCCTCGCCGGGCTCTCCGGGCGCACCCTCGTCGTCAACCTCCCGGGCTCCTCGGGGGGTGTCAAGGACGCGCTCGCCGTCCTGGCGGAGGTGCTGCCGCACGCCCTCGACCAGGTCCGCGGGGGCGACCACTGATGTGGCGGCGCATCGTCGGGTCCCGCCGACCCCCTCCGGCGCCGCCCCCGCCGCCGGAGTGGGTGTGGCCGGTCCGGCTCGAGGGGCGCACCCCCACCGGCGTCGAGCTCCTGCTGCGCCCGCTCGCGGTCTCCGACGGGCCGGTCTTCCAGGCCGTGCGCCGCGCGAACGCCGCGTGGCTCGAGCCCTGGGACGCGACCTCGCCCGACCCGGAGGCGCCGCCGCGCACGTTCGAGGAGCTCGTCGCCCTCTACGACGGCGACGGCGCGGCCGGGCGAGCGCTGCCGCTCGCGGTGGAGGTGGGGGGACGGCTCGTCGGGCAGGTCAACGTGGGCACGGTCGTCTTCGGGTCGTTCCGGTCCTGCTACGTCGGGTACTGGGTGAGCCGCGCCCTCGCCGGGCAGCTGGTCATCCCGACCGGCGTGGCCCTCGTCGGGGACCACCTCTTCGGCAGGGTCGGCCTGCACCGGATGGAGATCAACATCCGGCCGCAGAACACGGCGAGCCTCGCGGTCGTCCGCAAGCTGGCGTTCCGGTTCGAGGGCCGCCGGCCGCACTACCTGCACATCGACGGCGAGTGGCACGAGCACCTCTCGTACGCCCTGACCGTGGAGGACCTCGCGGGGGAGTCGATGGTGGAGCGGCTGACCCGCTCGACCCTTCCAGCACAGTCGTCACACGAGTCACTTGCGCGACACACCGACGCGGGTGCGGGACCCGAGGCGTGAGCCCGCATACCGTCGGACCGTGCAGTCCCCGTCGAGCCTGATCTTCCTCGTCCTCCTCGGGGTCTGGGCTGCCTATTTCGTCCAGTACTGGATCCGCCGCCGCGACCACCTCGCCACCGCACGGTCGGTCGAGCAGTTCAGCGCGGCGATGCGTGTCCTGGAGCGGCGAGCCACGATCCCGCGCACGGACCTCTCCGACCCGACCCCGCGCTCGTGGTCGGTCCACCCGGCCCGTGCCGCCCGCCCGCAGGTCGTCGTCAAGCGCGCCGTCGCCGCCGAGATCCCCTCGCCCCGACCGGTGTCCGCACGAGTCGCCGACGCCGGGCGACCGGAGCCGGTGCGCTCCGGTGGCCGTCGGGTCCGCGGCCTCGCGCTGCTCACCTCGGTCGTCGCGCTCCTGACCACCGGAGTGCTCGCCGTCCTCGCCGTGCTCCAACCGTGGGCGCCGGTCGTGGCCCTCGTCGCCGTCGTCGGGTCGCTCGGCTGGGTGCGCGCCGGAGTCCGCGCCGAGCACGCCGCCCGGGCAGCACGCCGGCGCCGGGCGCTCGAGGAGGCCCGTCGCCGGGCCACCGCCACGCCCGTGCCCTCCGCCCGTCGCGCCGCACCGACCCGGACCCGACCCTCCGCACCGGTCGAGGCTCCTGCCGCAGCGTCCGACGCCGGCGCGCCGGCCGAGGCCGCTTCCGTCGTCGCGCCCGCCGAGCAGCAGGACGCCGCTCCCGAGACCCCGGTCGAGGTCGTCGCGTCGGCGCCCACCCCCGAGCCCGAGCCCGAGACGGTCATCGAGTACGTCCACCTCGTCGACGAGGACGACATCCCGCTGACGTGGGACCCGGTGCCGGTGCCCCGACCCACCTACACGATGAAGGCCAAGGCCGAGCGTCCCGAGGTCGCGCCCGCCGCCGTCACCGCCGACCCGGTGCCCGTCGAGGGGCTGCGCTCCCACGGGGAGCAGCTGGGCGAGCGTCGGGCCGCCGGAGCCTGACCGCTCCCGTCGGGGCGGCTGCGGGTCAGCCGTCGCGCGGCTCGGCCGCGGTCTCGACCTCCGGCACGATCGGGGCGTCCGGGGAGTCCTCGGCCGCCTCCTCGCGGGCGTGCGCCGCCTGCTCCGGTCCGAGGAGGTCCTCCTCGGCATCGAGGTCGTCGTCGTCCCCCTCGCTGCCGTCCTCCTCCGGCGCGTCGAGCAGGTGGTGGCCCACGGCGTTGAGCACGGCGACCGTCGGCACGGCGATGAGCCCGCCGATGATGCCCGCGAGGACGATCCCCGCGGCGATGGCGAGGATGACGGCGAGGGGGTGCAGCCGCATCGCCCTCCCGATGAGCAGCGGCTGGAGCACGTGTGCCTCGAGCTGCTGCACGCCGATGATGACGCCCAGCATGATCAGGGCCTGGATCGGCCCGAGCGCGACCAGGGCCAGCAACACGGCGACGGCACCGGAGATGGTGGCGCCGACGATGGGGATGAACGCGCCGAAGAAGACGAGCAGCGCGATCCCGGAGGCGAACGGCACGCCGAGGATCGCGGCGCCGACGCCGATGCCGATGGCGTCCGCCGCGGCGACGAAGATCGTGGCCCGGGTGAAGGCGGCCAGCTGACCCCACGCGATGAGCCCGGAGGAGTGCACCCGCGCCCGGGCTCCGCGGGGGAAGAGCCGCACCAGCCAGGCCCAGATGCCGGCACCGTCGTAGAGGAAGAAGAAGAGGGTGAACAGGGCCAGGAAGAACCCGGTGAGCAGGTGGCCGACGGTGAGGCCCGCGGCGGCGGCGGTGTCGGTGACGCTGCCGGAGCTCAGCGCCTCACGGGCCCGCGCCAGGTAGTCCGACAGCTGGGTGTCGGTGATGCCGAAGGAGTTCTGGACCCACTGGCGCACCTGGTCGATGCCGTCGGTGACCTTGGTCGTGATGTCGCCGAGCTGGCTGGTCAGCTGGGAGCCGACGAAGATCATCAGGCCGCTCACGACGGCCATCGTGCCGATGACGGTGACGAACGCGGCCAGGCCGCGGGGGAGGACGCGGGTCAGGAGGTCGTACACCGGGTGCAGGAGGGCGCTGAGCAACAGCGCGACGAGGATGGGGATGACGACCTCGGACAGCCGTGCCGTCAGCCACAGGACCGCGACCACGGCGGCTCCGACGACGATGGCCCGCCACGCCCACTCGCTCGCCGTGCGCACGCCGCGCGGGACCGACCACTCGGCCGGGGCCCGCTCGTCGCCGGGGGGCAGGGGCTGGGCTCCACCGGCCGCGAGCGTGCGCGGCAGGGCGCTCGGGCCGGCGGACGTCGGAGGGGCCCCGGGCCGTCGAAGTCGCATGGGCCCGACTCTAGAGGCTGGTGCCGACGGGACGGTGACGGAGGCCCTCCGGGAACGGGCCTGACCTGCGCCGACGCAGTCCGTCGGGGTCCTGCCCCCGGCGGCGCCGTCGGTGATTTCGGGGGGAGAGTTCGTCGATGTTATCGTTTCTCCCGCACTCGGGGCTGTGGCGCAGTTGGTAGCGCGTCTCGTTCGCAATGAGAAGGTCAGGGGTTCGAATCCCCTCAGCTCCACCACACACGAAAGGCCGGCGCGAGCCGGCCTTTCGTGTCTGTGCAGTCGGGACGCGGGGCCGGACCGAGGATGCCGCCGAGCCCCTCGCACCGGTCAGCGCGGCCAGTGCCGGGCCCGCAGGTCGTAGTGCCGGGAGTGGGTGTCGAAGCGCGAGAGCACGGCCTGCGCCCGCGGGGGCACCACCGACCGGTGGGGGTCGCCGCCGGTGAACTCCGCGACCGCCGCGAGGTTCTCGAACCACATCGCGGTGAGGAACTCGTGCTCGCCCTCCACCTCGTCCTCCCGTCGGGTCCACACCTCGAAGGCCGCCAGGCCGGGGAGGCCGCGCCCGACGATGCCGGGGGCCACCTCCGTGTTCAGGACCTCGTCGTAGCGGGCCGCGTTGGCCGGGGTGGTCCACCCGCTCCACAGTCGCAGGATCATGTCCGTCTCCTTCACCGCAGCTGTCAGACTGACAGCATGCTGTCAGTAAGCGTATGACAGGATGCTGTCATGTCACAAGAGCTGGACGAGTACCGCCTCCTGGTCGCCGACGTGTACGAGCTGGCGGGGGCGTCGCGGCGCACGAGTGAGCAGGTCGCCCGGTCACAGGGCCTCACCGCGGCCCGCTGGCACGTCATGAGCGTGGTCCGCGAGGAGTCCCTGTCCGTCGCTGCCGCCGCCCGTCGTCTCGGGCTCGCGCGCCAGAGCGTCCAGCGGGTCGTCGACGACCTCGCCGCCTCCGGGCACGTGCGTCTCGACCCCGACCCGACGGACCGGCGTGCACCGCTGGTCACCCTCACCGCACTGGGGGAGGAGTGCGTGGCGCGGCTGTTCGCCGCGTCCGAGGCCGGACGCGACGCCGTCCTCGCCCGGGCCGGGGTCACGGCCGCGGCCCTGGCCGAGGCACGCGGGACCGTGCGCGCCCTCGTCGCCGCCCTGTCGGAGCCGGTGGCCGGGGACGAGTGACCGGCGCGCCACGTGCCCGCCGGCACGACGGGTCGGGCTCAGCCGAGGGCGCGCTCGAGGAAGGCGTTGCCGAAGACCCGGTCCGGGTCGACCCGGTCGCGCAGCGCGACGAACTCCGCGAGGCGGGGGAAGCCCGCGGCCAGCGCCGCCGCGTCCAGCTCGAACACCTTGCCCCAGTGCGGCCGGGCACCGAGCGGGAGCAGGGCCTCCTCCACCGGCCGCAGCGCGGCGCGGACGGCGGGTTCGTCCCGGTCCCACGTGAAGTGGAACGCGACGGTCTCGCGTCCCTGGGCCCCGCTCAGCCACAGGTCGTCCGCCGTGATGGTGCGCACCTCGACGACCTGGAGGAGGTGACCGAACCCGGGGGCGAGGCGCCGCAGGGCGGCCAGCCCGGCCACCGCCCGGTCGCGGGGGAGGAAGTACTCGCTCTGCAGCTCCTCCCCGCGGCTCGGGGTGAACTCCATCCGGAAGTGCGGCAGGCGGTCCAGCCATCGGCCGGGGGCCGAGCCCTGGGAGGTCAGCGCCTCGGTGTCGCCCCCCTGCAGCATGTGCATCGCGGTCGCGGCCGGGACGGACCCGAAGAGGTCGCCCGGGGCCGGGTCCTCGACGCGCTGCTTGACCCACAGCTGGTCCACCTCGTCCGGGTCGAAGCGGGTGAAGAGGCTGACGCTGTAGCCGGACCGGCTGATGTCGTCGAAGCGCTCCTCGACGGTGTCCCACCGCAGCCCCGTGTGGACCGACTGTGCGACGGCGTAGCTCGGCTCGATGTCGAGCTCGAGCCGGCTCACGATGCCGAGTGCCCCGAGGGCGACGACCGAGCCGTCGAAGTCGGTGTCGCCCCGCTCCGTGCGGCGGAGCGCACCGTCGGGCCCGACGACCTCGAGCGCACCGACGGCCGCGGACAGCGTCGCGTTGCGGTCCCCCGACCCGTGGGTCCCCGTGGCGACGGCACCGGCGACCGAGATGTGTGGCAGCGAGGCGAGGTTGGCCAGGGCCCAGCCACGTGCCTCGAGCTCGACGGCGAGGTCGCCGTAGCGCACGCCACCGCCGACGGCCACGGTGCGGGCGTCCTCGTCGACGGTGACCTCGGTGGGCAGGCCGGAGAGGTCGACGAGCAGCCCCGTCGTGTCCGTGAGGTCCGAGAACGAGTGCCGTGACCCGAGCGGGCGGATCCGGTCGGCCGCGGCGACCGTCTCCTGCAGCTCGTCGAGGCTCCCGGGACGGACGAGCCCGCGCGCGGCGTACGCATGGTTGCCGGCCCAGTTCGTCCCGATGTCCATGGCGCCATCATCGTGGGTCGCGCGGCCGTGGCGGCCCGGGGACTCCCCGGCCGTTTCCTCATCCGTGAACCCGGTTGCCCCCGCGGCCCCGACGGGGTTGGGTGGGCTTCCATGAGCGACATGTGGACCGAACCCGAGAACGACCCGCGCCCGGACGCGTCACCCTCGGGTGAGCTCGCGACGGTGCGCGAGTACCTGACGCGCTACCGGATGACGCTCGAGATGAAGTGCGAGGGGCTGGACGCCGAGCAGCTCGCCCGGCGCTCGGTGCCGCCGAGCACCCTCAGCCTGCTCGGGCTGGTCCGCCACATGGCCGTCGTCGAGCAGTACTGGTTCCACCACGTGCTGCGCCAGCTGCCGGTCGACGAGCCGTTGTACTCCGACGACGACGACCGTGACTTCGAGTTCACGACGGCCGTCGCCGACCCTGCGGTCGTCGAGGACTCGTTCGCGATGTGGCGGCGCGAGGTGGATGCGGCCGACGCCTGGATGGACACGCTCGCCCCGGACGACCTGGCGGCGACGGTGAGCCGGCACGACGGCGAGGTGGCGGTGCGCGACGTCCTCGTGCACCTGGTGGAGGAGTACGCCCGCCACGTCGGGCACGCGGACCTGCTCCGGGAGTGCATCGACGGCCGCACCGGTCAGTGAGTCAGCGCCCGGTCGACGTCGGCTCCAGCGGGGTGTCGGCCGGGTCGGGTGTCGCACGCGCGATCTCCGGGTGGCCGAAGTAGTAGCCCTGACCGGAGTCGATCGCCAGCTCGCGCAGCGTGTGCAGGTCCTCCGGGTCCTCGACACCCTCGGCACAGGTCTGGGCACCGAGGCTGCGGGCCCACGCGACGACGGCGCGGACCGCCTGCTGGCGTGAGGCGTCGCCGAGGTCGTGGAGCAGGCTCCGGTCGAGCTTGATCAGCTCAGGACGCAGGCGCATGATCCGGTCCATCGTCGAGTAGCCACGCCCCCAGTCGTCGACGGCGATGGCGGCTCCTCGCTGCCGGCACTCGGCGATGACGGACGTGATCTCGTCCCACCGGTCGGTGTCGGTCTGCTCGGTGACCTCGAGGACCACGCCCCGCAGGTCCGTGGGGAGCACGGCCCGCATCTCAGGGCTGAGCAGCGCCTCGAGGCTCACGTTGACCGACAGGTACCCGTCCGGCGGACGGTGCTGCAGTGCCGCGTGCACGGCGGCCGCCTCGAGGGCGTGGCCGCGGCCTTCGCGGTGCGCCGTCGCGAACACGGTCTCGGGGTCCCCGTCGGCGAACCGGGAGAGGGCCTCGTGCCCGACCGTCGCACCGGTGCGGAGGTCGACGATCGGCTGGAGGGCGATCCGCAGGGCAGGAGTCGACGGTGAGCCGTGGCCGGGATGGGCGATCCGGACGGTGGCGCGTCCTGCGTGCTTGGCGTCGTAGAGGGCCCGGTCGGCCTGTTCGATGACCGCCGACGGCTCCGCTCCGGGCGTCCACGCCGCGATGCCGGCGGAGAACTTCTGCCCTCGAGGGGTGAGGACCTGCATCCGGTGCAGCCGCTCGACGGCTTGCTCGACGGTGGATCCGGGCAGGAGCAGGCCGAACTCCTCACCCCCGTAGCGGGCGAGCAGCTCGTCGGGGCGGAGCAGTGCGGACCAGGCCGCGACGGCCTCACGCAGCAGGAGGTCGCCGGCCTGGTGACCGTGGGTGTCGTTGTAGGCCTTGAAGTGGTCGAGGTCGAGGAGGGCGACCGACAGCGGCGCGCGGCCGTCCTCGGCGGACTGGAACGACCGGCCCAGCTCGTGGTCCCAGGTCCGGCGGTTCGGGGCCCCGGTCAAGCCGTCGCTCCGGGCGAGCGCCGCCAGCTGCACGGCCTGGACCTCGACGGTCCGCACGAGCAGCCCCATCCGCACCAGCACGAGGACGGACATGACCATCGACCCCACCGCGACGGACCGCCACGGGACGTCGTGGCCCACGACACCGTTGAGCAGCAGCGTGACCCCGGGAAGGACCAGGCCGCACCCGAGGGCGACGAGCCGCCGATGCGGTGTGGTCCCGCTCTCCACCGGGACCCCGCCACCCAACCGCACTGCCGACGGGGACCACACCACGGCCGCCGTCGCGAGGTACCCCACCAGCCAGAGCATGTCGAGCCACGGCGTCTCGGCTCCGGGGTCGCTCAGCGCGACGACGTTCCAGGCGACGTCGGCGACCAGCGTGGAGACGAGTCCGAGGAGCAGCAGGCGGTAGGCGGTCGTCCGGGCGCCCACCGTGCTCCAGAGCCGGACGAGGACCCCGAGGAGCAGCACGTCGGCCACGGGGTAGGCGGACGCCACGAGACGTCCCGCGACGGTCAGCCCGGAGTCCTCGGCGATGGGTGCGATGAGGAAGGTCCCGACGACGATGCCGAAGCCGACGGCCACGATGGCGGCGTCGAGCACGGGCGTCGGGTCCGTGCGGTTCTGCCGGCCCCGGAGCAGGTGCAGCAGCCCGAGCGCGATGAGGACGTAGCCCGCGAGGTAGGGGACGTCGCTCGGAGCGGGGTAGCCGCCGAAGTGGACGACGTCCTGCTCGACCGAGAAGACGACGTCCCCGACCACCCAGACGCCGAATCCCAGGACCACGAGCAGGAGGCCGCGCCGCACCGGGGGCTGGAGACGCCTGATCCCCGCGAGCGCGACGACGATGGCCAGTGCGGCGACACCGTCGTAGTACACCGACCGCGGGGTGCCGGCCGGGACCAGCGGGTAGCAGCACCAGAGCACTCCCAGCACCCCGAGCAGGGCGCGCGGACCCCGTGACGTCGTCATGGTGTCCTCATCGGCCGGCCGGGCCCGGGTCTGAGGAGTACCCGTGCCCGGGCCCGGGTCAGCCCGCCACGGGCACCGGTTCGGCGGTCGTCGTCGAGACGGCGGCGTGGCACAGCCGGAGGAAGGCACCGAGGGCGACGAGCTCGTCGGCGCTGCGCGGGGAGAACTCCGTGAGCACCTCGGAGCGGACGACGAACGCGGAGTGCTGCCCGCGGGAGACCGCGACGTTGAGCCGGTGCCGGTCGAGGAGGAACCCCATCCCGCGGGAGACGTCGGAGTGCGACGAGGCCGCCATCGACAGGATCGCCACCGCCGCCTCCTGCCCCTGGAACCGGTCGACGGTGCCCACCGCGACGTCGGGGAGGTCGGCGTCGTCGAGGACGCGACGCAGCAGGCCGACCTGGGCGTTGTACGGCGTGATGACGATGACGTCCCGCGCGGTCATCGGGCGGGGGCCCAGGGGCCGCCCGTCGGCGTCGGTCTCCGACGGGTCGTGCCACGTGCGCTCGAGGAGGTCGCGGACGAGGCCGAGAACGGCGGCCGCCTCCTCGGGCGAGTGCGTCGAGTTGTCGCGGTGGCCGACGAGCCGCACGTGCAGCCCGGGCTCGACCCCCTCGAGGGTCCGGGCCGCGGTGACCGGCCCGTTCGCCGCCAGCCGCCCCGAGTAGGCGAGGTCCGAGACCGGAGCGGTGAGCGCGGGGTGCATCCGCCAGGTGGTCGCGAGGAAGTAGCCGAGCGTCGACGGCAGGACCGGCTCCCCACCGGCGAGCCACGCCAGGGCGGCGACGTCGATGGGCTCGGCGTGCGTGCCCGTCGTCACCTGCGGGAGCTGCTGCGGGTCGCCGAGCAGCAGGAGCCGGCGGGCGGCCACCGACACCGCGAGGGTCTTGGCGAGGGAGAACTGACCCGCCTCGTCGACGACGAGCAGGTCGAGCTGGCCGCGTTCGACGCGGGCGGGGTTGGTGAGGTCCCAGGCGGTGCCGCCGATGACGTACCCCCGGCCGGCGGCGCGGTGGGCCGCCGCGAAGTCCGCGAGGTCGTCGGGCCTGGCGAGGGCGGTCCACCGCGGGTCGGCGGTGGCCTTGGCGACCTTGCCGACCTGGTCGCCGGGCACCTCGGTGGAGCCGACGACCTTCGTCAGCACGTTCTCGACAGCCGCGTGGCTCTGTGCGCACACCCCGACGGCCCAGCCCTGCGCGACGAGCCGGGCGATGACGTGCGCCCCGACGTGCGTCTTGCCCGTGCCGGGCGGACCCTGGACCGCGAGGTAGGAGTCGTCCATCCCCGTGAGCGCCGCGGTGATCGCGTCGGCGTACCCGTCGGGCCCCGGGCCCACCGGGGGGAGCGGGGCGCCCCCGCGGAGCCGCGGCGGGTGGCGCAGCAGGGCGTCCGTGCCGGCGCCGACCGGCACCTGCCCGGTGGTGCGCACGGCCTCGGCGACCTCGGCGAGGGCGCGGTCGATCGGTGCCGAGCTGACGTTGTCGTTGGGGACGAGCGCGACCGGGAGGTCGACGTGCGGCTCGCCGTCCTTGGGCTGGAGCTCCTCGACGAGCAGGCTCTGGTGGAGGCGGCCGTTCTCGGCGAGGCGGTCCTCGGTCTCGAGGACGGTGACGGTGGCCGTGCTGCGTGCGTTGGCGTGCAGCGGCTCGGCGCTCATCCCGGCGGGCGGGGGAGCGCCGTAGACCGCGGAGACCTTGGCGCCCACCCCGATGCCGTTCTGCCGCATCGGTTCGCCGTGCAACCGCACCGTGCGCCGGGGTCGCTGCCTCGGCGTCGCCTGGTGCCAGTCCTCGACCACCTCGCCCCGTTCGACGAGGAAGACGCCGTCGGCTGGGCGCCAGTCGCCGACCGGCAGCCGGAGCCGCTCGAAGTGCTCCTGCCACTTCGGCTTGTCCTCGCGCGCGTGGAAGAGCACCGCCGACCCCACGAGCGCCACCGCGTGGTCCTCGGGCGTGCGCTCGGCCACGACGACGTCGGCGACGAGGGCCCTGACCGCCGCCTCGAGCTCGAGGGCGGCGCGCCGCTGGGCGCTCACCTCGACCTCGCTCACCTCGTCGGGCACGGGGAGGGCCCAGTCGTCGCCGACGGACTCGGCCCGTCGGGCCAGCAACCAGTCGCGCAGCTTCAGGGTCGAGACGCAGTCGTCCTCGTTGTAGTGGGCGATCTCGCCGATGAGGCGATCCGCCTCGTCCTCGCGGCCCTCGATCCGGGCGGCCGTGAACTGGTGGTAGACGACGATGCTCTCGGCGCCGCCCTGGACGTCGCCCTCCCGGGCCTCCATGTAGAGCGGCTCGAGCTTCTTGATCGAGTACGAGCGCTGCGAGACCCGGATGCCCGCCCGCACCACCGAGTAGAGGTCGACGAACACCCCGTCGCGCAGCAGCTGGTCGACCTCGTCCTCGGACACGCCGTGCCGGGCCGCGAGCCGCAGCAGCGCGGCCGGCTCGTAGGGCGCGTAGTGGTAGACGTGCAGGTCGGGCCAGCGGCGCCGACGCTCGCGCACGTGGTCGACGAAGTCGACGAGGGCCCGCTTCTCCTCGTGGCGGTCATGGGCCCAGAACGCACGGAACCGCGGTGCGCCGGAGTCGACCTCGACCATGCCGAAGAGGTACTCGAGACCCCACACCGTGGAGCCGCGCTCCTGCCACAGCGGGTCGCCCTCGAAGTCGAAGAAGACGTCGCCCTCGCTCGGTGGCGGCATCCGGCGCAGGGCGTCGGGGTCGACCACCTCGTGCCGCACGCCGCCCTCGGGGTCGGCGTCCTGCTGGAGCTGGAGCCTGGCCTGCGCACGCAGCCGCTCGAGCATCGCCGGGCGGACGTCGGGGACGACGCCCTCGTGCGCGGCGAGGGCCTCGATCGTGGTGACCCCGGCGTCGAGCAGCCGGCGCCGGGTGGGCCCGCGCATCCCGGCGACGAGCAGCAGGTCGCGGGCGCCCTCGACCTCGACCTCGCACACCGGGCAGCGGCCGCAGGCCAGCCACCGCGGGTCCCCCCACGCCGCGGGGCCGCCGCCTTCGCGGTGGTCGGCCAGCAGCTCCTCGAGCCGGGCCCGGCGCGCCCGGTAGACCGGGAGCACGTCGCCGAGCGGGACGTCGTGCACGTCACCGCCTCCGAGGACCAGCCGGGCCACCGGGGCGACCGGCACCCCGGCGTCGTCGAGGAGGGCCGCGTAGGCCGCGACCTGGAGGAGCGCGGGGACGTTCTCGTGCCGGGCCAGCTTGGTGTCGCTGACGACCCACCCCGCGGGGGTGCGCTCGAGGAAGTCGGCTCGCCCGACGAAGCCGCCGTCGAAGAGGGTCGCCTGCGACAGGACCTGCGCGTCGCCGGCGAGCGCGTCGAGGGACGCCGACATCGCGTCGGCCAGACCGGCGGGGGAGTACTCGGGGGCCGGCAGCTGCCGCACCCCTCCCGGGTGCACGGACGCCAGCCGCCGCAGCTCGAGGTTCTCGTGCTGGTCGCCGAGCTCGGACACCCTCCGGAGCATCGGGTCGTCGGGGTCCTCGACCGACCCGCGCAGCCCCCGCAGGGTGTCGAGCCCGGCGACGAGCGCGAACTCGCACGCCGAGGCGGTGCGCAGGTCGCTGGCGCTGATGACGAGCCGCTGCTCGTCGCCGAGGAGGAACATGCTCCGAACCTACGCGGCACCCCTGACAGCACCGAGGAGCCCCGGAGCCGGTGTCAGATCCAGCTGGGGAACCACATCCGCCAGTGCCAGTGCTCGTACGGGATGGTGTCGGCGACGTAGACGGGGTGGAAGAAGGCGAACAGCCCGAGCGTGAGCAGGAGGTAGCCGCCGACGACGAGCACGCGGAACCGCCAGCGCGCCGGGTCGGGCGCGCGCCGGCCCACCCAGAGCCCGATGAGGAAGGTCACCGCGAGGACGACCCACGGCTCGAAGGCCACCGTGTAGAAGGTGTAGATGGTCCGGCTCTGGAAGGCGAACCACGGCAGGTAGCCGCCGATGACGCCGGCCGCGATCGCCCCGGCCCGCCAGTCGCGGCGCACCAGCCACCACCAGAGGACGACGAGCAGCGCGAGGATGCCGAGCCACCACACCGAGATCGTCCCGATCGGGTTGATCGCCTGGGAGCACTGCGCCACCGAGCAGCCGGCGACCCCCTGGGTCGGGCTCTCGTAGTAGAAGGACGTGGGCCGGGTCTGCAGCAGCCACGACCAGGGGTTGGACTGGTACGGGTGCGGCGTGTGCAGGGTGGTGTTGAAGTCGAAGGCGTCCTGGTGGTACTTCAGCCAGTTGCGCAGCACCGGTGGCAGCCACAGCACGCCCTTGCCGGGGTTGAAGGTGTCCCAGTGCCGGTGGTACCCGGTGTCGGAGAGGAACCAGCCGGTCCACGACAGGGTGTAGACGACCGCCGCGGTGAGCACCGTCTGCACGGCGGCGAACGGACCGTCCGTGAACAGCGACCCCCGGGCCCAGTGCCGGACCCCTGCGGCGCGGCGAGCCCCCATGTCCCACCAGAGCGTCATGAGGCCGAACGCGGCGAGGAAGAACAGGCCGGACCACTTCGTCCCCACGCACAGCCCGAGCGAGACCCCCGCCACCCACCGCCACGGACGCCAGCCGAGCCACGGCCCGCCGCCCCCGGGCCACGCGCCGCGGCCGAGGGCCCCGACCTTCGCGGCCAGCACCTCGCGGCTGCGGTCGCGGTCGAGGAGCAGCGCCGCGAAGGCGCACAGCGCGAAGAACATGACGATGATGTCGAGGATCCCGGTGCGCGACATCACGAAGTGCGAGCCCTCGAAGGCGAGGAGGAACGCCGCCACGCACCCGAGGGCCGTCGAGCCGAACATCCGGCGGGCCACCCGCCCGAGGACGAGGATCGACAGCGTCCCGACGAGGGCCACCGAGAACCGCCAGCCCCAGCCCGAGTCGGCCCCGAAGAGCCACTCCCCGGCGCCGATGACCCACTTGCCCACCGGTGGGTGCACGACGAAGTCGCCGTCGGTGGTGCTGAAGATGTCGGGGTTGCCGCCGACGAACGCGTCGTCGGGCTTCTTGAGCGAGGAGAGCACCCGCATCTCGACGCCGTACTTCGTCATCGAGTAGCCCTGCTTGACGTAGTACGTCTCGTCGAAGACCAGGGCCTGTGGGCGGTCGAGGTCCCAGAAGCGCAGGACGCCACCGACGAGGGCGATGAGCCCGGGGCCGAGCCAGCCCCACAGCGTGTCGGTGGGCCGGACGCCGAGCAGGCGGTGGCGCAGCTCGTCGGTCCGGGTCACCGGCACATCGTAGGTGGGGCCCCTGCACCGGTCGCGGGGCGTGCGAGGATCGCCGGATGAACGCCGGTGTGCTCGTCCTCGCCGCGACACCCATCGGCGACCCCCGCGACGCCGCACCCCGGCTCGCCGAGGAGCTCTCGACCGCGGACGTCGTCGCCGCCGAGGACACCCGCCGGCTCCGGAGGCTCTGCGCCGACCTCGGGGTCGCGCCCCCCGGCCGCGTCGTGTCCTTCCACGAGCACAACGAGTCCGGTCGTGCGAACGACCTCGTCGAGGTGCTCCGCGGGGGCGCCCGGGTCGTCGTCGTCACGGACGCGGGGATGCCGTCGGTGTCCGACCCCGGCTACCGGCTCGTCGCCGCAGCGGTCGCCGCGGGCATCCGGGTCACCGCCGTGCCCGGGCCCTCGGCGGTCCTCACCGCGCTCGCGGTGTCCGGCCTCCCGGTCGACCGGTTCTGCTTCGAGGGCTTCCTGCCCCGCAAGGACGGCGAGCGCGAGCGGGCCCTCGCCGGGCTCACCGCAGAGGCCCGCACGATGGTCTTCTTCGAGGCGCCGCACCGGCTCGCCCGGGCGCTCACCTCGATGGCCGCCACGTTCGGTCCGGACCGTCCCGCCGCCGTGTGCCGCGAGCTGACCAAGACCTACGAGGAGGTCCGGCGCGGGGGCCTCGCGGAGCTGGCGGAGTGGGCCGAGGAGCACGCCCGCGGGGAGATCACCGTCGTCGTCGCGGGGGCCACCGGCCCGGCCGCGGGGCTCGAGGAGGTCCTGCCCGAGGTGCTCGCCCGGACCGCGGCCGGTGAGCGGCTCAAGGACGTCTGCGCCGAGGTCGCCTCGGCGACCGGGCTGTCGAAGAAGGCGTTGTACGACGCGGCCGTGGCCGCCCGCCGCGCCTGACCCGCCCGGTCCGCGGGGCCCCGCGCCGACGGCCTACCCCGCGGTAACCGGATGAACGTCACACGCCCGCCGGCCTCGACAGCCCTCGATCCCGTCCGGACCGGAGGCTAGGGTGCCACTCGTGGCCACAACGACTTCCTCGCGTCCGGGGACGGCACGACGGACCACGATCGGTCTCAAGGTCCTCATGGCCGCGACCGGACTCGTGTTCGTCGGGTACGTCCTCCTGCACATGTACGGCAACCTCAAGGCGCTCGCCGGGGCGGAGGCGTTCAACACCTACGCCGAGCACCTGCGCACCATCGGCGAGCCGATGCTCCCCTACGGGGGCCTGCTCTGGGTGATCCGCGTCGTGCTGCTGCTCAGCCTCGTCGGGCACGCGTACGCCGCGTTCAGCCTGTGGGCCCGGGCCGGCAACGCGCGCCGCACCAAGTACTCGGCCGCGAAGGCCGCGATGCGCACCGCGTGGATGCGCTGGGGCGGCGTCTTCCTCCTCGTGTTCATCGTCTGGCACCTGCTCCAGTTCACCATCGTCAAGTTCTCGGTGAACCCGGACAAGCAGGGCGTCGACATCCAGCAGAACCCGTACGAGCTCGTCGTCGCGAGCTTCCAGGTCCCCTGGCTGACACTCCTCTACGTCCTCGCGATGGTCGCGCTGGCCTTCCACCTCTCGCACGGGGTGTTCAGTGCGCAGCAGACCCTCGGCTGGACGATGACCCCGCACGCGTACCGGCGGGCGAAGCTGATCGGGCACGGCCTCGCCGCCGTGATCGTCGTCGGGTTCCTCATCCCGCCGCTGTCGATCCTCTTCGGCCTGATCAAGTGAGGCACTGAACCGATGACTGAGACCACCGTCAACGCCGGCATCGCGCACGGCCTCTACACCGAGGGCGACCCCGTCGCCGACACCAAGGCGCCCGCCGTCCCCGTCCCCGAGATGTGGACGCAGCGCAAGTTCGACGCCGCGCTCGTCAACCCCGCCAACCGCCGCAAGCTCGACGTCATCATCGTCGGCACCGGGCTCGCGGGCGGCTCGGCCGCCGCGACCCTCGGCGAGGCCGGGTACAACGTCAAGTCCTTCTGCTTCCAGGACTCCCCGCGGCGCGCCCACTCCATCGCGGCCCAGGGCGGCATCAACGCGGCGAAGAACTACAAGGAGGACGGCGACTCCGTCTACCGCCTCTTCTACGACACCGTGAAGGGCGGGGACTACCGCTCGCGGGAGACCAACGTCTACCGGCTCGCCGAGGTGAGCGCGAACATCATCGACCAGTGCGTCGCGCAGGGCGTCCCCTTCGCCCGCGAGTACGGCGGGCTGCTCGACAACCGCTCCTTCGGTGGCGTCCAGGTGTCGCGCACCTTCTACGCCCGCGGCCAGACCGGCCAGCAGCTGCTCATCGGCGCCTACCAGGCGCTCGAGCGGCAGGTCGCCGCCGGCACCGTCACCCAGTACACGCGCCACGAGATGCTCGAGCTCGTCGTCGCCGACGGCCGGGCCCGCGGCATCGTGGTCCGCGACCTCGTCACCGGTGAGATCGAGACCCACCTCGCCGACGCGGTCGTGCTCGCCTCGGGCGGCTACGGCAACGTCTTCTTCCTCTCGACGAACGCGATGGGCTCCAACGTCACGGCGTCGTGGCGCGCCCACCGCAAGGGCGCCCTCATGGCCAACCCCTGCTACACGCAGATCCACCCGACGTGCATCCCCGTCTCCGGCGACCACCAGAGCAAGCTGACGCTGATGTCGGAGTCGCTGCGCAACGACGGCCGGATCTGGGTGCCCAAGAGCAAGGACGACTGCGACAAGGACCCCCGCGACATCCCCGAGCAGGACCGCGACTACTACCTGGAGCGGATCTACCCCTCGTTCGGCAACCTCGTCCCGCGCGACATCGCGTCCCGCCAGGCGAAGAACGTCTGCGACGAGGGGCGCGGTGTGGGCCCGCTCGTCGGTGACTTCCGACGCGGTGTCTACCTCGACTTCACCGACGCCATCGCGCGCCTCGGCAAGGACGCCGTCGAGGCCAAGTACGGCAACCTCTTCGACATGTACGCGCGGATCACGGGGGAGAACCCCTACGAGGTGCCGATGCGCATCTACCCCGCCGTGCACTACGTCATGGGCGGGCTCTGGGTCGACTACGACCTGCAGTCCTCGATCCCCGGCCTCTTCGTCACCGGCGAGGCGAACTTCTCCGACCACGGTGCGAACCGGCTCGGGGCCTCGGCCCTGATGCAGGGCCTCGCCGACGGGTACTTCGTCCTGCCGAACACGATCCGCGACTACCTCGCCAAGGGCCCGTTCGAGCCGCTCGCGGCCGACCACCCGGCCGTCGCCGAGGCCCAGGGTCGGGTCGAGGAGCGCACCGCGCGACTGCTCGCCGTGGGCGGCGAGCGCAGCGTCGACTCCTTCCACAAGGAGCTCGGCAACATCATGTGGGAGTTCTGCGGGATGGAGCGGAGCGAGGACGGCCTGCTCAAGGCGATCGACCTCATCCGCGGTCTGCGCGAGGAGTTCTGGCGCAACGTGCGGATCCTCGGCGGGGCCGACACCCTCAACCAGAGCCTGGAGAAGGCCGGCCGGGTCGCCGACTTCCTCGAGCTCGGCGAGCTGATGTGCATCGACGCCCTCCACCGGCGCGAGTCGTGCGGCGGGCACTTCCGCACCGAGTCCCAGACCGAGGACGGCGAGGCGCTGC
Source organism: uncultured Actinomycetota bacterium (assembly GCA_963709785.1). GTDB lineage: Bacteria > Actinomycetota > Actinomycetes > Actinomycetales > Dermatophilaceae > Phycicoccus. Next base: position 15,137 of record CAVPXT010000018.1, on the reverse strand, counting down.
GCCACGACGACGAGTTCGCGTACGTCGCGGCGTGGGAGTTCACCGGTGGCGACGGTGACGGCGTGATGGGCCAGCCGGTGCTCCACAAGGAGGACCTCGTCTACGAAGCCATCGAACTCAAGCAGCGGAGCTACAAGTGAACCTGACCCTCAAGATCTGGCGGCAGGCCGGACCCCGCCACACCGGCGAGCTCGTCACCTACAAGGTCACCGAGATCAGCGAGGACATGAGCTTCCTCGAGATGCTCGACGTCCTCAACGAGCAGCTCAACGCCAAGGGCGAGGAGCCCATCGCGTTCGACAGCGACTGCCGCGAGGGCATCTGCGGCATGTGCGGGCTGATGATCTCCGGCGAGGCCCACGGGCCCGAGAAGACCACGACCTGCCAGCTCCACATGCGCAGCTTCACCGACGGTGAGGTCATCACGATCGAGCCGTGGCGCGCCAACGCGTTCCCGGTCATCAAGGACCTCGTCGTCGACCGCGGCGCGTTCGACCGCATCATCCAGGCCGGTGGCTACATCTCGGTCAACACCGGGTCGGCGCCCGACGCCCACGCGACGCCCGTGCCCAAGGAGAACGCCGACCGCGCGTTCGTGGCGGCCGAGTGCATCGGCTGCGGCGCCTGTGTCGCGGCCTGCCCGAACGCCTCGGCGATGCTCTTCATGGGTGCCAAGGTCACCCACCTCTCCGAGCTGCCCCAGGGCCAGCCGGAGCGCAGCGCGCGGGTCGTCTCGATGGTCGACCAGCACGACCACGAGGGCTTCGGCGGCTGCACCAACGTCGGCGCCTGCTCGCAGGCCTGCCCCAAGGGCATCCCGCAGGACGTCATCTCGACGCTCAACAAGGACCTGCGCAGCGCCCTCCGCGGCTGAGGTCCCTGCGCAAGAGGTGGGGTCGGGCGGGTCAGAGCCAGCCGACGTGCGGCTTGAGCAGCGAGTACCCGACGAACGCGACGACGTCGAGGATGGTGTGCGCCACGACGAGGGGCATCACCCGTCTCGTCCGGGTGTAGAGCCAGCCGAACAGCAGCCCCATCACGAGGTTGCCGACGAACCCGCCGAAGCCCTGGTACAGGTGGTAGGTCCCGCGGATCACGGCGCTCGTGACGATGACCCGCCACGGCCCCCACCCGGCCTCGCGCCAGCGGCGGAAGAGGTAGCCGACCATGACCGTCTCCTCGAGGACGGCGTTCTGCGCGGCCGAGAGGACGAGGATCGGCACGGTGAACCAGGCCGCTCCGGCGAGGTTGGCCGCCGCGACCGTCGTGTTGACGCCGATGGCCTTCGCGACGAGGTAGAGCCCGAGCCCCGGGACGCCGATGACGGCCGCGAGCGCCGCGCCGCGCCAGAGGTCCTGCGCGGGCCGGCGCAGGTCGAAGCCCATCGTGTGCGGCTCGTCGGGGTCGTCGCGGCGCAGCAGGTGGATGGCGAGCAGCACGGGCACGAGGGCCAGGCCGATGCCGACGAGCTGGTACGCGACGTCGAGCCACGGCCGGTCGGGGGTGACCGAGCTGTTCATCGCGGCGGTCTGCTGCGACAGCTTCTCGGGCCGGGTGAGCCGGTCGACGATCCGCAGCAGGGCGTAGATCGCGGACGACCCGAGCGAGACACCGAGGACGAGCCAGGTCTCGGTGAGGTGGCGGCGCCGCATGGGGGCCAGCGTAGGTGGCCGGGCCCGGGCATCCGCTGGGAACGGGCTGCGCGCCCGCTGGACGGGCGCGCAGCCGGACGTCAGCCGCTCAGTGCGCCGGGGTGAGGTGGTAGTACGCCGGGATGCTCAGGCGGCGACGCTGCCGGTCCTCGCGGGTCCGGGTGAGGGTGGGCAGGACGACCGCGAGGGTCAGCCCCACGACGACGAGCCCGAGGACGATGCTCGTCCAGAGGAGGGTGGTGGCGATGACGGACAGTCCGGTGATCGGTCCCATGGCCGACTCCTTTCTACGGATGTAGATGATTCTACAGAAGTAGAACCCCGACCGCCCGCCGGATGTTCCCGGGTGCCGGCCGCGCCATGCACCGGCCCGGCACAATGGCGGCGATGCCCGACAGCCGAGCCCCCGTCACCGCCGCGGCGGTCCCCGGCGCGCGCCCTCCGGCCCCGACCGGGCGGCGGGCCGAGCTGCTCGCGGCGGCCGTCGAGGTCGTCGCGGGATCCGGGCTGCGCGGCCTGACCCACCGGGCGGTCGACGCCCGCGCCGGGCTCCCCGAGGGCACCTGCTCGGCCTACCTGCGCACCCGCGTGGCGCTCCTCGTCGCCCTCGCAGAGTACGTCGGACGGGCACTCGAGGACGGGGTCGAGACCCTGGCCGACGACCTCGCCGACGCCGCCGGGGACCCCGCCGCCGTGTCCGCCGCCGTCACCGACCTCACGGTCGGCTGGGTGCGCGAGCCCTCCCTCGTCCGGGCCCAGGCCGAGCTGTCCCTCGAGGCGGCCCGCCAGCCCGACCTCATGGAGGTCTTCGAGCGCTGGCGCAGCAGCCTGCTCGCCACCGTCGAGCAGATCGCGACCCGGGCCGGCCGCCCCTCGGGCGGCGAGGACGCGGTGGTGCTCGTCGCCGCCGTCGAGGGGCTGCTCGTCACCGCCGTCCGCCTCCCGGCCGACCAGCGCGAACCGCTCCTGCGCGGCGCGGTCCCGCTGCTCGTCCACGCGCTCCACGAGGCCCGATGAGCCGCCCCGGCCGCCGCCCCCGTCCGCGCGCCTCACGCGGGTCGCCCGGGTCGCCAGGGTCGCCGCACTGTCGCTCGCCCTGGGCCTGGCCCTCGCGGGCTGTGCGGACCTCGCCCCGCCGAAGCTCCCCACCCCGAGCGCGACCACCCCCTCGACGTCGCCGACACCCCTGCCGGCGACGTCGGACGCCTTCCGCGACGCCCGCACCTTCGCGCTGTCGGCGCTGTCCGCCCATGCCACCGGCACCCTCGGCGCCGGCTCGGCGATGGTGCGCCTCGACCTCGAGGGCACCGCCTCCGGGGCCAACCAGCGCCTCGCCCGCACCGCCCCGGGCCGCGGGACTGCGGTGCTGCTCGCCGTCGGGGACGGCCGGTGGCTCGCCGGGGACGAGGAGTTCTGGCGCACCCGCACCTCGAAGCCCGACGTCCTGCAGGAACGGGTGGGCAGCTGGGTCCAGGTGACCCCGGCCGAGGCCGAGGAGGTCGGGACCGAGACGCTGCGCTCCGTCCTCGCCGCGGCCCTGGCGGCGCCGGCGGTGGCCCGGCTCGAGGGCGTCCCCGCCCCGGTCGTCGAGGAGGACCTCGACGGACGCCCGACCTGGGTCCTCGGGTCGACCGCGACCGGCGCCCGGGTGTGGCTGGCTGCCGACGGTGGCGGTGAGGTGGTCCGGATCTCGGTGACCGGCACCGGTGCCCTCGACCTCACCTTCCACGCCTGGGACCGGGCCACGACCTGGTCCGCGCCCACGCCGGGCGAGGTGCCGCAGGTCCCCTGACGTCACGACCCGACGGCGTCCCGCGACCGGTGCTAGGGCCCCGCGTAGGTCGCCGAGCCCCGCGAGCGCCGCCAGTCGCGGACCCGCAGCCACATCCACACGAGCAGCCACGCGAGCAGCGCGAGCGCCACGACGACGAACACCGGCGCGAGCAGCGCCACGACGGACAACCCGATCGAGGCGCCGTCCTCGACCGTCGAGACGACCGGCCCCCCGAGGCCCACGGTCGCGCCGTTGACGACCGGACGGGCGGCCATCTTCCCGGTGTGGACGAGCCCGGAGATCACCACGCCGAGCACGACCGAGACCCACGGGTGGTCGGCCATCCACGTGGAGCGGTCGATCTCGGAGGCCGCGGTGGTCGCGGCGAAGATCAGCCCGCCCATGCTCGGGCGGATGAAGGTCTGGATGGTGTCGTTGACGGTGTCGACCGCGGGCACCTTGTCGAGGACCACCTCGGCGAGCAGCAGCACCGCCCCGATGCCGATCGCCCAGCCGCTCTCGATCCACCCGTACCCCGCGGGGAGGGTGATGACGTCGGTGAAGCGCGCGACGAGCGCGACGACGAGGAACGGGATGTAGGCGTTGAGGCCCGCAGCCGCGGACAGACCCATCCCCGTGAGGGCAGCCAGCACGGCGACCTCCTGACCAGCGGCGGCCACCGGACGTGGCCGCACCCGCGAGAGCAACATCGCTCCGACGTCAGGCTAGTCCCGCCCGGTTCCGTCGTGACCGAACCGTGTCGTGCCCCGGGCGCCCCGGCCCTCGGGAAACCGGTGGACGCGGGGCTGCGCACCCGCGACGATCGGCACCGTGCCTGCCGACCCCGCCGCGCTGCTGCGCACCTACGACGACCAGCTCAGGACCGACGCCGAGACCCCCGGTGCGCTCGCCGTGGTGCGCCTCGGGCCGCTGCGGCTGGCCACCTTCCCCGGCGGCCGGGGGTTCGTGTCCTACCGCGACCTCGACGGCGCCGAGGCCGCGACCGTGCGCGGGTGGGTGGCCGAGGCGCTGGAGCACTTCCGGGCGGACCCCGGTGTCGTCGACGTCGAGTGGAAGACGCGGGGGCACGACGTCGCCCCGGGGCTGCACGACGCCCTCGGCGACCACGGGTTCGTGCCGGGCGACCCGGAGTCGGTGATGATGGGGCCGGCCGCCGGGCTCGCCGTCGACGTCCCGCTCCCCGACGGGGTGACGCTGCGACGGCTCGTCGACGAGGCCGACGTGCGGGCGGTGAGCGCGATGGCCGACGAGGCCTTCGGCGACCCCGTCTCGAGCCGCCGCGCCGACGACCTGCTCTTCCGGCTCTCCCGCGACGACGGGATGGAGATCTGGGTGGCGGAGGCCGACGGGCGGATGGTCAGCTCGGGGCGGCTGGAGCCGGTGCCGGACACGGACGTCGCCGGCATCTGGGGTGGCGCGACCCTGCCGGAGTGGCGGCGCCGCGGCATCTACCGGGCGCTGACCGCCGTCCGTGCGCGCGCGGCCCTCGCCCTGGGGAAGACCATCCTGCACAGCGACTCCACCGAGGACTCCCGGCCGATCCTCGAGCGCTCCGGTCTGGTCCGGGTCACGACGACCACACCGTACGAGTGGACCCGCTGACCCGCGCCCGCGGTGGGCGGCGAGGACCGGCCGCGGGCGGCACCTAGGATTCGGGGCATGAAGGTCCTCTCCGCCGTCGCCTGGCCGTACGCCAACGGCCCGCGCCACCTCGGGCACGTCGCCGGGTTCGGTGTGCCGTCCGACGTCTTCAGCCGCTACATGCGCATGGCGGGGCACGACGTGCTCATGGTGAGCGGGTCCGACGAGCACGGCACGCCGATCCTCGTCCTCGCCGACCAGGCCGGGGTCACGCCGCGCGAGTTCGTCGACCGCAACCACGCGATCATCGCCGGCGAGCTGGCCGACCTCGGCTGCACCTACGACCTCTACACCCGCACGACGACGGCCAACCACTACGCGGTGGCCCAGGAGCTGTTCCGCCAGAACTGGCTCAACGGCTACATGGTCGAGCGCACGCAGCAGGGCGCCATCTCGCCGTCCACGGGGCGCACCCTCCCGGACCGCTTCATCGAGGGCGAGTGCCCGATCTGCCACTACCCCGACGCCCGGGGCGACCAGTGCGACAACTGCGGCAACCAGCTCGAGCCCGAGGACCTCATCTCCCCGCGGAGCAAGATCAACGGCGAGACCCCCGAGTTCGCCCTGACCCAGCACTTCTTCCTCGACCTCCCCGCCCTCGCCGACGCCCTGCGCGAGTGGCTCGCCGGCCGCGAGGCGTCGGGCACCTGGCGGCCCAACGTCATCAAGTTCAGCCGCAACATCCTCGACGAGATCAAGCCCCGCGCGATGACCCGCGACATCGACTGGGGCATCCCGGTCCCGCTCGACGGCTGGCGCGACAACCCGGCCAAGCGCCTCTACGTGTGGTTCGACGCGGTCATCGGGTACCTCTCGGCGTCCATCGAGTGGGCCCGGCGCATCGGCGAGCCCGAGCGGTGGCGCGAGTGGTGGAACGACCCCGAGGCCCTCACGTACTACTTCATGGGCAAGGACAACATCACCTTCCACTCCCAGATCTGGCCGGCCGAGCTGCTGGGCTACGCCGGCAAGGGCTCGCGAGGCGGCGAGCCCGGCGTCTACGGCGAGCTCAACCTGCCGACCGAGGTGGTCTCGAGCGAGTACCTGACGATGGAGGGCCGCCAGTTCTCGACCTCGCGCGGCTACACGATCCTCGTCCGCGACGTGCTCGACCGGTACGGGCCCGACGGCATCCGCTACTTCATCTGCGCGGCGGGGCCGGAGAGCCAGGACTCCAACTTCACCTGGCGCGAGTTCGTCCAGCGCAACAACTCCGAGCTCGTGGCGGGCTGGGGCAACCTCGTGTCGCGGACCGCCGCGATGGTCGCGAAGAACTTCGGCGAGATCCCGGAGCCCGGTCCGCTCGAGCCCGTCGACGAGGAGGTCCGAGCGGCCGTCCTCGCCGGGTTCGGTTCGGTCGGAGGGATGCTCGAGACGCACCGGCAGCGAGCAGCGATCGCCGAGGCGATGCGGGTGGTCGGTGAGGTCAACGCCTACGTGTCGCGCACCGAGCCGTTCAAGCTCAAGGGCGAGGACGAGCAGGTGCGCCTCGCGACCGTCCTGCACACCCTCGTGCAGTGCGTGTCCGACCTCAACACGATCCTCGCGCCGTTCCTCCCGCACGCCGCCAACCGGGTGCACGCCGTCCTCGGGGGCGAGGGCGACTTCGTCCCCATGCCGCGGCTGGAGACCGTCGAGGGGCTCGACCCCGAGGACGACGGTGCCTCCTGGCCGGTCATCACCGGGGACTACTCGGCGACCCCGCGGTGGGAGTCGCGTCCCGTCGTCGTCGGCACACCCGTCAGCAAGCCGGCGCCGGTGTTCACCAAGCTCGACGAGTCGGTCGTCGACGACGAGCTGGCGCGCGCGGCAGCCCTCGGTTCGTGACCTCGGTACCGAGCCGCCGCGGCGAGCCGGAGGCGCCCGACCCGCTGCCGATCGCGGTCGTGGACAACCACACCCACCTCGACATCAGCCGCGAGGGGAACGAGGTGTCGCTCGACGACATCGCCGCGCCCCTGCGGGCGGCGGCCGCCGTGGGTGTCGACCGGGTCGTCCAGGTGGGGTGCGACCTGCCGGGTGCCGAGTTCGCCGTCGCCGCCGCCGAGCGCTACCCCTCGGTGCTCGCCGGGGTCGCGATCCACCCGAACGAGGCTCCGGGGCTGGCGGCCGAGGGCCGGCTCGACGCCGCGCTGGCCCGGATCGAGGAGCTCGCCGCGCACCCCCGCGTGCGGGTCGTCGGCGAGACCGGGCTCGACCACTACCGCACCGGCCCGCAGGGGCACGCGGTGCAGGAGGAGTCGTTCCGGCGGCACATCGACCTCGCGAAGCGCACCGGGCTCACCCTGCAGATCCACGACCGCGACGCCCACGCCGAGGTGCTCCGTGTCCTCGGCGACGAGGGCGCCCCCGAGAACACCGTGATGCACTGCTTCTCGGGCGGCCTCGAGATGGCCCGCGAGTGCGTCGGGCGCGGCTACCACCTGTCCTTCAGCGGCACGGTCACGTTCAAGAGCGCCAAGGACCTGCGCGACGCCCTGGCCGTGACGCCGCTCGAGCTGCTCCTCGTCGAGACCGACGCCCCGTACCTCACGCCGCACCCGTGGCGGGGGGCGGCGAACAGCCCGATGCTGGTCCCGGTGACGGTGCGGGTCATGGCCTCGGTCCTCGGGGTGGCCGTGCCCACGCTCTGCGAGGCGCTCTCGGAGAACGCGGAGCGCCTCTACGGCCCGTGGTGACGTCCCACACTTCCTGAGGCGGTCCTCAGGTGGGCCGTGCGCGGTGTGACTGGTGTGACTGATGGGGTCCATGAGGCACCCGATGGGTGAGTGGTCCGTTACCTAAACTTGACCTTTCGGTGGTGGCTCCGTCACCGTGGAGACAGATGGCCGGGGCCGGTATGCCCCGGACGACACGCACGGAGCGCCCCTCGGCACCGCCGCCGGGAGGCGCCTCCGTCCGCTCGACCCGCGTGGTCGTGGCCCCCGGGGCTGACGTCCGTCGCCGGTGCCCGGGTCGAACCACCCCTGGAGACTTCGTGCTTTCCCGCTCCATCCGTCATGCCGCCCAAGGCGCCGCGGCCCTCGCCGTCGCCGTCGGGTCCGTCGGTGTCGCCCACTTCGACAAGGCCGTCGCCGTCTCCGTCGACGGCTCGCCGCAGTCGGTGCACGTCTTCGGCTCCACCGTCCGCGACGCCCTCGACAAGCAGGGCATCACCGTCGGTGCGCACGACGTCGTCGTGCCCTCCCTCGACAGCCCGATCGCCGACGGCGACCGCATCTCGGTGCGCTACGGCCGCAAGCTCGTCGTGACCGTCGACGGGCGCACCCAGGAGTACTGGACCACCGCCACCACGGTCGACGCCGCGCTCGACGACATCGGCGTGCGCGCCGACGGTGCCGTCCTCACGGCCTCCCGGTCCCAGCCGCTCGGCCGCGGCGGGCTGGCGCTCGCCGTGACCATGCCCAAGAAGGTCACCGTCGTCGCCGACGGCAAGACCCGCACGGTCACCACCGCGGCGCCCAAGGTGTCCGGTGTCTTCGGTGAGCTCGGGGTCAACCGCAACGCCGTCGACATCGTCGCCCCGGGTCTCGACGCCCCGGTCGAGGAGGGCATGAAGATCGTCCTCAAGCGCGTCGTGGTGAAGACGAAGACGACGAGCGAGACGGTCAAGTACGCGACGACCACGCAGAAGGACTCCTCGATGTACGAGGGCCAGTCCAAGACCGTGACCGCCGGCAAGAACGGCTCGCAGAAGGTCACCCGCGAGCTGCGCTACGTCGACGGGAAGCTCGAGTCCTCCAAGGTGCTCAAGAAGGCCGTCGTCACCAAGGCGTCGAACGCGGTCGTCAAGGTGGGCACCAAGGCCCGTCCCGCGGCCCCCGCGCCGAGCGCCGGCAACACCAGCGGCGCGGGCATCAACCTCGCCAACGCCGCGATGTGGGACCGCATCGCCCAGTGCGAGTCGAGCGGCAACTGGTCGATCAACACCGGCAACGGCTACTACGGCGGCCTCCAGTTCGCGACCGCCTCGTGGCTCGCCAACGGCGGCGCCGACTTCGCCCCGCGGGCCGACCTGGCCTCCCGTGCGGAGCAGATCACCGTGGCGAACCGGTACTACGCCAAGGCCGGCCTCTCGCCGTGGGGCTGCGCCCACGCGGCCTGACCCACGGTCCTGCGCGACGAGCCGCCCGTTCCCCTGCCGGGGGCGGGCGGCTCTCGCGTGGGGGCGCCCGCGACGTGGCTAGGGTGAGCCCGTGACCGACGCCCCCGACGCCGCGCTCCTCGGCGCCGCGGAGATCCGCGAGCTCGCCGCCGGCCTCGGCATCCGCCCGACGAAGCAGTGGGGCCAGAACTTCGTCGTCGACGGCAACACCGTGCGCCGCATCGTCCGCGTCTCGGGGGTGGACGCCGACGACGTCGTCGTCGAGGTCGGGCCCGGGCTCGGCAGCCTCACCCTCGCCCTGCTGCCCGTCGTGCGTCGGGTCGTCGCCGTCGAGGTCGACCCGACGCTGTCCGCCGCCCTGCCCGCCACGGTGGCCGCGCACGCCCCGGGCCTCACGGACCGGCTGGAGGTCGTCGCAGGTGATGCGCTCGCGGTCACCGAGCTCCCCGGTCCGGCGCCCACCGCCCTCGTCGCGAACCTCCCGTACAACGTCTCGGTGCCCGTCGTCCTCCGCATGCTCGAGCGCTTCCCCTCGCTGCGGACGGTGCTCGTCATGGTCCAGCTCGAGGTGGCCGAACGGCTCGCCGCCGGCCCCGGCTCGCGCACCTACGGCGTGCCGAGCGTCAAGGCGGCCTGGTGGGCCGACGTCCGCCTCGCGGGCACGGTGCCGCGCAGCGTCTTCTGGCCGGCCCCCAACGTCGACTCGGGCCTCGTCGCGCTGACCCGCCGCGAGCCGCCGGAGACCACCGCCACCCGCGAGGACGTCTTCCGCGTCGTCGACGCCGCCTTCGCCCAGCGCCGCAAGACGCTGCGGGCGGCCCTGGCGGGCTGGGCGGGGTCGCCCGCGGCGGCGGAGGTGGTCCTGCGCGCCGCCGGCATCGACCCACGGACCCGCGGGGAGCAGCTCGACGTCGCGGCCTTCGCGCGGATCGCGGCGGCCGGGAACGCGCCCTGAGCGCCTCCCCGACAGGCCGGTCCGCCGGCGACGTCGCTCAGCGCGCGGAGTACCCCCCGGGTCTGGTTAGGGTGAGGCCATGACCTCGGCCCCGCTCGTGCCCGGCCCCGTGACGGTGCGTGTGCCGGCCAAGGTCAACCTCGAGCTCCTCGTCGGGCCGCGCCGACCCGACGGCTACCACTCGCTCTCGAGCGTCTACCAGGCACTGAGCCTCTACGACGACGTCACCGTGGGCGAGGCCGACGACTGGGGGGTCACCGTCTCCGGGTCGCTCGCCCACGGCGTCCCGACCGACGACGACAACATCGCCCTGCGCGCCGCCCGGCTCGTCGCCGAGCGCTACGACGGCGAGCCCGTGCACGTGTCGATCCGCAAGGGCATCCCCGTCGCGGGCGGGATGGCCGGTGGGTCGGCCGACGCCGCCGCCACCCTCGTCGCGCTCGACCACCTGTGGGACCTCGGCCTGGACCGCGAGGAGCTCGAGGACCTCGGCGCCGAGCTCGGCAGCGACGTGCCCTTCCTCGTCGCAGGAGGCACCGCGATGGGCTCCGGCCGCGGCGAGCTGCTCGCCCCGGTGCTGGCCCGCGGTACCTACCACTGGGTCCTCGCGCTCGCCGAGGGCGGGCTCTCGACCCCCGCCGTCTACGCCGAGTGCGACCGGCTGCGCGAGGGCACCGACGTCCCCGACCCGGTCGCCACCCCGGCGCTCATGGCGGCCCTGCGCACCGGTGACCCCCACGAGCTCGCCCCGCAGCTCGTCAACGACCTCCAGGACGCGGCCGTGAGCCTGCGCCCCGACCTCGGCGAGGTGCTCGCCGCCGGGATGGAGTACGGCGCCCTCGGTGGCATCGTCTCCGGCTCGGGGCCCACCGTCGCGTTCCTCGTCGAGGGCACCGAGGCGGGGATCGACCTCGCCGTCGCCCTCACCGCGAGCGGGTCGGTCCGCGACGTCCGTCGGGCGAGCGGCCCCGTGCACGGTGCCCACGTGATCCACCACCGGGTCGACTAGTGGCGAGCCTGGTCTCCGTCGAGCGCGCCTCCCTCGCCCTCGGCACCACGCAGGTGCTCGACGCCGTCTCCCTCGGGGTGAACGGCGGCGACCGCATCGGGGTCGTCGGTCGCAACGGCGGCGGCAAGACGACGCTGCTGCGCCTGCTCGCGGGCAGCCGGGTGCCCGACGACGGACGGGTGGCGCGCACCGGGGGGCTGCGCATCGGTGTGCTGACCCAGGACGACTCCCTCGACCCGGACGCGACGGTCCACCAGGCGGTCCTCGGGGACATGGCCGAGCACGAGTGGGCGGCGGACCCGCGCGTCCGGGACGTCCTCGTCGGGCTGCTCGGCGGGCTCGACGCGCCCGTCGTCGGTGGGCTCGGGGCGGCCGTGGGGCGACTCTCGGGGGGTGAGCGGCGCCGGGTGGCCCTGGCCGCGCTCCTCGTCGCCGGGCCGGACCTGCTGCTGCTCGACGAGCCGACGAACCACCTCGACGTCGAGGGGGTCGCGTGGCTGGCCCAGCACCTCGCGGGGGCCTTCGCCCGTCCGGGCACCGGCCTCGTCGTCATCACCCACGACCGGTGGTTCCTCGACGCGGTCGCCACCCAGACGTGGGAGGTCGAGGGCGGGTCCGTCCAGCAGTACGAGGGGGGCTACGCGGCGTACGTCCTCGCCAAGACCGAGCGGGAGCGGATGGCCGGTGTGGTCGCCGACCGCCGCGACAACCTGCTGCGCAAGGAGCTCGCGTGGCTGCGGCGGGGCCCGCCGGCGCGCACGAGCAAGCCCAAGTTCCGGATCGACGCCGCGAACGCGCTGATCGCCGACGAGCCGCCGCCCCGCGACGACGTCGAGCTGATGCGCTTCGCCTCGACCCGGCTCGGCAAGGACGTCGTCGACCTCCTCGACGCGTCGGTCACCGTCGGCGACCGGGTGCTGCTCGAGCGGTTCACCTGGCGCCTCGGCCCCGGCGACCGGGTCGGCCTCGTCGGCGTCAACGGCGCCGGGAAGTCCACCCTGCTCCGGGCGCTCGCCGGGGAGGTGCCGCTGGCGGCCGGCAAGCGCAAGGTCGGTGTCACCGTCCGGCTCGCCTTCCTCACCCAGGAGGTCCGGGAGCTCGACGCGTGGGCCGACCGGCGCGTCATCGAGGCGGTGGAGGACGTCCGCTCCGTCGTGCGCCTGGGCCGCAAGGAGCTCACCGCCTCGCAGCTCGCGCAGCGGCTGGGGTTCACCGGGCCGCGGCAGCAGACCCGCGTCGGCGACCTCTCCGGAGGCGAGCGGCGCCGGCTGCAGCTGACCCGGCTGCTCATGGACGAGCCGAACGTCCTCCTCCTCGACGAGCCGACGAACGACCTCGACATCGAGACGCTCACCTCGCTCGAGGACCTCCTCGACGGCTGGGCCGGCACCCTCGTCGTCGTCTCGCACGACCGGTACCTCCTCGAGCGGGTGTGCGACCGCCAGCTCGCCCTGCTCGGCGACGGCAACCTGCGCGACCTGCCCGGCGGCGTCGAGGAGTACCTCCGGCGCCGGTCCGCGCTCGTCGAGAGCGGCGGCGGGGTCCGGGACCTGCCCGAGGGGGCGGCGACACCCGTGCCGGCGCCGGGCGCCGGCAGCGGCGGCAGCGGCGGCAGTGGCGGCCCGAGCCCTGCGGAGGCGCGCGAGGCGCGCAAGGTGATGGCGCGCGTCGAGAAGCAGCTCGCCCGTCTCGCGACCCGCGAGGACCGCCTGCACACCGCCATGGCGGACGCCGCGACCGACCACGCCCGGGTCCTCGAGCTCAACCGTGAGCTGCGCGAGGTCGTCGACGAGCGCGAGGTGCTCGAGCTCGAGTGGCTCGAGGCGGCCGACGTCGTCGAGTGACCTCGGGTCGGGTGCCCAGGTGGTCGCCCCGGGAGCCACGTGAGCACCCGAGGCTGGGGAAGCCGGGGTCAGGCGGGGCCGGGCTCGAAGGGCCGCAGCAGCCGGCGCAGCAGGCCGGCGAGGACGTCGCGCTCGGCCGGGTCGAGCTGGGAGAGCAGCTCGCGCTCGTCCGCGAGGAGCTGGGCGAGGGCGGCGTCGACGACGGCCATGCCCTCGTCGGTGAGCCGGACGAGGACGCCGCGCCGGTCGCCGGGGTCGGGGTGGCGCTCGACGAAGCCACGGGCCGCGAGCCGGTCGACGCGGTTGGTCATCGTGCCGCTCGTCACGAGGGTCTCGGAGACGAGGGACCCCGGGCTCAGCTCGTGCGGTGCGCCGGTGCGCCGCAGGGCGGAGAGCACGTCGAACTCCCAGCTCTCGAGACCCCTCCCGGCGAAGGCCCGGCCCCGGGCGAGGTCGAGCCGGCGGGCGAGCCGCGAGACGCGGGAGAGCACCTCGAGGGGGGTGACGTCGAGGTCGGGACGCTCCCGCCGCCACGCGGAGACGATACGGTCGACGTCGTCAGCGGCCATGCGCGCATGCTACTCCTCGTCAAGTTTCTTGACATCGAGACACATGGCGCGGGAGCGTGGTCGCCCGACGTCCGTCGAGGAGGACGCATGAGGACGAGCCCCAGCTGGGACCCCGCCGCGTACGGCCGGTTCGCGCGCGAGCGCTCGCGCCCGCTGGCCGACCTCGTGGCGCAGGTGCAGGTCGACGAGCCGGACCTCGTCGTCGACCTCGGCTGCGGGCACGGGCCCGCGACCCTCTCGCTCGCGCGCCTGTGGCCGACGGCGCGGGTCGTCGGCGTCGACTCGGCCGAGTCGATGCTCGAGGCGGCCCGCGGGCTCGACACCGAGGAGCGGGTCGAGTGGGTGCACGCCGACCTGCGCGACTGGGACCCTGCCTCGCTCGGGCAGGCGCCCGACGTCATCGTCACGAACTCGACGCTCCAGTGGGTCCCGGGGCACCTCGACCTCGTCGACGCGTGGGTCGAGTCGCTCGCCGAGGGCGGTTGGTTCGCGCTCCAGGTCCCCGGCAACTTCGACGCCCCGAGCCACCGGCTGATGCGCGAGACGGCCCAGGGCCACCCGCGCGTCGGCGAGCTGACGGCCGAGCTCGACGTCCCGTCGGTGGGGGAGCCGGCCACCTACCTGCGGCTGCTCGCGCGGCTCGGCTGCGAGGTCGAGGCGTGGGAGACCACCTACATCCACCTGCTCGATCCCGACGCCGAGGACGAGAACCCCGTGCTCTCGTGGGTGACGGCCACGGGCCTGCGGCCGGTCCTCGACCTGCTCGAGGACGACGAGGAGCGGGCCGCCTTCGTCGAGCCGTACGGGGCCGCCCTCGCCGAGGCCTACCCGCGCACGTCGGCCGGCGTGCTCTTCCCGTTCCGGCGGGTGTTCGCCGTGGCCCACCGCACCGCCTGAGGAGGCTTCGCGCTCACTCCGGGTCGGGGGTGAGGGTCGGCTTGGCCTCGAGGCCGGTGAGGCCGTTCCACGCGAGGTTGACGACGTGCGCGGCCACCTCGTGCTTCTTGAACTTGCGTGAGTCGAGCCACCACTGGCCGGTGAGGGCGATCATCCCGACGAGCATCTGCGCGTACATCGGGGCGGCCTTGGGGTCGAGCTTGTGGCGCTTGAACTCGGCCGCGAGGATGTGCTCCACCTGGCTCGCGATGTCGCTCATCAGGCTCGCGAAGGAGCCAGTGGCCTGCCCGGCAGGGCTGTCGCGCACCAGGATCCGGAAGCCGTCGGTGTTGTTCTCCACGTAGTCGAGGAGGGCGAGGGCGGCCTGCTCGATGAGCCGGCGCGAGGAGCCGCCCGACTCGAGCGCGGCCGTGACCCCGCTGAGCAGCGCCTCGATCTCGCGGTCGACGACGACCGCGTAGAGGCCCTCCTTGCCGCCGAAGTGCTCGTAGACGACCGGCTTGGAGACGCCCGCCGAGGCGGCGATCTCCTCGATCGTCGCGCCCTCGAAGCCGCGGTCGGCGAAGTGCTTGCGCCCGATCCCGATGAGCTGCTCGCGCCGCTCGCGCCCGGTCATCCGGGACCTGGCACTGCGCGACTTCTTGGCCCCCGGTTCGTCGGTCACCCCCTC
>CAVPXT010000017.1:0-141956 GCA_963709785.1 uncultured Actinomycetota bacterium | reverse complement strand
GGGGGCCGTCGAGGGCTGACCTATCGTGACGAGGCAGGATGTGGCACGGACGAGACGCGGGAGGTGAGCGATGCGCCAGCAGGGCACGGTGACCGAGTGGAACGACGAACGGGGGTTCGGCTTCATCACCCCCGACGCGGGCGCGCCCCGCGCGTTCGTGCACGTCAGCGCGTTCCCCGCCGACCGTCGGCCCCTCGTCGACGACGTCGTCAGCTACGTCGGGCACCGCGACGACCAGAACCGACCGCGGGCCTCCCACGTGAGGTACCTCGAGCCGGCACGGTCGACCGGGGCGCGTCCTCCGGGGCTGCTCGTCGCGCTCGCCGCGGTCGGCGTGTTCTTCGGGCTCCTCGCGGGCCTGGTCCTGCTGGGCCTGGCGCACCCCCTCCTCCCCGTGCCCAGCATCGTCTTGAGCGGCATCGCCTTCGAGCTCTACCGCGCCGACAAGTCCGCGGCCCAGCGGGGCGCCTGGCGGATCTCGGAGTCGACCCTGCACGCCGTCGACGTGCTCGGCGGGTGGCCGGGCGCCCTCGTCGCACGGCGGGTCTTCCGCCACAAGACGACCAAGCAGCCGTTCGTCAGCATCTTCTGGGCCACCGTCCTGGCCAACTGCGCCATCCTCACCTGGCTGGTCGTCGGCCCGTCCTCACCCCTCGGCTGAGACGCGTGACCGGGGGGCGCCCGGTGCCGGACGGCCACCCGACGCCCGCTTGGTAGGGTCGGGGGCGCCATGGTGATGTCCCCCGGCGGGTCGCCCGCACCGAGGTCGTCGACGTCGCTCACCCGGACGAGGACACTCGGGTGCATGCCGCTCCCGACCCGTCGCTGCCGCGCCACCCGGGATGCCTCCACCATCGCCCACCCGCTCCTTCCCACCAGATCCTTGTCATCGGAGAACACGTGAACCTCCCGCAGCACCAGAGCCCGGCCCCCGGGCACCACCACCTCGCGACCGGGGAGGCCCGTCGATGAGCCGCCGGTCGCCGCGCCGCAAGAGCGCCGGCTCCCTCCCCGCGCTGCCCGACGGCGGCCTGCGGATCGTCCCGCTCGGCGGTCTCGGCGAGATCGGCCGCAACATGACGGTCTTCGAGCACGCCGGCCGCCTGCTCGTCGTCGACTGCGGCGTGCTCTTCCCCGAGGAGCACCAGCCCGGCGTCGACCTCATCCTCCCGGACTTCACCTGGATCAGGGACCGCCTCGACAAGATCGACGCGATCGTCCTCACCCACGGTCACGAGGACCACATCGGCGGGGTGCCCTACCTGCTGCGCGAGCGCCCCGACATCCCCCTCGTCGGCTCCAAGCTCACCCTGGCCTTCATCGAGGCCAAGCTCGTCGAGCACGGCATCAAGCCGGTCACCGTGCAGGTGGCCGAGGACGACCGCCAGAAGTTCGGCCCGTTCGACTGCGAGTTCGTCGCCGTCAACCACTCCATCCCCGACAGCCTCGCGGTGGCCATCCGCACCTCCGCCGGCCTCGTGCTGCACACCGGCGACTTCAAGATGGACCAGTTCCCGCTCGACGGCCGCGTCACCGACCTGCGCGCCTTCGCCCGGCTCGGTGAGGAGGGCGTCGACCTCTTCCTCGTCGACTCCACCAACGCCGAGGTCCCCGGCTTCACCATCTCCGAGGGCGAGCTGTCGCCGGCGATCGACACCGTCTTCCGCACCACCCCGGGCCGGATCATCGTCTCGAGCTTCGCCAGCCACGTGCACCGCATCCAGCAGGTCCTCGACGCCGCGAGCCGGCACGGGCGCAAGGTCGCCTTCGTCGGGCGCTCGATGGTGCGGAACATGGGCATCGCGCGCGAGCTCGGCTACCTCAGCTTCCCCGACGGCCTCATCGTCAAGGACCTCAAGGCCCTCGAGCGGCTGCGCCCCGACCAGATGGCGATCATCGCCACCGGCTCCCAGGGCGAGCCGATGGCCGCGCTGGCCCGGATGGCGAACCGCGACCACCCCGTGAGCATCACCGAGGGCGACACCGTGCTCATGGCGAGCTCGCTCATCCCCGGCAACGAGAACGCGATCTACCGCGTCATCAACGAGCTCACCCGCTGGGGCGCCACCGTCGTCCACAAGGGCAACGCGAAGGTGCACGTCTCCGGCCACGCCAGCGCCGGCGAGCTCGCCTACTGCTACAACATCATCCGCCCGACGAACGTGCTGCCCGTGCACGGCGAGTGGCGCCACCTCAAGGCCAACGCCGACATCGCCATCCGCACCGGGCGTCGACCCGGAGCGCGTGCACATCGGCCAGGACGGCTCGGTCATCGACCTCGTCAAGGGGCAGGTCCGCGTCGTCGGCACCGTCCCCGCCGGGCTCGTCTACGTCGACGGCACGAGCGTCGGGACCGCCACCGAGGAGACCCTCCACGTGCGGCGCACCCTCGCCGAGGAGGGCGTGCTCACCGTCGTCCTCATCACCGACCCGGAGACCGGGAAGCTCGTCGAGGACCCCGACTACCTCGCCCACGGCTTCGCCCCGAACGCCGTCGACTTCTCGGACGCCACCGCGGTCATCCAGAAGGCCCTGGCCAAGGCCGCGTCCGACGGCATCGACGACCTCGACCAGATCGAGGACCTCGTCCGCCGCGCCGCGTCCAACTGGTTCCAGCGCACGCACCGCCGCAGCCCGCTCATCATCCCGGTGATCGTCGACGCCTGAACCCGCCGTCGGCGCCGATCCGAACCGGGTCGGCGCCGGGCGGGTCCCGCTCTCCCGGAGGTGGTTCCGAGTGACCGCGTGCCCGACGTGCGGCGAGACCGACGACCTCAGTGGCCGCGCCGCCGCCGACGACATCGAGGTCACCTGCGGCGCGTGCGGTGCCACGTGGATGCGGGGTGACCCCCGCTGCAAGGGCTGCGGCGCCACCGGCGGGATCCCCTACCGGCAGGTGATGACGCGCACCCCGCGCGGCAACCAGGTGGCCGTCGTGGGGCACCGCGAGGTGGTCCTCTGCCCCGCCTGCGACGCGGAGGCGATCCGCGCCGCCGCGACCGCGCCGGTGCCTGAGCACTACGTGTCCGTCTTCCTGTTCGGGGTGCCGGCGCCCACGGCCCATCCACCGCGCGAGCCGCGGGGGCCCGCGGAGACCACCCCAGTCCCCACGAACCCGGCTGCGCCCCAGCCAACCCCCGTGGTCGCTGCTCCCTCCGCCTCCGCCGGGCCCGCGGGGCCGGTCGACCCCACCGCCCGTCAGGCGATCGAGGCCTACCTCACGGCCACGCCCGAGGGGGACAGCCTCACGATGCTCATGCTGGGTCGCCACCTCGGTCCGAGCCGACGTGTCCGGGACCTCGACGACGAGGCGGAGCAGCAGCGGCTGCGCACCTGGTTCGACCGCACGTGGAGCGCAAAGGACCAGCCCCGCCGCGATGCGGCCGAGGCCGCCCTGACGGACGCGCTCGCGCACTGGCGGGCCCGGGGGTGGGTCGGGCCGGAGACGCTCCGGCGGCTCGACTGACTGCCGACACCGGGGCTCCCGGACAGCGACTACCGGGGCCGGTAGGTGGCAGGGCGTCCCGTGGGGACAGCTCGGCGTAGGGTCCTGACCATGCGCCTGCGTGAGCGCCACGACCTGCTCTACCTCGTCCGGGAGTACGACACGATCTACCGGCACGGGTCCGCCGGCGGCAGCAAGCCGATCCGCAGCCACCTGCGCCCGGTGCGTGAGGTGATCGCCGACGTCCTCGAGGCCAACCCCGAGGTCGTCGACCGCCAGCCGGCGCGGCTCCCGGTGACCGATCACCTGCCACGCGCTCTCGACGTCGGTCCGCAGGGGCCGGTGGTGACCGAGCACCTCATCCTCGGGCTCGTCCTCTTCGCGCCGAGCACCATCTACCCGCAGCACCACCACCGCGACATCGAGGAGTCCTACATCGCGATCGCGGGCGCGTGGTCGGAGAACGACGCCGCCGTCTACGCTCCCGGCTCCCTCATCCTGAACGCCCCCGGGACCTCGCACCGCCTGACCACCGGGGTTTTCGAGCCGTGTCTGCTCGCCTATGCGTGGCTCGGCGCGGTGGAACGACTGCACGCTCCCGGCATGCGCTTCTCCAAGGCGCCGCGTCGACCCTGAGGCCGACGCCCGGCAGCGTTCGCGGTCAGCCCACCACCTGGTGGAGGCGTACCCCGTGGTCGCCGGCGATCATCTCGGCCGCCTTCTCGCCGATCATGATCGACGCCGCGTTCGTGTTGCCGCTCACGACGTTCGGCATCACGCTCGCGTCCGCCACCCGCAGGTCGGCGATGCCGAGCACCCGCAGCCGGGGGTCGACGACGTCGCCGATCCGGCAGGTCGAGGTCTCGTGGTAGACCGTCAGCGCGTAGTGGCGGGCGATGTCCTCGAGCAGCGCGTCGCTCGGCTCGGTGCCCGCCTCGTGGCCGTGGGCCTGCGCCAGGTGCGGCGGGATGACCGGGTCGCCCAGCCCACCGCCGGGCCAGGCCGCGGCGATCTCGAGGGCGCGGCGCATCACGGCTGACCATCACCGCGACGTCGTGCGGGTCGTCGAAGTAGTTGAGGTCGATGCGCGGGGCGACCGCCGGGTCCGCGCTGGCGAGGGTGACCGACCCCTCCGAGTGCGGCTGGACCGGGTTGGGCAGCACGACGACCTGCCCCTTCGTCGGGTCGAGGAAGGCCTCGGGGTCCTCGAAGAACGCCGCCGGCGGGATGCGGAAGACGTGCTCCCAGATCGCCGGTGTGTACCCCGCCGCGAGGAACCCGATCTGGGCGTCGTGGGTGTGCGGGTCGCCGAGGCCCGTCGAGTAGAACGCGACCGCGTCGTAGAGCGAGGACGAGGGGATGCCGCGGCCGGTGGTGAACCACTCGCCGAGGCGGCGCTCGGCCTCGGCCTTCGCAGCAGCCAGGGGCTCCGGGAGGTCGACGTCGTCCGCGGGGTCGGCGGGCAGCGGACCCGCCGGGGCGCGCAGGGCGTCCGGGCCGAGCGACATGGCGACCTCGAGCATCGGCTCGCCGATGCCGTCCGCGGCGAACATCAGCGGCGTGTGCAGGTGGTCCTTGAGGTGGCGCCCCACGTCGGGGAGGTCGACGACGCAGTCGACGCCCACCGCGGCGAGCTCGTCACGGGCCCCGACCCCGGAGAGCATGAGGACGTGCGGCGAGCCGATGGCGCCCGCGCAGAGCACCACCTCGGTGGCGGCGGTGACCTCCTCGCGGCCCCCGTCGGCCGTGCGGTAGGCGACGCCGGTGGCGCGCAGGGCGTCACCGTCGCCGTCGAGCAGCACCCGCTCGACGAGCGCCCCGGTGACGACGGTGAGGTTCTCGCGGTCCATCGCGGGCTCGAGGTAGGCGTGGAAGGTCGAGCTGCGCCTGCCGTCCTTGGTCGTGGTCTGGAAGAGCGAGGCCACGCCGTCGGCCTCCCGCCGGTCGCGACCGTTGTAGTCGCCCTGCTTGAGCCCGGTGGCGCCCGCCGCCTCGACGAACTGCGCCGAGGCCTTGAGGACCGGCTCGCGCACCGACACCCCGAGCGGGCCGTCGCTGCCGTGCGCGTCGAGGTCGGGGTGCAGCTCGGTGCTGTGCACGAAGCCCTCGGCCTTGAGGAAG
Organism: uncultured Actinomycetota bacterium; assembly: GCA_963709785.1. GTDB lineage: Bacteria > Actinomycetota > Actinomycetes > Actinomycetales > Dermatophilaceae > Phycicoccus. The sequence goes on along the minus strand of CAVPXT010000017.1, from coordinate 136,390 downwards.
TAGGGGAGGACCTCGTCGTAGGACCAGCCCTGCGCACCACCGGCGGCCCAGGCGTCGAAGTCGCCGGGGTGGCCGCGCACGTACGCCATGTAGTTGAGCCCCGAGGTGCCACCGAGCATCTTGCCGCGCGGCACCATCATCCGGCCGCCGACCAGGCCCTTGCCGACCCCGCCCGCGTCGCCGGTGAACATCCAGTCGACGGTGGGGTCGTTCTGCAGGCTGGCGACCGCGGCGGGCATCAGCTCCGCCGGCGGGGGCGGCCCGCCGGCCTCGAGGAGGCAGACCCGCACGTCCGGGTCCTCGGTGAGCCGGGCGGCGACGACCGCTCCGGCCGACCCCGCTCCCACGATCACGTAGTCGTACGTCGAACCCATCGTCTACCACCTCGTCGTGGCGCCTCGCGGACTGCGGGGACGGTGCTGCCACGACACCACACTGAGGGGGCAGGGACAAGGGATGCCGTGTCCCCTGTCGAAGGACGTCCGGTCACCCCCGAGGTATCACCGCACCCCGGACGGCGCTCCTCCCCTGCGAACGTCAGAGACGAGGAGCAGTCGATGAAGGCCTACGCCAGCGAGATCAAGTACTCCCACCTGGAGGACCTGCGGTGCCTCGTCGCGTCGGCGTCCGCGGCCTACGAGGTCGACGGCCCCGAGTCCGCGTTCGAGCGCAGGGTGCAGGGCGACCTCGCCGCCGCTCGCGAGGCCCACCTCAACGACGAGCTGGGCATCGCCATCCGCGGCTACCAGGACCTGCAGGCGCTCATCCTCAAGACCGCCAACCCGACGTTGCCCTCGAGCACCGTGGGGTTCCCGGTGTGGGAGCTCGTCTACGAAGTCCGCTACGGTCAAGGCGTTCATCGCGATGGCCGCCGAGTCAACGAGCCGGACCCGCCCGCCCGTCTCGACGGTGCCCCACGGGGTGACCTGGCCGATGGCCCTCGACCCCAAGACCGTCCTCGCCGACCCGGTGGTCCTCACCGTAGGTGCCCGCAGCCACCTCGACGGCGTGCACGACGTGCTGACGACCGCGGCCGCGGCGGCGGCCGCCGGCGACTACCGGGCGGCGGTCGACTCCTACGCGGAGGCCGTCAAGGTCGCCGGCACGAAGGACCCCGCCCTCGCGGGCCAGCTGCGTCAGGACGTGGGCCTGCTCAAGGAGCGCCTGGGTGACGCAGCCGGTGCCACGGCGGACCTCGAGGCCGCCCAGAAGCTCTTCCTCAAGGCCGACTCCGGTGAGGGCCAGGTCTCGGCGCTCGCCGCGCTGTCGGGGCTACATACCCGTCAGGGTGACGACGCCGCCGCCTCCGCCAGCTCGAGCGCGCCACCACTGTCTGTTGCGAGCTCGGCATCCACCCGCTGGACGTGGCCGGCGCGCCGGCCGTCGCGCTCACCGCGACCCGCCTGGCGGGCGCCGACCTTTCCCTCACCCGGGGCGTCGGGCTCCCCGGGGCGGTCGGGCTCGGCCGCCTGGCCGGCAGGGGTGCCCGCCTCCCGGTGGGAGGCGGGGCCGCACCCCTGGGGGCGGTGGCCGTCGAGCCGATGACCCAGGTGGCCACCCCGACCCTCCAAGCGCTGGCCTACGTCGCCGACCAGCGCACCACCGACGTCCTGTCGCTGATGACCGCGCAGTCGAGGGTCATCGAGGTCGATCTCAGCGGCGACAAGTCGGCAGCCCTCACGAAGCTCTACGACACCATGCGGGTGAGCAAGGACATCTCGCTGCTGCACATCCAGACCCTGCCCCCCTCGACCTTCGTCGCCTACCTGCCGTACATCTACTTCTTCGTCCTCCCGATGAGCCTCGGCGACTGCTACGCCGCGAGCGGCGACTACGCGAGCGCCGAGACCTGCTACCGCAACGCCCTGAAGTACCCCTACCTCAACACCGAGGTCGAGGTGGTCCAGGTGTGGACCCGGCTGGCCCAGACCTACGTCTCGTGGGGCGACTCCCTCTACCGCGCGGCCAGGGACGACGCGGCCGCTTGGAAGAACGCTCGAGACCTCTACACGAAGGTCATCAAGGTCGACGGCGGCATCCCGACGAGCTCGGCCCTCTACGCCGGCGCCTTCGCCGTCCTCGCCGGTGCCGGGATCACCAACACCGGGGCCGACCACCCTCGAACGGCGACGTGGTCCTCCCCATCACGCGGGCCCGGCTGCGGCTCAGCCAGATCGCGGCGGGCCAGAACTTCCTCGGCTTCGCGCCCGACTACCTCCCGCCATTCAGCTTCGAGAGCCTGCAGACGAGTGCGCGCTACCTGACCGAGCACGCGGCCTCGATGGAGCAGGCGTACATCCAGTTCAAGAGCCAGGCCGAGAACGAGGAGTTCCGCACCGACCAGATGGACCAGCAGGTCGACCTCGCGTCGGCCAGCGTCCAGCTCGAGCAGGCCGGGGTGGCCCAGGCCCAGGCCGGGGTGACCGTCGCCGTGCGGTCGCAGCAGTACGCGACGACCCAGCTCGACAACGCCAACGCCGCGGCCGACGCGTTCGCCGACGTGCGCTGGGAGCTCGAGGAGCTCGCCCAGCTCGAGGCGTGGGCCCAGGCCTCGGCCGTCGACCACGACGACCAGGTGAAGCTCACCATCACCAACTACGAGTACTTCGGCGCCGACCACGAGAACCGCAACGTCGTCCTCCAGCGGCTGGCCGCTCAGCGTGGGACGTTTCCGACGCCCTCGATCACCGGTTTCAACACCGTGGTGCGAACGGCACGAACAACGCGGTGAAACGCCCGTGACCCAGGCCCAGGCGGGGGTGGCCCTGGTCCAGCAGCGAGTGGCCGTCGCCCGGCTCCAGCAGCGCCCGACCGAGGAGAACCGCGAGTTCCTCGAGCTCCGCGAGTTCAGCGCCCGGCACTGGTACGACATGGCCCAGACGATGAAGGGCCTGTCGACCGACTACCTCGACATGGCGACGAGCGTGGCGTGGCTCATGCAGCGGGCCTACGTCGCCGAGACCGCCCGCGACCTGCACAAGATCCGGCTCGACTACCGCAACGCCGGAGCGGGCACCGTGCTGGGCGCCGACGTGCTCCTGCGCGACATCGACTTCTTCACCGTCGACTACCTCACGAGCACCCGCTCCAAGAAGGCCCCCATCAAGGTCTCGTTCTCGATCTCGCAGAACTGGCCGACGGCCCTGAAGCAGCTGCGCGCGGACGGGGTGGCGTGCCTCGAGACGACGCTCGAGCAGCTCGACCGGCTCTATCCGGGCTTCTACCTGCACAAGGTGCGCAATGTCGAGGTCCAGCCCGTGGGTCTCAGCTCGGGTGAGGGGATCCGCGGCACGCTGCGCAACATCGGGGTCTCGACCTTCCGCGGAGCCGACGGCACGGTCCAGCAGCTCGTCTACCCGCCCGACGTCATGCCCTTGTCGCAGTACGACGCCCGGACCGACGCCATCGTCCTGCGCGCGGACCCACAGCAGCTCCGCCTCTTCGAGAACAACGGCGCGGCGACCATGTGGCGGCTCGAGCTGCCCCCCGGCATCAACGACGTCGACCTCGGGGGGATCCTCGACGCCTACCTCGTCCTGAGCTTCGACGCCTTCTTCGACGGCGACCTCGAGACGTCGGTCAAGGCCGGCCTGCCGACGACGGGGAGCGCGTCGCGGGTGACCTCGATGCGACTGCAGGCGCCGGACGAGCTGTTCTTCCTCCGGACCCAGGGCACCGGGGTGCTGGCCGTCGACGCCGCCGACCTGCCCCGCACCCAGATCGACCTGGCGCGGACCTCGTTCGTGCTCAACCTCGTCGGCGACCCGACGGTCGTCGCGAACCGTGCGGTGACCCTCACGCCGGCCTCGACGGGCGTGGCGCTCGACCTCACGACGACGCCGTCGGCATCTTGTCGGGTGCCCCGGTGGCCTCGCTGCTCGGCGCTCCCGTCGCGGACTCGTTCACCGTCGCCCTCACGGGTGAGGCCGCCGGGGTCGTGGACGTGTCTCTGTACCAAGCCAACTCGTTCACCTGGCGGTGACGGCTTGAGTGACCTGGCGACGTCCGAGCAGGCCCTCCGCCCACCCTCGGGCACCGGCAACGCGCCCGGTTCGGCGAGGCGTTCGCGCTCGACCTCAACACCGGGCAGGCGTCCTACACGGTGCCGGTCCCGGTGCCGAAGGGCATCGCGGGGCAGGTCGTGAAGGTCGACCTCGCGTACGGCCAGAACGCCGGCAACGGGCCCTTCGGGCTCGGGTGGGGCCTGCCGGTCCGCACCGTGGAGCGCCGGCTCGACTTCGGCGTCCCGGCCCCCGACGCGCCGGCCGGCGACGAGCTGACCGCCCGCTACCTCACCGACGGCGTGCGAGGTCGATCGAGGTCTCGCCCGGGCAGTGGCGCGCCCGCAAGGAGGCGGCGTTCGACCGCTACGAGCGCACCGGCGACGGATGGACCATCCACCAGCGAGACGGGGTCACGGTCGAGCTCGGCCTCACCGCCGCCGCCCGGGTCGCAGAGCCCGGTCACCCGGACCGGGTCGTGCAGTGGCTGCCCGAGCGTCTCCTCGACCCCAGCGGCAACGCCGTCACCTGGACGTGGACCGTCACCGACGGCACGCCGTACCTCACCGAGGTGGCCTGGGCCGTGTACACCCTCCGGCTGGCCTACGAGGACCGGCCGGACGTCCTGCGCAACGGCCGGGCCGGCTGGCTGCGCCTGACCCGGCAGCGCTGCAGCGGGATGACCCTCGCCATCGGCGGCGGTGCCACCCCCGTCCGCAGCTGGGCCCTCGGCTACGAGCAGGCCCCGCTGTCCGGTGCCTCGCTGCTCACCTCGGTGCAGCTCACGAGCCACGGCCCGGCGACCGACGGCTCGGGCGACCTCACGCGCCCCCCGCAGCGGTTCACCTACACCGCGCCGGACCCGGCGACGTGGCACGCGCGGTTCTGCGACACCGACCCGGTGAGCCCACCCCCACCGTTGACCGACCCCGACGCCCTGCTCACCCCGCTCGACCGCGGACCGCTCGCAGGCGTCCTCGGGATCAGTGCAGGGGCCACCTGGTACTGGCCGACGACGGCCGCGGGCGACTTCGAGGCCCCGCACCGCATCGACCGGGTTCCGGTCGGGGTCACGAGCGTGCGAGACGACCGGCTGGCGGTGGCCGACATCGACGGCGACGGGGCCGTCGACCTGCTCGTCGGGGTCGGCGCCGCCGTGCCCCGTGGGTACGCCTCCGGGGGAACGGCGCAGGGCTGGCAGTCCTACGTCGCCTACCCCCGCACCGCGACGACGCCGGACCTCGGCCCCACGACCCGGTTCGCCGACCTCGACGGCGACGGGCGGGTCGACGCGTTGGGGCAGCTCGGGCGCTCGGTGATCTGGTGGCGCAACCGGGGGAGGTCCGGGTGGAGCCCGCCACGCCCGGTCGAGCTGACCCCCGGCACAGGCCCCCTCGCCGATGTCGACCCCCCCGATCTCGCCGACCCCGCCGTCCGGCTCGGGGACCTCACCGGCGACGGCCTCGCGGACCTCGCGCGCGTCCGCTCCGGCGACGTCACGTACTGGCCCAACCTCGGCAACGGGCGCTTCGGGGCCCCCGTGCTCATGGCGAACTCGCCGCGCGTCCGCACCGACGACGGCACGCAGGTGCTCCTCGCCGACGTCCACGGTGACGGGTGTGCCGACCTCGTCCTCGCCGGGCCACGGGGCCTCGAGGTCGTGCCGAACCGGTCCGGCGCGGCCTGGGGCGCCCCGTTCGTCGACCCCCTCCTGCCCCAACCGGTCCCCGGGACGCTCGCGTCCGTCGCCGGCCGCTTCGGACGCGGCGAGGCGCTGCTGTGGTGCTCGCCGCGCGGGCGCGGCACGGGCTTCGTGCGCTACGACCCGACGGACGGGGCCGGCTACCTCCTCGTCGGTACCGACAACGGGGCCGGGTTGACGGCGGTGCTGGAGTACACGAGCGCCGCGGCCCAGGCCGAGGCCGACCGGCTCGCCGGGACTCCCTGGCCGGACGAGGTGCCCTTCGGGGTGACTGCCGTGCCGCCACCAGGTCTCCGACGCCGTCTCCGGCCAGGTCTCGCCTACCGAGTACCGCTACCACGAGGGCTGGTTCGACGAGCGCGAACGCGCCTTCGAGGGCTTCGCACGGGTAGAGCGTGACGAGCTGGGTGACGACAGCCACCCGACGACGCGCACCGTCCACCACTTCCTCGTCGGCGCTGACAGGCGCCCGGACGGCCGGCCCGAGGACGCCCTCATGAACCGCCTGCTCACGCGGGTCGAGCACCTGTCCCTCGACGGCACCGCGGATGAGGATCTCCCGGTGCTCGTCGAGGAGACCGACTACGCGGTCGAGGCCCTGCCCGGGCCGGCAGGGACTCCGTCCCGCGGCTGGGTCACGGTGACGCGGACCGCCCGACGGTGGAGCGACCGCACCGACGACGTGCGGGTCGAGGAGCGCTCGTTCACCTACGACGCAGCAGGCAACGTGACTCGGGAGACGCTCAGGCACAGCGGAACCCGTGCCGGTGCAGCCGTTCCCGAGACCACCATGACCACCGATGTGTCCTGCGCGGTGCACCCGGACGAGCTCGTCATCGGTCGGCCCAGCGCCATCGTCCGGCGCGACGGGGGCGGTCGACTCGTCGGCGAGGTGCGCCGCCCCTACGACGGCCCCGACTTCGTCGGCCTCCCCGCAGGTCAGGTCGACCGCGGTCTGCTGACCGGCGAGCTGCGCTGGGTGATGGCGGTCGACGCCGCCCAGGCGCGCTACGGCGACGCCCTCGACCCCGCCCACGTCGACGTGGGGGACCTCGGCTACGTCGTGATGCCCGACGCGGACGGGCGCGACGCGCTCTTCGCCCGGGCCGTCGAGCAGGCACACGACGGGGCCGGGCGCCTCGTCGCCGAGCGTTCCTCGCCGGGGCAGACGACGACGTACACGTACGACCCGACGGGCCTGCACCGGGCCTCGACGTCGAACCCGATGGGCACGACCGAGGCGGTCACCGACCCCGCGACGGGCCAGCCGACCGAGGTCACCGACCCCGACGGCACGCACGTCTCGATGCGCTACGACGCCCAGGGCCGGCTCACCTCCGTGGTGCTCCCGGGGGACACCGCCGCACTGCCCTCGCGCGCCTACGCCTACGACGACGTCGTGCCGGGTGTGGTGACGGTGCGGCGCCGGCTGCGGCACGGGCGGCCGGAGACCGGCGACAGCGCCATCGTCTTCGACGGGCTCGGCCGCGAGCACCAGCGGCGCGAGGTGCTGACCGCCGGGACGGTCACGGTCAGTGGTCACCTCGTCCGGAACCCGTTCGGCGACGTGGCGGCCGAGTACGAGCCGACCTTCGGCGCCGACCTCACCTTCGCGCCCCCCTCGCCCGGTGACCTCGCGGCGATGACGAGCCGGCGGATCACCTACGAGGCCCTCGGCCGCCCGGTGCGGGTCGTCGACCACGGCGGCGCCACGTCGAGCACGCGCTACACCCCCTTCGAGATCACCTCCACCGACGCGCTCGGCATCGAGCGGCGCGACGTCGTCGACGCCGCCCACCGCCGCACCGCCGTCATCGAGTCCGGGCCCGCCGGCGATGTCACGACCCGCTACACCCCCGACGACTCGGGCCTGCTCGTCGAGCACACCGACGACGCCGGCGTCGTCGCCCGGTACGAGTACGACGGCCTCGGGCAGCGGCTCTCGGTGCGCCACCGCGACGCCGGGGCGTGGACGACCCTGCACGACGCCCGAGGGCGCGCGGTGCAGGTGGCCGACCCGGCCGGGCACGTCGTGCGCGCCGCCTACGACGGCCTGGGGCGGATCACGTCGTTGACCGTGGACGGCACCGAGACCGAGCGCTACACGTACGACGACCCTGCGACGCACGGCTTCGGGCGGCTGCACACCGCTGCCTACCCGGGCGGCCGCCAGACCTTCGGCTACGACGCCCAGGGGAGGGTGACCGTCGCGAGTACGACGTCGACGGGCACGCAGCCCCGTACGCCCTGGCCTTCGAGCGGGACGCCCTCGGCCAGGTCACCCGGGTCACCCAGCCCGACGGCAGCACCGTCGACTACGACCGGAGCCAACGGGCTCGTCCGAGCCGTGCCGGGGTCGTCGACGCCATCGAGTACGAGCCCCGGCACCTCGCGACGCGCATCGAGTACAGCAACGGGGTCTTCACCGACGTGGGCTACCTTCCGGGCACCGGACGCGTGGCGACCCAGCGCACGTCCTCCGGCGCGACGGTGCTGGCCGACCAGGCCTACGGCTACGACGCCCTCGGTCAGTGCGTGGCGGTGGACGACACGAGTCCCGGAGCCGGCGGGCGGGTCGACTACTCCTACGACGACCTGCGCCAGCTGGTCGCGGTCCGCGACGCACGCCCCGGTGGCGTGGACTCCGCGTTCACCTACCAGCAGCGCACCCTCGTCTCGCAGGGCGAGGACGACGCGACGTTCACGACCGCCGACGCGGCGCACCCGACCCGCCCGGACACCATGGCCATCGGAGTCGCGGCACCGTTCGCGCTCGACTACGACGTGGCCGGCCGGCTCCTGGCCCTACCCGGACGCACCCTGGGATGGGACGTCAAGGGCCAGCTCGAACGGGTCGAGCGCAGCGACGGCACCCGTGCCGAGTACGGCTACGACCACGGCGGGGTCCGGGTGCGCAAGAGGGTGACCCGCGGTGCCGTCGTCACCGACACGGTGTTCCTCGGCCAGTATGCGGAAGTCCGCGACGGCACCGTCGTCACCTACGTGGTCCTCAACGGGCTACGGGTGGCGATGGACCACGGGGGCGCCCGTCACTGGCTGCACACCGACCCCCGTGGCTCGACGACGTTCTTCACCGACGCCGCGGGGACGCGGTTCGCCCGGATCGACTACCGCGCCTTCGGCAACTCCGCCGACCTCGTCGGTCCGGCGCCGCTCCAGGTCTTCGCGTTCGCCGAGTGGGACGCCGAGGCCGAGCTCTACTACGCCCGCCGCCGCTGGTACTGCCCGACCCTGGGCCGGTTCGTCAGCCCGGACTCGTACTACCTGCACCACCCGGAGAAGGCGCTCGAGGACCCGCGCCGGCTCGAGCTGTACGCCTACTGCGCCAATGACCCCGTGAACAACATCGACCCCGACGGCGCCAGCTTCTGGACCGTGCTCGGCGGCATCGTCGGCGTGATCATCGGCATCGCCGTGGCGGTGCTCACCATCGCCGCCTTCGCGTCGGGGATCGGGTTCGGGCTGCTCGCGATCGGCCTGATCATCGGTCTGAGCATCGCGGGGTACGCCGGTGCCGCAGCGGCCCGGGGGACCGCCTTCGGCGACTTCCTCAAGGGGGTGCTCATCGGCTTCAACGCCGGCCTGACCGCCGTCTTCGCCACGGCGATCTTCGGACCGGCCGTCGGCATCGGGCTGGGGATCATCGTCTTCCTCGGAGTCTTCGACGCCATCCGACAGAGCACGGCCTACCAGGTCGTCCTCGGCTGGTCGAGCTGGCTCATGCCGACGACGTGGCTCATCAACGGCTTGGGGCTGGTGTTCTTCGCGGTCAACCTCATCCTCGCGGCCGTCACGCTCAACAAGGTGCCCGGTTTGGCCATCACGTCGATCTCGTTCGACCTCCAGACCTGCTCGTTCGTCATGAAGGGCGGTGCCTTCTCGGACGCGAACCCGATCGACACCGCCTACGACATGGGGCACTTCGTCTTCGTCGACTCCAAGAACACCAGCCCCGACAACGACGTCCCCCACGAGACCGGCCACGGGCTGAGTCTCGGGCTCTTCGGCTCGGCAGTGCACCTCATCGGGTTCCTCGACGAGATGGCGTTCGGAGGCGGGGCCTCGGCCTGGACCGAGCAGATGGCCGACAGCCACGCCGGCACCGGCAGCGACGACACCTGGACGTGAACGGAACCGTACTCAGTCTGTGTGCTGGCCGAGGACCAGGCCGACGCCGAGGAGCAGCTGTCGCGACGAGGCGCTCGACCGACTCCCAGATCGCGGGTGGTCGCTGTCACCTGCCGGGCGCGTCATGGTCCCGGCCGGCGACGACTACCCTGCCGCGAGCTCCGGCCTGAGCCTGAGACCGGACACCTTGGGGCTCACGCCGCCTCCAGAGTTCTCCCGATCCCGGCGAGCGTCAATCGAGCATTCCGTGGGCCCGGACCGCGGCGTGACCGGCACCGGGCGGCGTGACGGGGTGACGCCGCGGCGGTCACGCGGCTGCCGTGTCCGCCGGGGTGTCGGCGGCCTCCTCCTCGCGGCGCCCGGAGCTCAGCGACGTGCTGGCGCCCAGCCCCAGCAGGAGGAACCCGGCCGCGACCGCTGCGGACCACCGCGTGGCCTCGGTGAAGGCCCGGCTCGCGGCCTCGGCGACCGGGGCCGTGGCGGGGTCGCGGGCCAGGCCGGGGATGACCGCACCGGCGCTGGACTCCACGGTGTCGACGAACTGCGTGCGCTGGGCGTCCGGCAACCCCTGCGCCCTGAGGGAGCCGTCGAGCTGCTGGGACAGCACGAGGAAGAGGACCGTGCCGAGGATCGCGATGCCGAGCGCCGACCCGACCTGCCGGGAGGTGCTCTGCGTACCGGACCCCTGGCCGCTGCGCTCGACGGGCACGTCGGCCAGGACCACACCCGTGAGCTGCGCGGTCGCGAAGCCGACCCCGATGCCGTAGACGAAGAGCAGGGGCACGATGACGACCCAGGTCGAGTCCGGCCGCAGGAACACGGCGAGCCCGCCGACGCCCAGGATCTCGAGCACGATGCCGAGCCGCACGATGAACAGCGGCCCCTTCCTGCTGCCGATGGCGGCTCCGAGGCCGGAGGCGAGGAAGCTGCCGCCGGCCAGCCCGAGCAGCACGAGCCCGGTCTCGAAGGCGCTGTAGCCCAGCACGTTCTGCAGCCACAGCGGCAACGTGAACAGCACCCCGAACTCGCCGAGGCTGACGATCGCGGCGGCGATGTTGCCGTTCCGGAACGACGGGATCGCGAAGAGCGAGAGGTCGAGCATCCCCGGCTGCCCGCGCTCGTCCCGCCGCCGCTCGAGGAGCAGGAACACCGTCAGGGCCGCCCCGCCGACGACGAAGGCCACCGGCACCGGTGAGAGCGACCAGGGCCACGACCACGATCCGAGCGTCAGCGGTGTGAGGCTCGTGAACCACCCGTAGGTGCGGCCCTCGATGAGCCCGAACACGACGCCACCGAAGCCGACCACCGACAGCAGCGCGCCGACGAGGTCGGGCCGCCCGCCGCGCGAGGGGTCGCGCGACTCGGCGACGAACAGCTGCAGCCCGACGATGACCACGAGGGCCAGCGGGATGTTGATGCCGAACGCCCAGCGCCACGAGTAGCTCGTCGTGAGCCACCCGCCGAGCAGTGGCCCGAGCGCCGCGGTCCCACCGATCGTGGCGCCCCAGATGCCGAACGCGATGCCGCGCTCGCGGCCGCGGAAGGTCGCGTTGAGCAGCGAGAGCGAGGTCGGCAGCATCATCGCCCCGCCGATGCCCTGGAGCGCCCGGGCCCCGATGAGCGCCCCGCCGCTGTCGGAGAGCGCCGCGAGCACGCTGGAGAGCCCGAACACGACGGCACCGAGCGTGAACAGCCGCCGCCGCCCGAAGGAGTCGGCGAGCCGCCCGAAGACCAGCAGCAGCGCCGCGAAGACGAGCGTGTAGATCTCCTGCACCCACTGCGCCTGCGTGGAGGTCAGGCCGATGTCGTCGATGATCGAGGGGATCGCGACGTTGACGATGGTCGAGTCGACGATGACGAGTGAGACGCCGAGGCTGATGACGACCAGCCCGAACCAGCGCGCGCGAGGTGTGTTCAGCACGCCATCGAATATAGGGGCCGGTCTCCGCCCCGCCACGCCCGGCCGAGGGGGCTGTCGAAGGTCGCACCGGACCACCCGAAGTTCACGGCATGGTCGCTCGCCGTGCACCTCGCTACGATCTGTGCACCAGGGCCCGCGCCGCACAGGTCGGGACCGACGAGGAGGTCCGCCGATGGCCGCACCCCACGCCGAGCGGCACCACGAGCCGCGGTATGCCTTCGCCGTCGAGACGCTCGCGACGCGGTTCGAGGGAGTCTTCACGCGCGAGCAGGTGGAGGCGGCGGTCGACGAGGCCCGCGCCCAGCTCGAACCGCAGTCCACGGTGCACGACTTCCTCGAGCTGCTCGTCGAGCGGCGGGCCCGCGAGAGCCTCCTCGCTCGGTCCACCGCGCCGGCCGGCGCGGAGCTCGTCTGAACGCGGTCGCGACGCCCCACCGGGGTCGTCCCCGTCGCTAGGGTGACGAGATGACGAGCACCCGCCCGCAGCCGGCCTGGCTGGCGAACTCGGTCCTCTACCAGATCTACCCGCAGTCGTTCGCGGACGGCGACGGCGACGGCATCGGCGACCTCGCCGGTGCGCTCGAGCACCTCGACCACCTGGCGTGGCTGGGGGTGGACGCCGTCTGGTTCAGCCCGCTCTTCGCCTCGCCGTTCGCCGACGCGGGGTACGACGTCAGCGACTACCTCACCGTCGCACCGCGCTACGGGACGAACGACGACCTCGTCGCGTTCGTCGACGCCGCCCGCAGCCGCGGCATCCGCGTCCTGCTCGACCTCGTCGCGGGCCACACGAGCGACCAGCACCCCTGGTTCCGCGAGTGGGCGGACGACCCGGGCGACGGCCGGTACATCGGCAACGAGCGGGTCGGCCGGCCGGCGGGCATCTGGTGCCCGGTGCCCGGGAGCCGTGGCGGCTACTACCAGCTGAACTTCTACCCGTGCCAGCCCGCGCTGAACTTCGGCTACGCCCGGCCGGACGACGCCGAGCCGTGGCGGGACCCCGTGGACGCCGAGGGGCCGCGCGCGAACCGGCAGGCCCTCAAGGACGTCATGGCGCACTGGTTCGACCTCGGCATCAGCGGGTTCCGGGTCGACATGGCCGCCTCCCTCGTCAAGGACGACCCCGGGCACGTCGAGACCGGCCGGCTCTGGAGCGAGGTGCGCGACTGGCTCGACACCACGTACCCCGACGTGGCGCTCCTCTCCGAGTGGGGTGAGCCGGCCGTCGCGGTCCCCGCCGGCTTCCACGCCGACTTCTTCCTCCAGTTCGGCAACCCGGCACTGCGAGCCCTGTGGCACACCGGCGTCGGCACGCACGACCCCTCGTGGACCGAGACCGGCCGGTTCTTCTTCGACCCCGAGGGCAGCGGTGGGATCGACGTCTTCCTGCGCGAGTGGCGCCGGGCGACCGAGGCCATCGGCACGGGCGGGGGCCACGTCGCGCTGCCCACCGCGAACCACGACTACGCCCGGCTCGTCAGCGGCCCCCGCACCGCCGAGCAGGCCCGCGGCGCGTACGCCTTCCAGCTCACCTGGCCCTCGCTGCCCACCATCTACATGGGCGACGAGATCGGGATGCGCTTCGTCGACGGCCTCGCGGACGTCGAGGGCAGCATCATGTCGCCGACGAACAACCGCACCGGCTCACGTACCCCGATGCAGTGGGAGCCGGGCCCGGGCGCGGGGTTCTCGACCGCCGCGCCGGAGCAGTTCTACCTGCCGCTCGACCCCGACCCCGACCGCCCCGACGTCGAGAGCCAGCGCGCCGACGAGGGGTCGCTCCTGCACCTCGTGCACCGCCTCGTCGCCCTGCGGCACGCCACACCGGCGCTCCAGCCCGACGGCACCCTCGAGGTGCTCACCGAGGACTACCCGTTCACCTACGTCCGCGGCGGCACCCACCTCGTCGTCGTCAACCCCCGGCGCGACGAGGCGAGCGCCGCGATCCCCGCCGGCTGGGAGGACGCCCGGCCCGTCGAGGTCGAGGGCGTGCGGCTGGCCGATGGTCGCGCGGTGGCTGCGGGGTTCGGCTTCGGCATCTTCGAGAGGTCGCTGCCCGGCGACTGAAGGGCCCGAACCAGAAGGGCCGAGGCCTCCGCACATCGGCGAACGCGGGCGACGTACGGTCGTGGGGTGGCAGGACCAGCCACGACCGAGTGGACAAGGAGGACCGTGCCCATGGACGTCAGCGACGACGAGCGCCTCAACGAACGACGGGAGCGCGACCTCGCGGTGCAGCAGGTCGTGGACCGCCTCGTGAGGGAGGGGCCCCACCAGGATGCCGGGCAGGTGGCGGACCGGTTGGTTCGTGGGCTGGTCGAGATCGGTGTGACGGGGATGCCGGAGACCTGGCTGGACGCAGTGGTCCGCGACGTCATGGAGGGGAACCCCTACGTGGTGTCGTCGTTCAGCGAGGAGCGGGCGGATGTCCCACGGCCGCAGCACGGACCGCCCACCGAGATCATCGACTGACCGTCGGCCCGCCAGCGGGACCGCCGGCAGCTACTCGTCGCCGCGGAGCGTGAAGGACCGCAGCCGGTCGCCGGCGAACCACACCGCACCGAGCGTCAGGACCGCCGCTGCCACCGTCGCGTAGCCCACGCCGACCCCGACGTCGTCGACGAGTGGGCTGACCTCGGCGGCCACCCCGCGGCCCCACGAGCCGACCGACAGCCAGCGCACGCCCGCGAACACCGACCCCAGCACGCCCTCCCAGAACAGCGTGTAGAGCAGGCCGACGACCACCGCGTGGCGGGTGAGAGCCGCGAGCCCGAGGAACAGCGCGGCGTAGACCGTGCCGGACACCGCCGCACCCACCCCGAGGGCCAGCGCGCGCCGGGGCTCGGACGCGTCGAGGACCAGGGCGACGACGGCCACCGGCAGCGCGCCGAGCAGCATGGTCGCCGACCACGCCGCGGCGTACTTGCTCATGGCGATGACGTGCCGGCTGACCGGCTTGGCGAGCAGGTAGACGATCGAGCCGTCGTCGACCTCCGGCCCCAGCACCGCGGTGGCGGCGAGCAGGGCGACGAGCGGCAGGGCGAGGGTGAAGCCGAGCCCGACGACCGCGTCGAACCCCACCTGCCCGTCGGTGAGGCTGCGCACGATGACCGCGAGCACGAGCAGCGCCAGCGGGATGACGAGCAGCGCGAGCCCGCGACGCCGCCCGCCGATGGCCTGGGCGGAGAGCCGGACGATGGTGCGGTTCACGGGTCAGCCCCCCACCAGGTACGAGAAGACGCTCTCGAGGGAGTCGTCGGTCGGGGCGAGCTCACGGATACCGATGCCGTGCTCGCGCGCGACGCGGGGCAGCCGGACCGCGAAGGACCCGAAGTCGGCGACCGAGACGTCGACCCCGCCCTCGGGTCGCAGCGACACCGCCACGACGGAGGGCTCCGCGATGAGCGCGGCCGCGAGCCGCCGGTCGTCGTCCGCGACGACGACGTACTGGACCGGGCGGTCGGTCATCAGCCGCCGGATCTCGCCGAACTCGCCGGAGGCCGCGTGCCGCCCCGAGACGACGACCTCGATCTGCCGGGCCACCTGCTCGACCTCCTCGAGGATGTGCGAGCTGAACAGCACGGTGCGGCCCTCCTCGCCCATCTGCCGCAGCAGTGCCATGAGGTGCAGCCGCTGGCGCGGGTCGACCCCGTTGAAGGGCTCGTCGAGCAGCAGCACCGACGGGTCGTGGACCAGCGCCGACGCGAGCTTGACGCGCTGGCGCATCCCCTTGGAGTACGTGCCGATCCGCCGCTCGGCCGGCTCGGTCATCTCGACGACGGCCAGGGCCCGCTCGGTGGCGGCCCCCGGGTCCTGCAGCCCGTGCAGCTCGGCGTTGGCGAGGACGAACTGACGCCCGGTGAGGTAGCCGAAGCTCAGCTCGCGCTCCGGGACGAGCCCGATGGAGCGGTAGGCGTCGGTGTGCCGCCACACCGCCTCGCCGTCGAGGGTCACCGTGCCGGCCGACGGGGCGAGGAAGCCGGACATCAGGGCGATGAGCGTGGTCTTCCCGGCGCCGTTGGGCCCGAGCAGGCCGGTGATGCCGGGGCGGACCGTCATCGAGATGCCGTTGACGGCGACGACGTTGCCGTACCAGCGCGAGGCGGTGTCGAGGGCGAGGACGCTCATGACGTGGCCACCCGGCGGTAGCGCCACACGAGAGCCGCGACGCAGGCCGCGGAGAGGGCGGCGAAGACCCCGACGTACGCGAGCTCCATCCCCGTGGAGGTGGGCGGCGTGGGGGCGTCGCCGCCGGCCCAGGCCGCCATGAGGCCGCGGTAGAGCGAGTAGGGCGAGAACAGCCCCGCGACCTCCCCGACCTGCGGCTGCCCCTCCTCGCCGGCGATGCCCTGGATCGCCGTGACGATGCCGTTGCCGATGACGAGGAGTGCGATGGTCGCGGCGACGGCGAAGCCCCGGCGGGTCGACCACGACGCGATGAGCCCCGCGACGCCGGTGAGCGAGAGGGCGAGCAGCACGGCGAGCCCGGCCGCCACGGAGGCGTCGTGGGTCTGCTCCGAGACGTCGAGCTCGGCGAGCAGCGCCACCGCGTAGAGGATGAGGATCGGCAGCAGCAGGAAGACGAGGGTCGCCCCGAGCAGGGAGGCCCAGCGGGCCACGGCGTACGTGCTCGACCGCATCGGCCGGGCGAGGTAGAGCGCGATCGTGCCGTGCCGGAGGTCGCGCGAGAAGAGCACCGGCGCCTGTGAGGCGACGAAGATCCCGAGCAGGACCTGCGTCGTCGACGCGTACTCGGCGTAGCCGATCGGCAGCTCGTCGAGGCCGATGAAGGCGAGCACGCCGCCGACGATCACGGCGGGCATGAGGTTGAGCAGCAGCAGCACGAAGGGCAGCACCTTCGAGCGGCCCGACCGGCCGAGCCCGAAGGCGTTCCGGAAGCCGGTGACGACCAGGGCCCGGGCGATCGCGCCGGTGCCGAGCCGGGGCCCGGTGTACGGCCGGTACCCGAGGTCGTGGATGACGCTGCCACCCTCGGGCGTCGCGGACGTGGGGTCGGAGGAGGGGTCAGCCACCGGAAACCTCCCGGGCACGTCGGTGCCGGCCTGCAGGGGGTGCCGGGGTGGTGTCGGCGGGTGCGGCCTCGGCCGGCTCGGGGGCGGCGTCGGCGAAGACGTCCTCGATGCGGCGGTGGTCGGTCTGGAGGCGGACCAGGCCGAGCCCGAGGTCGCTCGCGGTGTCGCGGACCAGGTCGCGCACGTCGAGGGCCCCGGCCGTGGCGTCGACGCTGAGCACCGAGCCCCGGACGGTCGTGGGGACACCGGCGGTGGTGAGCGCGGCCGCCATGCGGGTCTGGGCGTCGTCGCCGAGGACCTCGACGAGCAGGGCCCCGGTGGCGTCGAGGAACTCGTCGGTGCGCGAGGCCCGCAGGAGGGTGCCGCCGTCGAGGACGACGACGTTGTCGCTGACGCGCTCGAGCTCGCCGAGCAGGTGCGAGGTGACGATGACTGCGATGCCGAAGTCGTGGCCGATGCGCCGGACGAGGCCGAGCATCTCCTCGCGGGCGGCGGGGTCGAGGCCGTTCGTCGGCTCGTCGAGGAGTACGAGGCGGGGGTCGTGGACGAGGGCCTGGGCGAGCTTGGCCTTCTGCTTCATCCCCGTCGAGTAGCCGCCCATCGGCCGGTACCGCTCCTCGGCGAGCCCGACGTGCCGCAGCACCTCGGCGGCGCGTTCACGGGCGGCGACGCGGGGCAGCCCGGACATCATCGCGAGGTGGACGACGAGGTCGCTGGCGCTGACGTCCGGTGGGAGGCAGTCGTGCTCGGGCAGATAGCCCACGGAGGCGCGGATGGCCTCGCCCTCGGTGGTGACGTCGTGGCCGAGCACCCGGGCCGTGCCCCCGGTGGCCGGGATGAGGCCGAGCAGGATCTTCAGGAGCGTCGACTTGCCGGCGCCGTTGGCGCCGACGAGCCCCGTGGTGCCCTCGCCGATGTCGAGGGTCAGGGCGTCGAGGGCGAGCACCGCACCGTAGTCCTTGGTGAGGTGCTCGACGCGCACGACCGGCTCCACGCGCATCACCCTAACGGTGACGCGATGCCTGGGCCCCGAGGCCGGCGCGGCCGGCGATCGATCCCGCGGGCAGGGTCCCGGACGTCGAGGTCGCGATGCACGTGACGCGGCGGTCGCCGCGATGCCACCCGCGTTCTCGGGGACGGATGAAGAAGACCTCGACCGTGGGGTCGTTCGCCGCTGCGGGGCCGTAGTCGACCAGCCGGTCGCGGCACCCATCGCTCGAGAGGAGGTCGACCTCGTCCTCTCCGGGGAACTCCCCCGCGGGGAGGGTGAAGAGAGCGAACACCTCCCCCTGGTGAGGCCCACGGCAGGACGTGGCCGGGACCGAGCGCACGTCGTCGGACTCCTCGATACCGGAGAGGCACTGGCCCACCCGCAGCGTCGTCGTCGGCACGCTCCGGTCCTCCCGTGCCGACCCGTTCGCGGGCGCGGACGTGGTGAGGGCGACGGCGACGATCACGACTCCCCCGAGGACCCACAGCCCGGAGAGGACGAGGCCGGCGATGGCCAGCCCGCGGCCGTCCTGACCCGTCCGCCGGACCTGGCCGAGGGCGACGCACCCGAAGATCACGCTGAGCAGGACGCCCCCGAAGGTCCCGAGCACCGCCGAGGCGATGGCGAACCCGTTGGTGCCGGACGGGCGCGGGCCCGACGGCGGGATGGCCCCGAGGGCGCGACCGGGCTCCAGCCGGGGCGCCGGCGGCGGGCCCTGCGAGGGGTTCGCGAACGACGGTGGGGGCGCGGACGGGTGTGGCACGGGCACACCCTAGGAACGCGGCGGGCAGCGCACCCCGGGATCGCCGCGTGATCAGGCCGTTCGGGCGATGGGCCGGGTGGGCCTACTGCTGCGGGAGGTCGACGTAGACGAGCGCGTCGGTGCCGCCCCGGCAGACGACGGGCGTGGTGTTGGAGCACTCCATCGCGTAGTCCTTCTTCGTGACGGGGGAGCGTGCGGTGACCGTGGCGGGTAGGTCGGGGGCCTCGTCGACGAGGGCCTTCGCGGTCTCGACCGCGAACTCGCAGGTGGTCACCTCGTTGCCGCTCCAGGCCACGGCGCCCCCGACCGTGTCGCACTTCTTCGCGGTGGACGCGCGCTCGGTCGGCTGCGGCCCGGTGGGGGAGGCCGAGGGGGACCCGTCGGGTGACGCCGAGGAGGACGACCCGGGGGAGACGCTCTGCGTGGCGGAGCCGGCCGTGCCGGGCTCGGGCTCGCTGCCGGAGCCGAAGTACCAGAAGATCCCGGCGAGCATGAGGAGGCCGACGAGCGCCACGACGACCATCCCGAGGCAGCCGCGGCGCGCGTCGGGGGGAGCGGCGCCGGGGTCGGCCGGGTCGCCGTACACCGGCTCCTCGGGCTCGGCGTAGCGGCCGCCGGGGCGGTTGACGTCGGGGTAGGCGCTCAGCGGCAGGAGCCCACCGAGCTCGGAGGTGTCCTCCCGCAGGCCCACCGTCGGCTCCTCGGCCGAGGCGGACGCGCGAAGGGTGGCGGCCGCGGGCGGAGGGGTCGCTGCGGGCGGTTCCGGCGTCGCGGCCGCCTCAGGGGTGGGCAGCACGGTGCGGCAGATCGGGCAGACGCGGTCCGCGGGGTGCACCGCCGCTCCGCACTCGGGGCAGGTCACGTTCTCTCCGTCCGTGAGGGGGGCGAACCCAGCCACGATAGCCAGCGATGCGCCGCGGACCCCAAATCGTCGCGGCCGATCTCTCTCAGGTGCTCGCGCACCGGGACGGGTGGCGACAGGTTGCCCGTCCGTCGGATCGGGTAGGTCACCCGCGATCCGGGAGGATGCCCATCGGACCGTCCCTGCCGACGACGGCACCCGGCGCCCCCCACCGACCACCACCGGAAGGCCCGCCATGTCCGAGTCGCTCGACCGCCCCCGCGTCACCCGAACCGTCGACGCCCCCGCGGAGGCGGTCTGGGCCGTCCTCGCCGACGGGTGGCTCTACGCCTCCTGGGTCGTCGGTGCCTCCCGGGTGCGCGAGGTCGACACGACCTGGCCGGAGCCCGGGGCCCGGCTGCACCACAGCGTCGGCCTGTGGCCGGCGATGATCTCCGACAGCACCCACGTCGAGGACTCGGAGGCTCCGCTGCGGCTGGTGCTCACGGCCAAGGGTTGGCCGGCCGGCGAGGCGCGGGTCGACATCGAGGTGGTGCCCGAGGGTCCCGAGTCGTGCACCGTCACGATCGCCGAGGACGCCTCGAACGGCCCCGGGCGGCTCGTCCCGATGCCGGTGCGGCAGGCGGCGATCCTGCCGCGCAACCGGGAGACGCTGCGCCGGCTGGCCCTGCTCGCGGAGGGCCGGTACCGCGACCCCTCCATCGGCTGAGACCGGGAGCGTCAGCCCGGCGGGTCCTCGCGGAGCACCCGCGCCCACGCGGTGCGGACCAGCGCCCTGCGGGCCGCGCCGAGCCGGCCGTCCTGTCCGAGCGCGGCGACTGCGGCGTTCCAGCCGCACGCACCGTGGACCCCGCCGCCGGGGTGGGCCGAGGCGCTCGCGAGGAACAGCCCGGGCACGGGGGTCTCGGGCCGGCCGAGGCCACGGGTCGGACGGAGCACGAGCTGCTGGTGCAGGTTGGCGGTACCGCCGTTGAGCGCGCCGCCGTCGAGGTTGGCGTCGGCGTCCGCGAGGTCGCCGGGGGCCTGGACGTGCCGCGCCCGCTGGAGGCCGCGGAAGCCGGGGGCGACCTCCTCGACCGCCGCCTCGACCCGCTCGACCTGGGCGGCGACGGCCTCGGCATCGCCGACGAAGCGCCGGGGCAGGTGGGTGTAGGCCCAGGTGGACTCGGTGCCCTCGGGTGACCGGGAGGCGTCGGCGGTCGTCATCTGGCCGAAGAGGAGGAACGGGCGCACCGGCATCCGGCCGACCGACAGGTCCGCACCGACGTCGACGAGCCCCGCGTCGTCGACCCCGAGGTGCACCGTGCCGGCGTTGCGGGCCTCGGTGGCGCGCCACGGGACGGGGCCGCCCAAGGCCCAGTTGACCTTGAGGGTCGCCGGGTCCCAGTCGAAGCGGCGCAGGTCGGCGAGCAGCCGGCGCGGGAGGACGCCCTCGGGGACGAGGTGGCCGTAGAGCGCCGGGGCCGAGACGTCGGCGAGGACGGCCTTGCGCGCCCGCACGACGGTGCCGTCGGCGAGGCGGACCCCCCGGGCCCGGCCGCCGACGACGTCGACGCCCGTGACCGCCGTGCCGCACCGGACCTGCACCCCCCGTGACTCGGCGCGGCGCCGGAGGGCGAGGGCGAGCTCGCCGGCCCCGCCCCGCGGCACGGGGAAGCCGACGTCCTGACCGAGCATCACGAGCAGCCACCCGAACAGCGCGCTGCCGGCGCCGTCCGGCGGCAGGTCGCTGTGCATCGCGTTGCCGGTGAACAGGACCCGCGCCTCCTCGGAGCCGAACTCCTCGTGGCCGAAGCGGCGCGCGGAGAGCAGCCCGAGGCGCAGCAGGTCGACGGCACCCGCGACGCGGGTCTCGCGCAGCAGGCGCAGCAGCGGCCGTGCCGCGGGCAGCGGGGTGAACAGCGCGTCGAGCAGCGGGTCGCGCACGCGGTGCCAGTCGGCGACGAGCCGCAGCCACGCCGCGCCGTCGCCGGGGAAGACCGCGTCGAGGGCCGCGGCGGTGTCCTCGGGGGTGGCGTGCACGACCGACCCGCGCCCGTCCGGGAACGCGTGCGCCACGGCGTCGGGCGCGCGCCGCCACTCGAGGCCGTGCGCGCCGAGGTCGAGGTCGCGGATGACCGGGCTCGCGGCCGCGAGGGGGTAGAAGGCGCTGAACAGGTCGGTGACGAAGCCGGGGGCGGTGACCTCGCCGCTGCGCACCGCACCCCCGACCTCGTCCTGCGCCTCGACGAGGACGACGTCCCAGCCGGCGTCGCCGAGGGCGTTCGCGGCGACGAGGCCGTTGGGCCCGCCGCCGACGACCACGGCGTCGCAGGTGGTGGTCACGGGCTCGACTCGCCCGACCCCGGCGTGAGCACGACCTTGACCATGCCGTCCTCCTTCGCCTGGAACGTCGCGTACGCCTCCGGGGCGGCCTCGAGGGGCAGCCGGTGGGTCGCGAAGTCGTCGACGCCGAGCGGGTCGGCGTCGGTGAGCAGCGGCATGATCTCCGGCACCCAGCGCTTGACGTTGGCCTGGCCCATCCGCATCTGCACCTGCTTGTCGAAGAGGGTCATCATGGGCAGGGGGTCGACCATGCCGCCGTAGACCCCGCTGAGGGAGATCGTCCCACCTCGGCGCACGGCGTCGATCGCGGAGTACAGCGCACCGAGGCGGTCGAAGCCGGCCGTGGTCATCAGCCGCTTGCCGACGGCCGACGGCAGCGCCTGGACGAGCTTCTGCCCGAGTCGGGCCACCCCGGCGCCGTGGGCCTCCATCCCGACGGCGTCGACGACCGCGTCCGCGCCGCGTCCGCCGGTGAGGTCACGGACCGCCTCGCCGACGTCGTCGACCTCGCGCAGGTCGATCGTCGTCACACCGCGGTCGCGGGCGCGGGCCAGCCGGGCGTCGACCCGGTCGACCGCGATGACCTGGCGCACCCCGCGCTGCTGCGCGATCCGGCACGCCATGTCCCCGATCGGGCCGAGGCCGAGGACGAGCAGCGTGCCCTCGGGCTCCGGGTCGGCATAGGCCACCGCCTGCCACGCCGTCGGCAGGACGTCCGAGAGGTAGACGAAGCGGTCGTCCGCCGGCCCGTCCGGCACGGGGATGTGCGTGTACGAGGCGTGCGGGACGCGCAGGTACTCGGCCTGGCCACCGGGCTGGGACCCGTAGAGCTCGGAGTACCCGAAGAGCGTCGCGCCCGTGCCCTGCTCGCGGACCTGCGTGGTCTCGCACTGGCTCTGGAGGCCGTGCTCGCACATCCAGCAGGAGCCGCAGCAGACCTGGAAGGGGATGACGACCCGGTCGCCCGGCGCCAGCCCGGACACCTCGCGGCCGACCTCCTCGACGACCCCCATCGCCTCGTGGCCGAGGATGTCGCCGGGGCGCATGAAGGCCCCGAGCGGCTCGTAGAGGTGCAGGTCGGACCCGCAGATGTTCGTGCTCGTGACCCGGATGACGGCGTCACCAGGCTGCTCGATCCTCGCATCGGGGACGTCCTCGACCCGGACGTCCTTCGTGCCGTTCCAGACCACTGCGCGCACTGGGTTCTCCTCTCGTGGGGTGTCCCGGGCTGCTACCCGCTCCCGGTGGCCGGCACACGTGCGGGTTCGGCGAGGGCGGTGAGGTAGCCCGCGAAGCCGCCGTCGACCCGGCTCGTGGTGCGCCCGGAGGTGCGGACCCGGACCCGGTCGCTCGCCACCCAGGGCCGCCCGGCGGCCCGGACCCGCGCCGCGAGGTCGACGTCCTCGTGGAGGGCGAGGGGCGCGTAGCCACCGGCCTCGAGGTAGGCGCTGGCCCGCACCCCGAGGTTGGCGCCGTGGACGTGGCCGTGGCCCTCGCGCAGGGTGTGTCGGTCCCGCCACGCCGCGAGCACGGCCACGTCGGCGACGCCGAACGGCTCGACGGTGCCGAGGACGAGGTCGGCGCCGGACTCCGCGGCCTGGAGGTGACGGCCCAGCCAGTGGGTGGGGACCACGCAGTCGGCGTCGGTGCCGACGACCCAGGTGGCCGCGGGGTCGGCACCGCGGCGCCCGGTGTCGGCGAGGCCGGTGGTCACCGCGGCGTGCCGGGCCCGGCCGACCGAGCCGGCGTGGACCTCGACGGCCCTGACGGGGAACCGCTGCACGACCCGCGCCGAGGTGTCGGTGCACCGGTCGAGGGCCACGACGACCTCCGTGGAGACGCCGGGGCGCCGCTGGC
The DNA here is from genome assembly GCA_963709785.1 of uncultured Actinomycetota bacterium. Lineage (GTDB taxonomy): Bacteria > Actinomycetota > Actinomycetes > Actinomycetales > Dermatophilaceae > Phycicoccus. The sequence continues at coordinate 112,786 of CAVPXT010000017.1, read as the reverse complement.
GCAGGGAGGTCGCCGACCGGAGGATGCTGCGCAGGCACGCGGCGAGCAGCTCCTCCTCGTCGCGGACCGGCACGGCGACGACCACGTGGGTGACGGCGCTCATCGGCGGCCCTCCTGCTCGGCGACGGAGGCCGGGTGGCCCCACACGTCGACGAGGACGTCGGCGTCGACGTGGTGCACGCGGTGCGGGAGGTCGGCGAGGACGGACGCGGCCTGGTCGTGGACGGTGGGGCCGTCGAGCGGGACGTCGGCCGTCGGGTGCCGCCAGTGCACGAGGACGACCTCCCCGCCCTCGGCGAGGCCCTCCCGGACCCGGCGCAGGGTCTCGAGGAGCTCCAGCGGCGTGAGGAAGTAGCCGACCTCGGAGAGCACCACGAGGTCGGCGGGCGTGGTCGGGACTGCCTCCGGGGCCCGGCCGAGCACCCAGCGGACGTTCTCGAGGCGGCGGGCGCGCGCCCGGTCGAGGGCGGCGGGGCTGACGTCGACGGCGACCACCTCGTCGGCCCGGGCGGTCAGGGCCGAGGTGAGCACGCCGTCGGCACAGCCGATCTCGACCACCGACCCGTACCGGGGGCGACCGAGGACCGCGGTGGTGAGGGCGCGCTTGCGCTCCTCGTAGAAGGAGCCCTCGAAGCCCCACGGGTCGGGGCCGTCGGCGTACATCGCGTCGAACGGTGCGGCCACGTCCGCGTCGTCCCGAGCTGGCAGGGCCGGAAGGGCGTCCGGCGCGGCGAGGAGGACCTCGACGACCCGGCGGGCCCGGCGGAGCACAGGTTCGGTGACGACGGCTGCCTCCTCGGGGCCTGGACCGAGCGCGCCTGTCTGCGACGGGTACTCGTCGAGCGCTGCGGCTCTGCGGGCCAGGTCCGGTGGGGAGAGCTCGACGGCGTGGACCGAACCCCACGGGAGGTCGTCCGGGCGGCCCCAGTGCCACAGCCAGACCGGGTAGTGAGCGACCGTGGCCCCGGAGCGGGCGGCGGCCACGGACGCGGCCCGGCCGAGGGCGTCGTGGTCGGGATGACCGTCGGTGCTCCACGGGGCGATGACCAGGGTGCCCGGTCCGCAGCCCTCGGCGAGGGCCTCGGCGAGCCGGTCCTCGGCGGCGGCCAGCCCGCCGTCCGGGAGGCCCAGCCGGTCGACGCGGGCGTCCGGTGCGAGGCGCGCGACCGCCGCGGTCACCTCGTCGGCGCGCACGCGCGCCAGCTGCTGCGGGGACCACGCGCGGGCACGCGGGTGGGAGGCCTCGCCGTCGGTGGCGACGAGCACCGTCACCTCGGCCCCGTGCCGGGCGAGGGCGGCGACGAGCCCGCCGACCCCCAGCGTCTCGTCGTCGGGGTGCGCCGCGGCGACGAGCACGTGGTCGTGCCGCGCGGCGAGGGCCGCGACGTCGAGGGACGGGACGGCGGACCAGCGTGGATCGAGGAGCCACGCCGTCTCCGGTGTGCCGGCGTCGGCGTGGTGGAAGACCGGTGCGGCGGAGGCGCTCACGGGGAGCCACCGTCCTCGAGCAGCAGCGCCCCGAGGGCCGCGAGGTCGCGCTCGGCGTGGTGCTGGCGCAGGTACACCGTGAGGTCGGCGACGCGGCGCGCGTGCTCCTCGTCGTGGGTCAGCGGAGCGGGGCCCAGGCCGTGCCCGACGACGCGGAGCACCTCCTCGGCGGCGTCGACGACCACGGCGCGCGTGCGGGCGGCCAGCAGTGCCCCGTCGGCGCCCTCGGCACGACCGCCCGCGATCTCGGCGGCAGCGTGGCGCAGGGCGAGGAGGGAGGTGTGCAGCACCCGGTCGGCGGTGCCGAGGTGCACGAGGGCCACCTGGTCGGGGGTGCGGCGGCGGGCGGCGTCGGTGAGCCGGCCGGCGAGGGCGGCGGCCGCACCGAACCAGACCGCGGCGACCCCGATGCCACCCCAGGCGAAACCCGGCCGGGTGAGGTACCACCCCGGGCCACCCACGGGGACCGCGGGGACGGCGTCGAGGGTGAGCGACCCCGTCGTCACCGCCGTGAGCCCCCGGGACACCCACGTGCTCGGTGCGTGCGTGACGCCGGGGTGGCGCAGGGGGACCGCCGCCAGCGCGTCGGACCCGTCGTCGTCGACGGTGACGAGCGCGTGCGAGACCTCGGTGGCGAGGGAGCACCATGCCTTCGTCCCGGACACCGTGACCGCCGCCCCGTCCCGGGCCAGGTGCACCCCGGTGCCGGGCGCGCGGGCGGCGTACACCCCGAACGTGCTCGTGTCCTCCACGCCGAGGGTCCCGAGGTCGGGGTCGCCGGCCTGGGCGAGGATCGCCACCGCGTCGAGGTGTGGTTCGAGCACCCGGGCCGTGGTCAGGTCGACCCATCCGAGGGTCGCCAGGGTGGTGAGGTACCGCCACGGGTCGGCGGCGACGTCACGCGCGACGCCGGAGAGCTCGCGGGCCAGCTCGAGCGAGCCGCCCACGTCGCGGCCCCGGGCACGCGCCGCGAGGCCGTCGAGGAGCCAGTCGGAGCCCCGCATCAGCCACCACTCCCACTCCCGGTGTCCCGGGGTCGATCCCGACGAGCCCTCCCGTCCGGCGGGAGTGCCTCCTGCTGGTCGTGTCGATGCTAGGCGACCCCACCACCCGAACCGGCCTGCGGGGACGGGGCAGTCGAGGACCGGTCGGATGGGCGGCCCGTCCGTTCCCGCTCGAGGCGTACTGCCCGGGTGGTGACCCGGAAGCGGCCCGACGGCTCGCGCCGCACGAGCCCGAGGTCCTCGAAGGCATCGAGCCAGCCCGTCATCGGCCACCAGCCCCAGCGCTCAGCGAACCGGTTCGCGTTGTCCACGACGTCGGTGACGTGCGCCAGCGGCGGGGAGTGGCTCTCGTGGTGCTGGTGCAGGGCCACGGCCCCACCGGTGCTCAGCAGCAGGCCGTCCGCGGCCCCGAGCCGCTGACCGAAGTCGGTGTCCTCACCGCCGTACCCGACGTAGGTCTCGTCGAAGCCCCCGATCCGCTCCCACGAGCGGGTCGTCGTCGCGAACGACAGGGACCAGAACCGCCGCAGGTCCGCCTCGACGGAGACGCCCGGCCCGGGCAGCGGTCGCCCGGGGTGTGGCGTGGAGCCCCGCTCCAGCCGCCCCCACGTCCACCCCGCGGGGCCGAGCAGCGTCGTGGGCTCGTCGAGGTACCGCACGCCGCCGCAGACGACGACGGGTCGGTCGCCGGCGAGGGCCTGTTGGGTCCCGACGACGTCGACGTACCGGCGCACCAGGTCGGGCGAGGGCACGCAGTCGACGTCGAGGAGCACGACGACCCCCGCGCCCCGTTCCCGGGCCACCGCGACTCCGGCGTTCCGCGCCCGGGCGAGGGGCAGCCGGCCTCCCGGTGCGGCGACGGGCACGACGACCGCGGCACGGTCGGGGGCCGCGTGGGCCGCGACGACACCGCCGACCTCGGGGTCGTCCATCGCGACCACGACGTGGAGGTCGGGGGACCGCACCTGCCGGCGCAGCCCCCACAGCTGGCCACGCAGGTGGTCGTGGCGGCCGTGGACGATCGTGACGACGGCGACCGGGCTCATGTCCCCGCTCCCGTGAGAGCGGACCGGGCGAGGTCGTCGAGGTGCCGGGCGGCGACCCGGGCGCCGTCTCCCGGTGACCAGGCGGACCAGCCCTGCCCACCGGTGCCCAGCGCCCGGGCCAGCAGCTCGGGCCACGCGGACGCCGTCGGCCACGCGGTGAGCCCGACGGCGAGCCCCCGCTCGTCGACGACACGAGCCGTGGCGACCTGCTCGTCGAACGGACGTGGTTGGGCGACGACGACCGCCGGACGGCGGGCGGCCGCGACCTCCGCCACGGCGTTCTGCCCCGCGTGGGTGACGACGACGTCGGCGGCGCGGAGGGCGTCCCACAGGCTCCCGGGGGAGGACGGGTCCCGCTCGACCCACTCCCAGCCCGGCGTCGCCCGGCGGGCGGCCGCGACCTCCTCGGTCGTCGTCGACCGGCCGCCGCCGCCCCAGAGCAGCAGTGCCCGCCGCCCGCCGCCCTCCGGCGGACCCGGGTGGCCGGGAGACGACGCGGACCGCTCGTCGTACCGGCCGACCGCTCCGACGCAGACGACCTTGCGCCGCCACCGAGCCGGCCACCCGCGCTCGTGCGTCCCGGCCGGCCACGGCGCGAGGAGGGAGTCGGCGACGTCGTAGGCGAGGGTGTGCGCCGGGTCCACCCGCCGACCCGGGAGGGCGACGACGGCCACCGGCACCCCACTGAGCCTCGCCAGCAGTGCCACCTCGACCGAGACGTCGGCGACGAGCAGTGCCGGCCGCCGGGTGGCGACCCACCGGGCGATGCGGGCGTGCCGCTCCGCGAGCCCGAGGCCGTGGCGCGGCACCCAGTGCAGCCGGCCGTGCGCCGTCACATCGGCGTCCTCGGCGCGGGGGCCGCCCCGGTCGTCGCGTTCGAGGCGCACCCACGACCCCGGCCAGCCCTCGGGCGCGGGGGACGACCCGAGGCCGGTCACCTCGTGCTCGAGGTGGCGGGCGACGGCCAGCGCCCGGGTCGCGTGCCCACGGCCGACGTGGTGGACGTACCAGCCGATCACGCCGCGACCTCCGCCGTCGTCAGCTCGGCGTACAGCGCCAGGTACTCCTCGACCATCCGGTCGACCGAGCAGTGCCGTTCCGCGCGCTCGCGACACGCCGCCCGGTCCAGCGCCACCGCGGCGCGTAGGGCACCCGGCGCCGCTGCCACCGGGTCGGCGCCCCGGGGGACGAGGACGCCGGTCCGCTCGTCGACCACCTCGACGAGACCACCGCGGGCGAGCGCGACGACGGGGGTGCCGCACGCCAGCGACTCGGCCGCGACGAGCCCGTACGGCTCGTCCCAGTCGGGGGTCACGAGCGTCGCCGCGCTCTCTCCGAACAGCTGCGCCAGCCCCGCGCTGTCGAGGTGGCCGACGTACTCGACGTCGGGGCCCAACAGGGGCCGGACGACCTGGGCGAAGTAGTCACGGTCCCCGACCGGGCCCGCCAGCCGGAGGCGCCGCCCGGCCGCGCGCGCCATCCGGATGGCAGTGTGTGGCGCCTTCTCCGGGACGACCCGGCCCGCCCAGGCGAGGTCCGGGCCGCCGGGGCCCTCCACCCAGCGGGTCACGTCGACCCCGTTGTGGATGACCCCGGCGCGGGTGACGTGCGCCCACGCGCGCGCGGTGTGCCGGCTCACGGCGACGTGGTGCGGCGTCCGGCCGGTCCCCGCCCGGGTCGCGAGGGCGATGGCCGGCTCGAGCCACGGGGTCGGCGGCGTGTGCAACGTCGTGAGGAGCGGCGACGGGAGCGCGCGCGCCATCGCGACCGGCAGGTGGTGGAGGCTGTTGTTGTGGACCACGTCCACGTCCGGCCGCTGTTGGAGGCCGAGCATCACCTGGAGGTAGGCGTCGTGCTCGCGCAGCCACTGCTCGGGCACCATCGAGACGTCCGCGCGGGCGGCGCTGCTCAGGGTGAGCGGACGGGTCCGCAGCAGTTCCGCCCCGAGGCGCGGGTCGCTGCCCTCGCCCGCGTACACGGTCACCTGCGTCCCTCGTCGGCGCAGGCCGTCGACGAGGTGCCACGTCAGTGACTCCAGCCCGCCGGCGAACGGCTCGGCGACGGGGTGGCGGCCCGAGGCGATGATCACGACGTGCACGACGCCTCCACCGGTCGGTGCGCCCTGGCGAGGACGTCGGAGTAGAGGGCCTCGTGGGCCGCGGCCAGCCGGCGGCGCTCGTCGAGGCGGTCGGCCGCCCGAGCGCGCCAGGCGAAGCGCTCCGCGTGCGCCGACTCCAGGGCGGTCGCGAGGGAGGCGGCGTCACCGGGGGTGTGGACGAGGCAGGGACGCTGGTCGGCGTAGTACCCGCAGTCCGGGGCGATGACCGTCGTCCCGAGGTCGTGGCAGGCCTCCAGCCAGCCCGAGTGCGTGCCGAAGCGGTAGGGCAGCACGGAGACGTCGAGGGAGGCGAGGTAGTCGAACAGCTCGTCGTCGGAGAAGTAGTCGTGCACGCTGAGCTCGAGGAGCCCGTCGGACGCCAGGTCCTCGAGCAGCCCGGCGAGCCCGGGGTCGTGGCGTGCGCCGTCCCGCGCCATGACGTCGGTGTGGACGTCGACCCGCAGCCGCGCGCCGTCGATCCGGGCCAGCGTGCGGGCCGCCGTCTCGACGACCGGCGCGGGGTCCATCCCGGCCCGCAGGCTCTTGCAGTGGACACCGACCACGAAGCCGGTGTGCTCGGGGCGCGGACGGGCCAACCGGTCGGCCGGGACGACGTGCGGGTGGGGGAGCACCAGGGCCTCCCGGCCCCAGCGCGCGGCGATCTCGTCGGCCGCCCCGGGGGTCAGGGTCACGAGGGCGTCGGCCGCCCGGACGAGCACCCCCAGCTGGGCGTCGTGGAGGGTCGGGTCCTCGTGGTGCGGGTTGCGCAGGTCGTGCACGGTGAGCACGAGCGGCTTGCCGTGGGCCCTCAGGGTCCCGACCCACCGCTCGAGCGACGCGGGGCTCTCCGCGTCGAACCCGAAGTGGACGTGGACGAGGTCGAAGTCCTCGGCGTGCTGCTCGACCCAGGCGGGGTCGAGCACCCGCGGGGGCCACCACGGAGCCCCGGTGGCCCGCCCGGGGGTGACCGGGTCCGGGAGCCGCACGACGGCCCCTCGCCCCTCCGGAGGGGACAGGTGCCGCACGTACACGTGGTCGGTGGGGACGGAGGCGACGCGGGGCATCACGTCCGGGGCCGGAGATCGCTCATCCGACCACCCTCGCAACGTCCGGGCGTCCGCGCTGCACCCCTAGGGGTGTGATGCGCGGTCGTCCACCGGGCACCGGAGGCGCCTGCCGGAGCCCCGGATGTCCTAGTTTTCTCCCATGGCCGAAGGACAGCGCGCCCCCGTCCGGGTCGCCCTGATGAACGACTACGAGATCGTCGTCCAGGGGCTCGCCCGCCTCCTCGAGCCCTACCGTGACCGCGTGCGGCTCGTCGAGCTGGACTCCCGGCTCCCCGTCTCCCGTCCCGTCGACGTCGTGCTCTACGACACCTTCGCCCAGGTGCAGGCCGACCGGGTCGACGTCTCCTCGCTCTTCGCCGAGGGGCGCACCGGGCGCGTCGTGCTCTACAGCTGGAACGTCCACGACGAGCTCGTCAGGGCGGCCCGGGCCGGGGGCGTCGCCGGCTACCTCTCCAAGGCGATGGGCGCCGAGGAGCTCGTCGCGGCGCTCGAACGGGTCCACGCCGGGCTCCCGGTCGAGCACACGGCGTCGGTCCAGGACGCCGACACCGGGGACTGGCCCGGCCGCGGGGAGGGCCTGTCCGCCCGGGAGGCGGAGGTCGTCGCGCTCATCACCCAGGGCCTGCGCAACGACGAGATCGCCGGACGGACCTACTTGTCGATCAACTCGGTGAAGTCCTACATCCGCTCCGCCTACCGCAAGATGGGGGTCACCCGCCGCGCGGAGGCGGTGCTGTGGGGGGTGCGGCACGGCTTCGAACCCGACCGGGTCCGTCACGCAGGCCCCGATGCGCCGCCCGTGGGTCAGGCCCGCTCCACGAGGTAGTCGACGGGGGTGCACCGGCCGTTGTTCGACTTCTCCGCCGAGCACGCGGTGACCCCGGCGAGGAGCGGCACCCGGGCCTCGATGGTGAACCGGTCGCCGGGCCTCGTGGGCGGGGGGTCGATGTGCAGCTCGCCCGCCTCGTCGGTCCAGACATCCATGAACACGTTGAGCGTCACCCCGATCCGGTCGGGGTCGACGCCGTGCGGCTCGAGGGCTCCGACCAGGTTGGCGTAGCAGCTCGGGTGGGGTGCTCCGCCGAGGTCGGGGTAGAGGATGTCGAACGTCGCCTGGCTGCACGGCGTGAGCGTGAGGTCGTGGACCCCGACCGTGTCGTCGACGACGTCGGCGAGCACGCGGCTGCGGTTGCTGTAGAGCGCGGAGCCGGTGGAGACGTAGATCGTGTTCAGGTCCTCGAGGACCACGCTCGTCACCGCGTCGCGGCGGAACACCGAGCGGGCCCCGAGGCAGGGGTAGGGGAGGGCGGCCAGGGCGGAGAGGCGGCAGGGCGGCGGGGTGGCGTCGGGGGCGGGGGGTGTCGTGGGCAGGCAGCACGCATACCCCGCCGTGACCACGCTCATGCGTTCCGGGGCGCATGGATCGCGTCACCCCCGGGTAGGCCCGGTTCCCGAGACCGCACGCCGACCGACCCCAGGAGACCCCATGACCCCCGAGATCCCCCCGCAGTCCCAGGAGTGGCCCGGCCGCACCACCGATCTCGACCCCGCACCCGACCACGGCGAGGCGTCGTGGAGCGGGCGCGACCGGCTCGTCGGCAAGCGCGTGCTCGTGACCGGCGGAGACTCCGGCATCGGCCGGGCCGTCGCGCTCACCTTCGCGCGGGAGGGGGCCTCGGTCGTCCTCACGCACCTCGCGGAGGAGGCCGAGGACGCCGCGGCGAGCGTCGCGGCCGTGCGCGCCTCCGGGGGCGAGGCCGTGGCGGTGGAGGCCGACCTGCGCAGCGCCGAGGCCGTGGACGCGCTCGTCCAGGACGTGCGGGCCCGGCTCGGGGGCCTCGACGTCCTCGTCTGCAACGCCGCGTACCAGATGACCCACGACCGGCTCGAGGACTTCCCGCCCGGCCAGGTGGAGCGCACCTTCGCGACGAACGTCTTCTCGACCTTCTGGCTCGTGCGGGCGCTCGCCGGCGACCTCGAGGAGTCGGGCGGCAACGTCGTCGTCACGACGTCGGTGCAGGCGTACCAGCCCTCGGACCACCTCCTCGACTACGCCGCGTCGAAGGCGGCCCTGACCAACCTCGTCGTCAACCTCGCCCAGGAGCTCGGTCCGCGCGGGGTGCGGGTCAACGCCGTGGCGCCGGGCCCGATCTGGACCCCGCTCATCCCCGCGACGATGGCGCCCGACAAGGTCGAGGGCTTCGGGTCCGACACCCCGCTCGGGCGGGTGGGCCAGCCGGTCGAGGTGGCGGCGGCCTTCGTGTTCCTCGCCTCCGACGAGGCGAGCTACGTCTCGGGCAGCGTGCTCGGCGTCACGGGGGGCAAGCCCGTCTTCTGACCGGAGGCGTCCCCCCGCGAGCTCCTCCTCGTCGCGGGCGGCGGCCGGCGACGGGGCCGGGCGCCTCCCCGGACCGGCGAGACGCACCTGCCGACATTTCTTGAATGATCCCGGAAAAGTGGACGATGCGTCATTTGAATCGCCCCGAAAAGCAAATTCGATGTGCGTGACCTCTTGTGTCGGCCGCACCAACTCTGGAACAGTTCGACCCCATCGAGCGGATTTCTGCTCAAGCCAGGAGGCGTACCGGGGCTCCGCTCCCTACATTTCTCCCTCGACGAAGAGGATCGTCATGGCTTTGGTCAACATGTCCGATCAGTTCCAGGGTCTGCCGATGGACAGCCTCATCGGTGGCCCCCTGACAGCCGCGGTGAACGCCCAGATGATGCTCGCCAACTCCACGGCGAAGTTCATCAACACGGTCGGGTTCGACGCCGTCGGTGACGACGGTCGAGGTCGGCTCCGCACGGTCAAGTTCGCCTGGACGGCACCTGTGGAGGTCGAGGCACCTGCGGCCGGTGGGGCCGCGTCGGGGACGGAGGTCGAGCGCCCCGGGCCCCCGCTGGTCAGGCTCCAGAAGAACAGCCTCGAGATCCCCTTCCTCGCGATCGTCCCGATCCCGAACCTCCAGGTCGACCGCGTCAACATCACCTTCGACATGGAGGTGAAGTCTTCGGAGTCCAGCAAGTCCTCGGAGGACAAGGAGGGCTCGTTCGAGGCCGAGGGCAAGGTCGGGTACGGCCCCTTCAGCCTCTCGGTCAAGGTGCAGGGGAAGGCGGCGACGCACCAGGAGAACACGCGCTCCTCGGACAACTCGGCCAAGTACCACGTCGACGTGCTGGCGACCAACCACGGTGCACCGGAGGGGCTGATGAGGGTCTTCGACATCATCAACGCCACGATCGCCCCGCTCAAGGAACCGGCGTCTGCCAGCTTGCCCGAGGCGCCGGTCCTCGAGCCTCCGGCGGGCTGAGGGTGGCGACGGACCCGACCATGGGTACTCGCCGGGAGCCCTCGGGCACCGGGTCGGGGTGACCCGGTGAGCAACGGCGCGGCAGGCTCGGGCGCCGAGCCCCTCGACCTCGCCCGGTACGTGTGGACCTACCCGGTGACGGTCGGTGACCTCCACCCCGCCACCGTGCACACGGCCGCCGAGCTCGACGCCCGGGTGCGCGAGCAGACCGCGTTCCTCAACCGGTGCCTCACGGTGGGTCGGATCATCGCGAAGACGCAGTCCGCGGTCGTCCTCAACGTGGGCCAGAACGGTGAGCACCAGCTGCTGACGGGAGCGGTGACCTTCATCGTGGGGTTCACGCGGAAGCCGTACTGGTTGGAGGATGAGGAGGCACCCGAGACGTCGTCCACGCGAGCGTCCGCCCGCGTCCCGGCGGCCGTGGGGAGTGATGCCCGGTGACGATGCCCACGGAAAGTCTCGACAATCTCCTCCGTGCTCTCCACAATGCCGTGATCAAGGCGCAGGAACTGACCGAGCAACAGCACATCCGGCAGCTGGCCCGCTACTTCTCCGATGACGGCACGCCCGAGACCAGGACGATCCGGATCCCGGACCTGCGGCCCGAGACCGACGACGAGACGCGTGAGATCGAGGTCCCGCTCCTGGCGCTGGTGCCGCCCAGCGCCATCAAGATCAAGGACTTCGACATCGGGTTCACCGTGGGGCTCGTCGGGTTCACCGACGCCTCCTCCGAGACCCCGGGAGCGGCGTTCGTCGAGGGTGACCCGAAGACCCACAGCGGCCCGCTGCGGGTCGACCTCGCCGGCGGGTCCGGCCAGGACGAGTCGGTCGCCCAGGTCCGGGTGACGTTCGAGGGGACGGACCCGCCCGAGGCGTTCCACCGGATCCTCGGGCAGCTGACGATCACCTCGATCACCTAGGAAGGGCGGCGCACCGTGCCCGACGACGACATCCACCTGGCGGGCCTGCCCTTCGACGCGCTCATCGCCGCCCCGCTCATCTCGGCGGCGAAGGCATCCGCGGCCCTCGCGCAGACGACGAGTGACTTCATCTCGGCCGTCGGCAACGCGCCGCCGCTGACGTTCAGCTTCACCCGGCACCGAGAGGTGCCGGACGCGCTGGGCGGGGGCTCCCAGGTGGTGGCCGAGGACGTCGCCCTGTCCCTCCCGGTGCTGGGAGCGGTCTCGGTGCCCAACCTGCAGATCACGACGATGACGGTGTCCTTCGACCTCGAGGTCCGCTCCTTCGGCACGAGTGACACCGGCACTGCGACGCCCGAGCTGCACGGCATGCCCTCGGCGCACCGGGAGCAGACCCGCACCTCGGACAGCTTCGCCAAGTACACGTTCGACATCAACGCGGTCGACGGCGGGATGCCCGAGGGGCTCGCGCGGGTCCTCGACCTCTTCGCGCAGAGCGTCGCCCCCATGGTGAGCAGCAGCGCACCCGTCCCCCCGCCGCGCGTGGACGACGGGCTCGAGGGCAAGAAGATGGACCAGCTCAGGCTCATGATCGAGGAGATCAACGCCATGAGCGGGTCGGGTGAGCGGCTGTCCAGGGGCGGGTCCAAGGCGGATCTCGTGGCGAGGATCCGGGCTGCCCGCGCGGCGGCGCAGTGACCCCGATCCCGCTGCGGGATCTCCTGCTCTCCCTGGGCCGGGCGCTTCGTGCGGCGCAGCAGGAGGGCGACGAGCAGCACCTTCGCCAGGTCGAGCGCTACCTGCACGACGACGGCACACCCGTGACGCGGCGGATCCGGTTCCGTGACCCCTCACCGGGGGCGCCCGGACGGTGGCAGGACGTCGAGGTCCCCTTGCTCGCGCTGGTCCCGAGGTCGAGCATCCGGTTCCGCCGGCTCGTGCTCGACCTCGACGTCGACGACGTGGACCTCGGTGGGGAGGAGGTGTCCGGCAGCGGACCCCTCACGGTGGTCGACGGCGCCACGGCGACCGTGGCCCACCTCCGCGTCGACACCCCGCCCCCCGGGGGGCCGGCGCGTCGCCTGCGCATCGTCACGGAGTGCTCCGGCGGCGCGGTGCCCCCGGTGGAGCCGGACGACCCTGCCGAGCCCCCCGCCGGTGTCCCCGTCGAGTTCACCGTCAGCACCCGCCTCGTCGGGGAGGAGGAGGTCGACGTGGACGACGAGGCGACCCTCGTCGTGCGCGTGGCCGCCACTGCGGGGCCCGACCCGCGGTGGACGGTCGACGCGGCGACCCTGCTCCTCGACGTCGACGACCTCCCGTCGACGATCACCGTGCTCGCCGGCGAGACGACGTGGAGGGACGGCAGACCTCGCCCTCGACCTCGGTGCGATGCGGCCGGGGTCGGTCCGCGAGGTCGGTCTGCGGCTCGCGACGGGACGGTTCGCGGGGGCGGCGACCGCGCGTCCCGGCTCCTACTCGATGCGCGCCCGGGTCGAGGCCACCTGTCGGTGGAGCGAGGCACGGCAGGTGGACCAGCAGGTGGACCCGATCGTCATCGAGATCGCCCCGGACTGAGACCGACGGCGAGGCGAACCCGAAGGAGACATCCATGGCACTCCTGGTCGAGAACTGGAGAGAGGTGGGCCCCAATGCCGCGGAGAACGGCCGGGCGTTGCCGAGGCTGGTCGCGGGAGCGGACGTGCACCGCGCCATCGCGTCCCTGCGCCCCGAAGACCTCTTCGGCCGCCCGGGGCCGACCAGCGTCCGGGACGTCGGTGGGTGGCGCATCGATCGACAGGACGCACCGGCGGGTTTCACCAACCTGTCGGTCCAGCGCAACGGGGTGGGGTGGCCGAGCACCGTCGCCTCCGTCTTCCTGCCGGCACGGTTGAACATCGCCCCCGGTCGCGACGGTCCGGGCGGGCAACCCTTCGTGGCTCGCGTCCGCGAGCGTGAACGGGCCGTGCGTCGAGGACTCGAGGAGAGCTGGGCCAGCCACACCGTCGACCAGAAGGGCGGGCGGGCCTGGATCGTCCGGAAGGCGGTCGCCGGGGACTTCAGCAACGGGTGACGAACGAGCGGCCCGGCCCTCAGCCGGCGAGGACGACGACGAGGGTCCGGGGCCCGTGCACGCCCTCGACCCGGTTGAGCTCGATGTCGCTCGTCGCCGAAGGCCCGCTGACGAAGGTGAGCGGGCGGCTCGGGTCCACGAGCCGCAACCCCTCCGGCACGGTCTGCACGACGTCCCCGGTGCGCACGACGCAGACGTGCACGTCCGGGACCAGGGTGATGGCCCGGCGCCCGCACAGGGGGCTGCCGTCGAGGACGATCGTGCCGGTCTCGGAGACGGCCACCACGGAGCCGGTGACGACCGACGGCAGGTCGTCGAGCTCGCGCGCGGTCAGCGTCCCGTCGTCGACCACGACGTCGGTCAGGCCGCTGGTCCACGCGGTCGGTGCGCCGGGCGGGGTGATCGCCCGAGCCACGCCGAGGCCGGCGAGGGCTGCGGTCACGGCCTGCCCGACCGAGGCGTCGTCGCCGTCGGCGCGGACGACGGTCGCCTTGTAGTCCTCGAGCCGGTCGACGAGCTGGTCGACGAGCTCGGCTGCCCCGGAAGCGTGCTCGCCTGCGGTGCGGTAGGCCCGGGGGACGTCCGGGGACGACGGTGCATCCCCGAGCGCGCCACGGATGCGGGCGAGGACCTCGTCGCGGGCGGAGGTCACGAGCGGTCCTTCCGGGTGCGGGCCCACCGGTCGCGGAAGGTCTCGGTGGGCGGAGTGGGGGCGTCGCGCGAGGCGGTCCAGCCGGACAGCGGGGGCGGCAGCGGCAGCAGGGGCCTTCCTCGCCGGATGGCGTGTCGGGCCAGCGTGGCCGCGCGGCCGGCCCGGGCGAAGCGACGGGCGTCGCCCATCACCCACGCCGCGGAGCGCATCGCGGCCGCCTCGGCGGAGGGGACGCGGTGGGTGTCGGCATGCACCTCGGTGTGCTCGGCCCGCAGCTGGACGAGCATGTCGGGGATGTCGATCTTCACCGGGCAGACCTCGTAGCAGGCGCCGCACAGGCTGGACGCGTAGGGCAGTGAGTCGTTGGGGTCCTCGCCCCCGGTGATGCCGGTGAGCAGGGGGGTGAGGATCGCGCCGATCGGCCCGGGGTACACCGAGCCGTAGGCGTGGCCGCCGGTGCGCTCGTACACGGGGCAGACGTTGAGGCAGGCCGAGCACCGGATGCAGTGCAGCGCGGTGCGGCCGAGCTCGTCGGCGAGGGCCCGGGTGCGGCCGTTGTCGAGGAGGACGAGGTGGAACTCCTGCGGCCCGTCGCCCTCCGTGACGCCGGTCCAGGTGGAGGTGTACGGGTTCATCCGCTCGCCCGTGGAGGACCGGGGGAGCAGCTGGAGGAAGACCTCGAGGTCGGCCCACGTGGGGACCACCTTCTCGATGCCCATGACGGTGATGAGCGTCTCGGGCAGGGTGAGGCACATCCGGCCGTTGCCCTCGGACTCGACGACCGTGAGCGTTCCGGTCTCGGCGACACCGAAGTTCGCTCCACTGACCGCGACCTTGGCCCGGAGGAACACCTCGCGCAGGTGGGTGCGTGCCGCGGCGGCCAGGACCGACGGGTCGTCGGTGAGGGCGGGGTCGACGCCGGGCATCTCGCGGAGGAAGATCTCGCGGATCTCGGCCCGGCCGCGGTGGATGGCCGGGACGAGGATGTGCGACGGCGTGTCGTGGCCGAGCTGGACGATGAGCTCGGCGAGGTCGGTCTCGTGGGCGGTGATGCCGGCCGCCTCGAGGGCCTCGTTGAGCCCGATCTCCTGGGTCGCCATCGACTTGACCTTGACGACCTCCTCGGCGCCGGTCGCCCGCACGAGCCCGGTGACGACGGCGTTCGCCTCCGCGGCGTCGCGCGCCCAGTGGACGACGCCCCCGCGGGCCCGGACGTTCTCCTCCAGCTGCTCGAGCAGCTCGGGGAGGCGCGCCATGGTGTCGGCCTTGATCGCCGACCCGGCGTCGCGCAGCTCCTCCCAGTCGGGGACCTCGGCGACGACCCGGGCGCGCTTGGCCCGGATCGTCGTCGTCGCGTGCGTGAGGTTGCGGCGCAGCTGGGTGTCGGCGAGCCCGGTGCGGGCGGCGACGGGGAAGGGCTGGTCGCCGGTGAGGTGCCCCACGGAGCGGTCCGCAGCCGGGCCGCGGACCCGGCCGCCCGGCATCCCGAGGAAGGTGCTCACGACGGGCCTCCGGTGCTCGCGAGGATCTCGGCCAGGTGCACCGGGCGGACCCCGGTGCGCAGGCGGGACAGCCCGCCGGCGATGTGCATGAGGCAGGACGCGTCACCGGCCGTGACGACCTCGGCCCGCGTCGTGCGCACGGCGGCCATCTTGTCGGCGAGCATCGCGGTCGAGGTGTCGGCGTTCTTCACGGCGAACGTGCCGCCGAACCCGCAGCAGACGTCGGCGGAGGGGAGGTCGACGAGGTCGATGCCGCGCACCTCGCGGAGCAGCCGCAGCGGGGCGTCGCCCACGCCGAGCAGGCGCAGCGAGTGGCAGGTGGGGTGGTAGGTGACCCGGTGCGGGTAGGAGGCGCCGACGTCGGTGACGCCGAGCACGTCGACGAGCAGCTGGGAGAGCTCGTGGGTGCGCGCGGCCACCGCCTCGGCACGCACGGCGAGCTGCTCGTCGCCGGCCCGGCGGGCCAGGGCGGCGTGCTGGTGGCGGACCGACCCGACGCACGACCCGGACGGCGCGACGACCGCCTCGCACCCGTCGGCGAGGGCCTGCTCGAAGACGTCGACGTGGTGGCGGACGAGGCCGAGGGCGTCACGCTGGTACCCGGTGTTCGTGTGCATCTGGCCGCAGCACGTCTGCTCCTCGGGGAACACCACCTCGTGGCCGATCCGCTCGAGGACCGTGACCGTCGCGGTGCCGACGTCCGGGAACAGCACGTCGGCGAGGCACGTGACGAAGAGCGCGATCCTCATCGGGCCACCGGTGGGTCGGTGGGGGCCGCGTGGGCCGGTGTCGTCATGGGCGCTCCCTTCGGCATCGACGAACCTACCGGGTGTCGTGACGGCGCGGCCCGGTCGAACTAGAGACACCGGTGCCCCCACCTGCGAGGATCACCGCGTGACGGGCGTGGTGGAGGGTCAGCGCGGGCAGCGGATGCCGCGACGGGTGGGCGACAGCCTCACCCAGCTGGCGCGCGTCACGAGCGAGCTGGCGAAGGCGACGACCGTCGACCAGGTCACCCGGATCGTGACGCACCACATGGCGGACGCCCTCGGAGCCACCATCGCCGCGCTCGCGCTGCGGGACGGCGACTCCGTGCGGCTCGTCGGGATCCGCGGGCTCTCGGCGCCGGAGGCCTCGGCGTGGGAGGACATCCCCCTGGACCGCCGCTCGACGGTGACCGACGCGATCCGCACCGGAGAGCGCATCGTCCTCTCGGGGGCCGAGCAGATCCGCGACCGCTACCCCGAGCTGCCCAACGTCGAGCGCGGCGAGCGCAGCACCATCACCGTGCCCCTGTGTGTGGCCGGCCGCACCCGCGGCGCCATCCACCTCTCGATCCCGGGGGCGACGGAGCCGCACCCCGCCGAGCTCGAGTTCCTCGACGTCCTCGCCGACACCTGTGCGCAGGCGCTCGAGCGGATCGAGGCCTCCGCCATGGCCGCGAAGCAGACAGCCCGGCTGGCGTTCCTCGCCGAGGCGTCCATCGAGCTCGGCAAGAGCCTCGACTTCGACGTGACGACGCAACGAGTCGCCCGCCTGGCCGTCCCCGACTTCGCCGACTGGTGCGCCATCGACGTCGTGCGCGACGGGTCCCTCCACCGGCTGGCCGCCTCGCACGTCGACCCCGCGAAGGTCGAGCTCGCGATGGCGCTCCAGACCCGCTGGCCCCCGGACCCGTCGAGCCCCTACGGGGCGATGGAGGTGGTCCGCACCGGGGCCCCGCTGCTCCTCCCGGTCATCGACGACGAGCTCCTGGTGAGGGCCGCGCGCGACGAGGAGCACCTGCGGGTGGCCCGCGAGCTGCACCTGCGCAGCGCCCTGCTCGTCCCTCTCCTGGTGCGCGGCAGGGTCATGGGGGTCATCTCCTGGGTCTCCACCGACGACGCCCGCCGGTACGACGAGGACGACGTCCACTTCGCGGAGCACCTGGCACGGCGTGCGGCGAGCGCCCTCGACAACGCCGACCTCTACAGCCAGACCCGGGCGGTCGCCGAGCAGCTCCAGCGCGCGGTGCTCCCGGAGGAGTTCACGGGGACCGGCGCGTGGGAGGTCGCCAGCCACTACCGGCCCTCGGGGCGTACCGAGGTCGGCGGCGACTTCTACGACGGGCTCGAGCTCGAGGACGGCCGCGTCGTCGCCTTCGTCGGCGACGTCATGGGACGCGGGGTCGCGGCCGCCGCGACGATGGCCCAGATGCGGGCCGGGATCCGGGCCTTCGCCTCGATCGACCCCACCCCGCACGTCGTCGTGAGCCAGGTCGACGCCATGGCCCAGCACGTCGGCACCGACCAGATCGTCACCCTCGCGTACGTCCTCACGGACGAGGCCGCCGGCGCCGTGCGCGTGGCGAACGCCGGGCACATCCCGCCGTGGGTGCTGCGGGCCGACGGCAGCGTCGAGCAGCTCCCCCTCGCGGACGGGCCGCCGCTCGGGCTCGCGGAGGAGCGGCGCGAGTCGGTCGTGGCCTTCGGGCCCGGCGACACCCTCCTCGTCGTCACCGACGGGCTCGTCGAACGGCGCGACGAGAGCCTCGACGAGGGCCTGGACCGGATGACCGCCGAGGTCCCGAGGCTCGCGGGCCCCTGCCTGTCGACGGCCCTCGAGCACCTCGTCGACGCCGTCCGCGACGACCGCTACGACGACGACGTCGCCGCGCTGGTGCTGCGGCGCAGGGCCACCGTGCCGTCCGGAGACCACCCGTCGTCACGGAGCGCAGCGTCCGAGCCGCCCCCGGTGTAGACCGTCCGACCGCACACGGGGGGGAGGGGGCCCCTCCGCGACCCCGTTCGACGTCGTTGTGACGCGATGGGGGTCCCTCGAGATGACAACCGCTGGGTGGCCGTTCATGCTGTGGGTCGGCAGGGTGTCGGATGGAGTTGTCGCAGACGGGAGTGCCCATGCTTCGCCGAACCGCCGCGTTCGCGCTGCTGTTCGTCCTCGCCATCGTGCTGGGCCGCCGCACCGTCCTCGCCGAGAGCGGCCTCGCGGTGTTCTGGCCCGCCGGCGGGGTCGCGGTGCTGTGGCTGCTGCGGGCCCGCAGCCGGGCCGAGGTCGTCCTCGCCGCCGCGCTCGTCGGGGTGCTGGCGGGGGTCGGCAACACCGTCACGGGGGTGCCGCTCCTGGCCGGGACCTTCCTCGGCGCAGCGAACGTCACCCTCGGCGTCGTCACGCGGGCCGTCCTGCGCGTCGGCCGGTTCGCGGAGCCGGGGCGCCTCGGGGTCGGCCTCCGCCGGATCTCCGAGCTGAACCGCTTCGTCGTCGCCGCTGCCGTCGGGGTCCTGGCGAGTGCTGTCGTGGGCGTGGCGGGGATCGCCACGACGAGCGTCCCGGTGACGTGGGGGACCGGCATCGGGTGGTGGTTGCGCAACATGACGGCCGTCCTCGTGGTCGCGGGCCCGTTCGTCGTCGTGGGCGACCGGTTCGAGCGGCCCACCCGCCGTGAGCTGGTCGAAGCCCTCGCGGTGTTCGCCCTGACGGGCGTGGCCCTGACGTGGGTCCTCGGCGACGAGCGACACCGGCCGCTGGTCTTCCTGCTGCTCGGCCTCGTCGTCTGGGCCGGAGTCAGGCTGCCGATCGCGCTCGCCGCGGCCGAGGGGGCGGTCATGGCCGTCGGCGCGCTGCTCCTGGTCCGGGGCGAGAACAGTGACGCCCTCTACGTCATCGCCGAGCCGGCCGACCGGGCGCTGGTCCTCCAGGCGTTCATGATGTTCTCCGTGGCCATCGCGCTCGTCCTCGCGACGGTGCGCGCCCAGGTCATCGACGCGATGGTGGGGATGGGGGCGGCACGCCGGCGGGCGGAGGAGGCCGTCGAGGACCTGAGGATCCTCGTCGAGGTGCTGCCGGTCGGGCTGTTCGTCCTCGGGCGCGACGGCACCGTCGAGATGCACAACCGCGCGGCGGGCACCTGGCTGCACGAGGGCCTCGACGGGAGCCCGGGGTCGATCGACGACGTCCTGCGCAAGGGGACCCCGGACGGCTACGAGGTCGCGCACGAGGACCGGCCGTCGGTCCGGGCCCTGCGCGGGGAGCGGGTCAGCGCCGCGCAGATCCTCAGCGAGGACGAGTCGGGGAGGCAACGGGTCGTGTCCGTGGACGCCGTACCGCTGCACACCGGTGCCGACGGCGTGCCCGAAGGCGCCGTGCTCATGTGGCAGGACGTCACCGAGGCGCACCAGTACCTCGAGCAGCTTCGTGCGGAGCGGGCCCGCTCGGACCGGCTCATCGCGGACGCCCCGCACGGTGTCGTCGTCCTCGACCGGGAGGGCCGGATCACCCGGGCCAACCGAGCCCTGGCGACGCTGTTCGCGCGGAGCGAGGAGGAGCTGGTCGGTGTCCACGTCGGGACGCTGGCCCCGGAGGCGTCGGAGGAGGTCGGCACGTACCTGCGGGACATCGTCGAGGCGCGCGGGGGTCTCGTCGAGGGCGAGTGGGTGGTCCCCGGCGCCGGAGGCGCCCCGACCACCGTCGCGACCACCGCCCGCTTCATCAGCGACCCGGTCAACGGCGACGAGATCGTCGTCAACGTCGTGGACGTCTCGGCGCGTCGCCGCTACGAGGAGCGGCTCTCCTACCTCGCGGACCACGACGTGCTGACCGGCCTGCCCAACCGGCGTCGCTTCGAGCAGGTGATGTCCGCGCACCAGGAGCTGTGCGACCGGTACGGACCCCGGGGCGCGCTCCTGCTCATCGACCTCGACCACTTCAAGGAGGTCAACGACACGCTCGGGCACACGGCCGGCGACCACCTCATCGCGTCGACGGGCAAGATCCTGCGCGACGGTGTCCGGGCCTCGGACGCCGTCGCCCGGCTGGGTGGTGACGAGTTCGCCGTCCTCCTCCCCGAGGCGGACGAGACCAGTGCGGAGTCGGTCGCCGCGCTCCTCGTCGAGCGGATCCGGGAGCACTGCGCGTCACTGGACGGGGCGCACCGCCGGGTCACGGCGAGCATCGGGGTGGTCACCTTCGAGATCGCCGCGTCCCACGAGGGGGACGCCATCGCCCTGGCGGACATGCTCATGTACGACGCCAAGGATGCCGGCCGGGACGGCTACGTCCTGCTCACGAGTGCCGACCACCGCCACCCCCGGCTCGGCACACGCCTCGGGTGGCGGGACCGCATCGAGCACGCGCTCGAGCACGACCTCTTCGAGATCCACCTCCAGCCGATCCTCGACATCTCCCGGAACGTCGTGACCCGGGCCGAGGCGCTCGTGCGGCTGCGCGACGGTGCCGAGCTGATCTCGCCCGGACGGTTCGTCTACGTCGCCGAGCTCACCGGGCTCGCCCCGGCGCTCGACTCGTGGGTGCTCCGGCACTCGGTGGCCCACCTGGCGCGGCTGCGGGAGGAGCACCCGGGGTTCACGCTCGAGGTGAACATCTCCGCGCAGTCCATCGGCCACCCGGGGGTGGAGAAGGCACTGCTGGACGCGCTGGCCGAGTACCGGGTCGACCCGGGGGCGGTGGTCCTCGAGGTCACGGAGACGGCGGCGGTCCAGGACGTGGCAGCGGCCAAGGCCTTCGGCGAGCGGCTGCGGGCGCTCGGCACCCACTTCGCGCTCGACGACTTCGGCGCCGGGTACGGCTCGTTCTACTACCTCAAGCACCTCGTCTTCGACTACGTGAAGATCGACGGGGAGTTCGTCACCGACGCCCACCGCTCCCCGATGGACCGGCAGCTGCTGCGCTCCATCGTCGACGTGGCCCGCAACCTCGGGAAGGGGACGATCGCCGAGTTCGTGGCGGACGAGGAGGCCTTCGTCCTCGTCCGGGAGCTGGGCGTCGACTACGCCCAGGGGTACTTCATCGGCCGGCCCACGGTCGTCGACGACTTCGTCGCCTCCTACCTCTCGCCCGCCCCGCTCGTCGCCCCGCTCGTCGCCGGTCCGGCGTGACGGGTCGCCTCCGGACGGGCGGCGTCGCCGGGGTGGCACCCGATGGCGGATCATGGCTCCCGTGAACGTCGTGAGCAGAGGGTTCGTCGGCCGGCGTCGGGGGGCGAACCCGCGCATCCCACCCGG
Organism: uncultured Actinomycetota bacterium; assembly: GCA_963709785.1. Classification (GTDB taxonomy): domain Bacteria; phylum Actinomycetota; class Actinomycetes; order Actinomycetales; family Dermatophilaceae; genus Phycicoccus. The sequence continues at coordinate 91,604 of CAVPXT010000017.1, read as the reverse complement.
CCAGTACCTCGAGCGGGACTTCCCGGTCCTCTCGGCAGGGCCGACCCCAGGGGTGCGCACCGAGGACTGGCGGCTCGACGTCACCGCGGTCGACGGCACCACGACGGGCCTCGCCTGGTCCGACCTCATGGCGCTGCCGAGCGAGGACGTGGGGACCGACATCCACTGCGTCACGAAGTGGAGCAAGCTCGACACCGTGTGGCGCGGGGTGCCGGTCGAGGCGGTCCTCGGCGACGCGACCGCCGGGGCGGCGTTCGTGCTCGTCCACGCGTACGGCGGCTACACGACCAACCTGCCGCTCGCCGACCTCCTCGGCGGACGGGCGTGGATCGCGTACCGCTACGACGGGAAGCCGCTGCGGCCCGAGCACGGCGGTCCTGCGCGGCTGCTCGTGCCGCACCTGTACTTCTGGAAGTCCGCGAAGTGGGTGAGCGGCCTCGAGCTGCGCACCGAGGACGCCCCCGGGTTCTGGGAACGGCTGGGCTACCACGAGTACGGCGACCCGTGGCGCGAGCAGCGCTACGTCGGCGACTGAGCGGCAGCCCGTGACGACCACCCCGCAGCCGATGCCGTGGTACACCGCCCGCGTCGAGGACGCCTGGCTCGAGACGAGGACGGCCCGCACCGTCGTCCTCGAGGTCCCGCGATGGCCGGGCCACGACGCCGGGCAGCACGTCGACGTCCGGCTCACCGCCGACGACGGCTACACCGCGACGCGCACCTACTCCGTCGCGTCCGCACCGGAGCCCGGGCGGCTCGTCCTCACGGTGCAGCTCGTCGGCGACGGTGAGGTCTCGCCGTGGCTCGTCGAGGAGGCCCGCCCCGACGACGAGCTCGAGGTGCGGGGCCCGATCGGCGGCTGGTTCCGGTGGTCCGAGGAGATGCCCGAGCCGCTCCTCCTCGTCGGGGGCGGTTCGGGCGTCGTCCCGCTCATGGCGATGGTGCGCCAGCGGGTGCGCACCGGTGCCGACGTGCCCGTGCACCTCGTGCTCTCGGCCCGGACGCCGGACCACGTCTTCTACACGAACGAGCTCTTCGCGCTGGCGCAGACCACCCCGGGCCTGCGCGTCGACCGTCTCTACTCGCGCGGGGGACTGCCCGGCGACACCCGGGCACCGGGGCGGCTGCGCCGCGAGGACCTCCCGGCCGTCGACGCGACGCACGTCCCGCCCCGCGTCTACGTGTGCGGCCCGTCGGGGTTCGTCGAGGCGGCCACCCGCATCCTGATCGCCTCCGGGCACGACGCGGGGGACATCCGTACCGAGCGGTTCGGCCCGTCGAGCTGAGCCGGGCGCTGCGGCCTCAGGAGCCGACAGGCGTGAGGCGGATGACGGGCAGCTCGCGGTCGGTCTTCTCCTGGTAGTCGGCGAACCGCGACGACGCCGACGTGATGGTCTCCCACGCCGCGTCCCGCTCGGCTCCGTGCAGCTCGTCGGCGACGACGTCCACCGACTGCCCGTCGACGGCGATGCGCACCCGGTCGGGATGGGCCGCCAGGTTGAGGTACCAGGCGGGGTGACCGGCGGAGCCCGCGGCGGAGGCACAGACGAGGTAGCTGCCGTCCGGCCCGGGGAAGCGGGCGAGGGGCGTGGTCCGCTCCTGCCCCGTCCTGCGGCCGACGGTCGTGAGGGCGAGGACCTGCATGCCCATCATCGACCCGCTGCGGCCGGCCCGCCGGGACATGAGGCGGTTGAAGAGGGCCGCGACGCGGCCGGACGGCTGGCGCGCGCCGCGGGTTCCTCGGGGGGTGCTGAAGGACATGGGATCGCCTCTCGGGGTCAGGTCTCGCAGGTGAGCGCGACACCGTCGGCGACGCGGTAGGGGGCGGTGGCCACGAGCGCTCCGACGACGCGGCGGAGCCGGCTGACCTCTGCGCGCACCGTCACGCGGTGCTCGTCGTCACCGAAGAGCTCGCGGCTCAGGCGGGCCGCACTCATCCCCTCGGGACCGGCCGCGGCGAGGAGCCGGAGGATGGCCGCGTGCCGCGGGGTGAGCGAGGCCCGCCACCCGCCGCCGCGCCCCGCCGGGCCCGACACCTCGAGGACCGCCTCGCCGTCGACCGGGCGCAGCCGGGCCGTCAGGGTGGTCGCGCCCTCGTCCGGGCGCACCAGCCAGCCCTCGCCGAGCCGCTCGGGGACGCACAACCCGAGGCCGGGCACGGTGAGCGGCCGGTCCGCGCGCGGGGCGGCGATCCGGTCGCGCACGAGCACCCCGCTGTAGTGGGCGACCCAGCCGTGGTCGTCGACGAGCAGCATCGGGCCGGACGTCGTGGCGAGGACGTGCTCGGCCGACCGTCGGAGCCGGCGCAGGGACTGCTCGTGCAGGTGCCACAGGCGCGCCTCGGCGAGCCGGGTCGCGGTGTCGACGAGCGCGATGAGGGCGGGGTGGAGGGTCAGCGCGGGACCCGAGACGTCGACGACGCCGAGCAGCGCCCCGGTGCGCGGGTCGTGCACGGGGGCCGCGGTGCAGTACCAGGGGTGCTGACCCTCCTCGAAGTGCTCCGCCGAGAACAGCTGCACCGGGGCCTGCTCCGCGAGGGCCGTGCCGATCGCGTTGGTGCCCACGTGGTCCTCGGCCCAGAGGGCACCCTCGGTGAACCCGAGACCGTCGGCCTTCCGCAGCACGCCCGGCGACCCCTCGCGCCAGAGGATGGTGCCGTCGGCGTCGGTGACGACGACGATGAAGCGGGACGCCTCGGCGACGGAGGTGAGGACCGAGCGGATCTCGTCGATGACGAGGGCGAGCGGCGAGCGGTGGCGCCGGCTCTCGACCTCGCTCCACGGGAGGGGGTCGCGGGCGTTGGCGTGCGTGGGGTCGAGGCCGATCGCGAGGACGCGCTGCCACGACCGGGAGACCAGGGGCCGGACCTGGGACGGGGCCGCGAGCCCGCCCATCACCGCGTCGTGGACGCGCCGCAGCGCTCGGGCGTGCTGGCCCAGGTCGGTGCCCGGGACCACGGCGCTCCCGGCCGGGTACGGCGTCATCGTCGACTCCTCCCACCCGGGCGCGCGGGCGGGCCGGGTGACTCCCGTCAGGGTAGCCCGCACGCGGGCGTCGCGGCCCGCCGAGAGGGCTCGCGATGCAACGCGCTGCAACCCTTCCCGGGGCCGCCCCCGAGGAGGTCTCCTGAGCGGGAGCGCGGGTCGACGAGGACCCGCGCTCCCGGCGAAGGAGCAGCCCATGACAGACACCCTGGAGCGACCCGCGACCGAGGAGCCCCCGGCCCCCGACCGTGCCGATGCGTGGCTCGCCGGCTTCGAGGCGGCGCTCGCGGCCCGCGACGTCGAGCGGGCGGCGGGCATGTTCGCCACCCGGAGCTTCTGGCGTGACCTCGTCTCGTTCACGTGGAACATCACGACGGTCGAGGACCCCGACGGCGTGCGCGACCTGCTCGGCGAGACCCTCGAGCGGACCGACCCCTCGGCCTTCGCCACGAGCGAGCCCGCCACCGAGGACGGTGGCGTCGTCACCGCGTGGTTCACCTTCGAGACCGCGGTGGGCCGGGGGACCGGGCTGGTGCGCCTGCGCGAGGAGGACGGCGAGGACCGGGCCTGGACCCTGCTCACCACGCTGGACGAGCTCAAGGGCCACGAGGAGCCACGACGGGACCGCCGGCCCCAGGGGGCCGAGCACGGGGCCGCCAAGCACCGGGCGACGTGGAAGGAGCGGCGCCAGGCCGAGGCGGAGTCGCTCGGCTCGACGACCCAGCCGTACGTCCTCGTCATCGGCGGTGGGCAGGGCGGCATCGCCCTCGGGGCGCGCCTGCGCCAGCTCGGGGTGACGAGCCTGGTCATCGACAAGCACCCGCGGCCCGGCGACCAGTGGCGAGGCCGCTACAAGTCCCTCTGCCTCCACGACCCCGTCTGGTACGACCACCTGCCGTACCTCAAGTTCCCGGACAACTGGCCGGTGTTCGCGCCGAAGGACAAGATCGGCGACTGGCTCGAGTCCTACGTCAAGGTCATGGAGATCCCCTACTGGTCGAACACCGTCGCGACGTCCGCCCGGTGGTCCGAGGAGGCGGGCGAGTGGACGGTCGAGGTCGAGCGGGACGGCGCGCCCGTCACCCTGCGCCCGACCCAGCTCGTCTTCGCCACCGGGATGTCCGGCAAGGCGCGGATGCCCGAGGTCGAGGGCATCGACGTCTTCCGCGGCGACGTGCACCACTCGTCCCGCCACCCCGGGCCGGACGCCTACCGCGGCAGGAAGGCCGTGGTCATCGGGAGCAACAACAGTGCCTTCGACATCTGTGGGGCCCTGTGGGAGAACGACGTCGACGTGACGATGGTGCAGCGCAGCTCGACGCACATCGTGAAGTCGGACAGTCTCATGGAGTACGGCCTCGGCGACCTCTACTCCGAGCGGGCCCTGGCCGCCGGCGTGACGACGGAGAAGGCGGACCTCATCTTCGCCTCGCTGCCGTACCGGATCCTCCACGAGTTCCAGATCCCCGCCTACGAGAAGATGGCCGAGGTCGACAAGGACTTCTACGACCGCCTCGAGAAGGCCGGCTTCTGGCACGACTGGGGAGCCGACGGGTCGGGCCTGTTCATGAAGTACCTCCGGCGCGGCTCCGGCTACTACATCGACGTCGGCTCGGCCGAGCTCGTCGCGAACGGGGAGGTGAAGCTCGCGCACGGCCAGGTGGTCCGGCTCACCGAGGACGCCGTGGTCCTCGACGACGGGACCGAGCTGCCGGCCGACCTCGTCGTCTTCGCCACGGGGTACGACTCGATGAACGGCTGGGTCGCCGACCTCGTCGACCAGGAGACGGCCGACCGGCTCGGCAAGTGCTGGGGCCTGGGGTCCGACACCCCGAAGGACCCCGGCCCGTGGGAGGGCGAGCAGCGCAACATGTGGAAGCCGACCCAGGTGCCGAACCTGTGGATGCACGGGGGCAACCTCCACCAGTCGCGGCACTACTCGCAGTTCCTCGCCCTCCAGCTCACGGCCCGGTTCGAGGGCCTCGACACCCCCGTGTACGGCCTGCAGGAGGTGCACCACACCGGCTGAGGCCGTCCCGCCCGCACCCCGCGGCCCCGGTGCCTCCGAACGGTGGCATCGTGGGCCGTCGGGTCCGCGGTCGGGCGGCCCGGTCGACGAGAGGAGACGGACGTGCGGGTGGCCGTGCTGGGAACCGGGATCATGGGGAGCGGCATGGTGCGCTCCCTGCTGCGGGAGGGCCACGAGGTCCGGGCCTGGAACCGCACCGCCGAGCGCGCGGCCCCCCTGGCCGACGACGGCGCGGTCGTCGGCTCCTCGGTCCGTGACGCCGTGGCGGGGTGCGACGTCGCGGTGACGATGCTCTTCGACGCCGACGCCACCGTGGAGGTCGGCCGTGAGGTCGTCGACGCACTGGGCCCGGACGGCGTCTGGCTCCAGTGCGGCACGGTGGGCGTCGAGGGAGCCCGGCGGGTCCACGAGGTCGGGGGCGACCGGGTCCTGGACGCCCCGGTCCTCGGCACCCGCAAGCCCGCCGAGGACGGTGCGCTCGTCGTCCTCCTGTCCGGCCCGGAGGCGTTGCGGGACACCGTGGCCCCCGTGCTCGAGGCGATCGGCTCGCGCACCCTCGTGGCGGGGGACGCGGTGGGTGCGGCCAGTGCACTCAAGCTGGCCTGCAACGCGTGGGTGGCCCTCCTCACCGCCGGCACGGCACAGTCGCTCGCCCTCGCCGAGACCCTCGGTGTGGACCCCCGCCTGTTCCTCGAGGCGATCGACGGCGGGCCGGTCTTCGCGCCGTACGCGAAGGTCAAGGGCGGGGCGATGCTCGCGGGCGACTGGACTCCGTCCTTCGAGGTCGACGGGGTCGTCAAGGACGTCGGCCTCATGGTCGAGGCGGCGGCCACGGCGGGCTTCCCCACCGAGCTGCTCCACGCCGTCCACGAGCTGTTCACCGAGGCCTCCGGCCAGGGTCACGGCGCCGACGACATGGCCGCCGTCCGCACCGTCTTCCCCTGACCGGCCGTACGGTGAGGGGTGTGAACGAGACCGTCCGTCGGTACCGCTACCTCGTGGAGACCCTCGACGTCGCCTCCCTCGCGCAGGCCCACGTCGACGCCCTGGCCGCGCAGCCCGAGAACCGCCGGGTCGCGGTGCTCGACCTCGTGCGCACCGAGCTGCTCGTCGGCCGCCGCATCGGGCCCGACGCGGCCGCGGTCCTGGCCCGGTACCTCGTGGCCGCCGAACGCCGCCGCCCCGGCACGATGGTGGCGATGCTGCCCCACGGAGTCGCCGAGGCGATCGTCGACGCGATGGACCGGGCCGCCTCGGACGCCGTCCGCTCCGGGTACGCGACGTGGGCGCCGGCCGAGCCGGCACCGCCGGGGGAGGGGAGCCACGGCCCGCGGCTCGCGTCGTGGGACCGGCTCGAGGACGACCCCGTCTACCAGTTCATGCGCGACAGCCAGCTCGCCCCGGCGAGCCAGCCGCCGACCGTCCGCCGCTGACCCGCAGGCGGCCCTCGCTCAGTCCCGGCCGAGGCGCCACACCGTGCGTGCCGTGAAGACCTCGCCCGGACGCAGCACCCCGTCGGGGAAGTGCTCGTGGTGCGGTGCGTCCGGGTACCCCTGCGTCTCGAGGGCCACCCCGGCGCCGCGCCGGTACGGCCGGCCACCCAGCCCGGTGAGGGTCCCGTCGAAGTGGGCCCCCGTGTACACCTGCAGCGCCGGCCGGTCGGTGTGCAGCTCGAGCCACCGGCCGGACGCCCCGACGAGCCGCGCGGCGCGGCGCAGGCCCGCGCCGTCGAGGACGAGGTTGTGGTCGATCCCGCCCGCCCGATCGAGCTGCTCGGACGGCTGGTCGAGGACGTCGCCGATCCGGCGCGGGGCGCGCAGGTCGAACGGCGTGCCGTCGACCGGTGCCACCTCTCCGGTGGGGAGCAGGTCGGGGAGCACCGGCGTGTAGGCGCTCGCGGCCACCTCGAGGAGGTGGTCGAGGACGTCACCGGAGCCTTCGCCGTCGAGGTTGAGGTAGGCGTGGTTCGTGAGGCCCAGGAGGGTCGGGCGGGTCGTCGTCGCGTGGTGGTCGATCGTCACCGCGTCGTCGGTCACCGTGTAGGTGACCTGCGCCGTGACCTCACCGGGGAGGCCCTGGTCGCCGTCCGGGCTCGTCAGCCCGTACGTGACGCGGGTGGTGCCCTCCTCGAGCACCGTCCACGTCCGGGCGTCGAAGCCGACGGGCCCCCCGTGCAGGGCGTTCTCCCCGTCGTTGGCCGGCACCTCGTGCTCGACGCCGTCGAGCACGAACCGTCCTCGCGCGAGCCGGTTCGTGAACCGCCCGATCGTCGCCCCGAGGTAGCCGCCGTCGGTGACGTAGGTGCGCGGGTCGGCGTGGCCGAGCACGACGTCGACGGGTCCGCCGCCGTCACCGACGACGAGGCGCCGCACGGCCGCGCCGGCGTCGAGCACCTCGAGGGCCAGGGACCCGGACCGGAGCCAGGTCGAGCGGGGGGCGGTCGTCATCGGGCCTCCGGGAGCGGGCGGTGGGCGGTGGAGTCGGCGAGCCAGCGGGCGGGGTCCCCGACGAGCCGGTGCAGCTCGACGACGGCGGCACCGTGGGCGGCCGCGGCCGGCTGCTCGTCGGCGAGCCGAACCTCGGGAGTGACCCAGCCGGCGGACAGCACGCGCTCGCGCAGGGTCGCCTCCAGCGTGGGACGCAGCAGGGGGCCGATCTCGCGCAGGTGCCCCCCGAGGACGATGACCGGGACGTCGAGGACGTTGACCACCGCGGCGAGGGCGATGCCGATGGCCCGGGCGGCCCGCTCGACGGCCGCGACCGCGGCCGGCTCACCGGCCCGGGCGCGCTCGGCGATCGCGCCGGTGCGGGTGTCGGGGTCGAGCCCGGCCGCGACGGCCAGCGCCCGTGCCCCGGCGTACTGCTCGAGGCAGCCGGTGGAGCCACAGGCGCACGGAGGACCGTCCGCGTCGACGGTCACGTGGCCGACTTCGCCGGCCCACCCGTGCCGCCCCCGCAGCGCGTGGCCGTCGAGGACGAGCGAACCGCCGATGCCCGTCGACCCCGAGACGTAGACGAAGTCACCGTGCGGCCCGGGCCGGCCGGGTGCCGTGAAGGACACGGTGACGGCGGCGAGGTCGGCCTCGTTGCCGACCGTCGGGGTGCCCAGCCCGGGGAGGGCCGGCAGGAGGGCGGCCACCGGGACGTCGGACCACCCGAGGTTCGGCGCCCGCAGCAGCATCCCTCCGTCGGTGACGATGCCCGGGAGGGCGAGGCCGACCCCGACCACGGTGACGTCGCCCGCCTCGGCGAGGGCGTCACGGGCGAGCCCGCCGAGCCGGTCCAGGACCGGGCCGGGCTCGGAGCCCCGGTGCTCGCCGGTGGCCGTCCGCCGCCCCCGGACGGCGCCCGAGAGGTCGACGACGACGGCGGTCAGCCGGTCGACGTCCACCTGGAGGCCGAGGGCGGCGATGCGGCGGCCGGGCACGAGGGGGGTGCCCGGGCGGCCGGGGCGGCGGGGGCGCTCGGCCGCGGCCTCGTCGAGGAGCGCACCGGCGACGAGCTCGTCGACGAGGCGGGAGGCCGTCGCGCGCGTCGTCGCCGTGAGGGTGGCGACGTCCGCGCGGGTGGGAGGGGAGTCGGCGGCGAGGACGGCCGCGAGGACCCGGCCGAGGTTCACGGCGCGGACGCCGCCGGCGTCGACCGCGGCCGGGGTCCCGGCGCCACCGGGTGTGCGCATCACCCCTTGACGGTACCGTGTCCGGACGATTAGTTTTGGAAGTGAACAAACGAAGGAGTGATGACGATGACGTCGCGGACGCCGACCCCGCAGGACAAGTTCTCGTTCGGGCTGTGGACGGTGGGCTGGACGGGCACCGACCCGTTCGGAGGGCCCAGCCGCCCGGCGCTCGACCCGTGGGAGTACTCCGACCGCCTCGCCGAGCTCGGGGCCTGGGGCATCACCTTCCACGACAACGACGTCTACCCGTTCGAGGCCGACGCGACGACGGCCCGACAGCGGGTGGGCCGGCTCAAGGAGGCCGCCGATGCCGCGGGCCTGGTCATCGAGATGGTCACCACGAACACCTTCAGCCACCCGGTCTTCAAGGACGGCGGCCTCACGAGCAACGACCGCTCGGTCCGGCGCTTCGGCCTGCGCAAGGTCCTCGATGCCGTCGACCTCGCCGCCGACCTCGGTGCGACGACGTTCGTCATGTGGGGCGGTCGCGAGGGCAGCGAGTACGACGGGTCGAAGGACCTCCACTCGGCCTTCGCCCGCTACAAGGAGGGCCTCGACACCGTGGCCGGGCACATCAAGGCCCAGGGGTACGGCCTCCGGGTCGCCCTCGAGCCGAAGCCGAACGAGCCGCGAGGTGACATCTTCCTCCCGACCGTCGGCCACGCCCTGGCGATGATCGCCGAGCTCGAGCACGGTGACATCGTCGGCCTCAACCCGGAGACCGGGCACGAGCAGATGGCCAACCTCAACTACACCCACCAGCTCGCCCAGGCGCTGTGGAGCGGCAAGCTCTTCCACATCGACCTCAACGGCCAGCGCGGCCTGAAGTACGACCAGGACCTCGTCTTCGGCCACGGTGACCTGCTCTCCGCGTTCTTCACCGTCGACCTCCTCGAGAACGGCTTCGTCGGCAACCCCGACGCCCCGCGCTACACCGGCCCGCGGCACTTCGACTACAAGCCCTCGCGCACCGAGCACATGGAGGGCGTCTGGGAGTCGGCGGCGGCCTGCATGTCGACCTACCTCCTCCTCGCCGAGAAGGCGCGGGCGTTCCGGGCCGACCCGCGCGTCACCGAGGCGGTGGAGTACGCCGGGGTGACGACGCTCGCCGAGCCGACGCTGGCCGCCGGCGAGAGCCTCGAGGCCTTCCGCGCGACGGACGACGACTTCGACGTCGAGAAGGCGGCCGAGCGCGACTTCGGGTTCGTCCGGCTCAACCAGCTGGCCGTCGAGCACCTCGTCGGCTGACCGCCGGGGGCCCCGGTGACCCGGGGCGCCGTCGCGAGGACCTCCGGAGCGACGGCGCCCCGACAACGTTATCGACCCCCCGGCGTGCGGCGGCCCGGCGTCGGTAGGATCGGGCCCGTGGAGCCCGCCGGACGCGTCAAGATGGCCGACGTCGCCCGCGAGGCAGGTGTCTCGGTGGCGACGGTCTCCAAGGTCGTCAACGGCCGCTACGGCGTCTCGCGCGCCACCCTCGAGAGGGTGCTCGGCGTCATCGACGACCTCGGCTACGAGGCGAGCCTGGGCGCCCGCAGCCTGCGCAGCCTCAAGACCAACGTCATCGGCGTCCTCGTCGCGGAGTTCGAGCCGTTCAGCACCGAGCTGCTCAAGGGCGTCTCGGAGGCGATCGGTGACACCGGCTACGAGCTCATCGCCTACTCCGGTGGGCACCACGGCGACACGGTCGGGTGGGAGCGGCGCTCGCTCGTCCGGCTCGGCGGGTCGGTCATCGACGGCGCGATCGTCGTGACCCCGACCGTCGTCGACGCCGGCAGCGGCATCCCCGTCGTGGCGGTCGACCCGCACACCGGTCCCACCGACGTCCCCACCGTCGACTCCGACAACCTCGCGGGTGCCGTCGCCGCCACCGAGCACCTGCTCCGGCTCGGCCACCGCCGGATCGGCTACCTCGGCGGTCGCGCCGACCTGGAGTCAGCGAGGATGCGCGAGCAGGGGTTCCGCGACGCGATGGCGGGGGCGGGCGTCGAGGTCGACGAGTCGCTCGTCGCGGTCGGCGGCTACCGCGCGGAGACGGCTGAGGGGCCGGCACGGGAACTGCTCTCCCGGCCGGACCGCCCCACGGCGGTGTTCGCCGCCAACGACCTGTCGGCCATCCGGACCATGGAGGTGGCCCGCTCGCTCGGCCTCGGGGTCCCCGCCGACGTCTCCGTCATCGGCTTCGACAACGTGCCGGAGTCGGTCCTCGCGACGCCCCCGCTGACGACCATCGAGCAGCCGCTGCACGCCATCGGGGCCACCGCGCTGCGGATGCTCGTCTCGATGCTCGCGGGCGTCCACCCCGAGCCGTCGCACGTCCGGCTGCCGACCTCCCTCGTCGTGCGTTCCTCCTGCCGCGCCCTCTGAGGACCTCACCCGGTCCGGCCCGGCTCAGTCGGTGAGCGTCCACCGTCCGTCGGAGCGGCCCACCGGGTGCACCGGGCCCTCGAGCACCGCGGTCGCGGTCGTCTCGCGGTCCGCCGATGAGCCGCCGACCCAGAGCTCGAGGTCACCCGGCTCGACGACCCGGGTCCCGGCGCGGTCGGTGAAGGCGAGCCGGCCGGAGGGGACGGTGAAGCGCACCACGGCGGCGTCGCCGGGCGCGAGGTGGATCCGTCGGTACCCGAGCAGCTGCGCCACCGGCCGGGTCACGCTGGCGACGGGGTCCCGGCCGTAGAGCTGGACGACGTCGTCACCGGCGCGCCCACCGGTGTTGGTGACGCGCACCGTGACCCGGACCCCACCTCGGGTCGTCGGCACGCCGAGCACCTCGAGGTCGTCGTGGCGGAAGGACGTGTACGACAGTCCGTGGCCGAACGGCAGCGCGGGCGCGCTGCACAGGTTGGTCACCTCCCCGTCGCCCCCGAGCGGGGCGTGGAGGTAGGAGTACGGCTGGGCGCCGGAGGGTCGCGGGAGGCTCACGGGGAGCCGCCCCGACGGGTTGACCCGCCCCGAGAGCACCCCGGCCACCGCGCCACCGCCCTCCTCGCCCGGGAAGAAGGCCTGGACGACGGCGGCGCACCGCTCGAGCGCCCAGCCGACCGCGTACGGACGGCCCGTGAGCAGGACGAGCACCACGGGCGTGCCGGCGGCGAGCACCTCCTCGACGAGTTCCCGCTGCACCCCGGGGAGCTCGAGGTCGTCGCGGTCGCAGCCCTCCCCGACCGTCCCGCGTCCGAACAGGCCGGCCCGGTCGCCGACGACGACGACCGCGACATCGGCACCGGCGGCCGCCGCGCGGGCCGCCGCGATGCCGGTGGTGTCGGGGTCGTCCACCCCGCACCCCTCCACGTGGACGACGTCCGCGCCCGCGAGCTCGCCGCGAAGGGCCTCGAGGACGGTGGGGACGGAGATGCCCGCCTCGGTGCCGTGGTGGTGGGGGATGACGTGGTTGACGAACGAGTAGCACCCGAACATCGCCTCGAGCCGGTCCGCGTTGGGGCCGAGCACGGCGACGCGGGCCGGGGACGCGAGGGGCAGGGTCCCGTCGTTGGCGAGCAGGACGACCGACTCCTCGGCGAGCCGGCGGGCGAGGGCGCGGTGCTCGGCGTCGTCGAGGTCCGGGGCGCTCGGGGGGGCGCCCTCGAAGGTCTCGTCGAGGAGCCCGAGGTCCTCCTTCTGACGCAGCGCGCGGCGGACCGCACGGTCGACGAGGGCCTCGTCGACCGCCCCGGAGCGCACGGCGTCGGCGAGTGGCGCCAGGTAGGCGTCGCCGGTGGGCAGCTCGACGTCGATGCCCGCCGCCAGGGCCTGCCCGGCGGCGTCCCCGAGGTCGGCCGCGACACCGTGGAGCAGGTGGAGGAAGGCCACCCCGAAGTAGTCGGCGACGACCGTCCCGTCGAAACCCCACTCGCCGCGCAGCACGTCCGTCAGCAGGTGCGGGTCCGCGGCGACGGGCACGCCGTCGATCTCGGTGTAGGCGTGCATCACCGAGCGCACGCCGCCGTCGATCACGGCCATCTCGAACGGCACCATGAACACGTCGCGGAGCTCGCGCGGCCCCACGTGGACGGGGGCGAAGTTCCGCCCGGCCTGGGAGGCCGAGTACCCCACGAAATGCTTGACCGTGGCGTGCACACCGGCTCCCTGGAGGCCGCGGACGTAGGAGGTGCCGACGGTCCCCACGAGGTAGGGGTCCTCCGAGATGCACTCCTCGACCCGCCCCCAGCGGGGATCGCGGACGACGTCGAGCACCGGGGCCAGGCCCTGGTGGACGCCGAGGCCGCGCATGGTGCGTCCGATCGACGCACCCACCTGCTCCACGAGGTCGGGGTCGAAGGCGGCGCCCCAGGCGAGCGGCGTCGGGAAGGTCGCCGCCTGCCACGCCGCGAGCCCCGTGAGGCACTCCTCGTGCACCAGTGCCGGGATGCCGAGGCGGGTCTCGGTGACGAAGCGGCGCTGCCGCTGCCACAGCCAGGCGAGGCGTTCCGTGGGGTCGACCGGCCGGGTGCCGTAGACGCGGGTCAGGTGCCCCAGCCCGTGTCGCGCGACCTCGTCGAGCCCGGCCGGCTCGGTGAACCCACCCTGCATCGGGGCGACGGCCTCCCCCTCGCCCTTGTCCCAGAACCCGACGATCTGGGCGAGCTTCTCCTCGAGGGTCATCCGCGCGAGGAGGTCCTCGACGCGGGTGGCGACCGCGGCCTCGGGGGCCGGGTGGAGCTGGGTCACGGTGGTGGTCCTTCCGAACGGTGGTGGGTCAGCCCTTGACGGCGCCCTGGAGGCCGCTGACGATGCGGCGCTGCAGGGTGAGGAAGAAGACGAGCGCCGGCACCATCGCGAGGGTGGTGAAGGCGAAGACGCCCGCGGTGTCCGAGGAGTACTGCGAGGAGAAGTCCGCGACGCCGAGGGGCAGGGTCCGTCGGTCGCCCTGGAGCATGAGCAGGGGCAGCAGGTAGGCGTTCCAGGACGCGACGAACGCGAGGACGCCGACCGTGACGACCCCCGGCCCGGAGAGCGGGACGAGGATCCGCCAGAAGAACTGGATCCGGCTGGCGCCGTCGATGACGGCCGCCTCCTCGAGCTCCGTGGGGATGGCCATGAGGAACGGCCGGAGGATGATGATCGTCACCGGGAGCGCGAACGCCGCCTGCGGGAGCGCCACCCCCCACCACGTGTTCCCCAGGTGCAGCTGGCGCGTCACGATGACGAACAGGGGGATGATCGCGACCGTCGCCGGGAAGAGCAGGCCGAGGACGAACACCATGTACAGGGGCTCACGCCAGCGGAACTGGTACCGCGCGAGGGGATAGGCGGCCATCAGCCCGAACACCACCGCCACGACCGTCGTGACGACGGCGACGACGGTCGAGTTCAGGGCGTACGTCCAGAAGCTCGAGCTCGTGAGCACCCGTGTGTAGTTGTCGAGGACCCAGGGCCGGGGGAGCCCGGCAGGGGACTCCGCGAGCTGGGCGTTGGTCCGGAACCCGCCGAGCACGGCGTAGAGGACCGGTCCGAGGGTGAGCGCGACGACGACGAGGGCGACGAAGTAGACCATCGGCGAGCCACCGCGGTGGGGACCCGAGGGCCGGGGTGCGCGCACCGGTGCGGCGGTGGGCCGCTCGGTGGTCCCGGCGCTCACCGGACCCCCCTCCGGGCCGCGGCGTCCGCGGTCGTGACGTCCCGGCGCAGGACGAGGAACTGGTAGAGCAGCGCCATGACGAGTGCCACGACGAAGAGGACGACCGAGGCGGCCGTGGCGATGCCGTAGTTGTAGCGCTTGGTCCCCTCGGTGATGAGGAAGGTCGCCATCGTCGTCGTGGCGTTCGCGGGACCTCCGCCGGTGAGGATCCACACCATGTCGAAGAGCTGGATGGAACCGATCATCGAGAGGAAGGCCCAGGTGCGGATGGTGGGGCCGAGCAGGGGGACCGTGATCCGCCGCTGGACCTGCCACCACGTGGCGCCGTCGATCTGCGCGGCCTCGACGAGCTCGTCGGGGACGCCCTGGAGACCGGCGAGGAAGAGGAGCACCGCGAGCCCGAGGTACTTCCACGTGAGCACCGCGAAGACGGTGTACAGGGCGTAGTCGGGCGTCCCGAGCCAGCCCTGCTCCGGCCCGGAGAGACCCACGGCGCCGAGGATCGCGTCGACGACGCCGTACCGGGGCTGCAGCAGCTGGAACCACACGACGCCGGCGATCACCTCGGACAGGACGTAGGGCACGAAGATCACGGTGCGCAGCACGCCCTGCCCGCGCATCCTCCGGTTGAGCAGGAGGGCGATCCCCAGTCCGAGCGGCAGCTGGACGAGGATCGAGAGGACGACGATCGCGAGGTTGTGCGTGAAGGCGCCGATGAAGACGTCGTTCTGGAGGACCGAGGCGTAGTTGCGCAGGCCGACGAAGTCGACGAGCGGGCCGAAGCCCTTCCAGCGGTAGAAGGAGAACTGCACGGCCCGGGCGACCGGCCAGACGACGAAGACGAGGAAGAGCAGCAGCGCCGGGCCGACGAAGAACGCGACCTCGAGCGCCATCCGGGCCGAGGCCCGTCGCCCGCCCCGCGGTGCCGCCGACCGCGCGGGGGCGCGGTCGGCGGCGTCGGGGCGGGACCCGCCGGTGGGGGGCGCGCCGGAGCGGGTCGTGGAGGTCACTTCTCCGCGTCCGCCGCCTGCTGGGTCTTGGCCACGATGTCCTGCGGCGTGGCCTTGCCCGCGAACATCAGGGCGATCTCGTCGTTCATCGCACCGCCCACCGACTGCCCGAAGGCGGTGTCGAAGTAGAGCTGGACGTACGGCGCCGCGTCACGCACCTGGAGCAGGCCCGCGAGCGCGGGGTCCTTGACCGACCCGGAGGCTGCCGGGTTCGTCGGCAGGCCCATGTCACGCTCGGCGAAGCCCTTCTGGACGTCGTCGGACAGGAGGTACTTCACGAACTCCACCGCCGCGTCGGGGGCGTCCTTGGAGACCGCCCAGGCGTCGCCGCCGCCGAGGGCGGCCTGGGGGTCGCCCTGCCCTCCGGCCACCGACGGGAAGGGGAACCAGCCGAGGTCCGCGCCGAGCCCCTTGTTGTCGGCGGTGAGGCCCTGCATGACCCCGGGCTCCCAGTGGCCCTGCATCTCCATCGCCACCTTGCCCGTGGCGAGCAGGCCCGAGGCGCTCGTCGGCCCGGTCTGCGCCGGGGTCGACAGGAAGCCCTTGTTGAAGGGCTTGGCGGCGATGAGCTTCTCGAGGTCCTGGCCGGCCTTGACGAAGCACGCGTCGGAGAAGTCGAGGCTCTTGACCGCGTCCGTCAGCACCTGCTTCGGGCACTCCCGCAGGCTGAGGTAGTACCAGTAGTGGGCGGCCGGCCACTTGTCGCCGGCGCCGACCGAGATGGGCTCGATGCCCGCCGCCGACAGGGCCCCGGCGTCCGCGATGAGCTCGTCCAGCGTCGTGGGCGGCGCGTTGATGCCGGCCTTCTCGAAGAGGGAGGTGTTGTACCAGAACCCGACCACCCCGACGGAGAAGGGGAGGGCGTAGGTCCTGCCGTCGACCTGCCAGCCGGAGACGGAGCCGCCGAGGGTGGAGATGACGCCCTGGGCGGGGTCGGACAGGTCCTTCACCAGCCCGGCCGCGACGTGGTCGGCGAGCTCGCCACCACCGCGCTCCATGTACACGTCGGGCGCGTCGCCGCCCTGGAAGGCGGCGTCGAGCTTGGTGAGCATGTCCTCGTGCTGCATCGCGCTGACCTCGACGGTCACGCCCGGGTGCGAGGACTCGAAGGTCTTGGCGACCTCGTCGTAGTAGGCCTTGCCGGGGTCGGTGTTCGAGTTGTGCCACCACGTGATCGTGGTCGGCCCACCGCTCGAACCCGACGTGTCGTTGCTTCCGGTGTCGTCGCCGCCGGTGCCGCACGCGGCGAGCACCGAGAGCGCGGCTCCGAGGGCCAGGGCCCGCGTGACCGCAGTCCGTGTCATCGTTGACGCTCCTCGTCCTTGAGTGAGATGGCGCTCTTACCGTGGCACCGCGAGCGCACTTCGTCAATCGTTGTCGATAACGTTATCGTGACGGCGCGACGAACGGTCGCGGACGCGCGGTGGACGGAGCCCGGCATGCCCCTGGACACGATGCCGGTCACCCGGGCCCGCGGGAGCGGGCGGGTCGCCGCGCTCACCGTCGACGACGGGCCGGCCCCCGCGACGGAGGCCCTCCTCGACGTCCTCGCCGAGCTGCGGGTCGTCGCGACGTTCTGCGTCGTGGGGGAGCACGTGGCGGCCCCGGGCGGGGCCGCGCTGCTGCGCCGGGCGGTCGCCGACGGGCACGCGCTGGCCAGTCACGGGTGGGACCTCGCCGACCTCGGGGCGCGGGGTGGGCGCTCGGTCGCGGCCGACCTCCGCCGCACGGACGCGGCGATCCGGGCGGCGCTCGGCGACCTCGTCGTCCCGGTGCGCTGGTACCGGCCGGCGAACGGGAGCTGGGGCGTCACGGCGCGGGTCGCCGTCGAGCTGGGGATGCAGCCGCTCGGGGTGCTCGGCACGATCGGCGACTGGCTCACCCAGGACGTCCCCACCCTCGAGGCGGCCCTGCGGACCGCCCTGCGCCCGGGTGGTCTGCTGCTCGTCCACGACGGCGGGGGCGATCGTCGGGGCACCGTCGCGGCGGTGCGGGCCGTCCTCACCGAGGCGCTGGCGTCGGGGTGGCGCTTCACCCTCCCCGAGCACCCGGACGACTGATCCCGAGGTGGACGGCCGCCGTCCGCGCTCCGGTGGCCGGGGCCACGCCTAGACTCGCCGCATGCGCGTCCGGCTGGGTCTGAGGAGCCGCATCCTCGCCCTGACGATGCCGGTCGTCCTCCTCGTGAGTGCCGCTCTCGCCGGCATCGTCTACCTCTCGCTGTCCCAGGTGCTGGAGGCCTCGGCCCGCGACGTCGCCGAGGCCGAGGTCGTCGAGCTGCGCGCCGACCTCGCCGTCCACGGCATCAGCGACCTGATCGGCACGCACGCGGTGATCGACGGCAACCGCATCGTCCAGGTCGTCGACCCGCTGACCCGCGAGGTGGTGGCCGCCACGGGCGGCGCCCCGCCCGAGGCGCTGGCCCGACCCCGGCTCGACGGCGGCAGCGTCCGGCTCGGGAAGGTCGACGACGTCCCCGGCCAGCCCCCCGGGGCCTGGGTCGTCGCGGCCGCCGACGCCGTCTCGCCCCAGGGTGAGCACTACACGCTCCTCGTCGGGGTGCCGACCCGCGTCGAGGCGACCGCGCTCGGGCAGTCGACCGAGTTCGCCTTCATCGGTGCGGTCGGCCTCATCGCCCTGCTCGGGTCGGTGACGACGTTCGCGGTGGGCCAGGCGCTGCGTCCCGTCGAGCGCATGCGCGACCAGGTGGAGGCCATCACGGCCTCCGGTGCCGCTCCCGGGCCGGGCCCGGCGCTCGAGGTCCCGGCCGGGCGCGACGAGCTGACCCGGCTCGCCGAGACGATGAACCACCTGCTCGAGCGGATGGAGCGCGCCGACGTCTCACGGCGGGCCTTCGTCGCCGACGCGGGCCACGAGCTGCGCAGTCCCCTGGCGACGATCCGCGTGCTGCTCGACCGGCTCGCCGAGGAGCGGCCCGCCCCCGAGCGGGCGAGCGTGTCGGCGCGCGCCTCTGCCGAGGTCGACCGCCTCGCCATCCTCGTCGAGGACCTGCTCACGCTGGCCTCCGCCGACGAGCACGCGATGGTGCTCTCCCGCACCGAGATCGACCTCGACGACGTCGTGCTCGCCGAGACCGGTGCCCTGCGGGCGCGCGGCATGCCGGTGTCCGTCGCGGTCGAGCCGGTCCGCATCGACGGCGACCAGGCGCGGCTCGGGCGGGTCCTGCGCAACCTCCTCGAGAACGCCGAGCGCCACATGGACACCACGGTGCGGGTGCGGCTCGCCCGGGACGGCGACGACGCCCTCGTCACCGTCGACAACGACGGCCCGCCCATCGAGCCCGCCGACCGGGACCGCGTCTTCGGCCGGTTCGTGCGGCTCGACGACTCCCGCACCCGGGGGACCGGGGGCACCGGCCTGGGTCTCGCGATCGTCGCCGAGGTGGTCGCCGCGCACGACGGCACGGTGGAGGCCGGCGAGAGCCCCGAGGGCTGGTGCCGCTTCGCGGTCAGGCTCCCGGCGGGTCCTCCGGGGGGTTGAGCCGGTAGCCGAGGCCGCGGACGGTCTCGATCACCTTGACGTCGAAGGGGGCGTCGATCTTGCGGCGCAGGTAGCCGATGTAGACCTCGACGACGTTGTCCGCCCCGGGGTAGTCGGAGTCCCAGACGTTCTCGAGGATCTCCGCCTTGCTCTGGACCATCCCCGCCTTGCGCATGAGGTGGTGCAGGAGGGCGTACTCGCGGGCCGTCAGCTGGATCTCGCGTCCCTCGCGCGACACGCGGCGTGTCGTGGGGTCCAGGCTCAGCGAGCCGGCGGTGAGCGCCACCGGGCGCTCGGGGGCGCCGCGGCGGGCGAGCGCCTGGACCCGCGCCAGGAGCACGGGCGTGCTGAACGGCTTGGTGACGTAGTCGTCGGCGCCGAGCTCGAAGGCATCGGTCTGGTCGAACTCGCCGTCCTTGGCCGTGAGCATGAGGACGGGGGTCCACACCTTGTTCTCCCGGAGGTGCTTGAGGACGTCGTACCCGTTGAGCCCCGGGAGCATGATGTCGAGGACGATGACGTCGTACTGGCCGTTGACGCCGAGGCGCAGCCCCTCACGCCCGTCGGCGGAGTGGTCGACGACCCAGCCCGCCTCGCGCAGGGCGTCGTCGAGCGCTGCGGCGAGCGGGCGTTCGTCCTCGACGAGGAGGAGCCTCACGGTGTCGCCGCCCTGCGTCCCATGTCGTCGTCGCTTCCCGTCTCAGCCGATGCTCAGTCCACGTCAGGTACGATACTCGGGTCCCCGGCCGCCGATGGCGGCCCGGGCCCCGGAGCCGGCGTCCGGGAGCTGCGAACCCCCTGCACGCAGCTCCCGGACGCCTTTCCCGTTTCCGGCCGGCCACGACGTCGTCGCAGGTCGGGGGCTCGTCAGTGGGAGCGGAGCGCCTCGATCAGCTCGTCCTTGCTCATCGAGGACCGACCGTGTACGTCGATCTCCTGCGCCCGCTCCATCAGCTCGTCCTTGGTCCAGTCCTCGTAGGCCTCGGAGCGGCCGCCGCGGCGCCCCACCTCCGAGCGGGACGAGGCGGCGGCGGCGTTGGCGATCCGGGCCGACTTCTCCTTGCTGTTCCCCTCGTCACGGAGGCTCTCGTAGAGCTCGTCGTCCTTGACCGAGGGGCCGGGGTCCTTGCGTCCGGGCATGATGCCCTCCTCTCGTCGGGTGTGACGCTCCAGTCCTACCCGATCGGGGAGGTCGACGGGGTGTACGGGTCACACCTCTCGGATCATGCGATGAGGTGCGTCTCGGCGACGGAATCCGTGGGTACCACCGGCCTGGGCCCACGGATAGGATGCCCGCATGATCGAGCAGCAGCGGATCCTCGCCACGTCCATCCCGGGGCCCCGCTCCCAGGAGCTCCAGGCCCGCAAGGCGGCGGCGGTGGCCTCGGGCGTGGGGACCGGGCTGCCGGTCTACGTCACCGACGGTGCCGGGGGCATCATCCGAGACGTCGACGGCAACCAGCTCATCGACCTCGGCTCGGGCATCGCCGTCACGACGGTCGGCAACGGCAACCAGCGGGTCGTCGACGCGGTCACCGAGCAGATCCGCCGGTTCACGCACACGTGCTTCATGGTGACGCCCTACGAGCCGTACCTCGAGGTCTGCGAGCGGCTCAACGCGCTGACCCCCGGCGACCACGAGAAGCGGTCGGCGCTGTTCAACTCCGGCGCCGAGGCGGTCGAGAACGCCGTGAAGATCGCCCGGCACGCCACCGGGCGCCAGGCGGTCGTCGTCTTCGAGCACGGGTACCACGGCCGCACCAACCTCACGATGGGCATGACCGCCAAGAACATGCCCTACAAGGACGGCTTCGGGCCGTTCGCGCCCGAGATCTACCGCGTGCCGATGGCCTACCCCTACCGGTGGCCGGGCGGCCCGGAGCGGTGCGCCGAGGAGGCCCTGCGCACGGTCACCGACCTCGTGCACACCCTCGTCGGCGAGCAGAACACCGCCGCGGTCGTCATCGAGCCGATCCAGGGCGAGGGCGGGTTCATCGTGCCGCCGGAGGGCTTCCTGCCGGGTCTGGCCGACTGGTGCCGCGAGCACGGCATCCTCCTCGTCGCCGACGAGGTGCAGTCCGGCTTCTGCCGCACGGGCGACTGGTTCGCCTGCGACCACGAGGGGGTCGTGCCCGACCTCGTGACGACCGCCAAGGGCATCGCCGGCGGGATGCCGCTCGCCGCGGTCACCGGGCGGGCCGAGCTGATGGACTCCGTGCACGGCGGTGGGCTCGGCGGCACCTACGGGGGCAACCCCGTCGCCTGTGCCGCCGCCCTGGCCTCGATCACCTCGATGGAGCAGGACGACCTCGCGGGCCGTGCGCGGGGCATCGGCAAGATCCTCGGCGACCGGCTGGGGTCGCTCGCCGAGCGCCACCCCGAGATCGGGGACGTCCGGGGCCGCGGCGCGATGATGGCGATGGAGCTGGTCACCGACCCCGCCACGAAGGAACCCGCGGCGGCGCTCGCCGCCGCGGTCAACGCGGGCTGCCACGACCGCGGTGTCGTCACGCTCACCTGCGGCACGTACGGCAACGTCTTCCGGTTCCTGCCGCCGCTCTCGATCGGCGATGACCTCCTCCACGAGGCCATGGACGTGCTCGAGGAGTCGATGGGCGCCGCGCTGTCGTGACGTCCTCGCTCCCCGGTGCCTTCGACCTCAGGGGCCGCACCGCCGTCGTCACCGGGGCGGGGTCACCGACCGGCATCGGGATGGCGTGCGCCCGGCTGCTCGGCGGGTGCGGCGCCACGGTGGTCCTCGGTGCGACCACCGACCGGGTCCACGAGAGGGCCGCCGAGCTGCACGCGGAGGGCCATCGTGCCGCCGGGGTCGCGGCCGACCTCACCACCGAGGACGGCGCCGCGGCCGTCGTCGACGCGGCCCTCGCCCTGGGCGGCGGGCTGGACGTCCTGGTCAACAACGCCGGCATGGTGTCGGTGGCGGACGGCGGCGACTACCTCGACGGCGACCTCCTCGGCACTCCGCCGGACCGGTGGCGGGCCGCGCTCGCGCGCAACCTCGACACCGCCTACCTCGTCACCCGGGCGGCGCTGCCGCACCTGCGGGCCGGGGGGAGCGGCCGGGTGGTCATGGTGTCGTCGGTCACCGGTGCGGTCATGGCGATGCGCTCCGACGTCGCGTACGCGGCCGCCAAGGCCGGGCTCGTCGGCCTGACCCGCGCGCTCGCCGTCGACGAGGCGTCCCACGGCGTCACCGTCAACGCGGTCGCGCCGGGGTGGATCGCGACGGGCTCGCAGACGCCGTCCGAGGTCGAGGAGGGCGTGCACACCCCGGCGGGCCGGTCGGGGACCCCGGAGGAGGTCGCCGCGGCGGTGGCCTTCCTCGCGTCCCCCGGCGCGGCCTACGTGACCGGCCAGGTCCTCGTCGTCGACGGCGGCAACGCGGTGGCCGAGGAGCGGCGCACCGGCTCCTAGACTCTTCGGGTGACCCGCCCCGTCCTCCGTCAGGTGCACACCATCGGGCACCGCCGGGCCTGGGCGATCTGGGTCGTCGGCCTCTCGGTCTACGTCCTCGCCGTCTTCCACCGCACCTCGCTCGGGGTCGCGGGGCTGCTCGCCGCGGAGCGCTTCGACATCTCGGCGGCCCAGCTGTCGACCTTCACCGTCGTCCAGCTCACCGTCTACGCCGCGATGCAGATCCCCGTGGGCGTCCTCCTCGACCGGTTCGGCTCCAAGCGCCTCATGCTCACCGGGCTGCTCCTCATGTCCGGGGGGCAGCTGTGGTTCGCCGTGGCCGGCTCGTTCCCGGTGGGGGTCGCGGCGCGGGTCATGCTGGGCGCCGGCGACGCCATGGTCTTCACCTCGCTGCTGCGCCTCGTCGCGGTGTGGTTCCGGGTCAAGCAGGCGCCGTTCATCACCCAGCTGACGGGCATGATCGGCCAGCTCGGCGCGGTCGCGGCGGCCACCCCGCTCGCCGCGGCACTCGCGACCTTCGGCTGGACCCGGTCCTTCGCGACCGCCGGCGGGGCCGGGCTCGTCCTCTCGGTGGGGCTGCTCGTCGTCGTCAAGGACTCGCCGTACCGGGGTGAGGCGGTCGAGCGGATCAAGGTGCGGGCGCTGGCCCGGACGCTCGCCGAGCTGTGGGGCAACCCCGGGACCAGGCTCGGCCTCTGGGTGCACTTCTCGTCGCAGTTCGGGGCGACCGTCTTCACGATGCTCTGGGGCTACCCGTTCCTCCTCGCCGAGGGGGTGGCCCCGCGGACGGCCTCGCTCGTCCTCGTCGTCATGACCTTCACCGCGATGGCCGCGGGCCCGGTCGTCGCGACGTTCACGGCCCGGATGCCGTACCGCCGCTCGCAGCTGGTCCTCGGGATCGTCGCGGTCATCGCCACGACGTGGGCGGTCGTGCTGCTCTGGCCCGGCCCGGCGCCGACCTGGCTGCTCTTCGGGCTGG
Source organism: uncultured Actinomycetota bacterium (assembly GCA_963709785.1). Lineage (GTDB taxonomy): Bacteria > Actinomycetota > Actinomycetes > Actinomycetales > Dermatophilaceae > Phycicoccus. The sequence continues at coordinate 68,409 of CAVPXT010000017.1, read as the reverse complement.
CCGTCGTCACCGCGGTGGGCGGGCCCGGGTCGATGGTCGGGTTCGACCTCGCCCGCACCTTCCACCCCTCGACCCACCTCGGGCGGGCCACCGGGCTCGTGAACATCGGCGGGTTCACCGCCTCGCTGCTCGCCATCGCCCTCATCGGTGTGGTCCTCGACCACCTCGCGCCCGGCGGGCCCGCGGAGTACACACTCGACGACTTCCGGATCGCGATGTCGGTGCAGTTCCTCTTCTGGGGCCTCGGCGCCGTCCAGCTGGTCCGGTACCGCCGCAAGGGCCTCCGGCACATCGAGACGGTCAACCCCGCGGCCCTCGAGGCGCTGCGGTCCGGCGACACCCTGCTGCCGGGGATCTCGCGCGACCTCGACGACTGAGACGGGCGGGCCCCGGGGCGGCCCCGCGCGCGGTCCGTGGGTGATCACCCGCCGTTCCGCTCCTCGCCGCGTGTCGGTCACCGCAGCGACGGCCGCCGTCCCTAGCCTTGAACGGGACCGGGCCACGTATGAGATGGCCCGGTCCCGCCACGTCCGGGCCCGGTCGGCGTGCGGGGTTCAGTCGGTGCGCGGGACGAAGCGGTCGCTCGGGTCCGCGCAGTACGCGAAGGTGCCGTCGGGGCCGGCGTGGTACTCGAGGGTGCGCTGGTCGATCCGGAGCACCAGCAGCTCGCCCGGCACGGTCATCTGGGTGTAGGCCATCCCCTTCTCGGGGCAGCCGAGCGAGCCGTCGCTCCAGGTGACCGGGGTGTACGTCGCGATGACGACCTCCCCCGGGACGATGCCCGAGCGACCCGCGGCGTCGGCCAGGGCCTTCTTGACCTCCGGGCGGTCGGCGAGGCCGGCGGGCACCGAGCCGTCGGCGGGCGGTGGCACGGTGGGGCCGGACGAGGGGTCCGGCCCGGTGGGGGACGCCGACCCGGAGGGCAGGGGGGTCGGGGTGACCGGTGTCGTGGAGCTCGCGGTGCCGCTCCCGGTGGTGGCGCTGCCACAGCCCGCCAGGGCGGCGGCCGCGAGGGCGGCGGTGACGGTCAGACGGGTGCGCACGAGGGACTTCCTTCCGCTGGGGTCCTCCCCCCTCCGACGCGTCGGTGCGCCGCGGGGTTCCGTCGGTCAGCGCAGGACGTGGCGGCCGATGACGAGGCGCTGGATCTGGTTCGTGCCCTCGAAGATCTGGGTCACCTTGGCCTCGCGCATGAACCGCTCGGCCGGGAAGTCCTGGGTGTAGCCGGCGCCGCCGAGGACCTGGACGGCGTCGGTCGTGACCCGCATCGCGGCATCGGTGGCGACGAGCTTGGCGACCGCCGCCTCCTTCGAGTACGCGCGGCCGGCGTCCTTGAGGCGGGCCGCGTGGAGGTAGGTCGCCCGGGCGGAGGTGACGGCGGCCTCCATGTCGGCGAGGAGGAACTGCAGCCCCTGGAAGTCGCCGATGGCCCGGCCGAACTGCTGTCGCTCCTTCGCGTACCCGGCGGCGAGGTCGAGGGCGCCCTGGGCGAGGCCGGTGGCGGCCGCCGAGATGCCGAGCCGGCCGGCGTCGAGCGCGGAGAGCGCGATCGCCATCCCCTGACCCTCCTCGCCGATCCGGCGCTCGGCGGCGACGCGGACGTCGTCGAAGAGCACCTCGCGCACGGTGTCGCAGTGCAGCCCCATCTTCTTCTCGGGGGTGCCGAAGGTCAGCCCCTCCGCGTCGGCGGGCACGACGAAGCAGGACAGGCCCTTCCCGCCGTCGTCGGAGGTCCGGGCGAACGTCGTGTAGTAGTCGGCGTGCCCCGCGTGGCTGATCCACGCCTTGCGGCCCTTGACCACGTAGGCGTCGCCGTCGCGCGTCGCGCGGGTCGTCATCGAGGCGATGTCGGAGCCGGCGAGCGGCTCGGACAGGCAGTACGCGCCGAGCTGGTCGCCGGAGAGCATCCCGGGGAGCAGGGCGGCCTGCTGCTCGGGGGTGCCGAAGGTCGTGACGGGGTAGGCGGTGAGGGAGTGCACCGAGACGCCGACGGCCACGCTCATCCACGCGCTCGCGACCTCCTCGACGACCTGGAGGTACACCTCGTACGGCTGCCCGTAGCCACCGTGCTCCTCGGGGTGGGGCAGCGAGAGCAGGCCGGCGGCCCCGAGGGTGCGGAACACCGCGGTCGGGAAGGACTCGTCGGTCGCCGCGGCGCGCTCGGCGTCGTCGACCCGGGGCCGGAGCTCCTTGGCGCAGATCTCGCGGGTCAGGTCGATGAGGTCCTGGCCCTCCTCGGTCGGCATGAGCCTCGTCGCTGGCATGCCTCCGAGGGTACCGAGGTAGTTGGTGCACCTCCCAGGGTCGGGTGCTCAGGTGGCTGCCCCGGGAGCCGTCTCGGCACCCGACTCCGGTGGGGCTGGGGGTCAGGAGGGGTAGGCGGTCACCTCGGTCGCCTTGACGCCGGCCCACAGCTCGGTGCCGGGGTGCAGGCGCAGGGTGGCGACCGAACCGGTGGTCACCTCGGCGAGCACGGTCTCGTTCGTCGGCCCGGCGACGAGCCGCACCCGCGCGTGCTGGCCGAGCAGCTCGACCGAGGCCACCCGGGCCCGCCAGACGTTGCGTGTCGACCCGTGCGGCTCCTCCGGGTAGAGGGCGACCGCCGACGGCGCGAACGACACCCAGGAGTCCCCCCGGTGCTCGTACCCGGCGGTGACGACCGCGCCGAGCGGGGTGCTCACGACGGAGCCGTCGTCGGCGGTCCCGGGGTAGAGGTTGAGCCCGACGACGCCGGCGACGTAGGGGTCCCGGGGCCGGGCGACGACGTCGACGGGCGACCCCTCCTGGACGACCGTGCCGTCCTCGACGAAGACGAGGTGGTCGGCGAGGGTGAGGGCGTCGAGGGGGTCGTGGGTGACGACGACGGTGACGCCGGTGAAGTCGCGCAGCCGGGCCGCGAGCCCCGCGCGCACCTGTGGCCGGGTCGCCGGGTCGAGGGCGGAGAGCGGCTCGTCGAGCAGGAGCAGGCGCGGGTCGGTGGCCAGTGCCCGGGCCAGGGCCACCCGCTGCGCCTGGCCGTGCGAGAAGTCCGCCGGGCGTCGGTCGGCGAGGTCGAGGACCCCGAGCGCGTCGAGCTCGCGGTCGGCGCGCTCGGCGGCCGTGCGCCGGGTGGCGCCGCGGCTGCGGGGGCCGAAGGCCACGTTGGCCCGGGCGCTGAGGTGCGGGAAGAGGAGGTGGTCGGCCGCGAGCATCCCGACGGCGCGCTCCGCGGGGGCGAGGTGCCGCCCGGCGTCGGCATCGGCCCACACGACGCCGTCGACCCGGACGTGACCGCCCTCGAGGCGGAGCAGCCCGGCGAGGGCGTGGAGCAGCGTCGTCTTCCCGGCACCGTTGGGCCCGAGGACGGCCACGACCGAGCCGTCGCCCGCCGCGAGCGGGGCGTCGACGGCGAAGCCGCCCCGGTGGGCCACGACCCGGGCGTCGAGCGTCATCGGATCCACCGCCCGCGGAGCAGCCCCAGGACCGCGAGGGAGACCCCGAGCATCGCGATGCTCAGCGCGATCGCCGCCTGCGGGTCGTTCTGGAGCGCGACGTAGACGGCGAGCGGTGCGGTCTGGGTGCGTCCGGCGAAGTTGCCGGCGAAGGTGATCGTCGCGCCGAACTCCCCGAGGGCCCGGGCCCAGGCGAGGGCGGCGCCGGACGCGATGCCGGGGGCGGCCAGCGGGAGCGCGACCCGGGTGAAGACGCGCAGCGGGGAGGCGCCGAGCGTCGCGGCGACGGCGTCGTAGCGGTGGTCGACGGCCCGCATCGCCCCCTCGACGGCGAGGACGAAGAACGGCAGGGACACGAACAGCTGGGCCAGCACGACCGCGGTCGGCGTGAACGGGAGCCGGAGTCCGAAGGCCTCGAACAGCGGTGCGCCGACCACCCCGCGGCGTCCGTACGCCATGAGCAGCGCGACACCCCCGACGACGGGGGGGAGCACGACGGGGACCGTCATCACGGCACGCAGCCAGGTCGCGAGCCGGCCGTCGGCGCGGGACAACAACCAGGCCAGAGGGGTGCCGAGGACGAAGCAGAGGGCGACGGTGACCAGCGTGGTGAGGATCGACAGCCGGATGGCGGGCCACACGACGGGCGCGGAGATGTTGCGCGAGAACGAGGCCCAGTCGGTGCGGACGAGCAGCCCGAGCAGCGGCAGCACGACGAGGGCGACCCCGAGGGTGGCCGGGACCACGAGCGCGGCCCGGGAGAGCGCGGGGCGGGTGCGGGTCACGGTGCGAGGAACCCGGCCCGTTCGAGGGCCGCCGTGCCCTCGGGGCCCGCGACGAACCGGGCGAATCCGACGACGTCGGGCCGCTCGCTGAACCAGAGCAGGGGGTAGTCGAGGACGACCTCGTCGCCGGCGGGCACCGCCACCCCGCGGACGGCCGGGCCGGCGCCCACGACGTCGGAGTGGTAGACGAGCGCGGCATCGGCCTCGCCGAGGACGACCTTGGTGAGGGTGGCCTTGACGTCGACCTCGCGGGAGACGACGTGCGCCGTGACGCCGGCCCTGCGCAGGACCTCGTCGGCGGCCCTGCCGCACGGGACGGTGGCGGCGCAGAGGACGACGTCGAGGTCGGTGCGGGCGAGGTCGGTGAGGGCGCCGACCCGGCCGGGGTCGTCCGGCGGGGTGGCGATCTCCATCGTGTTGCGGGCGATGACGGCCCGGCCGCCGACGCTCGCGGCGTCGGCCGGGAGCAGCTGCAGCGCGGCCTCGCCGGCACTGGCGTAGACGTCGGCCGGGGCGCCCTCGGCGATCTGCTGGGCCAGCGTCGTGCTCGACCCGAAGCTCAGCCGGACGTCGACGCCGGGGTGGCCCTGCTCGTACCTCGCGGCGAGGGCGGTGAGCGGCTCGGTGAGGGAGGCGGCGGCGAGCACGGTGACGGTACCGGTGTCGTCGGCGCCCGCGGAGCCGCCGGCGGCGGTGGTGTCGGCCGTCGTCGCGGGGGAGCAGGCGGCCAGGGCGAGCGCCGCGGCCGCGACGGCCACGGTGGCGGTGCGAGCGGGCCGCGTCCTCACCGGGGGACCCCGACGACGACGTTCGTCGACTTGATCGACGCCACGGCGACGGACCCGACCTCCAGGCCGAGGTCGCGCACCGCCTCGCTCGACATCAGCGAGACGACGCGGAACGGCCCGCACTGCATCTCGACCTGCGCCATCACCGTGTCGACGAGGACGTGCGTGACGATGCCCCGCATCCGGTTGCGGGCGGACTCGTCGGCGACGACGCCGACCGGGGCCGGCCGTGCGGTCTCGCGCGCGACGGTGGCGAGGTCGGTGCCCTCGACGACGAGCCGCCCGGACTCGTCGTGGGTGGCGGCGAGGCGCCCGGCCTCGACCATCCGGCGCACGGTGTCGTCGCTCACGCCGAGCAGCGACGCTGCCTCACTGATCCGCATCTGCGTCATGGAGGCAAGGATATCCCCGCACCTGCGGTCATGTCTCGGGCAGGTCCTGGTGGGCCGGCTCGTCGTGCGGGTCGCGGAAGTGCTCGAGGCGCGGCCGCTTGGCCTCTCGGGCGTCGCCGGAGGACGTGCCGCGCACCCGCCGCTCCACCCACGGCGCCGCGTGGGTCCGCACCCACTCGGCGTGCCCGCGCAGCGCTGCCGCGCGGGACGCGGCGTCGGCGGCGGGCAGCGGCGCGGACCAGTCGGCGGCGTCGGTCTCGTGGCCGAGCGCGGTGAGGGCGGCCAGGGCCACCCGCCGGTGCCCCTCGGTCGTCAGGTGGATCCGGTCCTCGGCCCACATCCGCCAGTCCCGCAGTGCCGCCATCCCCCAGAGGTTGAGCACGTGGCAGCCGTGCCGCTGGGCGATCGTGAAGAGGTTCGCGGCGTGCACCGCGTGCCGCCCCCGCAGTGCCCGGAACAGCCCGGCGTCGCGGGTGTCCGTGGGGGTCGCGAGGAGCACGTCGGCCCCGGTCGCGCGGAGGCGGACGACCGCCTGCTCGATGCGGTCCGCGAGGCCGTCGAGGTCGACACTCGGCCGGAGCAGGTCGTTCCCGCCGCCGACCATCGAGACGAGGTCGGGCGTCATCGTCATCGCGGCGTCGAGCTGCGGGCCGACGACGTCGGACAGGGTGCGGCCACGCACCGCGAGGTTGGCGTACCCGAACGGCAGGTGCTCGGCCTCGGCGACCCCGTCGAGGTGGTGCGCCAGGCGGTCGGCCCACCCGACGAACACGTCCGCCTGCCGGGGGTCGGGGTCGGACATGCCCTCGGTGAACGAGTCGCCGATCGCGACGTAGCGGGTCCAGACCCGGCGCGGGGCGGATGGGGTGGTCACGGGAGCCTCCAGTCGACCGGGTCGGCGCCGGCCTCGGTGAGCAGGGTGTTGGCACGGGAGAACGGTCGCGACCCGAAGAAGCCCTGGTGTGCCGACAGCGGGCTCGGGTGCGGCGACTCGATGCAGGGGATGTCGGGCAGGTGCGATGCGAGAGAACGGGCGTCGCGCCCCCAGAGGATCGCGACGAGGGGGCCGCCTCGCTCGACCAGTGCCTCGATGGCCCGCCCGGTCACCTCCTCCCAGCCGCGGCCGCGGTGGCTCGCCGGCTTGCCGGGGCCGACCGTGAGGACGCGGTTGAGGAGCAGGACGCCCTGCTCGGCCCACGGCGTGAGGTCGCCGCTGGTCGGGCGCGGGAGCCCGAGGTCGGCCTCGAGCTCGGTGTAGATGTTGGCCAGGCTCCGGGGGACCGGCCGCACGTCCGGCGCCACCGAGAACGACAGGCCCATCGCGTGGCCCGGTGTCGGGTAGGGGTCCTGGCCGACGACGAGCACCCTGACGGCGTCGAGCGGCTGCTGGAACGCGCGCAGCACGTGCGGGCCGCCCGGGAGGTAGCCCCGGCCGGCCGCGACCTCCCCGCGGAGGAACTCGCCGAGGCGTGCGACGGCCGGTTCGACCGCGGAGAGGGCCTCGGCCCACGACGGGTGCACCAGCTCGCGGAGCGGGGCGGGGGTCGGAGGTGCTGGGCTGGACATCGTGGCCCACGGTAACCCCGCCCTCACCCGACTTCTCATGCTGGCACCCGCGCGACGCGCCGCGAACGCGGCGCGTCGGCGGGCGCCAGCATGAGAAGTCGGGGAAGCCGGTCAGGCGAGGATGTCGCGGACCTCCTGCAGGCGCCCGGGGACGACCCGGAACCACGCCCACGTGCCGCGGCGCTCGCGCTCGAGCAGGCCCGCGTCGACGAGCACCCGGAGGTGGTGCGAGACGGTGGGCTGGGCGAGCCCCACGAGCTCGGTGAGGTCGCACACGCACGCCTCCCCGCCCTCGGTGCCGCGGATGGCGCTGAGCAGCCGGAGGCGGACGGGGTCGGCGACCGCCTTGAGGAGGGTCGCGCTGCGCTCGGCCTCCTCGCGCCCGAGGCCACCGTCGACCCCGATGCCGCAGCACGCGACGGTGGGCGGGGTGGCGGTGACGGGCAGCTCACGGGTCGGCACGGGGACTCCTCGAAGATCGATGTAGATCTATATTGACACAGATCGATGGGATGTGGTGTGCTCGGGCGCATGACATCGATGGATGTCGATACAGTCTCACCGGAGGTACCACCATGACCACACCCTCGACCTCGTCCGCCCGGGTCCAGCTCGCGCTCAACGTGAGCGACCTCGAGGCCTCGGTCGCGTTCTACTCGGCGATGTTCGGGGTGGCGCCGCACAAGCGCCGCCCCGGGTACGCCAACTTCGCCGTCGCCGAGCCGCCGCTCAAGCTCGTCCTCATCGAGACGAGCGAGGCGACCCGGGGCACCGGGACGGTCGGTGCCCTCAACCACCTCGGGGTCGAGGTGCCGACGACCGACGACGTCACCGCCGCCCGCGGCCGCTTCGCCGAGGCCGGCCTCGCCGCGTTCGACGAGGACGACACGACGTGCTGCTACGCCCTCCAGGACAAGGTCTGGGTGCACGACCCGGCCGGCGCCCCCTGGGAGGTCTACACCGTCAAGGACGAGAACCCCGCCGACGCCCGCCCGGCCACCGCGAACCTCGAGATCCTCGGCGACGGCGGGTGCTGCGGCTCGACCGCGCAGGAGAAGGCCGTCGAGACCTCCGGGGCGTGCTGCTCGTGACCGCTGCCCCCGGCACCCGCTCCACCGACCACGAGGCGGTGGCGTCGAGGCTCTCCACCCTCGACCGCTTCCTCCCGGTGTGGATCGGGCTGGCGATGGTCGCCGGCCTCCTCCTCGGGCGCGGGGTGCCGGGGCTCGGGGGTGCCCTCTCCGCGGTGGAGGTCGACGGCGTCTCGCTGCCGATCGCGCTCGGTCTGCTCGTCATGATGTACCCGGTCCTGGCCAAGGTCCGCTACGACCGCCTCGACACCGTCACCGGGGACCGCCGGATGCTCGGTGCCAGCCTCGTCCTCAACTGGGTCATCGGCCCCGCGCTGATGTTCGCGCTCGCCTGGCTGCTCCTGCCCGACCTCCCCGAGTACCGGACCGGCCTGATCATCGTCGGGCTCGCCCGGTGCATCGCGATGGTCATCATCTGGAACGACCTGGCGTGCGGCGACCGCGAGGCGGCGGCCGTCCTCGTGGCGCTCAACTCCGTGTTCCAGGTCATCGCGTTCGCCGCCCTCGGGTGGTTCTACCTCTCGGTCCTGCCCGGCTGGCTCGGCCTCGCGCAGTCCGACCTCGACGTCTCGCCGTGGGCCATCGCCCGCTCCGTGCTCGTCTTCCTCGGGCTGCCGCTGCTCCTCGGCTACCTCTCCCGCCGGGTCGGCGAACGGCGGTGGGGCCGTGCGTCGTACGAGGAGTCCTTCCTGCCGCGGATCGGCCCGTGGGCCCTCTACGGGCTGCTCTTCACCATCGTCGTGCTCTTCGCGCTCCAGGGTGACCAGATCACGAGCCGTCCCTGGGACGTCGCCCGCATCGCACTGCCGCTGCTCGCCTACTTCGCCCTGATGTGGGGTGGCGGGTACGCCCTCGGGCGTGCCCTCGGGATGACCTACGCCCGCACCACGACGCTCGCGTTCACCGCGGCCGGCAACAACTTCGAGCTCGCCATCGCCGTCGCCATCGCGACCTTCGGGGTCACCTCGGGCCAGGCGCTCGCCGGTGTCGTCGGTCCGCTCATCGAGGTGCCCGTCCTCGTCGCCCTCGTCTACGTCAGCCTCGCCCTGCGCCACCGCTTCCCCCACCCGAGTCCCACGTCTCCCAGCACGAGGAGCCGGTCATGAGCCGTGACGTCCACCCCGCGACGATCGACCTCACCGGGGTCGTCGACGACCTCGCCTACGCCTACGACGGTGTCTTCACGCGGGACGCGGTCGCCCGGGCCGTCGAGGAGGGACGAGCCCTGCTCGAGCCCACCGCGACGGTCACCGAGTTCCTGCCGCTCCTGGTCTCCCGGTTCGCCCGCGAGCAGCTGCTCGCCGAGGCCCAGGCGGAGGGGCGCGTCGCGACCACCGTCCCCGAGGTGCTCTTCGTGTGCGTGCGCAACGCGGGGCGCTCCCAGCTCGCCGCGGCGATCACCCAGCACCTCGCCGGGCCGGGGGTGCACGTCCGGTCCGCCGGCTCACGTCCCGCCGGTGAGGTGGACCCCACCGTCGTGCGGGTCCTCGGCGAGCGCGGTATCGAGCTCTCCGAGGCGTTCCCGAAGCCGCTGACCGACCGGGTCGTGCGGGCCGCCGACGTCATCGTCACGATGGGCTGCGGCGACGCCTGCCCGGTGTACCCGGGCAGGCGCTACCTCGACTGGGACGTCACCGACCCCGAGGGCCGCTCCGTCGAGGAGGTCCGGGAGATCCGCGACGACATCCAGGGGCGCGTCACCACGCTGCTCCGCGAGCTGGGGCTGTGACCGTGACCGCCCCCGCACCCCTTCTGCCCGACACCGCTCCCCACCGACCACCAGACCCCGAAGGGCCTCCACCGATGAGCACCGACCGCCCCTCCGTCCTCTTCGTCTGCGTCCACAACGCCGGCCGCTCCCAGATGGCCGCGGCCTACCTCGCGCACCTCTCCGGCGGCGCCGTCGAGGTCCGCTCCGCGGGCAGCGCCCCGGGCGAGCGGGTCAACCCCGTCGCCGCCGCGGCGATGCTCGAGGAGGGCATCGACATCTCCGCCGAGCAGCCCAAGGTGCTGACCACCGAGGCGGTGCGCGACTCCGACGTCGTCGTGACGATGGGCTGCGGCGACACCTGCCCGATCTTCCCCGGCAAGCGCTACGAGGACTGGGTGCTGGACGACCCGGCCGGGCAGGGCCTCGAGGTGGTGCGACCCATCCGCGACGAGATCCGCGGCCGCGTCCTCACCCTCCTCGACGAGCTCGGGGTCGCACCGGTCGCCTGAGTCGCGCCGCACCTCCCGGCGCCGGACCGCCCGCGGGGCCGCGGGGGCCGGGTGACGCGGCGCCGAGGCGTCTCGGCAGACTGGCGCGGGTGACCACGACCCCCCGCTGGCCCACCGTCCTGTTCGACCTCGACGGCACCCTCGCGGACACCATCCCGCTCATCGTCGCCTCCTACCAGCACGCCTTCCGGACGGTGCTCGGTGAGGAGGTCGAGGAGGCCCGGGCCCGCGCCTGGATCGGCCGGCCGCTCCTCGAGGCCCTGCTCGAGGAGTCCCCCGAGCACGGGCACGCCCTCGACGCGGCCTACCGGGAGTGGAACCTCGCGAACACGGCCCGCCTCATCCGGCGCTACGACGGCGTGCCCGAGCTGCTCGCCGAGCTCGCGGAGGCCGGGGTGCGGACCGCCGTCGTGACGTCGAAGCGTCGGATGACGGCACGGATGGCCCTCGAGGGCGTGGGTGCCGACCACCTCGTCGACGTCGTCGCGGCGCTCGAGGACACCACGCGGCACAAGCCCGCGCCGGAGCCCCTGCTGCACGGCGCCGCCGCGCTCGGTGTGGACCCCGCGACGTGCGTCTACGTCGGCGACGCGACCGTCGACGTGCAAGCCGCCCGCGCCGCCGGCATGGCCGCCGTGGCCGTGGGCTGGGGCGCCGGCGTGCCGGACGCCCTCGCCGCCGAGCAGCCGGACGCCCTCGTCGGGCGGGTCGAGGAGCTCGCGGACCTCCTCCTCGGGCGCGCCGGCTCCTAGACTCCGGGCGTGCACGCCGCCCCCGACTACTCGCCCAACGCCCACCAGGAGCTGGCCGACCTCCTCCGCGCCGTGACCGCGTACGCCGGGGACCGGGTCCGGATGGCGCCGCCGCTCGACGGGCCGCGCACGCAGGAGGACCTCGACGCCGCCCTCGGCGCGACGATCACCCCGGCAGGGTTCGGCGGCGCCGAGGCGATGCGGATGTTCACCGACGAGCTGGCCCCGGCGTGCCTGTCGATCGACCACCCGCGCTACCTGTCCTTCATCCCGTGCGCCCCGAGCGACGCCTCGATCGTCTTCGACCTCGTCGTCGGGGCGAGCTCGATCTACGCGGGGTCCTGGCTCGAGGGCGCGGGCGCCGTGTGGGCGGAGAACCAGGCCCTGCGGTGGGTCGCCGACCTCGTGGGGATGCCCGAGGGCGCCGGCGGTGTGTTCGTGCCGGGTGGGACGATCGGCAACCTGTCCGCGCTCGTCGCGGCCCGGGGCGCCGCCCGGCACCGGGACACGACCGGCGCCCGGCCCTGGCGGGTGGCCGCGACCGGCGGGGCCCACAGCTCGATCGCGTCCGCGTGCGAGGTGATGGACGCCGAGCTCGTCGGCGTGCCCGGGGACGCCCGGTGGCGGCTCTCGGGCGGGGCGCTGCGCGAGGCCCTCGCGGCGCACGGGCCGGAGACCTTCTTCGCCGTCGTCGCGACGGCCGGCACGACGAACTTCGGGATCGTCGACGACCTCGCGTCGGTGGCGGCGGTGTGCCGTGAGTACGGCCTCTGGCTCCACGTCGACGGCGCCTACGGCGGGGCGGGCCTCGCGGCGCCCTCGGTCCGCGACCTGTACGCCGGCGTCGAGCACTGCGACTCGTTCATCGTCGACCCGCACAAGTGGCTCTTCGCGCCCTTCGACTGCTGCGCCCTGCTCTACCGCGAGCCGGCCCTCGCCCGGGCCGCGCACACCCAGCGCGCCGGGTACCTCGACGTGCTGACCGACACCCCGGAGTGGAACCCCGCCGACTACTCGGTCGGCCTCACCCGTCGTGCCCGGGGCCTGCCGTTCTGGTTCTCGCTCGCCGTCAACGGCACCGACGCCTACACGGCGGCGATCGAGCGGACCCTCGACGTGGCCCGCTTCGCCGAGGCCGAGGTGCTCCGCCGCCCCGAGCTCGAGCCGGTCCGCGAGCGGGACCTCTCGGTCGTCGTCTTCCGGCGGCTCGGCTGGTCACCCGAGGACTACCGGGCCTGGTCGGAGGCGCTGCTCGCCGACGGGCTCGCGTTCGTCGTCCCGACGACCCACGACGGCGAGACCCTCGCACGCCTGGCCATCGTCAACCCGGCGACGACAGAGGCCGACATCGCCGCCGTCCTCGACACGATGGCCTGACGCCGCGCCGCCCCGTCCCCGTGCCGTCACGCCCGGACACGAAGCGTCGAATGTGTCAGTTCGTGAACGGCGCGGCGGGGTGGATGGGACGCGTGTGACTCGTGAGTTGCGTGCGGTCGCGCCTGTCCAGCCGACACGCGGTGAGGTCCTCCAGCGGAATGACACGACTGTCATTCGGCCGCTACAGTGAGGGCTCGCAGCCGCACGCAGGGAAGGGTCGAGAACACACAGTGAGTGCCGCGTCCGAACAGGTCATGTCTCCCGTCAGCGCCCCGGAGCTCTCCGAGCGCGACCGCGAGATCCTCGGCTTCGAGCGCCAGTGGTGGAAGTACGCCGGCTCCAAGGAGACGGCCATCAAGGAGCTCTTCGACATGAGCTCGACGCGCTACTACCAGGTGCTCAACGCCCTCCTCGACAACCCGGTCGCGCTCGCGCACGACCCGATGCTCGTCAAGCGCCTCCGCCGGCTCCGCTCCAGCCGCCAGCGCGCCCGCTCGGCCCGTCGCCTCGGGATGGAGCCCTGACCGGCCGCTCCCACCAAGCCAGCGACGCCCGTCCGTGAGGGAAGCCGGACGGGCGTCGCTGTGCCTGGACGTGGTCGCGTCCGGGGGCGGTCAGGGAAGGTCGGGGTCGGGGAACTCGACCGGCCAGCCCTTCTTGGCCAGCTGGTCGCGGACCCGGCGCAGGTCCTCCCCGCTCGGGTCCGCGTGCGTGTACGACGTGATGGCGGCGGCGATGTCGCTCGGCCCGGCCGGGCTGACGTCCGCGCGGCGCAGGGCCTTGGCCACCTTCTTGACCTCGGAGCGGGTGAGCCGGCGCTCCAGGAGGGCGAGCAGCGGCACGTAGTCGTGCTCGGGGACACCGCCGGGGTACCCCTCGCGGAGCCAGTTGACGATGCGCGCCAGCGGGCTGCCCTCGCGCGGCGGGGCCTCCTCGTCCTCCTCCATCCCACCGAGCGGCCAGCCGCCGAGGACGAGCTTGGCGGAGACCTGACGCACCTGGTCCTCCTCGGGCACCAGCGCACGGACGGCCGCGTCGGAGAGCAGGCCCTCGCCCGCGAGACGGCGCAGGACGTCGTGGGCGGTCTCGGTGCCGAGGCGCTCCTGGAGGACGGCGCCGAGGGCGGCGGCCTCCGCGTCGGACACACCGGCCGGGAAGCCGGCGCGGACGTGGGCGATCACCGAGTGCGACAGCTGGGGCATGGCGGGACTCACTTCTTGTCGACGACGGCCGGGAACACGTGCTCGAAGCTCACGGTCTTGCCGAAGCCGCTCGCGACGATCATGACGAGGCCGAGCACGACGCCTCCGACGACGACGGCCACGAGGAGCGTCGCGAGGGCGCGGCCCAGCAGGGAGTGACGGGGGTGGCCGCCGGCGTCGGTCTCCACCGAGCCGACGGTGAGGGCCCGCATCGCGAGGGCGTAGACGACGGGCAGGCCGGCGCCGAAGACGAGGCCGGCGAGGAGGACCTTGCCGGCCCCCTGGAGGGCGAGCTCGAGGCTGCGCATGGTGGTCGGTCCTTCCGGTCAGCGGCTGGGGGTGGGGGTGCGGTCGGTCGGGTCGAGGACGTCCTTGGGGCGGTCCCACTCGTCGTTGACGTTGTGGGCGCCGACGTGCTGGAGCCGGGACCGGTGGTACATCCATCCCGCGGCGGCGCAGAGGATGACGAAGACGAGGAGGGCGCCGGCGACCCCGCCGAGGGTGTGCCCGACCCACCACATGAGCGCACCCGAGAGGGCGGCGATGGGGAAGGTGAGGGCCCAGGCGATGACCATCCGCCCGGCGGTCGCCCAGCGGACGTGGGTGCCGCGCCCGAGCCCGCCGCCGAGGACCGAGCCGGTCGCGACGTGGGTCGTGGAGAGCGCGAAGCCGAGGTGGCTCGAGGCGAGGAGGACCGCCGCGGTGGCGCCGTCGCTCGACATCCCCTGGCGCGGGGTGATGTCCACGAGGCCCTTGCCGAGGGTGCGGATGATCCGCCAGCCGCCGATGTAGGTGCCGAGCGCGATGGCGAGGGCGGCGCTCAGCTTGACCCAGACCGGGACGGCGTCGGTGCGGTCCCAGTGGCCGCTCGCGATGAGCGCGAGGGTCATCACGCCCATCGTCTTCTGGGCGTCGTTCGTGCCGTGGGCGAGCGAGACGAGCGAGGCGCTGCCGATCTGGCCCCAGCGGAAGTGGCGCTCCTCGAGGCGGTGCATCACGGAGCGGGTCACCCGGTGCACGACCCAGCAGCCGACGAAGGCGACGGCCATCGCGACGACGGGGGAGAGCAGCGACGGGAGCAGGATCTTCCCGACGACGCCGTCGAGCTTGGTGCCGTCACCGGTCCACTTGACGCCGGCGAAACCGAGACCCGCAGCCCCGGCACCGGTCAGGCCGCCGAGCAGCGCGTGCGACGAGCTCGACGGGAGGCCGAGCAGCCACGTCGCGAGGTTCCACACGATCCCGCCGACGAGCCCGGACAGGACGATGAGCAGGAGTGCCTGCCCGCCGTCGTTCAGCAGCTCGGGGCGTGGTGCGCCGGAGGAGTCCTGGATCTTGATGACCGCGTTCGACACGGTGAGGGCGACCTGAACGGAGAGGAAGGCTCCGACGAGGTTGAGCACCGCGGAGAGGCCGACCGCCACCTTCGGCGTCAGGGCCCCGGTCGAGATCGACGCCGCCATCGCGTTCGCCGTGTCATGGAAGCCGTTCGTGAAGTCGAAGGCCAGTGCCGTCACGATGACGAGCACGAGAGTGAGGGTCGCTGCGTCCACGAGCGACCAGTGTGGGGTGGACACCCCCGCTTCACCAAGACGGACGGCATCGTTCACCGGTTGTTCACCTTGGCGGACGGGGCGGCGCGGCCCCCGGTCGACCCTGACACCATGGGTCGATGAGCGACCTCGACTGGAGCACCGCGGACGGCCTCGCCGCGATCCGGCAGCACCTCGCCGAGCGGATCGACGGGTGGCGGGCGCCGGTGGCGCACGCCGTGGGGCTCTCCCCGGCCACCTCGTCCCCCGAGTGGCAGTTCGCCCACGTCAACGCCCCGGGAGGGCAGCACGGCCTCCCGGCGGTCGTGCTCGCGACGATCCTCGGCCACGACGGGTCGACGGCGACCCTGCCGCTGGCCCGGGCGGACCTCGCCGCCGCGGTCGAGTCGCTGGCCCCGGCCGAGGCCTGCACCGCACTGGACCACCCGAACCTCGCCGCCTGGCGCGAGGTGCTCCACGAGCTCGACGGCAACCCCGCGCGCGAGGCGGTCGCCGTGTTCGTCGCCGACCTCGAGGACCCCGTCACCTCCGAGGCGGACGCCTCGATGCGCGTCCTGCTCGAGGGTGGCGCCCCCGAGCTCTGAACGACCGGGCCCGGCCCGTTTGCACTCTCACGGGGAGAGTGCCAATAATGAGCGTTAGCACTCTCGACCCGAGAGTGACAGAACCGACCGGCCCGGTGAGGCCCGGTACGCCGACGGAGACATGATCCGCGGCCCCGGTCCGTCCGTCGCGGGCACCGCCCGGTCCCACCTTCGATTCGCGTGGGAGGAACCACCCGAATGGCCAAGATCATCGCTTTCGATGAGGAGGCGCGCCGCGGTCTCGAGCGAGGTATGAACGTCCTCGCCGACGCCGTCAAGGTCACGCTCGGCCCCAAGGGCCGCAACGTCGTCCTGGAGAAGAAGTGGGGCGCCCCCACGATCACCAACGACGGCGTGTCCATCGCCAAGGAGATCGAGCTCGACGACCCGTACGAGAAGATCGGCGCGGAGCTCGTCAAGGAGGTCGCCAAGAAGACCGACGACGTCGCCGGCGACGGCACGACGACGGCGACCGTCCTCGCCCAGGCACTGGTCCGCGAGGGCCTGCGCAACGTCGCCGCGGGTGCGAACCCGATGGCGCTCAAGCGTGGGATCGAGAAGGCCGTCAAGGCCGTCTCGGACGAGCTGCTCGCCAGCGCCAAGGACGTCGAGACCAAGGAGCAGATCGCCGCGACCGCGTCGATCAGCGCCGCCGACCCCCAGATCGGCGAGATGATCGCCGAGGCCATGGACAAGGTCGGCAAGGAAGGCGTCATCACCGTCGAGGAGAGCAACACCTTCGGGCTCGAGCTCGAGCTCACCGAGGGCATGCGCTTCGACAAGGGCTACATCAGCCACTACTTCGTCACCGACACCGAGCGGATGGAGGCCGTGCTCGAGGACCCGTACGTCCTCATCGCGAACTCCAAGATCGGCTCGATCAAGGACCTGCTGCCCCTCCTCGAGAAGGTCATGCAGTCCGGCAAGCCCCTCCTCATCATCTCGGAGGACGTCGACGGCGAGGCCCTGAGCACGCTCGTCGTCAACAAGATCCGCGGCACCTTCAAGTCGGTCGCGGTCAAGGCCCCCGGCTTCGGCGACCGTCGCAAGGCCATGCTCGGCGACATCGCGATCCTCACCGGCGGCCAGGTCATCTCCGAGGAGGTCGGGCTCAAGCTCGACACCGCGGACCTGTCCCTGCTCGGCAAGGCCCGCAAGGTCGTCGTCACCAAGGACGAGACGACCATCGTCGAGGGCGCTGGTGACAACGACCAGATCCAGGGTCGGGTCAACCAGATCCGGGCCGAGATCGAGAAGTCGGACTCCGACTACGACCGCGAGAAGCTCCAGGAGCGCCTCGCCAAGCTCGCCGGCGGCGTCGCCGTCATCAAGGCGGGCGCGGCCACCGAGGTCGAGCTCAAGGAGCGCAAGCACCGCATCGAGGACGCCGTGCGCAACGCGAAGGCCGCCGTCGAGGAGGGCATCGTCGCCGGTGGTGGCGTCGCCCTCATCCAGGCCGGTGCCAAGGCGTTCGCGTCGCTCGACCTCGTCGGTGACGAGGCCACCGGTGCGAACATCGTCAAGGTCGCCATCGAGGCGCCGCTCAAGCAGATCGCGATCAACGCCGGTCTCGAGGGTGGAGTCGTCGCCGAGAAGGTCAGCAACCTCGAGTCCGGGTGGGGCCTGAACGCCGCCACCGGCGAGTACGTCGACCTCATCGCCGCCGGGGTCATCGACCCCGCGAAGGTGACCCGCTCGGCACTGCAGAACGCCGCGTCGATCGCCGCGCTGTTCCTCACCACCGAGGCGGTCATCGCCGACAAGCCCGAGAAGTCGGCCCCGGCGATGCCGGGTGGCGACGACATGGGTGGCATGGGCTTCTGAGCCCGCGCTGACGCCTCACGCACCGACGGGCGCTCCTCCTCCGGGAGGGGCGCCCGTCGTCGTGCCCGGCGGTGGTCGACGGTCAGCAGCGCCCCGGACACGAATCGTCGAATGTCTCAGTTCGTGTCCGCGTCCGGACCGGCGGTCGGAGCACACCCGGCCACCGCACATCCGGAGCGTGCAGGATGGAGACCATGCGTGCTGCCCCCGACGCCGACGACGACCCCGACGACTCGCCCCTCGTCCTCGGGCCCCTGCTCCGGTACGTCGACGAGACGTCCGCGACCGTGTGGGTCCGCACCGCCGACGCGTCGACGGTCACGGTCGTCCGGGCCGGACGCGAGTGGAGCGCCCCGACCTTCGGCGTCCACGGGTCGCACTACGCGCTGGTGGTCTGCGACGGGCTCGAACCGGGCAGCGACGACCCCTACGAGGTGCGCCTCGACGGGCGGCGGGTCTGGCCGCTGGACGGGGCGCCGCCGAGCCACCTGCGCACCCTCGACCCCGACCGGATGCCGCAGTTCGCCTTCGGGTCCTGCCGCACCTTCGCCCCGCACGACGACGCCGGGGTGGCCGAGCACGGCGTCGACGCCCTCCGAAGCCTCGGTGTGACCCTGCGTGACGACCCGGGCGCCGGCTGGCCGGACCTGCTCCTCCTGCTCGGCGACCAGGTGTACGCCGACACGACACCCCACGGTGAGCTCGAGGAGTTCATGCGCTCGCGGCGCAGCCTCGACGAGCCGCCGTACGAGGAGATCAAGGACTACGTCGAGTACGACGAGCTGTACCGGCTCACGTGGGCCGACCCCGTCATCCGGTGGCTGCTCTCGACGCTGCCGACCGCGATGGTCTTCGACGACCACGACATCCGCGACGACTGGAACACGTCCTGGTCGTGGCGCCGCGACATCCGGGCCACGACGTGGTGGCAGGAGCGGATCGTCTCGGGCCTCGCGTCCTACTGGGTGCACCAGCACATCGGGAACCTGTCCCCGGCCGAGCTCGCCGAGGAGGAGCTGTACTCGCGGGTGCTGGCCCATGCCGCGTCGGGGAGCCCCGTCGAGCTCGACCTCACCGCCGACCTGGAGGCCCTCGCCGCGCGGGCGGACGCCGAGCCGGAGACGTACCGGTGGAGCCACACCCGCGCGCTCGGGGACTGCCTGCTCGTCGTCCTGGACTCCCGGGCCGCCCGCGACCTGCAGCCGGACGGCCGCTCGATGCTCGACCCGGTCGAGATGCAGTGGCTCGACGACACCCTCCGCGGCGGCCACCGGCACGTCTTCGTCGGCACCTCCCTGCCCTTCCTCCTGCCGCCCGGCCTGCACGACCTCGAGGCGATCGACGAGGCGGTCGCCCAGGGGGCCTACGGCCGGCGCGCCGCCGAGGCCGCTGAGCACGTCCGCCGCATCGTGGACCTCGAGCACTGGGCGGCCTTCAACGCCGGGTTCGACGAGGTCTTCGAGCTGGTGATGGACGTCGCGCGCGGGCACCGCGGCACCCCGCCGGAGAGCATCACCTTCCTCTCCGGCGACGTGCACAACTCCTACTTCGCGGAGGTCACCGACCCGGGCCGGCACGGCGCCCGCTCGCGGGTGGTCCAGGCCGTGTGCTCGCCGATCCGGAACCCGATGCCCCGGGGGGTGCGCGTCATGATGTCGATGCTCACGCGCTCCCTCGTGCGTCCGATGCGCTTCCTCGCGTCGCGCTCGCGGCACGTCCCCGAACCCCGGTACCCGTGGACGGTCACCGACGGCCCGTGGTTCGACAACAACGTGGCGCTCTGCCGCGTCGACCCGGACGGGCTCGACCTCACCTGGGTCACGGGCGACGTCGTGGCCGGGGACCACGACCACCCGCGGCTGCGCGAGGTGTACGCCGTCCGGGTCACCGCCGACGGGTGCTCTCCCGCGTAGTCCCCCGCGAGCCCGGCCGGCGGGTCCCGACGGGGGTCGGACCGGGGTGGACCCCGACGGCGGAACCCTGCGGGTGTCGCCTAGCGTTGAGGGCACTGGAGGGCGGTGAGCCGCCGCCTCCCGCCCGCCCGGCAACCCGAGGACGACGCATGACGCTCGCCGACCCCACCCCCGCCCCGTCCGCCACCCGCCGACGCGCCGCCGCCCGGGTGGAGGGGCTGACCAAGGTGTACGGCTCGGGCGAGACGCGGGTCGTCGCGCTCGACGACGTGAGCCTCGACCTCCATGCCGGCGAGTTCACCGCGATCATGGGCCGCTCCGGCTCCGGCAAGTCGACCCTGATGCACTGCGCGGCAGGCCTTGACGATGCGACCTCCGGCCATGTCTTCCTCGGCGACGTCGACCTCACGACGCTCAAGGAGAAGCGGCTCACCGAGCTGCGTCGCGACCGGATCGGCTTCGTGTTCCAGGCCTTCAACCTCGTCCCGACGCTCACCGCCGAGGAGAACATCCTCCTGCCGCTCGCCATCGCCGGGCGCCGGCCGGACCCCGCCTGGTTCGACGAGGTGGTCGACACCGTCGGGTTGCGCGACCGCCTCGGCCACCGGCCCGGGGAGCTCTCCGGTGGCCAGCAGCAGCGTGTCGCGTGTGCGCGCGCGCTCATGGGTCGCCCCGACGTCGTCTTCGCCGACGAGCCCACGGGCAACCTCGACTCCACGTCCGGCGCGGAGGTGCTCGGCTTCCTCCGGCGCGCGGTCGACACGCACGGCGAGACCGTCGTCATGGTGACCCACGACCCCGGCGCCGCGAGCTGGACCGACCGCGTCGTCTTCCTCGCCGACGGGCACGTCGTCGGCGAGCTGCGCGAGCCGACGCCCGAGACCGTGCTCGAGCGGATGGCCCGCCTCTCCGACCCGGAGGCCTGAGCGTGCTGCGCGCGACGCTGCGCGGCATCCTCGCGCACAAGGTCCGGCTCGTCCTCAGCGGGATGGCCGTGGTCCTCGGGGTCGCGTTCGTCGCCGGCTCCTACGTCTTCACGGACACCCTCGGCCAGGCCTTCACCGGGCTGACCAAGGGTGCGGTCGGCGACGTCGTCGTCCGCCCGGCCGGTGGCACCGGTGGGCCCGGCGCCTCGGGGGGCACCCGGACGGTCCCGGCGTCCCTCGTCCCCGAGCTGGCCGCCGTGCCCGGCGCCGCGCGCGCCGACGGGCGGGTCGCCGCCTTCGGCACGTACGTCGTCGACAAGAACGGCAAGCTCGTCGGCAGCAACGGACCCCCCGGGATCGCCGTCTCCTACAGTGACGGCCCGGCCGCCAACGGTGTCCCGACGGTGACGCTGGAGCGCGGCCGCTTCCCCGCGGCCGCGGGCGAGATCGTCCTCGACTCGCGCACCGCGACCCGCGCCGGCTACCTCCTCGGGGAGCAGGTGCCGCTCGTCACGGCGACCGCGGAGCCGACCCTCGAGGCGACCCTCGTCGGGACCGCCGACTTCGCCGGCACCTCGCTCATCGGGGCCAGCGTCGTGATGTTCGACGCCCGGCAGGCCCAGCAGCTCTACCTCGGCGCCGACGACGCGTGGTCGACGGTCTGGGTGACGGCGGCTCCCGGCACGTCGCAGGAGCAGCTGCTCGCGGAGGTCCAGAAGGTGCTGCCCGAGGGCATCGACGCGACGACCGGCGACGCGGCGGCCGCGCGGGCCTCGACACGCATCGACGAGGCGCTCTCGTTCGTCACGACGTTCCTGCTCGTCTTCGCCGGCGTGGCCCTGACCGTCGGGGCCTTCCTCATCGTCAACACCTTCTCGATCCTCGTGGCCCAGCGCAGCCGCGAGCTCGCCCTGCTCCGCGCCATCGGTGCGAGCCGCCGGCAGGTGGCACGCTCGGTGCTCCTCGAGGCGGGTGTCGTCGGCCTCGTGGGGTCGGCCCTCGGCATCGGGCTCGGGATCCTGCTCGCGGTCGGCATCCGCTGGGTCTTCGGACGGGTGGGGCTCGACCTCGGGCCGACCGACCTCGTCCTGCGGACCCGGACCGTCGTCGTGGCGCTCGTCGTCGGGCTCGTCGTCACCCTCCTCGCGGCGTACCTGCCGGCCCGCCGGGCTGGCCGGGTGCCGCCGGTGGCGGCGATGCGCGACGACGCGACCCTCGCCGAGGGCGGCATGCGATGGCGGGCGGTCGTCGGCTTCCTCCTCGTGGCCGCCGGGATCGGTGGCATGGGCGCGGGCCTCGCCGGGTGGGGCAGCCAGCCCACGTACGTGCTCGGCGCCGGCACCTTCGGCGTGCTCGTCGGCACGGCGCTGGTCAGCCCGATCGTCGGGCGCCCGGTGCTCGCGCTGCTCGGCTGGGGCTACCGGCGGGGGTTCGGTGCCGTCGGGCGGATGGCCGAGCAGAACTCCCGGCGCAACCCGCGGCGGACCGGGGCCACCGCCTCGGCGCTGATGATCGGGGTCTCGCTCGTGACGATGATGTCGGTGCTCGGGGCCTCGGCCAAGGCGAGCATCGACAAGGCGCTCAGTGAGGACATCGTCGCCGACTACGTCGTCTCGAGCGTCGTCGGCCAGGGCTTCTCGGCCACCATCACCGACCGCGTCGCCGCCGTCGAGGGGGTCCAGGAGGTCGTCCGGGTCCGTGCGGCGCGGATCGCGATCGACGGCGACACCGAGTTCGCGACCGGCGTCGACCCCGCGGGTGCGATGCGGGTGGCTCCTCCCGAGGTCGCCACCGGCTCGCTGCAGGACCTCGGCGCGGACGGCGTGGCCCTCTCGACCGGCTACGCCGCCGACCACGACCTCCGGGTGGGGTCGCCCGTGACCGTCGACTTCGCCGGCGACACCCTCGCGGCACGGGTCGTCGCCACCTACACGACGGGCGCGCTCATCCAGTCGGACGTGACGATGTCCCTCGACGCGTTCGACGCCCTCGGCGTCCCGCCGACCGACCGCGCGGCCTACGTCGTGGCCCGGCCGGGGACCGACCGTGCGGTGCTGGCCCGGGCTCTCGACGCGACGGTGGCGGACCTCCCGACGGTCACGGTGGCCGACCAGGCGGAGTACGCCGCCGAGCAGCGGGCACCCATCGACCGCCTGCTCTTCATCGTCTACGCCCTGCTCGGGCTGGCGGTCGTCATCGCGGTGCTCGGCATCATCAACACGCTCGCGCTCTCGGTCGTCGAACGGATCCGCGAGATCGGGCTGCTCCGGGCCGTCGGGCTCAGCCGGAGCCAGCTGCGGACGATGCTGCGCCTGGAGTCGGTGGCCATCTCGGTCCTCGGCGCGGTGCTGGGCATCGTCCTCGGGCTCGCGTTCGCCGTGGCCCTCCAACGCTCGCTCGCCGACGACGGCATCGACGTGCTGGCCGTCCCGTGGGGCCAGCTGGCCGGGTTCGTCGCTGTCTCCGCGCTCGTGGGGGTGCTCGCGGCCCTCTGGCCGGGGCGCCGTGCCGCGCGCCTCGACGTGCTGACGGCCATCGCGACCGAGTGAGCCGGGGTAGCGTCGCGGCCGTGACCCCGGCTGCCCCGACCGACCCCCTCCCGCACCGGCTCGCCGCGGGTGGCCGCACCTTCGTGGTCGACCGGGCGCGGGAGGACGACGTCGCGGACGTGGTCGCACTGCTGCGCGACGACGACGTCGTCGGAGCGGGCCGCGAGGCTGCGCCGGAGGAGCCCCTCGACTCCTACCGGGAGGCGTTCCTGGCCATCGACGGCGACCCGCACCAGCTCCTCGTCGTCGTGCGCGACGACACCGGAGAGGTCGTCGGCACGCTCCAGCTGACCTTCCTGCGCACGCTGGCACGCCGCGGGGTCCTGCGCCTGCAGGTGGAGGCGGTGCGCGTCGCGTCGTCGACCCGCGGGAGCGGACTCGGCCGGGCCCTCCTCGCGTGGGCGGCGGAGCACGGACGGACGCGGGGTGCCGAGGTCGCCCAGCTGACGAGTGACCTGCGCCGGACCGGTGCCCACCGGTTCTACGAGCGGCTCGGCTGGCGGCACACCCACGCGGGGATGAAGCTCGACCTCCGCTGAGGACCCACGGGACCTCAGGAGAACATCCGCACCGCCTGGGCCTCGGTCTCGGCGTACTGCGCGCCGGCAGCGCCGAGCACCTGGCCGATCGCGTCGAGGGACTCACGGACCTGCCGCTGGGTGCCGCGCCACTGCTCGACGACACCCTGGAACTGCGCGGACGCCGAGCCGGTCCAGGCGTCCTGGAGGCCGGTGAGCCGGGCCATCATCACCCCGACCTGGCCTTCGATCTCGGCGGAGATGCGCGCGACGTCGCCGGCGGCGGTGACGATGCGGTCGGTGTCGACCTGGAACTGGGCTGCCATGGGGGACCCCCTCGTCGTCGGCCGGCCCGGTGGCCGACCTCGTGCCGCGAGCGTAGGTCGGCCGGCGGGCCGGCCCGCGAGGTTTTCCACAGGCCCCGGGGGGGCACCTACGATCGGGAGGTGGCCATCCTCATCGACCCCCCGCGCGTCGAGGCGCACGGGCGGCGGTGGTCACACCTCGTGAGCGACGAGACGCTCGAGGAGCTCCACGCCTTCGCCCGCCGCTGCGGCATCCCCGCGCGCGGGTTCGAGGGTGACCACTACGACGTCCCCGAGGAGCGCTACGCCGACGTCGTGGCCGCCGGTGCCCGCCCCACCGAGGCGCGCGACCTGCTCCGGGCCCTCGTCGCGAGCGGCCTGCGGATGCAGAAGCGGCGCGGCGACAAGGGGGTCGCGCGCGCCACGGGGGTGCGCTTCCGCGACGGGACGACGGCCGATGTCGACCTCCTCCGCTCGCCCCGCGAGGTCGATGCGGCCCGTGTCTTCGCGGCGATGGTCCTCGTCCGGGACGCCGCCGCTCACCACCTCGTCGTGCACTCGGTCAGGCGCGACCAGTGGGGCCCGCCCGGAGGGTGGCGTGAACCACCGGAGACGGTACGGGAGAACGCGGTTCGCGAGCTACGGGAGGAGACGGGTCTCGAGGTGGCCTCCGCCGACCTCGTCCCCGTGGGCTACGAGCGGTTCCACCACCGCTCGTCGGGCGGGTCGTGGCGCAGCGGGCAGGACCTCATGCAGCTCTACGTCGTCGACCTCCCCGGCGACCGACCTGCGGTCGGTGCGGGCCTCGACGACGTCGACGGCTGCCGGTGGGTGACCTGGGCCGACTTCGAGGAGCTGTGCGGCAAGGACTTCTACTGGCCGGTCCTCGACGCGGTCCTCAGGCCGCGAGCCGGGTGAGCTCCCGGGCGAGGTTCTCCCGGGCCGCGGGCTCCCACGAGCGTCGGGCGTGCTCGGTGCCGTAGACGTGCGGGCGCACGAGGAAGGGCCGCAGCACCGCCGACCGCGCCGTGGCGTACGCCGCCGCGGGAACGTCCCCGTACTCGTCACGCACCTGGCGGCAGTACTCGTCGAAGCGGCCGACGGGTGCCGCGAGGATCCACAGGTCGGCGTCGTGGAGGACGACCCGGGCCGGGTCGTCGCCGACGTCCCCGAGGTCGTGGCCCGAGGTGTCCAGGACGAGCGTCACGACCTTGGCGACGAGGTCCTTGCGGGCCCCGAGGGCCCCGAGTGCACGGGCGGCCAGCGCCGCGCTGTCCCGCTCGTTCGCGCCGGGGTCGGCCACCGAGTAGACCGCGTCGTGGAACCAGGCGGCGAGGAGGGCGGCGCACCGCTCGCGGGGGCGCAGGCCCTCCGCACGGCTCAGTGCCTCGATCGCCCCGAGCACCTCGACGAGGTGGGACACGCCGTGGTAGCGCCGGTGGGGCTCGTCCCACCGGCGCACGAGGTCGGCGCCGACGGCGGCGACGGCCGCCCGGTCGGCGCCGGGTACGGCCTCGCCGCAGTCGGTGATCCAGCGCCCCTGCACCGCATGCACCCGGTCACTCTGGCAGACCTCGGGCCATCCGTCACGTGCCGGGACGGCTGCGCTCCCAGGCCCGGGCATACCGGCTGCCGGTCGCCAGGAGCAGCAGGCCGGTGGCGATGAAGGCCACCGAGCGCACGACACCGTCGAGTGCGGCGAGGTCGAAGAGGAACAGCTTGGCCACCGCCACGGCGCTGAGCAGCAACCCGCTCCGCAGGGCGAGGTCGGTCTCGGAGGGGCGCTCGAGGGAGTGCAGGAGGAGGCCGGCCGCGGCGGCCATCCAGACGACCGTGGCGACGGCGTGCCCGCCGGTGAAACCGAGCTCCGGTGCGTCGAAACGCTGACCCAACAGTACGCCGAAACTCACGAGAGCCGTTGCGGTGGAGGTCAGCCCGACGACCCAGGCCACGACCTTCGTCAGCCTGCGGATCTCCGCGGGGACGCCCCGGACGGTGGCGGTGGCCCACCAGGCCAGGGCCACGACACCGGCGGCGAGGAGGCTGTCGACGAACGCGACGGGCAGGTCGTGGGTCGTGGCGAGGTCGAGCGAGACGACGGCGGCGGGGTGCTGGAGCCAGCCGAGCAGCGCGACCGCGGCCACCCCGGACCCGAGGCCGAGCGTGATGCGGGAGCGGGTGGCCCCGGCGACGGCGAGGTGCCCCAGGGCGAGGAGGAGCAGGCCGGTCCCGATGAACCCCTCGGGTGCGCCGGCGACGACGGCGAGCGCCGCCGAGGCGGTTCCCCCGACGGCGGCGGTGACGAGGAGGTGCGGGGCCAGCGGCCCGAGCGGTGCGCGGCCCAGGGCGGTGGCGCCGAGCAGGAGCAGCCCGGCCACCGCGACGTGCGCCACCGTCGCGAGGGGGTGGGACTGGATGCCGTCCACCGCGAGGACGCCCACGGCGACGAGGGCGAGCGCGGCGCTGGACGCGACGTCGGCGGGGTCGCGCCGCACGGAGAGGGCGGAGGTCGCGAGGGCCGCGACGAGGACGATGCCGGAGACGGCGAGGAGGGCGACCCGCTCGGCGGGCGCCCCGACGAGCCCGGCGCCGGCGAGGAGCGAGACGGCGACGGGGAGGGTGCGCACCAGCGTGAGGCTCGGGACCGTGCGTCCGGCCCCGGCCCACCAGCCGACGACCATCAGCACGCCGAGGACGGCCGAGAGCAGCCAGCCCGCGCTGCCGGCGACGACGGGGGAGAGGGCACCGGCACCGGCGACGAGGAGGACGGCGAGCAGCTCGCTGCCCCACCACCGGGCGACGGCGAGCCCCGCCACCGCCACCACGACGCACAGGACGAGCCCGACCGGTGCGGGCAGCCATCCGTAGAGCGCCGTCGCCGCGACGACGTCGAGGTAGGCCGCGGCCGCACCCGTGGCGACCAGGGCCACCGGCGCGCTCCCCACGGCAGCGCCGCGGGCCCGGTCGCGCGCCCCTCCACGCACCCCGAGCCCACCGAGCAGTGCCGCGAGGAACGCGCCGGCCGTGACCCGCGCGCCCGGACCGAACCAGCCGTGGCGGACGGCGAGCACGAGGAGCATCGCGACCCCGGAGAGGGTCACGACCGCCCCGGCGACGCCGAGCACCCGGGTGACGGCGCCCTCGCGCCGGTACCAGGGGACCCGGGGAGCCGACGGTGCCGTGGGCTGCATCGGCGGGACCGCGCTCCCCGACGCGGTGCCACCCTGCGGCACCGCGCCGGAGCGCTGCGGCGACCCCGGCAGCTGCCCCGCCACGGGGGCGGTCGCCGGCGCCACGGCCGCCGACGGCGAGGTGCCGGGCGCCGCCGCGGCGTCGAGCTCGACCCGGAGGCGGGCCAGTCCGTTGCCCACGGAGTACATCCGCTGCATCGCGTCGGCGAACTCGCGCTCGAGCCGTGCCACGTCATCCCGGTGCGTCATGGCCCAAGGCTCCTCCGGACGCGGACGGGGCGCCTGAGCACGGGTACTCATCCGTGCTCAGGCGCCCCGGGTGGGCGCGGCTGGGTCAGCCGTTTCCGGCCGTGTCGCGAGCGACGAGCGTCGCCTGGACCTCCTGGCTCGCACCGCCGCGCAGGACGGTCAGCTTCACCGTGCTGCCGACCGACTGCTCCCGGATGTAGCCGACGAGGGACTCGGCGGAGTCGACGGCGTCCCCGTTGACGGCGACGATGACGTCGCCCTTCTTGAGACCGGCCTTCTCCGCCGGCGTCCCCGCCCCGACCGAGGTGATCTCGGCGCCGGCCCGCGTTGACGACCCGTCGGAGGCGGCGCCGCTCTGCGGCGTCACGCCGAGGTACGCGTGCTGGGCGGTGCCCGTGTCGATGAGCTGCTTGGCGATCGACTGCACCTCGGTGGCCGGGATCGCGAAGCCGATGCCGATCGACCCCGCCTGGCCGCCGGAGGACCCGAGCGAGGCGATGGACGAGTTGATCCCGACCAGCCGGCCGGAGGCGTCGACGAGGGCGCCGCCGCTGTTGCCCGGGTTGATCGCCGCCGAGGTCTGGATCGCGTTGGTCACGACCGGCTCGGCCTGCTGCTGCTGGAAGCCGCCGTTGTTGAAGGGGCTCTGCTGCGGAGTCTCGGCCTTCGTGGTCACCGGGCGGTTCAGCGCGCTGACGATGCCCGTGGTCACGGTGCCGGCCAGCCCGAGCGGGTTGCCGACGGCCATGACCGGGTCGCCGACCTTGAGCGACTCGGAGTCACCCATCGCGATCGGGGTGAGGTCGCTCGGGGCCTTGTCGATCGTGATGACGGCGAGGTCGGTGGAGGGGTCGGTGCCGCGGACCTGGGCCGAGAACGTCCGGCCGTCGTTCAGGGTCACCTGGAGCTTCTGGGCGCCGGAGACGACGTGGTTGTTCGTCACGACGTGGCCGGAGCCGTCGATGATCACGCCCGAGCCCTGGGCGGTGCCCTGGGCGAGCTCGGCGGTGATCGCGACGACGCTCGGCGAGACCGCGCCCGCGGTGGCCGTCCAGTTCGGGGCCGAGGCGTCGGCCTGCTGGACCGGACCCGGGTCCGTGCCGCGGCCCAGCTGGGTGGACGACGTTCCGGCACCGGAGGTGCTCGTGCCGTCGCCGGCCAGCCGGACCGCGGCGAGGGTGCCGCCAGTGGACAGGACTGCGGCAAGGACCGCGACGGCGGAGAGCTCCGCCACGCGGCGACGTCCGGACCCGGAAGGGGGAGAGCCGGGGGCTCCGGACGACCCCGCCGGTCCGTACGGCCCCACTGGAGGGGGAGGGGCCGCGTGACCGGTCGGGGGGTTCTGGGGGTGTGGTGCCGTCGGCACCGGGGTGGTCGGAGAGCCCTCACCCGTCGGTCGGGTGGCGGCGCTCGTGCCGCCGTGCGGGGTGTACCACTGCGGCGCCGGCCACTGCTGGCCGGAGCCGTTCGGGGGGGTGGGCTGCTGGTCGCTCATCGCCGGTCCTGCTCCTTCTTCTTCGACTGCACGCCACTCAACCCCCCCGAGGTGGGCGTGGGCTGGTCAGCGGCTGGGAGTCGGCTGTGCGAACCGCACGACGAAGGTCGCACCGCCACCGGGTGTCTCGGCGACCCCGACGCGGCCGCGGTGGCCCGCGACGATGGCGGCGACGATCGCCAGCCCGAGGCCCGTCCCGCCTCCGCTCCCCCGACCGCGCGACGGGTCGGCCCGGTAGAACCGCTCGAAGACCTTGGTCGAGATGCCCGGGGGGACGCCCGGCCCGTGGTCGCGCACCTCGAGGCAGGCGCGGCCGTCGTCCGTGCCGACGGCCACCTCCACCGGCGTGCCGTCCGGGGTGTGCCGCAACGCGTTCGCGACGAGGTTCGTCACCACCTGACGCAGCCGCGGCTCGGACCCGCGGACCACGGTGGGCTCGACGCCGCCGGTCATGCCGACGAGCTGGATGCGCCGCTCGGGAGCGCGGGCCCTCGCGTCGGCGACGGCGTCGGCGGCGAGCACGGTGAGGTCGACGTCGGTCATCTCGACCTCGGGCTCCTCGTCGAGCCGGGCGAGCGTGAGGAGGTCCTCGACGAGCGCACCCATCCGGCCCGACTCGGCCTCGATCCGCTCCATCGCCGACCCGACGGCCTCGGGGTCGCGGACGGCGCCCTGGCGGTACAGCTCGGCGTACCCGCGGACCGTCGCGAGCGGGGTGCGCAGCTCGTGCGACGCGTCGGCGACGAACTGCCGCATCCGTTCCTCACTCGCCTCCCGCACCGCGAACGACGACTCGACCTGGGCGAGCATCGAGTTGAGGCTGCGCGAGAGGGAGGTCACCTCGTCGTCCGCCTGGCGCACCGGGACGCGCTGGGTGAGGTCGCCCTCCGCGATGGCGGCCGCGGTGTCCTCGATCCGGCTCAGCGGCCGGAACGCCCGCCGCACGGCGAAGTGGCCCAGCACGAGGGACAGGACGAGGCCGAGGCTGCCGATGAGGGCGGTCGAGGCGAGCAGCCGGGTCACGGTGTGCGACACCGGTTCCAGCGGCACGCCGACGGCCACGGTGGCGTCGCTGTCGGCCACCCTGGCGGCGATGAAGCGCCAGCGCATGCTGCTGCCCTGCGAGCCGACGGTGAACGGCTTCTGGGTCGTGACGCGGGTGTCGTCGGCCGCGAGCACGGGGATGGCGGGCTGCACCGTCTGGCCCGTCGGGAGCCGCGTGATCTGCCCGTTGCTGCTCTGCAGGACGAACGCGTAGCTCGTGGGCAGCGTCTGGTCGCTCCGGTTGCGCAGGTCCACGAGGGCCTGGGTCGCGACGGGGGAGAGGACGCTGCGCAGCTCGGAGTCGACCCGGGCGTCGAGGTCGCTCTTGAGCAGGTACGCCGTGAGCAGGCTGGTCGAGAGCAGCGCCGCACCCACGAGGAGCCCGACGATGAGCAGCAGGCGGGTGCGCAGCGGCACCGCCTCGAGCCGGCGGACGACCCGCGCGACCGACGGGGACTCGGCGGTCATCAGCCCTGCGGGGGCAGCCGCAGGACGTACCCGACGCCGCGCTTGGTGTGGATGTACGAGGGCAGGCCCTCGACGTCGATCTTGCGGCGGAGGTAGGAGATGTAGGACTCGACGATCCCGGACTCGCCCCGGAAGTCGTAGTCCCAGACGTGGTCGAGGATCTGCGCCTTCGACAGCACCCGGTTGGGGTTGAGCATGAGGTAGCGCAGCAGCTTGAACTCGGTGGGGCTGGTCTCGATGACCCGTGTCCCGCGGCGGACCTCGTGCGAGTCCTCGTCGAGCTCGAGGTCCTCGAAGCGCAGGACCTGGCGGTCCTCGTCGTCCTCGCCGCGCGTGCGGCGCAGCACGGCGCGGATCCGTGCGACGACCTCCTCGAGGCTGAACGGCTTGGTGACGTAGTCGTCGCCGCCGACGGTCAGGCCCTTGATCTTGTCGTCGACCGAGTCGCGCGCGGTGACGAAGACGATGGGCAGCTGTCGGCCCTGGTCGCGCAGCTTGCGGGTGACGGTGAAGCCGTCCATGTCGGGGAGCATGACGTCGAGGACGCAGAGGTCGGGCAGGTGCTCCCCGGCGACCCTGAGGGCCTCGGACCCGCTCGCCGCGGTCGCGACGTCGAAGCCGGCGTAGCGCAGCGAGGTCGCCAGGAGCTCGCGGATGTTCGGCTCGTCCTCGACGACGAGGAGCCGGGCCTCGGGCGGGTGGGTCGCGGTCACGGCACCCAGTCTCGTCCCCGAGTCTGTGAGTCCGCTGGGTACGGCCTGTACGAAGGCGGGGCGTCGGGACGCGGCCCGGTCAGTACCCGCCGAAGTCCGGGCCACTCGAGGAGGTCGACGCCCCCGCGACGAACAGGGCGATGATCGCGACGGCGGCGAGCACCGTGACGACGATGCCGATGACGTACGCCCACCACCCCATCCGGGCCGACCGCGCCGAGCCCTCCGGGTCCGTGGACTGCTTCGTGAGCCCGATGATCCCGAAGACCAGCGCGGGGATGGCGAGCAGGCCCGCGCAGAACAGGATCGAGACGCCCGAGACGATGGTCAGGACCAGTGCGCTGGTGTTCCGGGGCGGGGCGCCGTAGGGCGACGGCGCCGAGGCGTAGGGGGACGCGTACGGGGAGGCCGGGAGGCCTCCGGGCGTGCCGTACGGCGGGGGAGCGGACGCCGCCTGGTACGGGGGGATCCCGGGCTGCTGGGCCGGCGGGGCGCCGTACGGGTTCTCGCCCGCCGGCTGGGCCCAGGGCGGCGGCGGGGGCAGGGCCGGGGGTGGCTCGAAGGCCTGCGTCGAGCCCGCACCGACGACCTGGGTGTCGTCGGTCCTCGGTGCGTCGTCCGGGGTGGCGGGGGACCCGTGCTCGGGCGGGGGCGGCGGGGCGGTGGGGTCCCGGAACTCGTCGTCGCTGCTGCTCACGGTGGTCCCCTCGGTGTCGGTGCGCGGCCCCGGTCCGGCCGTCGCGGACGAGGTTAGCGGGCTGCCACCGTCGCCCGTGCGTCCTCCCGCGTGTCAGGATCGTGGGATGAGCCGTGCACTGCCGCAGGTCGAGCCGGACCCCACCCTGCCGACACGGGTGACCGTCTACGAGGTGGGTCCGCGTGACGGCCTCCAGAACGAGTCGGCCGTCGTCCCCGCCGCGGTCAAGGCCGAGTTCGTCCGGCGGCTTTCCGCGGCCGGCCTCGGGACCGTCGAGACCACCTCGTTCGTCGACCCGCGGTGGGTCCCCCAGCTCGCCGACGCCGACGAGCTGCTCACCCTGCTCGGGGAGGACGGGCGTGGTCCGCGGCGCCCCGTGCTCGTCCCGAACGTCCGGGGCCTGGACCGGGCCCTCGAGGCCGGGGTGGGTGCCGTCGCCATCTTCGGCAGTGCCACCGAGACCTTCGCGCGCCGCAACCTCAACCGCACCGTCGAGGAGTCGGTGGCGATGTTCGCCCCGGTCGTCGACCGGGCCCGGGCCGAGGGTCTGTGGGTCCGCGCCTACGTCTCGATGTGCTTCGGCGACCCGTGGGAGGGTCCGGTCCCCGTCGGGCAGGTGGTCGACGTCTGCCGGCGGCTCATGGACCTCGGCTGCGACCAGCTCTCGGTCGGAGACACGATCGGCGTCGGCACGGTCGGCCACGTCCACCGGCTGCTCGAGGGGCTGGCCGCCGCCGGCCTCGGCCCGGAGCAGGTCGGTGTCCACTTCCACGACACGTACGGCCAGGCGCTCGCGAACACGCTCGCGGCGCTGCGCGACGGCGTCACCGTCGTCGACGCCTCCACCGGGGGGCTGGGCGGGTGCCCGTACGCGAAGTCGGCGACCGGCAACCTCGCCACCGAGGACCTCGTGTGGACCCTCGACGGTGCCGGGGTCGAGACCG
This sequence comes from uncultured Actinomycetota bacterium, assembly GCA_963709785.1. GTDB lineage: Bacteria > Actinomycetota > Actinomycetes > Actinomycetales > Dermatophilaceae > Phycicoccus. Next base: position 35,832 of record CAVPXT010000017.1, on the reverse strand, counting down.
GGATCGACCTCGACGCCCTCGTCGAGACGTCCGCGTGGATGGCCGGCCACCTCGGTCGCCCCTCGCCCTCCCGCGTGGTCCGGGCGCTCACCGGGGGCTGACGGCTGCGGGGGACCTGTGAATCGCGTGTGAGTCCCCGGGGACCGCGGGGCGCGGGGCTGGTTCGGACCGATGATGGGGGCATGCCGACCCAGCCCACGCAGCCCGAGCCGGGCGACCAGGTCCCCGACGCCACGCAGCCGCTCGACCCCGCGACCGGCGCCACCGCGCCGGCGGACCCCGCGCCCGCAGGCGCGGCCGCCCCGGGCGGCATCCCGCCGCGGTCGCCGGGCAGGGTGCGCCGCGTCTGGGAGGAGGTGACCTCGTCCACGGGGGGCCGGGTGGCGCTCGCGGGTGTCGCGGTCCTCGCCACGCTGCTGCTCGTCGCGGTCGTCGGGCTCGGCGCCGCCCTCGTCGGGCGGCACGAGGGCCGGGGCGACGTCGCCGGGGGCCGGGACGGCACCTCGATGGGGCGCGACCGTGGTGAGTCCGGCGGCGGCCCGTGGGGCAAGGGCGACCACGAGGCGAACGGTGGCGGGGGCCCGATGGGGCGCGACCGCCAGGAGGGCCAGAGCGGCCGGAACGGGCAGGGCGGCCCGGCGGTGCCGGGCCCGCAACGGCGCGGTACCGGCCCGGGAACCCGGCCCGGCCTCGGCGCCGGCGGCCTGGGCTCCGGCGGCGCCCTCGGCGGCGTCCTCCACGGCGAGTTCACGACGGCCGTCACGGGCAGTCCCGTCGTGATGGTCGTCCAGCTCGGTGCGGTGACCGCCTACACCGCGGGCAAGAGCGTCACCGTCAAGAGCTCCGACGGCTTCGAGGCCACCTACGACCTCACCGGCCCGGTCGCCCCGACCCGGGGCGGCACCGCCGTCGCGGTCGGCGCCCAGGTGAGGGTCCTCGCCGTGAAGGACGGCCTGAAGGCCACGGTGCTGGGCGTCGTCGGCTGAGGCTCGCGGCTCAGCCCGACGTGACGCCGTTGACCTCGGGCGTGATCTCCCGCTCGAGGGCCAGGGCGAGTGCCGCCACGAACACGAGGCAGACGAGCAGCACGCCGATGAACACCCCGCCGAGCCGCCGGTCGAGCAGCCATCCGGCGACGACCGGCGCGAGGATGGCGCCGACCTGGAACGCCCCGGCCGAGACGGCGTTGTAGCGCCCCCGGTCGCGGTCGCTCGCGAGGTCGTTGACGATCGCCGGCACCGTGGGTTGGAGCAGGGTCTCGCCGAGCCCGAAGAAGACGTGGAAGACGATGACGCCCGCCGCGGCCGCCAGCGTCCCGGCGACGAGCCCGGTGGACCCGAGCAGCGCCCACGAGACGCCCCAGAGGACGACGAGCCCGAGGAAGACCCGGGTCCTGCGGCGACCGTCGATCCGCCGGAGGACGAGGAACTGCATGAGGACGATGACGGCCGTGTTCGCAGCGAACGCGAACCCGATGGTGCGGGTGCTCACCTCGCTGACCTGGCGCGCGAACGCCGGGAAGCCGGCCTCCATCTGCCCGTAGCCGACGAAGCTCGACAGGAACGTGAGCGCCGTGATCCACAGGACCGCGGGCCGGCGGAGGATCGTCAGGTAGCCGGCCTCGGGCGGGCCGCCCTCCGGCCCGGGCGGCGGGCGGCCCGCCACGCGGCGCAACGGGCCGAGGAGCAGGGCCACCGGGACGAGCACGCACACGGCGTCGGCGAGGAAGATCGCGGTGAAGGTGCCCGGTCGCTCGACATCGGTGAGGAAGCCGCTGACGACCCCGCCGAGCCCGATGCCGAGGTTGACGAGGGCGAAGTTGATGCCGAAGTACTGGGTGCGCAGGCGGCCCTCGACGATGCTCGCGATCATCGCGTTGAACGCCGGCCAGCCGATGCCGAAGCTCACGCCGAGGAGGGAGACCGCGACGACGAGCGCCGGGACGGTCGTGGCGAACGCCATGACGGTCGCACCCAGCACCTGCGCCAGGAGCCCCGCGACGACCACCTGCCGCGCGCCGATGCGGTCCGTGAGGATCCCCACCGGGGCCGTGATGAGCACCGCGACGACGGCGATCAGGCCCATGAGCAGCCCGGCGACGTCGAGCGAGACCCCCCGCACCTCGTGCATGTAGATCACGGTGAACGGCAGGGTCATCCCGCGGCCGAGCGTGGAGATCGCGGTGGTGGACAGCAGCCACCGCCCGGGCACGGGGAGTGCGTTCCAGAACCCGCGCAGCGTCAGCTGGTGGTGGCCGCCGGTCGGGGGGTCGGTCACGCCCGGGTCCGGGCTCGTGGAGGCGGTCTCTGGCACGCGGTCAACGGTCCCACGACCCACCGACGCTCCTCGACCGGGTTTCGGGCGCCGACGGCCGGACCGGCCCCCCGGGTGGCGGCCGGGTGGCCCCCGGGGGGCGGCCCGGAGAACCCCGGAGCGCGGGCGGTGCCGCAGCGGTTAGCCTTACCGGTGGTGCCCGCTCCGGGTACCCGCAGCTGCGAGTGATGGGTGAGGTGGACCGTGCCGACTGGCAAGGTGAAGTTCTTCGACGCCGAGAAGGGCTTCGGTTTCGTGTCCGGCGACGAGGGCGAGGGCGATGTCTTCGTCCCTTCGTCCGCGCTGCCCGCGGGTGTCCCCGGCCTCAAGGGTGGTCAGCGCATCGAGTTCGACATCGCCGAGGGCCGCCGCGGCGCCCAGGCGCTCTCGGTCCGGCTCCTCGACCCCGCCCCCTCCGTGGCCACGAACCGGCGGGTGCGCGACCGCAAGCCCGCCGACGAGATGGTCGTCATCGTCGAGGACGTCATCAAGCTCCTCGACTCGGTCTCGGAGTCGCTGCGTCGCGGGCACTACCCCGACAAGGCGCACGGCAACAAGGTCGCCCAGGTCCTCCACGCGGTCGCCGCGGACCTCGAGCTCTGATGGCCGCCGCCACCGCCGTCCGCCCCGACGCCACGCTCCGCGGGGCCGTCGACCTCGCCCGCGAGGCCGCCCTCGTCGTCGGCGAGGGCGGTGCGGTCGGCGAGCACCTCGGCATGGAGATGGTCGAGGAGCGGCTCGCGACGCACTACTTCGCCTGCACCGCACCGGCCTACCGGGGCTGGCGCTGGGCGGTCTCCGTCGCGCGCGTGGCCCGGTCCAAGACGGTCACCGTCTGCGAGGCGGACCTCGTCCCGGGTGAGGGCGCCATGCTCTCCCCGGAGTGGCTGCCCTACGCCGCCCGGCTCGCACCGGGAGACCTCGGCCCGGGCGACGTCACGCCCTTCGTCGAGGCCGACCCGCTCCTCGAGGCGGGCTTCGAGGCCACCGGCGACGAGGACGTCGACGCCGTCGCGCTCTGGGAGCTCGGCCTCGGCCGGCCCCGGGTGCTCTCGGCCGAGGGTCGCGAGGCCGCGGCGCAGCGCTGGTACGACGGCGACAACGGCCCGACGGCCCCGGTGGCCGTCAAGGCGCCGATGCCGTGCTCGTCGTGCGGGTTCTTCGTGCCGATGGCCGGCGCGCTGCGGTCGGTCTTCGGGGTCTGCGCGAACGCGTGGTCGCCCTCCGACGGCCGGGTCGTCAGCCTCGACCACGGCTGCGGTGCGCACTCCGAGGTCGACGTCGAGGCCCCGGCCCCCGAGCGGGTGCCGGCCCCCATCCTCGACGACGACGCCCTCGACCTCACCTGACCGCCCGCCCGGCCCCTGCGGCCGGGGGGGCATCGGGTCACCCGATGAACCCGCAGGGGGCGCGCGAGGTCAGGCGCCGGCGGCGTTGCCCCGGCCACGGCGCACGTACCACCACGCGAACCCCCCGAGGGCGAGCCCGGTGACACACGCCCACGGCCACCACGAGCGCTCGCCCGTGTGCAGCGCCGGGACGACGAGGGTGACGGCGAGCGCCACGAGCCACAGCGCGACCCCGACGAGGATGAGCGCGCGGGTCGGCACGTTCGGCGGGTCGACCGGGGCGGACTCCCCGAAGGAGCTGCTCGCGCGGGCGGGCTCGGGCGTCTCGTCGGTCACGGGACCAGCGTAGGCCAGCCACGACGACCCCCCGCGGACCACTGTCACACCCCGGAAACCCACCGGCCGACCCGCGCCACTAGCCTGCTCGCCATGGCCGAGACCACGACCACCGCCGACGACACGGGCCGCGCGCCCGCCAGCACCCTCGAGCGGTTCTTCCACATCCACGAACGCGGCTCGACCGTGGGCCGAGAGGTCCGCGGTGGCGTCGCCACCTTCTTCACGATGGCGTACATCGTCGTCCTCAACCCGCTGATCCTCGGCTACGTCCAGGACGCCGACGGCAAGTTCCTCGGAGGAGGCGACGCCCCGAACCTCGCTGCCATCGCCGCCGGCACGGCCCTCGTCGCCGGAGTGCTGACGATCCTCATGGGGGTCGTCGCGAACTACCCGCTGGCGCTCGCGACCGGGCTCGGCCTCAACGCCTTCGTCGCGTACGCCATCGCGAGCAAGATGTCGTGGGCCGACGCCATGGGCCTCGTGGTCCTCGAGGGCGTCATCATCCTCGTCCTCGTGCTCACCGGGTTCCGGCAGGCCGTCTTCCACGCCGTACCCGCGCAGCTCAAGGTCGCGATCTCGGTCGGCATCGGCCTGTTCATCGCGCTCATCGGCCTCGTCGACGCCGGCTTCGTGCGCCGCACCGGCGCCGGCCCGGTCCCCGTCGAGCTCGGCATCGGCGGCCAGCTCGCCGGCTGGCCCTCCCTCGTCTTCGCGCTCGGTCTGGTGCTCATCGTCGCGCTGTGGGTGCGCAAGGTGAAGGGCGCCATCATCATCTCGATCGTCACGATGACGGTCGTCGCCTTCGTCATCGAGGCGATCGCCAAGGTCGGACCCACCGTCACCGGCGTCGACGACCAGGGCAACAACATCGTCAACCCGCTCGGGTGGAACCTCAACGTCCCGGCGTGGCCGGACCAGATCGACCCGATCAGCTTCGGCACCCTCGGCGAGTTCAGCCTCTTCGGCTCCTTCGGCCGGGTCGGGGTCGTCGCCGCGGTGCTCCTGGTGTTCACCCTGATGCTCGCCGACTTCTTCGACACGATGGGCACCATGACGGCGATCGGCGCCGAGGCCGGGCTGCTCGACGAGGAGGGCAACCCGCCGAACACCCAGCGCATCCTCGTCGTCGACTCCGTCGCCGCCGCCGCGGGAGGCGCGGCCGGCGTCTCGTCCAACACGTCGTACATCGAGTCGGCCTCCGGTGTGGGGGAGGGGGCGCGCACCGGGCTCGCCTCCGTCGTCACCGGGCTGCTGTTCCTCGTCGCCGTCGTCTTCGCCCCGCTCGCGAAGATCATCCCCAACGAGGCGGCCGTCCCGGCCCTCGTCCTCGTCGGGTTCCTCATGATGCAGCAGGTCAAGGAGATCGCCTGGGACGACCTCGAGATCGCCATCCCGGCGTTCCTCACGATCATCCTCATGCCGTTCACCTACTCGATCACCGTCGGCATCGGCGCCGGCTTCGTCGCCTACGTGCTCATCAAGCTGGTCCGCGGCAAGACCCGCGAGATCCACCCGATGATGTGGGTCACGGCGGCCCTGTTCGTCGTCTACTTCTTCATCGAGCCGATCACGGAGGTCGTCTCCGGCTGAGACAGGACGACCCCGAGCGCCCGCCCCGACCGCCCGGGGCGGGCGCTCCCACGCCCGGGAGGAGGGGCCTGTCGGCGGCCCGTGGAATAGTTAGCCGCGGTAATGAGTTGTGCTAACCATCGAACGATCTCGACCGCTGGAGAACCCCGTGCCCACGCCCGTGCAGACCATGACCCGCGCCCAGAAGGACCGCCTCACGAGCGACCTGCGCATGGTGTGCATGCAGATCTCCCGGCGGGTGCGCTTCGAGAGCACCCTGGACGTCGCGCCGCACCAGTTCTCGGTGCTCGCCCGCCTCGAGAACGGGCCGCGGACGCCCAAGGAGGTCGCGGAGATCGAGCAGGTCTCGCCCCCGAGCATGAGCCGGACGGTCAACGGGCTCGTCGAGATGGGCCTCGTGGCCCGCGCCGACGACCCCACCGACGGCCGGCAGATCATCCTCTCCCTCACGACCGAGGGGAAGAAGGCCGTCCGCGAGACGCGCCGGCGCCGTGACCAGTGGCTCGCGACCCGCCTCGAGCACCTCTCCGACGACGAGCGGGCCCTCCTCGCCGAGGCCGCCGCCCTGCTCGAACGGGTGGCGGCCGAATGAGCCCGACCTTCAGCTCCCTCGAGGTCCGCAACTACCGCCTGTGGTTCCTCGGCGGCTTCGTCTCCAACATCGGGACGTGGATCGGCCGGGTCGCGCAGGACTGGCTCGTCCTCACCGTGCTCACGGCCGGGTCGGCCACCGCGCTCGGCATCGTCACCGGGCTGCAGTTCCTGCCGTTCCTGCTGCTCGCACCGTGGGCGGGCCTCGTCGCCGACCGGTTCTCCCGGCGGCGGATCCTCCTCGTCACCCAGAGCCTGCTCGCCCTGACCAGCCTCGTGCTCGGCATCCTCGCCGTCACCGGGACGGCCCAGCTGTGGCACGTCTACGCCATCGCGCTCTTCCAGGGCGTCACGACCGCCATCGACAACCCCGCGCGCCAGGTGTTCGTCTCCGAGATGGTCCCCCCGGAGCGGCTGAGCAACGCCGTCGCGCTCAACTCCGCGTCGTTCAACGGCGGGCGGCTCATCGGCCCGGGCCTCGCCGGGCTCGTCATCGCCTGGTGGGGCACCGGCGAGGCGCTCCTGCTCAACACGCTGACCTTCGTCTTCGTCCTCGGGGCGCTCGCGATGCTCACGACGTCCGAGCTGCGCTCGCCGGCCCGGCCGAAGGGTCGCGGCGGCATCCGCGAGGGCTTCGCGTACGTCCGGCACCGCCAGGACATCCAGCTCGTCATGGTGCTCGTGTTCATGCTCGGGACGTTCGGCATGAACTTCCAGATCACCATGGCCCTGATGGCGACCAAGGTGTTCGACAAGGGCGCGGGTGAGTTCGGGCTGCTCGGGTCGATCATGGCGGTCGGTTCGCTCGCCGCGGCGCTGATGTCGGCGCGCCGGAAGGAGCCGCGGCTGCGCGTGCTGCTGCTCGCGCTCGTCGGGTTCACCGCGTCCGCCGCGCTGGCCGCCGCCGCGCCGACGTACTGGACGTTCGCGCTGACCCTCGTGCCGGTCGGCCTCACCGCCCTGACGGCCCTGACGACGGCCAACGCGATGGTGCAGACCCGGGTCGCGCCCGAGATGCGGGGCCGGGTGATGGCCCTCTACATGGCGATCTTCATGGGCGGGACCCCTGCCGGGGCGCCGATGATCGGATGGATCTCCGAGCAGTTCGGGCCACGCTGGACGATCGGAGTCGGAGCGCTCGCGGTGGGCGTGACCCTCGTGGGTGTCTCCCTGTGGCTGGCGCGGGCGGAGAATGTCCGGGTGAGCTACGAGTCGCAGCGGCGCCCGCGGGTCAGCGTGTCGACCGTCCCGGCCCTCCACGACCGCGAGGACTCCCATGTCCCCGTGCCGGAGCCGGCCCGGTGACGCCCCTCTTCCGCCGGCGGATGACCCTCGGGGTGCTCGCCGTCCTGCTCCTCGTCGCGGTGGTCTACGCGGCCACCCGCTGAGCAGACCTGCGAGTTCCCGCGGCACCCCACCGCGGGACGCGTGCGGTGGGGTGCCGTGTGTCGGTGGTCGCGGGTCAGCCCAGCCGGTCGACGACGTACTCGACGGAGGCGATGAGCCGGCTGACGTCGTCGGGCTCGACAGCCGGGAAGCACGCCACGCGGAGCTGGTTGCGGCCGAGCTTGCGGTACGGCTCGACATCGACGACTCCGTTGGCGCGCAACGTCTTGGCGACCGCGGCGGCGTCGACGGCGTCGTCGAAGTCGATGGTCGCGACGACCCGGCTGCGGTGGTCGGGGTCGGTGACGTACGGCGTCGTGTAGGAGGTGCGCTCGGCCCAGTCGTAGAGGCGGCCCGAGGAGTCGGCCGTGCGGGCGGTGGCCCAGCCGAGGCCGCCGTTCTCGTTGAGCCACTCGACCTGGTTGGCCAGCATCGCGAGGGTCGCGACGGCGGGGGTGTTGTAGGTCTGGTCCTTGCGCGAGTTGTCGATCGCGGTCGGCAGGCTGAAGAAGTCGGGGACCCAGCGGCCGGACCCGGCGATCTCGTCGACCCGGGCCAGCGCGGCGGGGGAGAAGAGGCCGAGCCACAGGCCGCCGTCCGAGGCGAAGGACTTCTGCGGCGCGAAGTAGTAGACGTCGGCCTGGCTGACGTCGACGGGCAGGCCGCCGGCACCGGAGGTGGCGTCGACGAGGACGAGTGCGTCGGTGTCGGCGCCCTCGACCCGACGTACCGGCGCCATCACCCCGGTGCTCGTCTCGTTGTGCGCCCAGGCGTAGACGTCGACCCCGGCCTCGGCGCGCGGGTCGGGGCGGGTGCCGGGCTCGCTCGTGATGATCGTCGGCTCACCGAGGAACGGCGCCTTCTTCGTCACCGACCCGAACTTGCTGGAGAACTCGCCGAAGGCGAGGTGCTGGGCGCGGTCGCGGACGAGGCCGAAGGCGGCGATGTCCCAGAACGCCGTGGACCCGCCGTTGCCGAGGACCACCTCGTAGCCCTCGGGGAGGTCGAAGAACGTCGCGAGGCCCTCGCGGACGGCCTTGACGAGGTTCTTGACCGGGGCCTGCCGGTGCGAGGTGCCGAGGACGGTGCGGCCGATGGCGCTCAGCGCCTCGACCTGCGCCGGGCGGACCTTGGACGGACCGGAGCCGAACCGACCGTCACCGGGCAGCAGGTCGGCGGGGATGGTGATGGGGGCGTCGCTCACGTGACTCTCCGTGGTCGAGAGGGCCGCCGGTCGGCCGGCGGCGGGGGATGGCCGGAGGAGGCCGCGGCCGGCATCGTCGACGAGCCCGCGACCGCTGCCATCCTCACAGGCGCTGCCCGGATGGCGGACGCCGGGTCCACCCTGTGGGCACCCCCGGCCGGCCTCCCGTCCCGAACGTGTGTGAACCCGCCGGGGATCACCGGCGAGTTCACACACGTTCGCGGGACGGCGTGGGGAGGGGCAGGAGTGAGGGGAGGATCAGGCCTTGCTGCGGTAGCCGGTGACGTCGGCGAGCGGACGGGGGCCGGGGCCGACGTACCGCGAGCTCGGCCGGATGAGCCGGCCGGTGCGCTTCTGCTCGAGGATGTGCGCCGACCAGCCCGCCGTGCGCGCGCAGACGAACAGCGGTGTCATCATCTCGCCGGGTACCTCGGCGAAGTCGAGGAGCACCGCGGCCCAGAAGTCGACGTTGGTCTCCATCCGGCGCTCCGGGTAGCGCTCCGCGAGCTCGGCGATGGCGGCCTTCTCGAGCTCGAGGGCCACCTCGTAGCGCGGTGCACCGAGCCGCTTGCAGGTGTCGCGGAGCACCGCGGCGCGCGGGTCGTAGGCCCGGTACACCCGGTGCCCGAAGCCCATGAGGCGCTCCTTGCGGTCGAAGACCGCCTTGACGTACTTCGTCGCGTCGCCCATCTGCTCGACGCCCTCGATCATGTGCTGCGCCCGCGACGGCGCCCCGCCGTGCAGCGGGCCCGACAGGGCGCCGATCGCACCCGACAGGCACGCCGCGACGTCGGCGCCGGTGGAGGCGATGACGCGCGCGGTGAACGTGGAGGCGTTGACACCGTGCTCGGCGGCGGAGATGAAGTAGGCGTCGATCGCCTCGACGTGCTTGGGGTCGGGCTCGCCGCGCCAGCGGATCATGAACCGCTCGGGGATGGTCCGGCCCTTGTCGACCTCGGCCTGCGGCACCATCGGCTTCCCGACGCCGTGCGCCGACTGGCCGATGAACGAGATCGCCATGACCGAGGCGCGGGCGAGGTTGTCGCGGGCCTCGTCGTCGTCGATGTCGAGCAGCGGCCGGAACCCCCACACCGGCGCGAGCTGGGCGATCGCGGACTGCACGTCGACGCGGATGTCGCCCGTGTGCACCGGGAGCGGGAAGGGCTCGGCGGGCGGCAGGCCCGGGTCGAGCTCGCCGTCGACGAGGAGCCCCCACACCTGGCCGTACGAGACCTGGCCGACGAGGTCGTTGATGTCGACGCCGCGGTACCGCAGCGCGCCACCCTCCTTGTCCGGCTCGGCGATGTCGCTCTCGAAGGCGATGACGCCCTCGAGGCCGGGGTAGAAGTGCGGGTCGTCCGTCGTGGTGGGGGTGCTGGTCATCGGGTTCCCGTCTGCTCGTCGCCGTTGTCGCGCGGGGCCATTGTGCACGCCCCGCGATCCTGCTCCCACCCCCGCACGGCGGCGGCGGGCACCACGTGGTCAGGCGCGGGGGTCGCGCACCGCCATGTCCGGGCCGCCGAGGTCCCGGATCTCGAAGAGGTCGGTCGCCTCGATGAGCTTGCTGAGCTTCGCGTAGCCGTAGTTGCGCGAGTCGAAGGAGGACTGGTTCGAGATGCGCTGGCCGACGGTGCCGATCTTGGCCCAGCCGGAGTCGTCGGCCGCGCTCTCCACGGTGCGGCGCAGCAGGGCGACGAGCTTGCCGTCCTGACGCAGCTGGGCGCGGGTGGCGCGCTCCGACGACGGGCTCGTCGCCTTCTTCGGCGGCGCCTTGCTCGCCGTCTTGCGGGTGGAGGTCCTCGTCGAGGACGTCTCGCCCGCCGCCTCGGCCGCGGCGGCGCCCTTGGTGGTGGCCTTCTTCGTGGCCCGCCGCGAGCCCGACCCGGACGAGGACGCGCCGTTCTCGGTCGCCCCCGCCGCCTCCGCGGGCTCGTCCGCGCCGTCAGTGCCGTCCGCCCCGTCCGTCTGGCCGCTCGGGGACGAGAGCCGGTCGAGGACGAGGAACCGGGTGCACGCGCTCTGGAAGGGGGCGGGGGTCTTGGCGTCGCCGAAGCCGTAGACCGAGACCCCGTGCTCGCGCAGGTGCATCACGAGCGGCGTGAAGTCGGCGTCGCTGGAGACGATCGCGAACGCCTCGGGCCGCTGCGTGTGGAGGATCTCGACGGCGTCCACGGCCAGCGCCATGTCGCTCGCGTTCTTGCCCTTGGCGGGGTCGAACTGCTGCATCGGGCGGATCGCGTTGTCGTGGAGGATGTCCTGCCAGCCCTTGAGCTCGGACTTGGTCCAGTTGCCGTACGCCCTGCGGATCGTGGTCTCTCCCAGTGCCGACAGCTCGTTGAGGACGACGTCGAGGCGGCGCGCGCGGGCGTTGTCGGCGTCGATGAGCAGCGCGATGCGCACGGAGTCGGTCATGCCGTGAGGCTATCCGCTCGACGGCTGCGGGACCCTGGTGTGCGCCGCTGGGGGATGATGCGCCGGTGCTGCGTTCCCTCCTCCCGGACCTCACGCCGTTCCGGACCAGCAGGGACTACCGGCGGCTGTGGGTCGGGTTCACGCTCTCCAACGTCGGCTCCCAGATGGCGGTCGTCGCCATCGGGCTCCAGGTCTACGACCTCACCGGGTCGACGGCCTCGGTGGGGCTCGTGGGGCTCTTCGCGCTCGTGCCGCTCGTCGTCATGGGTCTGTACGGAGGGGCGCTCGCCGACCACCACGACCGACGGGTCGTCGGGCTCGTCGCGACGTTCGTCGCGTTCGGCACGAGCCTCGCCGCGGCGGCCCAGGCGTGGCTCGGGGCGTCCTCCCCGTGGCTGCTCTACGTCATCGTCGCGGTGTGGAGCGGGGCGTTCGCCGCGTCCTCGCCGGCGCGGACGAGCATCTACCCGCGGATCCTCCCGCCGGAGCAGCTCCCGGCCGCCAACGCGCTGTCGGTGTTCGCGATGAACACCGCACTGACGGCGGGTCCGCTGCTCTCCGGCGTGCTCGTGGACTGGGGTGGCTACCGGGCCGCGTACACGACCGACGCGGTCCTCACCCTCGCCGCGCTGCACAGCCTCTGGCGGCTCCACCCCGTCCCCCCGGACCGCGACGACGGTGAGGTGGCGCCGCGCCGGGTCGGGCTGCGCTCGGTGCTCGACGGGTTCGCGTTCCTGCGCACCGCGCCGAACGTGCGGATGACCTTCGTCGCCGACATCGCGGCCATGCTGCTCGCCCAGCCGCGGGTGCTGTTCCCGGCCGCCGGGGCGGTCATCCTCGGTGGCGGGGCGAAGACCGTGGGGGCGCTGTACGCGGCGACGGCCGTCGGCGGCATCCTCGCGATGACGCTCTCGGGGCGGCTGGGGTCGGTGCGGCGTCAGGGTGCCGCGATCATGGTGAGCGTCGCCGGGTGGGGCGTCGGCATCATCGGCCTCGGAGCGGCGCTGCTCGCCGCCGGCGGGGCGCTGACGCGTGACCAGGCGCTCCTCGCGGCGCTCCTCGCGATGGCCTTCGCCGGGGCGGCCGACGCGGTGAGCGCGGTGTTCCGGACGACGATCCTCCAGTCCGCGGCGCCGGACCGGATGCGCGGCCGGCTCCAGGGGGTGTTCGTCGTCGTCGTCGCCGGTGGGCCGAGGCTCGGGGAGCTCGCCGGGGGCGGGGTCGCGGAGTGGGTCGGGGAGGGCTGGACGGCGGTCTGGGGCGGCCTGGCGTGCGTCGTCGCCGTCGTCCTCCTCTCGCTGCGCCAGCCGGGGTTCGTCCGCTACGACGGCCGCCACCCCACGCCCTGAGGGGCGCTGACGGGCCGCGGACGCGCCTACGCTGGCGGCATGGACCCGCGACGGATCGACTACACCGGTGACGGCCTCTCCGAGGACCAGCTCCTCGACACCCCGTACGACCAGGTCCGCGCCTGGGTCGACGAGGCCGTCCGTCGCGCCGAGGAGGCGGGCTCCGGCGTCTTCGAGCCCCTCGCCGCATCGGTGGCGACCGTCGACTCCATCGGCCGGCCGAACGTCCGCACCGTCCTGCTGCGCTTCCTCGACGAACGCGGACCGGGGTTCGTCACCGCCCTGACGTCCGCGAAGGCGCGCGAGCTCGTCGGGACCACGCACGTCGCCGCGGGGCTCACGTGGCCCGCGATGTACCGGGCGATCCGGTTCCGCGGCCGGGCCGTCGAGCTCGACCGCGCCGAGGTGCTCCGGTACTGGAACAGCCGCCCCTGGGCCTCGCGCATCTCCGCCTGGGCCTCGGACCAGTCGCAGCCGGTGGGCTCGCGCGAGGAGCTCGAGGAGGCCTACCGGGTTCGGGCCGAGGAGTTCCCCGACCACGGCTCCGACGACGACGTGCCCGTGCCCGACTTCTGGGGCGGCTACCGGATCGTCTGCGACGAGGTCGAGCTCTGGGCCGGGCGGCGCAACCGGCTGCACGACCGCATCGTGTACAGCAGGACGGGCGAGGGCGACCTCGGGGCCGCCGCGTCGTGGGAGGTCTCGCGCCGTCAGCCCTGAGGGAGCCTGCGGGCGACCGGGGACGACGGGGTGCGGCGGAGTCAGGTCGGGTCCGCGAGGGCGGCGAGGAACGCGGCGGCCTTGCGCCGCACCGACGCCGAGCGGTGCCCGGCCTGCACCTCGAGCAGCGCGGCGAGGTCGCCCCGGGAGACGAGCCCCCGGTGCTGGTAGCCCACGAGCGTGGCCATCGACTGCGCGGCGACGATCCAGTCGACGTCGGTCGTGGAGACCCGCTCGACGAGCCACCGGCGGGCCACCTCCTGCTGGGCGGCGGTCAGCTCCACGAGGTCGAACAGCTGGGCGAGGTGCCACTGGACCGACGGCTGGTCGCTCCGGGTGAGGACGGAGACGATGTCCTCGACATGGGGGGCGGCGCGCTCGGGGTGCTCGCGGACGAGCTTCTCGAAGGTGTCGACGGCCCGCATCCGCACCCAGGCGTCGTCCTCGGAGATGCAGGCGAAGAGCTCCGGGAGGCGGGTGTCGTCGGCGCGCAGCTCGTCGAGCACCTCACCGGCCCGGCCGAGGGAGTTGGTGTGCCCGCCGGCCGCCAGCACATCGCGGTAGGGCTCCATCGTCCGAGGGTAGGCGCCGCCTCCGCAGCGCCTCCCCCGAGAAGCCCGCGCCTCACCCGGGAAGCCTTCCGGGGTGAAGCGCGGGGTTCTCGGGTCACCCGATAAACCCGCCGGCGCGGGGGGCCGGGGTGGGGTCAGGAGAGGCGGTGGACCTTGTGGGGGGCCGCCTGGGCGCGCGGCTTGAGGACGAGCAGGTCGACGTTGACGTGGGCCGGCCGGGTCGCCATCCACACGACGGCCTCGGCGACGTCCTCGGCGACGAGCGGGCCGGGCACGCCCTCGTAGACCTTGTCGGCGCGCTCGCGGTCGCCGCCGAAGCGGGTCAGCGAGAACTCGTCGGTGCGCACCATCCCCGGCGCGATCTCGGTGACGCGGACCGGCTGGTCGAACAGCTCGAGCCGCAGCGTCTCGGTCATCACGTGGACGCCGTGCTTGGCCACCGTGTAGCCGCCGCCGCCCTCGTAGGCGAGCAGCCCGGCGATCGAGCCGACGTTGACGACGATGCCGTCGCCACCGGCCGCGACGAGGGCGGGGAGCAGGGCCTTGGTGACCCGCAACGTGCCGAGGACGTTGGTGTCGTACATCTGCTGCCACAGGGCGAGATCCGCCTCGGCCACCGGCTCCAGCCCGAGGGCGCCGCCGGCGTTGTTGACGAGGACCTGGACCTCGTCGCCCGCCACCGAGGCGAGCCGGGCGACGTCGGCGTCGACGGTGACGTCGCACGCGAGCGCGACCCCGCCGATCTCGGCGGCCAGCTCCTCGACCCGCTCCGCCCGCCGGGCCGCGCACACGACGCGGAAGCCGTGGTCGGCGAGCATCCGGGCCGTCGCGGCGCCGATGCCGCTGCTGGCGCCGGTGACGACGGCGGTCCGCCGCTCGTCGGGGACGGTGGCGTCGGCGGGGAGGGTGGTCACGGGGTCTCCCGGGGACGGACGGACTCGGGATCGACGGCGATCCAGGCGGCCTCGGCGCGGCCGAGCAGCTCGCCGTCCGCGTCGTGCAGGGTGCTCGCCGACCAGTGCCGGCGGCCCTGCGCCCCCCGCTGCCAGGCCGTGACGACGCACTCCTCGCCGGGCGTCGGGACCCGCCAGACCTGCGCCGTCATCGTGCCGAGGACCATCGGTCGCCCGGCGATGCCGGCGGACCAGCCGCCCGGGCAGTCGAGCGCGGCCCACACCATCGGGCGGGACACGTCGTCGGGCGCCGTCCAGGTCGTGGCGTAGCGATGGGTGCCGTCGTCGAGCGGGCCGGGGCGCAGCCGGAGGCCGTCGCCGGGGTCGCGGTCGGTGCCGCAGGAGAAGCAGGTCGGGAACGGGTGGTCGGCGAGCCCCTCGTACCGCTCCTCGGCCGCGCGGGCCTGCTGGGCCGTGGCGGGGGAGGGGACCGGCTCGTCGAGGGCCGGGACGGCGGTGCCCCCGGCCACGAGGCGGTCGCCGTCGAGCAGGCGGAGCACCGACGCACCCGGGAGCAGCGCCGGGTCGTCGACGACGACGGCGAGCGGCCGGTCGAGCGGGGGCGGAGAGGACAGCCGTACGCTCACGGCGGGCCGGTCGGACGTCGTGCGCACGTGGGCGGCGAGGGCACCGCTCACCCAGCCTCCGTTGCCCGACGCGGGGGGCCCGCAGTAGCGGCGGGGGATGGTGAGCTCCACGTCGGACAACCTACCGACCGGGGCCACGGCGCAGGTGTTGCGTGGGTCACCTCACCATGATTGCCTTGATGTCAAGTAATTCGATGTCAAGAGACTTGGAGGACGCGTGACGGAGTTCTCGCTCCGGCGGATCGCCGTCCCCGCCTTCGGGCCGACGGCGGCCTGGTCGGTCGGGATGGGCGCCACGATGCCCGTCATCGTGCTCAGCGCCCGGGACCTCGGCGCGTCGGTGTCGCTCGCCGCCCTCTTCGTGGGCATCGGCACGGTCTCCGAGCTCGTGTCCGCCGTCCCCGCCGGCGTGCTCGTGGACCGGATGGGAGAGCGGCGCGCCCTCGTGCTGGCCGGCCTCGCCGATGCCGCCGCCGCCCTCCTCGCGATGCTCGCGCCGTCGCTGTGGGTGCTCGGGCTGGCCATCGCCCTCGCCGGGCCCACCGGCGCGGTCTTCCTGCTGGCCCGGCAGTCCTACCTCACGGCCGCGGCGCCGGAGTCGATGCGCGCCCGGGCGATGTCGACGCTCGGCGGGGTCGCCCGGATCGGGATGTTCGTCGGGCCGCTCCTCGGGGCTCCGGTCGTGCACGCCTGGGGTCCGCAGTCGGCCTTCGGGGTGGCGGTCCTCGGCGGCGTCGTCGCGGCCGTGGTCGCCTGGGCCTCACCCGACCTCGGCGCCCACACGCGCCCCAGCGCCCCGGGGATGGCGGTGGCGCGCGTCGGGGTGGTCGAGGTCGTCCGGCGACACCGCGCCGTGCTCCTCACCGTCGGGCTGGGCGTGCTGGCGATCGGGCTGGCCCGCTCGTCGCGGGTCGTCGTCGTCCCCCTGTGGGCGGAGGGCATCGGCCTCACCGCCGCGCAGACCTCCCTCGTGTTCGGCGCGGCGGGCCTCGTCGAGGCGCTGCTGTTCTACCCCGCGGGCTCGCTGATGGACCGGCGGGGCCGGGTCTGGGTGGCCCTGCCCGTCACGGTGACCCTGGGGATCGGGCTGCTCGTGCTCCCGCTCACCTCGACGCTCGCGGCGGTCGGGGCGGTGTCGCTGCTCATGGCGGTCGGGAACGGCCTGGGGTCGGGCATCGTCATGACGCTCGGCGCGGACGCGGCCCCCGCGCAGGGCCGGGCGCCGTTCCTCGGGGTGTGGCGGCTGCTCTCCCTCGTCGGCCACAACGGCGCCTCCGTCGTCGTCGGCGCCGTCGCGGCGGTCGCCTCGATCGGCGCCGCGAGCGTCACGGTGGGGGTGCTCACCCTCGCCGGAGGGGCCTGGCTGCTGCGCTGGCTCCCGAGGTACGACCCCGGGCGGCGGGCGGGGGCCGTCGGCGTCGCAGATTAGGCTTGCCTACGTGACCGACCTCATCGACACCACGGAGATGTACCTCCGCACCATCTTCGAGCTCGAGGAGGAGGGGATCACCCCCCTGCGCGCACGGATCGCCGAGCGGCTCGGCCACTCCGGGCCCACCGTGTCGCAGACGGTCGCCCGGATGGAGCGCGACGGCCTGCTCCAGGTCGCCGGCGACCGGCACCTCGAGCTGAGCGAGCACGGCCGGCTCCTCGCGACCCGCGTCATGCGCAAGCACCGCATCGCCGAGCGTCTCCTCGCCGACGTCATCGGGCTCGAGTGGGAGTACGTCCACGACGAGGCGTGCCGGTGGGAGCACGTGATGTCCGACCGCGTCGAGCGCAAGATCCTCGCGATCCTCCCGAGCCACCTCGAGTCCCCGTACGGCAACCCGATCCCCGGCCTCGACGAGCTGGGGGAGCCCGGCGAGGTGGTCGACTTCCGCCTCGGCCTCTCGACCCTCGACGAGCTCGCGGGCGCGGAGCCGATCGCCGTCGTCGTCCGCCGCATCGGTGAGCCGGTCCAGGTCGACCACGAGGCCCTGGCGCTGCTCACGAACGCCGGACTGCTGCCCGGCCAGCCCGCCCGGGTGCGCCGCGACGGCACCCGCATCGTGGTGTGCCGGGAGGGGGCGGAGGAGTCGACCGGTGTCTCCCTGCCCGTCGACATCGCGGGGCACGTGTTCGTCGCCGCGCTGTAGTCCGAACGGGCCCCGCCGGGCCCCCACGAACGGCCTGTCGCGTTACCGAAACGTGACTCACCGGTGGTCCGTGGCGTACGGTGGCCGCGAGCCGTACCCACCCCGGAAGTAGATCTCTCGTGTCCTCACCCTCCCGTGCCCCGGGTCGCCGTCGTGCGCCCGGCCGCGTCCGCCGGCTGCCCGACGGGTTCTCCCGCCTCGGTGCGTCGTGGGCCGTGAAGTCCGCCGCGAGCCTGTGCGTCGTCGGCGGTGCCGCCGTCGCCCTCACCGTCCCGGCCGAGTCCGCGGACGCCCAGTCCGACACCACGCCGGCCGTCGACGCCAGCATCGCCACCGTGGCCCTCGCGCAGCGGGGTGGGCTCGACGCCGCCTCCCGCTCCCGGGCCCGCACCGCCCCGGCGCCGGCCGTCGCGGCCCCCGCGGGCGCCGCTCCGGTCCAGCCCGCCCCCGTCGGTGTCGCCGGCGTCAAGGCCGTCGCCAAGCCGAAGCCCAAGCCCACGCCGACCCCGGCCGCCGACTCCACCTCCGGCGCTCCCGCGGCCGCCACCGGCACCTGGTCGGGCGGCACCACGGGCAAGTGCACGAGCATCGGCCTCATCCCCAACGCCGTCGCCCTGTGCTCCGCCGTCGACTCGAGCTACGGCCCGCCGACGATCGGCGGCCGCCGCAACTCCAACGACGAGCACGGCACCGGCCAGGCGATCGACTTCATGATCTCCGGCAAGTCCCAGGGTGACGCGATCGCCGCCTACGTCCAGGCGCACGTCGGCCAGTTCAACGTCAAGTACCTGATCTGGCGCCAGCGCTACTGGGCGCCGGGCGAGGGCTGGAGCTCGATGGCCGACCGCGGGTCGCCGACGGCGAACCACTACGACCACGTCCACGTGACGGTCAACTACTGACGACCGCACCGGCCCACCGCGTGGGCTCGTGACGAGGCGCCGCCGGGCTCGTGCCCGGCGGCGCCGTCGCGTCTGCCGGGGGCCCCACGCCGCAACCTGAGAAAGTTCTTCGTCACCATTTTGTGACCTTTGCGGATCGTTGTAGGTTCAGCGTGCTCGCCGGCACCGGACGGTGAGCCCTGGTAGTGGGAACGCCGAGTCCTGCCCCCACCGCACAGGTCACTCTCTCGAGTCCGCTGGCAGGAGCGGGGGAACCACTTCGGAACCACGGTCCAGGCCGCGGTTCCTCGGGGTGAAGCCGACACGGTCCTCAGGGGCCGCGCCGGCCGGGCAACCTCAGCCCGAACCCGACAGCTCACCTCGTAGGCATCTGAGAGGTCCACCGTGTCCGAGCAGACCCGTGGGCGGCACCGCCCCGCCGCCCGCTACAGCCCCGTCGCCGAGTTCTCCTCGATCGCCCGTGCAGCGGGCGAGACCGGAGCGCGCGTCTCCGCCGTCCTGGCCGCCTCCGGTGGCCTCGTCGCGACGTTCGCCCTCCCGGCGCAGGCCTCGCCTCGTCCCGCCGAGGTCACGGCCGCCGCGACCAGCGCCACGACCGGGTCGCTGCGCGCACTGACCGCCGCCCCGGCCGTCGTGGCCCCGCAGGCCGCCGCCCCGTCCGCGGCCGTCCCGGCCCACGGCGTCGTCGGCGTCACCGCCGTGGCCAAGCCGAAGCCGAAGCCGAAGCCGGCCCCCGTCGTCGAGGCCGTCGCGGCCCGCAGCACCCAGTCCGCGAGCCGGTCCACGACCCGCACCCCGGTCGCCAACGTCAAGCAGTCCTCGAGCGCGATCGTCAACATCGCCCGCGGCCTGCTCGGCATCGCCTACACCTACGGCGGCTCCAGCCCGTCGACCGGCTTCGACTGCTCCGGCTTCACGTCGTACGTGTTCGGCAAGGCCGGCATCTCGCTCCCGCGCACCGCCGCCCAGCAGCAGTCCGCGGCGACCCCCGTCAGCAACCCCCAGCCCGGCGACCTCGTGTTCTTCGGGTCGCCCGCCTGGCACGTCGGCATCTACACCGGCAACGGGATGATGATCGACGCCGGCAAGCCCGGCGAGGCCACCCGCGAGCGCGCGATCTTCTCCGGGGCCAGCGGGTACGGCCGCTTCTGAGCCGCCCCGCCCACCCGACCACCCCGACGGCGCCCCGGACCACCACGGTCCGGGGCGCCGTCGTCGCGCGCGCTGGCCTACGCTCCGGGGCATGAGGATCGAGGAGCTCGACTGGCGCGAGACGGAGTGGGGGACGATCAGCCTCCGCCGGCGGGTCGACCCCGTCACCGACCGGCTGGTCCACGAGGTCAAGCTCGACGACGACTTCCTCATGTCGAGCCAGTTCACCGAGGGAGAGCGCGAGGTCTCCCGGCTCGGCCTGGCGGCGGTCGATGGCGACCACCTGCGGGTGCTCGTCGGCGGCCTGGGGCTCGGCTACACCGCCTGGACCGCCCTGGAGGACCCGCGCGTCGCCGAGCTCGTCGTCGTCGAGGCGCTGGCGCCGGTCATCGACTGGCACCGACGCGACCTGTTCGACGACACCCGCGGCCTCGCGGCCGACCCGCGGGTCGAGCTCGTGCAGGACGACTTCTTCGACCTGGTGCGCTCCGGCCGGTCCGCGCGACCGTACGACGCCCTCCTCGTCGACATCGACCACGCGCCCGACTGGCTGCTGCGCTCGGACCACGGTGACTTCTACACCGAGGCCGGGCTGCGCGCGGCCGGCGCGATGCTCGCGCCCGGCGGTGTGCTCTCCCTGTGGTCGGACGAGCCGCCCGAGCCGGCCTTCGTGGCCCGGATGGCCCTCGCCTTCGAGGACGCGGACGCCCACGTCGTGACCTTCGCGAACCCGCTGACGGGTGGGGAGTCGGCGAACACCGTCTACCTCGGCCGCGGGCCCCGCTCCACGACCTGATGACACCGGCCACCACACCGCCGACCCGGAGCCACCGGGCCCGCCGCGAAATCGGTCGACGCGTCGCGGCCCGGCCCGGCGTGGACCATACTCGTGTCGACCGCGCAGGGAACCGCCGTCGACCTCGGGATGTGTCTGGATGATCGGGAGGAGTGCGTCGTTCGCTGCTGCCTTGGCTCTGGCGATCGTCGTCGGGCGCCAGACGCGTGCTGCCCGGAGACCGGGCTCGCGCTCTTCTGGCCGGCCGCCGGCGTCGCGGCCCTGTGGGGCCATCCTCGCGCTGACCGGCGGGCCGAGGTGGCTGGTCGCCGGGGTGCTCGTCGCGGTCATCTCCGGGGTCGGCAACGCCCTCACCGGGCTTCGACCCCGCCGCGGCGGCCGTGCTGGGTCTCGCCAACGCCGTCATCGCCGTCGGCTGCCGCGGGTTCCTGTCGTGGTCGCGGGACGTCGGCGGCCGCCGGGGTCAGCGGAACGGGCTGACCCGGGTCACCGACTTCTACCGCTTCCTCGTCGCCGCGACCGCGGCGACCGGCCTCAGCGCCGGGGTCGGGATGGCGGGCCTGGCACGTCGGCGGCGGTGAGGTCGGCCCGGCTGCCGGTCGTGGGCTGGGTCGTCCGGAACCTCGCGGCCGTCGTCGTCATCGCCGCCCCCGGGTCTCGCGGCCCGCGACTGATGCCACCTCGTGACCCGACGCACCGTGCTCGAGGCCCTCCCGATCCTCGGGGTGCACCGCCGTCGTCCTCTGGCTCGTCTTCGGCCCCGAGCGCAGCCTCCCCCTGACCTTCGTCCCCTTCGCTCGCCCGTCGTGTGGGCGGGGCTGCGCCTGCCCCTGCCGCTCGCCGCGGCCCAGGGGCGTGTTCGTCGCGCTCGGGACGCTCGTCCTCGTGAACCGGCTGCGAGGGTGGCCCGTTCGGGGTCGATCCAGGACGGGCTCGCAGCTCGCCCTCGTGCTCCAGGCCTACATGGCCTTCGCGGTCGGGATCGCCGTGGTCGCTCGCGACCGTGCAGTGGGAACGTGACCAGCTCGTGCGGCGACATCGCCCAGGTCGGCGCGGACCGCGCGGAGCCAGGCCGACGACCTCGAGGTCATCACCGCCACGATCCCCGACGCGCTGATCGTCGTGGACCGCGCGGGCCACATCCTCCTCAGCAACGATGCGGCGCAGCAGTGGCTCCGGGTGGGTGAGGACGGGGAGGCCGAGGCGGGGCTCTCGGCATTCGACCCACGGAGCCTCGACGGTCAGCCTGCTCCCGGACGACCAGCGGCCGGCCGCGCGGGCCTTCGCGGGCCACCGGGTCCGCGGGGCCGTCCTGCGCGTCGCAGGACGTCGTCCTGGAGGAGCAGCGGACGGTCGCCGTCGACGCGGTGCCCCTCGGGGAGGAGGCGCCGGGCCCGCCGGAACGCGTGCTCCTCGTCATCCACGACGTCTCCGACGAGCAGGCCCGCCTCGAGGCCCTGACGGCGGAGCGCGAACGCACCGACCGGCTCATCTCGGACGCCCCCCACGGTGTGGCCGTGCTCGACCTCGAGGGGCGCGTCCTGCGGGTCAACGACTCCCTCGCCGCGCTGGCCGGGCGGACCACGCACTCCATCGTCGGGGACTCCGTTCACGGACCTCTCGCCGGAGCACCGCGACAAGATGGAGACCCACCTGCGGCGCACCCTCGCCGCCGCCGGGGAGCCTCCTCGTCGGCGACTGGAGCATCGTGGGTCCGCGGGGGACCGAGGCCCACGTGTCGCTGACGAGCCGCGCCCTCATCGGCCCGGACGGCGCGCCCGACGTCGTGCTCGTCAACGTCGTCGACTTCTCCGAGCAGAGCAAGTACGAGGAGCGGCTCACCTACCTCGCGGACCACGACCCGCTGACCGGGCTGCTACAACCGACGCCGGTTCGACGAGGTCCTCGACGCGCACCTGCGACGGACATGCTGTTCGGGCTGCCCGGCGCACTCCTGCTCGTCGACCTCGACAACTTCAAGGAGGTCAACGACACGATGGGCCACGGCGCGGGGGACGAGCTGCATCGTCGCGATCGCCCAGATCCTCGCCCGCTCGCTGCGCTCGAGCGACCACGTGGCCCGCGTCGGGTGGCGACGAGTTCGCCGTCCTGCTCGCCGGGGCGGACCAGACGGCCGCCGAGACGGTCGCCGCCACCCTCATCGACGCGGTGCAGCGACCACGCCGAGCACGCTCGAGGGGGTCCGCCGGCGGGTCACCGCCAGCGTCGGCGTCGCGACCTTCGCCGACGCCGCCCAGCAGGGCGTCGACCCGCTCGCGCTCGCCGACATGCTCCTCTACGACGCCAAGGACGCCGGCCGCGACCAGTTCGCGGTCCTCGAGTCCTCGGTGACCAGGCCCCGCACCGGGGCGCGGCTCGAGGTCAAGGGCCGGATCGAGGCCGCCCTCGAGAACGACGCCTTCGTCCTCCACCTGCAGCCCATCCTCGACCTCCGCACCAACCGGGTGGTCGGGGCCGAGGCGCTGCTCCGGCTCGCCGACGACGGCCCGCCGCTCTCGCCCGGGCGCTTCGTCCCCGTCGCGGAGCGAGCCGGCCTGGCGCCTGCCCTCGACCGCTGGGTCATCCGGCACGCGACCGAGCTGCTGGCCCGTCTCCTCGAGCAGGACCCGACGCTCGTCGTGGAGATCAACCTCTCCGGTCACTCCATCGGCGACCCCGTCGTCGAGCAGGAGCTCGTCGAGGCGCTGCGCACGTACGGCGTCCCGCCCGCAGGCGCTCGTCGTCGAGGCCACCGAGACCGCCGCGGTCGCGGACCTGCCGGCTGCACGGGCCTTCGCGGAGCGCCTCGGCGCCCTCGGGCACCCGCGTGGCGATCGACGACTTCGGTGCGGGTTTCGGGTCGTTCTACTACCTCAAGCACCTGCCGTTCGACGTCGTGAAGATCGACGGCGAGTTCGTCGTCGGGTGCCACGAGTCGGCCGTCGACCGCGCGATCCTCAGCTCGATCGTCAGGATCGCCCGCGACCTCGGGAAGGAGACCATCGCGGAGTTCGTGGCCGAGGCCGGGGTCCTCGAGGTGGTCCGGGCGCTCGGCGTCGACTACGCGCAGGGCTACCACATCGGCGAGCCGGTGCCCTTCGACGAGTTCGTCGCTCGGCACCTGCCCGGGGGCTCGTCGGTGTGGCGCACCGACGGTCACCACCCCGACGCCCCCGAGACGACGGACGACTCCGGCGCGACGGGTGCGCCCGTCGCGTCCGTCGGCGGCCTGTCGTGAGCCGGCGGCGCCGCGGCCTGGAGCGCGGTGTCGGCCTCGTCGTGCTCGGCATGGGCCTGGGCGCCGGGGTCATGCTGTGGTTCGGCCTGACCCTGTCGGGTCCGGACCTCCGACGCGCCCCCGAGGAGGGGCTGCTGTTCGGGGTCTGGCAGGTGCTCTACGACACCCAGGCGCCGTCGGTGCGGCTGCTGTTCGTCGCCGTCGGCATCGCGCTGCTCCTCGCCGCGGCGGTGGCCGCGGCCGAGAGCCGCATCGCCACCCGGTACCGCCGGTCCGAGGACACCGGCGTCACGCCGCTCGCGCCGAAGGTGGTGATGGCGCGCACCGCCGGGCTCTACCACGGGCCGGTCACGGTCACGGTGCTCATCCCGGCGCACGACGAGGGTGACCGCATCGGTGCGACCCTGACCTCGCTCCTGGAGTCCGACGACGCCCCGGACCGGATCGTCGTCGTCGCCGACAACTGCACCGACGACACCGTCGAGGTGGCGGAGCGTGCCGGCGCCGAGGTGCGGCCCAGCGTCGACAACACCCACAAGAAGGCCGGCGCGCTCAACCAGGCGCTCGCCGCGTTGCTGCCCGACCTCGGGCGAGAACGACTGCGCCATGGTCATGGATGCCGACACCGTCCTCGACCGGGGCTACCTCACCGAGGTCCGGCGACGGATGACCGCCGACCGCGCCCTGATGGCGGTCGGCGGGCTCTTCTACGGGGAGGAGGGAGGGGGTCTGCTCGGCCAGATGCAGCGCAACGAGTACACGCGCTACAGCCGGGACATCCGGCGCCGACGCGGGCGGCTGTTCGTGCTCACGGGCACCGCCTCGGTCTTCCGCTCCGGGGCGCTCCGCGAGGTGGCGCGGCAGCGTGGGCGTGCCCTGCCGGGGACGCCGGGGGACGTCTACGACACCGCCGCCCTCACCGAGGACAACGAGCTGACGCTGGCGCTGAAGTCCCTCGGGGCCCTGATGATCTCCCCGCCCCAGTGCGCCGTCGTCACCGAGGTCATGCCCACGTGGCGCACCCTCTGGGCGCAGCGGCTGCGCTGGCAGCGCGGGGCACTCGAGAACCTCGGCGCCTACGGGGTCACCCCCCAGACGCTGCGCTACTGGGCCCAGCAGCTCGGCATCGGGTACGGCGTCATCGCCCTCGGCGCGTACGCCGTCCTCGTCGTCCTCATGGCCGTCTCCCTCGACCAGGTGGTCGTCTTCCCGTTCTGGGTGGGGGTCGGCCTGGTGTTCGTCCTCGAACGGGTCGTCACCGCGTGGTCCGGCGGATGGCGGGCGCGGCTGCTCGCGGTGACCCTCGTCCCCGAGCTCGTCTACGCCACGGTGCTCAACGCGGTCTGGGTCCGCGGCGTCGTGGACATCCTCGTCGGACGCCAGGCACAGTGGAGCCACCTCGTGCGACCGGCGGACGCCGGGAGTACCACCGACGAGGGGGCCGCCCGATGACCGCCGCGGCTCCCACCGGGCTGCTGCTCCCGGAGTCCGTCCTGGGCTCCGAGTGGTTCGCCGTGCTGGCGGTGTTCGTCGCCATCAACACGGTGATGTACGTGGGCCTGGCCGTCGCGAAGATCCTGCCGAAGGTCCACCCGGGCGACTGGGTGCGGAGGACGTACGTGCGTGCTGAGACCCGGGGCATCCACCCGGAGGCCTCCGAGACCGGGTCCGAGCGCAGCTCGGCCGTTCGCGGGTCCCGCGATGCCTGGCGTCGCTGAGGTTCCTCCGCTCGGACCGCGTGGTCAGCGCGCGCCCTGCCGCGACAGCGTGTCCAGGTCTCGCACGCAGAACCGGTGGTGGGCCCACTCCTCGGTGAGCACGGTGCCGAGGCACTGCCGCACCGTCCGGCCGGTGGCGTAGGGGGGCCATCTGTCGTCGTCCGGGACGGGTGCGACCTGCGCGAGCTGCTCGGGCGTGACCTCGCCCAGCCAGGCCTCGATCCGGGCAGCCTGACCGGCGCGGACGGCGAGCACGTCGTCGAGGTTCGGTCGGGCGGTCGGGTCGAGGTCGCGCTCCCGGTCCATGACGTCCGGCGGACCCAGGCCCATGGCCGTGAACGGCTCGGTGAGGCCGAGCACGCAGCGGCGGAACCAGGAGTCGTGCACGAAGACGAGGTGGCGCAGGGTCTCGACCATCGACCACTCGCCGTCGACGCCTCGGTGTTCACTGCCCTCGCGCATGGACCGGACTCGCTCGGTGGTCGTGGCCCAGTCGTGCGCTCAGCTGCCGCCAGGCCTCGCGCAGGTCGTCGGGCTGGTCGGAGCGGAGCAGGAGTCGTACCGGGTGGCGACGGTCGAGCTCCGCCTCCACGTAGGGCATCACCTCGACCCCGTTGACCACCAGACCGGTGACCAGCCCGTCGATCTCGGCGTCCTGCATGACGACCCCGACCATCCGCGCCCTGCTGAGGTCGCATTCTCGGAACTCTGCGCCGGTGAGGTCCTCGTCCTGGAACTGTCGCATGCAGTCAGGCTAGGTCCCGGGTGCCCCGTGAGCGTTCCATGGCGGAGATGACCTCGAGCAGTGCCGGCTTCGCGTACGCCCAGTTGTGGCACTTGAAGCTGCGCAGGCCCTCGAACGGTGTCCCGCACGAGACGCACTGCACGTGGGCGATCGCGCGCGGGGCCTCGGTGTTGACGTACTTCTGCGTGCCGAGGATGACCTGGGCGATCATCGATGCGGAGTGCACGCGTGACAACCCGGACGCGACGATGTCGAGCCAGCTGACCTCGCGGTCGCAGGTCGAGCAGGTGCGGGTGTCGCCGCTGACCCAGAGCGGTGCACCGATCGTGCGGGGCTCCATACCGAGCATCTTCTCGATCTGACGGACGTCCTCGTCGGGCGTCACCCAGCGATGGGCTCCGGGCAGGGAGGCCGGCGAGTCGTAGACCCGCCGGAACACTGCGTCGTCGACGGCGATGGTCTGTCCCGGCTTGTCCTGCATGGCTGCCTCCGTGAGAAGTTCGTACGATGCCGATCCGGCGTTCGTGGCCGTCGGCGGCGCGCCGCCGACGGTGACGTCACGCCGCTGGTGGTCAGGAACCTCGGAGGACCTCGGTGATACACGCGACGTTGCCGCCCGAGCCGTGCCTCTGCGGATGGCTAGGCTCGACCGGGTGTCGGCAGATCGGTGCTCCATCCGGGCCGGTCGGCCGGGTGCGGTTGACACGCGGCGACCGCGATCGCCACTCGTTCGGGTTGCCCGGGTCCGGCGACGTCGCGCGCGAGGCAGGCGCCGTCTCCGGGGCGGTACGCGGCGAAGAGACTCAGGTCGCTGGTCGCTGGAATCCTGGGTTCAGGAGAAGCTCGAATTCGAGCTCATGGTCGATCGGGACGCCCGTACTGTCGCGCAGGGGGATGGACTGCTTGAGCAGTCTCGAGGCTCCCACCTCGTGCCTGTAGTACGCGCACAGGTCCAACCCAACGCGCTGGTAGAACGCGATTGCGGTGGCGTTGTTGTTCGTCGTGATCAGCCACACCCGCCGACACCCGCACGCGCGCGCCTGCTCGATGCACTGGTTGATGAGAGCGCGCCCGACCCCTCGTCCGGGTGTAGTCGTGCTGATCGCGACGACCTCGAGGTCATCATCGCTGAGGTGGACGAGTACCAATCCCGTCCGGCGCCCACCGCGCAGAGCCACGTAGCCGTCCAGCTCGCGCGCCTCGATGAGCTCACCGCGCCGCGCGACGATGGTTGAAGCCCAGTTCCGCACCAAGGTCGCCCGGACCCAGCCGCGATCGCCCGCCGTCAGGGGGCGAACCACAACTGCTGGCGGTCCGGGCACCTCAGCATTCTCCAGCGGAGACCACCCCCAGATCCAGGTGGTGCTTCTGGCGCCCGTACCAGCCGCTGGTCACGCCATGACCACCGCCGACGACGGTGCCCCTGATCACGTCAGAGACGCCGCCCCGCAGCGCTGGCCTTTGGCCCATCAGCCATCCGAAGGAGCGTCGTGCACCGCGAGGTCGAGTCCGCCAACGGCGTCCGCCATCAGGTGCGACTCGTGCCGACCGGTGCCCCGCTACGGGTGACGAACACCCCCGGCGCTGGGTTCGTCGACAACCTGTTGCGGACGGCCTACCTCGAGTTGCGCGAGGCGACGGCCCGCCGCTGGAAGGTGGGCGTCCTCGTGCCCCACAGCACGCAGGCGCGGCGACCTGAGCGAGTCGCGGCAAGAGGGGCGAGTTGGGAAACCGCGAAGTTCGGTCCTGACTGCTGCACCGTCGCCTTCCTAGGATGACGAGATGGCGTATGACGCACTGTGGGAGAGCGTCCGGCTGGTCGAGTCGCGAGAGCTCGAGCCTGTGCTGCGGCTCAGCCGACGACGCCGGTTCGCCGCTATGTCCTTTGACGTCGCTGCTGACGTCGCGGTCACCACCTTCGCCCGCCGAGGTGTCGGGTGCCTGTGGTCGGAGACCCACGTCCTGGTCAAGCGAGAAGGGCTATGGCACATGGTCGGCGGGGGTGGGGCATCCGGGGAAGGTGACCTTCTCGGACCCCGCCCAGTACATCTGCCGGAAGGTCCGTCAGCCCCGGGAGCCGCGGCGCAAGGGGTCGACCCTCGGGTCCTTGCGGTTGACGGTGGAGGTGGGGTCAGCGCTGCTCGGTCGGGTCGGTGGCCATGGCGGAGTCGCTGGATCAGCTACGTCGGCGTCCGGGTCAATGCCGAGGTGGAGTCCATGGTCGTGGACGGTCGGCGCGTCGTCGTGCCGTGGCACGGTCGGGTCGCTGTGCTCACTGCGAGGCACGGTTCGTCGCGGGTGACCCTGTACGACGAGACCGGGCGGCTACTCGGTGAGGCGCTCGTGCAAGATCCGCAGAGATGATCTGCCATCCGCTCGCCCGTGCCTTCCCACCACCGAGGCGCTCGGCTGCACGTCACCTCGTAACCGCCTTCGCCCGACAGACTGGCGGCTGGGTGTCGACCCCGGACGTCGGCAAGAGGAGCAGCACCGCGACGTTGACCAGCGCGATGGCGCTCACGACCGGAGTCACCGGCGATCTGGCGACGCGCACACTCCGAGTGTGGCAGTCAGAGCAGTTGATCGCTGTCGGATGTGCGACGGCCGGTTCGCGGCGCTATGGCGCGAGAACGCCACGTCCTCAATGCGTCGTCCCAGGGATCGGAGGAGACTCGTTGCGTGAACCCGCCAGTGCTCAGTGCGACCCTGGTCGTGGTCGTGGTCGCCTTGGCCAGCTACTGGGTGCTGCTCGATGCCCGGAAGCGGCTCCACCAAGGCCGGCCCGTGGTCGCAGTCCTGCTCGGGCTCACCATCGACCAGCCTGAGACGTGGGCTGTCCTCTGCCTGTTCTCCTCCGTGCTCTTCATCCCGATGTACATGGTGTCGCGGAGCGGCAGCGACTAGCGATCTGGTCTCACGGCAGTTCCTTGTCAGCCCGGTGCGCGGCGGAGTGGGGCATGCCCAGGGTGCGTCCGCCGAGGCACCGGTCCAGGGCCCCGTAACCTCTTCGGAGGTCGAAGCGACGGAAGCGCCCGCGGGCGAGGACACCTCCCGCTTGGACAAGAGTCACGTCCGTTTCGAGCCCTCGGGGCAAGTGGGCTCGCCGACTCTCGCCCTCCAGGCGTGGTGGACAGCCGGGCGGACTGTGATGAAGCCAGCGGCCTTCGCCCCCTCAACAAGCCGACGGACCCGAGGCCCGTGACGGTCACCGGGTTGGGCCGACGCCCGGTGAGCCCGATCCCCCGAGACCCGCGTCCCTGGCCACGATCGCTGCCTGGGCTCGATCGGTGAGGTGAAGCTTTGTCAGGATGTTGGAGACCACGTTGCCTACCGTCTTGGGGGCCAGCCCGAGGCCGGCCGCCATGTCCCGCGGGGACCGGCCTGCCGCGATCAGGTCGAGGACCTCCCGCTCCCGCACAGTGAGCTGGGGGAACGGGTCTGTCCGGCTCGGCGGAGCTGAGAGCTGGGCGAGCACGCGTTGTGCAACCTTGGGCCCGAAGACGGCTTCGCCGGCCGCAACGCCGCGTACTGCACGCTCGATCTCGTCCTGCTCGGCCCCCTTGAGGACATAGCCGCGTGCGCCGGCGCGCATCGCGGCGAACAGCGAGTCATCGTCGCTGAACATCGTGAGCACACACACAGCTGTGCCAGGCAAGGACCGGGAGAGCTCTCGCAGCGCCTGGAAGCCGTCGGTACCGGGCATCTGTAGGTCGAGAAGCACCACGTCGGGCCGGTGGAGGACCGCCTCTCGCAGCGCCTCCCGGCCATCTGTCGCTCGGGCAACCACCTCGATTCCTTCCAGGGAAGCCGAGCAGCGCGGCCAGCCCGTCACGCATGACCGGGTGATCGTCGGCGACCACGACACGGATCATGACGCCCCGATCGGGATGACCGCTCGCACGTGGCCGCCGCTCGGACCCGGCCCGCGCTCGCAGGTGCCGCCGAGCTCCTCCGCCCGCTCGCGCATGCTGTCGGTGCCCACCCCACTTCCCCACAGCTGCATCGACCCGTCGTCCAGAACCTCGACCTCGAGGGCACCACCGCGAACGCCCACTCTGATCCTGGCTCGCGTCGCCGTGGAGTGGCGCACGATGTTGGTCAACGCCTCGGTGGCGATGCGGTAGGCAGCGACCTCGAGGGCGGCCGGAAGGGGACCGTCGAGATCTGTCTCGACCCTGACCTCCAGTGGAGCCCCATCGGCTCGACGTACCGCCTGTGCGGCCCGGACCTCCAAGGCGGCCACCAGACCGAGATCGTCGACGGCGACGGGGCGAAGGTCGTCCACGAGGCGTCGCACCTCGTTCACTGCCGTTCGCAGGTCGGTCCGCACGGTGGCGAGGAGAGCGGCCGACTCGCTTGGCTGGGAGGCGGCGGTGTTGGCAGCCGCATCTGCGGACAGGACGACGCCGGTGAGGAGGGTTCCCAGCCCGTCGTGCAGGTCACGCCGGAGCCGGCGCCGTTCCTCCTCGCGGGCAGTGACCAGCTCCTCGCGGGCGAGCTGCACGTCACGGGCCGCGCAGGTCGCCGATACCGCGACCGCCAAGGGTCCCGACAGCATGGCGAGCACGCCTGCGTCGGCGGCGGAGAGCCGCCGCTCGCCCACCCGCAGCCCGACCTCGAGTGTTGCCCGACCACCCAACGGCAGCTCGACCACCTCCTTGCCCGGGTTCCCCGACGACCCGAGGATGTGGTTCTCGCCATCGCGGATGGCGACGTACGGCAGTCGCAGGCTGGCGCGCACCGCGACCAAACCCGCGGACAGGTCCTGCAGGGCACCGCCAACCTCGGCCGCGACCCGGGCGGGGTCACCACGATTCCCGTAGAGCACCCGCTCCACCGCGGTCTGCAAACGCGCCCGCAACGGCAGCGCCAGCATCGCCACGAGCAGTGCCGATGCGACTCCTGAGAGCACCAGGACGAGCACGGCGTAACCAGCGAGCACCAGGCTCGAGAGCAGTAGGTACGCGACGCTCCGCGCGATCACGAGGCGAATGTCGAGCAGCCCGTGTCTCAGGACGGCGACGGCGATGCCAGCAGGGAGCACGGGGATGGCGAACAGCACGATGATCGGCGTGCCGGACACAAGTGCCCATGGTGTGACGGCAGCAAGCACGAACCCCGAGGCAAGGACCACCCACAGCAGCTGCCGGCGGACCACCTCCCCACCGGTGGCGTAGCGCGTAGCAAGCGCGGCGATTCCTACCACCATGGACAGCACCCACCGCAGCTCACTGGCCGACCAGAGCACGGACCACGCGCCGTCGAGCGGGAGGAGCAAGAAGCCGTCAGGAAATGTCCCGTCGGAGTGGCCGTTGCCGTTCTCGAGCACGAACAACGGCGACGTGGCAGCGAACAGCACGAACCACGGGCGCCACCGCGGCGACGGGAGTCTCCCGTCGGGCAGCAGGTAGAGGGACAACGGCAGACAGATGCCGATGTGAACGGGCCAGGCCAACGCGAAGACCGTCACCAGAAGCCGGGTCAGCCACAACGGGCCGCCGTGGATGAGTGTCAGCTCGGCCACGCACGCCGACGCGCCACTGAGCGACTGAGCGACCCTCCCACCAGGTAGAGCCAGCCGACCGGATGAGCAGGGCGGTACCAGGCGACGACCGCGCCGCAGGCGCCGAAGCTCGCGCCGATCACGAGGTTGCTCACGACGAACGCGTCGACCGCCTCGTGGAACGACCACCCGACCAGTGCCCAGACGATCCCGACGACCGCAGCGAGCAGCACGCAGCCTCCCGCGATCGCGCCGACGAAGACCCTGGAGTGCACGCACCGAGTCTCGCCCTTGCGAACCCTCTTTGTCTCGGGCGATCTTCCCAGGTCACCCGGGCAGCTTCCCGGCCGAAGGGGCAGTTCGGCCTCACATCCGGGCGGCCCCGAACCCGAGGGTGAGGGCTCCACACCTCAGGAGGAAGTCATGAACAGAACCACCGGCCTGGTGGTCCTCGCCGTCCTGTCCCTCGTCGACATCATCGACCTGGCGGTGACCGACGGCGAACACCCGCCGTACTCCATCGCGATCGCCGGCGCCGCGCTCGGGTTCGCATCGCTCATCCTCGTGGCGTACACCTGGCGCGGACGTCGCTGGGCGGTGGCCCCGCTCGTCGTCCTCCGCTCTCTTTCTGCCCTGAGCGCGGTGCCCGCGTTCGTGGTCGGGAGTGTCCCCGCGGCAGCAGTCGTGCTCGCGGCCGCGACCGTGGGTCTGACGATCGTCGGTGTCGTCCTCGTCGCCCGCCCGATGAGCAGTGTCGAGGTGACCGGATGAACCGGGCGGCGACCGTCAGCCTGGCAGTTCTCGGCCCGGCGTCCGTCGCGATCCTGCGCTTCCTGCTTCCCTACTACACCGCCACGGACAGCGCGGCGTCAGCCGCGCCGTTGCGGCCCACCCCGGACAGGAGAGTGCCGTGCTGTGGCTCGGCCTGGTGGCCACGCTGACGCTCGCCCCCGGTCTGTACGCCATACGTGACCGCCTGCCGGCCGGACGCCTGCGGCCGTGGGGGTTCGGACTTACCCTGGTCGGTTACCTGAGCCTCCCCGTCGTACTCGTGGGCGACATGGTGCTCTGGACGGCGGCGAACGACGGCCTGGACGCCAGAACGGCCGGGAACCTGCTCGACGGCCTGCACCCGTCCTACGGCACAGGACTCGGCATCTTTGTCGCGGCTCACGTGATCGGCACGGTCCTCCTCGGCGTGCTCTGCCTACGGACCGGCGTCCTGCCGACCACGATCGGGTGGGCACTCACCATCTCCCAGCCACTTCACTTCGTCACCACCGTCTTCCTCGGCCTCCCCTGGGTCGACCTCGCCGCCTGGGGCATGACCGCGCTGGCGATGGGCTGGCTCGCCGGCGTTGCACAACCGGTACGGGGGCTGGCCGAGCACGCTCAGGCCGTGGTGTGATCAGTCGATCGCGACCGGGAGCGGCGGCACGCCGTAACGAGGCTTTGCTCACCTGCTCAGCAGGGTCGCGCTGACGGCGACACGGCCCAAGGCGAGCACGACAGGTCCGTTGCACGCTCCTGCTTGTTATGCGGTAGGTCGACAGGCGGCGAAGTGGGGCACCATCTCTGCTTGGGCCGTGTCGGGCGGGCTGCGTAGTCGGCAGCTACTCCTCTCTTGGAGCGACCCCGGACCTTTCCGCGTGCCGTCGGGGCCGGCCCGACCCTCAGCAGCAATGCGGTGAGGGGCGATTCCCCACCGACCTTCGCCCCCTTGCCCGGGAAAGGTCCCTGCTCGGTAATCGTTGTGCTTGCCGAGATCTGCTCCGACCAGCCGGAGGGCACCTGCGGCCACTGCAAGGCCGAGCTCGTCGGGAGTCGCACCGAGCACCGCGACGTCCCTTCTGACAGCGGACGAGCGAGCCGCCAACGACGTCCTGGGCGTCTTCGTCCAGCTTGCGGAGGCAGGATGCCGTGCCTCGTCCTCGACCCGTGACCCGCTGCCCGCTAGCGTCCATCGCATGACTTCCGACCGCGCGAGCCTGCGCACGCTGGCCGTGACCGGATCCACCGGAGCGGTCGGTGGGATGGTCGCGCGCCGGCTCGCCGACGCGGGACTCGCCCAACGCCTCCTCGCTCGCTCCCCTGAGCGTGCACCCGACCTGCCCGGCGCGACGGTGCTTCGGGCGAGCTACGCCGACACCGCGGAGACCCGCGCGGCCCTCGAAGGGGTCGAGACGCTGTTCATGGTGTCGGCGGCCGAGAACGAGCACCGCCGCGAAGAGCACCTCGCCTTCGTCGACGCCGCCGCTGCGGCCGGCGTGTCGCACGTCGTCTACACCTCCTTCCTCGGCGCCAGCCCGACCGCCACCTTCACCCTTGCGCGCGACCACGCCGCCACCGAACGTCATCTCGAGGCGAGCGGGATGGCGTGGACGTTCCTACGGGACGGCCTCTACCTCGACTTCCTGCCGCTCATGGTGGGCGACGACGGCGTCATCCGGGGCCCGGCCGACGAGGGCCGCGCAGCCGTCATCGCGCGCCGAGACGTCGCCCGCGTCGCAGCCACCGTGCTGCAGGACCCGGCCGCCCACACCGGCCGGGTCTACGACCTCACCGGACCGGAGGCGCTCACCTTCACCGAGATGGCCGCGATCCTCGGCGAGCACCTCGGGCGGAAGGTGACCTTCGTCGACGAGACCATCGAGGAGGCGTACGCGTCCCGCAGGTCCTACGGTGCCCCGGACTGGCAGGTCGAGGCATGGGTCTCGACGTACACCGCTGTCGCCAACGGGGAGATGGGGCCGGCCTCCGACGACGTCCTCGCCGTCACCGGTGAGTCGCCGATGTCGTTGTCGCAGTTCCTCGCCGAGGGCTGACCACCCGTTCGATGAGGAGACGTCCACCGGGACGCTGCGTGGCGCACGCGACAGGGAGCTCCAAGCGGGCGCTGCGACTCCTACGGCGCGCGCTGTGCGGTGGTTCGCCCCCGTAGGTTTCCACCCATGAACACGGACCCACTGGACGACCTTCCGGCCGACTCGCGCGGCTTCCTGATCGCCGAGATGGGCAGGAGTCTCGACGTCGACGCCCCACCGAGGACCTCGTGCGCTCAGCGGAACCGCCCTGGGATGCCATGGAGCGAGCAGGCGGTCTGGTCGCCTCGTGGGGAGGCGGCGAGTTCTGCCACGTCCTTCCGCGCGTGGTGGCCTTCATCAAGGCCGGTACTCCACGCCTGTAGCCGGGACGGGCAACAGGCGGCGACGTGGGTCAGGTCAGGTCAGGCGGGGCGCCGGCTGGCGCTTGCAGTGGGGCGCCAGCGTGGACCCCCTCACCCATCCGGTGGCTGCACCAGGATGTCGAGCAGCTGTTAGGCGATCACCTTGGCGAGGAGCGCTCGGATCGTGGCTTCGGTTGGCTCGTCCAACGAGGTGAGTGTCCACGCGACCGGGTGCATGCCGGCGCCCTCTTCGTACGCGGGGTTTTGGACCTCGCCGAAACCGAAGGCGAGGAAGTCCTTGTCCGGTTTGATGTAGCAGATGTCCTGGCCGTCCCTCGTGTAGAAGGGAAGCCCCCAGCGCACGATCGGCTCGAGCGACGGCGCGCTGTCCCGAATGATCGCGTGCAGGCGCTTGCCGATCTCCGGATACCGCTCCGGGGCTTCGTCCAGTTTGGCGAGAACAGCAGCGTCGCCCTTCTTGGTGAACATCCTGGGGCCTCTTTCGCGTCCGTCGGCATGCGTTGATGACGGTACTACTCGATACGAGAGTGGTGGCCGACTCGCTCCCGCGGTCCATGATCCCGTCGGATGGAATCGTCGGTCTCTGAGGGACCGGCCCGAGCGCCGGACTCCACACAGTCTGAGCGGGCGATACGCGGCGGTATGCCGCATCCACGCGAGCCGACCGCTGGGTCTCGACCGAAGGCCCCGCCGAATGAGGCGCTCATCGCTCGGAGGAGCTCTAACCTGCGGGAATGGATCGATCTCCCTTCAGGGCTCCCACGAGCTCCGCGAGCTTTCGGGGTGGGTCGGTGGCGTGGGGCCGCGCAAGCGTCGGCGATTCCATGGTGCACCGGGCCTGAACTTCGACTATCTCGACGATGCGGTGGCGGAAGCCTCGCGGGCGGCTACCGGGTGGCGACCTACCAACAGCGCGGGCTCGCCCCGTCCACGGAGCATGGAGAGTTCACCGTCGCCGAGGCTGTTGCCGACATCGCCGCCGTGCTCGATGCACTGGGATGGGACACCGCCTACCTGATGGGCCACTCCTGGGGAGGCCACCTGGTATTTCATGCCGCGGCGAGCATCGCCGAGCGGCTCGACGGCGT
>CAVPXT010000016.1:0-17119 GCA_963709785.1 uncultured Actinomycetota bacterium | reverse complement strand
CAAGGCCGCCGCCCTGGAGGCGCACGGCGACCACCCCGGTGCGCTGCACGCCCTGGCCACCAACGCGAGCCGGTTCGCCTCCCGGGACGAGCTGCGCTACTCACTGCGGTCCCTCGGCGCGTACGCCGACTGGGTCCGGCACGTCTACCTCGTGACCGACGACCAGGTCCCCGAGTGGCTCGACACGACGAACCCTCGCCTCACCGTCGTCTCCCACCGTGAGCTCTTCGGCGACCGGGGCCGGCTCCCGACCTTCAACTCCCACGCCATCGAGACCCAGCTGCACCACGTCGACGGGCTCTCGGAGCACTACCTCTACCTCAACGACGACGTGTTCTTCGGGCGCCCGGTGGGCCCGGGCCTGTTCTTCGACGGCAACGGGACCGCACGGTTCGCGGAGTCACCGGCACGCCTCGGCCTCGGCGGCCCCTCCCCCGACGACGCCCCGGTGATGAGCGCCGGCAAGCGCAACCGC
The DNA here is from genome assembly GCA_963709785.1 of uncultured Actinomycetota bacterium. Classification (GTDB taxonomy): domain Bacteria; phylum Actinomycetota; class Actinomycetes; order Actinomycetales; family Dermatophilaceae; genus Phycicoccus. Next base: position 16,644 of record CAVPXT010000016.1, on the reverse strand, counting down.
GAGCTCCTCGCCGGCACCTTCGGCGTCTCGGTGACCGCGAAGTACTGGCACGTCCCGCACGCGCTGCGCCGCTCGGTGGTCACCGAGATGGAGGAGCGCTACGCCGCCGACTTCGCCCGCACCGCCTCGGCCCGGTTCCGCGGCCCCGACGACATCTCGGTCTCGGCCTCGCTCGCGCACGGCTACGGGTACCTCACCGGGCGGGCCGCCCCGGGCCGTCTCCGGTACTTCTACGCCGACATCGCGGCCGACGACACCCCGGCCCGGCTCGCCGGGCTCCTCGAGCGCCGCGACCAGGACGTCCTCTGCGTCAACGACCACGACTCCGGGTCCCTCGACCCCCGCGACCAGGAGCGGCTGGTCGGCGACTTCCTCGCCGCCTACTTCCCGGTGCCGAGCGAGTTCGAACGGGGCTGACCACCCACCGGTCGCGACCTCGTGACGCCGCCGCCCCGTCTGGCACACTGCCACGACCGCGGCGCCGCGACCCCGCGGCGTCCGACCGAGAGGTGGACGACGCGCCATGACCGACCCGGCAGCGAGCCTGAGCGGCGACTGGGTCTTCGACCCCCAGCACACCCGGATCGGGTTCTCCGCGCGCCACGCGATGATCACGACGGTCCGCGGGTCGTTCAACGACGTCGAGGGGCGGGTGCACGCCGACCTCGAGGACATGACCCGCAGCCACGTCGAGGTGACGCTCAAGGCCGCGAGCGTCGACACCCGCACCTCGCAGCGCGACGACCACCTCCGCAGCCCCGACTTCCTCGACGCCGAGAAGCACCCCGACATCACCTTCGTCAGCACGCGCGTCGAGGAGGTCGAGGACCACGCGTACCTCGTCACCGGGGACCTGACGATCCGCGACGTCACGCAGACGCTGGCGATCCCCATCGCCCTGACCGGTGTCGAGACGGACGCCTTCGGGGTGCTGCGGGCCGGGTTCGAGGGCAGCCGCAAGGTCAACCGGCGTGACTTCGGGCTCGTGTGGAACATGCCGCTGGACTCCGGGGGCGTGCTCGTCTCCGAGCGGATCAGCCTCGAGTTCGAGATCTCCGCGGTCCGGGCCGAGCCGGAGGCCGACTCCTCGCCGGGCGACAGCGAGGCGTAGCGCGCTCCGTCAGGCCTGGGACTCGGGCTGCTCGGCCCACCAGGTGAGCAGGCGCTCCCGGGCGACGTCCTTGCCGAGGACCCCCTCGTCGAGCCGCACGGCCAGGAGGTGCTGGTAGGCCCGCCCGAGCACGGGCCCCGGCCGGATGCCGAGCGCCTCCGCGATCTCGTGGCCGTCGAGCTCGGGGCGCACCGCCTTGAGCTCCTCGTGGGCCAGCAGCCGCTCGATGCGCTCCTCGAGGTCGTCGTAGGCGGCCGAGAGCCGGCGGGCCTTCTTGATGTTGCGGGTCGTGGAGTCCGCCCGGGTCAGCCGGTGCAGGCGGGGCAGCAGCTCGCCGGCGTCGGTGACGTAGCGGCGGACCGCGGAGTCGCTCCACTGCCCCTCGCCGTAGCCGTGGAAGCGCAGGTGCAGCTCGACGAGCCGGGCGACCGCCTTCGTCGTGTCCTTGTCGAAGCGCAGGGTCTTCATCCGCTTCGCGGCGAGCTTGGCGCCGACGACCTCGTGGTGGTGGAACGAGACGCCGCCACCGTCCTCGAACCGGCGGGTCGCGGGCTTGCCGATGTCGTGGAGGACCGCCGCGAGCCGCAGCACCAGGTCGGGGCCGGGGACCGACTCCGGCGGACCGTCGGCCGGCCCCTCGAGGTCGATGGCCTGCTCGAGGACGATCATCGAGTGGTCGTAGACGTCCTTGTGGCGGTGGTGCTCGTCGACCTCGAGCTGGAGCGCGGGCAGCTCGGGGAGCACGACGGCGGCGAGCCCGGAGGCCACGAGCAGCTCGAGCCCGGCCCGGGGGTGGTCGGCGAGCAACAGCTTGACGAGCTCGTCGCGGACCCGCTCGGCCGAGACCCGCTCGATGGAGCCGGCCATGTCGCGCATCGCGGCGAGCACCTCGGGGGCCGGGACGAACCCCAGCTGCGCGACGAAGCGGGCCGCACGCATCATCCGCAGCGGGTCGTCGCCGAAGGAGATCTCGGGGGTCGTCGGCGTGCGCAGGACCTTCGCCTCGAGGTCGGCGAGCCCGCCGTGGGGGTCGACGAACGCCAGGTCGGGCAGTCGCAGGGCCATCGCGTTGCACGCGAAGTCGCGGCGGACCAGGTCGTCCTCGAGGGAGTCGCCGAACGCGACGACCGGCTTGCGGGTCACGCCGTCGTAGGCGTCCGCCCGGTACGTCGTCACCTCGACGACGAGGTCGCCGCGGCGCGCGCCGATCGTGCCGAAGGCCCGCCCCATGTCCCACGTGGCCTTGCCCCAGCCGGCGAGGAGGCGCTCGGTGTCGTCGGGCCGGGCCGAGGTGGTGAGGTCGAGGTCGTGGGACACCCGGCCGAGGAAGGCGTCCCGGACCGGACCGCCGACGAGCGCGAGGTCGTGCCCGGCGGCCGCGAAGCGCTCCCCGAGGTCGGTGAGCACGGGGAGGACGGGCGCGAGGCCGGCGACGGCGGCGCGGAGCAGGGCGGCCGGGGGCTGGCGGTCGGACACGAGGGTCAAGCCTAGGTGCTGCGGGGCGCCCGGTTCGACCTCCCCGTGGGCGCTCCCACGGCACGCCGACGGACCACCCCGACGGTCCGGCCACCGCGAGCCCCAGTGGTTACAGTGACGGGATGAGCCACGCCGCTGCCGATCCGACCGGGGCGAGCCCCCGGCGGCTCCCGGCGGTCGAGGAGCGCAGCGCGGGCGGCGTCGTCGTCGACGTCCACGACGGGCACGCCCGGATCGCCGTCATCGCCCGGCGGAACCGGGCCGGGCGGGTCGAGTGGTGCCTGCCGAAGGGGCACATCGAGGGGGAGGAGACCCTTCCCGAGACGGCCGTGCGCGAGGTCGAGGAGGAGACCGGCATCGAGGGCCGCGTCCTCATCGAGCTCGGCACCATCGACTACTGGTTCGCCGCCGGCGACCGCCGCATCCACAAGTACGTCCACCACTACCTCCTCGAGGCCACCGGCGGGTACCTCACCATCGAGAAGGACCCCGACCACGAGGCGATCGACGTCGCGTGGCTGCTCCTGTCCGAGGCCCACCGACACCTCACCTTCCCCAACGAGCGCCGGATCGCCCGGCTCGCCTGGCAGCGGCTCGCCGGGGACTCGGGGTGAGCGCGCCGGCCCAGAGCGTCGGGCGCTCCGGGGCGGTGATGGCGGCCGGAACGCTCATGAGCCGTGTCGTCGGGCTCATCCGCACCTCGCTGCTCGCCTCGGTCCTCGGGATCTCCGGTGTGGCCGCGGACGCGTTCAGCGCCGCGAACACCCTGCCCAACTCCTTCTACCTGCTCCTCGCGGGTGGGGCCGTCCAGGCGGTCCTCGTCCCCCAGATCGTCCGGGCCCGGCAGCGGCCCGACGGCGAGGACTTCGTCAACCGGATCATCACCGTCTCGGTCGTCTTCCTCGGCGTCGCGACGCTGCTCCTCACCGCCCTCGCGCCCCTCATCGTCCGCATCTACTACAGCCCGAGCGACACCCAGGCGGTGCGGCTCGCGGTCGTCTTCGCGGTCATCTGCATGCCGCAGCTGTTCTTCTACGGGCTCTACACCGTGCTCGGCCAGGTCCTCACCGCCAACGGCCGCTTCGCCGCCTTCACGTGGGCACCGGCGCTCGCCAACATCGTCGCGGTCGGCGGCCTCCTGGCGTTCCGGGCGGCCGACCTCCCCCTCGGGGCGGCCCCCGGGGCCTGGACGCCGACGATGATCGGCATCCTCGCCGGCACCGCGACGCTGTCGATCGCCGTCCAGTGCGCCGGGCTCTTCCCGGCGCTGCACCGGATGGGCTTCCGGTTCCGCTGGCTCTGGGGGGTCCGCGGCCACGGGTTCGGCGAGATCTCCTCCATCGCGAAGTGGACGGTGGGCTCGATCGTCGTCCAGCAGCTCGGCTTCATCGTCACGAGCCGGGTCCTCACCCGCGCCAGTGCGCTGGGCGCCCGCTCCGGTGCGGACGTGCCCGGGCTGTTCGCCTTCACGAACGCGCAGTTCATCGTCCTGCTCCCGCACGGCCTGGTCACCGTCTCGCTCGTCACGGCGCTCTACACCCGGCTCTCCGAGGCGGCCTCGGAGGGCGACGACCGCGCCGTCGTCCGCTACCACCACCAGGGCATGCGGACCCCCTCGGTGCTCCTGGTCCCGGGCGTGGCCCTCGCCCTGGCCTTCGCCCCGCTCGTGGCCAGCACGATCTTCTTCGGCAACACCCTCGCCCAGACCGCCGCCGTCACGACCGTGCTGTACGGCGTGCTGTGGCTCGTCATCCCCATGGGGTGGGGCTTCCTCAACGACCGGGTGCTCTACGCCCAGACCCAGACCTACCTGACCTTCCGGATCCAGGCCGTCGTCACGAGCACCGCCACCCTCGTGACCCTGCTCGCCGCCACGGTGGACCCGGGTCGCACCGCGTTCGTCGTCGGCCTCGGCCAGGCCCTGGCCTACCTCGTCGGCTCCTCGATCGGCTTCCTCGTGCTGCGCCACCAGCACGGACCACTGGGCCTGCGCGCCACCGCGCTCATCTACCTCAAGCTCGCCGTCCCGTCCGCCGCGAGCGCGCTGCTGCTCGCCCTCGCCGTGCGCGGCCTGCTCCCGGACGTGGCGCAGACCCGCGGGGTCCCCGGGCTGCTCGCGGGCGGGGCGGTGCTGGGCGCCGCCGGCGTGGTCCACCTGCTCGTCGTGTGGGCGGTCGCCCACCTCCTGGGCGTCCAGGAGGTCGGCCGGCTCCTGGACCCCGTCGCGCGACGGGTGCGCGGGCTCCGTCGCGGCTGAGCCACCCCCTACGATGGACGAACCCGTCGGGGACCCGACGGGCCAGGCCGTGACCGACGACCGGAAGGAGCCACGGTGAGGGGTGTGGGACCCGGCACCGTCCTCGGCGGTCGGTACACCGTGCACCGCCGGCTCGCGCAGGACCGCGGGACCGAGCGCTGGACCGCCGACGACACCACCCTCGGACGTCGGGTGGTCGTCCTCGTGGTGCCCGTCGAGGACCACCGCAGCGCCGCCTTCCTCGACGCCGCCCGTCGTGCCGGGTCGGTGTCGCACGCCGTGCTCGTGCGCATCCTCGACGTCGGCCAGGACGACGAGGTCGCCTGGGTCGTCGAGGAGGAGCTCGACGACGCACGCAGCCTCGCCCAGCTCGTGACCGAGGGCGGCATCCCGGGTGACGAGGTCCGACGGATCACCGGCGAGGTCGCCTCTGCCCTGGAGTCCGCGCGCCAGCGGGGGATGCACCACCTCGACCTCACGCCCGACGACGTCCTGCGCTCCCCCGTCGGCGAGGTCCGGCTCCGCGGCCTCGAGGTCGCCTCGGTGCGGGCCGGCCGGGACGGCCTCGACCCGGAGGACGCCGCACGCCAGGACGCCGTCGGCGTCGTCGCCCTCGCCTACGTGGGGCTCACGGGCCTGTGGCCCCTCGGGGCCGGGGCGGGCGAGCTGAGCGCCGCCCCGCGCGTCCCGGGCGGCGTGGCCGCTCCGTCGGAGATCGCCGCCGGTGTGCCCCGCGACCTCGACGCCATCTGCCGGCTCACCCTCAACGACGACCAGGGCCCGACCAGCCCCGGCGACTACGCGCGCCAGGTGGCCCCGTGGCCGACCCGCCAGGTCGTCGGCCGACCGGTCACCCCGAGCCACGCCGTCCCCCCGGTGCCGCCGGACGAGCCCGCCGCCGAGGTCCCCACGGCCGGGTCCACCACGGCCACCGACGACGGCATCGGTGCGACGGCCGACCTGCCCGTCGTCCCGAGCACCCTCCCCCCGGAGCCGTCGGTTCCGGTCGCGACGGTGCCGCCCGTTGCCCCCGTCTCCTCCGGCACGCCTGCACCCGAGGAGCCCCGGTCGGCCCGCCGCGGGGACGAACCGGGGTGGCTGTCCGACGACGCCCTGACCGACGAGCCCGAGGGCCCCGGTGCCGCGCCCCACGACGACGACGCAGCCGACGACGACCCGGTGGACGACGAGACGCCGGCGGGCGGTCTCGGCCGACGGGTGTCCGCCCTGACGCGCCCGCGGGGCGGGGACGGGACCACCGGGCACGCCGGCGCCGCCGCCACGGCCGGGGCCGCCGGATCCGCCGTCGGCGAGGCGTTCGGCCAGGTCGGCAACCGGGTCTCCCGGTACGCCCGGCGCGCGGTCGACAAGGTCACCGAGCTCTCCCCCGACACACGCCCCGATGACGGCCTGGCCGACCTCGACGCCCCCGCCCCGATGGTCCCCGCCGAGCCCCTGACCCGTGACGAGTCGAAGCTGGCCCTGGGCATCGTGGCCGCGTTCCTCGTCCTGGCGCTCGTCATCGGCATCTACGGCCTGTCGAAGATCGGCTCGAACACCGACCTCGGCCTCGAGACCCCGGCGGGCGGTACCGCCACCCCCACCGCGTCCGCGGCACCCAGCGGGTCCGGCTCCGAGGCCACCGCGAGCGGTGGTGCCCCCGAGCCCCTGGCGATCCTCAAGGTCGAGGCCTACGACCCGGAGGGCGACGGCGCCGAGAACAACAAGCTCACCCCGAAGACCTACGACGGGGACACCTCCACCGGCTGGAACTCCGAGAACTACCGGACCGACGCCTTCGGCGGGCTCAAGAAGGGCCTCGGCCTCATCGTCGACCTCGGGCCGAACAAGAAGCCCCAGAACGTGCGCCTCGACATCCCCCAGAGCGTCGACCTCGAGCTCTACGTGGGGCCGGATGCCGACCTCGAGGGCGCCACGAAGATCGGGGAGAAGGCGAACGCCAAGGGCACCGTCGACTTCCCGGTTCCGGACGATGTGACCGGGCAGTACATCATCATCTGGTACACCGGACTCCACGCCGACGACCAGGGCAAGCGCAGGGCGTGGCTCAACGAGGTCGTCGTCACCGGCTGAGAGGGTCTGTCCCCCGTGATCCCCGAGCACCTCGTCGACGTCGCCGAGCTCGACGACCGCGCCCTCATGGCGCGGCACGTCACCGGCGACGGCGGGAGCGCGTTCGGTGAGCTGTTCCGGCGCCACCGCGACCGGATGTTCGCCGTCGCGATGCGCACGACGGGCAACCGCGAGCTCGCCGCCGACGCCGTCCAGGAGGCCTTCATCTCCGCCTTCCGGCGCGCGGACGCCTACCGCGGGGAGGCCGCCGTGACGACGTGGCTGCACCGGATCGTCGTCAACGCGTGCCTGGACCGGCTGCGCCGCGAGAAGGTGTCGGTCCGCCGCGCCGGCGACCTCGGCGAGCTCGACCTCCCCGACCTGCACGACCGCCACGGCTCCACCGAGACCGCCCTCGTCGTGCGGGAGGCACTCGCCCGACTGCCGGAGGGTCAGCGCACGGCGCTCGTCCTCGTCGACATGCACGGCCTGCCCGTCGCCGAGGCGGCCGTGGTGCTCGGGGTCGCCGAGGGCACCGTGAAGTCCCGGTGCTTCCGCGGCCGGGAGGCGCTCGCCGCCCTGTTGAGACCGTCCTCAGGAGAACCGGCACCCGCCGGGGACCGCACGGAACCCCGGGAGGCATCGTGACGTCCTACCCGTGCTCGGCGCTCCGCGTGCCGGCCCCGCCCACCCGTCTGACCCGCCGCACCCCGCACGGCACCTCCCGGAGGAGCTCGTGAGCCACCCCCACGACGACACCGACCCGATCGAGCACGACCCCACGGGGATGCGTGCCCTCCTCGGGTCGCTCCCCGACCCCGAGCCGATGCCTGCCGACCTCGTGACCCGCATCGAGGCGGCCCTCGCCGACGAGGCCCGGATCCGGGGTGGCTGGCCGGCCCCGGCTGCCGCGGGGGTCGAACCGCTGGCCGCGGCGGTGCCCGCCGACGCCGAGGGGCGCGTCGTCCCGCTCCGGCCGCGCTCGCGCTGGCACCTCGTGGCGGTCGCCGCGGCCGTCGTCGCCGTGCTCGGGACGGGCGGGGTCGTCCTGGACTCCCTGCGCCCCGGGGGCCTGCAGGCCAGCCTCGTCGGTGCCGAGGACTCGGCGGCGGGCGGCTCGAGCGCTGACGGGCCGGCCCCGGAGGTCTCCGAGAAGCCGATGCGGACGCTCCTCGCCGAGGACGACGAGCTCGGCGTGGTCGTTCTGGAGGGGGGGCCCGGGTTCACCACGGCGGGTCTCGCCGACGAGGTGCGGGCCAGCCTGCCATGGGACGGCACCGGCCGCCGGGCCTCGGCCTCCCCCACGCTCGACGCGGGCCAGGGCGTCGCGCCGTCATCGGCCCTCGGGCCGCTGGGGACCGCCGCCGGGGCGCGCGCCTGCGCCGACGCCGTGGGTGTCCCGGACGGCGACACCATCGTCATCGACCTCGCCGAGGTCGACGGCCGTCCGGCAGCCGTCCTCGTCGCGACCTCCGAGACCGGTGTCCGGCGGGTCTGGGCCGTGGCCCGGTCCTGCTCGGCGCAGGCTCCCGGGGTGCTCTCGGGCCCCGTCCCGGTGACCTGACCCCGCCGTCGCTCGCGCGCCGTCCCCTTGATACCCTGTGGGGTATCGATCCGATGTCGGGGGCCGTCCCCACGGGGCCCGCTCCGTGCCGCGGCCGACCTCCTCGCGGGCCACGCCTCACGAGCCCGTGACCGATCGGCGGGGCGAGGCGGTGCCGGGAACACCCCGGCCCTAGGATCGGTTCCACCGACGCACCGCATGTAGCGGTCGCCACCCACTCGCACCACAAGGGGATGTGTCCCGTGACCACGGACGTCCGCAACGTCATCATCATCGGCTCCGGCCCGGCCGGCTGGACCGCAGCGGTCTACGCCGCGCGCGCCAACCTCGAGCCCCTCGTCATCGAGGGCTCGGTCACCGCCGGCGGCGCGCTGATGAACACCACCGAGGTCGAGAACTTCCCCGGTTTCCGCGACGGCATCATGGGCCCGGACCTCATGGAGAACATGCGGGCCCAGGCCGAGCGCTTCGGTGCCGAGATCATCACCGACGACGTCGAGCACGTCGAGCTCGACGGTGACGTCAAGCTCGTCCGCGACGGCTCGGGCACCGAGTACCGCGCCCGCACGGTCATCCTCGCGATGGGCTCGGCCTACCGCGAGCTCGGGCTCCCGGACGAGAAGCGCCTCTCCGGTCACGGCGTCTCGTGGTGCGCCACCTGCGACGGCTTCTTCTTCCGCGACCAGGACATCGCGGTCGTCGGGGGTGGCGACTCCGCCGATGGAGGAGGCCACCTTCCTCACGAAGTTCGCCCGCTCGGTCACCGTCGTGGTCCGCCGCGACGAGCTCCGCGCCAGCAAGATCATGGCCGAGCGCGCCGAGGCGAACGAGAAGATCCACTTCGCCTGGAACAGCGCCGTCGACGCCATCCACGGCGAGGACAAGGTCTCGGCCATCACGCTGCGCGACACCGTCACCGGGGCGACCCGCGAGCTCCCGGTCACCGGCCTCTTCGTCGCCATCGGCCACGACCCCCGCAACGAGCTCGTCAAGGGGCTCGTCGACCTCGACGCCGAGGGGTACGTCCTCACCGAGGGGCGCACCTCGGTGACGAACGTGCCCGGGGTCTTCGCGTGCGGCGACCTCGTCGACCACACCTACCGCCAGGCGATCACCGCGGCCGGCTCCGGCTGCGCGGCCGCCCTGGACGCCGAGCGTTACCTCGCCCACTGACCGAGGGCGCACACTGGTCCCCTCGGCCCGCACGCCGACCCACCGTCCAGACCTTCCAGACCGTCCCGACCCGAGACCACCATCGCCGCGTAGCCGGCACACAGAGAGGAACCCCATGGGAGCCGTGAGCCAGACCACCGACGCGACCTTCGAGGCCGACGTCATCAAGAGCGACAAGCCGGTCCTCGTGGACTTCTGGGCCGAGTGGTGCGGTCCGTGCCGTGCCGTCGCCCCCGTGCTCGAGGAGATCGCCCGCGACCACGGCGACAAGGTCTCCGTCGTCAAGCTCAACACCGACGAGAACCCCGGGATCACCGGGAAGCTCGGGATCACGAGCATCCCGACCATGCACGTCTACCAGGGCGGCGAGATCGTCAAGACGATCATCGGCGCTCGTCCCAAGCCGGTCCTGCTCCGCGAGCTGGAGCAGTTCCTCGGCTGACCCCAAGGACCGCTGTCGAGCGGAGCACGGCCCCGGACCGCACGGTCCGGGGCCGTTCTGCTTGCCTGGTGCGTATTCGGCTCTGGCGCAGGCTAATAGGCGTCGAGCGGGTCAGTCGGGTGGGTCAGTCGACCGTGGCGTCCTGGCGCAGGCTCATGACGTCGAGGATGCGGTTGAGGTCGTCGACGGACGCGAACTCGACGGTCAGCCGGCCCTTCTTCTGCCCGAGGGCGATGCGGACCCGCGTCTCCAGGCGGTCCGAGAGGTCGGCCGCGAGGTCGTCGAGCTGGGGACGGCGCCCGCCGGGACGGGGGCGCGCCCGACGCGACGGCGGCGTGTCACCGTCCCCGAGGGTCACGAGCTCCTCGACGCTGCGGACGGACAGTCCCTCCGCGACGATCTTCTGCGCCATCCGTTCCATCGCGGCGGCGTCGGGGAGTCCGAGCAGGGCGCGGGCGTGGCCGGCGCTCAGGACGCCGGCCGCGACCCGACGGGCCACGAGCGGCGGCAGGCGCAGCAGGCGGAGGGTGTTCGAGATCTGCGGCCGGGACCGACCGATCCGGCCGGCGAGCTCCTCCTGGGTGCAGCCGAAGTCGTCGAGGAGCTGCTGGTAGGCGGCGGCCTCCTCGAGCGGGTTGAGCTGGCTGCGGTGGAGGTTCTCCAGCAGGGCGTCCCGCAGGAGGTCGTCCTCCTCGGTGATCCGCACGATCGCCGGAACGGTCGCGTTGCCGGCCTCCCGGGATGCCCGCCAGCGCCGCTCGCCCATGATGAGCTCGTAGCGGACGGTGTCGTCGGGGCCGGCGCCGGGTGCGGGGCGCACGACGATGGGCTGGAGGACGCCGATCTCGCGGATCGAGTGGACGAGCTCGGCGAGCTCCTCCTCGTCGAACACCGTGCGGGGCTGCTTCGGGTTGGGCCGGATCGCGTCGACCGGGACCTCGGCGAACTGTGCACCCGGCACCGGCCGGAGACCGTCGACCTCCGCGCCCGTGCCGTCGGACGGGGCGTCGGCGCCCGGCTCGGAGGGACCGGTGGTGGCCGTCCTCACGAGGTCGGCCGCCGAGACGTCCGCGGGGTCGGCGGGGGCGCCGTCGCGGTCCTTGAAGAAGACGTCGACGGGTCGGTCCGTCGCCGGCTGGCTCGGGATCAGCGCTCCGAGGCCACGACCCAGGGCTCGGCGCTTCTCGCTCATGCGGACTCCTCGGTGGTGGATCGGGCGGCGCCGCGCTCGGCGAGCTCGACGGCCGCCTCGAGGTAGGACAGGGCTCCGCTGCTGTTGGGGTCGTACGTCATGACGGTCTGGCCGTGGCTCGGCGCCTCGGAGATCCGTACCGACCGCGGCACGGTCGCCCGGAGGGTCTGGTCCGGGAAGTGCTCCCGCACCTCGTCGGCGACCTGCGCCGAGAGCCGCGTCCTCCCGTCGTACATGGTGAGGAGGATCGTCGACACGTGCAGGTCGGTGTTGAGGTGGCTGCGGATCAGCTCGATGTTCTTCAGGAGCTGGCTCAGGCCCTCGAGCGCGTAGTACTCGCACTGGATGGGGATGAAGACCTCGTTCGCGGCGACGAAGGCGTTGACCGTCAGCAGGCCGAGACTCGGAGGGCAGTCGACGAGGACGTAGTCCAGCTGCTCACCGGTGGCGATGCGGTGCTCGACGTACGCGCTCACCGCCTTCTGCAGCCGCGTCTCGCGTGCGACGAGGGAGACCAGCTCGATCTCGGCGCCGGCGAGGTCGATCGTCGCCGGCGCGCAGACCAGGCCGGGGAGGTCCGGGCACGTCTGGACGACCTTCGCGATCTCCTCGCCGTCGACGAGCACGTCGTAGACGCTCGGTACCTCCGAGTGGTGGTCGATGCCGAGGGCGGTGCTGGCGTTTCCCTGGGGGTCGAGGTCGATGACGAGCACCGTGCTCCCCGCCTGGGCGAGGGCGGCCGCGATGTTCACCGTGGTCGTCGTCTTGCCGACGCCACCCTTCTGGTTGGCGACGGTGAGCACACGCGTGCGAGGTGGGCGCGGGACGGTCCTGCCGGTGAGGGTGATCCGCTTGCGGGCGTCGTCGGCGACGGCCTGGGCGAGTGGGGTGTTCCAGTCGGCCCCCGGAATGGATGCGGCGATGGCGGCTCGCTCCTCGCTGTCGTCGTGCGTCTCGTCCCTGCGAGTGGTGTCCGTGTCCGGCGTGGCGCCCTGGGCACCCTGCGGTGTCGCCGCGGTGGGGGTCTCGGCCCCCTCCGCCGCCGGCGCCACGGCCGGAACCGGTCCATCGTCGCTGCTGACCTCGGCGTGCGCCACCGTTTCACGTGAAACGGTGGCTGGCCAGCCGAGATCGCTGGCGTCGGCAACAGCACCGGTGGGAAAGCCCAGACCGGGAGCGACGGGTGGCCGAACCGCGGCCTCGAGCAAGGTGCTCACCGGTACCTCCTTGGTGACGAACGACCCCATCCAACAGCACCACCGGGCGACACGCCAAAGACGCAGCCGCCTGTGGACAACTTGGGGGTGACTGTCCTTCCTTGAGACCCCACAGACGTGTTTCACGTGAAACGTCGTGCGTAGATCCGCGGATTTGCGCGGAATCGGGCCCGGCGGCGCGCCCCGGCATGGCGGTGGATAACTTGTGGACGACCGGACCGGCCGGGCCGTCTCGGACGCCGCCGACACCAGCGGTGCTCCCCCGCCAGCCGGCCGGGGTGAGCCCGCACCGGGGTGTCGTCCGTGGCCGCGGGCCGCCATCTCCACCTCGGCGATCCAGGGCGTCAGGGGCACGAACCTCGACGTCCCTCGGATAGCAACCGAGCTGACGGCCGTCCGTCAGGTGCGACGCCGGTGGTGTTTCACGTGAAACATGGCGAGCTTTCGGCGCCGCAGCGCGTCCCTGCCACGAGCAGTCTCCTCGCCCAGGCCGCCGGGTCCCCCACTCACCGCGGGTCCCGACCGGGGTGCCGCGACCGGGGTGCCGCGACCGGGCGGACCGCGACCGGGCGGACCGCGGCCGAGTGGACCACCGAGGGACGCCCCCACCTCAGGCCGCCCCCACCTCAGGCCGTCGTGGCACCCTCGGTCCACGATCCCCGCCGTGCCACCAGGTGGCCCACCACGACCCGGCCGAGCGTCGAGCCTCGGCCGGTCCGCCCCTTCACCCCCGGCTCGGCGCCTGCCGTCGACCGACCACCCCGTGCCCGGGGCGGCGCGAGAGCATCCCAGGCCGTGGCCCCCAGGCTTCACCGCTCGACCCACCTGTCCGCTCCGCACCATCGGCGCCGGGCGGTCCCGGGCTACATGCGGCACCCGGTCCCCGGGCGGACGAGCTCGAGACTCCGGGCCTCGGCCGGTGGAGGTCCCTCCGCGTCTCGACCCGCACCCGCGGCACCCGTTGCCACGGGTCCGCAGCCAACGGACCACGATCACGCCGGCTGCCGATCTCCCCCTGCCTCGCACCGTTTCACGTGAAACGGCGACGCCGGTGTCGCCCGGAGCCCCTCGCCGCTCGACACGCGCGGATGCCACCGCGCCACCTCCCGGCGTCCTCGGACGGAGCAGGACGACCGCACCCACCCGTGCCGCCCCCGGGGCCGGCGAGGCCCGGCCTCAGGCCCGGGGCGACCGGCCGCCGCGGCGGCCGTGCCGCCCGGCCGTGGCCGCCCGGCGGTTCTTTCCCCGGACGCCTGAGCCCGTACGGGCGGACGGTCGGAAGCGCAGGTCCACCGTCAGCACCGGCTCCTCGAGGCTCGCGCCTCCGTGCTCGGTCACCACGGCGGAGGCCAGGCCGAGCTTCTCGAGGGCGGCCCTGTCCTCCTCGAGCTCGGTGGGCGCGCTGCGGCCCTTCATCGCGACGAGCGTGCCCTCGTCGTCGAGCAGGGGCACGCACCACCGGGCCAGCTTGTCGAGGCGAGCCACGGCCCGAGCGGTGACCCACGATGCCCTGACGCTGCCCCCGAGATCCTCCGCCCGACCCCGGTGCACCGTCACCGAGTCCAGGCCCAGCTCACCGACGACGGACTCCAGCCACGTCGTGCGCCGGAGCATCGGCTCCACGAGGTGCACCGTCAGGTCGGGTCGCGCGATCGCCAGCGCGACACCCGGGAGCCCCGCCCCCGACCCCACGTCGACGAGGGTCGCCCCCACCGGGAAGGCGTCCTCGATGACGGCGCAGTTCAGCACGTGCCGGTCCCAGAGGCGCGGCACCTCCCGGGGGCCGATCAGCCCGTGGCTCACACCGGTGTCCGCCAGGATCCCCGCGAAGCGCACGGCCAGCGGCAACCGGTCCCCGAACACCGCGGCCGCACCCGAGGGTGCGGCCGGCGGCGTCAACGGGGCGTCCCCGTCATGTTTCACGTGAAACGCTCTCCTACTTCGGGCTGATGACGACGTATCGCCGCGGCTCGGATCCCTCGGACTCCGAGACCAGCCCGGCGGCGAGCACCTCGTCGTGGACGACCTTGCGCTCGAAGGCCGTCATCGGGCTGAGGGAGGTCGACTCCCCGGAGCTCTTGACTCCGTCGATCGCGTCCTTCGCCAGCGTGACGAGCGCGGCACGACGCCCCGCGCGGTGACCCGCCACATCGAGCATGAGGCGGCTGCGCTCACCGGTCTCGGACTGCACGGCCAGCCGGGTCAGCTCCTGGAGCGCCTCGAGCACCTCGCCGTCGGGGCCGACGAGACGGCGCGGCACGCGCCCTTCGTCACTGTCGACGAGGGCCACCGCGGCGCGGTCGCCGTCGATGTCGACGTCGAGGTCACCGTCGAGGTCGCAGATGTCGAGCAGCGTCTCCAGGAAGTCCGCCGCCACCTCGCCCTCCCGCAGCAGCATCGCCCGACGGCGCGGGCGGCCCGACGACGCCGCGCCGCCCTCACTCCCCTCCGCGGAGTCGGTCTCGGCGTCGTCGTCGGCATCGTCAGCGTCAGGGACCCGTCGGCGTCGGACCCGTGGCTCTCGTCGGCGGTCTCTGCCTCGCCGCCACTCTGGTCGCCGCCGTGCTCGGCCATCGCCGCGGCGGCGTCCTGCGCGCCGCCCGGCACGTGCGCCTGCGCGTCCGGCGTCTCGGGGGTGATCGCCGCAGCGGTCTCGGCGCCGCCGACCACGGCAGCAGCCGACTTCTCGGCCGGGATGTCGTCGCCCCCGGCCGGCGCCGCAGGCGCCCCCACGGCGGGCTCGACCGCCGCGGTCTCCGGGGTGCTCTCCTGGTCCGGGGCGTCGGAGGTCGTGATCGGCTCGAGGGCCTCGGTCGTGTCGGTCGTGTTCTCGCTCATGTGCACTCCAGTCAGGGGTGACGGGTCAGGGACTGTGGGGGCAGGCGGTCAGCTGCCGGGGGCGGTGCCACCCGGCTGCTTGCCGCCGGGCTTGCCGCTCGACTTGGAGCGCTTCTTCGACTTGGGCTGGACCCGCTGCCGGCTCTTGGCCTCGGCCTCGGCGGCCTCAGCGTCGGCCTCTGCCTCGGCGGCCGCGACGGCCCCCGGCACGGGCTTGCCCTTGCGCTTGAGCCGCTCGTGGTACGCCCGCTCGGCGGCCGAGCCCGGTGCCGGCATCCGCCGGATCACGTAGAACTGCTGGGTCATCGACCACACGTTCGTCGTGAACCAGTAGATGAGGACACCGATCGGGAAGTTCACACCCGAGACCGCGAAGATCACCGGGAAGATGTAGAGCAGCATCTTCTGCTGCTTGGCGAACGGACTGTCCAGGGCCGACTGCGGCATGTTCTTCGTCATCAGCTGGCGCTGTGTGGTGAAGGTCGTCGCCGACATGAGCACGATGAGCACGACGGTGACGATCTGCGTCGACAAGCCGTTCGCACGAAGGAAGGTGTCGGACAGCTGCGCACCGAAGAGGGAAGCCGACTCCGCCTGCGCCGCAACAGTTTTCGTGATCGGGCCGATGTGGTCGGCGCCGCTGCGGGTACCGGCGGCGATCTCGTCGAGACCGTTGAGGACGCGGAACAGCCCGAAGAAGAAGGGGGACTGCACGAGGATCGGCAGGCACGAGCTGAACGGGTTCGTGCCTTCCTTCTTGTACAGCTCCATCGTCTCCTGGGTCATCGCCTGGCGGGACTCGGGGTCGGACTTGCCCTTGTACTTCTTCTGGATCTTCTGCAGCTCGGGCTGGATCAGCTGCATCTTGCGCGAGGCGTTGATCTGCTTGACGAACAGCGGGATCATCGCGGCGCGCATGACGATGACGAGCCCGACGATGGACAGCGCCCACGTGATGCCCCCGGCCGCGGGCAGGCCGATGCCCGTGAAGAACTGGTGGAAGCCGTACATGATCCACGCCACGAGCCACTCGATCGGGGCCAGGATGCTGTTGAACAGGTCGCCCATGATGTCCTTCGCTGGGCCGGGTTCAGCCGGCGGGTGGTGTCACGGTCGTGACGGTGGTCAGGGGTGGGACGGAGCCGCGGGGCCGGATGTTCCGGCGTACGGCTTTGGCCCGGTGGTGCCAGGAACGGGGCGGCCGGTGTCGGGATCGCGCTCCGGGACGTGGTCGACGCCCCCCGGCGTCCACGGGTGGCACCGCAGCAGCCGGGCCGCGGCCATCCACGTCCCCCGGAGGG
>CAVPXT010000015.1:0-15307 GCA_963709785.1 uncultured Actinomycetota bacterium | reverse complement strand
AGGCCAGGCGCGGGCCCGCGCACTCCCCCGCCGACCCCTCGGGACGCCGCCGCCCCGTCTGGCACACTGCCACGACCGCGGCGCCGCGACCCCGCGGCGTCCGACCGAGAGGTGGACGACGCGCCATGACCGACCCGGCAGCGAGCCTGAGCGGCGACTGGGTCTTCGACCCCCAGCACACCCGGATCGGGTTCTCCGCGCGCCACGCGATGATCACGACGGTCCGCGGGTCGTTCAACGACGTCGAGGGGCGGGTGCACGCCGACCTCGAGGACATGACCCGCAGCCACGTCGAGGTGACGCTCAAGGCCGCGAGCGTCGACACCCGCACCTCGCAGCGCGACGACCACCTCCGCAGCCCCGACTTCCTCGACGCCGAGAAGCACCCCGACATCACCTTCGTCAGCACGCGCGTCGAGGAGGTCGAGGACCACGCGTACCTCGTCACCGGGGACCTGACGATCCGCGACGTCACGCAGACGCTGGCGATCCCCATCGCCCTGACCGGTGTCGAGACGGACGCCTTCGGGGTGCTGCGGGCCGGGTTCGAGGGCAGCCGCAAGGTCAACCGGCGTGACTTCGGGCTCGTGTGGAACATGCCGCTGGACTCCGGGGGCGTGCTCGTCTCCGAGCGGATCAGCCTCGAGTTCGAGATCTCCGCGGTCCGGGCCGAGCCGGAGGCCGACTCCTCGCCGGGCGACAGCGAGGCGTAGCGCGCTCCGTCAGGCCTGGGACTCGGGCTGCTCGGCCCACCAGGTGAGCAGGCGCTCCCGGGCGACGTCCTTGCCGAGGACCCCCTCGTCGAGCCGCACGGCCAGGAGGTGCTGGTAGGCCCGCCCGAGCACGGGCCCCGGCCGGATGCCGAGCGCCTCCGCGATCTCGTGGCCGTCGAGCTCGGGGCGCACCGCCTTGAGCTCCTCGTGGGCCAGCAGCCGCTCGATGCGCTCCTCGAGGTCGTCGTAGGCGGCCGAGAGCCGGCGGGCCTTCTTGACGTTGCGGGTCGTGGAGTCCGCCCGGGTCAGCCGGTGCAGGCGGGGCAGCAGCTCGCCGGCGTCGGTGACGTAGCGGCGGACCGCGGAGTCGCTCCACTGCCCCTCGCCGTAGCCGTGGAAGCGCAGGTGCAGCTCGACGAGCCGGGCGACCGCCTTCGTCGTGTCCTTGTCGAAGCGCAGGGTCTTCATCCGCTTCGCGGCGAGCTTGGCGCCGACGACCTCGTGGTGGTGGAACGAGACGCCGCCACCGTCCTCGAACCGGCGGGTCGCGGGCTTGCCGATGTCGTGGAGGACCGCCGCGAGCCGCAGCACCAGGTCGGGGCCGGGGACCGACTCCGGCGGACCGTCGGCCGGCCCCTCGAGGTCGATGGCCTGCTCGAGGACGATCATCGAGTGGTCGTAGACGTCCTTGTGGCGGTGGTGCTCGTCGACCTCGAGCTGGAGCGCGGGCAGCTCGGGGAGCACGACGGCGGCGAGCCCGGAGGCCACGAGCAGCTCGAGCCCGGCCCGGGGGTGGTCGGCGAGCAGCAGCTTGACGAGCTCGTCGCGGACCCGCTCGGCCGAGACCCGCTCGATGGAGCCGGCCATGTCGCGCATCGCGGCGAGCACCTCGGGGGCCGGGACGAACCCCAGCTGCGCGACGAAGCGGGCCGCACGCATCATCCGCAGCGGGTCGTCGCCGAAGGAGATCTCGGGGGTCGTCGGCGTGCGCAGGACCTTCGCCTCGAGGTCGGCGAGCCCGCCGTGGGGGTCGACGAACGCCAGGTCGGGCAGTCGCAGGGCCATCGCGTTGCACGCGAAGTCGCGGCGGACCAGGTCGTCCTCGAGGGAGTCGCCGAACGCGACGACCGGCTTGCGGGTCACGCCGTCGTAGGCGTCCGCCCGGTACGTCGTCACCTCGACGACGAGGTCGCCGCGGCGCGCGCCGATCGTGCCGAAGGCCCGCCCCATGTCCCACGTGGCCTTGCCCCAGCCGGCGAGGAGGCGCTCGGTGTCGTCGGGCCGGGCCGAGGTGGTGAGGTCGAGGTCGTGGGACACCCGGCCGAGGAAGGCGTCCCGGACCGGACCGCCGACGAGCGCGAGGTCGTGCCCGGCGGCCGCGAAGCGCTCCCCGAGGTCGGTGAGCACGGGGAGGACGGGCGCGAGGCCGGCGACGGCGGCGCGGAGCAGGGCGGCCGGGGGCTGGCGGTCGGACACGAGGGTCAAGCCTAGGTGCTGCGGGGCGCCCGGTTCGACCTCCCCGTGGGCGCTCCCACGGCACGCCGACGGACCACCCCGACGGTCCGGCCACCGCGAGCCCCAGTGGTTACAGTGACGGGATGAGCCACGCCGCTGCCGATCCGACCGGGGCGAGCCCCCGGCGGCTCCCGGCGGTCGAGGAGCGCAGCGCGGGCGGCGTCGTCGTCGACGTCCACGACGGGCACGCCCGGATCGCCGTCATCGCCCGGCGGAACCGGGCCGGGCGGGTCGAGTGGTGCCTGCCGAAGGGGCACATCGAGGGGGAGGAGACCCTTCCCGAGACGGCCGTGCGCGAGGTCGAGGAGGAGACCGGCATCGAGGGCCGCGTCCTCATCGAGCTCGGCACCATCGACTACTGGTTCGCCGCCGGCGACCGCCGCATCCACAAGTACGTCCACCACTACCTCCTCGAGGCCACCGGCGGGTACCTCACCATCGAGAAGGACCCCGACCACGAGGCGATCGACGTCGCGTGGCTGCTCCTGTCCGAGGCCCACCGACACCTCACCTTCCCCAACGAGCGCCGGATCGCCCGGCTCGCCTGGCAGCGGCTCGCCGGGGACTCGGGGTGAGCGCGCCGGCCCAGAGCGTCGGGCGCTCCGGGGCGGTGATGGCGGCCGGAACGCTCATGAGCCGTGTCGTCGGGCTCATCCGCACCTCGCTGCTCGCCTCGGTCCTCGGGATCTCCGGTGTGGCCGCGGACGCGTTCAGCGCCGCGAACACCCTGCCCAACTCCTTCTACCTGCTCCTCGCGGGTGGGGCCGTCCAGGCGGTCCTCGTCCCCCAGATCGTCCGGGCCCGGCAGCGGCCCGACGGCGAGGACTTCGTCAACCGGATCATCACCGTCTCGGTCGTCTTCCTCGGCGTCGCGACGCTGCTCCTCACCGCCCTCGCGCCCCTCATCGTCCGCATCTACTACAGCCCGAGCGACACCCAGGCGGTGCGGCTCGCGGTCGTCTTCGCGGTCATCTGCATGCCGCAGCTGTTCTTCTACGGGCTCTACACCGTGCTCGGCCAGGTCCTCACCGCCAACGGCCGCTTCGCCGCCTTCACGTGGGCACCGGCGCTCGCCAACATCGTCGCGGTCGGCGGCCTCCTGGCGTTCCGGGCGGCCGACCTCCCCCTCGGGGCGGCCCCCGGGGCCTGGACGCCGACGATGATCGGCATCCTCGCCGGCACCGCGACGCTGTCGATCGCCGTCCAGTGCGCCGGGCTCTTCCCGGCGCTGCACCGGATGGGCTTCCGGTTCCGCTGGCTCTGGGGGGTCCGCGGCCACGGGTTCGGCGAGATCTCCTCCATCGCGAAGTGGACGGTGGGCTCGATCGTCGTCCAGCAGCTCGGCTTCATCGTCACGAGCCGGGTCCTCACCCGCGCCAGTGCGCTGGGCGCCCGCTCCGGCGAGACCGTGCCCGGGCTGTTCGCCTTCACGAACGCGCAGTTCATCGTCCTGCTCCCGCACGGCCTGGTCACCGTCTCGCTCGTCACGGCGCTCTACACCCGGCTCTCCGAGGCGGCCTCGGAGGGCGACGACCGCGCCGTCGTCCGCTACCACCACCAGGGCATGCGGACCCCCTCGGTGCTCCTGGTCCCGGGTGTCGCCCTCGCCCTGGCCTTCGCCCCGCTCGTGGCCAGCACGATCTTCTTCGGCAACACCCTCGCCCAGACCGCCGCCGTCACGACCGTGCTGTACGGCGTGCTGTGGCTCGTCATCCCCATGGGCTGGGGCTTCCTCAACGACCGGGTGCTCTACGCCCAGACCCAGACCTACCTGACCTTCCGGATCCAGGCCGTCGTCACGAGCACCGCCACCCTCGTCACCCTGCTCGCCGCCACGGTGGACCCGGGTCGCACCGCGTTCGTCGTCGGCCTCGGCCAGGCCCTGGCCTACCTCGTCGGCTCCTCGATCGGCTTCCTCGTGCTGCGCCACCAGCACGGACCACTGGGCCTGCGCGCGACCGCGCTCATCTACCTCAAGCTCGCCGTCCCGTCCGCCGCGAGCGCGCTGCTGCTCGCCCTCGCCGTGCGCGGCCTGCTCCCGGACGTGGCGCAGACCCGCGGGGTCCCCGGGCTGCTCGCGGGCGGGGCGGTGCTGGGCGCCGCCGGCGTGGTCCACCTGCTCGTCGTGTGGGCGGTCGCCCACCTCCTGGGCGTCCAGGAGGTCGGCCGGCTCCTGGACCCCGTCGCGCGCCGGGTGCGCGGGCTCCGTCGCGGCTGAGCCACCCCCTACGATGGACGAACCCGTCGGGGACCCGACGGGCCAGGCCGTGACCGACGACCGGAAGGAGCCACGGTGAGGGGTGTGGGACCCGGCACCGTCCTCGGCGGTCGGTACACCGTGCACCGCCGGCTCGCGCAGGACCGCGGGACCGAGCGCTGGACCGCCGACGACACCACCCTCGGACGTCGGGTGGTCGTCCTCGTGGTGCCCGTCGAGGACCACCGCAGCGCCGCCTTCCTCGACGCCGCCCGTCGTGCCGGGTCGGTGTCGCACGCCGTGCTCGTGCGCATCCTCGACGTCGGCCAGGACGACGAGGTCGCCTGGGTCGTCGAGGAGGAGCTCGACGACGCACGCAGCCTCGCCCAGCTCGTGACCGAGGGCGGCATCCCGGGTGACGAGGTCCGACGGATCACCGGCGAGGTCGCCTCTGCCCTGGAGTCCGCGCGCCAGCGGGGGATGCACCACCTCGACCTCACGCCCGACGACGTCCTGCGCTCCCCCGTCGGCGAGGTCCGGCTCCGCGGCCTCGAGGTCGCCTCGGTGCGGGCCGGCCGGGACGGCCTCGACCCGGAGGACGCCGCACGCCAGGACGCCGTCGGCGTCGTCGCCCTCGCCTACGTGGGGCTCACGGGCCTGTGGCCCCTCGGGGCCGGGGCGGGCGAGCTGAGCGCCGCCCCGCGCGTCCCGGGCGGCGTGGCCGCTCCGTCGGAGATCGCCGCCGGTGTGCCCCGCGACCTCGACGCCATCTGCCGGCTCACCCTCAACGACGACCAGGGCCCGACCAGCCCCGGCGACTACGCGCGCCAGGTGGCCCCGTGGCCGACCCGCCAGGTCGTCGGCCGACCGGTCACCCCGAGCCACGCCGTCCCCCCGGTGGCGCCGGACGAGCCCGCCGCCGAGGTCCCCACGGCCGGGCCCGCCGCGGCCACCGACGACGCCATCGGTGCGACGGCCGACCTGCCCGTCGTCCCGAGCACCCTCCCCCCGGAGCCGTCGGTTCCGGTCGCGACGGTCCCGCCCGTTGCCCCCGTCTCCTCCGGCACGCCTGCACCCGAGGAGCCCCGGTCGGCCCGCCGCGGGGACGAACCGGGGTGGCTGTCCGACGACGCCCTGACCGACGAGCCCGAGGGCCCCGGTGCCGCGCCCCACGACGACGACGCAGCCGACGACGACCCGGTGGACGACGAGACGCCGGCGGGCGGTCTCGGCCGACGGGTGTCCGCCCTGACGCGCCCGCGGGGCGGGGACGGGACCACCGGGCACGCCGGCGCCGCCGCCACGGCCGGGGCCGCCGGATCCGCCGTCGGCGAGGCGTTCGGCCAGGTCGGCAACCGGGTCTCCCGGTACGCCCGGCGCGCGGTCGACAAGGTCACCGAGCTCTCCCCCGACACACGCCCCGATGACGGCCTGGCCGACCTCGACGCCCCCGCCCCGATGGTCCCCGCCGAGCCCCTGACCCGTGACGAGTCGAAGCTGGCCCTGGGCATCGTGGCCGCGTTCCTCGTCCTGGCGCTCGTCATCGGCATCTACGGCCTGTCGAAGATCGGCTCGAACACCGACCTCGGCCTCGAGACCCCGGCGGGCGGTACCGCCACCCCCACCGCGTCCGCGGCACCCAGCGGGTCCGGCTCCGAGGCCACCGCGAGCGGTGGTGCCCCCGAGCCCCTGGCGATCCTCAAGGTCGAGGCCTACGACCCGGAGGGCGACGGCGCCGAGAACAACAAGCTCACCCCGAAGACCTACGACGGGGACACCTCCACCGGCTGGAACTCCGAGAACTACCGGACCGACGCCTTCGGCGGGCTCAAGAAGGGCCTCGGCCTCATCGTCGACCTCGGGCCGAACAAGAAGCCCCAGAACGTGCGCCTCGACATCCCCCAGAGCGTCGACCTCGAGCTCTACGTGGGGCCGGATGCCGACCTCGAGGGCGCCACGAAGATCGGGGAGAAGGCGAACGCCAAGGGCACCGTCGACTTCCCGGTTCCGGACGATGTGACCGGGCAGTACATCATCATCTGGTACACCGGACTCCACGCCGACGACCAGGGCAAGCGCAGGGCGTGGCTCAACGAGGTCGTCGTCACCGGCTGAGAGGGTCTGTCCCCCGTGATCCCCGAGCACCTCGTCGACGTCGCCGAGCTCGACGACCGCGCCCTCATGGCGCGGCACGTCACCGGCGACGGCGGGAGCGCGTTCGGTGAGCTGTTCCGGCGCCACCGCGACCGGATGTTCGCCGTCGCGATGCGCACGACGGGCAACCGCGAGCTCGCCGCCGACGCCGTCCAGGAGGCCTTCATCTCCGCCTTCCGGCGCGCGGACGCCTACCGCGGGGAGGCCGCCGTGACGACGTGGCTGCACCGGATCGTCGTCAACGCGTGCCTGGACCGGCTGCGCCGCGAGAAGGTGTCGGTCCGCCGCGCCGGCGACCTCGGCGAGCTCGACCTCCCCGACCTGCACGACCGCCACGGCTCCACCGAGACCGCCCTCGTCGTGCGGGAGGCACTCGCCCGACTGCCGGAGGGTCAGCGCACGGCGCTCGTCCTCGTCGACATGCACGGCCTGCCCGTCGCCGAGGCGGCCGTGGTGCTCGGGGTCGCCGAGGGCACCGTGAAGTCCCGGTGCTTCCGCGGCCGGGAGGCGCTCGCCGCCCTGTTGAGACCGTCCTCAGGAGAACCGGCACCCGCCGGGGACCGCACGGAACCCCGGGAGGCATCGTGACGTCCTACCCGTGCTCGGCGCTCCGCGTGCCGGCCCCGCCCACCCGTCTGACCCGCCGCACCCCGCACGGCACCTCCCGGAGGAGCTCGTGAGCCACCCCCACGACGACACCGACCCGATCGAGCACGACCCCACGGGGATGCGTGCCCTCCTCGGGTCGCTCCCCGACCCCGAGCCGATGCCTGCCGACCTCGTGACCCGCATCGAGGCGGCCCTCGCCGACGAGGCCCGGATCCGGGGTGGCTGGCCGGCCCCGGCTGCCGCGGGGGTCGAACCGCTGGCCGCGGCGGTGCCCGCCGACGCCGAGGGGCGCGTCGTCCCGCTCCGGCCGCGCTCGCGCTGGCACCTCGTGGCGGTCGCCGCGGCCGTCGTCGCCGTGCTCGGGACGGGCGGGGTCGTCCTGGACTCCCTGCGCCCCGGGGGCCTGCAGGCCAGCCTCGTCGGTGCCGAGGACTCGGCGGCGGGCGGCTCGAGCGCTGACGGGCCGGCCCCGGAGGTCTCCGAGAAGCCGATGCGGACGCTCCTCGCCGAGGACGACGAGCTCGGCGTGGTCGTTCTGGAGGGGGGGCCCGGGTTCACCACGGCGGGTCTCGCCGACGAGGTGCGGGCCAGCCTGCCATGGGACGGCACCGGCCGCCGGGCCTCGGCCTCCCCCACGCTCGACGCGGGCCAGGGCGTCGCGCCGTCATCGGCCCTCGGGCCGCTGGGGACCGCCGCCGGGGCGCGCGCCTGCGCCGACGCCGTGGGTGTCCCGGACGGCGACACCATCGTCATCGACCTCGCCGAGGTCGACGGCCGTCCGGCAGCCGTCCTCGTCGCGACCTCCGAGACCGGTGTCCGGCGGGTCTGGGCCGTGGCCCGGTCCTGCTCGGCGCAGGCTCCCGGGGTGCTCTCGGGCCCCGTCCCGGTGGCCTGACCCCGCCGTCGCTCGCGCGCCGTCCCCTTGATACCCTGTGGGGTATCGATCCGATGTCGGGGGCCGTCCCCACGGGGCCCGCTCCGTGCCGCGGCCGACCTCCTCGCGGGCCACGCCTCACGAGCCCGTGACCGATCGGCGGGGCGAGGCGGTGCCGGGAACACCCCGGCCCTAGGATCGGTTCCACCGACGCACCGCATGTAGCGGTCGCCACCCACTCGCACCACAAGGGGATGTGTCCCGTGACCACGGACGTCCGCAACGTCATCATCATCGGCTCCGGCCCGGCCGGCTGGACCGCAGCGGTCTACGCCGCGCGCGCCAACCTCGAGCCCCTCGTCATCGAGGGCTCGGTCACCGCCGGCGGCGCGCTGATGAACACCACCGAGGTCGAGAACTTCCCCGGTTTCCGCGACGGCATCATGGGCCCGGACCTCATGGAGAACATGCGGGCCCAGGCCGAGCGCTTCGGTGCCGAGATCATCACCGACGACGTCGAGCACGTCGAGCTCGACGGTGACGTCAAGCTCGTCCGCGACGGCTCGGGCACCGAGTACCGCGCCCGCACGGTCATCCTCGCGATGGGCTCGGCCTACCGCGAGCTCGGGCTCCCGGACGAGAAGCGCCTCTCCGGTCACGGCGTCTCGTGGTGCGCCACCTGCGACGGCTTCTTCTTCCGCGACCAGGACATCGCGGTCGTCGGGGGTGGCGACTCCGCCATGGAGGAGGCCACCTTCCTCACGAAGTTCGCCCGCTCGGTCACCGTCGTGGTCCGCCGCGACGAGCTCCGCGCCAGCAAGATCATGGCCGAGCGCGCCGAGGCGAACGAGAAGATCCACTTCGCCTGGAACAGCGCCGTCGACGCCATCCACGGCGAGGACAAGGTCTCGGCCATCACGCTGCGCGACACCGTCACCGGGGCGACCCGCGAGCTCCCGGTCACCGGCCTCTTCGTCGCCATCGGCCACGACCCCCGCAACGAGCTCGTCAAGGGGCTCGTCGACCTCGACGCCGAGGGGTACGTCCTCACCGAGGGGCGCACCTCGGTGACGAACGTGCCCGGGGTCTTCGCGTGCGGCGACCTCGTCGACCACACCTACCGCCAGGCGATCACCGCGGCCGGCTCCGGCTGCGCGGCCGCCCTGGACGCCGAGCGTTACCTCGCCCACTGACCGAGGGCGCACACTGGTCCCCTCGGCCCGCACGCCGACCCACCGTCCAGACCTTCCAGACCGTCCCGACCCGAGACCACCATCGCCGCGTAGCCGGCACACAGAGAGGAACCCCATGGGAGCCGTGAGCCAGACCACCGACGCGACCTTCGAGGCCGACGTCATCAAGAGCGACAAGCCGGTCCTCGTGGACTTCTGGGCCGAGTGGTGCGGTCCGTGCCGCGCCGTCGCCCCCGTGCTCGAGGAGATCGCCCGCGACCACGGCGACAAGGTCTCCGTCGTCAAGCTCAACACCGACGAGAACCCCGGGATCACCGGGAAGCTCGGGATCACGAGCATCCCGACCATGCACGTCTACCAGGGCGGCGAGATCGTCAAGACGATCATCGGCGCTCGTCCCAAGCCGGTCCTGCTCCGCGAGCTGGAGCAGTTCCTCGGCTGACCCCAAGGACCGCTGTCGAGCGGAGCACGGCCCCGGACCTCACGGTCCGGGGCCGTTCTGCTTGCCTGGTGCGTATTCGGCTCTGGCGCAGGCGAATAGGCGTCGAGCGGGTCAGTCGGGTGGGGGTCAGTCGACCGTGGCGTCCTGGCGCAGGCTCATGACGTCGAGGATGCGGTTGAGGTCGTCGACGGACGCGAACTCGACGGTCAGCCGGCCCTTCTTCTGCCCGAGGGCGATGCGGACCCGCGTCTCCAGGCGGTCCGAGAGGTCGGCCGCGAGGTCGTCGAGCTGGGGACGGCGCCCGCCGGGACGGGGGCGCGCCCGACGCGACGGCGGCGTGTCACCGTCCCCGAGGGTCACGAGCTCCTCGACGCTGCGGACGGACAGTCCCTCCGCGACGATCTTCTGCGCCATCCGTTCCATCGCGGCGGCGTCGGGGAGTCCGAGCAGGGCGCGGGCGTGGCCGGCGCTCAGGACGCCGGCCGCGACCCGACGGGCCACGAGCGGCGGCAGGCGCAGCAGGCGGAGGGTGTTCGAGATCTGCGGCCGGGACCGACCGATCCGGCCGGCGAGCTCCTCCTGGGTGCAGCCGAAGTCGTCGAGGAGCTGCTGGTAGGCGGCGGCCTCCTCGAGCGGGTTGAGCTGGCTGCGGTGGAGGTTCTCCAGCAGGGCGTCCCGCAGGAGGTCGTCCTCCTCGGTGATCCGCACGATCGCCGGAACGGTCGCGTTGCCGGCCTCCCGGGATGCCCGCCAGCGCCGCTCGCCCATGATGAGCTCGTAGCGGACGGTGTCGTCGGGGCCGGCGCCGGGTGCGGGGCGCACGACGATGGGCTGGAGGACGCCGATCTCGCGGATCGAGTGGACGAGCTCGGCGAGCTCCTCCTCGTCGAACACCGTGCGGGGCTGCTTCGGGTTGGGCCGGATCGCGTCGACCGGGACCTCGGCGAACTGTGCACCCGGCACCGGCCGGAGACCGTCGACCTCCGCGCCCGTGCCGTCGGACGGGGCGTCGGCGCCCGGCTCGGAGGGACCGGTGGTGGCCGTCCTCACGAGGTCGGCCGCCGAGACGTCCGCGGGGTCGGCGGGGGCGCCGTCGCGGTCCTTGAAGAAGACGTCGACGGGTCGGTCCGTCGCCGGCTGGCTCGGGATCAGCGCTCCGAGGCCACGACCCAGGGCTCGGCGCTTCTCGCTCATGCGGACTCCTCGGTGGTGGATCGGGCGGCGCCGCGCTCGGCGAGCTCGACGGCCGCCTCGAGGTAGGACAGGGCTCCGCTGCTGTTGGGGTCGTACGTCATGACGGTCTGGCCGTGGCTCGGCGCCTCGGAGATCCGTACCGACCGCGGCACGGTCGCCCGGAGGGTCTGGTCCGGGAAGTGCTCCCGCACCTCGTCGGCGACCTGCGCCGAGAGCCGCGTCCTCCCGTCGTACATGGTGAGGAGGATCGTCGACACGTGCAGGTCGGTGTTGAGGTGGCTGCGGATCAGCTCGATGTTCTTCAGGAGCTGGCTCAGGCCCTCGAGCGCGTAGTACTCGCACTGGATGGGGATGAAGACCTCGTTCGCGGCGACGAAGGCGTTGACCGTCAGCAGGCCGAGACTCGGAGGGCAGTCGACGAGGACGTAGTCCAGCTGCTCACCGGTGGCGATGCGGTGCTCGACGTACGCGCTCACCGCCTTCTGCAGCCGCGTCTCGCGTGCGACGAGGGAGACCAGCTCGATCTCGGCGCCGGCGAGGTCGATCGTCGCCGGCGCGCAGACCAGGCCGGGGAGGTCCGGGCACGTCTGGACGACCTTCGCGATCTCCTCGCCGTCGACGAGCACGTCGTAGACGCTCGGTACCTCCGAGTGGTGGTCGATGCCGAGGGCGGTGCTGGCGTTTCCCTGGGGGTCGAGGTCGATGACGAGCACCGTGCTCCCCGCCTGGGCGAGGGCGGCCGCGATGTTCACCGTGGTCGTCGTCTTGCCGACGCCACCCTTCTGGTTGGCGACGGTGAGCACACGCGTGCGAGGTGGGCGCGGGACGGTCCTGCCGGTGAGGGT
Organism: uncultured Actinomycetota bacterium; assembly: GCA_963709785.1. GTDB lineage: Bacteria > Actinomycetota > Actinomycetes > Actinomycetales > Dermatophilaceae > Phycicoccus. Next base: position 3,571 of record CAVPXT010000015.1, on the reverse strand, counting down.
GATCCGCTTGCGGGCGTCGTCGGCGACGGCCTGGGCGAGTGGGGTGTTCCAGTCGGCCCCCGGAATGGATGCGGCGATGGCGGCTCGCTCCTCGCTGTCGTCGTGCGTCTCGTCCCTGCGAGTGGTGTCCGTGTCCGGCGTGGCGCCCTGGGCACCCTGCGGTGTCGCCGCGGTGGGGGTCTCGGCCCCCTCCGCCGCCGGCGCCACGGCCGGAACCGGTCCATCGTCGCTGCTGACCTCGGCGTGCGCCACCGTTTCACGTGAAACGGTGGCTGGCCAGCCGAGATCGCTGGCGTCGGCAACAGCACCGGTGGGAAAGCCCAGACCGGGAGCGACGGGTGGCCGAACCGCGGCCTCGAGCAAGGTGCTCACCGGTACCTCCTTGGTGACGAACGACCCCATCCAACAGCACCACCGGGCGACACGCCAAAGACGCAGCCGCCTGTGGACAACTTGGGGGTGACTGTCCTTCCTTGAGACCCCACAGACGTGTTTCACGTGAAACGTCGTGCGTAGATCTGCGGATTTGCGCGGAATCGGGCCCGGCGGCGCGCCCCGGCATGGCGGTGGATAACTTGTGGACGAACGGACCGGCCGGGCCGTCTCGGACGCCGCCGACACCAGCGGTGCTCCCCCGCCAGCCGGCCGGAGTGAGCCCGCACCGGGGTGTCGTCCGTGGCCGCAGGGCGCCATCTCCAGCTCGGCGATCCAGGGCGTCAGGGGCACGAACCTCGACGTCCCTCGGATGGCAACCGAGCTGGCGGCCGTCCGTCAGGTGCCACGCTGGTGGTGTTTCACGTGAAACATGGCGAGCTTTCGGCGCCGCGGCGCGTCCCTGCCACGGGCAGTCTCCTCGCCCAGGCCGCCGGGTCACACACTCACCGCGGGTCCCGACCGGGGTGCCGCAACCGGGCGGACCGCGGCCGGGCGGACCGCGGCCGGGCGGACCGCGGCCGAGTGGACCACCGAGGGACGCCCCCACCTCAGGCCGCCCCCACCTCAGGCCGATCGTGGCACCCTCGGTCCACGATCCCCGCCGTGCCACCAGGTGGCCCACCACGACTCGGCCGAGCGTCGAGCCTGGGCCGATCCGCCCCTTCACCCCCGGCTCGGCGCCTGCCGTCGACCGACCACCCCGTGCCCGGGGCGGCGCGAGAGCATCCCAGGCCGTGGCCCCCCAGGCTTCACCGCTCGACCCACCTGTCCGCTCCGCACCATCGGCGCCGGGCGGTCCCGGGCTGCATGCGGCACCCGGTCCCGGGGCGGATGAGCTCGAGACTCCGGGCCTCGGCCGGTGGAGGTCCCTCCGCGTCTCGACCCGCACCCGCGGCACCCGTTGCCACGGGTCCGCAGCCAACGCGTCACGCCGGCTGCCGATCTCCCCATGCCTCGCACCGTTTCACGTGAAACGGCGACGCCGGTGTCGCCCGGAGCCCCTCGCCGCTCGACACGCGCGGATGCCACCGCGCCACCTCCCGGCGTCCTCGGACGGAGCAGGACGACCGCACCCACCCGTGCCGCCCCCGGGGCCGGCGAGGCCCGGCCTCAGGCCCGGGGCGACCGGCCGCCGCGGCGGCCGTGCCGCCCGGCCGTGGCCGCCCGGCGGTTCTTTCCCCGGACGCCTGAGCCCGTACGGGCGGACGGTCGGAAGCGCAGGTCCACCGTCAGCACCGGCTCCTCGAGGCTCGCGCCTCCGTGCTCGGTCACCACGGCGGAGGCCAGGCCGAGCTTCTCGAGGGCGGCCCTGTCCTCCTCGAGCTCGGTGAGCGCGCTGCGGCCCTTCATCGCGACGAGCGTGCCCTCGTCGTCGAGCAGGGGCACGCACCACCGGGCCAGCTTGTCGAGGCGAGCCACGGCCCGAGCGGTGACCCACGATGCCCTGACGCTGCCCCCGAGATCCTCCGCCCGACCCCGGTGCACCGTCACCGAGTCCAGGCCCAGCTCACCGACGACGGACTCCAGCCACGTCGTGCGCCGGAGCATCGGCTCCACGAGGTGCACCGTCAGGTCGGGTCGCGCGATCGCCAGCGCGACACCCGGGAGCCCCGCCCCCGACCCCACGTCGACGAGGGTCGCCCCCACCGGGAAGGCGTCCTCGATGACGGCGCAGTTCAGCACGTGCCGGTCCCAGAGGCGCGGCACCTCCCGGGGGCCGATCAGCCCGTGGCTCACACCGGTGTCCGCCAGGATCCCCGCGAAGCGCACGGCCAGCGGCAACCGGTCCCCGAACACCGCGGCCGCACCCGAGGGTGCGGCCGGCGGCGTCAACGGGGCGTCCCCGTCATGTTTCACGTGAAACGCTCTCCTACTTCGGGCTGATGACGACGTATCGCCGCGGCTCGGATCCCTCGGACTCCGAGACCAGCCCGGCGGCGAGCACCTCGTCGTGGACGACCTTGCGCTCGAAGGCCGTCATCGGGCTGAGGGAGGTCGACTCCCCGGAGCTCTTGACTCCGTCGATCGCGTCCTTCGCCAGCGTGACGAGCGCGGCACGACGCCCCGCGCGGTGACCCGCCACATCGAGCATGAGGCGGCTGCGCTCACCGGTCTCGGACTGCACGGCCAGCCGGGTCAGCTCCTGGAGCGCCTCGAGCACCTCGCCGTCGGGGCCGACGAGACGGCGCGGCACGCGCCCTTCGTCACTGTCGACGAGGGCCACCGCGGCGCGGTCGCCGTCGATGTCGACGTCCAGGTCACCGTCGAGGTCGCAGATGTCGAGCAGCGTCTCCAGGAAGTCCGCCGCCACCTCGCCCTCCCGCAGCAGCATCGCCCGACGGCGCGGGCGGCCCGACGACGCCGCGCCGCCCTCACTCCCCTCCTCGGAGTCGGAGTCGGTCTCGGTCGTCGTCGTCGGCATCGTCAGCGTGGGACCCGTCGGCGTCGGACCCGTGGCTCTCGTCGGCGGTCTCTGCCTCGCCGCCACTCTGGTCGCCGCCGTGCTCGGCCATCGCCGCGGCGGCGTCCTGCGCGCCGCCCGGCACGTGCGCCTGCGCGTCCGGCGTCTCGGGGGTGATCGCCGCAGCGGTCTCGGCGCCGCCGACCACGGCAGCAGCCGACTTCTCGGCCGGGATGTCGTCGCCCCCGGCCGGCGCCGCAGGCGCCCCCACGGCGGGCTCGACCGCCGCGGTCTCCGGGGTGCTCTCCTGGTCCGGGGCGTCGGAGGTCGTGATCGGCTCGAGGGCCTCGGTCGTGTCGGTCGTGTTCTCGCTCATGTGCACTCCAGTCAGGGGTGACGGGTCAGGGACTGTGGGGGCAGGCGGTCAGCTGCCGGGGGCGGTGCCACCCGGCTGCTTGCCGCCGGGCTTGCCGCTCGACTTGGAGCGCTTCTTCGACTTGGGCTGGACCCGCTGCCGGCTCTTGGCCTCGGCCTCGGCGGCCTCAGCGTCGGCCTCTGCCTCGGCGGCCGCGACGGCCCCCGGCACGGGCTTGCCCTTGCGCTTGAGCCGCTCGTGGTACGCCCGCTCGGCGGCCGAGCCCGGTGCCGGCATCCGCCGGATCACGTAGAACTGCTGGGTCATCGACCACACGTTCGTCGTGAACCAGTAGATGAGGACACCGATCGGGAAGTTCA
>CAVPXT010000014.1:0-133316 GCA_963709785.1 uncultured Actinomycetota bacterium | reverse complement strand
GGGGTAGCCCTCTCTGGGCGAAGTGACGCGGCTCTCGCTCGACGGGAGGTTCCGTCGCCGCGCGCGGCCTCCGTCACCGACGGAAGGTCGGGGTAGACCCCGACGTCCCAGACCCCTGCCGGGGCCCGGGTCAGAGGTACTGGCCGGTGTTGGCGACGTTGCTGATCGACTTGCCGGGCTCGGTGCCCTCCTTGGTCTTGATGAGCGTGCGGATGTAGACGATCCGCTCGCCCTTCTTGCCGGAGATTCGGGCCCAGTCGTCGGGGTTCGTCGTGTTCGGGAGGTCCTCGTTCTCGCGGAACTCGTCGGTGCACGAGTTGAGCAGGTGCTCGACGCGCAGCCCGCGCTGGCCGGTCTCGAGGAGGTCCTTGATCGCCATCTTCTTGGCCCGGTCGACGATGTTCTGGATCATCGCGCCGGAGTTGAAGTCCTTGAAGTAGAGGATCTCCTTGTCGCCGCCGGCGTAGGTGACCTCGAGGAAGCGGTTCTCCTCCTCCTCGGAGTACATCCGCAGCACGACGGCGTCGATCATGGCCTGGACCGTGGCGTCCTCGGACCCGCCGTTCTGCTCGACGTCGTCGGGGTGCAGCGGGAGGACGGTCGTCACGTACTTCGCGAAGATGTCGCGGGCGGCCTCGGCATCGGGGCGCTCGATCTTGATCTTCACGTCGAGCCGACCGGGGCGCAGGATCGCGGGGTCGATCATGTCCTCGCGGTTCGAGGCGCCGATGACGATGACGTTCTCGAGCCCCTCGACACCGTCGATCTCGGCGAGCAGCTGCGGCACGATCGTCGTCTCGACGTCGGAGGACACCCCCGACCCGCGGGTGCGGAACAGCGACTCCATCTCGTCGAAGAACACGACGACCGGGTAGCCCTCGTTGGACTTCTCGCGCGCCCGCTGGAAGATCAGCCGGATGTGGCGCTCGGTCTCGCCGACGTACTTGTTGAGCAGCTCGGGGCCCTTGATGTTGAGGAAGTAGGACTTCCCCGGCTCGCGGCCCTCCTTCTCGGCCACCTTGGCGGCGAGCGAGGCCGCGACCGCCTTGGCGATCATCGTCTTGCCGCAGCCGGGCGGGCCGTAGAGCAGCACGCCCTTCGGGGGCTTGAGGTGGTGCTCGAGGTACAGGTCGGCGTGCAGGTACGGCAGCTCGACGGCGTCGCGGATCGCCTCGATCTGCCCGGTGAGGCCGCCGATGTCGGCGTAGTCGATGTCGGGGACCTCCTCGAGCACGAGGTCGGCGACCTCGGCCTTGGGGATCCGCTCGAAGACGAAGCCGGAGCGCGGCTCGAGGAGCAGGGCGTCACCGGCCCGGACGGTGGTGTCGGCGAGCGAGGCCGCGACGCGGCAGACCCGCTCCTCGTCGGCCTGGGCGACGACGAGGACGCGGCCGTCGTCGAGGACCTCCTTGCAGAGCACCACCTCGCCGACGGTCTCGAAGCCGTGCGCGGCGACGACGTTCATCGCCTCGTTGAGCATCACCTCGCGGCCGGGGCTCAGCTCCGTGGACTCGATCGAGGGGCTCACGGCGACGTGCATCTTGCGCCCGCTCGTGAGGATGTCGGCGGTGCCGTCGTCGAAGACCTCGATGACCGTGCCGTAGGCGGCCGGCGGCTGGGCCAGCCGGTCGACCTCGGACTTCAGCGTGACGATCTGCTCGCGCGCGTCACGCAGCGTGCGCACGAGGCGCTCGTTCTGCGCGGAGAGCGTCGCGGACTGCGACCGCAGCTGGGCGAGGTCGCGCTCCATGGACCGGAGCTGGGCGGGGCTGACGTCACCTCGCGACCGCATGGCCGCGAGCTCGGCCTCGAGGGACTGGCGCTCGGCCTCGAGGCGTTCGCGCGCACCCTCCTGACCACGGGGCTCGTCAGTGCTCATGCTCGACCATAACTCTCCGGGCTCAGGATGGGTCGGAGGTTCCGACCACCGAACGCCTCACCTTGCGCACCCGCTTCTCCGAGGGGACGCGCTCGCCGATGCTCTCCGGGGTCCACTCCTCCTCGGTGACCTCCTCGGTCGCGGCGTAGCCCCGGCCCGGGCGGCGCTTGCGCAGCGGCGGGGGCGTGCCCGGCGCGAGCCGACGGGTCGTGATGAGGAAGCCGGTGTGGCCGTGCATCCGGTGCTGCGGGCGGACCGCGAGGCCCTCGAGGTGCCAGCCGCGCACGAGGGACTCCCACGCCTGCGGCTCGGTGAAGGTGCCGTGGTCGCGCATCGCCTCGGCGACCTTCGAGAGCTGCGTCGCCGTGGCGACGTAGCAGATCATCACGCCGCCCGGCGCGAGCGCGTCGGACACGACGTCGAGGCACTCCCAGGGGGCGAGCATGTCGAGGACGACCCGGTCGACGCTCCCCGGCTCGACCGCGCCGGGGAGGGACTCGACGAGGTCGCCGACGGTGACCGTCCACGCCGGGTGGTCGCCGCCGAAGAACTCACGCGCGTTGGCCCGGGCGATGTCCGCGAAGTCCTCGCGGCGCTCGAAGGAGTGGACGGTGCCGTGCTCCCCCACCGCCCGGAGCAGCGACATCGAGAGCGCGCCCGAGCCGACCCCGGCCTCGACGACGACGGCGCCCGGGAAGACGTCGGCCATCATGACGATCTGGCCCGCGTCCTTCGGGTAGACCACGGCCGCGCCGCGGGGCATCGACATGACCCAGTCGGCGAGGAGCGGCCGCAGCGCGAGGTACTCGACCCCGGCGGTGTTGGTCACCGTGGAACCGTCGGGCGCACCGATGAGGTCGTCGTGGGTCAGGTGCCCGCGGTGGGTGTGGAACTGCTTGCCGGCGGCGAGCGTGATCGTGTGCAGGCGACCCTTGGGGTCGGTGAGCTGGACGCGGTCGCCCTCGGTGAAGGGGCCGCGGCGGCGCTCGGCTCCGGTGGCGGTCATGGGCGCGAGTCTAGGTGCGCGTGCGGGCGCGCTTCGCCGCGGCGTCGACGGCGGCGGCCCCGACGAGTCCCCAGGCCTGCCCGCCCCGGGTCACGACGACGACACCGACGCCCGTGGCGCTCATCGCACGGAGCACCGCTCCGATGCCGTCCTCCGGGGAGACCTCGACGACGTTCTCGTCGGGGACCCGGGTGAGGACCGCCCCGATCGCGGTGCCGTCCGGGATCGTCGGCGGGACGCCACGCAGGACGAGGCTGGGCACGGAGCGCTCGTCGAGGCTGACGACGAGGTCGGGGCTGGTGCGGGCCACCCCGAGCGGCGTGCTCGCCGGGAGGACGACGACCCGCTCGGCCGCGTCGGCGACGCGCACGGTGTCGAGGACGCGCTCGAACCCCGCCCGGCGGATCGCGGCGGTCGCGCCGCTCCAGAGGATCCAGGCCATGACGAGGCCGATGAGGACGTTGAACAGGTCGGGTGTCCCCGAGCGGAGCAGCGGGACCCCGGCGAACCCGACGACGATGGCGACCGCGACGAGCCGCCCGATCCAGCCGGCGACGAGCAGGCCCCGGTCCCGCCGCCCCGTGACGGCCCAGACCAGTGACTGCACCGCCGCACCGCCGTCGAGGGGAAGGCCGGGCAGCAGGTTGAAGCCACCGAGCAGGGCGTTGAGGAACCCGAAGTACCACGCGAAGCCGGAGACGAGGCCGCCCGAGGAGACGGCGACGCCGAACCCGGCGACCGAGAGGGCGACGTTGACGGCGGGGCCGCTCAGCGCCACGAGCGCGCTGCGCCCCGGCGTGGACCCCGTGGCGTCGTAGGACGTGTGACCGCCCCAGAGCGTGGCGACGACCTGGTGCACCCGGAACCCGAACGCTCGCGCGGTGAGCGCGTGGCCGACCTCGTGGCCGATGACGGCCGTGAAGATCGTCACGACCATCCAGACGGCGTACGCCACGGCGACGGCGGTCCCCTCGCTGCGTCCGCTCTGGAACCCGGTGTACGCGAAGAAGGCCGCGAGGAGGAGCCAGGTCCGGTCGAGGAACACCGGGACGCCGGCCACCCGCCCGATCCGCAGCGCGCCCGCGGGCTCCGGCGGGGAGGTGGACATGCCGACGACCCTACGCGAGCCGCGCGGCATACTGATCGTCTGCCCAGACCCGTCCCGAGAGGACCCCGAGCACCCCCGTGACCGCCCAGCACCGACCCGACGCGACCGACGCCCTGACCAGCGCACTCCGTGAGCGAGTGCTCGTGCTCGACGGAGCGATGGGCACGATGATCCAGGGGCGCCAGCTGTCCGAGGAGGACTACCGCGGCGCCCGGTTCGCGGCCCACCCGAGCGACCTCCGCGGCAACAACGACCTGCTGTCGCTGACCCGGCCGGACGTCATCCGCGAGATCCACGAGGCCTACCTCGAGGCCGGAGCCGACCTCGTCGAGACGAACACGTTCAACGCCCAGCGGATCTCCCTCGCCGACTACGGGATGCAGGACCTCGCGTACGAGATGAACGTCGCCGCGGCGTCCCTCGCCCGCGCGGCCTGCGACGTGGTCGCCGAGCGCACCGGCCGCCCGCGCTGGGTGCTCGGCACGCTCGGGCCGACGAACCGCACCGCGTCGATCTCCCCGGACGTCAACGACCCCGGCGCGCGCAACACCTCCTTCGACGAGCTCGCCGAGGCCTACCTCGAGCAGGCCCGCGGCCTGGTCGACGGCGGCTCCGACGTGCTCCTCGTCGAGACGATCTTCGACACCCTCAACGCCAAGGCCGCGATCTTCGCCCTCGAGACCCTCTTCGAGGAGCACGACCGCCGCTGGCCGGTGATGATCTCGGGCACCATCACCGACGCGTCCGGCCGCACCCTCTCCGGCCAGGTCACCGAGGCGTTCTGGTACTCGGTGCGCCACGCCCGTCCGATCTCCATCGGCCTCAACTGCGCGCTCGGCGCCGGAGAGCTGCGGCCCTACGTCGCCGAGCTGTCCCGGCTGGCCGACTGCTTCGTCTCGGCGCACCCGAACGCCGGCCTGCCGAACGCCTTCGGCGAGTACGACGAGGGCCCGGAGCCGATGGCGGAGGTCGTCGGCGAGTTCGCCTCCGCGGGGCTCGTCAACATCGTCGGCGGCTGCTGCGGCACCACCCCCGAGCACATCGCCGCCATCGCCGCGGCCGCGGCCGGCGGGGCACCCCGGACCCCGGCGGAGGTCTCCCCCGCGCTGCGCCTCGCAGGGCTCGAGCCGCTCGTCGTCACCGACGAGAGCCTCTTCGTCAACGTCGGCGAGCGCACGAACATCACCGGGTCGGCCCGCTTCCGCCGACTCATCCGCGAGGAGGACCACCCGAGCGCCCTCACCGTCGCGCGCCAGCAGGTCGAGTCCGGTGCGCAGGTCATCGACGTCAACATGGACGAGGGGATGATCGACGGCGTCGCGGCGATGGACCGCTTCCTCAAGCTCATCGCGTCCGAGCCGGACATCAGCCGGGTCCCGCTCATGGTCGACTCCAGCAAGTGGGAGGTCATCGAGGCCGGTCTCAAGGTCACCCAGGGCAAGGCGATCATCAACTCGATCTCCATGAAGGAGGGGGTCGAGCCCTTCCTCCACCACGCCCGGCTGGCGCGCAAGCACGGGGCCGCGGTCGTCGTCATGGCCTTCGACGAGCAGGGCCAGGCCGACACCCTGGAGCGGCGGCAGGAGATCTGCGGGCGGGCCTACCGGATCCTCACCGAGGAGGTCGGCTTCCCCGCCGAGGACATCATCTTCGACCCGAACATCTTCGCGGTCGCCACCGGCATCGAGGAGCACGCCGCCTACGGCACGGACTACATCGAGGCGACCCGGTGGATCTCGGAGAACCTCCCCCACGCGCTGGTCTCCGGTGGCGTCTCCAACGTCTCGTTCAGCTTCCGTGGCAACAACGCCGTGCGCGAGGCGATCCACGCCGTCTTCCTCTACCACGCGATCCGCGCGGGGATGGACATGGGCATCGTCAACGCCGGTGCCCTCGTCCCCTACGACACGCTCGACGCCCGGCTGCGCGACGCCATCGAGGACGTCGTCCTCAACCGCCTCGAGGACCCCACGCAGGCGACCGAGCGGCTGATCGAGCTCGCCGAGGAGTTCCGCTCCGACGGCCAGGTGGCCGAGGCCGCGACCGAGGAGTGGCGCACCCTGCCCCTGCGCGAGCGGATCACCCACTCGCTCGTCAAGGGCATCGACGACCACGTCGTCGACGACACCGAGGCGCTGCGGCTCGAGATCGATGCGGCGGGCGGGCGCCCCCTCGAGGTGATCGAGGGCCCGCTCATGGACGGCATGAACGTCGTCGGCGACCTCTTCGGCTCCGGGAAGATGTTCCTGCCCCAGGTCGTGAAGTCCGCCCGCGTCATGAAGAAGGCCGTCGCGCACCTCGTGCCGTACATCGAGGCCGAGAAGGACGAGGCCGCCCGGCGCAAGCCCAAGGGCAAGGTCGTCACCGCGACCGTCAAGGGCGACGTCCACGACATCGGCAAGAACATCGTCGGCGTCGTGCTCCAGTGCAACAACTACGACGTCGTCGACCTCGGCGTGATGGTGCCGATGCAGAAGATCCTCGACACCGCCCGCGCGGAGAAGGCCGACGTCATCGGGCTGTCCGGGCTCATCACGCCGAGCCTCGACGAGATGGTGCAGGTGGCCGCCGAGATGCAGCGGCAGGGCTTCGAGATCCCGCTGCTGCTCGGGGGTGCGACGACGTCGAAGGCGCACACCGCCGTCAAGGTCGACCAGAAGTACGCGGGCCCGGTCGTCTGGGTCAAGGACGCCTCGCGCTCGGTGCCCGTCGTCAGCCAGCTGCTGTCGGACGCCCAGCGCGGCCCGTTCGTCGAGGGCGTCGCCGAGGAGTACGCAGGCCTGCGGGAGCGGCACGCCGCGAAGTCGGGAGAGCGCCCCCTGGCGACGCTGGCCGAGGCCCGGGCCAACGCCCCGACCGTCGACTGGTCCGCGTACCGGCCGATGCGCCCCCACCTGCTCGCCCACCAGGCCGGTGACCAGTGGTCGGCCCCCAAGGGGAGCCCGTGGCGCCGCGCCGCGCACCAGTTCACCCGGGTGTGGGAGGACTACCCGGTCGAGGACCTGCGCGAGTACATCGACTGGACGCCGTTCTTCCTCGCCTGGGAGGTGCGCGGGCGCTACCCCGACGTCCTCAACAACCCGACGACGTCCGAGGTCGCCCGCAAGCTCTTCGAGGACGCCCAGCAGATGCTCGACCGCATCGTGCGGGAGAGGTGGATGCACCCCCGCGGGGTCGTCGGGATCTTCCCGGCGAACGCCGTCGGCGACGACCTCGAGGTCTACGCCGACGAGGACCGCGAGAGCGTCCTCACGACGCTGCACTCGCTGCGCCAGCAGGGCCGGCACCGCGAGGGGGTCGCCAACAAGTGCCTGTCCGACTTCGTCGCGCCGCGCGACAGCGGCGTCGCCGACCACGTCGGGGCGTTCTCGGTGACGACCGGGCTCGGGCTCGAGGAGCGCCTCCAGGCCTTCAAGGACGACCTCGACGACTACTCGGCGATCATGCTCGAGTCCCTCGCCGACCGGCTCGCCGAGGCGTTCGCCGAACGGCTGCACCAGCGGGTCCGCACCGACCTGTGGGGCTACGCCCCCGACGAGCGGCTCGACGAGGCCGCGCTCATCGCCGAGCGGTACCGCGGCATCCGGCCCGCCCCGGGCTACCCGGCCTGCCCGGACCACACCGAGAAGGAGACCCTCATGGCGCTCCTCGGCGGTGAGGAGACCACCGGGGTGCGACTCACCGAGTCGATGGCGATGTGGCCCGGCGCGTCGGTGTCCGGCTGGTACTTCGCGCACCCGGAGAGCCAGTACTTCGTCGTCGGCCGGCTCGGACGCGACCAGGTCGAGGACTACGCGGCCCGCAAGGGCTGGGACCTGCGCACGGCCGAGCGCTGGCTCTCCCCCAACCTCGGCTACACGCCCGACGACTGACCGGAGCGGTCCCTGCCGTGGTCGGGGAAGAGCGCGAAGGCGCCCTCCTCCTCCTGGGCGTTGTGCAGTCGCAGCACGCCGTAGAGGCCGTACAGCAGCCGGCGGAGCTCGATGAGGTCCTCCTCCCCCACCGGCTCCCGGTCGAGGGTGTCCAGGAGGCGGCGCAGGCGGCCCACCTGGACCTCGATCTCCGCGTGGGTGCGGCTCAGGGCCGCCGTGGCGTCCGGGCCGCCGAGTGCGCGTGAGACCAGCGGCAGCAGCAGCCGCTCGTCCTCGACCTCGTGCGGCACGAGCGTGGACTCGAGGTCACCGAGCAGGGTCCGGGCGGCGGTGAGGTCGGCTCCAGCGCTCGGCAGCGCGTCGGCGACGGCCCGGATCTGCTCCACCCCGGGAAGCACGGCATCGTGCTCGGCCCGGAGCCGGCGCACGGCGGCGACCTCCGCCGCCTCCATCGCGACGGCGTGGCCCCCGCCGGGGAGCACCGCCCGCAGCGCGATCGCGATGGCGAGCACGTCGATGACCTCCTGGACGACCGCGCCGACCGCGGGCGCGAGGAGTCCGGCCGCGGCGGCGGCCATCGCGACGAGTGAGAGCCCCATGCCCGCGACGACGGCCTGGAGGGCGATGCCCCGCGAGCGACGGGCCACGAGGACGGCGTCCGCCACCGCGTCGACCCGGTCGACGGTGAGCACGACGTCCGCGGCCTCGGAGGACGCCGTGGCTCCGCGCGCCGCCAGGGCCACCCCGACCCCGGCGGCCACGAGTGCCGGGGCGTCGTTGACGCCGTCGCCGACCATGATCGTCGGGGCGTCGCGGGACTCCTCGCGGATCACCGCGAGCTTGTCCGCGGGGTCGCAGTCGGCGAGCACCGCGTCGACGCCGACGATCCGCCCGACGGTGCCGGCGACGTCGGCCCGGTCGCCGGTCACGAGCACGACCCGCTCGAGGCCGGCGGTCCGCAGTGCGCGCACCATGCGCGGGGCGTCCGCGCGGATCGGGTCCTCGAGGAGCAGCGCACCGGCGGGCACCCCGTCGACGGCGGCGAAGACCGTCATCGACCCGTCGAGGTCGGCCCGCCGCCTCACCCGGCGCACCCAGGCGGGCGTGGCGTCGGCGACGATCCACGCGGCCTTGCCGAGCCGCACCTCGCGGCCCTCGACGGTGCCCCGCAGCCCGTAGCCGTGGTCCTCCACGACGTCCGTGGGCAGGGAGAGCGGCAGGTCGCGTGCCCGCGCCGCGGTGACGATCGCGTCGGCCAGCACGTGCGGCGACAGCTGGTCCAGGGACGCCGCGAGGCGCAGCAGGGTGTCGGCGTCGACGTCCGGCCCGGCCGTCACGACGCTCGTGACGGCCGGGCGCCCCTGGGTCAGCGTGCCCGTCTTGTCGAAGAGCACGACCCGGCCGGCCGCGAGGCGCTCCAGGGCTCCGCCACCCTTGATGACGACCCCGTGCCGGGCCGCCTGTGACAGGCCCGACATGATGGCGATGGGTGCCGCGAGCAGCAGCGGGCACGGCGTCGCGACGACGAGGACTGCCACGGCACGCACGGGGTCACCGGCCAGGGCCCAGGCAGCCGCAGCGACGACGAGGGTCAACGGGACGAAGACGACCGCAACACGGTCGGCGGTGCGCACGAAGGGAGCCGAGCTCGCCTGGGCCTGCTCCACGAGCCGCACGACGCCCGCGTACGTCGACTCCGCCGCCACCGAGGTCGCGAGCAGGTCGACCGGCGCCCCGGCGTTGACCACCCCGCTGCGCACGGTGTCGCCCGACGGGCGCTCGCGGGGCAGCGACTCGCCCGTCAGCGTGGACTCGTCGAAGACCCCCGCCGCGACGAGCCGCCCGTCGACCGGCACGACCTCGCCGGTGCCGACCACCAGCCGGTCTCCCGGGACGACGTCGTCGACGGGGACGTCCTCGACGGTGTCCCCCCGGCGGCGGCGCGCGGTCCGGGGCACCCGGGAGACGAGCAGCCTGAGGTCGCGCCGCGCGCGCGCCCCGGCCTGCGCCTCGAGCAGCCGGCCGGAGGTCAGCATCACGGTGATCACCGCGCCGGCGAAGGCCTCACCGACCACGAGCGCACCGGCGAGCGCGAGCACCGCGATGACGTCGACCGAGGGCGCGCGCCGACGGACCGCGGCGGCCGTCCAGGCCACCGAGAGGGCGAGCCCCAGGGCCGTGCCGGCCACCCAGGGCGCCACGGCCGCGTCCGGTGCGCCGAGGAGCCACGCCACACCGCCCGCGAGGAGCAGGACCAGCGAGGCGAGGAAGAAGAGCAGCGGAGTCCGCTCGCGGAGCCACCTCACGGCGTCCATCGTCCCACCGGGCCGCCCGGCCGGCGGGGGTGCGAGACCCGGGTCACGGCCTCGGTCGCGGCCGGCGCGGGGTGGCGTCCACGCCCGTGTCGGGGGTGCGGCCTACCGTGGCAGCCATGACCCCAGCCCTGTCGCCGAGCCGCGCCGCGGACTTCAAGCAGTGCCCGCTGCTGTTCCGGTTCCGGACCATCGACAAGCTCGAGGGTCCGCCCTCGCCGGCCGCCGCCCGCGGCACCCTCGTCCACGCGGTGCTCGAGCACCTCTTCGAGCTGCCGGCCCTCGAGCGCACCCCCGAGGCGGCGGCCGCCCTCCTCGAGCCGCGGTGGCGGGCCCTGGTCGAGGAGCGCCCCGAGCTGACGGCGATGATCGAGGACGACGAGGCGCTCACCGAGGAGGCCTGGTTCGCCGCGGCGCGCACCCTCGTCGAGCAGTGGTTCGACCTCGAGGACCCCACCCGGCTCGAGCCCGCGGCGCGCGAGCTGTACGTCGAGACCGAGATCGAGGGGCTCACCCTCCGCGGCTACGTCGACCGGCTCGACGTCGCTCCCGACGGCGCGATGCGGGTCGTCGACTACAAGACCGGCCGCTCCCCGGGCGAGCTGTTCGAGGCCAAGGCGCTGTTCCAGATGAAGTTCTACGCGCTCGTCCTCTGGCGGATCCACGGCGAGGTCCCCCAGATGCTCCAGCTCGTGTACCTCGGCAACGGTGAGGTGGTCCGCTACGTCCCCGACGAGCGCGACCTGCTGGCCATCGAGCGCAACGTGCGCGCCATCTGGGACGCGGTGGTCCGTGCGGCCCAGACCGGCGACTGGCGGCCCCGCACCTCCAAGCTCTGCGGCTGGTGCGACTTCCAGGAGTTCTGCCCCGAGTTCGGCGGCACTCCCCCGCCCCTGCCGGAGGGCGCCGGCCTCATCGCGCTCGACCCCGCACGCTCCGGCGAGGCCTCACCCGCCGACGACTGACCCAGGGGTCGTGGTGGCGCTACTGTGCCGCTGTGAGCGAGCCATCGGGCCCCGTGGTGGGGCCGGAGGACGTGGACGCGACGTCCGCGCCGGTACGTGTCTACCTCGTGGACGACCACGCCGTGGTGCGGCGCGGCCTGGCCTCCTACCTCGACACCGAGGACGGGATGGTCGTCGTCGGGCAGGCCGGTGACGGTGCGGCCGCGGTGGCCGAGATCGCCGTGCTGGCGAACGCCGGCACGGCCCCGGACGTCGTGCTCATGGACCTGTTGATGCCCGGGATGGGCGGCATCGAGGCGACGGCGGCCATCAAGGCGCGGTGGCCCGAGGTGGAGGTGGTCGCGGTCACGAGCTTCCTCGAGGAGGACAAGATCCGGGCGGCCCTGGCGGCGGGCGCGGCCGGCTACCTGCTCAAGGACGCCGACGCCGACGACGTGACGCGCGCCATCCGCGCCGCCGTGGCCGGGGAGGTGCACCTCGACCCCGCCGTGGCCCGTGCCCTCACCGACTCGCTGCGGGCTCCGCGCCAGGACGTGGTCCGGTTGACCCCCCGGGAGCAGGAGGTCGTCGTCGGCATCGCGCAGGGCTGCACGAACCGGCAGCTCGCCCGCAGGCTCGGCGTCTCCGAGCGCACCGCGCGCACGCACGTCTCGAACATCCTCGCGAAGCTCGGCCTGACGAGCCGGACGCAGGCGGCGATGTGGGCGGTCCGCGAGGGCCTGGTCGCACCGACGGCGGAGGGCTCGTGAGCCCCGTCGACGACGTCGCCGCCCGCGCGGCGTTCCTCCGCAGCACGTCGATGCCCGTCGTCCCGGTCTCCGAGCCGGTCCCGCCCTCGGACGCGAGCCTCGACGCCCAGCTCCTCGAGGTGTTCTTCGACCGCGTCCCGATGGGGGTCGCGGTCTTCGGCACCGACATGCGCCTCCAGCGGTGCAACAAGACGTGGGTCCGCTTCTACGAGCACTACCTGGGCGTGACACCCGACTACGTCCGTCCCGGACGCCACCTCCACGAGCTGATCCCGGGCAACGAGGAGTCGCTGCGGCCGCTCGTCGAGGAGGTCCTCGCGGGACGGATGGTGCGCCAGGCCGCCCACCGGGTCGCGATCCCCGGGACCGAGACCTACTGGGACGTCGTCTTCGCGCCGCTGTTCGCCGACGGGGTGGTGGTCGGCGCGGTCGACATCGTCACGGACGCGACCGACCGCGTCCTCTCGATCCGGGGGCTGGAGGCCCGGGTCGCGACCTTCTCGCGGCTGGCCGCCGGCATGAGCGTGGACCAGCCGCTGTCGGTGACGCTCTCCGAGCTCGTCGGTGCCGTGCGCCGCACGACCTCCGCCCTCGCCTGCTCGGTCATCTGCTGGGAGGAGGACGTCGCCCGCCCCGCCACCGCGTACGCGGACGAGGTCCTCGGGCCGGGTTTCGCCGAGGCCCTCGAGCAGGTGTGGACCCGCCGCGGGATGCGCCGGGTCGACCTCTCGGAGTACGAGCCGACCGTGCGCCGCCGCTTTCGTGAGGAGGCCCTCGCCGACGAGTCGCTCGGGCCGATCCACCCGTTCCTCGGTCCCGACACACCGTGGCGGGACGTGGCGCTCGTGCCCCTGTCCCTCTCCGGGACCGTCCTCGGCGAGCTCGCCGTCT
The DNA here is from genome assembly GCA_963709785.1 of uncultured Actinomycetota bacterium. GTDB lineage: Bacteria > Actinomycetota > Actinomycetes > Actinomycetales > Dermatophilaceae > Phycicoccus. The sequence goes on along the minus strand of CAVPXT010000014.1, from coordinate 120,534 downwards.
ACCTGGCTCCTGACCAGGCCCTCGGGGAGGACGAGCTCCGGTACCTCGTCGCACTCGCCGACCAGGGCGCGGTCGCCGTGCGCAACAGCAGCCTGTTCCGCACCGCCGAGCAGTCGGCGGCCCTCGTCGAGCGGCACCGCCTCGCCCGCGAGCTCCACGACTCCGTGAGCCAGGCGCTGTTCTCGATGACGCTGCACGCCCGTGCCGCGCAGCGCCACCTGGCGGCCGGCGAGCTGCGGCAGGAGGACCCCGTGGCGCTGGAGCTGGACCGGCTGCACACCCTGACGCGGACCGCCCTCGCCGAGATGCGGGCGCTGATCTTCGAGCTGCGTCCCGGCGCGCTCGCCGAGGAGGGGCTCGCCGCGGCGCTGTCCAAGCACGCGGCGGCCGTGTCGGCCCGGGAGCAGCTGGAGGTCACGGTCGACGCACCGGCGGAGCGGGTCCTCCTGCGCCCCGACGCGGAGGAGCACGTGTACCGGGTGGTGCTCGAGGCGCTGAACAACGCCGTGCGGCACGCGGGCGCCACCCGGGTCCGGATCACCCTGACCCCGCTGGACCACGCGCACCTGCGCGTCGGGGTGGACGACGACGGCAGCGGCTTCGACCCCGCTGCCCGTCGACCCGGCCACCTGGGCCTCAGCACGATGCGGGACCGCGCCCTCGCCGTCGGCGGCGTGCTCACCGTCGACTCCGCCCCCGGGGCGGGCACGCGGGTGGTCCTCGAGGTCCCGACGGCCTGAGGGCTACGTCATCCGGCCGAGGTCGAGGCGGCCGATGAGGAGGGGCCCGGGCGGCGTGGGGGCCGACGACAGGGGTGGCCCCCGGACACGACGCTGGGCGGACCGAACCATCCGCTCATCCAGGAGACCTCCATGAACACCGCCCAATGGCTGCTCAACCTCGCCCTGCTGGGCTGGGTGCTGGTCCGCAACGTCGGCACCCACCGCGTCACCCCCACGATGTTCGTCGTCCCGGCCGTGGTCGTCACCACCGTCGCCGCCGCCTACCTGCGCCACGTGCCCACGCTCGGGCACGACGGCACCCTCGAGCTGGTGGGCGCCGCTGCCGGCGTCCTCCTCGGTGCCCTCGCGGCCGCCCTCACCACCGTCGGCCGTCGCGGCGGCGAGCTCGTCGTCTCCGCCGGCCTGTCGTTCGCGGCTCTCTGGGTCGTCGTGATCGGTGGCCGGATCGCGTTCGCGGAGTGGGCCACCCACTCGGGGGCGCGCGCCGTCGGCGAGTTCTCCGTCCGGCACCAGATCACGGGCGCGGACGCGTGGACCGCCGCCTTCGTCCTGCTCGCCGTCGCCATGGTCCTGTCGCGGTACGCCGTCACCGGCGCCGCGGCGCTCGTGGCCGCCCGCCGGAACCACGACCTCGTCCCGGCGGGTGAGGCGGCATGAGCGTCCAGACGGTCCTCGTCGTGGCCCGGGACCACCACGTGCGCACGGCGCTCGGCCACCTGCTGCGCGCCGACGGACTCGACGTCCGCTCCGCCTCCCCCGAGTCCCTGGCAACGGTGGCGGCCGAGCACTCCCCCACCCGGGCCGACGTCGTCGTCGTCGACCTCGCCGGGGCGCCGTCGTCCGGCGCGCTCGTCGCGGCGGTGGCCACCGGACGCCCGGTGGTGGCCATCGGCGACACCCCGGACGAGCGGGACGCCGCCCTGGCCGCCGGTGCCCTGACCTTCCTCGACCGGGGCGCGGCCCCGGAGCGGGTGGCTCGGGCGGTGCGCGAGTCGGCGCAGGCCGACCCTGCCCACTCGTGGCGGCCGGCCGTCGCGGTCGCCCTCGCAGGCTTCGTGGGGCCGTGGACGGTCTGGCTGACCTCGATCGCCGAGGCCCGGGGGCTGCTCACGTGGCACCTGCCCCGCGGGACCGCCCTCTGGACGATGCTCCCCGCCCTCCTGATCGCGCTGCTGGCCACCGGGGGCACGCGCAGCCTGCTCGACCTGGGCCGCCGGCTGGTGCGCTGGCGCGTCCCCGCCCGGACCTACCTCGCCGCGCTCACCGCGCCACCGGCCATCGCGGCCACCGCGTGGCTGCTGCTGCACCTGGCCGGCCACCGCGTCCCGGTGGGTGAGGTGATGTCGTTCCGGGCCGTCCCGGGGTTCCTCGCCTTCGGCACGCTGCTGTACCTGCTCACCGAGGAGGCCGTGTGGCGCGGAGCCCTGCTTCCCCGGGTGCGCGAGCGGCTCGGCACCGCGTCGTCAGGGCTGGTCGTGGGCGTGGTCTGGGCCCTGTGGCACCTCCCGCTGCTCGCCGTCCCCGGTGAGCACGACGCCGGCCTGCCGGTGCTCGGCTTCCTCGTCCTCGTGGTCGCCACGAGCGTGCTGGTCACGACGCTCGTCGAGGCGGCGGGCGGGAGCGTTGTCGTGGCCGCCGTGTTCCACGCCGCGTTCAACGCCAGCTACAGCGTGGCCGGGGTCGTCGGAGCGGACCGCCCGATGTTCTGGGCCACCACCGGCCTCTCGGTCCTCGTCGCCGCCGCCCTCCTGGTCCGGGAGCGCGGGCGAGGTCCCGGCGTGTCCTTCGCAGCGGGCACCCGCACGCCCTTCGCGCCCCTGTGGATGACGATCCGATGATCGCCACAGGCCACGCCCTCGTCGTCGTGGACGTCCAGGTCGGGTTCGACGACCCGGCCTGGGGTCCGACGGACAACCCCGCGTGCGAGGCGAACGTCGCCCGCCTCGTCGAGGCCTGGCACGCCGGGGGACGACCGCTCGTCTACGTGCGGCACGACTCGGTCTCGCCCACCTCGCCCCTGCACCCCGATCGGCCCGGGAACCGCCTCAAGGAGCTGCTGCGCCCCGCGCCGGACCTCCTCGTCGTCAAGCAGGTCAACTCCTCCTTCCACGGCACCCCCGACCTCGCCGCCTGGCTGACCCGCGAGGAGGTCGGCGGCATCGTCGTCTGCGGCATCACGACGAACCACTGCTGCGAGACGACGGCACGGGTCGGCGGGAACCTCGGGTTCGACGTCGTCTTCGCACTCGACGCCACCCGCACCTTCGACCGCGTCGGCCCGGACGGCGTCCGGCGGAGCGCCGCCGAGCTGGCCGCCGTGACCGCCACGAACCTGGACGGCGAGTTCGCGACCGTCGTCTCGACGGCCGAGCTCCTGGCGTAGCGGCGCCCCGAGCGTCCCCTACGCGGCGGCGGAGGCGGCCAGGCCGAGCTCGGCCAGCCGGTGGGGCGTCATCCCGGCGAGACCGTCGACGTGCACGGCCCCGGCCATCTGCGGGACCGCGACGACGTGCGGCACCGCGATGGTGGGCACCCCGGCCGCGACGGCCGAGCGCACTCCGGTGGGGCTGTCCTCGATGGCTATGCAGAGCCCGGGCTCGACCCCGAGCAGCCGGGCGGCTGCGTGGTAGGGCTCGGGGTGCGGCTTGCCGTGCTCGACCTCGTCGCCCGTGACGACCGCCGCGAACGTCCCCTCGGGCAGCGCCCCGACCACGGCGTCGGCGAGCACCCGCCACGACATCGTCACGAGAGCGCTCGGGACGCCCACCTCCGCCAGGCCGACGAGGAGCTCGCGCGCACCGGGCCGCCAGGGCACGTGCTCGGTCACCTGTGCGACGACCCGGTCCAGGAGCGCCTCGATGATCCGCTCCGGCTCCCAGGTGATCGGCGAGTTCTCGCGGATGAAGCGAGCCGAGACCATGAGGTCGTTGCCGACGAGCTGGTGGGCGAACTCGTCGCTCCACGTGCCGCCGTGGCCGGCGACGAGCGCGTGCTCGGCCGCGATCCAGTACGGCTCGGTGTCGACGAGCGTTCCGTCCATGTCCCAGAGGACGGCTGCGGGGAGGCTCATGGGTCGAGAGCCTAGCGAGCCGTAGGGTGGAGTCCTGACCCGAGGAGGACGCCCCGTGATCGAGCTCGAGGACATCGGCGAGCTGCGCGACCCCGTGATGATCGCCGCCTTCGAGGGGTGGAACGACGCCGGGGAGGCCGCCAGCTCCGTCATCGAGCACCTCGCGGACGTCTGGGGTGCCCAGGTCGTCGCCGCGCTCGACCCGGAGGACTACTACGACTTCCAGGTCAACCGTCCTCGGGTCGTCTCCGAGGGGGGCAAGCGACGGATCAGCTGGCGCACGACCCGCGTCCTCGTCGCACGTGACACCTCGTTGGGCCGCGACGTCGTGCTGCTCCAGGGCGTCGAGCCCTCGTTCCGGTGGCGGGCCTTCGCGGTCGAGCTCATGGAGCTCGCGGAGGGCGCCGACGTCTCGATGGTCGTCACGCTCGGGGCGCTCATGGCCGACGTCGCCCACTCCCGGCCGATCCCGGTGTCGGCCACCTCCGACAGCGAGGACACCCGGCACCGCCACGGCCTGGAGATGAGCGGCTACGAGGGCCCCACCGGCATCGTCGGGGTCCTCTCCGACGCCGCCTCCCAGGTCGGCATCCCGTCGGTCTCCTGCTGGGCGGCCGTGCCGCACTACGCGGGCCACTCCCCCTCGCCGAAGGCGACCCTCGCGCTCCTCGGGCGCCTCGAGGAGCTCTTCGACGCGCCGATCGAGCACGGCGACCTCGACGAGGACTCCCGCGCCTGGGAGCGCGGGATCAACGAGCTCGCGGAGTCCGACACCGAGGTCGCCGAGTACGTCGAGAGCCTCGAGGAGGCCCAGGACACCGCCGAGCTGCCCGAGGCGAGCGGCGACGCCATCGCCAAGGAGTTCGAGCGCTACCTGCGGCGCCGCGGGTCCGAGGACCCGGGCCAGCCCGGCGCCTGAGCCGCACCGCTCAGAAGCGGAGGCCGAGCACCGCGTCGAGGGTGCGCGAGAGCAGGCCGGGGGCACCCGGTGCGGTCCCGCCGCCGGCGAGCGTCTCGTCGGCCCACGCGTCGACCGCCTCGAGCGCCCGCAGCGTCGAGAGGTCGTCGGCCACGGCGCGCGCGCACGGCCGCGATCGTCGCGGTCGCGTCGACGCCCTCGTTGACCGACAGCGCCTCGCGCCAGCGCTCGTGCCGGGCGGTGGCCACCGAGAGCAGGTCGTCGGTGTACTCCCACGCGGTGCGGTAGTGCTGGGCCAGCAGGACGAGGCGGATGGCCATCGGGTCCACGCCCTCGGTCCGCAGGCGCGAGACGAGGACGAGGTTGCCCTGGGACTTGCTCATCTTCTCGCCGCGGTAGCCGACCATCGCCTGGTGCACGTAGAGCCGCGCGAAGACATCGCCCCCGGTCATCGCGTTCGCCTGGACCGCGCTCATCTCGTGGTGCGGGAAGACGAGGTCGCTGCCCCCTCCCTTGATGTCGAAGGGGTGCCCCAGGTGGGCCAATGAGATGGCGGTGCACTCGATGTGCCAGCCCGGGCGGCCCGGCGCCGAGCACGTCGTCGTCCCAGCTGGGCTCGCCCTCGCGGGCGCCGCGCCACAGCAGCGGGTCGAGCACGTCTCGCTTGCCGGGCCGCTCGGGGTCGCCGCCACGCCCGGCGAACACCTCCAGCATGTGGTCACGGGTCCAGTGCGAGACCTCGCCGAAGGTGGGCGCCTGGGCGAGGTCGAGGTAGACGTCCTCACCCGTCCCCTCGCCCGCCGGCACCGGGATGCGGTACGCCGCACCGGAGTCCACCAGGAGGCGCACGGCCGTGGCGATCTCGTCGATGGACTCGACGACCCCGCGGAAGGCGTCCGGGGGGATCACCCCGAGCGCCGTCATGTCCTCGCGGAAGAGGTCGATCTCGGAGGTGGCGAGCTCGCGCCAGTCCCGACCGTCGCGCTGGGCGCGCTCCAGCAGCGGGTCGTCGACATCGGTGACGTTCTGGACGTACTCGACCCGGTGGCCGGCGTCCCGCAGCGCGCGGACGACGAGGTCGAAGGTGACGTAGGTGGCCGCGTGCCCGAGGTGCGTCGCGTCGTACGGCGTGATGCCGCAGACGTAGATGCGCGCGACCTCGCCGGCGTCGACGGGGACCACGGCGTCGCGGCTGGTGTCGTGGAGCCGGAGTGGCTCACCGAGACCGGGGACGGCGGGGACGAACGGAGTGGGCCACGACTTCACCTCGCAAGCCTACGGTGCGCCGGTCACAGTGCCGGCCACGGGATCGCCGGCCAGCCCGGACGGGGCACGGGGTGGTGTCCCCGGCGCCGCAGTGCCCCGACCCGGTGGGCCAGCGCGTCGACCTCGTCGACGGTGAGGAGCGGGGCGAGGTCGTCGGCGAGGCCGTTCGCCAGCGCCGCGGCCAACCGCTCCAGGCGGGCGAGGTCGGCCTCGGGGATGGGCTCCCCGGCCCAGCCCCAGAGGACGGTCCGCAGCTTCGGGTCGACGCCGAGGCTGACCCCGTGGTCGCAGCCGAGGACGGCCCCACCGTCGCGCAGCAGGTGGCTGCCCTTGCGGTCGGAGTTGTTGAGCGCGGCGTCGAGCACCGCGACGGTGCGCAGCGCCGGCTCGCCGCAGTGCGCGACGACCACCTCCTCCCCGAGGGGTGTCTCGCCCTCGAGGACGACGAACCAGCCCTCCGGCACCTCGTCCGGTGCGACGACGTCCACCAGCGGGTCCTCGGCGTCGTCGGTGAGCGGACCGACCCACCGCTGCACCGACCCGGGCCCGAGCGGGCCCTCGCGCAGGACCGTCGTCGGGACCACGCCGAATCCCCCCGCCTCGCTCACGAGGTAGGCCGCGCGCTCGCGGGCCACGAGCGTGCCGTCGGGGTAGTCCCAGAGCCGGCGCTCGGCGGCCTCCGGTTTGTGGATGACGAGCACCTCGTCCGCGGGGTCGCCGACGAGGCAGAGCAGGGCGCCGTTGGAGGACCCCGAGATGCGGCCGACGGGCGTGAGGGCCCCCCGGCTCAGCAGCTCCTCGAGCTCAGCGCCGGTATCCGTTGGCACGGGGGCAGATGTGGCCGGAGGGGTCGAGCGGCTGGCCGCAGAACGGGCACGCGGGGCGGCCGGCCGCGATCACCTTGTCGCAGCGCCGGGCGAAGGCCCGGGCCGCCTGCGGCGACAGCACGACGCGCAGGGTGGAGAGCCCGACGACGCCGGTCTCCTCGGCGTCCGCGACCTCCTCGGGGTCCTGGTCGTGGCACTCGATGACGAGGACGAGCCGCTCGGGGTCCCAGGCCAGGGCCAGTGTGTCGACCCGGAACTCGTCCTCGATGGGCGTGATGAGCGGCTCGGTGTCACCCTCGCCGAGCGGCTCGGTGGCGGTGCCCTCGGCGTGCGCGTCGAGCAGGTCGTTGACCCGGTCCGCGAGGACGCTGACCTGCACCTTCTCCAGCGACACGGAGACGACACGGCCCCCGCCGCTCGCCTGCAGGAAGAACGTGCGGCCGCCCGGCGGGCCCACGGTGCCGGCGACGAAGCGCTCGGGCGGGTCGAAGACGGTGGCTGGCATGGCATCCACCCTAGATCGAGAACCCCACCGGGAGCTCCAGCCGGTGGCGGGCCATCAAGGTCTCGTCACCGAGGAGGGCCCGGGTGGGTCCGTCGGCGACGACCGTGCCCTCGGAGAGCACCACCGAGCGCTCGCACAGCTCGACCGCGTAGGGCAGGTCGTGGGTGACCATGAGGATCGTCACGTCGAGGGTGCGCAGGATGGCGGCGAGCTCTCGCCGGGAGGCCGGGTCGAGGTTCGACGACGGCTCGTCGAGGACGAGGATCTCCGGGCGCATGGCGAGGACGGTGGCGATCGCGACGCGACGCCGCTGGCCGAAGGACAGGTGGTGCGGGGCGCGGTCCGCGAGGTCGGCCACCCCGACCGCCTCGAGGGCCTCGACGACCCGGGCGTCCAGCTCCGCACCGCGCAGGCCGAGGTTCGCCGGCCCGAACGCGACGTCGTCGCGCACCGTGGGCATGAAGAGCTGGTCGTCGGGGTCCTGGAAGACGATGCCGACCCGCCGGCGCACCTCGAGGAGGTTCTCGTCCGTCACCGGCAGCCCGGAGACGTGCACCGTGCCGCGCCCCGGGGTGAGCACCCCGTTGAGGTGGAGGACGAGCGTGGTCTTGCCCGCGCCGTTCGGCCCGAGCAGCGCCACCCGCTCCCCCGGGTGCACGTGGAGGTCGACCCCGAAGAGGGCCTGGTGGCCGCCGGGGTAGGCGTACGCGACGCCGTGGAGGTCCAGGACGGGGGTGGTCACGCGGCCATCCTCGCGCCCGCCGAGACGGCGACGGCGAGCAGGGTCGGGACGAGCGCCGTGGCCCACTGGCGGGCGGACGCCGTGAGCGGCGCCGTGACGGGCATCTGTCCGGTCCAGCCCCGGCTGACCATCGCGAGGTGCACCCGCTCGCCGCGCTCGTAGCTGCGGATGAACAGGGCGCCCGTGCCGGCCGCGAGCACCGGCCAGGCACGCAGCGACCGGGCGTCGAAGCCGCGTGAGGCCCGCGCCACCTTCATCCGGCGCAGCTGGTCGCCGACGACGTCGACGTAGCGGACCATGAACGACGCGATGAGGACGAGCGGGTCGGGGACGCGCAGGTGCTGGAGGGCGCGCACGAGGTCGCGGGGGCGGGTCGTCACCGCGAACGCGACCGCGGCGACGACACCGGTCGTCCCCTTGAGCAGGAGGGCGACGGCGGCGGTCAGCCCGGCGCTGGAGACCGTGAACGGGCCGACGTCGGTGCGTGGCCCCACGGCGACGAACGGCAGCACGAGCGCGAAGACCGCGAACGGGGTCTCGACCGCGAGCCGTGGCAGGAGGTGGCGCGCGGGCACGCGGGTGGCGAGGAGGATGCCGACCGCGACGGCCAGCAGCGCACCGAGGGCGAGGTGCGCCTCGGACGGGACGGACACCACCGCGAGGACGAAGGTGAGGATGCCGACGAGCTTGACGTGCGCCGGCAGCGTGTGGAGGGCCGTGTCCCCCTCGACGTGGAGGTGCGCCCCGGGGCCCGAGCCCACCTCAGTCGCGACCGTCGCGGCTGCGGCGGCGCAGCAGCCGGACCAGGCCGAACATCAGCAGACCGGTGACGAGCACGCCGACGACCCCGGCGAGGCCACCGGAGACCCTCGCGTCGCGGACCCCGGTCACCGCGTACCCGGCGAGCGGTGAGTCGGCGGTCGCCGACCCCGTCGCCGCCTGTTCGAAGCCGAGGCTCGCGGCGACGTGCTCGAGGCCGTCGGGGTGGCTCGAGGCGTAGGAGGAGACCACGCCGGCGATGACGAGGCAGACGGCGAGCCCGACGAGGACCAGCCGCCGCGTGGAGGTGCGGGGCCTCATCCGACCGGCTCCGGGGACCGGAGCTCCAGGGCGGGCAGCCGACCCCGGGCCGCGTGGACGAGGTCGGGGCGGGCGGCGACGATGCTCGAGACGGCGAGGAAGGTGATGGCGGCCTCCCCGAGGCCGATGAGGACGTGCCACCCGACCATGACGCTCGTGAGCTGGGCCAGCGGGATGGGCGCGGCGCCGCCGACGGCGTAGAGCCCGACGAAGGCGAGGGCGGCCACGGGCACGCTGACGAACGCCCCGATCCCGGCCGCGACGGGGATGCTCGGGAGGCGGCGCGGGAACACCGCGAGCAGCCCCTTGGCGACGAGGTAGCCGACCCAGACGGCGACGGTGCCCATGAGGAGGATGTTCGTCCCGAGGGCGGTGACGCCGCCGTCGGCGAACAGGAAGGCCTGCACCGCGAGCACGACGGTGAGGCACAGCGTGGCGGTCGCGGGGCCGACGAGCACCGCCGCGAGGGCCGCACCGAGGAGGTGGCCGGAGGTGCCCGCGCCGACGGGGAAGTTCACCATCTGCGCCGCGAAGACGAAGACGGCGACGAGGCCGGCGAGTGGCGCGGTGCGCTCGTCGAGCTCGTGGCGGGCCGCCCGCACGAGGGCTGCGCCGACGACACCGGCGGCGACGACGCCGGTGGCCACCGACGTCGGTGCGTCGAGGAAGCCGTCGGGCACGTGCATGGAGGTCCTCCGCTGGGGTGCTGGGCTTGTTGCGAACGAATCGCAACAACCAGTGCAGCCTATGCGGAGCGCGGGCGCGGGATCAACACCGGGTCACCGGTGTCGTGCGAGGGTCAGCCCTCTCCCCCGCCGACGGTCGAGTCGCCGGCGTCGTGCCCCGTCGGCAGCGCGACGAGGGGCCCGAGGTCCCCGGCGTGGGTGTTGCTCGCGAGGAGCACCATCCGCCGCGCGGTGACCTGGACCGCCGTGACCGACCCCGGGTCGACCCGGACCCGCTGCAGCCCCGCGATGCCGGCCCCGACCGCCTCGGCGACGACCGCCTTGATCGGGTCACCGTGGCTGACGGCCAGCCAGACCGCGCCGCGGCCGTGCTCCGCCTCGACCTCCGCATCGAGCGCACGCAGGCCCCCGATGACCCGCTCGGCCATCTGGCCCAGCGACTCGGCCGCGTGCTCCGAGGACTCCGGGAAGGTGGCCGCCGCGGGGTCGTCCTGGATGACCCGCCACAGCGGGTCCGTGGCCGCCTCGCGCAGCAGCCGGCCGGTCCACGCGCCGTAGTGGCACTCCCCCAGCCGCTCGTCGGTGACGACCTCCAGGCCGGGCACGGCGAGGGCGGCCGTCTCGCGGCAGCGCTGCAGCGGGCTGCTGACCGCCCGCACGAGGGTGATCGGGGCGAGGCGCTCGGCGAGGCGACCGGCCTGCTCCCGGCCGGTGTCGGTCAGCCCCACCCCGTCGCTCCACCCCGCGAGCACCCCCTCGGCGTTCGCCGTGGAGTGCCCGTGCCGGAGGAGGAGGACGATGGCCACGGAATGACACTGTAGGCGGCGGCGTCACCCACAATGGCGTGCGTGATCGTCGACCGCGCCATCTACGAGGACGGCCGCCGCAGGCACTGCGGCGACCTGTCCGACGAGCTCGAGCGCCTCCGGGCCTCCGATGACCCCACCGGCTTCCTGTGGATCGGGCTCAAGGACCCGACCCAGGCGGAGTTCGACGAGGTCGACACCGAGCTCGGGCTCCACCCGCTCGCCGTCGAGGACGCGGTCCAGGGCCGCCAGCGCGCGAAGGTCGAGCTCTACGACGACACCGTCTTCGTCGTCCTCAAGCCGCTGCGGTACATCGACCGCACCTCCGACATCGAGACCGGGGAGGTCATGGTCTTCGTCGGCGACCGGTTCGTCGTCACCGTCCGCCGGGGCGAGCTGACGCCGCTCACCGGCATCCGCAAGGAGCTCGAGTCCGACCCGGAGGCGCTGCGCTTCGGCCCGCTCGGGGTGCTGCACCGGGTCCTCGACCGCGTCGTCGACGGCTACGTCGAGATCGACGACGAGGTCGAGACCGACCTCGAGGAGATCGAGTCGGCCGTGTTCTCGGGTGACCGGATGGACACCGGCTCCATCTACCGGCTCAAGCGCGAGGTGCTCGAGTTCCGTCGTGCGGTCATGCCCCTCTCGGAGCCGCTGAGGATGCTGCACAGCTCACCGCGCAGCCCGGTGCCCGAGGGCGAGCTCCGGCTCCTCCTGCGCGACGTCACGGACCACCTCCACGCCGTCCTCGACCACATCGAGTCCTACGACCGGCTGCTCACCGACATCGTCAGCGCGCACCTCGCGCAGATCTCGGTGCAGCAGAACGACGACATGCGGAAGATCTCGGCGTGGGTCGCGATCGCGGCGCTGCCGACGATGATCGCGGGCATCTACGGCATGAACTTCGAGTACATGCCCGAGCTGCGGTGGCACTACGGGTACTTCGTCGCCCTGTTCGTCATGGGCGCGTCGTGCCTCACCCTGTACCGGCTGTTCAAGCGCGCCGGCTGGCTCTGAGCGAGGCGGCTCAGGTCGCGCTGATCCAGCCGACGCCGAGGGCGACGGACAGCCCGAGGCCGAGCGCGACGCGGTACCAGACGAAGGACCGCAGCGAGTTGGTCGCGACGAACCGCAGCAGCCAGGCGATCGAGGCGTACGCGGTGACGAACGCGACGACGATGCCGACGAGCATCTGGCCGAAGCCGAGGACCTTGAGGTCGGACCACGCGCTGGCCAGCTCGAAGAGTCCGGCGGCCGTGAGGGCCGGGATGGCCATGAAGAACGAGAGCTCGGTGGCGGTGACCCGGTTGAGGCCGCGGACCAGCCCGGCGGAGATCGTCGCGCCCGAGCGGGACACCCCGGGGATGAGGCTGAAGCACTGGACCAGGCCGATGACGAGACCGTCGCGCAGGGAGACGCCGGCCTCGCCGCGCTGCTCGCCGGCGGCCTCCAGCTCGTCGTGGCGGTGCTCGGCCCACCAGATGACCCCGCTCCACAGCACGAGGGCGACGGCGACGACCCAGAGGCTGCGCAGCGGTCCGGAGATGACGTCCTTGAGCGCGAACCCGACGAGCCCGACGGGGATGGAGCCGACGATGACGGCCCACGCGAGCCCGTAGTCGCGGTCCTCGCGCGCGTCGGGTGAGCGGAGGCCGTGGACCCACGCCATGAAGAGGCGGGCGATCTTGCGCGCGAAGAAGATGAACGTCGCGACGATCGCGCCGATCTGGATGATCGCGGTGTAGGCGGTGACGGCCGGGTCGTCGACCGGGAGCCCGAGCAGGTGCTCGGTGATCGTCAGGTGCCCGGTGGAGGAGATCGGGAGGAACTCGGTGAGTCCCTCGACGATCCCGAGGACGATGGCTTGGACGTAGGAAAGCTCGACAGGCACCCGCGCAGCCTAGGGCCCGCCCACTGTGCCGGTGCTGAGCGGTGGGCCGCTTCGGCGCGGCGTCAGCCGGGGACGACCTCGGCCATGAGGCGCAGGACGGCCAGCCGCTCCTCGGTGGTCCGGGCGTACGGGGCGACCGAGAGGGTGGTGACGCCGGCGTCGGCGTAGCGCCCGACCCGCTCGGCGATCCGCTCGGGCGGGCCGAGGAGGGCCGTGGCGTCGGCGAGCTCGAAGGGCACGGCGTCCGCGGCGTCGCGGGGCCGCCCGGCGAGGTAGAGGTCCTGGATGGTGTCGGCGGCCTCGTCGAAGCCCATCGAGCGCGCGAGCCGGTTGTAGAAGTTCTGCTCGCGGCTGCCCATCCCGCCGATGTAGAGGGCGGTGTAGGGCGCCACCGCGGCGCGGGCGGCCTCGAGGTCCTCGGTGACGACGACGGGGACGGTGGCGACGACGTCGAACCCCGCCATGGGGTCGTCGGGGGTGCCCCTGCCGGCTGCGGCGCGGGCGTCGCGCACCGCGGCGACGTGCTCGGCGGAGTGCTCGGGCGACAGGAAGATCGCCAGCCACCCGTCGGCGACCTCACCGGCGAGGGCGAGGTTCTTCGGCCCGACCGCGGCGAGGTAGATCGGCAGGTCCGGGCGGGGCGGGTGGATCGTGAGCCGCAGGGCCTTGCCGGGCCCGTCGGGCAGCGGGAGCGTGAAGTGGTCACCGTCGTACTGCACCGACTCGCGGCGGAGGGCGGTGCGGACGATGTCGACGTACTCGCGGGTGCGGGCGAGCGGCCGGCCGAAGCGGACGCCGTGCCAGCCCTCGCTCACCTGGGGGCCGGAGACACCGAGGCCGAGCAGGAACCGGCCGCCGGACAGCGTGTCGAGGGTGGCGGCGGTCATCGCCGTCATCGCCGGCGTGCGGGCCGGGATCTGCATGACGCCCGCCCCGAGGCCGATGTGCTCGGTCTGGGCGGCCAGCCAGGCCAGGACCGTGGGGCTGTCCGAGCCGTACGCCTCCGCGATCCACACCGACGCGTAGCCCAGCCGGTCCGCCTCCTGGACGAGGACCAGGAGGTCCTCCCCCATGCCCATCCCTGCGTAGCCGCCGGCCAGTCCGAGTCTCATGCCTCGAGGCTAGTCCGGCCGGGGACGTGCCGAGGTCGCCGCAACTGGTCGGCGCGGCGTGCCGCACCTCGTTGCCGACGCCCGGGGCGCCATACTTCCTGCGATGGGGGGCGACGTCGCTCCCTGCCGGGAGGAGTCGCCGTGTCCGCCACCAGCTCTCCGTCGCCACCGAGCCCTTCGTCGGCGGGATCCCGGCCGCCGCGGGACGACGGGAACACCCGAGTCCGCCTGCAGACCTGGGTCAACGTGGTCCTCGTCCTCATCCTCCTCGCCTCGTGCGCGGGCGCGAACAGGGACACCGTCGTCACGCAGGTCGACAACGGCCCGACGGGCGCCGACCTCTCGGTCCAGACCGAGGTCGCTGACCTGTGCCGACTCCTGGGCGCGGTCGCGGCCACCCAGAAGGTGGACCTCGACACCGTCTTCTCGGGTACGGATCCGGCGACCGCCTGCCAGGCGGCGGCGCGCGCCGCTGCCCCCTGACCCCCAGGGCGCCGATCCCCGTGACCCGGTGGTCACGGACGTTCCTTTGGGTCGCCTGCGCGAGAGCACATCGCCTGCACCCCAGCGGAATTGGTGTGTTCGAACACTTGTGCGAGTGGGTGGTCGCGGGTAGGATCGTGGGTACGAGGGGAGGGGGAGCCCATGGTCACCACGGTCGGTCCGCAGGACGTGCTGGACGCGGTGCGTGTCGCCCGTAGTGCCCTGTCCTCGGTCGCGGAACCGGATGGGGTGCGGGGGTCGCGGGAGGAGTGGGCGGCGGTGGCCGGTGAGCTCCAGTGCCTGGTGAACGAGGCGACGGCAGCGCAGGACGCGGCGATCGTGCGGCTGGCCGCGGTCGAGACGCAGTGGTGTGAGGACGGCACCCTCATCGAGGTGCACCAGCCGCTCGGGCACGGGGCGCTGGACGCGCCGGCGGTCCTCTCGGGGGTGCTGAACCTGACGGCGGTCGCCGCGGAACGCCGGGTCCGGCACGCGCTGCGGACCGCGGCCGACGGCCCCGACGGGCACGGACGCCTCGACCGGGCTCGGGGGGTTGCACGCGGCGATGGCCTCGGGCGTGCTGGACGCGTACCGCGCGCAGGTCGTCGCGGCGGAGCTGGAGGAGTGCCCGCCCGAGGTCGCGGCCACGGTCGTGGCGTCGTTGGAGGGGTGGTTCGGGGTGGAGGACTCCGCCCGCCTCCGCCGCCGGGCCCGCCGGATGCTGGCGCGGATCAGCCCGGACCTGCTCCGCCAGCGCGCACAGCGTGCCCGGTCGGAGTCGAGCCTGCGGCGGTGGGTCGACGAGCCCGGCGTCGACACCTGGCTCGGCACGTTCCCCTCCGAGGAGGCCTGCCGGGCGTGGGCCGCGATCGACGAGCTCGCCCAGCGGTACCTCACCGACGGCACCTGCGAGCGCATCGACCGGGCCCGCGCCAAGGCCCTCACCGACCTCGTCACCCAGCAGGCGACCGTCGACGTCCAGGTCGTCCTCACCGTGCCCGCAGCAACCGCCGGACCGGATGACGGTCTCGTCGAGGTCGCCGCGCCCGGCAGCGCCGAGCCGGTCCTGGTCGACCGGGGCTGGCTCGCGCAGGCCGGACGAGCCCGGGTCGTGGCGTGCGACCCGGTCACCGGCGCCCTCCTCGACGAGGGCGAGTCGCTGGCGACCGGGGCGTACCGGCCCGGCAAGAGCCTCGCCGCTCTGGTCCGGGCCCGGGACGGGCGGTGCCGGTTCCCCGGCTGCCACGTCGCCGCCCGGTTCTGCGACCTCGACCACGTCACCCCCTGGCCCGCCGGACCCACCACCGCCACCAACCTGGCCTGCCTCTGCCGGCGCCACCACCGCGTCAAGCAACGCCCCGGCTGGACCGCCAACCTCCACGCCGAACGCGCTCGATCACCTGGACCGACCCCCCGGCCGCACCCGCACCACCCACCCCGTCGACCACCTCCACCACATCCAGCTCCCCCCAGCACCGCCCACCCCGACCACGACACCCGCGGGCATCCCCTGCCTCACCCTCCCCGACGCACCCCACAGCACCCTCGAACACCGCCACGAACACCACCTCGGCACCCCCCGACCCCGCCCCACCTGCCGCACCGACACCCACGACCTCACCCCACGACGCCTCACCGCCACCCTCCCCACCCCGCACCGGCGACCCCGCCACCCATGGCGCGCGCCCACCGGCGACCCACCCTTCTGACGATCGCGCGGCGCCTCCGCGAGCGCCCTCCCCCTCCGCCGGCACCTGGTCTCCCAGGTGTAAGGATTTCCCGAGCGGAACCTCCCGACAGCCGATATACCTCGTCCGGCTCCTGGTCGCAACGCCGGAGCCGACCACACGGTGCCCGCCGACGAGTACCCGTCGGCGCCGCGGGCCCCACGGCCCCGTCACGGGGGGCGCTGACATGGACGATGCAGCGATCTCGAGCGCTGGGCCGACCTTCATCAAGCTGAGGCAGCTCCTCCGAGCGCTTCGACGTGCTCCCGGCCGTTCACGACGGCTCTGACCCGGCTCCAGACGCCCTCGAGCCCCTCCCCTCGACACCGTGCGGGACCTCGTCGAGATGGACCGGGCCGGCCCTCAGCGAGCGGTTCAGTGACTTCGCCGTCGAACCGCTCGCCTCGGCATCCCTCGGCCAGGTCCATGCCGCGACCTTGCGCAACGGTCACGTCGTCGGCATCGAGGTCCAGCGGCCCGGGATCGCGGAGCGTCCGGACGCAGGAGGTCTCGCCCGGCTGCCGGTCGTCGCGGACCAGCGGACGGACGTCGGTCGCCGGGTCGGGTTCGGACCGCTGCTGGCGCAGTTCCGCCGATCCCTGGCCGGCGAGCTGGACTACCGACGTGAGGCCAAGAACCTCGTCACCTTCGGCGACCTGACCGCCGAGTACGACCGGTTGATCGTGCCCCAGCCCGTCATGGAGTACACGACCAGCAGGCTCCTGACCATGGACCGCATCCACGGGCGCAAGATCACGGACATCGGACGACTGGCATCACCGCCACCGCGCCCGGGGCGAGCAGCTGTTCCGCGCGTACCTGCGGATGATCCTCGTCTACGGCGTCTGCACCCGAACCGCATCGGCAACCTCTGCACACAGGACGAGCAGCTCGCCCTCCGACCGGGGATGACCGCCTGGTCCCCGGAGGCCAGGACGTCGTCGAGCTCCTGCTGTCCATCAGCGACGGTCCCGGGGAGGAGACCGCCCCCTTCCACGCGGCGAGAACCACCCGGTCGACAGCTACGACGCCGCCACCCGGGGCGAGTCAGCCACCACTACACCGGCCGGGCAGCGCGGACCTGCAGGTCGGGACCGCCTCGTCGACCTCAGCAACTCTCCGGCTACGGCTGCGCCCCGGCCGAGATGTCGATGATCGTCAAGGCGATGCTCAACCTCGCCAGGCGACGTCCCACCTCGACCCGACCTTCGCCCCCGCCCAGTGCATCCGCGACAACGTCAGCGAGATCTTCGCGTCGGGGCTGCGGACCAGCCCCGGGGGCCTGCTGTCCGCTGCCATCGAGGCCAAGGACTTCACGGCCCAGCTCCCCCGGCGAGCCAACCGGATCCTCGATGCGGCGGCCGCCGGGGAGTTCCGACTCCGCGTGGACGCCATCGACGAGCAGCGCCTCACCTCGGACTGCAGCGGAACGCCCCCTTCACCTCGGCCTCGTCATGCGCGACCCACGTCGGTGTGGCGCTCATGATGCGCGTGCCCTCGACCTGGACCCTGCTCGGCTACCCGGGCATCGCCATCCTCTTCTTCCTCCTGGCGGCCTGTGCCGGCATCGCGCTGGCTGTCTGGATCGTCGCCACCGACCGCCGCGTCGCGCGGTCGGACGTCGGCACCCGGGACCCGGGTCGCAAGCCGGTCGACGCGTGAGGGCCGGCGTGCGGCGGTAGGGTCGCCCGCATGCTGACCCGCCGCCTCGGGGCCACCGGGCTCACCGTGTCCCGGCTCGGCCTCGGCACGATGGCCTGGGGCACCCGCACCTCCCCCGAGGACGCCCGCGACCTCCTCACGACCTTCCGCGCGGCCGGCGGCACCCTCGTCGACACCGCCCACGGCTACGCCGGAGGGATGGCCGAGGACCTGCTCGGCGACTTCCTCGAGGGCCCGGACCGCGACGAGGTCGTCGTCGTCACGAAGTCCGGGATCAGTCGGGCCACCGGGGAGCGCGTCGTCGACTGCTCGCGGCGGACGATGCTCCACCAGCTCGACCTGTCCCTGCGCCGGATGCGGACCGACCACGTCGACGTGTGGCTCGCCCACACCTGGGACGACGAGACGCCCCTGGAGGAGACGGTGAGCGCCCTCGTGCACGCCTGGCAGAGCGGTCGCGCCCGGTACGTGGGCGTCTCGAACCACGTCGGCTGGCAGGCAGCGCGGACGATGTCGCTCCTCGAGTCCGCGGGGGTGCCGCTGGCGGCCAACTCCGTCGAGTACTCCCTCGTCGAACGCCGCCCGGAGCGTGAGCTGGTCGCCGCGGCGACGACCCTCGGCTTCGGGCTGCTCCCCTGGTCCCCCCTCGGCCGGGGCGTCCTCACCGGCCGCTACCGCGGGGGCATCGCCTCGGACTCCCGGCTGGCGTCCGAGGAGTTCTCACGCTTCGCCGGCCACCACGTCGGCGACCACACCCGAGGCGTCGTCGAGGCCGTGCGCACGGCAGCGGACGGGTTGGGCGTCCCCCCGGCCGCGGTCGCCCTGGCCTGGGTCCGCGACCGTCCCGGTGTCACCGCGCCCGTCGTCGGCCCCCGGACCCCGGGTCAGCTCGCGGCGCTGCTCCAGAGCGAGGACGTCGAGCTGCCGACCCAGATCGTCGAGGCGCTCGACGAGGTCTCGTCCGACCACACCTGAGGCAGCGCGCCCCGGTCGTCGTCGGCCGACGTCACTCGTCCTCGTCGTCGTCGAAGTCGTCGTCGAGCCCCGAGTAGATGTGGCTCCGGTCGCCGTCCTCGTCGTCGTGGTCGTCGAGGTCGTCGTCGCCGTCTCCCCCGCCGTCCCCGGGCGCGTCCTCGTCGCCGTCGTCCTCGTCGTCCTCGTCGTCGTCCCCGGTGTAGAGGTCGAGCGGGGTCATCTCCCCGTAGGCGTCGTAGAGGGTCCCGTCGTACTCCTCGAAGGCGTCCGCGAGGTCCTCGTACGCGGCGATGACGTGGGGGTCGTCGTCGCCCCGACGCGTGCTGCTCACCTCGAGGTGACGCTCGAAGGCGGAGACGAGCCGGGCGAGGGCGGCACGCGGGTCATCGGTCATGTCCCGAACCGTACCGGTCCTTGGGCAGAATGTGTCGGTGGCCGACTACGAGTACCTCGTCCTGAACTTCGGGCGCGAGGTGGAGCGCAACGACATCCGCCGCACGCTCACCGAGCACGCCGAGTACGGGCACTGGGAGCTGGCGCGGACCCGCACCTACATGGGCGGGCTCACCCGCACGTGGCTGCGGCGACGGATCATCCGCGCCCGCCGCACGGTCGTCTCCGGCTGGTGAGCCGGCCCCTGCGTCAACAGGTCTCGAGCAGCCGGCCGAGCACGCGGGCCCCGAACCGGAGCGACTCCGTGGGCACCCGCTCGTCGATGCCGTGGAACATCGGCGCGAAGTCGAGGTCGGCCGGGAGGCGCAGCGGGGCGAAGCCGTAGCCGGTGACGCCGAGCAGCGAGAGCGCCTTGTTGTCGGTGCCGCCGGAGAGGCAGTACGGCAGGACCTCGGCGTCGGGGTCCTCGGTGCGCAGGGCCTCGACCATCCGGTCGACGAGGTCGCCCTCGAACGGCGCCGACAGGGCGATGTCCTGGTGGAGCACCTCGACCTCGACGTGCTCCCCCGCGAGCTCCCGGATCGTGTCGAGGAGCGCCTCGTCGTGCCCCGGGAGGAACCGGCAGTCGACGTTGGCGGACGCCTGCTGCGGGATGACGTTGTGCTTGTACCCGGCGTCGAGCATCGTCACGTTGCTCGTGTCCTGGAGGGTGCCGCGCACGAACCCCTGGGCGCCGCCGAGGTGCTCGAGCAGCTCCTCGAGGTCCTCGTCCGACCACCCGGTGCCCGTGAGCTCGGAGAGCCCGTCGAGGAGGGTGCGGACCGAGGGGATGTACTCGCGCGGCCACTTGTGCTCGGCGATCCGGGCGATCGCCTCGGCGAGCCGGACGATCGCGTTCTCGTCGTTGGGCACCGACCCGTGCCCCGCCCGGCCGGATGCCGTGAGGCGCAGCCACATGATCCCCTTCTCGGCCGTCTGGAGGAGGTAGGTGCGCTTCTCGTCGCCGTGCCGGTCGGTGACCGTCACGCTGTAGCCGCCCACCTCGCTGATCGCCTCGGTGACCCCCTCGAAGACGTCCGCATGGTGCTCGACCATGAAGTGGGAGCCCTGGACGCCCCCGGCCTCCTCGTCGGCGAAGAAGACCACGACGAGGTCACGCGGCGGCACGACGCCACGTCGGGCGATGTCGCGGACGCAGGCGAGCATCATCGCGTCCATGTCCTTCATGTCGACCGCCCCGCGGCCCCAGATGCACCCGTCGCGCTCCTCGGCGCCGAACGGGTCGACCGACCAGTCGGCGGCGTTCGCAGGGACGACGTCGAGGTGGCCGTGGACGCAGAGGGCGCCCCGCTCGCGGTCGGCGCCGGGGATGCGGACGGCGACCGTGACCCGGCCGGGGTCGGCCTCGTAGGTCTGCGGCTCCAGCCCGACCTCGCGCAGCTGCTCGACGACGTACGCCGCGGCCGCGGCCTCGCCCGGGCCACTGCCGTCGCCGAAGTTGCTCGTGTCGATCCGGATCAGGTCGCGGCAGATCCGGACGACCTCGTCCTCGGGGCGCAGCGTGTCGGTCATGGACTCCACCGTAGACGCCGGGACGGACGCGGCGGACGCTGCGCCCGGGTCGGGCGATTTCGGTTCCGGGGCGGGGACCGTGTATCGTTCCGGGTCGCAGGACGGCCTCCCCAGGGCCGCTCGTGCAGCACTCGTCCGGGTGGCGGAATTGGCAGACGCGCTAGCTTGAGGTGCTAGTGCCCGTATAGGGCATGGGGGTTCAAGTCCCCCCTCGGACACCACGCTCGAAGGCCCCGAACCATCTGGTTCGGGGCCTTCGTCGTCGTCGCGGCGCGGTGGCCGCCGGGCTCAGCCCTGCGAGGCGTCGTACGCGTCGACCGCGTCCGCGAGGTCCTGGACGAGCGGGTTGAGCCGGGAGGCCGCCTCCGGCGGGATCGACCCGTCGTCGACGTTCTTGCCGTACTGCTCGAGCATCTTGTCGCGGGCCTTGACCAGGGCCTTGGTGTCCTGAGCGGCGAGGGCGTCGTCGATGTCCGCCAGCTCCTTCTGCAGCGTCTCGGCGGCCTTGGGGTCGATACCTCCGGCGGCGTCGAGGGCCGAGACCTCGTCGCGCAGGGCGGACGCGGCGTCGCTGACCGGTTGGCCGGGGTCGGCGGCGGTGGGGTTCTCCGACGGCGTGGGGGTGGGCTCCGGGGCCGACGTGGACGGGGCGGGCTCGCTCGTCGTCGGGGCCTCGCTGGATGCGGTGGGGGTCGCCGACGGCGTGGCCGCCGGGTCAGCACCGGAGCCCAGACCGCTGAGCAGGTACCACGCGAGGAGGGCCACGGCCAGGACCGCCACCACGGCCAGGACCCACAGCGGGGCGGAGGACCCCCGGCGCTCCTCGTGGCGGTCCGAACGCGTCGACGGAGGAGGAGGAGGCGACGTCGGAGGGGCCGTGACCGGCGGGAAGGGAGCCGCCGCGAGCCGCTGCGTGGGGTCGGCACCGCCGACGGGGAGCACGGTGGTCGCGTCGGCCGCCCCCGCCGGCGCGGTCCGCGCGTCGAGTGCCTCGACGACGGCACCCGCGCCGGCAGGCCGGTCCTGCGGGGACTTGGCGAGCAGCCCCGTGACGAGGGCCGCCAGCCAGGCCGGGGTGTCGGGGCGCAGCGTCCGTACGTCCGGGACGGCGTCGTTGGTGTGCTGCATCATCGTCGCGACCGCGGTGGGTCCGCTGAACGGCGGCCGCCCGGTGAGGAGGGCGAAGAGCACGCAGCCGAGGGCGTAGAGGTCCGCACGGCCGTCGACCCGGCCACCCATCGCCTGTTCGGGCGCGAGGTACTCGGCGGTCCCCATCACGGTGTGCGTCGCCGTGAGGGCCTGCTGGCCCGCCGCCTCGGCGAGCTGGGTGATCCCGAAGTCGACGACCCGGATCCGGCCGTCCGCGGCCCGCACGAGGTTGGCGGGCTTGATGTCGCGGTGCACGAGCCCGCGCGCGTGGGCCGCCTCGAGGGCGGAGGCCACCTGCCGGCCGATGTCGACGACGTCCTCCACCGGCAGCGGTCCGTCGGCGAGCCGCTCGGCGAGGCTCGGGCCCGGGAGGAGCTCCATCACGAGGTAGGCGGTGTCGCCCTCGACCCCGGTGTCGTGCACGGTGACCACGTGCGGGTGGCTCAGCCCGGCGGTGGCCCTGGCCTCGCGCTCGAAGCGGATGGCTCCGGCCTCGTCCGGGACCCGGCTCAGGTCGATCATCTTGATGGCCACCTGGCGCCCGAGCACGGTGTCGGTGGCGCGCCAGACCTCGCCCATGCC
Organism: uncultured Actinomycetota bacterium; assembly: GCA_963709785.1. Lineage (GTDB taxonomy): Bacteria > Actinomycetota > Actinomycetes > Actinomycetales > Dermatophilaceae > Phycicoccus. Next base: position 98,341 of record CAVPXT010000014.1, on the reverse strand, counting down.
CCCGCGCCCGATCGGGGCGTCGAGGACGTACCGACCGGCCAGACGTCGCTCCTCGGTGCTCATCCCGCCCAGCGTAGCCAGCCGCCACCGGCCGGCGGTCCACGACTAGCCTGTGGGGGTGCTCGAGTCCGTCACCGCCGTCCGGTACGTCGCCCCGCTGCGCGAGGGCGGGTCCCTCCCGGGGCTCGTCGAGGCCGACGACCTCGGCACGTACGTCGTGAAGTTCACGGGGGCGGGCCAGGGGCGCAAGGTCCTCGTGGCCGAGGTGCTCGTCGGCGAGATCGCCCGGCGCCTCGACATCCCCACCCCGCGGCTGGCGGTCGTCGACCTCCCGAGCGCGATCGCCCGGTACGAGGCGGACGAGGAGGTCCAGGACCTCCTCACGGCCAGCCCGGGCCGCAACCTCGGGGTCGACTTCCTCCCCGGGTCCTTCGGCTACGACGGGTCCAGACCGCCGTCGGCCACGGACGCCGCGGCCATCCTGTGGCTCGACGCCTACACCGCGAACGTCGACCGGACGTGGGCCAACCCCAACCTCCTCGTGTGGCACGGACGCACCTGGGCGATCGACCACGGGGCGGCGCTGTGGTTCCACCACGGCTGGCCGAGCCGACCACCGGACGTCGGGCGCTTCGTCGCGCAGCCGTTCGACGCGAGCGGCCACGTGCTGGCTCCGGTCGCGGGGCCCGTCGAGGAGGCCCACGCGCGGCTCGCACCGGCGCTCACCGAGGACGTGCTCCGCGAGGTCGTCGCGGAGGTGCCCGCCGAGTGGCTCGAGACCACCGGGAGCCTCCCCGACCTCGACGCGGTGCGCTCGGCCTACCTCGAGCACCTCGTCCACCGGCTGGCCTCCACGGCGGCCTGGCTCGGGGGTGCGGCATGAGCCACGCCTACCAGTACGTCGTGCTCCGGTTCGTCCCCCGCGTCGACCGCGGCGAGTGCCTCAACGTCGGTGTCGTGCTGCACAGCCAGTCGGCCGGGGTGCTGCGTTGCGCCTGGCACGTCGACGAGGCCCGGCTGCTCGCGGTCGCTCCGGACGCCGACCTGCCGGCGCTGCGCGCGGCCCTCGAGGCCGTCGGTGGCATGTGCGACAGCCCGCCCGCGGGGGTCGACGCCACGCTCACGACCCAGGGCAAGCGGTTCGGGTGGCTCAGCGCCCCCCGGTCCACGGTGGTCCAGCCGGGCCCGGTCCACGGAGGGTCGGCCGACGACCCCACCGCCGAGGTCGACCGGCTGCTCGACCGGCTCGTCCGCTAGCCGCTCGCCCCGGCGCCCGGGGCTCGCAGGGCCCACGCGGCGACCGCACCCGCGGCCGCGACGTTGAGCGAGTCCACTCCCCCGGCCATCGGGATCCGGACCACCGTGTCGACATCGGCGAGGGTCCGCCGGGCGAGTCCGTCGCCCTCCGTCCCGAGGACGAGCGCGAGGCGCTCCGGAGGGTCGGCCGCGAGCTCGTCGAGGCCGACGGAGTCCTCCGCGAGGGCGAGGGCCGCCACGTGGAAGCCGAGGGCGTGCAGGTCGGCGATCCCCCCGGGCCACGGGTCGATGCGGGTCCACGGGACCTGGAAGACGGTACCCATCGAGACCCGGATCGACCTGCGGTACAACGGGTCCGCACACCGCGGCGTGACGAGCACGGCGTCCGTCCCCAGCGCCGCGGCGGACCGGAACACCGCGCCGACGTTCGTGTGGTCGACGACGTCCTCGAGGACGAGGACCCGTCGGGCGTGCTCCAGGACCGTCTCGAGCGACGGGAGCGCCGGCCGGTGCATCGAGGCGAGGGCGCCCCGGTGCAGGTGGAACCCGGTGAGCCGCTCGATGACGTCGTGCTCGCCGACGAAGACCGGCACGCCGTCACGCTCGGCGTCCTCGACGAGGTCGGCGAGGTCGGTGAGCCAGCGCTCGGCCATGAGGTAGGACCGGGGGCGGTGGCCGGCCCCGAGGGCGCGCCGGATCACCTTCTCGGACTCCGCGACGTAGAGGCCGCCCTCCGGCTCGATGCGGCGCCGGAGGGCCACGTCGGTGAGCGAGACGTAGTCCTCGAGCCGGGGGTCCGTGGGGTCGTCGATCGGGGTCGGCACCCAGCACACGCTAGCGAGGGAAACCGGGGAACGGAGCGAGCCGCCTCACGCCGGGGGTGGCTTCACGTCCTCCGGAAGTGGGATGGAGGTGCGGGTCTCCCGGCGCGCCGGCTGCTGGGTGGCCTCGCGCAGTGCCTCGAGGTCCGCCTTCGGCCGGCGGTGGGCGTCGACCAGGCCGTTGGCCTCCTGCTCGATGTCCGTCAGCTGGGTCCAGCAGAAGCCGGCGACCACGGGGCTCGACACGACCGCCGAGACGAACTCCCGGTACCGCTCCAGGAGCGCCGCACCGTCCGGGACGGTGTGGAAGCCCCAGGTTCCGAACTCGTCGATCGCCACCCCCCCGAACTCACTGACGAGGATCGGCTCTCCGCGGTGGGCGTGGCCGTCGACATAGATCGGGTGGTGCAGCGGCCGTGAGCCCACGGCGCTCTCCCGGTCGCCGAACCGCGCCCGGACCGTGTCCGGGTCGGAGTAGTCGTGGATCGTGCACAGGTCGGTCACCGCGTGCTCCCACCCGTCGTTCGACACCACGAGCCGGGTCGAGTCCAGGGCCTTGGTGAGGTGGTACATGGCCAGCAGGTGCTCTCGTTGGCGCTGGTCCGACCCGAACGCCACTGACGGCACCCCCCAGCTCTCGTTCATCGGCACCCACACGACGATGCACGGGTGGTTCCGGTCGCGAACCACCGCCTCCTGCCACTGCGCCGTCGTCTGGGCCAGGTACCGGGAGGAGAAGCGGAAGGCGCTCGGCATCTCCTCCCACACGAGGAACCCGAGCCGGTCCGCCCAGTACAGGTACCGCGGGTCCTCGATCTTCTGGTGCTTGCGGGCGCCGTTGAAACCGAGCTGCTGGGCGAGCTCGATGTCGGCCCGGATCGCCTCGTCGGTGGGGGCGGTGTAGCCGGACTCCGGGAAGAAGCCCTGGTCCAGCACCAGACGCTGGAAGATCGGACGCCCGTTGAGCAGGACCTGGCCGTCGTGGGTCGAGACCGACCGCATCCCGAAGTACGACTGCACGCGGTCGAGCACCATGCCCCCGTCGTCCAGCACCTCGAGGGTGAGGTCGTAGAGGCGGGGGTTGCCCGGGTGCCACGTCGCCACTCCCTGGAACTCCAGGAGCTTGGCGTCCCGCGCCGACAGGTGTTCGGTGAGCCGCCAGCGCCTGCGGACGTCGGTGTCGGTGAGCAGCAGCGTGTCGCGCACGACCGTCCCCCCGTCACGGGAGATCGTCACCCGCAGTGTCGACCCCACAGCGGGGCGCGTCACGCTCACGGTCACGTCGACCGAGGCGTCGTGGAGCACCGGGACCACGTGGGCCTCGGCGACCGACGCCGCGGCCATCGGCTCCAACCAGACCGTCTGCCAGATCCCTGTCGTGCCGCGGTAGAAGACGTACTCCGAGGGTCGGAGCCAGTACTGCTTGCCCCGTGGTTGGCCCAGGTCCTCGTGGTCGTCGGCCACGCGGACCACGACGACGTTCTCGCCGTCGCGGACGGCGTCGGTGACATCCGCCGAGATGGGCGTGTAGCCGCCCCGGTGCGAGGCCACGTGCTGGCCGTTCACCCACACCGTGGCGTCGTGGTCGGCGGCACCGATGTGGAGCAGCAGTCGCTCCCCCGCCTCGACGAGACCGTGGGCGTCGAAGCACCGGGCGTACCAGAGCACGGGGTGCAGCGTGCTGTCGGCCACCCCCGAGGCCTCTGTGTGGGGTGCGAAGGGGACCACGACCTCACGGTCGAAGGGGCTGTCGTCGGCCTCGAGCCCGGCCCTGTCGAGCTCGTGCCAACGGGCCGCGCGCCCGGCGTCGTCGTCGTCGACGGCGAACAGCCAGCGGCCGTTGAGGTTTCGCCATCTGTCCCGACGCCACTGGGGTCGCGGGTACTCCGGTCGCGGGAGGTCGGGGGTCGGTGTCATCGACCCACCTCCTCGACGGGCGTCGGACTCGCTGCGTCGCATCCGCAGGACTGCCGACACACCAGTTCCACGGGCAGCATCACCTTGTGCCGTGAACGGTCCGCCGTGCCCCGGTCGGCATCCTCGAGGAGCATCTGCACGGCGCGGGCCCCGGTCTCGGCGAAGGGTAGCCGCACCGTGCTCAGCGTCGGGACCGTGTGGGCGGCGGTGGGGATGTCGTCGCAGCCGATGACGGCCAGGTCGTCGGGGACCCGACGACCCAGGTCGCTGGCCGCGTGGAGGGCGCCCACCGCCATCAGGTCGTTCTGCACGTACAGCGCGGTGAGGTCCGGATGCCGGTCGAGGAGGGTCACCGTGGCCGCGTAACCGCCCCCCGGCTGCCAGTCGCCCTGGGCCACCGTGCTGTCGTCGGGCGCCAGCCCGGCATCCTGCAGCGCCGCGCGGTACCCCCGGGTGCGGCTGCGGGCCACCCGGCGAGACGGGTCCCCGGTGACCATGCCGATGCGGCGGTGCCCCAGCGACAGCAGGTGCGCCGTGGCGAGACGGGCGGTCTCCTGCTGGTCGGATCCCACGAGACGCACCCCCCCACCGGCCACCGAGTGGATGCTGACGACGGGCACCGGACCGCGCAGGAGCGCCCCGAGGCGAGCGTCCACCTCCAGCTGAGGGGCGGCGACGACGATGCCGTCGACACGCCGCTCGAGCAGCGTACGCAGGGACCGTTCCCCGCCGTCGGTGCTGGTGTCGACACTGACGATGAGGACGGACTGCTGCTGGTTGCGGGCCTCCTGCTCGGCACCGGCCACGAACCGGGCCACGATGTGGTCACTGAGGTCGCCGACGGCCACCCCGATGGTCCGGGTGCGCCGGGTGACCAGGCTCCGTGCCACGTCGTTCGTCACGTAGCCGAGCTCCTCGGCGATGGCGTGGATGCGCTGGCGTGTGGCGTCGGCGACGGTGCCGCCGCCCCGGAGCACCTTGCTCGTCGTCTGGAAGCTGACGCCGGCCCGCTCCGCGATGTCCTTGATGGACGGTCTGCGGCCGGACCCGGGCCGGGGGCCGTCGCTCATCCGTCGCCTGCGGCGGGGTCGGCACCTGCCGGGCCGGCGGTGTCGAGCCGCTGGCCCACGAGGCGCTGCGCCCGGTCCAGGGCGTCCGTCGGAGACACGCCTGTGAGCCAGGTCGACTCGACCTGGGCCTTGAGGACGTCCTCGATGGGTTGCCAGTTGCCGACCTGGGGCAGCAGCCTGGCCTGGTCGACCGCGCCCTCGGCGAAGTTCGAGCGCTGGGGGGCCTCCTGGAAGGCGGCACTTCCGAGCACGGTCTTGACCGCGGGCAGGTGCCCGGTGCCGATGGCCCAGGCGGCATCGTTCTCGCCGAGGAACGACACGAACTTCAGGGCCTCGGCGTACCGGTCGCTCGAATCCTGGACCGGCAGCACCCAGACGTGGGAGTTGGCCCACGCGGCGGGTCGGTCGTACAGGGTGGGAAACGGCAGCGCCTCGTAGTCGAAGGCGGCTTCGGCGGCGTACTGGTTGACGACCCAGGTGCCGTTCGAGAGCACCGCGGCGTCACCGTTGAGGAAGGCCGTCTGGGCAGCGGTGTAGTCCTGGGTGGCGCTGGCATACCCGCGGTCGAACACCTCGTTCATGAATCGCAGCGCCTCCAGTGCCTCGGGAGAGTCGAGCGTGGCCGTCGTGCCCGCCTCGTTGGTGATCGTCCCACCCTGCTGGTACAGCAGGGTCAGGAACATCATGACGCTCAGGGCGAACTGGTTGGCGTCGATCGCGAAGTACTGCGCACCGGTGCGCCGCTGGAGCTGCTCGGCCTGTGCGAGGAACTCCTCGGTACTGGTCGGCAGCACCGGCTCACCGGTGGCGTCGAGCAGGCCCGCCTCCTCGAAGAGGTCGCGGTTCACGTGCCACAAGGTGGTGTGGACGTCGAAGGGGACGCCGTAGATCCTGCCGTCGAAGGTGACGGCCCGTCGCGCGGGCTCGGTCCACTGCGACGGGTCGACGCCCACGCCCGCGAGCACGTCGTCGAGGGGGACGAGCAGGTTGCGGGCGGCATAGTCGGGCAGGTTGGCCTCGTGCATCACCGCGACGTCCGGCGGGGAGCCTCCGGCATACGTGGCGTTGAGGGTGTCGTAGTAGGACGCGTACTGGGCACCGCCGAGGCGCTCGACGGTGATGCCGTCGGGGTTGTCGGCGTTGTAGGCGTTCGTGAGGATCTGGATGACCTCGCACTCGCTCGTGGCCTGCGTGACGTCGGTGACGCCGAGGGTGGAGTCCTCGCAGTCTCCGAAGAACCGGGCCATCTCGATGCTCACGGGGTCCACGGCATCCTCGGACACCTTGACCTCCTCGGCGGCGGGGTCGGGCGCGTCGCGGCGGACGACCATGCCGCAGCCGGAGGTCACGGTGAGCGTCGCGAGCAGGCCGACGACGAGCGCCCTGCGGGCGCGCCGTCGGGACGGGGGTCGGCTCGTCCTGCGGTTCACTTGCCACCACTCCCCACGGAGATGCCTCGGATCAGGTGTCGTTGGAAGATGATGAACAGGATGAGCAGCGGGGCAGCCGCCACCACCCCCCGAGCCATGAGCGAACCCAGCTCGGTCGCCTGGGCGAAGTTGCCCTGGAGAGAAGCGAGTCCGGTCGTGATCGTGAACATCTCGGGCTGTGTCGCCGAGACCAGGGGCCACAGGTAGTCGTTCCACGTGAGGATGAAGGTGAAGATCCCCAGCGCGGTCAGCGCAGGCACCGACAGGGGGAGCAGGACACGCGAGAAGATCACCCACCGGCTCGCGCCGTCCACCGATGCTGCCTCTTCGATGTCGCGAGGGAGGGCCCGGAAGAACTGGGTCATGATGAACACTCCCAGGGGTGCAGCGATGCGCGGAAGGGCGAGCGCGGCATAGGTGTTGTGCATGTCCACTTCGCTGAACATGAGGAACTGCGGGATGAACATGGCCTCCTTGGGGACCATGAGACCGGCCAGGACGAACGGGAAGAGCCACCACTTCCCGCGGAACTGCAGCCGCGCGAAGGCGTAGCCGGCACCTGCCGACAGCGCGAGCGTGGCGATCGTGGTGGCCCCGGTGACGATCAGCGAGTTGAGCAGCCAGCGAGGCGTGAGGCCGACGTCGAGCACGTCACCGTAGTTCGACACCGTCGGGTCGAGGGGGACCAGGCTCGTCGTGTTGGTCGTCAGCGCCTCGTTCGAGGAGACCGACAGCGACAGCATCCACAGCAGCGGCGTGAGCCAGACCAGGGCGGCGAAGCCCAGGGCCCCGATCAGCAGGAGCTGCCGGAGCCGTCGGGGGGAGATCCCCCCTCTGGAGTGGGTACCGGGCGTCGAGGCCGAACGGGTCGTGGGTGCGGTGGTGGTGCTCATGCCTCGTCCTCCTCTCGCATGATCCTCAGCTGGACGATGGACACGATGAGCATGACCAGGAACAAGAACACCGACTGGGCTGCGGCGTAGCCCAGTCGGAACTCACGGAAGCCGGACTCGTAGATGTTCTGGATGAGCACGCGCGTGGAGTTCGCCGGCCCACCCCGCGTGAGGATGTAGACCTGCCCGAAGATCTGGAACGAGCTGATCACCTGGAGGACGGACACCAGGACGATCGTGCGCCGCAGGCCGGGAACGGTGACGTTGCGGAACCGACCCCACGGACCCGCACCGTCGAGGGTGGCCGCTTCGTACAGTGACGGCTCGATGTCCTGCAGCCCGGCGATGAACAGCACCAGGTTGAATCCCATCGTCCACCACAGGGTGACGACGACGATCGCGGGCAGGGCGAGCGACGGGTCGGTCAGCCAGGAGACCGGCTCCAGACCGAGGGCACTCAGGGCCCGCGCGACGAGGCCCAGGTCGGGGTTCAGCAGGAAGCCCCAGATCAGGGTGAGCACGGCGACGGAGAGCACGTACGGTGCGAAGAACGCCGCCCGCAGCAACCCGACGTACCGCCCGCTGCCGTTGAGGAACAGCGCAAGGGCGAGGGCGACGCCCACGATCACCGGCGTGGACAGCACGACGAACGCGATCGTGTTCCCGAAGGACTGCCAGAACAACGCGTCGAACCAGGCGTCGTCCGGCCCCGGGTGCAGTCCGAGCAGCACCCCGAAGACGAGCACGACCACGGCGCCGTAGGCGACCGCTCGGCGGACCTCGAGCGCGCGGCGCGCCACGGCGACGGCCATCCCCACGAGGAGCAGGACCCCGACGATGCGCCAGCCCAGGAGGTTGGTCACGTCCCAGGTGAGCCCGGTGGCACCGAACATGTCGACGTAGTTGTCGCCCGCGACGAACTCGCGCCTGGTGGGATCGAGCAGGTCCCACCGGAACAGGCTCATCAGGGCGGCCTGCACCACCGGATAGATCTGCAGGACCGTGTAGACCAGCAGGAACGGCAGGAGGAAGAGCCAGGCCTCGACCGTCTCCCGGTTGCGCTCGACCCATCCGGGCCGTGTGGCGGCCGCGTGTGGTGCCGCCCGTCGTGGTCGCGTCGACTGCTCCGCCAGCGTCACTGCTACCTCCCTGGTCCGGAGCCCCGGCGTGTGACCGGCCGCGACTCTGCGGTGTAGGCGAACGTTCGCCTTCCGCGATTCTGGCCTGACGAGGAGGGGGACGTCAAGACGTCGCGGACCCCGACCTCCCGCTCGGCGCCGGGCCGGCCGTCAGGCCCACGAGCACGAGCCGGACGAACGCCACGAGGCCGATGACGACGATGACGCCGCGCAGGACCGGTGCCGGCAGCCGTCGGCCGACCGTCGCGCCGAGCACCCCGCCCACCGTGGAACCCCCCGCGATGAGCACGACGACGAGCCAGTCGATCCGGTCGCGGGCGACGACGAGGAAGACGACCGCCGCGACCCCGTTGACGACCGTCGCGAGCACGTTCTTGTACCCGTTGAGGCGCTGGAGGGGCTCCTCGGACAGCGCGCCCATGATCCCCATGAGGATCACGCCCTGTGCCGCCCCGAAGTAGCCGCCGTACACACCGGCCCCCAGCACCCCGCCCTGCATGACCGCCCCGTGCGTGCGCTCGGAGTGCGACCCGGCCTCCCGCCGTGCCGTGGCCCACGCGTTGACCCGGGGACCGACGAGGACGAGGACCACGCCGAGCAGGATGAGGACGGGCACGACGGCCCGGAAGACCCCCGGGTCGAGCACGAGGAGCAGGACGGCCCCGACGAGCGCGCCGAGGAGGGACATCGGGACCAGCCGCCGCAGCGCCGGCGCCGCGCCGGCGAGCTCCTTCCGGTACCCGATCGCCCCGGTGAGGCTGCCCGGGACCAGGCCGATGTTGTTCGAGATGTTCGCGGTCACCGGCGGCACCCCGAGCAGGACCAGCGTGGGGAAGGTGATGAGGGTGCCCGAGCCGACGATCGTGTTGATCGTCCCCGCCCCGATGCCGGCGAGGACCACGAGGAGGGCTTCACCGACGGACACCCGGCCACCCTAGTGCGGGGGCCGGGTGTCTCGTGTCCCGGTGTCGGGGAGGGGCCGTCAGCGGATGGAGGGGCTCACCCCGGAGCCGTAGCCCTCCTCCGGGCCGTCGTCGCCCTTCGGCGCTGGTGCCGGCGGCGCGGGGGGCGCCGGCGGTGCCGCAGGCGCGGGCTCGGCGGCGGACGGCGTCGGCGCGGTCGGCGGGGCCTCCCGCGGGGGGACGCTGTCGGCACCGGGGCGGACCGGCGGCTGCACCCGGGAGGCCGGCTGCGCGTGCTCCTCGGCCTCCTTGCTCGACTGTGCGGCCTGCCCACGGGCCCGGGCGAGCGCCTGGGCGGGATCCTCGAGGACGGTCTCCTCGAAGGCGTTGCCGAGGGCCTCGGTGGGCTCGACCCACTCGTCGTCGTCGTCGCTGCCCGTGGGCTTGGGGGCGGCGCCGAGGGCCCCACCGATGCCCCGGAGCGCGTCGGTGAGCTCGCTCGGGATGATCCACATCTTGTTCGAGTCGCCCCGGGCGATCTGCGGCAGGACCTGCAGGTACTGGTACGCGAGCAGCTTCTGGGTCGGCTTCCCGCGGTGGATCGCGTCGAAGACCTGCTGGATGGCCCGGGCCTGGCCCTGGGCCTCGAGGATGCGGGCCTGGGCGGAGCCCTCGGCCCGCAGGATCTGGCTCTGCTTCTCGCCCTCGGCCGTGAGGATGGCCGACTGCTTGGTGCCCTCGGCGTAGAGGATCTGGGCACGACGCTCGCGCTCGGCCTTCATCTGCTTCTCCATCGACTCCTGCACCGAGGTGGGCGGGTCGATGGCCTTGAGCTCGACGCGGTTGACGCGGATGCCCCACTTGCCGGTGGCCTCGTCGAGGACGCCGCGCAGCTGGGCGTTGATCTGGTCGCGGCTGGTGAGCGTCTGCTCGAGGTCGAGGGATCCGATGACGTTGCGGAGGGTGGTGACGGTCAGCTGCTCGATACCCGCGATGAAGTTCGCGATCTCGTAGACCGCCGACTTCGGGTCGATCACCTGGTAGTAGATGACCGTGTCGATCGAGACGACGAGGTTGTCGCTCGTGATGACCGGCTGCGGCGGGAAGGAGACGACCTGCTCGCGCAGGTCGATGTTCGCGCGCACGATGTCGACGAACGGCACGAGGAAGTGGAGCCCGCCCACGAGGGTGCGCGAGTAGCGACCGAGCCGCTCGATGATCAGAGCGGTCTGCTGCGGCACGATCCGGACCGTGCGGACGAGCACGATGATCGCGAAGAGCGCGAGCAGCAGGATGACGATGAGTGGACCGATTCCGTCCATGGTGGTGGTGCCTCTCCTTGGCGCCCCGGGGGGCGCGTGGTCAGGTGGAAGGGGTGGTCGGGGGCTGGGGAACCGGCACGACGATGGCCGTCGCGCCGTGGATGGCGATGACACGCACCTGGTCGCCGGGGCCCGCGTGGGCGCTGCCCTCGGCGAGCCGCGCCGACCACGTCTCGCCGGCGAGCTTGACCCGACCGTCGGTCTCGGTCACGGCCTGCAGGACCCAGGCCTCACGGCCGACGAGCCCCGAGGCGCCGATGTGGTGGTCGGTCTCGGTGTCCATGAACTTGTTCTTGAGCACGGGGCGCACGACGAGCAGGAGGAGCATCGCGGCGACGACCGCGACGACGACCTGGAAGAAGAACGGCGCCCCGAGGCCGGCCGCCACCGCGGCCGCCACCGCTCCCCCGGCGAACATCACGAAGACGAAGTCGACGGTCGCGGCCTCGATCGCCGCCAGCACGAGCGCGATGCCCACCCAGCCCAGCCAGGCGTTGTCGGTCAGCCAGTCCATCGGCGTCCCCTTCCATCCGGTGTCGTCGCTCCGACGCGGGGCGGGCGCCCCGGGTTCCCTGCGGGGTCAGCGGGCTCGGGCCGCATAGCGGTTCCCCCGGACCTCGAGCTCGAGCGGCATCCCGAAGGTCCGCTCGAGGTTCTCGGCGGTCAGGGTGATCTCGACCGGCCCCTGCGCGACGACCCGCCCCTCGCGGAGGAGGAGGACGTCGGTGAAGTGCGGGGGGATCTCCTCGACGTGGTGCGTGACGAGCACGAGCGCGGGAGCGGTGAGGTCGGCCGCGAGCGCCCCGAGGCGCCGGACGAGGTCCTCGCGGCCGCCGAGGTCGAGCCCGGCCGCAGGCTCGTCGAGGAGCATCAGCTCGGGGTCGGTCATCAGGGCACGGGCGATCTGGACGCGCTTGCGCTCCCCCTCGGACAGGGTGCCGTACAGGCGGTCGGCGAGGTGGTCGGCCCCGAGGGCCTCGAGGAGCTCGGTGGCGCGGCCCTCGTCGAGGCGGTCGTAGGCCTCGGTCCACCGCCCCACGACCCCGTACGAGGCGGTGACGACGACGTCGCGGACCCGCTCGCGGGGCGGGATCCGCTCCGCGAGCGAGGCGCTGGAGAGCCCGATGCGCGGGCGCAGCTCGAAGACGTCGACCGCGCCGAGGACCTCGCCGAGCACACCGGCCACGCCGGTGGTCGGGTGCATCCGCCCGGCGGCGAGCTGGAGGAGGGTGGTCTTGCCGGCGCCGTTCGGGCCGAGGACCACCCAGCGCTGCCCCTCCTCGACCTCCCACGTGACGTCGTCGAGGATCGTGGTGTCCCCGCGCACGACGCTGACGCCGGCGAGGGCCAGGACGTCGCTCATGGACCCGACCCTAGTTGACCGGTGGGGGCACCGTCCGACGGCACGCTCAGTGCCCCCGCATCGGACCGCCCATTCGACCGTGGGCGTCGGCCACGACCTCGGCCATGACGGAGAGGGCGATCTCGCCCGGCGAGCTGCCCCCGACGGACAGCCCCGCGGGGACGTGGAGGCGGCGCAGCTGCTCGGCGTCGAGGCCGTCGGCGCGCAGGGTGTCGAGCAGGGCGGCGGAACGGCCCCGGCTGGCCATCATCGCGACGTAGCGGACGCCGGCCCGCAGCGCGGCACGGAGCACGTCCGTGGCGCCGTCCCCGTCGTGGTTGCACACGACGAGGGCGTCGACGTCGTCGAAGGACAGGTCGTGCTCCGGCGACGTCGCGAGCGTGCTCACCTCCCAGCCGGTCGCCTCGGCGATCCGGGCCAGGGCCTGGGCGATCCGGTTGTCGAAGACGACGACGAGGTGCCCGAGGTGCCCGTCGGGCGCCGTGGCGCCGCTGCCGAGCACGGGGTCGTGTCGGGTGTCGCTCATGCCCCGAGCACGTCGCGGTAGACCTCCATGGTGCGGTCGCCGATGCTCTCCCAGGAGAAGGACTCCACGGCCCGCTCGCGGCCGGCGCGCCCCATCCGCTCGGCGCGGTCGAGGTCGGACACCGCGTCGTTCATCGCCGCCGCGAGGTCGGCGACGAACCGGTCCTCGTCGACGGGGATGCCGGTGCCGTCCTGGACCTGCTCGATGGGGACCAGCCAGCCGGTCTCGCCGTCGACGACGACCTCGGGGATGCCCCCGGTGGCGGTGGCGACGACGGGCAGCCCGCAGGCCATCGCCTCGAGGTTGACGATGCCGAGCGGCTCGTACACGGACGGGCACAGGAAGACCGAGGCACCGCTGAGCACGGCGACCACCTCGTCGCGCGGCAGCATCTCCGGGACCCACACGACGCCGTCGCGCTGCTCGCGCAGGCCCGCGATGAGCGCCTCGACCTCCGCCTTGATCTCGGGGGTGTCCGGTGCCCCGGCGAGCAGCACCAGCTGCACCTCCGGCGGGAGCTCCGCGGCCGCCCGCAGCAGGTACGGCAGCCCCTTCTGGCGGGTGATGCGGCCGACGAAGACGGCGCTCGGGCGGTCGGGGTCGATGCCGTGGCGGCGTACGGAGTCGGCGTCCGGACGCGGCTGCCACAGCTCGGAGTCGATGCCGTTGTGGACGACCCGGACCTTCTCCGGGTCCACGCTCGGGTAGGAGCGCAGGATGTCCTCCCGCATCCCGGCGCTCACCGCGATGACCGCGGCCGCACCCTCGTAGGCGGTCCTCTCGACCCACGACGACACGCGGTAGCCGCCACCGAGCTGTTCGGCCTTCCACGGCCGCATCGGCTCCAGGCTGTGCGCGGACAGCACGTGGGGCACGCCCTCGAGGAGCCCCGCGACGTGCCCGGCGAAGTTGGCGTACCAGGTGTGGGAGTGCACGAGATCGGCTCCGGCACACGCCGCGGCCATGGTCAGGTCGACCCCGAGGGTCGTCAGCGTCGCGTTCGCACCCTCGAGCTCGGGCAGGTCCGGGTGGCTGGTCGTGCCCTCCTCGTCACGGGGACCACCGAACGCGTGCACCCGGACGTCGGTGTCGCCGCGGGACCGGAGGGCCCGGACCAGCTCGGCGACGTGCACCCCCGCCCCTCCGTAGATGGACGGCGGGTACTCCTTGGACAGGATGTCGATGCGCACGGTTTTCACCGTAGTGGTGAACAGGACTCCCGGCGAGGTGCGGGACCCAATAGCGTGGGGGGCATGGCATACCGCAGCGGAGGTCCGAAGGTCCTGGCCATTGTCCTCGCGGGTGGGGAGGGGAAGCGGCTGATGCCGCTGACGCGCGACCGGGCGAAGCCGGCCGTGCCGTTCGGGGGGATCTACCGGCTCATCGACTTCGCGCTCTCGAACGTCGTGAACTCCGGCTACCTCAAGGTCGTCGTCCTCACCCAGTACAAGTCGCACAGCCTCGACCGGCACGTGACCAAGACGTGGCGGATGAGCAACATGCTCGGCAACTACGTGGCGCCGATCCCCGCGCAGCAGCGCATCGGCAAGTCCTGGTACATGGGGAGCGCCGACGCGATCTTCCAGAGCCTCAACACGATCACCGACGAGAAGCCCGACATCGTCGTCGTCGTCGGGGCCGACCACGTGTACCGGATGGACTTCTCCCAGATGGTCGACCAGCACATCGCCACCGGGGCCGGGGTGACGGTCGCGGCGATCCGCCAGCCGAAGTCGACCTCCGACCAGTTCGGCGTCATCGACGTCGAGCCGAAGGAGCCGACGAAGATCCGGGCGTTCCTCGAGAAGCCGACCGACCCGGACGGCCTGCCGGACTCCCCCGACGAGATCCTCGCGAGCATGGGCAACTACGTCTTCTCGGCCGACGCCCTCATGGACGCGGTGACGAAGGACTCCACGACCGAGGGCAGCAAGCACGACATGGGCGGCGACATCGTCCCGGCCCTCGTGACGGAGGACGCCGCCTACGCGTACGACTTCAAGAACAACGTCGTCCCCGGCGGCACCGAGCGGGACATGGGCTACTGGCGCGACGTCGGGACGATGGACAGCTACTACGACGCGCACATGGACCTCGTCTCGATCCACCCGGTCTTCAACCTCTACAACTACGACTGGCCGCTGTACACCTCGTACGGGTACTACCCCCCGGCGAAGTTCGTCCACGGCGCCCACGGCCGCTTCGGCGAGGCGCTCAACTCCGCCGTCTCCCCCGGTGTCGTCATCTCCGGGGCCCGGGTCAACGGGTCGGTCATCTCCCCCGACGTCCACATCCACAGCTACACCGAGGTCGACGACAGCGTGATCCTCGACGGCGTGCAGGTCGGGCGGAACTGCCGGATCCAGAAGGCGGTCATCGACAAGAACGTCGTCATCCCCGACGGCACGTCGATCGGTGTCGACCACGAGCACGACCTCGAGCGGGGCTTCTCGCTCACCGACTCGGGCATCGTCGTCGTGGGCAAGGGCCACGAGGTCACCGGGTGACGGCCACCGACCGCCCGGTCCGGATCGGCGCCCAGCTCCAGCCGCAGCACGCGACGTACGCGGAGATCCGGCGGGCGTGCGCGGAGCTCGAGGACGCCGGCGTCGACGTGATCTTCAACTGGGACCACTTCTTCCCGCTGCACGGCGAGCCCGACGGCGCGCACTTCGAGTGCTGGACGATGCTCGGCGCCTGGGCCGAGGCCACCGAGCGGGTCGAGATCGGCGCGCTCGTCACGTGCAACAGCTACCGGAACCCGCAGCTGCTCGCCGACATGGCGCGCACCGTCGACCACGTCAGTGCGCGCGACGGCGGTGAGGGCCGCCTCATCCTCGGCATCGGGTCCGGCTGGTTCGAGCGCGACTACGACGAGTACGGGTTCGAGTTCGGCACTGCCGGCGGGCGGCTCGACGCCCTCGCCCGCGACCTCCCCCTCATCGAGGAGCGGTGGTCCCGCCTCAACCCGGCGCCCACCCGCAAGATCCCGGTCCTCATCGGGGGTGGGGGCGAGAAGAAGACCCTGCGGATCGTGGCGAGGCACGCGGACATCTGGCACGGCTTCGGCGACCCCGAGACCATCGCCCACAAGCACGCCGTGCTCGACGACTGGTGCGCGAGGCTCGGGCGCGACCCCGGCGAGATCGAGCGCTCCTCCGGGGTGTCCCCCCAGCCGGGGCGCCTGCCCGAGGACGTCGCCGACTACGCCGCCGGAGCCCAGTCGCTGCATGACGTCGGGACGCGCCTGTTCACGGTGGGGCTCAACGGCCCCGACTACGACATCGGTCCGATCCGCGACCTCGTCGCCTGGCGGGACGCGCTGCGCGGCTAGCCTGCGGAGCGTGTCCCTCGCCGACCCACCACCCCTCGCGCCCCAGCCGGACCCGACCTCACGCACGCTCCTGGTGTCGCTGAGCGGTCCCGACCGGCCGGGCGTCACCAAGGCCGTCTTCGAGGCCGCCGCCACGGTGGGTGCGGACGTCCTCGACGTCGAGCAGGTCGTGGTGCGGGGCCACCTCGCCCTGTCGGTGCTGCTCTCGCCCGGTCGCGACGAGAACGTCCTCACCGACCGCCTCACGCGGGCCGGTGAGGCGATGGGCATGCACGTCTCGCTGGTCGGTGGTCGCGGCGACAACGCCCGCCGCCGCACCGGCCGGGCGGCCGTCGTCGTCATGGCGGCGCCGCTCGAGACCCGGCACGTCGCGGCCGTCGCCCGGACGGTCGCCGGGCACGGCGCGAACATCGACCGCATCCGTCGGCTGTCGAGGTGGCCCGTCACGACGGTCGAGCTCGACGTCTCCGGCGCCGACGTGCCGGCGCTGCGCCGCGACCTCGCCCTCGTCTCGGCGCAGACCGGGTGTGACATCGCGGTCGCCCCGGCCGGTCTGGCGCGGCGCGGTGCCCGGCTCGTCGTCATGGACGTCGACTCCACCCTCATCCAGGACGAGGTCATCGAGCTCATCGCCGCGCACGCCGGCACCGCCGAGGAGGTCGCGGCCGTGACCGGGCGGGCGATGCGCGGCGAGCTGGACTTCGCCGAGAGCCTGCACGCCCGGGTCGCGACCCTGGCCGGGCTGCCCGTCTCCGTCCTCGACGAGGTGCGGGCGGCGGTGCGCCTCACCCCCGGGGCCCGCACCCTCGTCCGGACCATGAAGTCGCTGGGCTTCACCGTGGCCCTGGTGTCCGGGGGGTTCGCCGAGGTCGTCGAACCGATCGGTGAGGAGCTCGGGGTCGACCACGTCCGCGCCAACCGGCTCGAGGTGCAGGACGGGCTGTTGACCGGCCGGGTCGTGGGCGCGGTCGTCGACCGGGCCGCCAAGGCCGCCGCCCTGCGCGAGTTCGCCGCGCTCGAGGGGCTGCCGCTTGCCCGCACGGTGGCGATCGGCGACGGCGCCAACGACCTCGACATGCTCGGGGTGGCCGGCCTCGGGGTCGCGTTCAACGCCAAGCCCGTGGTGCGCGAACAGGCCGACACCTCGGTCAACGTGCCCTACCTCGACACGGTGCTCTTCCTCCTCGGCGTCAGCCGCGAGGAGATCGAGGACGCCGAGACCGCGGAACCGGCGGACGGCTGAGGCTCAGGCGCCGATGGCGTGGTACCCGCCGTCGACGTGGACCATCTCGCCGGTCGTGGCCGGGAACCAGTCCGACAGCAGGGCGACGCAGGCGCGCGCGGCCGGCTCGGCGTCCGTGACGTCCCAGCCGAGCGGTGCCCGGCTGCCCCAGGCCTCCTCGAACTGCTCGAACCCCGGGATCGACTTCGCGGCCGTGGTGCGGATCGGCCCCGCCGCGACGATGTTGCAGCGGATGCCCTTCGGGCCCATGTCGCGGGCGAGGTAGCGGTTCGTCGACTCGAACGCCGCCTTGGCCACGCCCATCCAGTCGTAGACCGGCCAGGCGAACCGCGCGTCGAAGGTGAGCCCGACGACGGAGCCGCCCTCGGACATCAAGGGGAGCGCGGCCTTGGTCAGGGCCTGCAGCGAGAAGGCCGAGATCTGCACGGCGGTGGAGACGTCCTCCCAGGAGGCCTCCATGAAGTTGAACGCCCCCTGCGGGGCGAACCCGATCGAGTGCACGACGCCGTCGAGGTGGTCGACGTGCTCGCGGACCCGGTCGGCGAGGGCCGCGAGGTCGTCGGGGTTGGACACGTCGAGCTCGACGATCGGCGCCGGCTTCGGCAGCCGCCGGGCGATGGCCGTCGTGATCTTCGTGGTGCGGCCGAACGAGGTGAGGACGACCTCTGCGCCCTGCTCCTGGGCGATCCTCGCGATGTGGAAGGCGATGGAGGAGTCCATGAGGACACCGGTGACGAGCAGCTTCTTGCCCTCGAGCAACATGACGGGCCTTTCGGTGGAGGGAGGTCGGTCGTGGTGGACGGTCAGTGGCCCATCCCGAGGCCGCCGTCGACGGGGATGACGGCGCCGGAGACGTACGCGGCCTCGGGGCTCGCGAGGAAGCGGACCACACCGGCGACCTCGTCGGTCGTCGCGAAGCGCCCCGCCGGGATGGCCGCCTTGTAGGTCTTCTGGGTGTCCTCGGGCAGGGCGGCGGTCATGTCGGTCTCGATGAACCCCGGCGCCACGACGTTGGCCGTGATCCCCCGGCCGCCCAGCTCGCGGGTGACGGAGCGGGCGAGGCCGACGAGGC
Source organism: uncultured Actinomycetota bacterium (assembly GCA_963709785.1). GTDB lineage: Bacteria > Actinomycetota > Actinomycetes > Actinomycetales > Dermatophilaceae > Phycicoccus. Next base: position 80,052 of record CAVPXT010000014.1, on the reverse strand, counting down.
CCGCCTTGCTCGCGGCGTAGTTGGCCTGACCGGGGCCGCCGTAGAGGCCGACGACGCTCGAGATGAGGATGATGCGTCCGCGGCGCAGCCGGATCATGCCCTTGCTCGCGCGCCGCACGCACCGGAAGGCGCCGGTGAGGTTGGTCTGGAGGACGGACTCGAAGTCGTCGTCGCTCATCCGCATGAGGAGGCCGTCCTTGGTGATGCCCGCGTTGGCGACGAGCACCTCGACCGGCCCCCCGAGCACCTCCTCGGCCTCGGTGAAGGCGGCGTCGACGCTCGCGGAGTCGGTGACGTCGCAGCGCACCCCGGCCAGTCCCTCCGGTGGTTCACCGCTGCGGTGGGTCACGACGACCTTGTCGCCGGCCTCGGCGAAGGACCGCGCGATCGCCAGGCCGATGCCTCGGTTGCCGCCGGTGACGAGAACGGTTCGGGGCTCGCTCATGCTGTCGAACCTAGTGGACTACCCAGCGGTAGGCCGACAGCGCCCGACGTACAGTGGACGGGTGCCCACGACCCGCAGCCACAGCGCCGACGCCCAGTCGGTGACCTCCGCTGCCGAGTCGCGCGAGTCCGACCAGAGGCACCGGATGCGGCAGTACCTCGCGACGATGACGCTGCGCACGGTGTGCTTCGTCCTCGCCATCGTCATCGACGACTGGTACCGCTGGGTCTTCGCGCTCGGGGCCGTCGTGCTGCCGTTCATCGCGGTCGTCGCGGTCAACGCCGTGGCCCCTCGGGTCCGGGGCCGGGCGCGGCCGGTGACACCGACCCACGACCCCACCCCGCTGCTCACCGACCGCGAGTTCGTGCAGGTCCCGGGCACCGTGCGCCACCCGGACCACGAGCCCGACGCCCGCGACTGACGCGGCTCAGCCGCCGATCGCCGACATCGGGCGGTCGGGCTGCTCGAAGTCGGGGCGGTCGATGCCGTGGCCCGGCTTCTTCGCCCACATCTCGCCGATCACGAGGTCGGCGAGCTCCTCGTCGCTCGCGCCCGCGCGGACGGGGCCGCGGAGGTCGATCTCGGAGCGCGAGAAGAGGCAGTTGCGCAGCTGGCCGTCGGCCGTGAGCCGGACGCGGTCGCACGCGGCGCAGAAGGGCGCCGTGACGCTCGCGATGACCCCGACGGTCTGGGGGCCGCCGTCGACGAGGAACAGCTCCGCCGGGGCACTCCCGCGCTCCGGCACCGGCTCCAGCCGGAAGCGCTCGCGCAGCCGCTCGAGGATCTCGGCCTGCGACACCATCTGGGTGCGGTCCCACGCGTGCTGGGCGTCGAGCGGCATCTGCTCGATGAACCGGAGGGCGTAGCCGCGGTCGAGGCACCACCGGAGCAGGTCGGCCACCCCGTCGTCGTTGATGCCGCGCATCGCGACGGCGTTGACCTTGACCGGGGTGAGCCCGGCGTCCGCCGCGGCCTTGAGCCCGGCCTCGACGTCCTCGAACCGGTCGCGCCGGGTGAGGTCGCGGAACTGCTGCGGGTCGATGGTGTCGAGGCTGATGTTGACGCGGTCCAGCCCGGCGGCGGCCAGGGGCGCGGCGAGCCGGTCCAGGCCGATGCCGTTGGTCGTCATCGCGATGCGGGGCCGCGGCTCGAGCGCGGCGATCCCCCGGACGACGTCGACGAGGCTGCGCCGCAGGATGGGCTCGCCGCCCGTGAGCCGCACGTTCGTGACGCCCAGGCCGACCATGATCCGCACGAGGCGCACCAGCTCGTCATCGGTGAGCATCTCGGGCTTCGGGAGCCAGTCCAGGCCCTCGGCCGGCATGCAGTAGGTGCACCGGAGGTTGCAGCGGTCGGTGACCGAGACGCGCAGGTCTCGCCCGATGCGGCCGAAGCGGTCGAGGAGGCGGGGAGCTGGGAGGTCGGTCATAGGGCTCCAATGTACGACGGGTAGCGTGCAGGAGTGCTGCGACGGGTGCTCTCACCTCGGTGGCTGGGCGCACTCGTGCTCGCCGCGCTGTTCGCCGTCGGCGCGTACCACCTCGGGTTCTGGCAGTACCACCGTCACGAGGCGAAGGTCGAGCGCAACGCCCGCCTCGACGCCCACTACCGCGCCGACCCGGTGGAGGTCACCGACGTCGTGTCGCCCACGGGGATGCCGGCGGACGCGGAGTGGACCCGGGTCACCGTCACGGGCCGGTACACCGCGGGCCCGCTCTTCGCCCGCGGACGCCCCAACGAGGGCGAGGTGGGGCTCGAGGCGCTCTGGGCCCTGACGCCCGACGGTGGTGGCACCGACGTCCTCGTCGACCGCGGCTGGGTCCCCGCGTCCGCCGCCGGGGCCGACGTCCTGCCCGAGGTCCCCCCGGCGCCGGAGGGCGAGGTGACCGTCGTCGGCTGGGTCCGCCCCAGCGAGCCCAGCCGCGGCAAGGAGGCGGCCACCGGCTCGATCGCGAACGTCTCCGTGCCGGACGCCTCCGGCCAGCTCGGGACGGCGCTGCTGCCCGACTACGTGCTGCTCCAGTCCGAGACCCTGCCCGACGGCTCGTCCCCTCCGCGCCCGGCCGCCCTGGCCCCGCCGGACCGGAGTCTGGGCCCTCACCTCGCCTACGCGTACCAGTGGTGGTTCGGCACCGTCGTCGGGTTCGTCCTCGTCGGCTTCGGCATCCGGCGCGAGGAGCACCTCGCCCACCCGGAGAAGTACCCGCCGACGCCGAAGAAGGTCCGGATCTGGGACGAGGAGGACGAGTAGCCGGCCCGCGTCAGGCGCTGAGGTCGGCGGCCTGCTCGGCGAACTGGGTGCGGTAGAGGTCGGCGTAGAGGCCGCCCTGGGCGACGAGCTCGGCGTGGGTGCCGCGCTCGACGATCCGGCCGGCGTCGACGACGAGGATCTCGTCGGCGTGCCGCACGGTGGAGAGCCGGTGCGCGATGACCAGGGCCGAGCGGTCGCGCAGCGCCTCGTCCAGGGCCCGCTGGAGGGCCTGCTCGGACTCGCTGTCCAGGTGGGCCGTCGCCTCGTCGAGGACGATGAGGCCCGGTCCCTTGAGGAGCAGCCGGGCGATCGCCAGCCGCTGCTTCTCGCCACCGGAGAGCCGGTGCCCGCGGTCGCCCACCACGGTGTCCAGGCCGGACGGGAGGGACTCGATGAGGGGCAGGACCTGCGCCGCGCGCAGGGCGTCGAGCATGTCCTGCTCGGTGGCCGTCGGCCGGGCGTACGCGAGGTTGGCCCGGATCGTGTCGTGGAAGAGGTGCGCTTCCTGGGTGACGACACCCACCGTGTCCTGGAGGGAGTCCATCGTCGCCTCGCGCAGGTCGACCCCGTTGACCCGCACCGCGCCCCCCGTGGGGTCGTAGAGCCGCGAGACCAGCGAGGTGATCGTCGACTTGCCCGCACCGCTGGGCCCGACGAGCGCCACGAGGGTGCCGGGCTCGACGGTGAAGGAGACCTGGCGCAGGACCGGACCGCCGCCCTTGCGGTCGCCGCTGGCGCCGGACTCCAGGCTCGCCAGCGAGACCTCGTCGGCGGAGGGGTAGGAGAAGGAGAGGTCGTCGACCTCGACCCGCACCGGACCCCCCGGCAGCGCTCGCGCGTCGGGGGCCTCGGCCACGAGCGGCTGGAGGTCGAGCACCTCGAAGACGCGCTCGAAGGAGACCAGCGCCGTCATGACGTCGACCCGCACGTTGGAGATGGCCGTGAGCGGCCCGTAGAGCGCGCCCAGCAGCGCCGCGAGGGCGAGCAGCGTGCCGACGGTGAGGGTCTGGTTGACGGCCATGACGCCGCCGAAGCCGTAGACCATGGCCGTGGCCAGCGAGGCGATCCCTGTGAGGGCCACGAAGAAGACGGAGCGGTTCAGCGCGATCTTGATCCCGATGTCGCGGACCTGCCCCGCCCTCTCGGCGTACTCCACCTGCTCGGTCCGGGGCTTCCCGAAGAGCTTGACGAGCAGGGCCCCCGCGACGTTGAAGCGCTCGTTCATCCGGGTCCCGAGGTCGGCGTTCAGCGACATCTGCTCGTGCGTCAGGGACGCCAGCCGGTTGCCCATGACGCGGGCCGGCAGGATGAAGAAGGGCACCAGCGCCAGGGCCCCCAGCGTCAGGGGCCACGACAGGGTGAGCATCGTCCCGACGATGACGACGAGCGAGATGGCGTTGCTGACGACGTTCTGGAGCACCGAGGTGAAGGCCTGCTGGGCCCCGATGACGTCGCTGTTGAGCCGGGTGACCAGAGCACCGGTCTGGGCCCGTGTGAAGAACGCGACCGGCTGGCGCAGCACGTGGCCGAAGACCTCGGCCCGCAGGTCGTAGATGAGTCCCTCGCCGATCCGCGAGGAGTACCACCGCTGGACCAGGGTCAGCGCCCCGTTGACGACGGCGAGGACGGCGACGACCAGCGAGAGGCGGATGACCACCGCACGGTTCTGGGGCACGATGCCGTCGTCGACGATGGACTTGAGCAGCAGCGGGGTGGCGACGACCAGGGCCGCGCTGACGACGACCAGCACGAGGAAGACGGCGATCTGCTGCTTGTACGGCCGCGCATACTGCATCACCCGCCGGGTGGTCCCCGGCGCGAGCTGGCGCCCCTTGACGCTCGAGTCCTTGGTCAGGGAGTGCATCACCTGCCATCCGCCCATGCTCACGTCGTGCGTCCTCCGTCAGTCGTCGTCGTTCCCCGTCAGTCAACCACCGGACACCGACGGCTGTTCCTCGCGCCGTGGTCACCCCCTTGTGCCGGACCGGCCGGACCCCGACGATGACGGCACCACCGTCACCGACGCCCGGAGGTCCCCGTGCCCGACCCGCTGCGCCACAAGGTCCTGCTCGACGAGGACGAGATGCCGACGCGCTGGTACAACCTCCTCGCCGACCTCCCGACACCGCCGCCCCCACCCCTGCACCCGGGCACCGGGCAGCCGATCGGGCCCGAGGACCTCGCGGCGATCTTCCCGATGGACCTCATCGCCCAGGAGGTGACGACCGAGCGCTACGTCGACATCCCGCAGGAGGTGCAGGACGTCTACCGGCTGTGGCGCCCCTCGCCGCTCTACCGCGCCCACCGCCTCGAGAAGGCGCTCGGCACCCCCGCCCGCATCTACTACAAGTACGAGGGCGTCTCCCCTGCCGGGTCGCACAAGCCGAACACCGCCGTCCCTCAGGCCTACTACAACGCGAAGGCCGGAGTCCGGAGGCTGACGACCGAGACCGGGGCCGGGCAGTGGGGCACGGCACTCGCGTTCGCGTGCGCCCAGTTCGACCTCGAGTGCGAGGTCTGGCAGGTCCGCGCCTCGTACGACGCCAAGCCGTACCGCCGGATCATGATCGAGACCTTCGGCGGCACGGTGCACCCGAGCCCGTCCGACCTCACCGAGGCGGGCCGCGCCGTGCTCGCCGCCGACCCCGACTCCCCCGGCTCGCTCGGCGTCGCCATCAGCGAGGCGGTCGAGATGGCCGCCCAGGACCCCACCGCCAACTACGCGCTCGGCTCGGTCCTCAACCACGTCCTGCTCCACCAGACCGTCATCGGCGAGGAGTCGCTGCTCCAGCTCGCGAAGATCGGTGAGAGCGTCGACCTCATCGTCGGGTGCACCGGTGGCGGGTCGAACTTCGGCGGGCTCACCTTCCCGTTCCTGCGCGACAAGCTCGCGGCGGGCGGTGCGGGCCCGGTGATCCGCGCCGTCGAGCCGGCGTCGTGCCCCTCCCTCACCCAGGGCACCTACGCCTACGACTTCGGCGACGTCGCGGGCCTGACTCCGATGATGAAGATGCACACGCTCGGCCACGACTTCATCCCCGACCCGATCCACGCGGGTGGGCTGCGGTACCACGGGATGAGCCCACTCATCAGCCACCTCTACGAGGAGGGGCTCATCGAGGCCATCGCCAAGACCCAGAAGGACTGCTTCGCCGCCGGGGTGCTGTTCGCCCGCACCGAGGGCATCGTCCCGGCGCCGGAGCCGACCCACGCGCTCGCCGCGGCGGTCGACGAGGCCATCGCCTGCATCGAGACCGGCGAGGAGAAGGTCATCCTCACGGCGCTCTGCGGCCACGGCCACCTCGACCTGCCCGCGTACGACGCCTACCTGCGCGGCGACCTCGTCGACCACACGTGGGAGGACTCCGAGCTGCGGGAGTCCGTGGCCCGCGCCCTCACCCGGCTGCCCGCGATCCCCGGCTGACCGACCGTCAGCGGGTCAGCGTGACCCGGTCGGTGAACGAGCCGGCCGCGGGGACGAACCGTGCGTCGAGCCGGTCGGGCGTCACCTGGACGTCGAGAGAGCCGAACGAGGGGGTGAGGTCGCGCGCGCTGACCGCCGCGAAGTAGCCCGCCTCGGCGTCGGTGCGGTCGTGGTCGCGCAGGTCCTTCCCGCCGGTGCCGACGGTGACGAAGGTCGTGCCGCCGGTGGGGGTCACGCAGCCGGCGTCGTAGTGCCCGGGACGCACGGCCGGGCAGCCCGGGCCGAGGGCCAGCCGCTTCGTCCGCTGGTACATGTGCTCGTGGCCGGTGACCACGAGGTCGGCCCGCTCGCCGACCAGGAGGTTCATGAGGTCGGCGCCGGGGTCGCACTGGTAGACCCCGACCGACAGGCACGGCTTGTGCATCCCCACGACGACCCACGGGATGCCGGCCGTGCGTGCCGACCGCAGCGCGTCACGGGTCCAGGCGTAGTGCGGGGTCCCGGCCGCGTAGGACCAGGTGCCCTCCCCGAAGTCGAGCGCCGGGGAGATCATCACGACCCGCATGATCGGGTCGGCGGCCGGGACGTCGACGTACCACTCGCGGCCGTAGGTGCCCACGAGGCCGGGCAGCCGGTTCGGGAGGCACGCCTCGAACGCGTCGATGTCGCCGTTCGGCCCGTCGTCCTCGTGGTTGCCCGAGACGAGCTCGACCGGGTGGCTGGACCCGACCGCGCGCGTCACCGACCGGCACCAGTCGCCCTCCGCGCCGGCGGCGCCGTACGACAGGTCGCCGACGACGAGCGTCAACGCATCGGCGCGCGCACCGATCGCACGCAGCACGAGCCCCGCCTCGGTCGAGCTCCCCACGTCGCCGAGCACCGAGAACCGCAGACCCGGTGGACGGCTCGGGCCGGCCGGGGCCTTGCTCGGGCCCGTCCCGGGTGTCGCAGAGGCGTGCGCCTCGCCCCCCGGCCCCGACGGCCGCCCCGCGCCCGACGGGTTCGGCGACTGCGTGCCGCACCCCCCGGCGGCGAGCAGCAGGGCGACCCCCACGGCGACGACGCGACCCCTCATCCCAGCAGTATGCGCCGCGGTGGGCCGCGGCGCGCTCAGGCGAGGGTGACGAGCTCGCGGTAGTCGGCGTTGAAGAGGTCCTCGACGCCGTCGGGGAGCAGGAGGATGCGCTCGGGCTCGAGGGCGTCGACGGCGCCCTCGTCGTGGGTCACGAGGACGACGGCACCCTCGTAGGTGCTCAGCGCGCCGAGGATCTCGTCACGGGACGCGGGGTCGAGGTTGTTCGTCGGTTCGTCGAGGAGCAGCACGTTGGCCGAGGAGACGACGAGCAGGGCCAGCGACAACCGGGTCTTCTCGCCGCCGGAGAGCACACCCGCCGGCTTGAGGACGTCGTCACCGCTGAACAGGAAGGACCCGAGGGTCTTGCGCACCTCGGTCTCGCCGAGGTCGGGCGCGGCCGACTTCATGTTCTCGAGGACGGTGCGCGTCACGTCGAGGTTCTCGTGCTCCTGCGCGTAGTAGCCGAGCTTGAGCCCGTGGCCGGGCTCGACCTGCCCGGTGTCCGGGGTGTCGACCCCGGCGAGGAGACGCAGCAGCGTCGTCTTGCCGGCACCGTTGAGCCCGAGGACGACGACCCGGGAGCCGCGGTCGATCGCGAGGTCGACGTCGGTGAACACCTCGGCGGACCCGTAGGACCGGGACAGCCCCGAGGCCCGCAGGGGCGTCTTGCCGCACGGCGAGGGCTTCGGGAACCGCAGGCGGGCCACCTTGTCGTGCGACCGCTCCGCCTCGAGGCCGGACAGCAGCCGCTCGGCGCGGCGGGCCATGTTCTGGGCGGCGACGGTCTTCGTCGCCTTCGCCCGCATCTTGTCCGACTGCGCCATGAGCGCCGACGCCTTCTTCTCGGCGTTGGCCCGCTCGCGCTTGCGCCGGCGCTCGTCGGTCTCGCGCTGCTGGAGGTAGGCCTTCCAGCCGAGGTTGTACTGGTCGAGCTCGGCGCGGTTGGCGTCGAGGTGGAAGACCTTGTTGACGACGACCTCGAGCAGCTCGACGTCGTGGCTGATGACCACGAGCCCGCCGCGGTACCCCTTGAGGTGGTCGCGCAGCCAGGCGACGGAGTCGGCGTCGAGGTGGTTCGTCGGCTCGTCGAGCAGGAGGGTCTCGGCGCCGGAGAAGAGGATGCGGGTCAGCTCGACCCGGCGGCGCTGGCCGCCGGAGAGCGTGCCGATCTCCTGCTCGAGGTGGCGCTCCTCGAGACCGAGGGCGGCGGCGATCTGCGCGGCCTCGGACTCGGCGGCGTACCCGCCCGCGGCGGTGAACTCGGAGTCGAGCCGGGCGTACCGGCGCATCGCCCGCTCCTGGCGCTCGCCGGTCTCGGTGGCCATCGACTGCTCGGCCGCCCGGAGGTCCCGGACGATGCTGTCGAGGCCGCGCGCCGACAGGACCCGGTCCCGGCCCGAGACGTGGAGGTCGCCGGTGCGTGGGTCCTGCGGGAGGTAGCCGACCTCGCCGGAGCGGGTGATCGTGCCGGCGGCCGGCTGGGTCACCCCGGCGAGGGTCTTGGTGAGCGTGGTCTTGCCGGCGCCGTTGCGGCCCACGAGGCCGATCCGGTCCCCCGGCGCCACACGGAAGGTCGCGCCGTCGAGGAGCAGGCGGGAGCCCGCGCGCAGCTCGACGGAGGCAGCGGTGAGCACGATGGTCCTTTCACGTCGGTGGGGGGATGCCCGGGCCGGCCACGTACGCGGCCCGCGGCCCGGCATCACCTCTAGTCTAAGGCTCGCCGGGGAGGGCTCCGGCACGGTGCGAGCACGAAGGCGGCCCGATGAGCTTCAACGAGAACGTCACCCTCGACACCTCCCAGGTGAGGTCCGGTGGCGGTGGTGGGCGCGGCGGCCCCGGGGGCCTCGTCGTGGGCGGCGGCATCGGCGGCATCATCATCACGATCCTCCTGATCGTCTTCGGCATCGACCCCAGCCAGCTCCCCACCGGCTCCGGACCGGTCGACACCGGGCAGGTCCAGGCCGCGGGTGAGCAGGACCCCGCCGCCTTCGACGAGTGCAGGACAGGAGCGGACGCCAACCGCAACGACGTGTGCCGGGTCATCGGCACGGTGAACTCCGTGCAGGCCTTCTGGGCCGACGAGCTGGTCCGCTACAAGCGCCAGTGGCAGGACACCGAGACGGTGCTCTACGACGGCGTCACCCAGTCCGCCTGCGGCACCGCGAGCAACCAGGTCGGGCCGTTCTACTGCCCCCTCGACCAGCGCGTCTACATCGACGCGAGCTTCTTCGACATCCTCACCCGGCAGTTCGGGGCCGACGACGGCGCCCTGGCCCAGGAGTACGTCGTGGCGCACGAGTACGGGCACGCCCTCCAGGACCAGCTCGGGCTGCTCGGTCGCGCCCAGCAGGACCCCCAGGGCGCCGAGTCCGGCGCGGTCCGCACCGAGCTGATGGCCGACTGCCTCGCCGGGGTGTGGGTGCACCACGCGACGACGGTGCCGGACCCCGACACCGGGACGCCGTTCCTCAAGCCGCTGACGGACGCCGACATCCGCTCCGCCCTGTCCGCCGCCTCCGCCGTGGGCGACGACCGCATCCAGGAGGCCGCCTCCGGCCGGGTCAACCCCGAGTCGTGGACCCACGGGTCCGCCGAGTCCCGGCAGCGCTGGTTCCTCCAGGGCTACCAGGGCGGCGACCTCAACCAGTGCGACACCTTCGCGGTGGCCTCGGTCGAGGGCTGAGGACCCGGCACGGCGCGTGAGCACCCCGTAGGCTCCGGGCATGGCCGAGCCCGAGCGCACCACCTACCTCCTCGTCGACGGCGAGAACATCGACGCCACGCTCGGCACCTCCATCCTCGGGCGCCGCCCCCGCCCCGAGGAGCGCCCGCGGTGGGAGCGGCTGCTCCAGTTCGCCGAGGAGCAGTGGAGCCAGTCCGCGGTCGGCCTGTTCTTCCTCGCGGCGAACACCGAGCTGCCGATGACCTTCGTGCAGGCGCTCCTCGCCATCGGCTACCGGCCGGTGCCGCTGTCGGGCGCCGCCGGCGAGAAGGTCGTCGACATGGCGATCCAGCGCACCCTCGCCGAGCTCCGGAACCGCGAGGCCGACGTCCTGCTCGTGAGCAACGACGGCGACTTCGTCGAGCAGGTCGAGGACCTCCTCGACGGGCGCCACGTCGGCGTCATCGGGTTCGGCGAGTTCCGCAACCGCAACTTCGTGCCCCTCGCGGAGCAGGGGCTGGAGACCTTCGACCTCGAGTACGACGTCCACGCCTTCAACGAGCGGCTCCCCCGCGTGCGGATCATCCCGATCGACGAGTTCGACCCGGCCCAGTTCCTGTAGCCGACGACAGAAGCTGGGCATGAAGGTCATCCGCGTCACCGCCGACCTCGAGGTCGCCAGCCTCGAGAGCGCCTCCGGTTTCTGGGCCGACTTCCTCGGTCTGGACGCCGAGGACATGGGGCTGGACTGGGTCACGAGGTTCGTCGTCCCGGCGAGCGACGAGCACGTCCAGCTCGTGACCCGGGACGCCACCGCCCCGGTGGTACCGGTGCTCACGGTCAAGGTCGACGACGTCGACGCCTTCCACGCCGAGGCGGTGCGCCGGGGCTACGAGGTCGTCCACCCGCTGACCACCGAGCCGTGGGGCATCCGACGCTTCTTCGTGCGCACCCCGGGCGGACCGGTCCTCAACATCGCCCAGCACCACGAGTGAGCCTTCACGCAACTCGGGAGCCGCAACCCACATCGTAGGGTGGCTGGAGCACGGAGGGAGAAGCCCATGGGGATGACACCGCGTCAGGAGACGGCCGGTCGGTGGGTGGGCGGAGCGCTCGGCCTCGTCGCCGGGGCGGCGTTCGTCGTGGCGGGGTTCGTGGCGGGCGACGTCGTGACGGTGCTCGTCGGACTCGGCATCCCGATCGTCGTGGCCGTTCTCGGCGGCCCGGTCATCCGGTGGCTGCGCCGGGGTGACGGACCCCACGACATTCGCTCGCAGGGTGACGCCGGACGCGAGAAGTACGTCCGCCTGCGGCACTCGGGCGGCAACGGCCACGGCCGCTGACCCCTCACTCCTCGAGGGTGACGCGCACCGCGCCCGCCCGCTCGAGCGCCTGCTGCAGGACCGCGAACCGCGGGTCGGGGAGGTCGTAGAGCTCGCGCCGCGGAAGGTCCCGCAACGACGTGAGCCGGTCGTCCTCGATCACGGCCTCGGCGAGGGCGCGGTCGCCCCCGAGGACCAGGCCGCGGGCGCCACTCCCCCGGAGCAGCCGCACCGCGTGCTCGGCGACCGCCCCGACGAGCTCGTCGGCCTGGTTGGACCGGCGGCGCGCGAAGCGCTGCTGGGACCAGCCACCCGCTGCGGTGCGCGACTGGACGTACCGCGTGCCGGCCTTGTGCTCCGTCAGGCGCCCGCCGGACCCGACCCCGACGGCGTACCCGCCGCGCCGGACGAGGAGCAGGGCCAGCGGGTCGTGCTCGAAACGCGCGACCCCGACGACCCGTTGCGGGCCGTCGGGGTTGTTCGCGTCGAAGCGCTCGCGCCATCGCTCGTACCGCTCTGGTGCGACCTCGACGACGCGGGTGCCCACCTCAGATGTTGAAGCCGAGGGCGCGCAGCTGCTCGCGACCGTCGTCGGTGATCTTGTCCGGGCCCCACGGCGGCATCCAGACCCAGTTCACCCGGTAGCCGGCGACGACACCCTCGAGGGACGCGGCGGTCTGGTCCTCGATGACGTCGGTCAGCGGGCAGGCCGCGGAGGTGAGCGTCATGTCGATGACGGCGTGGTTCTGCGGGTCGACGGTGATGCCGTAGACGAGGCCGAGGTCGACGACGTTGATCCCGAGCTCGGGGTCGACGACGTCGCGCATGGCCTCCTCGACGTCCGCGACGTTGGCGGGGGTGGTGGTCTCGGTCACTGCTTGGCTCCTTCGGCCTGGTACAGGGCATCGGTGAACGCCGCCCACGAGAGGAGGGCGCACTTGACACGTGCGGGGTACTTCGCGACGCCGGAGAGGGCGACGCCGTCGCCGATCTCGTCCTCGTCGCCGGGGTCCTGGCCCTTGCTCGTGAGCATCCGGCGCATCGCCTCGTAGGTCTCCCGTGCGTGGGCGACGGTGCCGCCGGTGACCTCCTCGGCGAGGATCGAGGCCGAGGCCACGCTGATCGAGCAGCCCATCGAGTCGTACGAGACGTCGTCGACGACGGCGTCGTCGCCCTCGCCGGTGAGGTGGACCCGCAGGGTCACCTCGTCGCCACACGTCGGGTTGACCTGGTGGCTCTCGGCGTCGAACGGCTCGCGCAGCCCCGCACGCACGGGGTTCTTGTAGTGGTCGAGGATGAGCTCCTGGTAGAGGTCCATCAGACCGCCACCTCCGTCCCGAACGTGGCCGGGACGCGGTCGAGCGCCTCGAGCAGCGCGTCGACCTCCCCCGGCGTGGTGTGGGCGGCGAAGCTCGCGCGGGTGCTCGCCGCGGCCCCCAGGGCGCGGTGCAGCGGCCACGCGCAGTGGTGGCCGACCCGCACCTCGACGCCCCGGTCGTCGAGCACCTGCCCGACGTCGTGGGCGTGGACGCCGTCGACGACGAACGCCACGGCACCGCCGCGATCGCGCAGGTCGGCGGGGCCGAGCACGCGCACCCAGGGCCGCTCGGCGAGGCCGCGCAGCAGCCGCTCGGTGAGGGCCTGCTCGTGGGCGTGGACGCGGTCCATGCCGAGGTCGGTGAGGTAGTCGCACGCCGCGGCGAGTCCGACGGCCTGCGCCGCGACGGGCACCCCGGCCTCGAACTTCTGGGGCACGGGCGCGTAGGTGGCGCCCTCCATGGTGACCGTCTCGATCATCGAGCCGCCGGTGAGGAACACGGGCATCTCGTCGAGCAGCTCGGGGCGACCCCAGAGGACGCCGATACCGAGCGGCCCGAACATCTTGTGGCCGGAGAACGCCAGGAGGTCGACTCCGAGGTCGTGGACGTCGACCGGTAGGTGCGGCACCGACTGGCAGGCGTCGAGCACGGCCAGGGCACCCACGGCGTGCGCCCGCTCCGCGAGCTCGCGCACGGGGTTGACCGTGCCGAGCACGTTGGAGACGTGCGTGAACGCGAACACCTTGGTGCGCTCGGTGAGGAGCGAGTCGAGGTGGGCGAGGTCGAGCCGCCCGTCCTCGGTGACGGGGACCCAGCGCAGTGTGGCCCCGGTGCGCTTGCACGCCTCCTGCCACGGGATGAGGTCCGCGTGGTGCTCCATCTCGGTGACGAGCACCTCGTCGCCGGGGCCGAGCCGGAACCGGTCGCCCGTGCCCCCGCCCCCGCCGTGCGTGCCGTTGGTGAAGGCGTACGCGACGAGGTTGAGCGCCTCCGTGGCGTTGCGGGTGAAGACGACCTCGTCGGTCGAGGCCCCGATGAAGCGGGCGATCGTCTCGCGGGCCGACTCGTAGGCGTCGGTGCCCTCCTCGGAGAGCTGGTGCGCGCCACGGTGGACCGCGGCGTTGGTGTGCTCGTAGAAGCCTCGCTCGGCGTCGAGCACCTGCACCGGCTTGTGCGAGGTGGCCCCGGAGTCGAGGTAGACGAGCGGGCGCCCCCCGCGCACGGTGCGCGACAGGATCGGGAAGTCGGCCCGCATCCGGGCCAGCTCCGCGTCGGTGAAGGGGGCGGCGCTCATCAGGCCTCGGCGGGCGCGGTCTGGAAGCGGTCGTACCCCTCGGCCTCGAGCTGCTCGGCGAGCTCCGGGCCCCCCTGCTCGGCGATCCGGCCGTCGACGAAGACGTGGACGAAGTCGGGCTTCACGTAGCGCAGGATGCGGGTGTAGTGCGTGATGAGCAGGACGCCGGCACCGGTGGTCTCCTTGGCGCGGTTGACGCCCTCGGACACGACGCGCAACGCGTCGACGTCGAGGCCGGAGTCGGTCTCGTCGAGGATCGCCATCCTCGGGGCGAGGAGCTCCATCTGGAGGATCTCGTGGCGCTTCTTCTCGCCGCCGGAGAAGCCCTCGTTGACGTTGCGCTCGGCGAACGCGGGGTCCATGCGCAGGTTGCCCATGGCCTCCTTGACGTCCTTGACCCAGGTGCGCAGCTTCGGGGCCTCGCCGGTGACCGCCGTCTTCGCGGTGCGCAGGAAGTTGGAGACGGTGACACCGGGGACCTCGACGGGGTACTGCATCGCGAGGAAGAGCCCGGCGCGGGCCCGCTCGTCGACGCTCATCGCGAGGACGTCCTCGCCGTCGAGGGTGACGGTGCCGGAGGTGACGGTGTACTTGGGGTGCCCGGCGATCGAGTAGGCGAGGGTGGACTTGCCGGACCCGTTGGGGCCCATGATCGCGTGGGTCTGGCCGGACTCGATGGTCAGCGTGACGCCGCGGAGGATCTCCTTGGAGCCCTCCTCGGTCTCGACGGTGACGTGCAGGTCCTTGATCTCAAGGGTCGACATGGAAGCTCAGCTCTCCTCGGACAGGGCGACAAGGACGTCGTCGCCCTCGATGCGGACGGTGTGGACGGCGATGGGGGTGATGGCCGGCGGGCCGGTGGGCTCACCGGTGCGCAGGTCGAAGCGCGACCCGTGGAGCCAGCACTCGAGGGTGCAGCCGTCGAGCTCGCCCTCGGAGAGCGAGACGTTGGCGTGCGTGCAGGTGTCGTCGACGCAGTGGACGGTGCCGTCCTCGGTGCGCACGACGGACACCCGTCGGCCCTCGATCTCGGCGAGGGCGGCCCCCACCTCGGGCAGCTCGTCGAGGCGGCAGACGCGGACGAAGTCCTGGTCGGTCAGCTGCTCGCTCACGCGGGGACACCTCCGAGCAGCTCGCGCTCGATGGCCTCCATGAGGTGCTCCTGCACCTCCGGGACCCGGATGCGGCCGACGACGCTCGCGAAGAACCCGCGGACCACGAGCCGGCGGGCCTCGTCCTCGGGGATGCCGCGCGCCATGAGGTAGAACAGCTGCTCGTCGTCGAAGCGCCCGGTGGCCGAGGCGTGCCCGGCACCGACGATCTCACCGGTCTCGATCTCGAGGTTGGGGACCGAGTCGGCGCGCGCGCCGTCGCTGAGCAGCAGGTTGCGGTTCAGCTCGTAGGTGTCGGTGCCCTCGGCCGCGGCGCGGATCAGCACGTCGCCGACCCACACGGTGCGGGCGGACTCGCCCTGGAGCGCACCCTTGTACTCGACGTTGCTGCGGCAGTGCGGCGCCTCGTGGTCGACGAACAGCCGGTGCTCGAGGTGCTGGCCGGCGTCGGCGAAGTAGACGCCGAGCCCCTCGAAGGAGCCGCCGGGGCCGGAGTACGACGCGTTGGTGTTCAACCGGACGACGCCGCCACCGAGGGTGATGGCGATGTGCCGGGCCCGGGCGTCGCGGCCGACGACGACGTCGTGCTGGGCGAGGTGGTGGGACGCGTCGTCCCACTCCTGCACGGAGACGACCGTGACGTCGGAGCCGTCGCCCGCGAGGACCGTGAGGACCTCGGAGCAGTCGGCGACACCGTGGTGCTCGACCACGACGGTGGCCCGCGCGAAGCGGCCGACGCGGACGAGGAGGTTCTCGTGGACCAGGCCCGGACCCGTGCCCGTGAGGCGGATGCGGACCGGTTCGGTCAGCTCGGCCTCGGCGGGGACGTCGACGACGGTGACGCCGTCAGCGTGCGCCGCGGCGGCCGCGGCGGCGCGGTCCTGGGGGGCCGGCACGCCGAGGGCACGCCACTCGGGCGCGGAGATCGTCGAGACGGTCACGCCCTCGGGCAGCAGGTGCTCCTGCGCGAGCGAGCCGGCGGTGGCCTCGTCGCGGAAGAAGACACCGAGCCGGTCGACCGGCGTGAAGCGCCAGTCCTCCTCGCGGCCGTGCGGCACCGGGAAGTCGGAGACGTCGAAGGACGTCGTGCGCTCGGCGCGCGACTGGTCCGGGACCATCGTCGCGGCACTGTGGGTGTGCGCCCCGTCGGCGGGGCGCTGGGGGGTCAGCAGGGACATCAGCCGACCGCTCCTTCCATCTGCAGCTCGATGAGGCGGTTGAGCTCGAGGGCGTACTCCATGGGGAGCTCCTTGGCGATGGGCTCCACGAAGCCGCGGACGATCATCGCCATCGCCTCCTGCTCGGACATGCCTCGGGACATGAGGTAGAACATCTGGTCCTCGGACACCTTCGAGACCGTGGCCTCGTGACCCATCTGGACGTCGTCCTCGCGGATGTCGACGTACGGGTAGGTGTCGGACCGGCTGATCGTGTCGACGAGCAGCGCGTCGCAGACGACCGAGCTCTTCGAGCCCGTGGCGCCCTCGAGCACCTGGACGAGGCCGCGGTAGCTCGTGCGGCCCCCGCCCCGGGCGACCGACTTGCTGACGATCGAGCTCGAGGTGTTGGGCGCCGCGTGGACCATCTTCGACCCGGCGTCCTGGTGCTGGCCCTCGCCGGCGAAGGCGATCGACAGGGTCTCGCCGCGGGCGTGCTCGCCGAGGAGGAAGACGGCCGGGTACTTCATCGTCACCTTGGACCCGATGTTGCCGTCGATCCACTCCATCGTCGCTCCCTCGGCGCACGTCGCGCGCTTGGTGACGAGGTTGTAGACGTTGTTCGACCAGTTCTGGATGGTCGTGTAGCGCACGCGGGCGTTCTTCTTGACGACGATCTCGACGACCGCGGAGTGCAGCGAGTCGGACTTGTAGATCGGCGCGGTGCAGCCCTCGACGTAGTGCACCGAGGAGCCCTCGTCGGCGATGATCAGCGTCCGCTCGAACTGGCCCATGTTCTCGGTGTTGATCCGGAAGTAGGCCTGCAGCGGGATGTCGACGTGGACGCCCGGCGGGACGTAGATGAACGACCCACCCGACCACACGGCGGTGTTGAGCGCCGCGAACTTGTTGTCGCCCGCGGGGATCACCGAGGTGAAGTACTCGCGGAAGAGGTCCTCGTGCTCGCGCAGTGCGGTGTCGGTGTCGACGAAGATGACGCCCTTCTCCTCCAGGTCCTCGCGGATCTGGTGGTAGACGACCTCGGACTCGTACTGGGCAGCGACGCCCGCGACGAGGCGCTGCTTCTCGGCCTCGGGGATGCCGAGGCGGTCGTAGGTGTTCTTGATGTCCTCGGGCAGGTCCTCCCACGAGGTGGCCTGCTGCTCGGTGGACTTCACGAAGTACTTGATGTTCTGGAAGTCGATGCCGGTGAGGTCGCTGCCCCAGCTGGGCATCGGCTTCTTGTCGAAGAGCCGCAGCGACTTCATCCGCAGCTCCTTCATCCAGGCGGGCTCGCTCTTGCGGTCCGAGATGTCGGAGACGACCTCGTCGGACAGGCCGCGGCGCGCGGTCTCCCCGGCGGTGTCGCTGTCGGCCCAGCCGAACGCATAGGTGCCGAGGTCCTTCAGACCGGGGTTGAGCTCTTCGATGTGGCTCGTCATCGCGATGGCCTCTCGGTGGTGGGGGTCGGGACGAAGGTGGTGCAGACGTGGTCGCCGTGGGCGAGGGTCGCCAGGCGTTGGACGTGGACGCCGAGCAGGCGCGAGAACGCCTCGGTCTCGGCCTCGCACAGCTCGGGGAACTCGGTGGCGACGTGCTGGACGGGGCAGTGGCCCTGGCAGAGCTGCACCCCGGTCAGCGCCGTGGGGGCGCCGGGTGTTCCCACCGGGCGCGCCGAGGCCGAGTAGCCCTCGGTGGTCAGGGCGTCGACGAGGGCGTCGGTGCGGCGCGCGGGGTCCTCGCCGGCGGCGTCGAGGCGGTCGGCGAGCCGTGCCTCGAGGTGGGCGACCCGCTCCTCGGCGAAGGCCTGGACGGCCCCCTCCCCCGCCGTGCGGCGCAGGAAGCGCAGGGCGTCGCCCGCGAGGTGGTCGTAGTCGGAGGCGAGGGCGCGGTGGCCGGCCTCGGTGAGCACCCAGGCCTTCGAGGGGCGGCCGCGGCGGCGCGGGCCCCCGGCGTCGCGCGACTCGACGAGGCCGTCGGCGTGGAGGTTGTCGACGTGGCGGCGCACGGCGGTCTCGGTGAGCCCGACCCGGGCGACGAGGGTGGCGATGCCGACCGGCCCCTCCTGGCTCACGACACGCAGGACCCGGTCGCGCGTCGGCGACGCCTCGGGGCGGGTGTCGGTATTAACCACACACCCATGTTAGGTAATTACGGCGACGCCGTCCAAGGAAGGGTCGCCTAACCGGCCGTCCCCGCCTCGTCGGTGGCCTCCGCGCCGCAGTCGACGCCGTCGTCGCCGGGGCCGTCGATGGTGTCGTCCTCGTCGATCGGCAGGAAGACCGAGGGGATGCGCAGCCGCGGCGGGGCGACCGAGTCGTGCCCGAACCAGCGCTCGCGCAGCGGTGCGGTGAGGACCCCGAGCGGTGCCGTGAGCACGTAGCCGTAGGCGACGACGAGGCCGGTGAGCCCGGGCGCGAGGAGCAGGCCGAGGACGATGGCCACCCCGACGGCCGCGGTGCCCACGCGGGCCCGCGTCGTCCGTGGGGAGAGCAGCGTCCGGAACGACCGGAACCGGATGGTCATCACCATGAGCAGCGCCGGCACGAGGCTCACGAGGAGCGGGAACCAGACCCGCCACGGGCCCGTGCCGGGGCCGAAGAACGGGGAGTCGAGGGCGAAGATCGTCGCGATGACCACGCTGGCCGCCCCCGGGGAGGGCAGGCCGACGAAGTACCGCTTGTCGGCGGCCGGGTCGATCGTCACGTTGAACCGCGCGAGGCGGAAGGCCGCGCAGGAGAGCCACAGGAAGCCGACCAGCCACGCGAGCAGCGGCCACTCGTCGAGCGCCCACGTGTGCACGAGCACCGCCGGGGCGACGCCGAACGAGATGAGGTCGGCGAGTGAGTCGAGCTGCAGCCCGAACGGCGAGGTGGCCCCCACGAGCCGCGCGACGAAGCCGTCGGCGATGTCCATGACGATCGCGAACGCGATGAGCACCGCGGCGAGGGTGAAGTGCCCGCGGAAGGCCAGCAGCACCGAGGAGAACCCGCTGATGATGTTGAGGGTCGTGAACGCGCTCGGCGCCAGCAGCCTGGCCCGCTCGCGCTTGGGGATCTGGCGCAGCGAGACGACGGCCGCGCCGGTGGGCGACACGAGCCGCCAGCGGTCGAGGATCCTGCGCCGCCCGTTCGTCGGCGTGCTGCTCATGCGCCGGCCGATGCCCGGGCGGGCCACCGCGCGATGACGGTCTCGCCCCCGACGACCCGCTCCCCCGCGGTGGTGAGGACGTCGCACTCCGGCGGGACGAAGACGTCCATCCGGGAGCCGAACTTCATGAGGCCGATCCGCTCGCCGGTGGCGACCTCGTCGCCGACCGCGACGCGCGTGACGACGCGGCGCGCCATCAGCCCGACGATCTGGCGGAAGTGGACCCGCCGCAGCTCACCGTCGACCTCGCGCTCGACGGTGATGTCGCTGCGCTCGTTGAGGTGGGCGCTCTCGTGCGTGTAGGCCGCGAGCCACTTCCCGGGGCGCCGGACGACCTCGACGACCCGCCCCCCGTAGGGCGAACGGTTCATGTGCACGTCGAAGGCCGACAGGAAGATGCTCACCTGCTGCCACTCCCCCGGTGGCGCCACCCCGTCCTGGCCGGGACCGGCGTACATGACCTTGCCGTCGGCGGGAGAGAGGACGTCGTCGACGTCGGCCGGGCGGGAGTCGGGGGTGCGGTCGGGGTCGCGGAAGAAGGCGGCCACCGCGACCGGGAGCACCCCGAGGACCGCCGCCACCCTCGGGGCGCGCAGGAGCAGGGCGAGTGCGGCGGGGACGGCGGCGACAGCGGTCGCGGGCGCGGCCTCCCGGTCGATGCGTGGCATGCGCCCCACCCTAGGATGTCGACCCATGGCGTCGGCGGTCCTCGTGCACGAGCTGCGCCGCGCGTTCGGTGCCACCACTGCCGTCGACGGCGCGAGCTGGTCCGGGCAGGCGGGGCGGGTCACCGCGGTGCTCGGACCCAACGGCGCGGGCAAGACCACCACCGTCGAGTGCCTCGAGGGTCTCCAGCGCCCGGACGGCGGCGAGGTCCGGGTCCTCGGCACCGACCCGTGGCGCGCGGACGCCGCGCACCGGGCCGCCGTCGGCGTGATGCTCCAGGACGGCGGCCTCCCCACCACCGCGCGGCCGCTGACCCTGCTGCGGCACCTCGCCGCG
This sequence comes from uncultured Actinomycetota bacterium, assembly GCA_963709785.1. Classification (GTDB taxonomy): domain Bacteria; phylum Actinomycetota; class Actinomycetes; order Actinomycetales; family Dermatophilaceae; genus Phycicoccus. The sequence goes on along the minus strand of CAVPXT010000014.1, from coordinate 59,839 downwards.
CTCCACGGCGACCCGTGGCCGGTCGACGACCTCGCCGCGCGCCTCGGGATCGACGCCTTCGCCGGCACCACCGTCCGTCGGATGTCCGGCGGCCAGCGCCAGCGCGTCGCCCTCGCGGCCGCACTCGTCGGCCGGCCCGAGGTGCTCTTCCTCGACGAGCCGACCGCCGGGCTCGACCCGCACGCGCGCCTCGACGTCCGCGACCTCGTGCGCGAGCAGGCCGCCCACGGCGTGTGCGTCGTCATGACGACCCACTCCTTCGAGGAGGCCGAGCGCACCGCCGACGACGTCGTCGTGCTCGCCGCGGGCCGGGTCGCGGCCGCCGGCACGCTCGACGCCGTCCGGGGCGCCCGCTCGCTCGAGGACGTCTACTTCGAGCTGACGAGCGGAGGCCGGCGATGAGCGCCCCGGCGCCACCGCGGGCCCGCGTGCTCGCCCAGGCCCGCTTCGAGGCACGGACCCTGCTGTCCAACGGCGAGCAGCTGCTCGTCTCCGTCCTGCTGCCCGCCGCCGCCCTCGTCGGCCTCACCCTGGCCTCGGTCCCCGACCTCGGTGCGGGGCGGCGGGTCGACCTCGCGACGGCCGGGACCCTCGCCCTCGCCGTCGTCTCGACGGCCTTCACCGGGCAGGCCATCGCGACGGGCTTCGACCGCCGTGCCGGGGTGCTGCGCCTGCTCGGCACCACCCCCCTCGGCCGCGGAGGGCTGCTCGCGGGCAAGGCGCTCGCCGTGCTCGCGGTCCTCGCGGTGCAGGTCGTCGTCCTCGGCGGGCTCGGCCTCGCCCTCGGCTGGCGGCCGGTCGCCGCGGGCCTGCTGCCCGGGCTCGTCTCACTGCTCCTCGGGGCCGGGGCGTTCGTGGCCCTCGCCCTCCTGCTCGCGGGCACCCTCCGGGCGGAGGCGGTCCTCGCCGTGGCCAACCTCGTGTGGGTGGCGTTCCTCGGCCTCGGGGTGCTGGCGCCGACGGCCTCGCTCCCCGGCCCGCTCGCGACGCTCGCCGCAATGCTGCCGTCGGGCGCGCTCGGGGACGCCCTGCGCACCGCCCTCGTCGGCGGCGGGTGGCCGTGGGCGGCGTGGGCCGTCCTCGCCGCGTGGGGCGTGCTCGCCGGCGCGGCGGCCGCCCGCTGGTTCCGCTGGTCCGACTGAGCACCGGTCGCCGCCGGGTGCGGCACCGGCCCCCCGTAGCATTCGGGGTGTGACCGTGCCGCTCCTCCCCGCCTCCGTCTCGACCCGGACGGTCCGGCGCTGGGCGTGGGCCACGCTCGTCGCCAACGTCGTCATCATCGTCACCGGGGCGCTGGTCCGCCTCACGGCGTCCGGGCTGGGCTGCCCCACGTGGCCACGGTGCACCGACGACTCCTTCGTGCCGCACCGCGCCCTCGGCGCCCACGGCCTCATCGAGTTCGGCAACCGGCTGCTCACGTACGTCCTCATCGCGGTCGTCGTCGGCACCGTCGTCGCCGTGTGGCGCTGGAGCGGCACGAGCCGTTCGCTGCGACGACTCGCGGTCCTCATCGCCCTCGGCATCCCGTTCCAGGGCGTCGTCGGCGGCGTCACCGTGCTCACCGACCTCAACCCCTGGATCGTCGCGGTCCACCTCCTGCTCTCGCTCGTGCTCGTCGCCCTCTCGGTGCTGCTCCTGCTCCGGGTGCGGGGGACGCGTCCGTCCCCACCTCCCCCACCGTCCGGGGGGCGGTGCTGGGGGGCTACGGGATCGTGTGGGTCGTGGTCTACCTCGGCACGGTCGTCACCGGGAGCGGACCGCACGCCGGCGACCTCGACGCGCCGCGCAACGGCCTCTCCCCCGACACCTGGAGCCACGTCCACGCGTGGGCCGTCTACGCGCTCGTCGCGGTCACGGGCTACGTGTGGTGGGCCTCCCGCCGGACGCCGCTGCGACCGGCCGCGACCACCCTCCTCGGGGTCGAGCTCGCGCAGGGCGCGGTCGGCTTCGCCCAGTACTTCACGGGCCTGCCCGTCGGCCTGGTGGCGCTGCACCTGCTCGGCGCCGCGGCGCTCGTGGCGGCGGCCACCTGGCTGCTCGTGCTCACCCGTGGGGCCGGGTCAGCCCGGGAGCAGTCCGGACCCGCGCGCGAGGGCGACCGCCTCGCCCCGGGAGCCGGCACCGAGCTTGGCGAGGATGTTGGACACGTGGACGCTCGCGGTCTTGGTGCTGATGAACAGGGCGCGGCCGATCTCGCCGTTGGAGCGCCCCCGGGCGAGCAGGTCGAGGACCTCGGTCTCCCGCGCGGTCAGTGAGCCCGGCGCCGACCGCGGCGCCGTCGCGTCCAGCGCGGCGAGCAGGGGCGACGCGCCGAGCGCTGTCGCCGTCGCGCGGGCCTGCTCGACCTCCTCGCGTGCGGCCGGATCGCCCGCGGCGAGCAGCACCTCGGCGAGCCGCGTCCGGCCGCGCGCGACCTCGTAGGGCTCCCCGGCGCGGGTGAAGAGGTCCAGGACCCGCCGCCACGACACGACGAGGTCGTCCAGGGCGACGTCCTGCCCTGCGGCCCAGCGTGCCCGGGCCGCCTCCGCGCCCACCCGCGCCTGCCACGCGAGCCCCTCGACGCTCGGGGGGAGCAGCAGGGAGCCCGGTCCCCAGACCGCCCGGGCCTCGTGCTCGAGCCGGTCGACGTGCGCGAGCAGGTCGGCACGGCGGCTCGGCGCGAGGCCCCGGACCGCGCTCCCGAGGTGACCGACGGCCAGCGCGGCCAGGCGCACCTCCGCCGCCACCCGTCCGGCGCCCCAGATCCCGCGGAGGAAGGCCACGACCTCGCCGTGCAGGGCGAGCATCCCGCCCAGGTCCCCCTCGCGCCCGAGGACGTCGACGGCCGCGGCACCGGACTGGACGGCGCAGCGCCCGTCGGACGACCACCACGGCCGGGTCCGCTCCAGGACCTCCTCGGCCGTTGCCAGCCCTCGACCGACGAGGACCCCGGCGGCGGCGGCGTCGACGTTCGCGGCGGCGGACGCCGGCATGTCGGCCTCGGCCGTGTGGTCGGCCGCGGCGAGCGCGCGGTCCCAGTCGCCGAGCACGTAGGCGGTCGTGACGACCATGGCGCGGGCGTCGACCCCGAACGCGGACCACTCGAGCCCGGCCCGCCGTGCCTCGCCGAGGGTGCGCTCGAAGCCGGCGAGGGCCGCGGCGTGGTCGCCCTGGCGGTGGTGCACGGCGGCGAGGATGTCCATCGCGCGCAGCAGCGCAAGGTCGGGCGCGGTCGTCCACGCCTCGACCGCCCCCTGGAGGCGCCGGATGGACTCGCCCGGGTCCCCCGCGGACTCGCTGAGCCGCGCGAGGATCGAGGTGAGGTCGGTGCGGTCGACCGTGAGGTCGTGCTCGGCCGCCGACTCCATCGCCTCGTCCGCGACCGCGAGGGCCTCGGCCTGGCGACCGTCGTCCATGAGTGCCTCGGCCCGGCGCGCCAGCAGGGTCACCCGCAGCCGCACGGGGGCGTCCTCGGTGAGGAGGTCCAGGGCCTCCCGGGTCAGGGAGAGCCGGTCGACCGCCTCCTCGGTCATCCGGGAGGCGAAGGCGAGCGCGCCGAGCAGCTCGGCGCGCTGCAGCGGCGTCGGCCCCGTTCCCGCGAGCGCACCGCGCAACAGGGCCATGGCGCGCTCGGACCGGCCGCTCCCGTTCGCGGCGGCCGCGGCGCGCAGCGTGAGGTCGTGGACCTCGCCACCGTCGCCGTCCGCCAGTGCCAGCGCGTTCTCGTAGTGACCGAGGGCCTCGGCCGGGCCGCCCATCCTCCGCGCCTGGTCGCCCGCCTCGGTCGAGGCGCGGAAGGCGGTGGCCGGGTCGCCCGAGGCCAGGGCGTGGCGGGCGAGGTCGGCGGCGGTGCCGAGCCCCGGGTCCTCGCGCAGCGCCTCCGCGCAGGCCCGGTGCAGCTGGAGGCGCTCGGCCGGCAGGAGGTCGTCCGAGACGGCCTCGGCGAGCAGGGCGTGGCGGAACGCGTACCCGCGGTCTCCCCACGGCTCCAGGACGTGGTGCTCGACGGCCGTCCGCAGCCCCGCCCGCAGCGTCGCGGCATCGACGTCCGCCACCCGCTCGAGCAGCGCGTGCGGCACCCTCCGGCCGATGACGGCGGCGACCCGGACCAGCGCCTGGGCGGCGTCGTCGAGCCGGTCCACGCGGGCGACGAGCAGGCGGCTCAGGTCGCCGGGGTCGACCCGTCCGCGTCCGGACGCCGCGGCGAGCTCCTCGGCGAAGAACGCGTTGCCCTCCGCCCTGCGTGCCGCGGCCTCGACGGACCGGTCGGGCAGGTCGGGCCGGGCCCGGCGCACGATGTGGCGCAGCACGTCCTCCGGCAGCGGGCCCAGGTCCAGGCGCACCAGGCCGGGGAGACGGGACCAGACGGCCAGCGTCCCCGAGAGCGGGTGCCTGCGGTGGACGTCGTCGCTGCGCCACGTCACGAGCAGCCCGACGCCCTCCGGGCGGCTCCGGGTGAAGAGGAGGGTGAGCAGCTCCCGCGTCGACTCGTCGGCCCAGTGGACGTCCTCGACGACGACGAGCAGCGGACCCCGGCGGCCGAGGTCGGCGAGGGCCCCGTGGACGGCCTCGACGAGCCCGGCCCGGTCCGTGTCGCCGCGGGACCCGGCACCGATCCGGGGCACGAGGGGGACCAGGCCGGGGTGCGCCGCGACGAGGTCGTCGACGAGGTCGCGCTCCCGGGCGTCGAGGGCGGCGAGCATCTCGACGAAGGGCAGGTACGGAAGGCTCGCCCCCACCTCCCCGACGCAGTGGCCGACGAGCACCCTGCGGTCGGTCGCCGCGTCCACCAGCCGGCCCACGAGGGCCGTCTTGCCGATGCCGGCGTCGCCACCGAGGAGCACCGCGCCGCCGGCGCCGGACCAGCCGAGGGCCTCGGTGAGACGGGCCACCTCGTCGTCACGACCGACGATGTCGGAGCGGGAGAGCGGGGCCACGGCCCCGATCATGGCACCGGTCACGGGTGCCGGGGGCGCCCCGCCACGCGGGTCGGGGCCGCGGCGTGCACGGTGCCCGGCCGGAGGTGCCGCCCGGCCCAGCGCCGCCAGGGGCGTCCCAGCGAGGGCCAGGCGTCGGCGCGGGTCCCGGCGCCGCCCACGCCGTACCGCTCCAGGCGGTAGGCGACCTCGGCACGGACGAACAGGGGGTCGGAGTGCATGGTGCTCATGACGAGCGTCCCTTCATCGGCGCCGGTGGCCGGGTGCCACCGACACCGTCCACCGTCGCCGGGTGAGGCACCCCGCCGCATCGGACGAACTCCGTGACCTCTGCGCCCTCCCCGCCCCTGAGGTACCTCAGGCCGGCGCGGGGTCAGCCGATCGACAGGTGGAGCAGCGGGTCGACGGCGACGGCGAGGAAGACGACCGTCACGTAGGTGATCGAGTAGTGGAAGAGCCGCATCGGCTTGAGCGCGAGGCCGGTGACCCCGCGGCGGGCGGCGGCGAAGAGGCGGTGCGCCTCCGCGACGAACAACGCGCCCGCGACCACGGCGGTCACCGCGTACAGCCAGCCCATCGACGCGACGGGGACCAGGGCGAGCGACGTGGCGACCATGACCCAGGAGTAGAGGACGATCTGCCGACCCACGGCGACCGGGCCCTGCTCGACGGGCAGCATCGGCACCTCGGCCGTGGCGTAGTCGTCGCGGAAGGCCATCGACAGCGGCCAGTAGTGCGGCGGGGTCCAGAAGAAGATCACGAGGAAGAGCACCCCGGCCGGCCACTCGAGGGTCCCGGTGACGGCCGACCACCCGATGAGGGTCGGCATGCACCCGGCGATGCCGCCCCACACGATGTTCTGGGACGTGCGCCGCTTGAGCAGGATCGTGTAGCCGACCGCGTACAGCGCGATGGCCAGCACCGAGAGCGCGGCCGACAGCAGGTTGACGACGAGGGCGAACCAGACGGTCGAGGCCACGGTGAGCAGACCACCGAAGACCAGCGCCTCACGCACCGTCACCTCACCGGTCACCATCGGCCGGCTGCTCGTACGGTGCATGAGCCGGTCGATGTCCCGGTCGTACACCGAGTTGAAGGTGTTGGCCGCCCCGGCGCTGAGGATGCCGCCGACCAGCGTTGCGACGACGAGCCACAGCGAGGGCACCCCGCGCTCGGCGAGGAACATCACGGGAACCGTCGTCACGAGGAGCAGCTCGATGATCCGGGGCTTCGTCAGCGCCACGAAGGCGGGGACCCGGCGCCACCGACCGCTCGCAGCGGCAGGCGCCGAAGCGGTCTGGAGGGGGGTGGTGGCCACGTCGTCCTTCACGGTCGGCCGGAACGGTGCACCGCGATTCTAGCGGCCGGCCCGCCAAGGACCCCCGCCCGCCCCCCACCGGCACGGGGTCCCCCGGGACTAGGGTGGGTCGCCGAAGCGTCACACGGCGCCCTCACCGCCGGTGTTGTCCCCAGAACGTTCCCGCGAGAGAGGTTTCCCTTGACTGCCAGCACTGCCCGCACACGCTCCACCTCCCCCCTGGCCGGCCGCTCCCCCGAGCTGACCCGCCCCGTGGCGAAGAAGGCGAAGTGGACCGACCTGGACGTCCGCGCGGTCGACACCGCCCGCGTCCTCGCCGCCGATGCCGTGCAGAAGACCGGCAACGGCCACCCCGGTACCGCGATGAGCCTCGCCCCGGTGGCGTACCTCCTCTACCAGCAGGTGATGAACCACGACCCGTCCGACCCGACGTGGCTCGGGCGTGACCGGTTCGTGCTGTCCTGCGGCCACTCCTCGCTCACCCAGTACGTCCAGCTCTACCTCTCCGGCTACGGCCTCGAGCTCGGTGACCTCAAGTCACTGCGCACCTGGGGCTCGCTGACTCCGGGCCACCCCGAGGTCCACCACACCAAGGGCGTCGAGATCACCACCGGGCCGCTCGGATCGGGCCTCGCGTCCGCCGTCGGCATGGCGATGGCCCAGCGCCGCCAGCGCGGGCTCCTCGACCCCGACGCCAAGCCGGGCCAGAGCCCCTTCGACCACCACGTGTGGGTCCTCGCCTCCGACGGCGACCTCATGGAAGGCGTTGCCTCCGAGGCCTGCTCGCTCGCCGGTCACCAGGAGCTCAACAACCTCACCGTCGTCTACGACGCCAACCAGATCTCGATCGAGGACGACACCGACATCTCCTTCAGCGAGGACGTCGGGAAGCGCTTCGAGGCCTACGGCTGGGACGTCGTCGACATCGACTGGCGCAAGTCCGACGACCCCGCCGGCACGCCGGCGTACACCGAGGACGTCGACGCGCTGCTCGCCGCGCTCGAGAAGAGCCGCAAGCCCGGCAGGCGCCCCACCCTGGTGCGCCTGCACACCGTCATCGCGTGGCCGGCACCCCACGCCCGCGGCACCGGCAAGTCGCACGGCTCCGCGCTCGGCACCGACGAGGTCGCCGCGACCAAGGAGCTCCTCGGCTTCGACCCGAAGAAGACCTTCGAGGTCGACCGCGCCGTCATCTCGCACACCCGCGAGGTCAAGAAGCGGGGCAAGGCCGCCCACCGCGAGTGGGACAAGGGCTACAAGGCGTGGCGCAAGGGCAACCCGGAGGGGGCGGCGCTGCTCGACCGCGTCGTCGCCGGTGAGCTGCCCGACGGCTTCGCCAAGGCCCTGCCGACCTTCGAGGCCGACGAGAAGGGCATCGCCACGCGTGCCGCCTCCGGGAAGGTCCTCGGCGCCCTCGCCGACACCCTGCCCGAGCTCTGGGGTGGCTCGGCCGACCTCGCAGAGTCCAACAACACGACGATGGCCGGCGCCACGTCGTTCATCCCCACGGGCAAGCAGACGGCCGAGTGGAAGGGCGGTCCGTACGGCCGCACCCTCCACTTCGGCATCCGCGAGAACGCGATGGGGATGATCCTCAACGGGATCGCCCTCGAGGGGATGACCCGCCCCTACGGCGGCACCTTCCTCGTCTTCTCCGACTACATGCGGCCCGCGGTCCGGCTCGCCGCGCTCCAGGAGCTGCCGGTCACCTTCGTGTGGACCCACGACTCCGTGGGGCTCGGCGAGGACGGCCCCACGCACCAGCCGGTCGAGCACCTCGCGGCGCTGCGGGCCATCCCGCAGCTCGACGTCGTGCGACCCGGGGACGCCAACGAGACCGCGGAGGCCTGGGCCGAGATCCTGCGGCGCCGGCGCACCGCCGGCCTCGCGCTCTCGCGCCAGGCGCTGCCGACGATCGACCGCTCCACCCACGCCAAGGCCAGCGGGGTCCGCAAGGGCGCCTACGTGCTCGTCGACGGCGGCAAGGGCGGCGACGAGTCGCCCGAGGTCATCCTCATCGCGACCGGCTCCGAGGTGGGCGTGGCGCTCGCCGCCCGAGAGCGGCTCGAGCGTGGCGGGACCCGCACCCGCGTGGTCTCGATGCCGTGCCGGGAATGGTTCGAGGAGCAGCCGCGCTCCTACCAGAACAAGGTCCTGCCCCCCGAGGTGAAGGCCCGCGTCAGTGTCGAGGCGGGTGTCGCCATGGGGTGGCACGACCTCGTCGGGGACAGCGGACGCTGCGTCAGCCTCGAGCACTTCGGGGCCTCCGCGGACGGTGCCACGCTCTTCCGCGAGTTCGGGTTCACCCCCGAGGCGGTCGCCAAGGCCGCCAAGGACTCGCTCAAGGCGGCGCGTGCCGCGTCCGGGGTCCCCGCCGTCACCGACACCGCCCCGCGGGCCAAGAAGTCCCGCGCGGACGGAGACTCGATCACGACGAGCCGCAAGAGCGCGGCGGGAAAGTGAGACCCACCATGACCACACCGAAGCCTCTCCAGGACCTCGCCGCCCAGGGCGTCTCCATCTGGCTGGACGACCTGTCGCGCGAGCGGATCTCCTCGGGCAACCTCCAGGAGCTCATCGACGAGCGCGGGGTCGTCGGGGTCACGACGAACCCGTCGATCTTCCAGGCCGCCCTCTCCGAGGGCGATGCCTACGACGAGCAGGTCGACGAGCTGGCCGCCGCGGGAAAGAGTGTCGACGAGGCGGTCTTCGCCCTGACCACGCGCGACGTCCACGACGCCTGCGAGGTGATGAAGCCCGTCTTCGAGGCCACCGGCGGCGAGGACGGCCGCGTCTCCATCGAGGTCGACCCCCGCGCCGCGCACGACACCGCCAAGACCGTCGAGGAGGCCAAGGCGCTCGCCGCCGAGGTCGACCAGCCGAACGTCTTCATCAAGATCCCCGCCACCGTCGAGGGCCTGTCGGCCATCTCGCAGGTGCTCGCGGAGGGCATCTCGGTCAACGTGACGCTCATCTTCTCCCTCGACCGCTACCGCGCGGTGATGAACGCCTTCCTCACCGGCCTCGAGCAGGCGCGCGAGCACGGCAAGGACCTCTCGACCATCCGCTCGGTCGCGTCGTTCTTCGTCTCCCGCGTCGACAGCGAGGTCGACGAGCGCCTCGACGCCATCGGGTCCGACGAGGCCGCGTCGGTGCGCGGGAAGGCCGGCATCGCCAACGCCCGGCTCGCCTACCAGGCCTACGAGGAGGTCTTCGCGACGCCGCGCTGGGCCTCGCTGGAGTCGGCGGGAGCCCACCCGCAGCGTCCGCTGTGGGCCTCGACCGGCGTCAAGGACGACGCGTACCCGGACACGATGTACGTCACCGACCTCGTCGCGGCCGGCACCGTCAACACGATGCCCGAGAAGACCCTCGAGGCGACCGCCGACCACGGCGAGATCACCGGCGACACGATCACCAGCGGCTACGCGGAGGCCGCCGAGGTCCTCGACACCCTCGAGCGGCTCGGCATCTCGTACTCCGAGGTCGTCGACCTCCTCGAGCGCGAGGGCGTCGAGAAGTTCGAGAAGGCCTGGACCGAGCTCCTCGCCGGAGTCACCCGAGAGCTCGAGAAGGCCACTGCGTGAGCACCCTCGACGTCTCCGCCACGGGGGCGGCGGCCGCGGCCGTCGCCACCCACGTCCCCACGCTCGTCGCCGACGAGGTCGCGAGCCGCCTGTTCGCCCAGGACCCCACCCTCTGGGGGCCGGCCGCGGAGGACGAGGCGTCCAAGCGCCTCTCCTGGACCGGGCTCCCCCGGACCTCGCGACCGCTCGTCGGCGAGGTCGCGGCCCTGCGCTCGCAGCTGCAGGAGACCGGGTACGACCGGGTCGTGCTCTGCGGCATGGGTGGCTCCTCGCTGGCCCCCGAGGTCATCTGCGCCACCGCAGGCGTCCCGATCGTCGTGCTCGACTCCTCCGACCCCGACGTCGTCCGCGGCGCGCTCACCGACCTCGACCGCACGGTCGTCGTCGTGTCGAGCAAGTCCGGCTCCACGGTCGAGACCGACAGCCAGCGCCGCGCGTTCGAGCAGGCCTTCCGCGACGCGGGGATCGACCCCACGACCCGGATGGTCGTCGTCACCGACCCGGGCAGCCCGCTCGACGAGCAGGCCCGCGAGGCCGGCTTCCGGGTCGTCAACGCGGACCCGGCCGTCGGGGGCCGCTACTCGGCGCTCACCGCCTTCGGGCTCGTCCCGAGCGGCCTGGCGGGCGCCGACGTCGAGGCGCTCCTCGACGACGCCGAGGCGGTGGCCGACCTCCTCGCCGCCGACGACGAGGCCAACCCGGCGCTGCGCCTCGGCGCCGCGATGGCGGGGACGTCGCCGCTGCGCGACAAGCTCGTCCTCGTCGACGCGGGGACCGAGAACGTCGGGTTCCCGGCCTGGGCCGAGCAGCTGATCGCCGAGTCCACCGGCAAGGAGGGCACCGGCATCCTCCCGGTCGTCGCGACCGGGGCCGAGCCGAGCCGGATGTACGCGGACGGCACCGTGGTCCGGCTCGTCGCCACCGACGCCGACGACGACGGCGGTCCCGCCTCGAGCGGCGACTCGGTCCTCACCGTCGCCGGGCCGCTCGGCGCGCAGATGCTGCTCTGGGAGGCCGCCACGGCCGTCGCCGGGCGCCTGCTCGGCATCAACCCGTTCGACCAGCCCGATGTGGAGAGTGCCAAGTCGGCCGCCCGGGACCAGCTCGGTCAGGGCATGGACGGTGCCGACGCGCCCGCCTTCACCGACGAGGCGGTCGAGGTCCGCGCCCTGGGCGGCGACTGGCTGACCGGCACCCACACGGTGGCCACCGCGCTCGACGACCTGCTCGGCCGGCTCGACCCCGAGCACGGCTACGTCGCCGTCATGGCCTACCTCGACCGGGAGGCCGACGCCGACCTCGAGAACGTCGCGCGCGACCTCTACGACCGCACCGGCCGGCCGGTGACGTTCGGGTGGGGTCCGCGGTTCCTGCACTCGACCGGCCAGTACCACAAGGGGGGTCCGGCCAACGGCGTGTACCTCCAGGTGACGTCGGCCCCGGCACAGGACCTCGCCGTCCCGGGGCGGGACTTCACCTTCGGGCAGTTCATCGCCGCGCAGGCGGCCGGTGACGCCCAGGTGCTCGCCGAGCACGGACGCCCGGTCCTGCGCCTGCACCTCACCGACCACGACGACGGCCTCGCCCAGGTCCGCACCGCACTCGGGCAGGGCGGCGCATGAGTCCGGCGCGTGTGACCGCCGAGTCGAACCCGCTGCGGGACCCGCGCGACAAGCGCCTCCCCCGCATCGCGGGCCCGTGCTCGATGGTCCTCTTCGGTGTCACCGGCGACCTCGCCCGCAAGAAGCTCATGCCCGCGATCTACGACCTCGCGAACCGCGGGCTGCTCCCGCCCGGCTTCTCGCTCGTCGGGTTCGCCCGGCGCGACTGGGCCGACCAGGACTTCGGCAAGATCGTCTACGAGTCGGTCAAGGAGCGGGCCCGCACCCCGTTCCGGGAGGAGGTGTGGCGCACCCTCGCCGAGGGCATCCGGTTCGTCCCGGGGAGCTTCGACGACGACGCCTCCTTCGACCTGCTCGCCGAGACCGTCGCCGAGCTCGACGAGCAGCGCGGCACCGGCGGCAACCACGCGTTCTACCTCTCGATCCCGCCCGGCTCGTTCGCCACGGTGTGCCAGCAGCTCGAGCGGTCCGGACTCTCCACCCCCCAGACCGGGTCGTGGCGGCGCGTCGTCATCGAGAAGCCGTTCGGTCACGACCTCGCGTCCGCCCGTGAGCTCAACGCCATCGTCGAGAACGTCTTCCCGGCCGACTGCGTCTTCCGGATCGACCACTACCTCGGCAAGGAGACCGTCCAGAACCTCCTCGCGCTCCGCTTCGCGAACCAGATGTTCGAGCCGGTCTGGAACGCCAACTACGTCGACCACGTCCAGATCACGATGGCCGAGGACATCGGCATCGGCGGTCGCGCGGGCTACTACGACGGCATCGGGGCGGCCCGCGACGTCATCCAGAACCACCTCCTGCAGCTGCTCGCCCTCACGGCGATGGAGGAGCCGGTCTCCTTCGACGCCCAGGGCCTGCGCACCGAGAAGGAGAAGGTCCTCTCGGCCGTGCGCATCCCCTCCGACCTCGCCAGCGGCACCGCCCGCGGCCAGTACGCCAAGGGCTGGCAGGGCGGCGAGGAGGTCCTCGGCTACCTCCAGGAGGACGGTGTCGCCGACGGCTCGGCCACCGAGACCTACGCGGCGGTCCGGCTCGACGTCGACACCCGCCGCTGGGCCGGCGTCCCGTTCTACCTGCGTACCGGCAAGCGCCTCGGCAAGCGGGTCACCGAGATCGCCGTCGTCTTCAAGAAGGCACCCCACCTGCCGTTCAAGAGCACCGCCACCGAGGAGCTCGGCCAGAACGCGGTCGTCATCCGGGTCCAGCCCGACGAGGGGGTCACCCTCCGCTTCGGCGCGAAGGTGCCGGGGGCCCAGATGGAGGTCCGCGACGTGACGATGGACTTCGGGTACGGGCGCGCGTTCACCGAGTCCTCGCCCGAGGCCTACGAGCGCCTGATCCTCGACGTCCTCCTCGGCGAGCCGCCGCTGTTCCCGCGGCACGAGGAGGTCGAGCTCTCGTGGCAGATCCTCGACCCCATCGAGCAGTTCTGGGCGCGCAAGGGCAAGGCCCCCGAGCAGTACACCGCCGGTGGCTGGGGGCCCCCGTCCGCCGACGCCCTGATGAGCCGTGACGGCCGCGAGTGGAGGCTCCCGTGATCGTCGACCTGCCGAACACCTCGACCGCCGCGGTCTCCAAGCGGCTCGTCAAGCTGCGCTCCGACACCGGGGCGATGGCGCTCTCGCGCGTCCTCACGCTCGTCGTCGTCGTCGACGAGGCCGACGCGGAGGAGGCCGTCGAGGTCGCCAACGACGCGAGCCGGCAGCACCCGTGCCGGATCATCGTCGTCGTCGGCGGCAACCGCCGCGGTGCGGCGCGCCTCGACGGCCAGATCCGGGTCGGCGGCGACGCCGGCGCGTCCGAGGTCGTCGTCCTGCGCCTCTACGGCCCGCTCGCGGCCCACGGCCGGGCCGTGGTCACGCCGCTCCTCCTCGCCGACTCCCCCATCGTCGCGTGGTGGCCGGTCGAGGCGCCGAAGGACCCCGCCGGTGACCCCATCGGGGCGATGGCGCAGCGCCGGATCACCGACGCGTCCCGGACGTCCGGGACGTCACGGTCGGTCCTCAAGCGCCTCGCGTCGGCGTACGCCCCGGGCGACACCGACCTCGCGTGGTCGCGGGTCACGCTGTGGCGCGGGCTGCTCGCCGCGGCCCTGGACCAGGCACCCTTCGAGCCCGTCACCGAGGCCACCGTCGTCGCGGCCCCCGAGTCCCCCTCCGGCGAGCTGCTCGCAGGGTGGCTCGCCGCCCGGCTGCGCTGCCCGGTCTCCCTGGCCCGGTCCCGGCAGGGCACCGGGATCATCTCGGTCCGGCTGGAGCGCGCGAGCGGCACGGTCGACCTCGTCCGCCCCGTCGACGGCGACACCTCGATCCTGCGCCAGCCCGGGCAGCCGGACCGCACCCTCGCACTCCCGCACCGCGGGGACGCCGAGTGCCTCGCCGACGAGCTGCGCCGCCTCGACCCCGACGAGGTCTACGAGGAGGCGCTGCGCAAGGGCTTCGCGGCGGTCAAGAGCTCGAAGCGGACGGCGAGCGAGGCGGTCCGTGCCGGCGAGGCCCCCTCCCCCGCGGAGGCCGAGCGGACGGCGGAACGGCTGCGCCGGGCCGCCCGGGCGTCCGGGGGCAGCGCCATGGTCGACAAGATGCCGATGCCGGCCGACACCGCGGACTCCGACGCCGTGCACGAGGCCGCCAGGACCCAGCTCGCCGAGGTGAAGGAGCGCCGCTCGTGACCCGTCCCGCCCCCGTCGTCGTCGTCCACCCCACCCGCCAGTCCCTCGCGGACGCGGCCGCCGCCCGGCTCGTCGTCGCCCTCGTCGACGCCCTCGCCGCCCGCGGCGTCGCCCACATGTCGATGACCGGCGGGTCGATGGGCTCCGAGATCGTCCGCTCCCTCGCGGCGGAGCCCGCGCGGGCAGCCGTCGACTGGACCCGGGTCCACGTCTGGTGGGGCGACGAGCGGTACCTGCCGGCTGGTGACCCGGACCGCAACGACACCCAGAACGACGACGCGGGGCTCACCACTCTCGGGCTCGACCCCGCCCACGTGCACCGCGTCCCGGGACCCGACGCCACGGCATCCGCGGAGGAGGCCGCGGCCGCCTACGCGGCGACGGTCCGCTCGACGGGCACCGGCTCCTTCGACGTCATGGTGCTCGGTGTCGGCCCGGACGGCCACATCGCCTCCCTCTTCCCGCACCACCCGGCCGCGGGCACGGCGGACGCGATCGCCGTGGCCGTCCACGACTCCCCCAAGCCCCCGCCGGACCGCGTCTCGCTCACCCTCGAGTGCCTCGAGCGCTCCCGCGAGGTGTGGTTCCTCGTCAGTGGCGCCGACAAGGCCGACGCGGTGCGCCGCGGCGTGGGCGGGGCGTCCCTCGAGACGACGCCCGCCGCCCACGTGCACGGCGAGGAGCGCACCCTCTGGCTCCTCGACCCCGACGCCGCCTCGGACCTGGGCTGAGCGGCCATGGGACTCCTCCAGCGCTGGCGGCGCCGCGACGACGACGCTGCTGACGACAGCCACGGCTCCGGAGCCACGGACGGCGAGGTCGAACCCGTCGAGGAGGTCGCCACCCGCCCCCTGACCGGTGACGAGGAGTCGCGGCTGGAGTCGTACCGGATCCGGTACGACAAGCACGGCATCGAGCCCTCCGACGTCGCGAGCATCGCGGCCGCCTGGGAGGCCGCGGTCGGGCGGGACGACGAGGCGGAGGCGGCCGAGGTCGTCACGGTCGTCGCGACGGCCATCGGCGACCACCTCGTCGGCACCGGCTACCGCTGGGTCGTCAGCACCGACCCGTTCGGCACCGACCTCGCCGTCGAGCCTGCGCGCCGCGGGGTCCCCGTCGTCGTCCGCACCCTCGTCGCCGTCCGCTGGATGAAGCGGGAGCGCGGCTGGGTCGAGGGTGTCGTCACCCACCTCGCCGGGGCCGGCCGGCACTGACACCGCGACCCCGGCACGCGTGGCGGGCCGGGGTCGTCGGGGTCGAACGGGTCAGTGGCTCACTGGATGAGCCCGCGCCCGCGCAGGGTCTCGAGGGCCTCCTCGAGGATGGCGGCGCCGTCCTCGTCGGAGCGGCGCTCCTTGACGTACGCGAGGTGGGTCTTGTACGGCTCCACCTTCGGCGGCGCCGGGGGGTTGTCCTGGTCCTGCCCGGCGGGGTAGCCGCAGCGCGGGCAGTCCCACTGCTCGGGGACGACGAGCCCGGCCTCCTCGGAGAAGCTCGGCTTCGTCTCGTGCCCGTTGGAGCACCAGAACGAGACGAAGCGCCGCGGCGCGGCGTCGCCGCGCTCGGCCTCGCCCATGGGGCCCGCACCGACGCGCGAGCCACGGATCGCGTTACCACCTGCCATGGTCAGCCCCTCTCAGGCGAAACGCTCGAGGACGCCGAGACCGACGACGCACGTGAACCAGACGACCGCCACGCCGACCGTGATCCGGTCGAGGTTGCGTTCGGCGACGGACGAACCCCCGAGAGAGCTCGACATGCCACCGCCGAACATGTCCGAGAGGCCGCCGCCCTTGCCCTTGTGGAGCAGGATGAGGAAGGTGAGGAAGAGGCCTCCGAGGACCAGGAGGACCTGGAGGCCGATGCGTACCGCGTCCACGGGTGGATCCTTCGTGTGGGGGTCGGGGACAACCGGACAAGGATAACCGCTGACCCGCTCGGCCGCCGCAGCCCGGTGGGCGCGGCGGCCGGCACGGTGCTCAGACGGTGCCCTGGTGGTCCCGGAAGCGGCAGATGGCAGCGAACTCGGCCGCATCGATCGAGGCACCGCCGACGAGGGCGCCGTCGACGTCCTCCTGGGCCATGATCGCCGCGACGTTGCCCGACTTCACGGAGCCGCCGTAGAGCACGCGGATGCCGTCGGCGACGTCACCGCTGTAGAGCTCGGCGAGCTTGGTGCGGATGGCGGCGCACACCTCCTGGGCGTCCTCGGGAGTGGCGACCTCGCCGGTGCCGATCGCCCAGACGGGCTCGTAGGCCACGACGACGCGCTTCGCCTCGTCGGCGGGGATGCCGGCCAGGCCGGCCTCGACCTGGGCCAGGACGTGCGCGACGTGGGTGCCGGCCTGGCGGATCTCGAGGCCCTCGCCGACGCAGAAGATCGGCGTCAGGCTGTGCTTGTACGCCGCCTTGAGCTTGCCGTTGACGACGTCGTCGCCCTCGGCGTGGTACTCGCGCCGCTCGCTGTGCCCGACGACGACGTAGGTGCACCCGAGCTTGGCGAGGAAGGCCCCGCTGATCTCGCCGGTGTAGGCCCCGGAGTCGTGGGCGGAGAGGTCCTGGGCGCCGTGCCGCAGCTCGAGCCGGTCACCGTCGATGAGCGTCTGCACGCTGCGGATGTCGGTGAACGGTGGGAGAACGACCACCTCGACGGCACCGAAGTCGTGCTTGCCGTCGCGCAGGGTCCAGTCGAGCTTCTGCACGAGGTGGGTGGCCTGGAGGTGGTCCAGGTTCATCTTCCAGTTCCCCGCCATGAGCGGGGTGCGGCCGGTGGCCATGGTCAGTGCTCCTTCGTGAGGATCGCGATACCGGGGAGCTCCTTGCCCTCGAGGTACTCGAGGGAGGCCCCGCCACCGGTGGAGATGTGCCCGAACTGGTCGTCGGAGAAGCCGAGCTGGCGCACGGCGGCGGCGGAGTCGCCACCCCCGACGACCGTCAGGGCGCCCGCCGACGTCGCGTCGACGAGGGCCCGGGCGAGGGTCTTGGTGCCCGCGGCGAACGGCGCCATCTCGAACGCGCCCATCGGGCCGTTCCAGAAGACGGTGCGGGCGTCGGCGAGCCGGTCGGCGTACAGCGCCGCCGAGCGCGGCCCGATGTCGAGCCCGATCGTGTCGGCGGGGATCGCGTCGGCGTCGACCGTGGCGGTCTCGGTGTCGGCGGAGAACTCCTTGCCGACGACGACGTCGACCGGGAGGACGATCTCGACGCCCGCCTCCTCGGCACGGGCGAGGTAGCCCTTGCACGCCTCGAGGCTGTCTGCGTCGAAGAGGCTCTTCCCGATCTCGTGGCCCTGGGCCGCGAGGAAGGTGAAGACCATGCCACCACCGATGAGCAGGCGGTCGGCGGTGCCCATGAGGTTGTCGATGACCGCGAGCTTGTCGGCGACCTTCGCGCCCCCGAGGACGACCGCGTAGGGACGCTCGGGGTTCTCGGTGAGCCGGCGGAGCACCTCGACCTCGTCGTGGACCAGCCCGCCCATGGCCGACGGGAGCCGGGTCGCGACGTCGTAGACCGACGCCTGCTTGCGGTGGACGACGCCGAAGCCGTCGGAGACGAAGGCGTCGGCGAGCGAGGCGAGCGCGTCGGCGAACCCGGCGCGGTCCTCCTCGGCCTTGGCCGTCTCCCCCGCGTTGAAGCGGAGGTTCTCGAGCAGCACGACGTCACCGTCGGACATCGCCGCGACGGCCGCCCGGGCGGAGTCGCCGACGGTGTCCTCGGCGAACGTCACCGGGGCGCCGAGCAGCTCCGAGAGCCGCCCCGCGACGGGCCGGAGGCTGTACTTCTCCTCCGGCTCGCCCTGGGGCCGGCCGAGGTGGGCGCACACGATGACGCGTGCGCCCGCCTCGGCCAGCCGGCTGATGGTCGGGACCGACGCCCGGATCCGGCCGTCGTCGGTGATCGTCGTGCCGTCGAGCGGCACGTTGAGGTCGGACCGGACGAGGACGCGCTTGCCCCGCAGGTCGCCCAGCGAGGCGATGTCAGCCATGGGTGCGTCGGTCTCCCGGGTCAGAGGCTCGCGCCGACGTACACGACGAGGTCGATGAGGCGGTTGGAGTAGCCCCACTCGTTGTCGTACCAGCCGACGACCTTGACCTGGTTGCCGATGACCTTGGTGAGCCCCGAGTCGAAGATGCACGAGCTCGGGTCGGTGACGATGTCGGCCGACACGATGGGGTCCTCGGTGTACTTGAGGAAGCCCTTGAGCGGGCCCTCGGCGGCGGCCTTGACGATCGCGTTGACCTCCTCGACCGTCGTCTCACGGCCGGCCTCGAAGGTGAGGTCGGTCGCGGAGCCGGTCGGGGTGGGGACGCGGAGGGCGTAGCCGTCGAGCTTGCCCTTGAGCTCGGGCATGACCAGACCGATCGCCTTCGCGGCACCGGTGCTCGTCGGGATGATCGACAGGGCGGCGGCGCGGGCGCGGCGGAGGTCGCGGTGCGGACCGTCGAGCAGGTTCTGGTCCGAGGTGTAGGCGTGGATGGTGGTCATGAGGCCCTTGACGATGCCGAGCTCGTCGGAGAGCGGCTTGGCCATCGGCGCGAGGCAGTTGGTCGTGCACGACGCGTTGGAGATGACGTGGTGGTTCGCCGGGTCGTAGTCGGTGTGGTTGACACCCATGACGAACGTGGCGTCCTCGTTGGAGGCCGGCGCCGAGATGATGACCTTCTTGGCCCCACCGTCGATGTGGGCCTTGGCCTTCGTGGCGTCGGTGAAGATCCCGGTGGACTCGACGACGATGTCCGCACCGGCCTCGCCCCAGGCGATGTCGGCCGGGTTGCGCTCGGCGAAGATCCGGATCGTGGTGTCGCCGACGGTGATCGAGTCGTCGGTGTATGACACGTCGTCGGCGAGGACGCCGAGGACCGAGTCGTACTTCAGCAGGTGCGCGATGGTCTTGTTGTCCATCAGGTCGTTGGCGGCGACGATCTCGATGTCGGCGCCGGACGCCTGCACCGCGCGGAAGAAGTTTCGCCCGATGCGGCCGAAGCCGTTGATGCCTACGCGAACGGTCACTGTGCGTTGCCTTCCAGTGGAGGGAGAAGTGGCGGGGTGGCCCCCACACCACTGTGGTCCACTCCTCACCCTAGACCCCACCCCAGAGCACCGGCCGCTCCGTCCGGGGTACGGGCGGGTAACCGTTTACGCAGGCCCTCCCGTGAGACGCGAGGGACCCGCCCCGTCAGCCCTCGAGCATGTCCGCGGTGAGCACGGCCTCGGTGTCCGGGATGCCGTCGTCCTGGGCCTTCTTGTCGGCCATCGCGAGCAGCCGCCGGATGCGGCCGGCCACGGCGTCCTTGGTCATCGCCGGGTCGGCGAGCTGGCCGAGCTCCTCGAGGGAGGCCTGCTTGTGGGTGAGCCGGAGCTCGCCGGCCTCGCGCAGGTGCTCCGGGACCTCGTCGCCGAGGATCTCCAGCGCCCGTTCGACCCGCGCCCCGGCCGCGACGGCCGCCCGGGCCGAGCGCCGGAGGTTGGCGTCGTCGAAGTTCGCGAGCCGGTTGGCCGTGGCGCGCACCTCGCGGCGGATGCGCCGCTCCTCCCACGCGAGCACGGCGTCGTGGGCGCCGAGCCGGGTGAGCATGGCGCCGATGGCGTCACCGTCCCGGATGACGACGCGGTCGACGCCGCGCACCTCGCGGGCCTTGGACTGGATGCCGAGCCGCCGGGCGGCACCGACGAGGGCGAGCGCCGCCTCCGGCCCGGGGCAGGTGACCTCGAGCGCCGAGGAGCGTCCGGGCTCGGTGAGGGAGCCGTGCGCGAGGAACGCCCCGCGCCACGCGGCCTCGGCGTCGCACACCGACCCGCTGACGACCTTCGCGGGCAGCCCGCGCACGGGGCGGCCGCGGCTGTCGATGAGCCCGGTCTGCCGGGCCAGCGCCTCGCCGTCCTGCACGACGCGCACGACGTACCGGCTCCCCTTGCGCAGCCCCCCGGCCGCGAGGACGAGGACCTCCGGGGCGTGCCCGTACACCTCGGCGAGCTCGCGTCGCAGCCGTCGCGCCGCGCTCGCGGTGTCGAGCTCGGCCTCGACGACGATGCGTCCCCCGATGATGTGCAGACCCCCGGCGAACCGCAGCATCGCCGCGACCTCGGCCTTGCGGCAACAGGGCTTGGTCACGACGTGCCGACTCAGCTCGTCCTTCACCTTCGCCGTCATCGCCATGCCGGTCATCCTGCCACGCGTCACCGGGCGGGTCGCGGGCTGTACAGGATGTCCCGCAGGGCCGCGGCGTAGCGGAGCGGGTCGTGCTCGCCGGGGGCGCTGCGCCGGCTCACCGGCACCACGTGGAGCTCCGCGCCGAGCCGGGCCGCGGCCTCGACGAGAGCGGGCTCGTCGTCGACGACGGCCGGGTCGGCGAGCACGCCGTCGAGGCGCAGCCCCGGGGCCAGGGCCGCGAAGGACTCGAGGAGCCGGGTGGCGCTGAAGCCCGCGGTCTCACCGGACCCGGAGTCGAGGTTGAGCACGAGGAGGCGGCGCGCGCGGCTCACCTCGAGGGCCTCGCGGACCTCGGGCACGAGCAGGTGGGTCATCACGGAGGTGAACCAGGAGCCGGGGCCGAGGACCACCCAGTCGGCGCTGCGGATCGCGGCGACCGACTCCGGGTAGGCGGGCGGGTCGGCCGGGACGAGCCGCACCTCCTCGACGGTGCCGGGTGTCACGGCCACCTGGGCCTGCCCCCGGACGGTGGTGCGGCCGTCCGGGCCGGCGCCGTCGAGCCCGCTGACGTCGGCCTCGATGGCCAGCGGCACGGCCGCCATCGGCAGGACTCGTCCGCGGGCCTGGAGCAGGCGGCCGACGAGGTCGAGCCCGGAGACCGGGTCCTCGTGGAGCTCCCAGAGCGCGACGATCAGCAGGTTGCCGAGGGCGTGCCCGCCGAGCGGACCCTCGCCCGCGAACCGGTGCTGGAGCACGTCCCGCCAGGTGTGGCCCCACTCGCTGTCGCTGCACAGTGCGGCGAGCGCCATCCGGAGGTCACCGGGCGGCAGGACCCCGAACTCGTCGCGCAACCGGCCGCTCGAGCCCCCGTCGTCGGCGACGGTGACGACGGCCGTGATGTCCTCGGTGACGAAGCGGAGCGCGGTGAGGGTGGCGGCGAGGCCGTGGCCCCCACCGAGCGCCGTGACGACCGGCCCGCTCACTCGCGCCCCAGGTCACGGTGGACGACGAAGGTGGCCGCGTCGTCACCGACGAGCCGTCGCGAGAGCGCCTCGGCGACCGCCACGGACCGGTGCTTGCCCCCGGTGCAGCCCACGGCGATCGTCGCGTAGCGGCGTCCCTCGCGCAGGTAGCCGGCGGTGACCGGCTCCATGAGGGCGACGACCCGGTCGACGAAGGAGCCCGCGCCCTCCTGCGCCATCACGTACTCGGCGACGGGGGCGTCCACGCCGGTGAGCGGCCGCAGCTCCGGGACCCAGAAGGGGTTGGGCAGGAAGCGCATGTCGAAGACGAAGTCGGCGTCCAGCGGCACGCCGTACTTGAACCCGAACGACATGACGGCCAGCCGCAGGCTCGGTCCGCCGGTGACGCCGACGATCGGGGTCAGCTTGCGGGCGAGCTGGTGGACGTTGAGGCCCGAGGTGTCGATGACGACGTGCGCGTCGGCCCGCAGGTCACGGAGCATCTCGCGCTCGGCGACGATGCCGTCGAGCAGGCGACCCTCCCGCTGCAGCGGGTGCGGCCGCCGCACGCTCTCGAACCGGCGGACCAGCGCCTCGTCGGTGGCGTCGAGGAACATCAGCTGCGGGTGCCAGCCGTGCTCGCGGACCGCGGCGATGCCGTCGCGGAGCTCGCCGGTGAAGGGCCGGGCCCGCACGTCGACGACCGCGGCGATCCGCAGGTCGGCGGCGCCCTCCTCGCGCGCCCTCGACGCGAGCACCCCCATGGCGGGGATGAGCTGGGGCGGGAGGTTGTCGACGACGTACCAGCCGTGGTCCTCGAGGACGTTGGCCGCCGTGGAGCGGCCGGCACCGCTCATCCCGGTGACCACCAGGAAGTCCGCCCTCGCCGGTCGTTCCGACGCCTCGGACTCAGCCACGGTGCGCTCCTTCGTCGTCCTCGATGACCTCGCCGGTCGCGGGGTCGACCGCCGGGGTGCCCGGGTCGGTCGAGCCCAACTCTGCCGCAACCACCGCTGCGAGCGCAGGCCCGATGCCCGGAACCCCCGCGAGCTCCTCCGCGGAGGCGGCCCGGATGCGCTTGACCGACCCGAACTCGCGGAGCAGCGCCTTGCGCCGCTTCTCGCCGAGCCCGGGCACGGAGTCGAGGGCGCTCTGCGTCATCGCCTTGGACCGCCGCTGCCGGTGGAAGGTGATGGCGAACCGGTGCGCCTCGTCGCGGAGCCGCTGGAGCAGGTAGAGCCCCTCGCTCGTGCGCGGCAGGATCACGGGGTACTCCTCCCCCGGCACCCAGACCTCCTCGAGTCGCTTCGCGAGCCCGACGACGGCGACGTCGACGGCACCGACCTCCTCGAGGGCGCGGGCCGCCGCGTTGACCTGCGGCAGCCCGCCGTCGACGACGACGAGGTGCGGTGTGTAGGCGAAGCGGGTCGGCCGCTCCCGGCCCTCGGCGACCTCGCGCTCGTGCTCGTCGGCCTCCTTGCGCCCCCGCCGGAAGCGACGCGTCAGCACCTCGTGCATCGCGGCGGTGTCGTCGGTGGCGCCGGTCTCGTCGCCGCGGACGATGAACCGCCGGTACTCGGACTTGCGCGGCAGGCCGTCCTCGAAGACGACCATCGACCCGACGACCTGCGTGCCCTGGACGTGGCTGATGTCGAAGCACTCGATCCGCAGCGGCGCGTCGTCGAGGTCGAGGGTCTCCTGCAGCTGCTGGAGCGCCTGGCTGCGGGTCGTGAGGTCGCCCGCCCGGGTGACCTTGTGCCGGGCGAGGCTCTGGTGGGCGTTGCGTGCGACGGTCTCCATGAGGGTGCGCTTGTCGCCGCGCTGCGGGACGCGCAGGTCGACCCTGCTGCCTCGGATCTCCTCGAGCCACGCGGTGAGGGCGTCGGAGTCGTCGGGGAGCACCGGCACGAGGACCTCGCGTGGGACGCCGTCGCTCGACTCGCCGCCGTAGACCTGCTGGAGGAGGTGCTCGACGACCTCCGGGGTGGTCTCGGCGTCGCGCTCGGCGACCCAGCCGCGCTGGCCGCGCACCCTCCCGCCGCGGACGTGGAAGAGCTGGACCGCCACCTCGAGCTCGTCCTCGGCGAGCCCGAAGACATCGGCGTCGGTGGCGTCGGGGAGGACGACGGCCGACTTCTCGAGCACGCGCTCGAGGGCGCCGATGTCGTCGCGGAGCCGGGCCGCCTTCTCGAAGTCGAGCTCGGCGGCGGCCTGCTTCATCTCGGCGGTCAGCCGGCCGAGGAACCGGCCGCTGTTGCCGGCCATGAAGTCGCAGAAGTCCTCGGCGATGGCGCGGTGGCGGGCGGCGTCGACCCGGTCGACGCACGGGGCGCTGCACTTGTCGATGTACCCGAGGAGGCAGGGGCGGCCCACCTGCCCGGCCCGCTTGAAGACGCCGGTCGAGCAGGTACGCATCGGGAAGACGCGCATCGCGAGGTCGAGGGTCTCGCGGATCGCCCAGGCGTGCGCGTACGGGCCGAAGTAGCGCGTGCCCTTCTTCTTCGCGCCGCGCATCACCATGGCCCGGGGGAACTCCTCCCCCATCGTCACGGCGAGGTAGGGGTAGGACTTGTCGTCGCGGTACTTGACGTTGAACCGCGGGTCGAACTCCTTGATCCACGCGTACTCGAGCTGGAGGGCCTCGACCTCCGTCGAGACGACGGTCCACTCGACGCTCGCGCCGGTGCGCACCATCGTGGCGGTGCGGTGGTGCAGGGCGGCGATGTCCTGGAAGTACGAGGACAGCCGGGAGCGCAGGTTCTTGGCCTTGCCGACGTAGATGACCCGGCCGTCGCGGTCACGGAACCGGTAGACACCGGGGTCGGTGGGGATCTCGCCCGGCCGGGGGCGGTACGTCGACGGGTCGGCCACCCCTCAACCCTAAGCGGCGCCCCCGACAGGTCGCCGCCGGCGGGTCAGGAGACGGTGAGGCCGTCCCCGCTCACGGTGACCGACTTCTCGGGCAGCGGCTGGGTGGCCGGGCCCTGGACGACGTCGCCCGTCGCGATGTCGAAGGTGCTGCCGTGGCAGGGACACGCGATGACGCCGTTCTCCACCGCGTTCACCTGGCAGCCCTGGTGCGTGCAGACCGAGGAGAAGGCCTTGTACTCGCCCTCCGTCGGCTGGGTCACGACGGTCTGGATCGCCTCGAAGATCCGTCCGCCCCCGACGGGGACGTCCGCGGCCGAGATCGCCTCGGAGACGGCCGAGCTCGCGGCGCCCGCCGCCGAGCTGGCGGCGGCCTCGACGTCGCCCGACCCGCAGGCGGCCAGGGTGCCGGCGCCGGCGACGACGGCACCGACCGCTCCGGCGGCGCGGAAGGTCTGACGCCGGCTGAGGCAGGCGCAGTCCGGTGTGGACGGGGTGGGGCGGACGGTGCTCATCGAGGGTCCCTCTCG
The DNA here is from genome assembly GCA_963709785.1 of uncultured Actinomycetota bacterium. Classification (GTDB taxonomy): domain Bacteria; phylum Actinomycetota; class Actinomycetes; order Actinomycetales; family Dermatophilaceae; genus Phycicoccus. Next base: position 35,211 of record CAVPXT010000014.1, on the reverse strand, counting down.
GTCCGGTACGGGTCCCCCGAAGTATCCATGGCCTCGCTGGACGGCACCTGTGGACCTCCGGACACCGTCCGGAGGTCCACACCGCGACACCGACGCCCCGGGGCGTCGACGGGTCCGGGCAGGGTCAGCCGGCCCGGCGGTCCGAGGGCCGCTGGGTGCGCGCCGGGTCGCGCCGGGTGGTGCCCTTCGCCGCTGACGTCTTCACGGCTGACGTCTTCACGGCCGGCTTCTTCGCGGTGGCCTTCCGGGCCGGCGCCTTCCCCCCGGAGCGGGAGGCCCGGGTCCGCGGCTCGGCGGTGCGGGCCGTCCGCGCGAGGATCGGGGCGAGGAAGCGGCCCGTGTGGGAGTCCTCCATCGCGGCGACCTCCTCGGGCGTGCCCTCGGCGATCACCCGGCCACCCCCGCTGCCCCCCTCGGGACCGAGGTCGACGATCCAGTCGGCGCTCTTGATGACATCGAGGTTGTGCTCGATGACGATGACCGTGTTGCCCTTGTCGACGAGGCCCTGGAGCACCCCGAGGAGCTTGCGGATGTCCTCGAAGTGCAGCCCCGTGGTCGGCTCGTCGAGCACGTACACGGTGCGGCCCGTGGAGCGCTTCTGCAGCTCCGAGGCGAGCTTGACGCGCTGGGCCTCACCGCCGGAGAGGGTCGGCGCCGACTGGCCGAGGCGCACGTACCCGAGACCGACGTCGTTGAGCGTCTTCATGTGCCGGGAGATCGCCGGGACGGCGGAGAAGAAGTCGGCCGCCTCCTCGATCGGCATGTCGAGGACGTCGGCGATCGTCTTGCCCTTGAAGTGCACCTCGAGGGTCTCCCGGTTGTACCGGGCCCCGTGGCACACCTCGCACGGGACGTAGACGTCCGGGAGGAAGTTCATCTCGATCTTGATCGTGCCGTCGCCGGAGCACGCGTCGCAGCGCCCGCCCTTGACGTTGAAGGAGAACCGCCCCGGCTGGTAGCCGCGGATCTTCGCCTCCTCGGTCGTCGCGAAGAGCTTGCGGACGTGGTCGAAGACGCCGGTGTAGGTGGCCGGGTTCGAGCGGGGGGTGCGCCCGATCGGGCTCTGGTCGACGTGGACGACCTTGTCGAGCTGGTCGAGGCCGGTGACCGACTTGTGCCGCCCCGGCACGTGCCGCGCCCCGTTGAGCTTGTTCGCCATGACGTTGTAGAGGATGTCGTTGACGAGGGTCGACTTGCCCGAGCCGGAGACCCCGGTCACCGCGACGAGGTTGCCGAGCGGGAAGCCGACGGTGACCTTGTCGAGGTTGTGCTCGGTGGCGCCGACGACGACGACCTCGCGGCCGCGCTCCTGGGGGCGGCGCACGGTGGGGGTCGGGATCTCGCGCCGGCCGGAGAGGTACTTGCCGGTGAGCGAGTCGGGGTGGGTCAGCAGGTCGGCGACGGTCCCCGAGTGGACGACCTGGCCGCCGTGCTCCCCCGCCCCGGGCCCGATGTCGACGACCCAGTCGGCGGTGGCGATGGTGTCCTCGTCGTGCTCGACGACGATGAGCGTGTTGCCGAGGTCGCGCAGGCGGGTCAGCGTCTCGATGAGCCGGTGGTTGTCGCGCTGGTGCAGGCCGATGCTCGGCTCGTCGAGGACGTAGAGGACGCCGACGAGCCCGGAGCCGATCTGGGTGGCGAGCCGGATCCGCTGCGCCTCGCCGCCGGAGAGCGTGCCCGCCGGCCGGTCCAGGCTCAGGTAGTCGAGCCCGACGTCGAGGAGGAACCCGAGCCGGGCGTCGATCTCCTTGATGACGCGCGCCGCGATCTGGCGCTCGCGCTCGGTGAAGTCGACCGTGGCGAAGAACTGGGCGGCCTCGGCGATCGCCAGGTGCGACACCTCCGCGATGGAGCGCCCACCCACGAGCACGGCGAGGGACTCGGGCTTGAGGCGTGCCCCGTTGCACGTGGGGCACGGGACCTCGCGCATGTAGCCCTCGTAGCGCTCCCGGCTCCAGTCCGAGTCGGTCTCGGAGTGCCGCCGCTTGACGAACGGGATGGCGCCCTCGAAGCCGGTGGAGTACGAGCGCTCGCGCCCGAACCGGTTGCGGTACCGGACGTGGACCTTGTGGTTCTTCCCCGTGAGCAGGGCGTCCCGGACGCGCTTGGGCAGCGTCCGCCACGGCACGTCCATCGAGAAGCCCATCTCGTCGGCGAGGGCCGTCATGACGCGCTGGAAGTAGTCGGCCGCCCCGGACGCGGTGGCCCACGGGGCGATGGCGCCCTCGGAGAGGCTGAGGTCGTCGTCGGGGACGATGAGCTCGGGGTCGACCTCGAGCTCGGTGCCGATGCCCGTGCAGGCCGGGCAGGCGCCGAAGGGGCTGTTGAACGAGAACGAGCGCGGCTCGACCTCGTCCATCGACAGCGCGTGGTCGTTGGGGCAGGCCATCTTCTCGGAGAAGCGACGCTCGCGCTCCGGGTCGCCGTCGGGGCGGTCGACGAAGTCGACGACGACCACGCCCCCGGCGAGGCCGAGGGCCGTCTCCACGGAGTCGGTGAGCCGGCGCTTGGCCGAGGTGTCGGCGGCCCCCTTGGCGACGAGCCGGTCGACGATGACCTCGATGGTGTGCTTGACCTGCTTCTCGAGCTTCGGCGGCTCGGTGAGGCTGATGACCTCGCCGTCGACCCGGGCGCGGGAGAAGCCCTTGGTCTGGAGCTCGGCGAAGAGGTCGACGTACTCGCCCTTGCGCGCCTGGACGACGGGGGCGAGCAGCTGGAAGCGGGTGCGGTCGGGCAGCTCGAGGAGGCGGTCGACGATCTGCTGCGGGCTCTGCCGGGTGATCGGCTCCCCGCAGACGGGGCAGTGCGGCCGGCCGGCGCGGGCGAAGAGGAGGCGCAGGTAGTCGTAGACCTCGGTGATGGTGCCGACGGTGGACCGCGGGTTGCGGTTGGTCGACTTCTGGTCGATGGAGACGGCGGGCGAGAGCCCCTCGATGAAGTCGACGTCGGGCTTGTCCATCTGGCCGAGGAACTGGCGCGCGTAGGCCGAGAGGGACTCGACGTAGCGCCGCTGGCCCTCCGCGAAGATGGTGTCGAAGGCCAACGAGGACTTGCCGGAGCCGGAGAGCCCCGTGAAGACGACGAGGGCGTCCCGGGGCAGCTCGATGCTGACGTCCTTGAGGTTGTGCTCGCGGGCGCCACGGACGACGAGGTGGTCATGAGTCACGCGAACCATGCTAGGTGTCACCACCGACACCCCTCTCATCCGCGGGCCCGCGACGTCTAGGGTCGATGGATGAGCACCCCCATCGCCGAGTACGCCCTGCTCGGGGACACCGAGCGCGCCGCCCTCGTGAGCCGGGCCGGGTCCGTCGACTGGCTCTGCCTCCCGCGGTTCGACTCCCCCGCCTGCTTCGCCGCCGTCCTGGGCACCGACGAGCACGGGCGCTGGCTGCTCGGGCCCGAGGGCGAGGCCACCTCGACCCGCTCGTACCGGGAGGACAGCTTCGTCCTCGACACCGTCCACGAGACCGCCTCGGGCCGGGTGCGGGTGACCGATCTCATGCCGTTCGGGGACGGGCGGGCCGACGTGCTGCGCGTCGTCGAGGGCCTCGAGGGCGAGGTCGCCATGGTGCACGAGTGGGTCGTGCGCACCGGCTACGGCAAGGTCCTGCCGTGGGTGTCGCGCGTCACCGACGCGGACGGCGAGACGGTCATCCGGGCCATCGCGGGGCCGGACATGCTCGTCCTGCGCGGCTCCCGGCTGCCCGAGCCCGAGGACCACCACCACCGCGACCGGTTCACCGTCCGCGCCGGGGAGAAGCTGACCTTCTCGACCACCTGGGTGCCGTCCTGGTGCGAGCTCCCCGAGGCCCTCGACGTCGACGAGCGCATCGACGACACGGTGCGGGTGTTCGACGAGTGGGCCCGGCGGCACCGGCACGAGGGGCCGTACCGCGCGGCCGTGACCCGCTCCCTGCTCGTCCTGCGCCTGCTCACCGACGAGGTGCGCGGCGGCATCGTCGCGGCGCCCACGACGAGCCTGCCCGAGGACGTCGGTGGGGAGCGGAACTGGGACTACCGGTTCTGCTGGCTCCGCGACGCCTCACTCACCCTCGAGGCCCTGCTCGCCTGCGGCTACGTCGAGGAGACCCGGTTGTGGCGCAACTGGCTGGTCCGTGCGGTCGCCGGCGACCCCGGGGACCTCCAGATCATGTACGCGGTCGACGGCGGACGCGAGCTGACCGAGCGCGAGCTCGACCACCTCCCGGGGTACGAGGGGTCGCGCCCGGTGCGCATCGGCAACGGGGCCGTCGGTCAGCGGCAGAGCGACGTCCTCGGCGAGGTGATGATCTCCCTGGACCGCGCCCGCCGCCTCGGCGTCACCGAGTCGGACGAGTCCTGGGCCGTGCAGCGGGCGCTCGTCGACGACCTCGCCGACCACTGGGACCAGAGCGACCACGGCCTCTGGGAGATCCGAGGCCCCGCGCGGCACTTCACCCACTCCCGGGTCATGGTGTGGGCCGCCTTCGACCGGGCCGTCCGCGCGGTCGAGGACGACGGTCACGACGGCGACGTCGAGCGCTGGCGCGAGCTGCGGGACCGGGTCCACGCGGAGGTCTGCGACCGGGGCTTCGACGCCGACCGCAACACCTTCACCCAGCACTACGACACCCACGAGGTCGACGCGGCACTGCTCCTCATCCCGACGGTCGGCTTCCTGCCCGGCGACGACCCCCGGGTCCAGGGCACCATCGCGGCCGTCGAGGAGGACCTGCTGCGCGGCGGCTTCCTCCTCCGGTACCGCACCGGGAGCGGCGTCGACGGCCTCTCCGGGCGACGAGAACCCCTTCCTGGCCTGCTCGTTCTGGCTGGCGGAGTCGTACGCGCGCTGCGGACGGCTCGACGATGCACACGCGATGATGGACCGCCTCCTCGGAATCCGGAACGACCTCGGCCTGCTGTCCGAGGAGTACGACCCCACGACCGACCGACTCGTCGGGAACTTCCCGCAGGCCTTCTCCCACCTGGCGCTCGTGCAGGCGGCGGTCGCGATCGCCGACGCCGAGTCGGCCCGGGGGTAGCGTCGGAGCCATGGCTGACGACGCCCCTGACCTCCTCGCCGCACTGGACCGCCACACCGCGCTGCTCGAGCGCACCGTCGCCGGGCTGGACGACCTCGGCGGCCCGAGCCGGTGCGCGGGATGGACCCGCGGTCACGTCGTCACGCACGTGGCGCGCAACGGTGAGGCCATCGGGCGGCTGGTGCGGGCGACCCTCGACGGCACCGGCGACCCGATGTACGCCTCGTCCGAGGCGCGTGACGCCGAGATCGACGACGGCGCGGCACGCGACCGCGACACCCAGCTCGAGGACCTCCGCCGGACGGCCACGGCGGTCCGGGCCCAGCTCGACGAGCTCGGGCCCGGACACGGCGGCCGCCTCCTCGAGCGGACCCCGGGGGTCGCCCTCGTCCGCTCCGAGGACCTGCCGTACATGCGGCTGCGCGAGGTCGTCATCCACCACGTCGACCTCGACGCCGGGTTCGGGTTCGCCGACATCGAGCCCGAGCTCCTGCAGCTGTTCATCGACCGGAAGGTGGCACTGCTGCGCCGCGACGACGACGCGCCGGACCTCACGCTCCGCTCGGCCGAGGGCGACGAGTGGACCGTCGGGACCGGCTCGTCCGAGGTCACCGGCAGCCGGGCCGGCCTCCTCGCCTGGCTGACCCGCGGAGACGCCTCGGGTGTCTCGGCCGACCCGCTCCCCCACCTCGAGCAGGTGGGCTGACCGTGGCGTACACGGGCCACGTCTCCCCCGGCGGCGCCACCGACGTCCGCGAGCTCGGACCCGCGACGATCCGCAAGATGGCCGTGTCGGAGATGCACAACAACGTCTACCTCCTCACGTGCACCACGAGCGGCGAGCAGCTGCTGGTCGACGCCGCGGACGACGCCGACCGCTGCCTGGCCCTCGTCGCCGAGGGAACCGGGCGGCTCGACCACCTCGTGACGACCCACCAGCACTGGGACCACGTCCGGGCGCTCGAGGACGTCGCCCGGGCCACCGGCGCCCGCACGTATGCCGGGGAGGACGACGCCGACGCCCTCCCCCTGGCGCCGGACGTCCGCCTGCAGCACGGCGACACGGTGCGGGTCGGCGAGCTCGTCCTCGACGTCGTCCACCTCCGGGGGCACACCCCGGGATCGGTGGCCCTCGCGTGGCAGGCCCCCGACGGGGCGAACCACCTCTTCACCGGTGACTCGCTCTTCCCGGGCGGGGTGGGCAACACCAAGAACGCCGGGCAGAGCTTCGACTCCCTGTACGCCGACGTCGTGGAGCGGGTCTTCGGCGTCTACGACGACGACACCTGGTTCTACCCCGGGCACGGCGACGACGGTCGGCTGTCCGACGAGCGCCCGCACCTCGACGAGTGGCGGGCCCGCGGCTGGTGACCCGTCGCGGACGAGGGTCATCACCACCGCTCCGGCGCCGTTAGCCTGACGCGGTGACGACCGCCGACCGCTTCCCCGCGCCGGTCCTCGTCCTCGCGGGGATCGTCTCCGTCCAGTTCGGCGGGGCGCTCGCGCAGACCCTCGTCCCGGTCATCGGCGCGGGCGGCTCGGTCGTCATGCGGCTGCTCTTCGCGACCGTCCTCCTCGTGGCCCTCGTGCGGCCCCGGTGGCGCGGCCACTCCCGACGGGCCTGGGCCACCGTCGCCGCGTTCGGTGTCGCGCTCGGCCTCATGAACTACGCGTTCTACGGGTCGCTGGCGCACCTGCCCATCGGCGTCGCGGTGACCATCGAGTTCATCGGCCCGCTCACCCTGGCCGCGGTCCTCTCCCGGCGGCTGCTCGACGGCCTCGCCGTGCTCGCCGCCGCCGGTGGCGTGGTCCTCATCTCCGAGGCGCTGCACGTCCCGTTCGCCGACCTCGAGTGGACCGGCATCGCGCTGGCGCTGACCGCCGGCGGGTTCTGGGCCGCCTACATCGTGCTGTCGGGCCGCACGGGCGCGGAGTTCCCGAAGCTCGAGGGCCTCGCCCTCGCGATGGTCTTCGCGACGGTCGTCACCTTCCCGTTCGGGGTGGCCAGCATCCCGGACTGGACGGGCCCGACGCTCGTCAAGGGGCTCGGCATCGCCGTCCTGTCCTCGGTGCTGCCCTACTCGCTCGAGCTGCTCGCCCTGCGCCGGCTGCGCGCCCAGGTGTTCGGCATCCTGCTCAGCCTCGAACCGGCCTGCGCGGCCCTGGCGGGCCTGCTCGTCCTCGGCCAGCGGCTGGGTCCCACCCAGCTCGTCGGCATGGCCCTCGTCGTCGCGGCGTCCGCGCTCGTCCTCGGGCTCGGTGCCCGGAAGGACCCGGCGCAGTCCGTCGCGACCTGAGGTCGCTCACTCCTCGACGAGCTCGGTGTCGCGGTTGCTGGCCCAGAGGCTCGCGACGGTCGTGACACCGAGGATGACCACGATCGCCAGCAGGGACACCGAGATCGGGATCTCCGGGACCCCCACCGGCTCGCCACCGTTGACGAAGGGCAGGTCGTTCTCGTGCAGTGCGTGCAGGACCAGCTTGACCCCGATGAAGGCGAGCAGCAGCGCGAGGCCGTAGCTGAGGTACACGAGCTTGCGCAGCAGGCCACCGATGAGGAAGTACAGCTGCCGCAGGCCCATGAGCGCGAAGAGGTTCGCGACGAGGACGAGGTAGGGCTCGCGGGTCAGCCCGTAGATCGCCGGGATCGAGTCGAGGGCGAAGAGCAGGTCGGTGGTGCCGAGGGCGAGGATGACGAAGAAGAGTGGCGTGGCCAGCCGTGCACCGCCCCGCCGGGTGAACAGCTTCGTGCCGTCGTACTCCTGCGTGGCGGCGAAGCGCTGTGACATCAGGCGCATGAACCGGTTCTGCTCGTACTGGTCGTCGTCGGTCTCCCCGCTGCTGGCGAGCTTGACGGCCGTGTAGACGAGGAAGGCCCCGAAGACGTAGAAGATCCAGCTGAAGTTCTCGATCGCCGCGGCGCCGACCGCGATGAAGATCCCGCGCAGCACGATGGCGATGACGATCCCGACCATGAGCGCGAACTGCTGGTACTTCTCGGGCACCGAGAAGCTGGCCATGATGAGGATGAAGATGAAGAGGTTGTCGACCGAGAGCGAGTACTCGGTGAGCCAGCCGGCGAAGAACTCCCCGGCCAGCTGACCGCCGGCGAGCCACCACATCCCGAGCCCGAACAGGATGGCCGCGCCGACGTACACCGTCAGGGCGGAGACCAGCTCACGCGTCGACGGGCGGTGCGGGCGCCGCGCGATGACGACGACGTCGAAGGCGAGGACGGCCGCCGCGACCCCGATGGTCAGCCACCACACCCACGGCGCGAGGTCGAGGTCGGGCGTCGCCGCGCTGAGGAGGGCTGGGTGCACCGCGCCAGCCTAACCGTGGGCGGACGCACCGTCGCGACGTGCCCGGCTGCTCCTAGGGTGGTCCCATGGCGAGCATGCTCGAGGACCTCTCCCTGCTCACGAACCTGCACCGGCAGGTGGTCGAGGAGTCCGGCCGTGCCGAGCTCCTGGAGATCACGGACGCCCTGGAGCGACGCTGCCGGGGCGAGGAGGACGGCGACCCGGCAGCCCTCGTGGCAGCCCTCGACCCGGACACGACGGCCCGCATCGCCCGGCTCCTCACGGTGCACCTGCACCTGACGAACCTCGCCGAGGAGCGGCACCGCGCCCGGTCGCTACGCAGCGAGGACGGCGAGTACGGCGGGGGCGCCGAGACCGGGGACATCGGCCCGGCGGTCGCCGCGGCCGGCCCCGACGCCCGCGAGCGGGTCGAGCGCATGCGCATCCACCCCGTCCTCACGGCGCACCCCACCGAGGCCCGGCGGCGTGCCGTGGCGTCCGCGCTGCGCCGCATCGCCGAGCACCTCGACACCCACGACGACCCCGGCTCGGGGCCGTCGGAGCGCCGCCGCGCGGTCCGCCGCATGCTCGAGGACATCGACATCCTCCAGCGCACCTCGACCCTGCGCATCACCCGGCCGACGCCCGCGGACGAGGTCAAGACCGTCCTCACGGTCTTCCGGCAGTCGCTCATCCACGCCGTCCCCCGCTTCCAGCGGGCCGTCGAGGCCGCGTTCGGCGACGACGACCGACCGGCCGAGCGGCCGCTCCCCCCGATCATCCGGTTCGGCTCGTGGGTCGGGGGCGACCGCGACGGCAACCCGTTCGTCACCTCCGAGGTGACCCGGGAGACCGTCCGGGCCCACGCCGACCAGGCGCTCGAGGTGCTCCACGACGCCGTCGACCGGGTGGCCCGGATGATCACCGTCGACGAGGAGTCGACGCCCCCCACCGCCACCCTGCGTGACGCGCTCGCCAACGACGCCGCGGCCCACCCGCGGCTGCTCGCGGAGGTCACGAAGGACTCCCCCAACGAGCCGCACCGGCAGAAGCTGCTCGTCGTCGCCGCGCGCCTCGCCGCCACGCGTGACGAGCGGGCCGGCACGGCGTACGCGGGTCCGGAGGAGGCGCTGGCCGACCTCGCCCTCGTCCAGGAGTCGCTCGTGGCCGCCGGCGACGCGCGGACCGCCTACGGCGAGCTCCAGGACGTCGTCTGGATGGTGCAGACCTTCGGCTTCCACCTCGCCGAGCTGGAGGTGCGCCAGCACTCCGCGGTGCACCGGGCGGCCCTCGCCGAGGCGCTCTCGCTGCTGCCGGAGGACGTCCGCCCCGCCGACCCGGAGGCGGCGGCGGCCGACCCCTCTCTCCTCGACCGGCTCGCCGTCGACGGGTGGCCGGAGCTCGTGGCGGCCCCGGGTGAGCGCACCCGTGAGGTGCTCGACACCCTCCGGGTCATGGCGTGGCTCCAGCAGCGCTGGGGCCGCCGGTGCTGCGGCCGGTACGTCGTGTCGTTCAGCCAGTCCGCCGCCGACCTCGTCGCGGTCCGTGCCCTGGCCCGGCTCGCCGTCGGTGACCGTCCGCTCGGCCTCGACGTCGTGCCGCTGTTCGAGACCGGCGCCGACCTCGACGCCGCCGACCGCACCCTCGAGGAGTGGGTGGCCCTGCCGTCGACGGCCGCCTGGCTGGCACGAGTGGACCGGCGCGTCGAGGTGATGCTCGGGTACTCGGACTCCGCCAAGGACGTCGGCCCCGCGTCGGCCACCATCGCCCTGCACCGGGCCCAGGTGGGCCTGGTCACCTGGGCCGAGCGGAACACCGTCGAGCTCACCCTCTTCCACGGCCGCGGCGGTTCCCTCGGACGCGGCGGCGGTCCGCTGCACCGGGCCATCGCGGCCCAGCCGACCGGCTCCGTCGACGGCCGGTTCAAGGTCACCGAGCAGGGCGAGGTGATCTTCGCCCGCTACGCGGACATCCGGATCGCCGAGCAGCACCTCGAGCGCGTCGCGTCGGCCGTCCTGCTCACCGACTCCCCCGGGCACGCCAGCGCCCGCGACGACGCGCTGGAGCGGTTCGCGGGCGTCGGCGAGGCCGTCGACGAGGCGAGCCGGCGGGCCTTCCGCTCCCTCGTCGAACAGCCCGGCTTCGCGGACTTCTTCGCGATGTCGAGCCCGCTGGACCTGCTGGCCGACCTGCGGCTCGGGTCACGCCCGTCCCGCCGCAGCGGGTCCGAGTCGGGCCGCAGCCTCGACGACCTCCGCGCCATCCCGTGGGTCTTCGCCTGGTCGATGACCCGGGTGAACCTGCCCGGCTGGTACGGGCTCGGCACCGGGCTGGCGGCGCTCGAGGACCTCGACCGCGCGCGCGAGGCCTACCGCGAGTGGCCGGTGTTCGCGGCGCTGGTCGACGTCGCGGAGATGAGCCTCGCCAAGACCGACGACGACCTCGCCGCCGGCTTCCTCGCCCTCGGCGGCCGCCCCGACCTCGCGGAGCGGGTGCTCGCCGAGCTGGCCCTGACCCGACGCATGCTGCTGGAGCTGCTGCAGCAGGACGAGATGCTGGAGCGGAAGCCGCACCTGCACACGGCCGTGGGCCTGCGCCGCCCCTTCGTCGACATGCTGAGCCACCTCCTGCTCCGCGGCCTCGCGGAGTTCCGGGCCGCCGGGGAGGACCACGGGTCCGACTGGCACCGTCCGCTGCTGCTGACCGTGAACGGCCTCGCGGCGGGGCTCCAGAACACCGGCTGAGGACACGAATCGACGAATGTGTCACTTCGTGTACACGGCCGAGACCGGTCCGAGCGGAGGGCGGCGTACACGAACCGACGAATGTGTCACTTCGTGTACAGGGGAGGAAAATCGTTCTGCCGTAGGTGAACAGGTGTGGATCGGGTCTTGTGTCTCGAACAGGTGTTCGGTACGATGAGGCATGGACAGGGGCCGGCTCAGCAGCCGCATCGCGGCGCTGCGTGAGGGGTGCGCGGCGGTGGGGCGTGAGCTGGTCGAGGCCGGCCGGGGGCTCGATGCCGTGGAGGCGTTCGAGCTCGCCGGGTGAGCTGCAGGGCGTCGTGAACGCGGCCGAGGGTGCCCAGGCCGTGGCGGGTGCGTGGGGTGCTCGGGTGGAGACCACGATGCGGGAGTCGGGTCCGTGGGAGCGGGTCCACCCGGTCGGGTACGTCGACGCGATGGCCGCGGCGGAGATGAGCCTGGCGACCGGGGTGACCGAGGGGCTCGCCGGTCGGAAGGCCGCGCTCGGCGCGGCACTCGGTGAGCGGTTCCCGGCGATGCGGGACCTCGTGCTCTCGGGGGACCTGCCGGTCTCCGCGGCGCACAAGGTCGTCGAGGCCTGCGCCGGTCTCGACGTCGAGGCGTGCCTGCGGGTGGATGCCGAGCTCGCACCGCGGCTGGCGGCGATGGACCCGGCCCGGGTGACCAGTGCCGCCCGGACGGTGGCGGCGCGGGTGGCCGCGGACCAGGTCGCCGCGCACGCCGCGAAGACCCGGAAGTGCCGCACCGTGGAGGTCCGGCCGGGGGTGGACGGGTTGACGGAGTGGTTCGCGTCGCTGCCGACCGCGACGAGTGCTGCCGCGTGGTCGGCCGTCGAGGCCCTCGCCGGGGAGTACCGGGCGGTGGACCCGGAGCTGTCGGTGCCGGAGTCCCGCGCGGACGCGTTCGGTGACCTGCTGCTGCGGAACGTGGACGTCACCGCGAAGGTCACCCTCGGGGTGCCGGTCGTGACCGGGGCGCCCGACCCGGCGCCGGCTGCCGCACCAGTGCGGTTCAGGTACGACTGGGACGACGACGACACCATCGTCGACCACGACACCGGCGAGCTGGTCCGCTTCGGGGACCTGGCCCCGGAGTCGCGGGAGGAGCTGTCCTGGATCGAGATGGGCCCCGAACCCGACGGCGACGTCGCCACCGTCGTCGCGCCCGTCACCACCGGGTACGCGGTCTCCGGCACCCACCTGCCCGGGCCTCGGCTGGGTCGACGCGGCCACCGTCGCCGGGCTCCTGAAGACCCTCCCGCTGGACGTCGCGCGGGCGGTCCTGGACGCCGACACCGGCACCCTCGCCTCCCACACCACCAGCGCCTACCGGCCACCGGCGGCGATGCGCGAGTTCGTCACCACCAGGGACGGCACCTGCCGCATGTGGGGCTGCTCCCGACGCGCCGAGCACGTCGACCTCGACCACACCCGCCCCTGGCCCGACCGGACCGACCACACCCGCCAACCTCGCCGGCCTCTGCCGCACGACACCACCGGATGAAACAGACCGGCCGCTGGCGCTACACCCTGACCCCGACGGCACCATCACCTGGACCTCCACCACCGGCAAGACCCGCACCACCGAACCCCAGCACCGCACGACCTGACCGCCGTCCGGCATCGGGCGGTCTGCGTGCCTCAGGGTCGACGGCTCTTCGGCAGCTTCGCCACGACGAGGTCGTAGGAGGCGTCGAGGGCCTCCACGAGCACGTCCTCGGGGATCGCACCACCGACGAGGAGGGTGTTCCAGCCGCTGCGGCCGATGTAGGCCATCACGGAGGCGTCGTCGGGGTACTCGGCCAGCCACTCGTCGGCCTCGGCCCGCGTCCCGCACTTCACGCCGAGGGAGTCGTCGCCGAGGAAGGCGAAGATCTTGTCGGCGACCTTCGCCACGTGGTGGCCCTCACCCCAGGGCGCGTCGGACCACGCACCCGGCTTGGCGAGGGCGTGCCGCGCCAGCCGCTCGGCGACCGGTGCCGCGCGCCCCGAGGCCGTCACCGCGTCGCTTCGCTCATCTGTCGCAGCTCCTTCTTGAGGTCGCCGATCTCGTCGCGCAGCCGGGCGGCGAGCTCGAAGTGCAGGTCGGTCGCGGCCTGGTGCATCTGCGCGGTGAGCTCCTGGATGAGGTTCGCCAGCTCGCTCGCGGGCAGGCTCTGCCCACGTCGCGTACCCATCGCGGCGTCCGCGTCGGCCGCCACCGTGCCCCGGCCGCCCCGTCCACCGTCGGCCTTGCCGCGGGAACGGGCTCGCCCGGAGCCCAGCAGCTCCGCGGTGTCGGCGTCCTCGCGCTGGAGCATGTCGGTGATGTCGGCGATCTTCTTGCGCAGCGGCTGCGGGTCGACGCCGTGCTCGAGGTTGTAGGCGATCTGCTTCTCGCGCCGCCGCTGCGTCTCGTCGACCGCCTCGGCCATCGAGGGCGTCAGCTTGTCGGCGTACATGTGCACCTGGCCCGACACGTTGCGCGCCGCGCGCCCGATGGTCTGGATGAGCGACCGGGCGCTGCGCAGGAACCCCTCCTTGTCGGCGTCGAGGATCGCCACGAGGGAGACCTCGGGAAGGTCCAGGCCCTCCCGGAGCAGGTTGATGCCGACGAGGACGTCGTACTCGCCGAGACGGAGCTCGCGGAGCAGCTCGACGCGACGCAGGGTGTCGATGTCCGAGTGGAGGTACCGCACCCGGATCCCCTTGTCGAGGAGGTAGTCGGTGAGGTCCTCGGCCATCTTCTTCGTGAGCGTCGTGACGAGGATCCGCTCGTTCTTGTCGGTGCGCAGCCGGATCTCGTGGAGCAGGTCGTCGATCTGCCCCTTCGTCGGCTTGAGGACGATCTCGGGGTCGATGAGCCCGGTGGGGCGGATGATCTGCTCGACCACGCCGTCCCCCTTGGCCAGCTCGTAGGAGCCGGGGGTCGCCGACAGGTAGACGGTCTGCCCGATCCGTCCGAGGAACTCCTCCCACTTCAGCGGCCGGTTGTCCATCGCCGAGGGCAGCCGGAAGCCGTGCTCGACGAGCGTGCGCTTGCGCGACATGTCGCCCTCGTACATCGCCCCGATCTGGGGCACCGTGACGTGGGACTCGTCGATGACGAGCAGGAAGTCCTCGGGGAAGTAGTCGAGGAGGCAGTTCGGTGCCGAGCCCGGGGAGCGGCCGTCGATGTGCATCGAGTAGTTCTCGATGCCGGAGCAGGACCCGATCTGGCGCATCATCTCGATGTCGTAGGTCGTGCGCATCCGCAGCCGCTGGGCCTCGAGGAGCTTGCCCTGCTTCTCGAACGCGGACAGCTGCTCCTCGAGCTCCTTCTCGATGCCGGCGATCGCCCGCTCCATCCGCGCCGGGCCCGCCACGTAGTGCGAGGCCGGGAAGACGTACATCTCCTGCTCCTCGCGCACCACCTCACCGGTCAGCGGGTTGAGCGTGTAGAGCGCCTCGACCTCGTCGCCGAAGAACTCGATGCGCAGCGCGTGCTCCTCGTACACCGGGATGATCTCGACGGTGTCGCCCCGCACCCGGAAGGTGCCGCGGGTGAAGGCGAGGTCGTTGCGGGTGTACTGCATCTGGACGAACCGGCGGAGCAGGTCGTCGCGGTTGACCTCGTCGCCGACGCGCAGCGGGACCATCCGCTCGACGTACTCCTGCGGCGTGCCGAGGCCGTAGATGCAGGAGACGGAGGCGACGACGACGACGTCGCGCCGGGTGAGCAGGCTGTTCGTGGCGCTGTGCCGCAGCCGCTCGACCTCGTCGTTGATCGAGGAGTCCTTCTCGATGTACGTGTCCGACTGCGGGACGTACGCCTCGGGCTGGTAGTAGTCGTAGTAGCTGACGAAGTACTCGACGGCGTTGTTCGGCAGCAGCTCGCGGAACTCGTTGGCCAGCTGGGCGGCGAGGGTCTTGTTCGGCGCCATGACGAGGGTCGGGCGCTGCACCTGCTCGACGAGCCAGGCCGTGGTGGCCGACTTGCCCGTACCGGTGGCGCCGAGGAGGACGACGTCCTGCTCCCCCGCGTTGATCCGCTGTGCCAGCTCGGTGATCGCCTTCGGCTGGTCACCGGCGGGCGAGAACTCGGAGACGACCTCGAACGGCGCGACGCGGCGCTGGAGCTCGGTGGTGGGACGCATGCTCCTACGGTATGCCGCCCCACCGACACCCGGCCCCGTCGAGGCGGTCCCGGTCACCGTGCGTCCCTGGTGGCCCGCTCCTCCCGGTGGGAGCATCGGGGCCATGGCGACCCCCGCACCCGTCACCCTCGACCCGGACGACTGGGACGGGTTCCGGCACCTGGCGCACCGGGTCGTCGACGACATGGTCGACCGGCTCGAGCACCGGCGGGACGAACCGGTCTGGCAGCCGATGCCCGACGAGGTCCGGGACGCCTTCACCACGCCGCTCCCCCGCACCGGCGTCGGCGCCGAGGCCGCCTACGAGAGCGTGCTGCAGCGGGTCGCGCCCTACACGATGGGCAACGACCACGCCCGCTTCTGGGGCTGGTACATGGGCGCGGGCCATCCCGTCGGCAACCTCGCCGACCTCGTCGCCAGCGTGCTCAACCCGAACATGGGGGGCGGGGACCACGCCCCGATCGCCCTCGAGCAGCAGGTCGTGCGGTGGTGCGCGGAGGCGGTCGGCTACCCACGCGGCTCCAGCGGGCTCCTCGTGAGCGGCGCGTCGGAGGCCAACCTCGTCGGCCTGGCCGTCGCCCGGTCGGCGCGGCTCGGCCCGCAGGTGCGCACGGACGGCCTGGCCGGGCTCGGGCCGGTGGCCGTGTACGCGTCCGAGGAGGTCCACAGCTGTCACCGGAAGAGCTGCGAGCTCCTCGGCCTCGGAGCGGCAGCCCTGCGCGCCCTGCCGGTGCTCGACGACCTCACCCTCGACGTCACCGCGTTGCAGGCGGCCGTCACCGCCGACCGGGCGGCGGGCATCACCCCGCTCGCGGTCGTCGCCACGGTCGGCACCATCAACACCGGGGCGGTCGACGACCTGCAGGCGGTGGCCGACCTCGCCGAGCGGGAGGGCCTCTGGTTCCACGTCGACGGCGCGATCGGCGGGTTCCTCGGCCTCAGCGGGCGCGCCGACCTGGTGCGCGGCATCGAGCGTGCCGACTCGCTCGCCCTCGACCTCCACAAGTGGATGCAGGCCCCCATCGACGCGGGACTGGTCCTCGTCCGTGACGAGACGGCGCACCGGGCGACGTTCTCCGTCGTCCCGGCCTACCTCGCCCACGCGACGCGCGGTCTGGCGGCCAGCGAGGTGTGGTTCCACGAGTACGGGATCGACCTGACCCGTGGCTTCCGGGCACTGCGGGTCTGGATGGCCTTCGTGGCCCACGGTGCCGACGCGTTCGGCGCCCTGATGGACCAGACGATGGGTCAGGCCCGGCGGCTCGCGGCGCTCGTCGACCAGGACCCGGACCTCGAACGGCTGGCCCCCGTCGGCTGCGACATCGTCTGCCTGCGGTACGCCCCCGCCGCGGTCGACCCGGACCGCCTGGACGCCGTGAACCGCGAGCTCGTGGTGCGCGTGCAGGAGAGCGGTGCCGCCGTCGTCAGCGAGACCGTCCTGCGCGGGCAGGTCGCGGTGCGGGTCGCCATCGGCAACCACCGCACGCGCGACGACGACATCGACCTGCTCGTGGACACCCTGCTCCGGCTGGGACCCGTGTCGGTGGCCGCCGTCGGGAGCTGACCGCGGGTCAGGCGCTGCCCGGCGGGGCCCAGCCCGACGCCTCCGCCCACGCGCGGGCACGCCCCCACGCCGCGTCGAACCACGGTTCCTTCGCCTCCGCGTACTCCTCGGAGGTCGCGAGGCCCCCTGCGAGGTCCGTCTTCGTCGCGGCGTAGGCGTCGCGCTCCCCGGCGACGGCGCTCAGCCAGTCGCGGAAGAGCAGCGCGAACTCCCATCCCGGCGAACCCACCTCGCGGACGTGCACGTGAGCCACGCGGGCCGGGTCGGCCGAGCCGTGGAAGCGCTTGGGCCACGGCCGTTCGTCCTTGCCGCGGTCGGCGGCGTTGCCCTCGACGCGCGGGAACCCCGCGGCCGCCATGGCCTCGACGAACTCCGGCCGGTCCGCGTCAGCGAGGGAACGCACCCCCACCTGGAGGTCGACGACGTCCTTGGCGGCCAGACCGGGCACGGCCGTGGACCCGATGTGGTCCAGGGTCACCGCCGCGTCGCCGACGGCGTGCTGCACCCGCGCCAGGAGCCGGGCCGCAGCCGCGGGCCAGTCGGGGTCCGGCGGGCTGAGCACCGGAGCGGGGAGCCGGCTGCGCGCCCCGCTGCGGAGGTTCGCCTCGAAGGGCTCGAGCCGCTCGTGCCAGAGCCGGCGGACCGCGACCTCGAGCGCCTGCGGGGTGCCCTCGTTGTCGAGCCAGACGTCCGCCGCTGCGCGTCGCCGGTCGTCGTCCACCTGGGCCGCGATCCGGGCTCGGGCATCCTCCTCGGGCATGCCGCGGTCGGCGACGAGGCGTCGCACCCGCGTCTCCTCCGCGGCGCCGACGACGACGACGAGGTGGTACTCCCCCACCATGTCCTTCTCCACGAGGAGGGGCATGTCGTGGACGACGACGGCGTCCCGCGGGGCCGCAGCCACGAGCTCGGCGGTGCGCTCCCAGATCGCAGGGTGCGTGACGGCCTCGAGGTCGCGCAGGGCGCTCGGGTCGCCGAAGACGATGCGGCCCAGCGCCGCCCGGTCGAGGGCACCGTCGGCGGCCAGCACCTCGGGGCCGAACCGCTCGACGACCTCCCGCAGCGCGGGACGGCCGGGCTCGACGACCTCCCGCGCCACCGCGTCGGCGTCGACGACGCGCGCGCCGAGGTCGGCCAGGGCCCGGGCCGCGGTGGACTTCCCGGACCCGATGCCCCCCGTGAGCCCGATGCGCAGCATGCGGCCGACCCTAGCGGCCCGCCAATCCCCGCGGCCCAGATGACCGGCGGGTAACCTCTGGGCGTGACGACGACCCCGGGCCCGGTGGCTGCCCCGCCGGCCGTCGAGGCCACGGGCTCCGGCCGGGCCCGCCTCACCGCCCTGGACGGTCTGCGTGGCATCACCATCGTGCTCGTCGTGCTCGGACACCTGAGCAACTTCCTCTGGCCCGTCGAGGGCCTGCGCTCCACGCCGTACCTGCGCGGCCTCGTCGCCGGCGGAGCCGTGCCCATCTTCTTCGTCGTCAGCGGGTTCATCGTCACGACCGGTCTGCTCCGGGACGAGGACCGCGGCTCGCTCGACCCGGTCCGCTTCCTCGCCCGGCGGCTGGTCAGGGTCGGCGCCCAGCTCGTCCCGCTCTGTGCGGCCGTGGTGCTGGTCGCCGCTCTCGACCCCTCGGACACCGCCACCGCGCGGACGACGGTCAACACGGTGACGCACACGCTCACCTACACCAACAACTGGCTCTACGAGCTGAACCCGCTCGGTGCGCGGCCCGACATGGGGCACCTGTGGTTCCTCTCGGTGCAGCAGCAGTGGTACCTGGTCCTCCCGCTCCTCGTCGTCGTGCTGTCGACGCAGCGCCGACTGCTCGCGGGCCTCCTCGTCGCCCTCGCCGCCGCATCGGCGTGGTACCGCCTGTCGTCGGTGACCGGCACCTCCTGGTACGCCCTGTCCCTCGACACCTTCGCCCGGGCCGACGGCCTGCTCCTCGGAGCCGCCCTGGCAGTGACGCTCCCCCACCTCCGTCGGCTCCAGCGCCTGCGTGACCTGGCGCCGGCGGGCGGGGCCGCCGCCCTGGCCGCCGTCTTCGGCCTGCTGATGCTCAACCCCGAGCTCGGCCCCCTCGCCTTCCTCGAGCTCTGGAGCGTCGGCTTCGTCGTGGCGGCGGTCGCGCTCGTCGCCGCCGTCGTGCTGCACGACCGGGAGAGCCCGGTGACCGCGCTCCTCAGCGCCCGCTGGCTGACGTGGCTCGGGCGCGCGTCCCTCGTCATCTACGTCTGGCACTACCCGGTCATCTTCTTCGTCGGACGGCACGCCGCCGATGCGTCCTGGGCCCTCCAGACCGCCGAGGTCCTCGTCGTCGTGGCGGTGATCACCGTGGTCTCCCACCGGTGGGTCGAGGTACCGGTCCGGGCGTGGCTCCAAAGCCACCTCCAGGGCACGGACCGACGGGCCACCCAGGTGCCCGTCGCCCCGCCCGTGGTGGCGCCGTGACCACGACGGCCCCGACCACGGTCTCCTCCCTCCACACCGTGGCACACCGCGCGAGACCTCTCGACGGCCTCCGGGGTCTGTCCATCGCCCTCGTCGTGCTCTACCACGGACACGTGGTCTGGCCTGCCGCCGACCGACCTCCGCTCGGGTCGCTGGACTTCCTCTTCCTGGGCGGCAACGTCGCCGTCAGCGTGTTCTTCGTGATCAGCGGCTACCTCGTGACCGAGCGGCTGCTCGCGGCACGGGACCGCCGCCGGTTCTGGGGCCCGCTCCTCTACCTCGAGCAGCGCACCGTGCGGATCGCCCTCCAGGTGTACGTCCTGCTTCTCGCCGTGTTCGTGATGTGGCGCCTGGACCCCACCGACACCCAGAGCCAGAGCGCCACCGTCCGGTCGATCCTCGCGACGGCGACCTTCTCGTTCAACACCTACGTCCGAGACCACGCGCTCGCCGCGCGGTCCGACCTCGGCCCGCTGTACTTCCTCAGCATCGACGTGCAGTACTTCGTCGTCGCCACGCTCATCGTGGTCGTGCTCGGCCGGTGGCGACGCGTGCTCCTCGGCATGGCCGTGGCGGCCCTCGTCGTGACCGTCTGGTGGCGCTGGCACCTGTACCTGGACCAGGGGTGGTTCCGTGCCGCGCTGACCACGACCTCGCGGATGGACGGTCTGCTGGCAGGGTCCGCGGCCGCCGCTCTCCTCCACGGTCGCCCCCGACCGCCGTGGCTCGCGCGCAACGCGACCGCCCTGGCAGGGAGCGGGCTCCTGGTCCTGGTCGGGGTCCTCGTCAGCTGCGTGTTCCTCGGCATCGACGCGTACTTCGGGGTACAGGGAGCCGTGGCCACCCTCGCCGCGACGGCCGCCGTCGTCGGACTCGCCAACGGTCCGGAGGCCCGGAGCCTCACGAGCCGGGCCCTGGCCGGACGGCCCCTGGTCACCCTGGGCCAGGCGTCACTGTCGGTCTTCCTCTGGCACATGCCGATCTACCAGTTCGTCCGCCGACACTTCGGGGACTGGGACACGACCCCCCGACTGCTCCTCACGGCCCTGCTGCTGGGGACGGTGATCACCCTCGTCCACCGGCTCGTCGTCCCGGTCGTCGAGGGCGGGGTGCGCCGCGTCTTCCGCTCGCGTCGCCCGGCCGCCGATGCCAGCCGGCCGGGGTCAGCCGTCGGCCAGGCGGGCGGGGAAGCCCCCGGTGGCGATCGGTGACCAGCGCGTCGGCGTGATCCGCACCAGCGACTTCCCCTGGTCGACCATCGCCTGCCGGTACTCGTCCCAGTCGGAGTGCTCGCCGGCGATGTTCCGGAAGTACTCGACGAACGGCTCGACGTCGTCGACCGCGTCCACCACCTCGGCGTCACCGTCGACCTGGACCCACGCCCCGCCGAAGTCGTCGGACAGCACCACGACGCTGCACCGCGGGTCGCGGCGCGCGTTGTGCACCTTGGCCCGCTCGGGGTAGCTCGTGATGACGATCCGGCCGGCGTCGTCGACGCCTCCGGTCACCGGCGAGGCCTGGGGGCGCCCGTCCGAGGCGCGGGTCGTCATGAGGACCATGTGGTGACGGGGGCGGACGAACTCCAGGAGCCCGTCGAGGTCGACCGTCGTGTTCGTCGCGATGCTGCGTGCCATGCCGGTCAGCCTGTCACGGGCGTCGCCGCCGCGGAGCCCGGCGCCCAGTCGAGGTAGTCGGTGGGCCCCACGGGCCGGTCCTTGAGGACCCCCCGGCCGTCGGGGACGGGGATGTCCCGGTCGTCGACGACGAGCCGCACCGCCCCGGCGCTCGTGTGCGTCGTGACGGTCCAGACGATCTGGCTCATCGCCCCGACCTGCTCGTGGAGGGAGAGACGGTCGAAGCCCTCGGGCATGGTGACCCGGGCGACCGACCCGGTGATGCTGCCCGTCGGTGGCGTCGCCGAGGAGGGCAGCGCCGTCCGGAGGCCCTGGTCGACCTCGGAGCGGGAGAGCGGCTGGGTCAGGGCGAGCAGGGCGGCGTGCATCCCGACGGCCGACTCCACCGCGCGGGTGACCCGGACGAGCCGGTCGTCGCGCAGCAGGAAGACGTCCACGGTGACGACCCGCAGGTCCGGCCGGCGCGTCGGCTGCCCGACGCCCGGCCGGTCCGCGCCGACGATGACCGGGTGCGCCTCCGGCCCGATCCCGCACCCGGCGAGCAGCAGGGCCACGAGCCCCACCGCCAGCACCGTGCGCCGTCGAGGCGACGGCCCGCGGTCGTCAGCGGCCGGGCCCGAGCGGTAGGTCGACGACAAAGCGGGCACCTCCTTCCGGTCCCGGGACGACGCACACGTCGCCCCCGTGCAGCGCCACGTGGCGCAGGACGATCGCGAGACCCAGCCCGACCCCCGAGGAGCTCGTGCCCTGACCCCGCGTGAAGCGGTCGAAGATCCGCTGGGCCTGCTCCTGCGGGATCCCCGGCCCGGCGTCGTCGACGAGGATGCGCGCCCGGTCACCGTCGCGCTCGACCCGGACCTCGGTGCAGCCGCCGCCGTGGACCTCGGCGTTCCGGACGAGGTTCGCGACGACCCGTTCCAGACGTCGCTTGTCGACGTCGAGCACGAGGTCGTCGGCGCCCGGCCCGAGGTGGGTGACGGCTCGTCCCGCCTCCTCGTCCGCGGCCCGCCGCACGAGGTCACCCAGCCGCACGGCGTCCAGGACGAGCTCGTCCCCGGCCTCGTAGCGGGCGATCTCGAGCAGGTCCGTCACGAGGTGCCGGAAGCGCGTCAGCTCCTCGGCCAGCAGGGCCACCGGCTCGTCCAGCTCCTCCGGCAGGCCACCGCGACGGTGGAGGATCACCTGCATCGAGTTGAGCATCGTCGTCAGCGGGGTCCGCAGCTCGTGGCTGACGTCGGTCGCGAAGTGGGCGTCGGCGACGACCCGCCGGTCGAGGTCGGCCGCCGTCCGGTTGAAGGACTCGGTGAGCGCGGCGAGGTCCGGGTCGTCCGCGTCGTCGAGGCGGACCCCGATCCGGCCGGAGGCGACCGCCGCGGCCGCCGCGTTGAGCCGCTCGAGGGGCCGCAGCGCCACCCGGCTCGCGACCCGACCGAGCCCCACCCCGAGGAGGACGGTGACCACCGTCCCCGCCGCCAGCCCGAGGAGGAGGGCCCGCCCGGCCTGCTCGGGGCCGGACATCGGGTAGAGCTCGAAGAAGGTCCCGTCGCGCCCGGGCACGGGCATCCCGACGAGGAGGTACAGGGTCCCGTCGACCTCGACCCGCTGGGTGGCCACGTGCTGGGCGTCGACGGCCCGGCGCAGCTCGGTGGGCAGCGTCGTGGGCCCGAGGGTGGGGTCGGAGGCGTACCAGCGCTCCCCCACGTTCGCCAGGGCGGCGACGGCCCGGGTGCGCGGCAGGTCCTCGAGGGCGACGGCCGCGGAGGAGCCCTGCGCGGCCATCCGGGCCTCGAGCTGGCCGGCGTCCACGGACGTCGCCGCCAGCGAGGCGGCCCGGGCCTCGCTGAGCACCGACTGCGTGACCAGGGCCCAGGCGACCGCGGAGAGCACCAGCGACAGGACGAGCGACAGGAGGCCGAAGGCCACCGTGACCCGGCGGCGCATCCCCCATCGCCCGAGCCACCGTGACGGCCTCCCCACGGTCCCGGGGGCCACTATCCCGCCAGCCGGTATCCGAGCCCACGGACGGTGACGACGTGCCGGGGGCTCGACGGGTCGCGCTCCACCTTGGTCCGCAGGCGCCGGACGTGGACGTCGACGATCCGCGCGTCGCCGAAGTAGCCGTACCCCCACACGCGCTCGAGCAGGTCCTCGCGGCTGCAGATCCGGCCCTCGGCCAGCGCGAGCTCGACGAGGAGACGGAACTCGGTGCGCGTCAACGAGACCGGCGCGCCCTCGAGGGTGACGACCCCGTCGTCGAGGCCGACCGCGAGGTCGCCCACCTCGACCCGGCGCGGCGTCGGGTCGCTGGCCGGCTCGACCCGGCGCAGCAGCGCCCGGATGCGCGCGGAGAGCTCCTTGGCCACGAGCGGCTTCGTCACGTAGTCGTCGGCGCCGGCCTCCAGGCCCGCGACGACGTCGTGGCTGTCGGTGCGGGCGGTGACCATGATGACCGGGATCCGGCTCTCGTGGCGGATGTGACGGCACACCGAGAACCCGTCCAGCCCGGGCAGGGTGACGTCGAGCAGCACCACGTCGGGGTCGTCCCGGTGCAGCGCCTCGAGGCCCTGCTCGCCGTCGCCGGCCTCCGTGACGTCGTAGCCCTCGTCCTGGAGGGCGAGCCTCAGGGTGCGTCGGACCCGGGCATCGTCCTCGATGAGCAGCACACGCTTGGCCACCGGCGCATCATGCCACCGTGACCGCCTCCGGGGCACGGATCCCCGGCGACCTCGGCGGTTCCGACACCGTTCCGTCACACCGGACCGTCGAGTGTGACGGAACCGTGACGGTCCCGTGTCGTTCCGGACGGCTCCCGCCACCGGCCCCCCGCGCCGCTCCTACCGTGCCGCCAGTGCGTGAACCTCGCACCACCGGCACCACCGGTGAGCCTCGTCAGGGAGAACCAATGACACCACGACAGCGACGCCTCGGCACCATCGCCGGACTGTGCGCGGCCGGCCTCGCCATCACCGGGTGCAGCAGCACCGGGCCCAGCGCCTCACCGGGGTCCTCCGCGGCCGGGGAGGCCGTGAAGGGCGGGACGCTCAACATGCTCGGCAGCGGCGACGTCGACTACATGGACCCGAACGTCAGCTACTACTCCAACGGCTACCTCGCCCTGCGGATGTGGAGCCGACAGCTGTTCACCTACCCCGCCGAGGAGGGCAAGACCACCACGGCCGTGCCCGACGCCGCGGAGAGCATCCCCACCGCCGGCAACGGGATCAGCAGCGACGGGAAGACCTACACGTTCACCCTGCGGTCCGGCGTGCAGTGGGACACCACCCCGGCCCGCGAGGTGACCGCAGCCGACTGGGTCCGCGGTGTGAAGCGGACGTGCAACCCGGCACAGCCGTTCGGCGGCCTGCCCGACTACGAGACCCTCATCGCGGGCATGAGCGAGTTCTGCGCCGGGTTCGCGAAGGTCGAGCCGACCGCGGCCGCCATGAAGGCCTACCTCGACGGCCACCAGATCTCCGGCGTCACCGCCCCCGACGACCGCACGCTCGTCGTCACCCTCACGAAGCCGGCGAGCTACTTCGTCGACATGCTCACCCTCCCCGCCTTCTCCGCCGCGCCGGTCGAGTGGGAGGACTACGTCCCCGGCAGCGCCGAGCTCGCGCAGCACACGATCTCGAACGGGCCGTACTCCATCACCGCGTACACGCCGACGAAGAACATCACCCTCGAGCGCAACCCCGCGTGGGACGCCGCGAGCGACCCCATCCGCAAGGCCTACGTCGACAAGGTCGTCGTCGACGAGACGGTCAGCCAGGACTCCACCCAGCAGCAGCTGGAGACGGGGACCCCGAGCGCCGACATGTCCTTCGACAACTACCCGCCGGCCGCCCGCGTGCCGGGCCTGCTCGCCGCGAAGGACCCCAACCTCACCATCGGCCCGACGGCGTCGAGCAACCCGTACGTCGTCTACAACACGGTCTCGCCGAACAACGGCGGGGCGATGGCCAAGCTCGAGGTCCGGCAGGCGATCTCCCACGCGATCAACCGGGCCGACATCATCCAGGTGCTCGGCGGTGACACGCTGAACACCCCGCTGAGCCACGTGCTGCCCGCGAACATCGTCGGCGGGGAGAAGAACTTCGACGACTACCCCTACGACGTCGCGAAGGCCAAGCAGCTGCTGACCCAGGCCGGCTACCCCGACGGCCTCACCCTCAAGGTGCTCTACCGCAACGCCTCGGCCGGCAGCACGAAGACCTTCCAGACCCTCCAGCAGGACCTCGGCAAGGCCGGCATCACCGTCGTCGGCGTCCCCTCGCCGAACGCGGACTTCTACACGAAGTACCTCCAGGTGCCGACGGTCGCCCGAGGCGGCGTCTGGGACCTGTCGGTCGCCGGATGGGGCGCGGACTGGTACGGCAACGCCGCGCTCTCCTTCTTCGGGCCGCTCTTCAACGGCAAGGCCGCGTTCCCGCCGGTCGGCAGCAACTTCGGCTTCTACGAGAGCGCCACGACCGACGACCTCATCACCCGGGCCTCGGAGGCCGCGACCGCCGAGGAGGCCGCGTCCCTGTGGGCCCAGGCCGACCAGCAGGTGATGAAGGACGCCGCGTTCTACCCCATCACCCAGCCCAACCAGGCGAACTACCACGCCTCGCAGGTGCACGGTGCCGTCTACGTCCCGGCCTTCCAGAACTACGACCCCACCAACGTGTGGTTGTCGACTGGGATGCAGGGCGGCTGAGCACGAGAGCGCGGGACGTACCGACATGTCACTCCTCGAGGTCCGTGACCTGCGCGTCGAGTTCGACACCCCGGACGGCGTGGTCCACGCCGTCCGGGGCCTGTCCTTCGACGTCGCTCGCGGCTCCACCCTCGCGATCGTCGGCGAGTCCGGGTCCGGCAAGAGCGTCGCGACCCAGACCATCACCGGGCTGACCCGCGGCGCCCGGGTGACCGGGTCCGCGGTGTTCGACGGCACCGAGCTGCTCCGGGCCGACCCCGAGACGCTCCGGAACATCCGCGGGGCCCGGATCGGGATGATCTTCCAGGACCCGCTCTCGAGCCTGCACCCCTACTACACCGTCGGCTGGCAGATCGTGGAGATGATCCGGGCGCACGACCACGCCGTGAGCAAGGCGAGCGCCCGGGAACGGGCGGCCGAGCTGCTCGGGCTCGTCGGAATCCCCCGCCCCCGGAGCCGGATCGACGACTACCCGCACCAGTTCTCCGGCGGGATGCGCCAGCGGGTGATGATCGCGATGGCGATGGCGCTCGACCCGGCGCTGCTCATCGCGGACGAGCCGACGACCGCGCTCGACGTCACGGTCCAGGCCCAGGTGCTCGAGGTCATGCAGCACCTCCAGGACCAGTTCGGGACCGCCATCGTGCTCATCACGCACGACCTCGGGGTCGTCGCCGAGATGGCCGACGACGTCGTCGTCATGTACGCCGGGCGGGCGATGGAGGCGGCGCCACGGCGCACGCTGTTCTACCACCCACACCACCCCTACTCCGACGGCCTGCTCCGGTCGCTGCCGTCGCGCGGCGAGCCCGGCGCTCGGCTCACGCCCGTCCCCGGTGCGCCGCCGTCGCTCATCGACCTGCCGCTCGGGTGCCCCTTCCGGCCCCGGTGCCCGCACGCGTTCTCGGCGTGCACCGAGGACCCGCCGCTGCGACCCGTGGGATCGGACGCCGCACACCAGTCGGCGTGCTGGCTGCCGGGGACCGGCGGGCCCCGAACCGACGTACCGCTCCCGATCGGCCACTCCCACCAGGAGACCCCATGAGCACGCCACTCCTGTCGATGTCCCACGTGACGAAGTCGTTCCCGGTGCGCTCCGGCGGTCTGTTCCGCCGCGCGAGCGAGAAGGTGCACGCGGTCGACGACGTCTCGCTCGAGGTCCTCGAGGGCCAGACCCTCGGCCTCGTCGGGGAGACCGGGTGCGGCAAGTCGACGCTCGCCCGGTGCATGACGCGGCTGTACGACATCGACTCCGGGACGATCACGTTCGGCGACCGCGACATCAGCACCCTCTCCCGCACCGCGATGCGACCCGTCCGGCGGGAGGTGCAGATGGTCTTCCAGGACCCCTACGGCTCGCTCAACCCGCGCCGGCGCGTCGGGTCGATCATCGGCGACCCGTTCGAGATCCACGGGGTGGGCACGCGGGCGGAGCGCAAGTCGACGGTCCAGGAGCTCATGGAACGGGTCGGGCTCAACCCGGAGCACTACAACCGGTTCCCGGCCGAGTTCTCCGGTGGCCAGCGGCAGCGGATCGGGGTCGCCCGGGCCCTGGCGCTGCGTCCGCGGCTCATCATCTGCGACGAGCCCGTCTCCGCCCTCGACGTCTCGATCCAGGCCCAGGTGCTCAACCTGCTCCTCGACCTGCAGGACGACTTCGGGCTGACCTACGTCTTCATCTCGCACGACCTCTCCGTCGTGCGGCACGTCAGCGACCGGATCGCCGTCATGTACCTCGGCAAGGTCGTCGAGGTGGCCCCGGGCGCCGAGCTGTTCGACCGCCCCCGGCACCCGTACACGCGCGCCCTGCTCTCCGCACTCCCGGTGCCCGACCCGGACGTCTCGGACAGCCGGGAGCGCATCGTCCTCGCCGGCGACCCACCCACCCCGACCAACCCGCCGGCCGGGTGCCGGTTCCACACCCGCTGCCCCAAGGCCCGTCACGACTGCACCCGCACCGACCCCCCGCTCGCCCCCGTCCTCGACGACGGGCCGGCCCACCTGAGCGCCTGCCTCCACCCACTCCGCCGCGGCGAGGACCTGCGGGACGAGCGGCCCGACATCGACGACACCGAGATCGCCCTGACCGAGGAGGACCAGCCCGCATGAGCGCCGACCCGAACACCACCCTGGTCCGCCCGGAGGGCGACGAGGGCCCACCGGCGGCGGCCGCCCCGGCTCCCCGCATCGAGGGCCGCTCCCCGTGGGCCCTGGCCTGGCAGCGCCTCCGCCGCGACCGGGTCGCGATGGCCTCGCTCGTCGTCATCGTGCTCATCGTGCTCATGGCCCTCGGTGCCCCCCTCGTCGCCGCCCTCACGGGTCACCCCCCGAACGAGCAGTACCGGCAGACCGGCCTGTCCCCCGACGGGCTGCCCGTGGCGCCGACCTCGACCTTCTGGTTCGGCACCGACGACCTCGGCCGCGACATCCTCGTCCGGATCGCCTACGGGGCCCGCATCTCCCTGCTCGTCGGGGTCGTCGCGACCGCCCTCACGGTGGCCATCGGCGTGGTCGTCGGGCTGGTCGCCGGCTTCCTCGGCGGGGTGGTCGACACCCTGCTCGCCCGGCTCGTCGACATCGTGCTCTCGATGCCGTTCCTGCTCGTCGCGATCGCGCTCGTGTCGATCACCGGGCCGAGCCTCGGTGTGACGATCATCGTCATCGGGTCCTTCAGCTGGGCGTCGGTGGCCCGCATCGTCCGCGGCCAGGTGATCTCGCTGCGGGAGCGGGAGTTCGTCGAGGCGGCCCGCTCGCTCGGGGCGAGCGACCGCCGGATCATGTTCGTCGACATCCTGCCCAACGTCCTCGCGCCGGTCATCGTCTACACCTCGCTCCTCGTCCCGATCGTCATCCTCACCGAGGCGGCGCTCTCCTTCCTCGGCCTGGGCCTCCCCCCGCCGACGCCGGACTGGGGCGGGATGATCAACGCCGCCACGAACTACTACACGACGTCCTGGTGGTTCGTGTTCTTCCCCGGCCTCGCCCTGCTCGTCACCACCCTGGCCTTCAACCTGTTCGGGGACGGCGTCCGGGACGCCTTCGACCCGCGCAGCGACCGCCTCATCGGCTCCTGAGGAGACACCGTGGTCACCTTCCTGCTCCGTCGCATCGGCCAGGGCCTCGTCGTCCTGTGGCTCATCACGATGGCCGTCTTCGCGCTCTTCTTCGTCGCCCCGAACAACGTGGCCCGCACCCTGGCCGGGCGGCAGGCCACCCCCGAGACGGTCGCGCTCATCTCGCACCGGCTCGGGCTGGACCAGCCGATCTGGAAGCAGTACCTCGGCTTCGTCGGCCGGGCCCTGCGCGGGGACCTCGGCTACGACTACTACCACCAGGTCCCCGTGACGACCATCATGGGCGCCGCCATCCCCGTCACCGCCTCGCTCGTCGTGGGGGCGGCCGTCATCTGGGTCTCGCTCGGCGTGACGAACGGGGTGGTCTCGGCGATCCGGCCCCGGTCGGTCACCGACCGCTCGCTCACCGTGTTCGCGCTCTTCTTCTACTCGATGCCGAGCTTCCTGCTCGGGCTCGTGCTCCTGTACCTCCTGTACTTCCAGCTGACGCTGCACGGGTTCGCGATCTTCCCCGCCGGCGGGTACTCACCGCTCGCGGGCGGGCTGACGGGGTGGGTCCAGCACATGATCCTGCCGTGGCTGACCCTGGCGCTGGTCCAGGCCGCGACCTACACGCGGCTGACCCGCGGGTCGATGCTCGACGTCCTCGGGGAGGACTACGTGCGCACCGCGCGGTCCAAGGGCATCGGCGAGGGACGGGTCATCGTCCGGCACGCCCTGCGCAGCGCCCTGACCCCCGTGGTGACGCAGTTCGGCATCGACGTCGGGGCGCTGCTCGGCGGCGCCGTCGTCACCGAGCAGGTGTTCAGCCTGCCCGGGCTCGGCAAGACCGCCGTCGACGCCATCAACCAGCAGGACCTGCCCGTCATCATCGGGATCGTCCTCCTCGCGTCGGCCGCGGTCGTCCTCGCCAACATCGTCGTCGACGCGCTGTACGCCGTCCTCGACCCCCGCGTCCGCCTCCACTGACCCCCTGCCGCGGAGGCGGCACGACCGAGGCCCGGCCCCCCGTGGGGGACCGGGCCTCGTGGCGAACCGTGCGCCGCGGGCGGCGCGGTGGCTCAGTTGCCGGTGAGCTTCTCGCGCAGCGCGGCGAGGGCCTCGTCGGAGGCGAGGGTGCCCTCGTTGGTCGGCGCGGCGGGACGGGCGGCGGGCGCCTCGTCCTCGTCGTTGCTCTCCGAGGAGTACGACGTGGCAGCCTCGCCGGCGGCCTCGGCGTCGGCCTTGATGGCCGCCTCGACCTGCGCGCGGTGCGCCTCCCAGCGGGAGTGCGCCTCGGCGTACTGCTTCTCCCAGGTCTCGCGCTGGCTCTCGAAGCCCTCGAGCCAGTCGTTGGTCTCCGGGTCGAAGCCGTCGGGGTACTTGTAGTTCCCCTTCTCGTCGTACTCGGCGGCCATGCCGTAGAGGGTCGGGTCGAACTCGACCTGGTTGGCGCCGTCCTCGTTGGCCTGCTTGAGGCTCAGCGAGATGCGGCGACGCTCGAGGTCGATGTCGATGACCTTGACGAAGATCTCCTGGCCGACCGTGACGACCTGCTCGGGCAGCTCGACGTGGCGCTCGGCGAGCTCGGAGATGTGGACCAGGCCCTCGATGCCGTCGTCGACGCGCACGAACGCACCGAACGGGACGAGCTTGGTGACCTTGCCCGGGACGACCTGGCCGATCGCGTGGGTCCGGGCGAAGTGCTGCCACGGGTCCTCCTGCGTCGCCTTGAGCGACAGGGAGACACGCTCGCGGTCCATGTCGACGTCGAGCACCTCGACGGTGACCTCGTCGCCGACCTCGACGACCTCGGACGGGTGGTCGATGTGCTTCCAGGACAGCTCGGAGACGTGGACGAGGCCGTCGACCCCACCGAGGTCGACGAACGCACCGAAGTTGACGATCGAGGACACGGTGCCGGTGCGGACCTGGCCCTTGCCGAGCTCCTTGAGGAACGTCGTGCGGACCTCGGACTGCGTCTGCTCGAGCCAGGCACGGCGCGACAGGACCACGTTGTTGCGGTTCTTGTCGAGCTCGATGATCTTGGCCTCGATCTCCTTGCCGACGTACGGCTGGAGGTCGCGGACGCGGCGCATCTCGACGAGCGAGGCGGGGAGGAAGCCACGGAGGCCGATGTCGAGGATGAGCCCACCCTTGACGACCTCGATGACGGTGCCGGTGACGACGCCGTCCTCCTCCTTGATCTTCTCGATCGTGCCCCAGGCGCGCTCGTACTGGGCGCGCTTCTTGGACAGGATCAGACGACCCTCCTTGTCCTCCTTCTGGAGGACCAGGGCCTCGACCTCGTCGCCGACCTTGACGACCTCGTTGGGGTCGACGTCGTGCTTGATCGACAGCTCGCGCGAGGGGATGACGCCCTCGGTCTTGTAGCCGATGTCGAGGAGGACCTCGTCGCGGTCCACCTTGACGATGCGACCCTCGACGATGTCGCCGTCGTTGAAGTGCTTGATCGTCGCGTCGATGGCGGCGAGGAGGTCTTCCTCGGAACCGATGTCGTTGATGGCGACCTCGGGGGCGGTCTTCTCGACCGTGCTGGCAGTCATGTAGTAGGAACTCCGATGTGGACAGATGGATTCGATGGGAAGGTACGAGCGCACGCATGACCCACAGAGGACACGCGAGTGCTCTCCCACCCTACCGGCGTGCGCACGCGCCGTCCAAAACGCCCACGGGTGGCCACGGCCCCCTCTCCCCCGGGCCGCGGCGGTGAACGAGTCCGTGCGCCGGCCGGTCGACGCGGTCGAGACGGTCCGGGCGAACCGCGCGTGGTGGGACGGCGAGGCCGGCGACTACTACGCCGAGCACGGCGCGTTCCTCGGCGACGACCAGTTCGTCTGGGGGCCGGAGGGCTGGACCGAGGCCGAGCTCGACCTCGTGGGGGTCCGCGACGGGATGACCGTGCTCGAGGTCGGCGCCGGCGGCGCCCAGTGCTCGCGCTGGCTGGCGGGACGCCACGACATCCGCGTCGTCGCCAGCGACCTGTCCGCGGGGATGCTGGGCACGGCCCGCCGGATCGACGCGGCCTCGGACGGTGCCCCGCTCCCCCTCCTCCAGTGCGACGGTGTCGCGCTGCCGCTGGCCGACGCCTCCGTCGACCGGGTGTTCACCGCCTACGGGGTCATCCCGTTCGTCGCCGACAGCGCCGCGGTGCTCCGGGAGGCGGCCCGGGTGCTGCGCCCCGGGGGCCGCTTCGTCTTCTCGACCTCGCACCCGGTGCGCTGGGCCTTCCCCGACCTGCCGGGGACCGAGGGGCTCACGGCGACCTCGTCGTACTTCGACCGGACGCCCTACGTCGAGAACGAGGCCGGGGTCGTCACGTACGCCGAGCACCACCGCACGCTGGGTGACCTCGTGCGCCAGGTGGTCGGCGCCGGGCTCGTCCTCGTCGACCTCGTCGAGCCGGAGTGGCCCGAGCGCAACACCGCCGAGTGGGGCGGGTGGTCACCGCTGCGGGGCCGGCTGCTGCCCGGCACCGCGATCCTCGTCACCGAGCGGCCGGGCTGAACCCGGCCGCCGCAGGGTCAGGCCCGCTGGCGGCGGGTCATCTCGTCGAGGGAGACCTCGCCCGGCTCCCGGCGTCGGCCGCCCCGCCGGGCGCGCTCGGCCCCGCCGAGGACCAGGCCGGCCGCGAGCGCCAGGACACCGAGGATGCCGCCGACGAGCGGGACCGTCCGGCTGAGCAGAGTCAGCTGCGAGGCGTTCGCGGAGCCGGAGTCCACGTTGGCCGCCGCCGTCTCGGGGGTGAAACCGAACGTGAGGTCGAGGAAGGTGGACCCGTCGTCGAGGAGCCGGACCTGGTGCTCCTTCTGGTCGATGATGGCGCCCGTCGTCGGCTCGACCCACATCGTCTTCTCGGTCGAGTACGTCCCGGGGACACCGCTCGCGATCTCGATCGGCTGGTCGTTCACGGTGACGAGGAACCGGTAGGTCGCGAGACCGTCCACGTCGTCCTCGCCGTCGAAGACGGCGTCGACGGGTGCGCCCACGAGGCCGTCCCAGAAGGGGTAGGTCTTCTGCTCGGTGTCGAACGGGAACTTGTTGACCAGGCCCTCGTGGACGTTGGCTCCGAGCTCGGCCGCGGTCTCGGGGTCGACCGACTCACCGGTGCGCCGGTCGGTGGCGAACCGGTCGGTGCCGGCGGTCACGAGCGGGCTGCCCGCCTCGGTGTCCTTGGTGCAGTCCGGAGCACCCGGCACGTCACGCATGAGGCAGGAGAAGGTGTCGAACACCACGGTGCTCGAGTCCGAGGCCTCCCCGTCGGAGACGGATCGGCTCACGGCGCGGACCGGCGAGCCCTCCCCCGTGGGGAGCACCGATGCGTCCCCGGTGAGGCGGGTCGTGGAGTTGACGTCCAGTGGTGTCTTCTTCACCTGCCCGGGCACGTAGGCGAGCGCGAGGACGGAGGTCGTCAGGAGGAACCCCGCGAGCCCGAGGAGGATGAAACCGACGGTTCGACGCATGGCACCCTTGCCTGGATCGCGGGAGTTGGACGGCCAGAGGCTACCAGCCGGTAAGCCCTGTGTATCCCCCCCTGCTGACGGCGCGCGTGTCGCCGGGTCCGTGACGCCTCGGTCACACGAGCTCGGGGTGGGAGCGGAACCAGTCGATCGTCCGGCGCAGACCGTCCTCGACGGTTACCTCCGGCGACCAGTCGAGCAGTCGTCGGGCCAGCGTGGTGTCGGGCCTGCGGACCGACGGGTCGTCGACCGGGCGCTCCACGAAGACGACCTCCGAGGAGGAGTCGCAGAGCCGGATGATCCAGCGTGCCAGGTCGAGCACCGACAGCTCGTGCGGGTTGCCGAGGTTCACCGGGCCGGCCTCGGCGCTGTCGGCGAGGGCGAGGACGCCGGTGACCAGGTCATCGACGTAACAGACCGATCGGGTCTGCGAACCGTCCCCGGCGACCGTGAGCGGTTCACCCCGCAGGGCCTGCCGGATGAACGTGGGGATGGCCCGCCCGTCGTCGGGGCGCATCCGGGGTCCGAACGTGTTGAAGATCCGGGCGATACCCGTCTCGATGCCGTGCGTGGTCCGGTAGGCCAGCGTCACCGCCTCCGCGAAGCGCTTCGCCTCGTCGTAGACGCCCCGGGGACCGACCGGGTTGACGTGTCCCCAGTAGGACTCCGGCTGGGGATGGACCTGGGGGTCGCCGTAGACCTCGGACGTGGACGCGAGGACGAACCGCGCCCCCTTGTGCCGCGCCAGGCCCAGGGCGTGGAGGGTGCCGACCGACCCCACCTTCAGCGTCTCGATCGGCAGCTTGAGGTAGTCGACGGGGGAGGCCGGGCTCGAGAAGTGCAGAACGACGTCGACGGGTCCCCCGACGTGCAGGTAGTCGGTGACGTCCGCGCGCACCAGCCGGAAGCCCGGGTTCGGCATCAAGTGGGCGACGTTCTCGGGGCGACCCGTGAGGAAGTTGTCCAGACAGAGGACCTCGTCACCGCGTTCGAGGTACTCCTCGCAGAGGTGGGACCCGAGGAACCCGGCCCCTCCGGTGACGACGACCCTGCTCATGGGCTCCCTCTCACCTGCCATCCGGACGGCCAGACAGTACCAGCCGGTAGCCCAGCGCCGATGCAGCGTCGGCGCCCCGGCCGGGTCCTAGAGTGCCCCCATGACCCGCCTGCCGGCCCTCGACGGGCTGCGCGCCGTCGCCGCCCTGCTCGTGGTCCTCACGCACGCGGCGTTCCTCACCGGAGCGACCACCACCGCCGGGCTCCCGGGCCTCCTCATGGGGCGCGGCGACCTCGGCGTCGCCATCTTCTTCGCGCTCTCCGGCTTCCTGCTCCACCACCGGATGCTCCACGACCGGGCCGAGGGCACCTCGGACACCCGGGGCTACCTGCTGCGTCGCGCCGCCCGGGTCGTCCCTGCGTATTGGTTGACGCTGCTCGCGGTGGTGGTGGTCACGGGGCCGCCGCTGCGCAGCGTGATGGCTCACGCGTTAGCGGTGCAGACCTACGTGCCGCAGACCCACCTCGCCTCGTTCTCGCAGTCGTGGAGCATCCCCACCGAGCTGTCGTTCTACCTCGCCCTCCCCCTCGTAGTCCTCGGGCTCGAACGGCTGCGGCGCCGCGACCCGCGGCTGCCGCTCCGGGTGCTCGCCGTCAGCTCGGGCCTGTTGCTCGTTCTGCTGGCACTGGTCCCCCCCGGCCAGGTCGGTCAGGACGTGCTCGTCGAGCGCTGGCTCCCTGCCCACTGGCCGAACTTCGCCGTCGGGATGGCCCTCGCTGAGGTCGCTGCACGACCCGCCGGGGCGTCCGCCGCCCGGGTGCGCGTCCTCGCCTCCGACACGACGGGGTGCCTCGTCGTGGCGGGCGGCGCGTACCTGCTCGCGACGACCTCGGTGGCCGGACCGTTGACCTTGGGCTCGGTCTCCGGGCCGCAGGTTGCAATGCGCCACCTGCTCTCGGCCGCCGTCGCGGGCGCCCTGCTGGCACCGCTGGCCGTGGGGCGGGGGGCGCATGGGCGGCCCTGCTCGCATCGCCTCCGGTGCGCTGGGTCGGAAGCGTCTCCTACGGACTGTTCCTGTGGCACCTTCCGGTACTCACGGGCCTGCTCGCGCTGTCCGGCA
>CAVPXT010000013.1:0-385599 GCA_963709785.1 uncultured Actinomycetota bacterium | reverse complement strand
ACGTCGTGATCCGCTGACCCTCGACGAGGGTGCCGTTGGTCGAGCCGAGGTCCGCGACCATCGCGACGAGCCGCTCGCCGTCGCGGGCGACGACCACCTCGGCGTGCCGGCGGGAGACGCCGGGGTCGTCGAGGACGACGCCCGCCGACGGATCGCGCCCGATGACGGTGCGCTCGACGAGCAGCGGGTGGACGAGGGGGCCGAGCTCGAGCCAGGGCCGCCCCGGGACCGGGCGGTCCGGGGGGCGGTCCGGCACCGGCACCGGCACCGGGTGGGTGTCGTGGTGGGGGCGGGGCGTCGGGTCGGTGGTGGGCTCCGGCTCCGGCTCCGGCTCCGGCTCCGGCTCCGGCTCCGGCTGCAGGACTCGCACGACGAGGTCGTCGCCGGCGCGTGCTCCGGATGCGGCGACGACCTCGAGCCGCGCCGACCGGAGCGCCGGCAGCTCACCGTCGGGCGGGTGCACCTCGAGGACCAGGGTGGCTCGCTCGTCGGGGACGAGCGGAACCTCGCGCGGTACCGGGCGCACCCACGCGGCGGCCTCGCCGGTGACCTCGACGGTGGCCTCCCCCTCGCTCCCACCGTGCTGCAGGACGCGCACCGGGACGGTGACGGGGACCCCGGGATGGACGAGCACCGGCTGGTCAGGGAGGCCCTCGAGCGTGACGGTCGCCGGCCCGGCCTCGAACCGCGCGTAGCAGCCCGGCGCCTCGCAGATCCGGACGTCGTCGGGGTTCTCGTGCCCGAGGGGACACCGCTTCATGACCTCGCCTCCTCGCCGAGGAGCTCCGCGTAGTCACCGTAGTCCCTGACGACGCGCAGCCGGCCGAGCTTGTCGTGCTCGCGGTCCAGCCCCCGCACGACGTCGCGCATGGTCACCCCCCGACCCTCCTCGGCGGCGAGGCATCCCGCCGCGACCACGACGTTGCGGATGTTCCCGCCGCTCAGCTCGAAGGCCCGGGCGCAGAACCCCACGTCGACGTCGTCGACCGGCACCAGAGCCAGGTGCCGCCGCCAGATCCTCTCCCGCGCAACGGCATCGGGCTCGGGGAAGTCGACGACGGCGTCGAGCCGCCGGACGAACGCCTCGTCCAGCTGCGATCGCAGGTTCGTCGCGAGGACGACGACGGCCCCCGATGCCTCGACCCGCTGGAGCAGGTAGGAGACGGAGAGGTTGGCGTAGCGGTCCTGACCGCTGCGGACCTCGCCGCGACGGCCGAAGAGCGCGTCGGCCTCGTCGAAGAACACGATGCCGGTGACGCCCTCGGCGGCCGTGAGCACCCGGTCGAGGTTCTTCTCGGTCTCGCCGACGTACTTGTCGACGACCCGCGCGAGGTCCACGGTGAACAGGTCGACCCCGAGGGCCCGGGCGACGACCTCGGCGGCCAGGGTCTTACCGGTCCCCGAGGAGCCGGCGAAGAGGGCGGCGACGCCCCTTGCCCCGCCGGCCCGGCCGAGGCCCCACTCGTCGACGACGACGTCCCGCTGGCGCACCATGCCGACGAGCTCGTGGAGCGTGCGGGTGGTCGCCGCCGGGAGGACGAGGTCGTCCCAGCCGTGCCGGGGACGGACCCGACGGCCCTGGGCGCCCATCCCGCCGTCCACGGCGCGTAGCCCCTCGGCGAGCGCGGCGCGGTCGAGGGGCGCGCCCGCGGCGTGGTCGACGACCCGGCGGGCACGGGCCGCCCCGACGCGGTGGCGCGCGGCGGCGTCGAGCACCTCGGCCGGGGCGTGCGGAGCCAGGACGTGCCACGCGTCGCGGCGGCGGTCGAGGGCAGGGACGTCGAGGACGACGGTGGGCAGCGCCGCGCCGGGCACACGGCCCCGGGTCCACGCGACGACGACCGGGACCTGCGCGGCCAGAGCGGCGAGGTCGAGGCCGGGGGCGTCCTCGAGCGGGCCGACGACGACCGGTCGCGCGGCGAGCAGGGCCTCGCGGACGACGGGCACGGTGAGCGCCGCCGGGTCCGCGGCCGCTCCCGGACGGAGGACGAGCGGGTGGGTACCGGCGTGGGCGAGCCACGTCACCACCTCGGTCTCGGCGTCGGTGCCCGGGCGCTGCTCCACCACGAGGCTCGCCGGCGCGAGGGGGGCGAGGGCCGGGTCCACGAGCGGCAGCGGCTCCACGTCGACGACCGTCCCGGCGAGCTCGCGCGCCACCGTGTCGTCCCCGAGGAGGTGCCCCACGACCCGTTCGGCGACCCGGACGGAGCGGACCGGGAGCGGGAGGTCGTCGTCGCCGACCTCGAGGATGCCGGTCCGGACGAGCCGCGCGTGGGGTGCGACGAGCAACCAGTCGCGCGGGTCGGGGCTGACCAGCCCGCGGGCCAGCTCGGAGACCGACGCGACCGTTGCGAAGCGACGGGTCACGTCGTCGTTGAGGTACCCGTAGAGCTGTCCGAAGCGGCGGTCGAGCATCGGGGCCAGGGCGACGACGAGGACCTCCTCCTCCAGCGGGGTCAGGCCCAGCCGCCGGGTCAGGGCCGGCAGCCGCACCTCGGCCCCGCCGGACTCGGCCTCCCGCGCCCGCGCGTCGAGCTGCTCACGCAGCGCGGCCGACTCCCCCGCCACCTGTCCAGCGGCGTCACGACCGAGGAGCCACTGCGCGTAGTCGTCCGAGAGGAACACCCCGCGCAGAGGATCGTCGGGCTCGGGGTCACCGCTGCGCCGTCGGGCCACGGCGGAACGGACGGCGACCTCCACGACCGCGATCCGGCCGACGAGGTGCGCGAGCGTGGGGGTCGCGGCCACCTGCGTCACGAGACCGGTCATGGCGTCGGGGCTCGGCGGGGGCGCGGCCGCTCGACGACGGGCAGCGCCGGGTCGACCGGTCGTCCGTCGGTGACCGTGTCGTAGCGGACCGCGTCGGCCTCGACCGGCGTCTCCCGCGAGACGTCGACGGGAGCGGTCACGACCAGCTCGAGCGAGGGCTTCAGCTCGCCTCCCAGGGCGGTCCACAGGTCGGCAAGCGAGCGCTCCTCGCTCATCGGTTGCGCCACCTCGAGCCGCACGGCGTACGGCTGGTCGGCGAGCGCGCCGGTGAGGTGCTCGGCCGGCACGACGTCGACGAGCACGAGGGTTCGCAGCGCCGCGGAGAGCACGCGGTGCTCGTCCTCCGGCGTGTTCGTCCACGCGGTGAGCAGGTAGTCGAGCCGGTAGAAGCGCGGCGGCACCCGGTGAGAGGTCGTCCGCCGGTCCTCGCCGGTGCCGGTACGCACCGGTTCGCGGGCGACCCGGCGCAGGTCCAGGTCCTCCTTGATGTCGAAGAGGTACGCGTCGAGGGTCGGTGCCGTGCGGCGGGCGGCCCAGTCCTTCGTGGGCGCCTCGAAGCTGAGGGTCGGCCCCTTGCCCTTGGTCACCGGGGCGAGGAGGGAGCGGAGCGCGGCGTCCACGTCGTCGATCACGGCGTCCTCCGGAGGGTCAGATGAGGCCTTGGCGCATCGCGTAGGCGACGGCGTGGGCGCGGTTGCGGAGCTGGTGGCGGATCGACAGGTCGTGCAGCACGCCCTTGATGGTCCGCTGGGAGTAGTGGAGCCGCTCGGCGATCTCGGCCGTCTCCAGCCCCTCGGACACGAGCCGGAGCACCTCGGTCTCGCGCTCGGTGAGCCGGCCGACGCGGGCACCGGCGTCTGGGCGAACCTCGCCGAGATGGTCCAGCAGCCGGCCGAGCACGTCGACCGGGACGGTCCCCTCCCCGCGCATGCTGCTGTGGACGACGTCGGCGATGCGCTCGGGGCGGGCCTCCCGGCGCCGGAGGATCGCGCGTGCACCCGCCTCGACGGCCGCCAGGGCGGACGACTCGTCGAGGGTGCTCGCGACGAGGACCACCGGCCTCCCGGCAGCGCCCTGTGCCGCTCGGATGCGCGCGAGCGCGGCCCCGTCGACCACGTCCGCGAAGACGACGACCACGTCGGCGCTCACGCCGTTGTCCGGCGCGCGGGTCACGACGAGGTCGGCGAACGGACGCAGCGCCTCGGTCGTGCCCATCGCGGTCAGCGGGTCGGCAGTGTCTACTCGCAGCACTATCCGGTCGGTCTGGTCCACGGTGGTCTCCCCTAGGCCGGGTGGTTTCGGACCACGATGCACCTCCGGACGTCGCCGGGGCGTCGCCGCACCGTCACCGCGCCGTTGCGGACGCGTCACCGGCGCCAGGCCCGTGCGGTCGTGCACCGGAGGGGATGGCCTGGACGAGCTCATCGATGCACGTGACACGCTCGCCGGTGCCGCGGCGGCCCGGCGGTGCGGCGCCGCAGCCAGCGACGAGCACACCCTCGACGAGGTGGCTCCGGGTGCTGATCACCGGCGCACCGCAGTCGCCGCCGAAGGGTTCGAGGTCGATGACGAAGCTGCCCGGGCCGCACCGGCCGACCGCCCTGAGGCCGAGCACGGTCTTGCGGGGCGAACCCCCGGGGTGGCCGATCACGTGGAGCGGCTCCCCCACGGCGATGCGCCCGGTGCGGCGGACCGAGAGCGGGAGGCGCCCCACCGCGGCGGAGGCGAGCCGCAGCACCGCCCACTCGGTTCCGTCCCCGGGTGAACAGGCGACGACCTCGGTGGCCACGTGGACGTCGGCCGGGAGGAACACCGTGCGGGTCGTTCCCTGGGTCACCACCTCGTAGCCGAAGAGCAGGACGTGGTCTCGCAGCCCGGACCCGCCGGTCCAGGAGCCGGCCGTCACGACCAGGTCGGGCGCGACGAGGAAGGCGCTCGCGCGGGCAGCACCCGCCGCGGCCGAGTGCGTGCCGCGGTGCCGCGAGGCGCCCAGCGTGGTGCTGCCGTCGGCCGTCCGCGCCGAGGAGCGCTCGACGACGGCGAGGACCGCCCCACCCTCGGAGAGCAGGAGGGGCTGGTCCACCTCGTGGCTGTCGCGGCGGTCCTCGCGGTGCGGTGCCCCTGACGCGTGGTGCTTCGCTCGTGCGGTCATCCGGCCTCCTCCCGCATCCGTCCCGGAGCCGGACGGGCCGGCTCCGCCCAGCGTCAGGGCCCGACCCCACCGCCGTCCACGACCTTCCGGGCGAGAAGGGGTGCGGCGCCCGTGCCCGTGTGCCCGGTCCTCGCCCGCGGCGCGGCGCGACCGGTCGGCCGGGCCCTGCGGACGAGCCCTGGAGTGAGCCATGGCCGACCCCGCGAGCCCGTGCGGTTGGCGCATCGACCGGACCACAAGCCCACTGAGGACTCGTCGACGATCAGCGTGCGCTGCGTGAAGGTCGTCCTCCGCATGTCCGGCCGGACCCCGTCGCGTGTCGGCCGGCGCGAGGGAGGACGAGGATGCCGTCGAAGATCACCGAGACGAAGGAAGCTCCGCGACATCCCGCGACGCCTTCGCCGTGATCTCTCTCGTCGAGAGCGTTCAGCTGCTGCTCTGCCTCAGGGGCGTGGTCGATCCGGCCCGTGCTGGACGGGCGGCGCACGTGGCCTTCACGTCGCGCGGACGTTCTCAGCGGCGAACCATGACCTCCCATTGCATCGGCGGCGACACCGGACAGCCACCCGCGGGCGTACCGCCGGCCAGCTGGGCGATCACCCGGAGATCCCTCTGGCGAGGGCAGCGTCGAACAGCGTCCGGGCGACTTGTTCGGCCTTCTCGGTCGCCGCGGCCCCGACCGGCTTCGCCTCGTAGCGGTCCTGGTTGCGGGCTCGCCGCAGGCGGTCGAAATCTCGCGCCGCCCTCTGCGCGGGCGGCCTGTCGAGGACGGCCCGAAGGTAGCGGCCGAGCGCCTCGTGCCGGCCGGGCCCGTTGGTCGTCCGGAAGCCGTACGCCGCCAGCAGGGCCTCGCCCGTGTCGTGGCAGGCGTCGTAGGCGATGCCGTACCTGACGACGACACTCGTGACGAGCGGCAGCTGGTTCAGGCGCTCCTCGGCCTGACGCAGGAACGAGGTCGCCCGCGCGAGGTCGGCGGGCACGACTTCGAGACGGCGCGCCTCGACCAACGCAACGACGGTCGCCTGCTGGACGCGGGCGAGCGGGGTCAGCGCCACGGCAGCTCCCCGACCACGGCGACCGCCGGGCCGCGACGCACGTTGTCCAGGAAGGCGGACGACTCGGCGAACTCCTCAGCAGTGAGGATCGTCGGGTTCACGGGACGGTGCACCGCGGCCTCGACGCGGGTGCACGCCTCGTAGACCGCGTCCACGTCCGGCGCGCCGAGCACCATGACGTCGACGTCGTGCGGTGCCGGACCGGCATCCCCGAGCATCCGCGCCGCGAAGGAGCCGTAGAGGAACGCCGACTCGATCCCGTCGATGCGAGCAAGCTCCCCGCCCAGGATCAGCACCGGCCCGGTCGCGACCATGAGGATCTCGCGCAAGGGGCCGACCAGCGGACTGTCGTCGTTGGCGCGGACCAGCCTCGTGCGGCCCACCCGCCTCTCGCTCAGGATGCCGGCGTCCACCAGGCGCGCGACCTCGCGGTGCGCGGTCGGGTAGGCCAGGCCGGCGCGCTCGGCCAGGTCGGTGAGGCTCAGCTCGTCGCCGGTGAGCACCACAGTGGAGAGCAGGCGCGCCTGACCGTCCGACCGGAAGATCGGAGCGAGGAGAGGCGACTCGGTTCTCATATAACTGAGATTATCCTCCATTATATTGACAGTCAACCAG
The DNA here is from genome assembly GCA_963709785.1 of uncultured Actinomycetota bacterium. Lineage (GTDB taxonomy): Bacteria > Actinomycetota > Actinomycetes > Actinomycetales > Dermatophilaceae > Phycicoccus. The sequence goes on along the minus strand of CAVPXT010000013.1, from coordinate 379,008 downwards.
CCGCTCCCTCACCCCAGAGGATCGGGTCACCGCTCCTCCCGATGTGGTCGAGGGGGGCCTGGACGTTCTTGGTCGGGTGCTCGCGCGTGTACTCGTCGGCCTCCGCCGCACTTCTTGCGGACTGTTTGCGGACCACCGGGTGCTGGGGCCTCGTCATGTCGCCGAACCTTCAGCCACCGACGTCGTGCCTTGCATGCATTGCACTCACGCTTCGGCGATCCTCGTGATGAGGTCGTTGGTCCACGCGACTGCCTCACTGACTTCGGGACGTACGTCGACGTCTTCGATCGCGGCTTGGTAGAGGTCATCCCAGCCGACACCGACCTCGACGCGCGGCGGCCACGAGTGGAGTCGGCGGTAGTCAAAGAGTCGCAGACACGTCTCTCTCAGTTGGCCGAGTTCCAGCTCTTCGCGCTTGTCGAGGAGTTGGAGGTCGACGAGGTCGCGGACGCGATCGCTTCCGGACTCCGAGACGGCGTGGAGCTTCTGCGCGACCTGGTGATCGGCCCGCAGCACCGGGATCGGGTCCGGAGCAGGGAGCCCCAGATCTGTGAAGAGCTCCACCAGATCGGCGGCGAGCCGGAGCTCGGGCTCGACAGCGTCGTCGATCTCGTTGTGACCGAGTTCGAACTTGACCGTCCGCCACGAGCGGCCGAGGTGGTCGAGCTTCACGTCGAAGGGCTGCAAGACGTAGGCGACAGGAATGCCCTGGGGTCGCGGCGGCTTCCGATCGACCACGCGACCCGTGAAACCACCCCAGCCGTGACCGAGCGCTGCTTCGAAGTCATCGATGAAGTGCGTCAGCGGATGGATCCGCGCTGCGTCCAGGTCCTGGGTGAACCGCGCATCGGCCCGCCCGTAGCGGAGCGCCATCGCGGCACCACCCTTCACCGCACCCTCGGGGAGCATCTGCCCGACGACGACCATGGCCATGGTTGTCTGCCGCCGCAGCGACCCGGTGTCGTGGGACTCGAGGTTGCGGATCCGTTGCTCGAGCGACCTCAGGCTGGGTGGTGGAGTCGAGTACTTCAAGAGGCAGCCGTCCCACCAAGAGCCTTGCCGAGCTCGCGCTGGAGCTTCGCGTATTTCGACACGGGTCACCAGGCCCTCCTTGCGAGCATCCCGGGCGGCCTCGCGCAGTCGCGTCGGCTCGATCCTGCCGCGACAGTCCAGGATCGCGTCAGCCACCCGCATCGCCAGCAGGCCCTCGTACCGAGTGAGGCTGGGAGCCTCACCAGGAGGCGGCGCGGTCACCACCATGAAGGCCGGAATCTTGGCTCGAGTTCGCTTCGGCGCGATGACACGGACCTTCCGGGGGTTCACGTCAGCGAGACCGAACAGCGCCAAGACGGACTCGCCACGCAGATATGCACCTTCCCCCGCCCGCAGCAGTGCCTTCGCGAACTGGTCGAAGGGAGTGCCGGGCGCGTCAGGAACTCGGTAGATCCCATAGGCGACGTTGATCAGAGCGCCTCGGGCAGCCAGCTTGCGGAGCTCGACCGCCGGAACACCGGCCGCGGCTGCCTGCTGGGGCCGCGCGTCATCACAGCTACGTCTCCGGATCCCCCGAGAGCTGCTTGGCTACCTGCGCTGCGAAGTCCGGGTCGGCGTGGATCCGCGCCACCACGTCGTCGGCAACCTGGTTCACGTCGAGGGGCCCGGCCAGTTCAATGTCGAGACCCACCGGCCGGTGGATGTCGACCCGAGGGTCATAGGCGCGCTCACCGTTGTCGCCCTACGTGGTCAGGATATGGTCGAAGACGAGCTGGACCTTCGCGGTGAAGATGTCCGGCGTGTACGGCTGCTGCGGCAAACCCTCGTCGAGGACCCGCCTAATGGTGCTGTTGACGTCGTTGGTCACATCGACTTTGCGTCTCCAGTCCTGCACCAGCTTCTCGTGCAAGTGCGCCAGCAGGTCCTTGGCGCCGGCCTTGACGAGCTCACGCTCCTCATCGGTCAGCACAGGCTCAGGCTGGGCGAGCAGGTCGAGTACCGCAAGCTCCTCCTCGGTCATGCCTTCACGGACCGCGCGTTCTTCTTCAGCGGTCAGCGTCTTCGAACGAGCCACCAGCGCCATCAGCACCGTTGATGCCTGTGTCACAACGCCGGCAATCGCCGGCTTCTGCTGTGCGACTGAGGTTTGTTGTCGGCCTGAGCCACAATGTTGTCAGCGGCCGCGCACCGCAGCTTGGCGTTGTCGCTTGCTGAGGGGGGCCGTCGCGAGATCAACGGCCTGTGAGCGGAGGTTCTTGAACCCGTAGCCGCGATCTTCCAGCCAGGTGGCCGCTGCGGTCTCGGCCCGCCGGGTGGCGGCGGTGACGTCGTCCTCTTCCTCTCCTGTGTCCAGGAACCGGAATGCGAACGCCTCGCGCGCGGACAGGTCGTAGCTCAGATGCCCTGTGGGCGTGTGGGCCGTCCGGAGAATGTCGTGTTGGTCGGCTTCTGCGAGGAGCTCGCTGCGCTGAGACTGGGTCAGCGCGGCGAAGAAGCCGCGGACGGTGATGCGGAACGTATGCGTGCTCAAGAGGGAAACCGCCTGTCCACGTTCGGGTGCTCCACAGGGCGCGCGCGCACTGGCTTAGCCGTTGGCATGGTCTACCTGTTCTGTCAGCCAGTCGCGGATGACGGTGTTGAGTCGGATGCCGAGATCGATCTGCGGGCTGAACGCCTGCGGTAGCTCCGAGCCGTGAAGCTGGGCGCGCAGCTCCTCGAGTTCGTCGAGCTCGAGCTCGACGTGACGGAGGTCGCGCTGGTAGGCGATGCGCCGGTCGGTGGCGCCCAGGAGGGGGGTGAGGAAGAGTCGTACGCCGCTCTCGTTGCGCTGGGACCGGTCGGGCTCGGCCTCGACCAGCCAACGACGCAGCTCCTCGCGGCCGGGCCCGGTCAGCCCATAGGTCTTGCTCCGTCGTGCTCCGCGTCCGACCACTTCCACCAGCCCGGCGCGCTCGAGCTTGCCGAGCTCGGGATAGATCTGGCTGTGACTCGCGTGCCACGAAGTGCGCAGCGAGCGATCGAAGGTCTGGGCCAGCTCGTAGCCAGTCGACGGGCGTCGGGCCAGCAGGCCGAGGATCGCGTAGCGCAGGGACACAGCCATAGCATAGCCACAACTGTCGGACTTGACATGTTGAGATCAACATGTCATTTTCTATGTATGAACGAACTCACGCGCCTCTCAAGCCGGACACCACACACCGCCACCACCACCACACCTTCCACCTCCACCACGACCGCCTCATCCCCGGTCCCCGTGGCCATGTCGCCCGTTCTCGTCCGCGCCGGAGGCATCGCCGCCCAGGTCGTCGCCGGCACCTACGTCGTCGGCTTCCTCGCCATGGTGGCCTACCTGGTCCCCAGGGGTTTCACGCCACTCATGGAGGATCCGTCGGGGTCGCTGAGCTTCCTGCTGGATCACCAGGCCGAGATGGCTAGCTGGTACTTCGTGCTGTACCTCCTTGGCGGCGCCGCCATGGTGCTCGTCTCCCTGGGAGTCGGCGAGCGACTCTCCTCGGTCCCGGCGCTCGCCAGAGTCTCCACCGCGCTCGGACTCATCTGGTCCGGGATGCTCGTCGCCAGCGGGAGCATCGCCCTGGTCGGGCAACACGCCGCGGTCGAGTTGCACGCGCAGAACCCGGATCTGGCGCTGAGCACCTGGGTTTCGACCAGCGTCATCCAAGACGCCCTGGGCGGCGGCATCGAGGTCGCGGGCGCACTCTGGGCAGCGGCCGTCGGATTCGCAGCCGTGCGTAGTAGAGCGCTCTCGGCCGGGCTCGGCGGGCTCGCGCTCGGTCTCGCGGCCGTTGGTATGGCCACGGTCGTTCCTTTCGCCGCCGAGGTCGCGACGTCGATCTTCGGGCTCGGACTCATCGTCTGGTTCACCTGGCTCGGACTGGCGCTGCGGCGCCGCTGACGCGCCTGCCCACCGACGACCACTTCACACAAGGTCCTCGCATGACGATCACCTCCTCCCGGACCTGGTCGATGTCGCCAGTCGCCGGTACGCAGTGGCGCTGCATGGCTCACTGACTTTCGTGGCCGTGACTGCCTTCCAGGTCAGCCTCGGCCACGGAGCGCCGTTTGATGATGGCCTGGTTGCTGCTCGGCCTCTGCGCTTCGGGGCTGGCCGCGGCCGGCTGTAGTCATACGCCGATTCGGTGCTCGACCTGGACGCCATCGACGTTGAGGACATCGCTACCGCCCTCGCGGACCAGACCGACTACGAACACCGATGGCTGATCGACCCGAGGACCGGCGAGACCGCGTTCTGGACCAGCGACACCGGCATCGACGGTGAGAACCCCGTCGAGCTCGACGAGCTGGACCTGATTCTCGTAGACCCCCTTCCGCCCTACGTCTGGTACCAGGACACGGTCGACTTCGCCGACGGCATCAGCGACCACGCCGCCGGCGATGCCCTGCACCGCTCGCTGCAGGGCAAGGGCGCGTTCCGGCGCTTCAAGAACGAGCTCTACCAACGCCAACCCGAGCTGATCTCCGTCTGGCATGCCTTCAGGGATGCCCGGGCACGGTCCCGCGCCGGGCACTGGCTGGCCGATGAGTGACTGATCGACGAAGACGCCGTGGAACGGTTCGAGCGAGCGCACCAAGACCCCGACCTGCCGCGACGACGGCCTGAGGCTGCCACGGGGGCCCCGTCAAGCGTCGCGTCACCGCGCCGCCAAAGAGCTACGTCATGGGCGGGTCGACTGCCCGTCGCAGGGTCTGGAAATGGGCCCTCAGAACGGGCCGATCGAGCCGATCGCGCCAAACCTGTTGCGGACTGTGTGCGGACTGGGACGGGGCACACCCTTCTGGCCCGGGGAACGTGATGATTCACACGTTGAAGCGGAACTCCACGACGTCGCCGTCCTGCATGACGTACTCCTTGCCCTCCATGCGGACCCTGCCGGCGGACTTGGCGGCCGCCATCGAGCCGAGCTCGTCGAGGTCGGCGAAGGACACGATCTCGGCCTTGATGAAGCCGCGCTGGAAGTCGGTGTGGATGACGCCCGCGGCCTGCGGGGCGGTCCATCCCTGCCGGATCGTCCAGGCGCGAGACTCCTTGGGACCGGCCGTGAGGTAGGTCTGCAGCCCGAGGGTGTGGAACCCGACCCGCGCCAGCTGGTTCAGCCCCGACTCCTCGGCACCGAAGCCCTGCAGCATCTCGAGGGCCTCCTCCGGCTCCATCTCGATGAGGTCCATCTCGAGCTTGGCGTTGAGGAAGACCGCGTCGGCGGGGGCGACGAGTGCCGCGAGCCGGGCGTGCAGGTCGGCGTCGGCGAGCTGGTCCTCGTCGAGGTTGAAGACGTAGATGAACGGCTTGGTCGTGAGCAGGCCGAGCCCGGCGGCCAGCTCGAGGTCGACCCCGGCGCCCGCACCGGCCGCGTACAGGGTCCGGCCCTCCTCGAGGACCTTCTGCGCGGCGAGCGCGTTGTCGAGGAGCGGCTTGGACTCCTTCTTGATCCGCGACTCCTTCTCGAGGCGCGCCACGGCCTTCTCGAGGGTCTGCAGGTCGGCGAGGACCAGCTCGGTGTGGATCGTCTCCATGTCGGACTCGGGCGAGACCGCTACCGTCGACGTGGACCACGTCCCCGTCCTCGAAGGCCCGGACCACCTGGCAGATGGCGTCCGCCTCGCGGATGTTCGCGAGGAACTTGTTGCCGAGCCCCTCCCCCTCGGACGCGCCGCGCACGATGCCGGCGATGTCGACGAAGGAGACCGTGGCCGGGCAGGATCTTCTCGCTGCCGAAGATCTCCGCGAGCCGCGCCAGCCGTGCGTCCGGCAGCGGGACCACGCCCACGTTGGGGTCGATGGTCGCGAAGGGGTAGTTCGCGGCGAGGACGTTGTTCTTCGTCAGGGCGTTGAACATCGTCGACTTGCCGACGTTGGGGAGACCGACGATTCCGATGGTGAGTGCCACGAGGACAGGAGTCTACCGGCGGCCGCCGGGCCGTCCCACCGAGGGCGGGGCGGGTGCCTCAGGAGACGGGGAGCTCGCTGTTCTCCAGGTACAGGGTGGTGCCGGGGTCCGCGGCAGCGACCACCTCGAGCATCCGCGCCGTGTACGGCGCGACGTGCGTGGCGGCGTCCTCCGGCCGCACCCAGTGCGCCCCGGCGATCTCCCGCGGCAGGAACCTCGAGGGGTCCAGCTCACCCTCGAAGACTCCGAGGTCGAAGAGGAAGAGGTGCGCGTCGTCCCATCCGCGCCACGGCGGGAGCCAGTTGACGGCCACGAGGCCGCCGGCCTCCAGGCTGAGCCCGAGCTCCTCCTCGATCTCGCGGACGACGCACACCGCCGGCGGTTCCCCGGGGTCGACCACTCCCCCGGGCAGGTCCCACTCCGCCTTGTAGGAGAGCTCGCAGAGCAGCACCTCACCGGCCGGGTTGCGCAGCAGGCCCTGGGCGATGTTGCGCTTCTTCGGCAGGCGGGCGTTGAGGATGGCGATCCGCTTCCGCCGCTCCTGCTCGGTCTCGTCGCGACGCCCCATGCCAGCGAGGCTACCTGCGGCCCCGGGGCGTCGGCGCCCCGGGAGCGGCTCAGGCCGAGAGGGCCTTCTCGATGTCGCCGGTCAGCTTCTCGGGGGCCGTGCTCGACGCGAAGCGCGTGATGACCTGCCCGTCGCGCCCGACGAGGAACTTCGTGAAGTTCCACTTGATCTTCGAGGTACCGAGGGCCCCCTTGGCCTCCGAGCGCAGCCACCGGAACAGCGGGTGCGCGTCGTCGCCGTTGACGTCGACCTTCTCGAACATCGGGAAGGTGACCCCGTAGTTGACCTGGCAGAACTCCTCGATCTCCCCGGCCGCGCCGGGCTCCTGCTCGCCGAACTGGTTGCACGGGAACCCCAGGACGACGAAGCCCCGGTCGCGGTACTCCTGCCACAGCTTCTCCAGCCCCTCGTACTGCGGGGTGAAGCCGCACTTGGAGGCGGTGTTGACGACGAGCACGACCTGGCCGGCGTAGTCGTCGAGGGTCGCGGGCGCGCCGCTGAGGGTCGTCGCCGTGAAGTCCTGGAGCACGGGCACTGGAGGATCCTTCTGTCGCTGGATGTCGCGCGAGGTCGCGTCCGTCAACAGTAGTTCGGACCCGCGGCGCGCGCCGGATTGCCCGAGGGGTGTCGGTGGCCGGTGGCACCATCCGGAGCATGGACGGATGGGTGTGGGGACTGGTCGGGGTCGTCGTCGGTGCGCTCGCCGCGTGGGCGGTGGCCCGGCTGGTGCACGTCGCCACCGTGGCCTCTTTGGGCACCGAGCGCGACCTGCTCCGCGAGCGGGTGCTCGACCTCGAGACCTCGCTCGCCGAGGACATGGAGACCGCCGCCCTGCTCGCGCCGCTCAAGGACGCCCTCGTGCGGGTCGAGGAGCACGTGGGGGTCCTCGAGCGCGACCGCTCCGAGCAGTTCGGGTCGCTGCGTGCCCTGCTCGGGCGGGTCGAGACCGAGACCCGGGGCCTCGGCCGGGCGACGGCGTCCCTCGCCGGCTCGCTGCGCTCCTCCTCGGTACGGGGCGCCTGGGGTGAGGTCCAGCTCCGGCGGGTCCTCGAGGCCTCCGGCATGCTCGCCCGCTGCGACTTCGACGAGCAGGTCACCGGGCTCAGCGCCCACGACCGTCGCGTCCGCCCCGACGTCGTCGTCCGGCTGCCCGGCGGCAAGTCCCTCGTCGTCGACGCCAAGGCGCCGATGACCCACTTCCTCGACGCCCAGGCAGACGATCTCGACGACGACGCGCGCGAGGCGCTGCTCCGCCGCCACGCCGACGCACTCGCCGGCCACGTGGGCTCGCTCGCCGCCAAGGAGTACTGGTCGGCGTTCCGCGACGGCCCCGAGATGGTCGTCTGCTTCGTCCCGAGCGACGCGATGCTCGGCGCGGCGCTGGCGGCCCAGCCGGGGCTCCACGAGCGGGGGCTGGCCCAGCGGGTGGTCCTCGTCGGGCCGGGTTCCCTGCTCGCACTCCTGCGCACGGTGGCGTTCACCTGGCAGCAGGACGCCCTCTCCCAGAGCGCCCGCGAGCTCCTCGACCTCGGGCGCGAGCTGTACGCCCGGCTCGGCACGCTCGGCGGCCACACCGCCAAGCTCGGCCGCAGCCTGCAGAGCAGTGTCGAGGCCTACAACGCGATGGTCGGGGCGCTCGAGTCGCGCGTGCTCGTCACGGCGCGCCGGATGCGCGAGCTGGAGGTGGTCACCGACGACCTCGAGCTGCTCGAGCCGGTCCGCACCGGGCCCCGCCCGCTCACCGCCCAGGAGCTCATCGACGCCGTGACGGCCCCGGACGCCCGGCCGGAGGTCGTCCTCGAGGAGGGTGCCTCGGGCTCCGCGCGTCAGGGGCGCGACGCCGGCTGACGTCGGCCCGGGCCGGCGTCAGTGCAGGGAGCCGGCCTCGACGGCGCCCGCGTCGTGGCGCATCGTGTCCGACATCCCGGCGGCCTTGAGGTCGCGACGGATGTCGTTCGGCAGCGAGAACACCAGCGACTCCTCGGCCGCGGTGACGGCCCGGACGTCCTCGAAACCCTGCTCGGCGAGGTAGTCGAGCACCCCGCGCACGAGGAGCTCGGGCACCGAGGCGCCGGAGGTGACCCCCACCGTCGACACCCCCTCGAGCCAGGCGTCGTCGATCTCGTCGGCGTAGTCGACGAGGTGCCCGTCGCGGGTCCCGTGCTCGAGCGCGACCTCGACGAGCCGCACCGAGTTCGAGGAGTTGCGGGAGCCGACGACGATCATGAGGTCGCACTCGGCGGCCATCTGCTTCACGGCGAGCTGGCGGTTCTGGGTGGCGTAGCAGATGTCGTCGCTCGGCGGGTCCTGCAGGCTGGGGAAGCGCTCGCGCAGCCGGCGCACCGTCTCCATCGTCTCGTCGACCGACAGGGTCGTCTGGGACAGCCAGACCACCTTGTCGGGGTCCCGCACGGTGACGTTGTCGACGTCGTCCGGGCCGTCGACGAGCTGGATGTGCTCGGGTGCCTCCCCGGTCGTCCCGACGACCTCCTCGTGGCCGTCGTGGCCGATGAGGAGGATGTCGTAGTCGCCGTCGGCGAAGCGCACCGCCTCGCGGTGGACCTTGGTGACGAGCGGGCAGGTCGCGTCGATGGTGCGCAGGCTCAGCGCCTTGGCCTCCTCGTGCACCACCGGTGCCACGCCGTGTGCCGAGAAGACGACGGTCGCGCCCTCGGGCACCTCGTCGGTCTCGTCGACGAAGACCGCACCGCGGGTCTCGAGCGTCGTCACGACGTGCTTGTTGTGGACGATCTCCTTGCGGACGTAGACCGGGGGCCCGTACAGGTCGAGGGCCTTCTCGACGGTGACGACCGCCCGGTCGACCCCGGCGCAGTAGCCGCGGGGGGCCGCGAGGAGCACGCGCTTGGTGGAGTCAGCCATACCTCCATCGTAGGTCGCGAGCGGCCTCGACCCGAATCGCGAGCCGACCCGACGGCCCCTGACGGGGGTCGCGCCTAGAGTTCCCCCATGAGCACGCCGGCGAGGTCCCCGCTGCCGGAGCGGGCCGCCGACACCTCGGCCGAGCACCCCTGGCCGGTGCGCCTGCTCTCGATGAAGATCGGCGAGTACGTCGAGAAGATGTCGGTCCTCTGGGTCGAGGGGCAGGTCGTCCAGCTGACCCGGCGCCCGGGCGCCCGCACCGCCTACCTCACCCTCCGCGACCCCGACGTCGACATGAGCCTGTCCTGCAGCGTCCACGTCAACGCACTCGACGCGATGCCGGGTCCGCTCGGCGAGGGGGCCCGGGTCGTCCTCCAGGCCAAGCCGTCGTTCTGGACCCAGCGCGGCTCGCTCATGCTCGACGCCCGGCAGATCCGGCCGGTCGGGGTCGGCGAGCTGCTCGCCCGGCTCGAGTACCTCAAGCGGCACCTCGCCCAGGAGGGGCTCTTCGACCGCGACCGCAAGCGCCCGCTGCCCTTCCTCCCCCGCCGCATCGGCCTCGTCTGCGGGAGGGCCAGCGCGGCCGAGAAGGACGTCGTCGAGAACACCCTCCGCCGCTGGCCGAGCGCGCGGTTCGAGATCCGCCAGGTGGCGGTGCAGGGCGCGGGCGCCGTCTCGGAGGTCACGGCGGCCCTGCAGGAGCTCGACGCCCATCCGGAGGTCGACGTCGTCGTCATCACGCGGGGTGGTGGCGGGGTCGAGGACCTCCTGCCGTTCAGCAACGAGACGATGCTGCGCGCCGTCGCCGCCGCCCTCACCCCGGTGGTCAGCGCGATCGGGCACGACGTCGACACCCCCCTGCTCGACCTCGTGGCCGACCACCGCGCGTCCACCCCCACGGACGCCGCGAAGGCGATCGTGCCGGACGCCGGCGCCGAGCGCCTCGGCGTCGCGGCCACGCGCGAGCGCGCGCAGCGGGCCCTCGCGGGGCGGCTGCACCACGAACGCCGACGGCTCACCGAGCTCTCGAGCCGCCCGGTGCTCGCCGACAAGGGCGCCTTCGTGCGCAGCCAGCGCGACGTCGTCGAGGCGCTCCGGGCCCGGGCGCACCAGCGGGTCGAGGCCGCGGTGCACCGCCAGCGCGACCGTGTCGACCACCTCCGCGTGCAGGCCCGCACCCTCTCCCCCCAGTCCACCCTCGACCGCGGCTACGCCGTGGTCCAGCAGGTCGGGGGCGGGGTCGTCACCGACCCCGAGGCCCTCGCGCCCGAGGAGCTGCTGCGCGTCCGGGTGGCCCGCGGCGACTTCGGCGCCCGGGTCGTGGGGTCCGCAGGCTGACCGACCTCGGCCGTTAGGCTCGCGGGCATGCCGAAGGACGCCGCCCGGGCCACGGAGCCGCAGGAGCCCGCCGACACCCCGAACGCCGACGTCACCGGGCTCGGTTACGAGCAGGCGCGCGACGAGCTCGTCGACATCGTCGCGCGCCTCGAGAGCGGCCAGGTGGGCATCGAGGAGAGCATGCAGCTGTGGGAGCGGGGAGAGGCCCTCGCCGCGCACTGCGCCGGATGGCTCGACCGGGCCGAGGAACGCATCGCGTCCTCGGACGAGTGACCTCGCCCGGCTCGTCGGCCCGCAGCGGTCAGTCGGACGGACGCAAACAGTAGGTGAGCACGACGTTGCCGACCGCGGTCGGCGCAGCGTCGAGCAGCTCGAGCCGGGTCACCGGGACGCCGTCGTCGAAGAGCCTTCGCCCGACGCCGATGACCGGGTGCGTCGTGAGCACGAGGCGGTCGACGACACCACCGAGGAACAGGCTGCGGACGGTCTCGACGCCGCCGGCCACGGAGATGTCCCCACCCTCTCCCGCCGCCAGCTCGCGGACGTAGGCGAGCGGGTCACCCTCGACGAGCGTGCTGTTCCAGCCGAGGTCGCCCTCGAGGGTCGAGCTCACGACGTGCTTGCGGACGGGGTTGATGAAGGAGGCGAAGGGGTCCTCAGCAGGCGCCGACGGCCAGTACTCGGCCCACTCCTGCCACAGGACGCGGCCGATGACGACGTCGGTGACCGGTCCGATCACCCGCCCCATCATCTCCATCTCGTCGGGGCCGAACGCTCCGAACTGCCAGTGGTCGGGGGACTCCGCGACGCCGTTGACGGTGTGGAACAGGTGGGCGATGACGAGGCGTGACATGGGCGCTCCCGGGGGTCGATGAACCGTGGACGTCAGGATGGACCCTCCGGGGCTCCGGAACTCGTCGGTCGGCGACGAGATCCTCGGCGCATCGCATTCGGTGCGCGCCGGTAGCGAGCTGCTGCACCTCCTGCAGGCGCGTCCGCAGGCGTACCACTTTCGACGAATGTGTCACTTCGTGCACGGCGGGCAAAATGGTTCTGCTGTAGGTGAACAGGCGTGGATCGGGTCTTGTGTGTCGAACAGGTGTTCGGTACGATGAGGCATGGACAGGGGCCGGCTCAGCAGTCGCATCGCGGCGCTGCGTGAGGGGTGCGCGGCGGTGGGTCGCGAGCTGGTCGAGGCCGGCCGGGGGCTCGATGCCGGTGGAGGCGTTCGAGCTCGCCGGGGAGCTGCAGGGCGTCGTGAACGCGGCCGAGGGCTGCGCAGGCCGTGGCGGGTGCGTGGGGTGCCCGGGTGGAGACCACGATGCGGGAGTCGGGTCCGTGGGAGCGGGTCCACCCGGTCGGGTACGTGGATGCGATGGCCGCGGCGGAGATGAGCCTGGCGACCGGGGTGACCGAGGGGCTGGCGGGTCGCAAGGCCGCGCTCGGTGCCGCGCTGGGTGAGCGGTTCCCGGCGATGCGGGACCTGGTGCTCTCGGGGGACCTGCCGGTGTCCTCGGCGCACAAGGTCGTCGAGGCCTGCGCCGGGTCTCGACGTGGCAGGCGTGCCTGCGGGTGGATGCCGACCTCGCGCCGCGGCTGGCGGCGATGGACCCGGCCCGGGTGACGTCCGAGGCCCGCCGTGTCGCCGGCGCGGGTCGCGGCGGACCAGGTCGCCGCGCACGCCGCCAAGACCCGGAAGTGCCGCACCGTCGAGGTCCGGCCGGGGGTCGACGGGTTGACGGAGTGGTTCGCGTCCCTGCCCACCGCGACGAGTGCTGCCGCGTGGTCGGCGGTGGAGAGCCTCGCCGGGGAGTACCGGGCGATGGACCCGGACTGTCACCCTCCCGAGGCACGAGCCGACGCGTTCGGTGACCTGCTGCTGCGGAACGTGGACGTCACCGCGAAGGTCACCCTCGGGATACCGGTCGTCACCGGGGTGCCCGACCCGGCGCCGGCTGCCGCACCGGTGCGGTTCAGGTACGACTGGGACGACGACGACACCATCGTCGACCACGACACCGGCGAGGTCGTCCGCTTCGGTGACCTCGCGCGGAGTCGCGGGAGGAGCTGTCCTGGATCGAGATGGACCCCGAACCCGACGGCGACGTCGCCACCGTCGTCTCGCCCGTGACCACCGGGTACGCGGTCTCCGGCACCCACCTGCCCGGCCTCGGCTGGGTCGAGGCGGCCACCGTCGCCGGGCTCCTGAAGGCCCTCCCGCTGGACGTCGCCCGCGCGGTCCTGGACGCCGACACCGGCACCCTCACCTCCCACACCACCAACGCGTACCGGCCACCGGCGGCGATGCGGGAGTTCGTCACCACCAGGGACGGCACCTGCCGCATGTGGGGATGCACCCGCCGCGCCGAGCACCTCGACCTCGACCACACCCGCCCCTGGCCCACCGGACCCACCACCCCCGCCAACCTCGCCGGCCTCTGCCGACGACACCACCGCATCAAGCAGACCGGCCGCTGGCGCTACACCCTCGACCCCGACGGCACCATCACCTGGACCTCCACCACCGGCAAGACCCGCACCACCGAACCCCAGCACCGCCTGGGATGACGGACGACGTCACGACGGACGTGCGCGCTGCATCTCCCACGCCGCCAGGAGCGCCCGGCACGCGGCGGGCACGTCGCCGGACCCGACATGGCCTCGACCGCCGTCCAGCCCGTGCTGCGCGTCACGACCCGATCCTCCCGCCGCGGCCCGCGCCGTTCACCAGGCGGCGCCGTCAGCGGACCGGCTGGAGGTGCTCCACGTAGACCGTCATCTCGTCGAAGGAGGCCGTGCCCGTGATGAGCGTGGCCAGCTCCCCCGACCCCTCCGCGGGCACCGAGAGCAGGCTGTTCTGGACCTTCGAGTCACGCACGTACTTGTCCCAGGACCGGCCCGCGATCTCGACCGAACCCTCGCGCGGAGCCCGGTTCGTCTGCGCGGCGACCCACGCCCGGCTCGGGTCCTTGGTCTGCTCGACGGCGACGAAGGTGCCCGACGGCGTCTCGTAGCCCACGTGCCACGTCATGAAGCCGTCGGTGACCGAGACGTAGCGCACCGAGGTGGCGATCCACCCGCTCGGAAGGTCGACCGGCTCGACGATCGGCCAGCCCGTCTGCTCCTGGACCGCGACCGCCTTCTCGTGGATGTCGACCGGCGGGCCCCCCACCCGGTCGACCCTCGGCACGATGAGCACGAGCACCGCGACCATCCCGAGCACCGCGAGGAGGGAGTAGACGAGGTTCTTCGTCGACCCCATCGAGTAGCGGCTCTTCGGCGCGGCGGGCGTGCTCACCCCCCCATCGTCCCCGACGGACACGGGAGACTCCCAATCGGACCCGGGGATAGGGTTTGACAGCCGCCGGTGACCGACCCGGCCGGGCCGCGGCGAGATCCGCTGCAGAGAGGTCAGGATGCGTTGAGCGCCATGTCACCGGTCGTCGTCGTCGGGGAGCTGCTCGTCGACATCGTGCGCCATCCCGACGGCAGCACCGCCGAGCACGTCGGCGGCTCCCCCGCCAACGTGGCCCTCGGACTCGCGCGCCTCGGGCACGACACGCACTTCGCCTGCCTCGTCGGCGAGGACGCCCGAGGGCAGCGCTGCGCCGAGCACGTCGAGTCCGGAGGCGTGCACCTGCTGCCCGGCAGCCGCAGCGCGGGCCACCCCACGAGCACGGCCCTCGCGACCATCGATGCCACCGGCGCCGCGTCCTACGTCTTCGACCTCCACTGGGACCTGCCCCCGGTGGAGCTGCCCGGGGGCACCGGCCACCTGCACATCGGCTCCATCGCCACCACGCTGCGCCCCGGCGAGGCCGAGGTCACCGCCGCGGTCCACCGGGTCCGCGAGCAGGGCACCGTGTCCTACGACCCCAACGTGCGCCCCACGATCATGGGGGACGTGGCCGACGTCCGACCCCGCGTCGAGGAGCTCGTCGCGCTCTCCGACCTCGTGAAGTGCTCCGAGGACGACATCGCGTGGCTCTACCCCGACGACGACGCCTCCGCCGTGATGGAGCGCTGGGCCGGCCTCGGCGCCTCGCTCACCGTCGTCACCCTCGGCGGCGCCGGCGTCGTGTGGCGGGCCGCGTCCGGCGAGGAGGGCAGTGCCGTCGCCCGGGTCAGGGAGGTCGTCGACACCGTCGGTGCGGGCGACTCCTTCATGGCCGGACTCGTCTCCGGCCTGCTCGACGCCGGGCTGCTCGGCAGCACCGACGCGCGCGGTCGCCTCGCCACCGCGACCCTGGCCGACGTCGACTCCGCAGTCGACCGCGCCCTGTCCACGAGTGGCGTGACGGTCCGCCACGCCGGCGCCTACGCCCCGACCCGGGAGGAGATCCGATGACCGAGTTCGCCTACGAGGACCTCCTCCCCGTCGGTGCCGACGAGACCCCCTACCGGCTGCTGACGACCGAGGGCGTCGAGGTCGTCGACGGTCCCGGCGGGCGCCGCTTCCTCCAGGTCTCCCCCGAGGCGCTCCGCCTGCTCACCGAGACCGCGATGCACGACATCGCGCACTACCTGCGCCCGGCGCACCTCCAGCAGCTCGCGAACATCCTCGCCGACCCCGAGGCGAGCAACAACGACCAGTTCGTCGCCCTCGACCTGCTGAAGAACGCCAACATCGCCGCCGGCGGCATCCTGCCGATGTGCCAGGACACCGGCACCGCGATCGTCATGGGCAAGCGCGGGCAACACGTCCTCACCGAGGGCACGGACGAGGCCGCCATCAGCCGTGGGGTCTACGACGCCTACACCCGGCTCAACCTCCGCTACTCGCAGATGGCGCCCGTCACGACCTGGGAGGAGCGCAACACCGGCTCCAACCTCCCCGCCCAGGTCGAGCTCTACGCCGACACCGCCCCCGGGCACGAGACCACCTACAAGTTCCTCTTCATGGCCAAGGGCGGAGGCAGCGCGAACAAGTCCTACCTCTTCCAGGAGACCAAGGCGATCCTCAACCCGGACGCCATGATGCGCTTCCTCGACACCACGCTGCGCGGGCTCGGCACCGCGGCCTGCCCGCCGTACCACCTCGCCATCGTCATCGGCGGCACGAGCGCGGAGTTCGCCCTCAAGACAGCCAAGTACGCGAGCGCCAAGTACCTCGACCAGCTCCCCAAGTCCGGCGACGCCGCCACCGGCCACGGCTTCCGCGACACCGAGCTCGAGGAGCAGGTGCTCGAGCTGACCCGCCAGTTCGGCATCGGGGCGCAGTTCGGCGGCAAGTACTTCTGCCACGACGTCCGCGTCGTCCGGCTCCCCCGCCACGGCGCGAGCCTTCCCGTCGCCGTCGCCGTCTCCTGCTCGGCGGACCGCCAGGTCCTCGGCAGGATCACCCCGGAGGGGGTCTTCATCGAACAGCTCGAGACCGACCCCGCCCGGTTCCTCCCCGAGCAGACGCACGACACCCTCGAGGACGACGCCGTCGGCGCCGCCACCACCGGCCAGGGCGCGGTCGTCCCGATCGACCTGACCCGCCCGATGGACGAGATCCTCGCCGAGCTGTCGCGACACCCGGTGAAGACGCGGCTCGCCCTCACCGGGCCGCTCGTCGTCGCCCGCGACATCGCGCACGCGAAGATCCGCGCCCGGCTGGATTCTGGCGAGGAGATGCCGCGGTACCTCAGGGACCACCCCGTCTACTACGCCGGTCCGGCCAAGACCCCGGCCGGGATGGCCTCGGGGTCCTTCGGTCCGACGACGGCCGGGCGGATGGACTCCTACGTCGACCAGTTCCAGGCCGCCGGCGGCTCGATGGTCATGCTCGCCAAGGGCAACCGGAGCCAGCAGGTCACCGACGCGTGCGCGGCCCACGGCGGCTTCTACCTCGGCTCCATCGGCGGTCCGGCCGCCCGGCTCGCCCAGGACTGCATCAAGAGCGTCGAGGTGCTCGAGTACCCCGAGCTCGGCATGGAGGCCATCTGGAAGATCGAGGTCGAGGACTTCCCGGCGTTCGTCGTCGTCGACGACAAGGGCAACGACTTCTTCGCCGCCGTGACCAAGCCGGTGGCCTTCACCATCGAGAAGAGAGCAGGACTCACGTGACCGACCCCACCGCCCAGGACGACTTCGCCGACCTCGTCACGGCGAACGAGCAGTTCGCGCTGACCTTCGACCTCGCCGGCTTCGACGGCGTCGCACACGCGGGCATCGCGCTCGTCACCTGCATGGACAGCCGCATCGACCCGCTCGGGATGCTCGGCCTGCGACCGGGCGACGCGAAGATCTTCCGCAACCCCGGGGGCCGGGTCACGCCGCAGGCGCTCGAGGCGCTCGTCCTCGGCGTGCACCTCCTCGGCGTCGAGCGCATCCTCGTCGTGCCGCACACGCGGTGCGCCATGGCCTCCGGCACCGAGGACGAGCTCCGGGAGCGCGTCGCCGCCTCCGCGGGGGTCGACGCGTCCTGGCAGAGCTTCGGCGTCGTCGACGACCAGGAGGCGGCGCTCCGCCACGACGTGATGGCGGTCCGGACCCACCCGCTGATCGGTGACCGTGCCCGCGTCGGCGGCTTCGTCTACGACGTCGACACCGGCCTGCTCCAGCGGGTCGTGTGAGCGTCCGGCTCGAGGGGCTGGCCCTCCACCCGGTCAAGAGCACCGCGATCCGGCCCGTCCGCCGGGCCACCGTGGAGGCCTGGGGCCTGCGCGGTGACCGTCGGTGGATGCTCGCCCTCCCCGACGGGGAGTGCCTCACGGCACGCGAGGACCACCGGCTGTTCGGCCTCACCGCCGACACCCCGGAGACCGACCCGGTGCTCGAGCGTGCCCTGCGTCTGCGCGCGGACGGACAGGACGACCTGCTCGTCGACGCACCGCGCGGCGAGCCGGTCCCGGTCACCGTGCACGGCCGGCCGCTCACGGGCACCGAGGTGACGGGAGCGCGGGACTGGCTGCGGTCCGCCCTCGGCCGCGACGACCTGCGCCTCGTCCACGTCGCCGACCCGCGACCGCTCAACCCGGCCCACGCCCGCCCGGGCGAGGCGACCGCCTTCGCCGACGCCTACCCCGTGACGCTCGCCACCGAGGCCTCGGTGCGACGGCTGCGCGACTGGGTCGGCGAGACCGCGCTCGAGCGCGGCGAGGAGCCTCCGGACCTCGGTGTCGGGCGGTTCCGGCCCAACCTCGTCGTCGACGGCGACCTCGAGCCCTTCGAGGAGGACCACTGGCGCACCGTGACGGTCGGGGCCGTCACCTTCCGCGTCGTCAAGCCGGTCGACCGCTGCGTCATGACGACGATCGACCCCCGCACGCACGACGCCGGGCACGAGCCGATCCGCACCCTGGCGCGCCACCGCCGCTGGGACGGTGCGACGTGGTTCGCCGTCCAGCTCGTCCCCGAGGTCTCGGGAGAGCTCTGCCTCGGCGACGACGTCGTCCCGGCCCGCTAGGTTTTGGCCATGACGACGTTCTCGCGCACCCTGCCCGACGGCTTCCTCTGGGGAGCGGCCACGGCGAGCTACCAGATCGAGGGAGCCGTGGCCGAGGACGGCCGTGGACCCTCCATCTGGGACACCTTCTCCCACACCCCGGGCAAGACCGCGGGCGGCGACACCGGCGACGTCGCCTGCGACCACTACCACCGCGTGCCGGAGGACGTCGCCCTCATGAAGGACCTCGGCCTCGAGGCGTACCGCTTCTCCGTCGCGTGGCCGCGGATCGTCCCGGACGGTGACGGCCCCACCAACCCGGCGGGCCTGGCGTTCTACGACCGCCTCGTCGACGAGCTGCTCGGCGCCGGCATCCGTCCCGTCGTCACGCTCTACCACTGGGACCTCCCCCAGGCCCTCGAGGACCGCGGCGGCTGGCGTTCCCGGGACGTCGCGGGATGGTTCACCGACTACGCGGCCACCGTCGTCGGCGCGCTCGGCGACCGGGTCCGCAACTGGACGACCCTCAACGAGCCGTGGTGCTCCTCCATGCTCAGCCACGCCATCGGGGCGCACGCCCCCGGCCACCGCGACCCGATGGAGGGCCTGCTCACCGCCCACCACCTCATGCTCGCCCACGGGAGCGCGGTGCCCGCCATCCGCGAGCACTGCCCCGACGCGGAGGTGTCGATCACCCTCAACCCCACCCAGGTCCACGGCCCGCGGGACGCCGACGAGGCCGACGTCGACGCGGTCCGCCGGGCCGACAACGCGCTCAACGGGGTCTTCTTCGGGCCGCTGTTCCACGGCGCCTACCCGGAGGGCTTCCTCGACGACGTCGCCCACCTCACCGACGGGTCCTTCGTCCACGACGGCGACCTCGCGACGATCTCGGCACCGCTCGACAACCTCGGCGTCAACAACTACTTCCCCACCCGCGTCCGGGCCACCCGTGACGGCGACGAGCCGGTCGGCGGCACCCACCTCCTCCCCGGTTGCGAGCGCGTCGACGAGGTCGCGCCGCGCCCGCCGCTCACCTCGATGGGCTGGGAGCAGTCCCCCGAGTCGCACCGCCTCATCCTCGAGCGGTCGGCGCGCGAGAGCGGCCTGCCGATCTACGTCACGGAGAACGGGTCGGCCTGGCACGACACCGTCGACCCCGACGGCCACGTCCACGACGCCGAGCGCGTGAACTACCTCCACGAGCACCTCGGGGCCGTCGCCGACGCCGTGGCGGGCGGCACCGACGTCCGCGGCTACTTCGCGTGGTCGCTCCTGGACAACTTCGAGTGGGCCTACGGCTACGACCAGCGGTTCGGCATCGTCCACGTCGACTACGACACCCAGGTCCGCACGGTCAAGGACTCCGGCCTCGAGTACGCCCGGATCATCGCGGCGCACCGGAGCCGATGACCCGGCGCGTCCTCGTCGTCGGCGGGGGCATCGTCGGGCTCGCCGTCGCCGAGCGCGTCCTGCGAGAGGACCCGGCCGCACGGGTCACCGTGCTGGAGAAGGAGAGCGGCTGGGCGCAGCACCAGACCGGGCGGAACAGCGGCGTCGTGCACTCGGGGCTCTACTACCCGCCCGGCAGCGCCAAGGCCCGCTGGTGCCGCGCCGGCGCCTCGCAGCTCCTCGCCTTCGCCGAGGCCGAGGGTGTCGAGCACGCCGTCACCGGCAAGCTCGTCGTCGCCACCGACCCGGCCGAGCTGCCCCGCCTCGAGGCCCTGCGTCAGCGGGGCGTGGCGAACGGCCTCGCCGTACGGCGCCTGGACCGTGCCGAGGCCCTCGAGCACGAGCCCCACGTGGCCACCCTGGAGGCCCTCCACGTCCCGGAGACCGGCATCATCGACTACCCCGGGACCTGTGCCGCGCTCGTCCGCCGGCTCGACTCCACCGGCGCCGAGCTGCGGCTCGGGGCCGAGGTCCTCGGCGGCCGGGAGACTCCGGGCGGTGTCACCGTCGAGACGACCGTCGGCGACCTCACCGCCGACGTCGTGGTCAACTGCGCGGGCCTGTACACCGATGTCGTCGCGATGCGGCTCGGGCACGACCCGTCGGTGCGGATCGTGCCCTTCCGCGGCGAGTACCGGGAGCTCGCCCCCACGGCGACCCACCTCGTGCGCGGGCTCGTCTACCCGGTCCCGGACCCCGAGCTGCCCTTCCTCGGGGTGCACCTGACCCGCGGGGTCGACGGCCACGTCCACGCCGGCCCCAACGCGGTCCTCGCCCTCGCGCGAGAGGGCTACCGGTGGCGGGACGTCGACGTCCGCGACCTCGGCCGGACGCTCACGCATCCCGGGTTCTGGCGGCTCGCCCGGCGGCAGGCCGCGACCGGTGCCCGGGAGGTCGCCCGCTCGCTCTCGACGCGACGGTTCGGCGACAGCCTGCGGCGCCTCGTCCCGGCCCTGCGCGACGAGGACCTGCTCCCGGCCCCGGCCGGGGTGCGGGCGCAGGCGGTGCGGCGCGACGGGACGCTCGTCGACGACTTCCTCGTCGAGCGCTCCGGGCGCTGTGTGCACGTGCTCAACGCCCCCTCCCCCGCGGCGACGGCCGCGCTGGAGGTCGCCCGACACGTCGTCGGCCTCCTCCCGCAGTGAGCGGGAGGAGGCCGACGGAGGGCGTGGCGCCGAGGCGTCAGGCGGGCTTGCCCACGACGGTGACGTCGATGTTGCCGCGGGTGGCCTTGCTGTAGGGGCAGAACTCGTGCGCCTTGTCGGCGAGCGCCTGCGCTGTCTCGGCGTCGACGCCCGGGATGGTCGTGGTCAGCTCGACCGCCAGCCCGACACCGGTCTCGGTCTCGCCGAGGGTCACGCTGGCGGTCGTCTCGGCCGCACTCGCGTCGATGCCCTCGCGCTGCGCCATGAGGGCCAGTGCGCCGTTGTAGCAGGCGGCGTACCCGGCAGCGAACAGGGTCTCGGGGTTCGCCACGGGGTTGGACGTGCTGCCCGGCTTGCCGAGCGGGAGGTCGATGACGCCGTCCTCGCTGCGGGTGTGGCCGGAGCGACCGCCGGTGGCGGTGGCGGCGATGCTGTAGAGCGGCTTGCTCAGGGACTCGTGCGGCACGGAAGATCTCCTGGGATCGACATCGGGTGGTCCACCGTGCCAACGGGGTTCCCGCCCGGCGGATTCCCGCACCCCTCAGAGGGCGAGACGCTCCTGGACCACCACGGCGAGCCGCTGGGCCGTCTCGTCGGCCTGCTCGGCGGTCGCGGCCTCGACCATGACCCGCACCACGGGCTCGGTGCCGGACTTGCGCAGCAGCACCCGGCCGGTGCCGTCGAGCATGCCCTGGGCCTCGCGCACGGCCTCCTGGACCCCGCTGTCGGCCTCGACCCGGCTCGTGTCGACGCCCTTGACGTTGACGAGCACCTGCGGGAGGCGGGTCATCACCGTCGCGAGCTCGGAGAGCGGACGGCCGGTCTCGGCGACCCGGGCGGCGAGCATGAGGCCGGTGAGCACGCCGTCGCCGGTCGTGCCGTGGTCGAGCATGATGACGTGCCCCGACTGCTCGCCCCCGAGGGAGTGCCCGGAGCGGCGCATCTCCTCGAGGACGTACCGGTCGCCCACGCCGGTCTGCTTGACGCTGATGCCCTCCTGCTCCATCGCCTGGAGGAGCCCGAGGTTGCTCATGACGGTCGCGACGAGGGTGTTCTCGCGCAGCAACCCCCGGTCCTTGAGCGCGACCGCCAGGATCGCCATGATCTGGTCGCCGTCGACCTCCGTGCCGTCGGCCCCGACGGCGAGGCACCGGTCGGCGTCACCGTCGTGGGCGATCCCGAGGTCGCCACCACGCTCGAGGACCGCGGCCCGGAGCCGGTCGAGGTGGGTCGAGCCGTAGCCGTCGTTGATGTTCAGGCCGTCCGGGTCGGTGCCGATCTCGACGACGTCGGCCCCGGCGAGCCGGAAGACCTCCGGGGAGACGGCGCTCGCGGCCCCGTGGGCGCCGTCGATGACGACCGTGAGCCCGTCGAGGCGGTTGGGGAGGGCTCGCAGCAGGTGCGCGACGTACCGCGCCTGCCCGGCCCGGTTCTCGTGGATGCGACCGATCTCGGCGCCCTGGGGACGGGCCCAGTCCTGGCCGATCCGGGCCGCGATCTCGTCCTCGACGGCGTCGGGGAGCTTGTGGCCACCCTCGGCGAAGAACTTGATGCCGTTGTCCGGCATCGCGTTGTGCGACGCCGAGAGCATCACCCCGAACGTCGCGCCCATGTCGGCCGTGAGGTAGGCGACGGCGGGCGTCGGGAGCACCCCGACGTTGTGCACGTCGACCCCGGCCGAGGCCAACCCGGCGCAGACCGCCGCGGAGAGGAACTCGCCGCTCGCGCGGGGGTCTCGGCCGACCACCGCTCGCGGTCGCCGGCCGGCCTGCTGGTCGGCCTCACCGAGCACGTGGGCCGCGGCGATGCTCAGCTCGAGGGCGAGCTCGGCCGTGATGTCACGGTTGGCGAGCCCACGGACGCCGTCGGTACCGAAGAGTCGGGACATGGAGAGGCCTTTCTGGAGAACCGGCGACTGAACCTACCGCGAGATGCGGCCGACATGCCGACGGCGGCACCCCCACCGGGGATGCCGCCGTCGTGGCGTACCGCGTGGCGCGGATCAGCGCTTGCTGTACTGGGGAGCCTTGCGGGCCTTCTTGAGACCGGCCTTCTTGCGCTCCGGGACGCGGGCGTCGCGGGTCAGCAGGCCGGCCTTCTTGAGCGCCGGACGGTTGAGCTCGGAGTCGACCCCGTTGAGCGAGCGGGCCACACCGAGGCGGACCGCGCCGGCCTGGCCGGAGGGGCCACCGCCGTGCACGCGGACGAGCACGTCGTACGCGCCGTCGAGCTCGAGCACCGCGAGGGGCTCGTTGACGATCTGCTGGTGGACCTTGTTCGGGAAGTACTGCTCGAGCGTGCGGCCGTTGACCTTCCACTCGCCGGTGCCCGGGACGATCCGGACGCGGGCGACGGCCTGCTTGCGGCGACCGGTGGCGGCACCCGGCGCGGAGGCGCTGGGACGGCGCACCTCCTCGCCGACGACGGCGCCGTCGGACTCGGAGGTGTACTCGGTGACCGGGGCGTCGTTGACGTCGGTCCCGGCGGTCTCGTCGATCTGGGCGTTCTCGGACATCACTGGGCCACCTGGGTGATCTCGAAGGGCTTGGGCTGCTGCGCAGCGTGCGGGTGCTCGGCGCCGGCGTAGACCTTGAGCTTGGTCAGCTGCTGGCGGCCGAGGGAGGTCTTGGGGATCATCCCGCGGACGGCCTTCTCGACGGCCTTCTCGGGGTGCTTGGCGAGCAGCTCGGTGTACGACTGCGAGCGCAGGCCGCCCGGGAAGCCCGAGTGGCGGTAGGCGCGCTTCTGCTCGGCCTTGGCGCCGGTGAGGGCCACCTTGTCGGCGTTGATGATGATGACGAAGTCGCCGGTGTCGATGTGCGGGGCGAAGGTCGCCTTGTGCTTGCCGCGCAGGAGCGTCGCGGTCTGGGTCGCGAGGCGGCCGAGCACGACGTCCGTGGCGTCGATGACGTGCCACGCACGGGTGATCTCGCCCGGCTTCGGGGTGTAGGTACGCATGGGAGCATCCTCATGGTCTCTGGGACGGGGGACGTATGCCGAGTGCTCCCGGGAGGGAGTGCGGCCCTCGCGAGGGCACACGGCACAACAGTCACTCAGTCTACGGCGACCTCGGCGGACCACCCAAATCACGCCCCCACCCCCTCTGACCTGCGTCGACGCGGAGCACATCCATTGTGCAGAACTATTGTGCAAAGAGAGTGTGCACATGTATTCTGCACGCATGGCCACACCCCACGAGCCGGCAGACGGCACGCACGACGCGCAGTACACCGGGATGCGGCTCGACGCCGCAGCCCTCAAGGTGCTCGCCCACCCCCTGCGGTCCCGGCTGCTCGGCACGCTCCGCATCGGAGGGCCGGCGACCGCCACCGACCTCGCGACCCAGCTGGGCACGAACTCCGGCGCCACCTCCTACCACCTGCGGCGGCTCGAGTCCGTGGGGCTCGTCACGGACACCGGCGACGGCGAGGGCAAGCGCCGCCTGTGGCGCGCCTCCACCGACAGCCACCAGTACGAGCCGAGCGACTTCGTCGGGGACGAGGACTCCGAGACCGCCCTCGGGTGGCTGACCCGTGACTACAGCCGCCACCTCGGGGAACGGTTCGAGCGGTGGCTCGACGCCGAGTCGGCGTGGCCGGTGGAGTGGCGGGACGCCGTCGGCATGGGTGACACCTTCGTCATCGCGACGGCCGAGCAGGCGGCCGCGATGAACGCCGAGCTCTGGGAGGTGCTCGACCGCTACCGCCGGGTCGGCCAGGGCAACCCCAACGCCCGACGCGTCGCGGTCTACCTCGTGGGGTTCCCCCTGGACCCCGACCGCCCGCCCCGGGGCGGGGCGCCGCGATGAGCGCCACCCCGCTCACGGCCCGGCAGGCCCGCAGGGTCCTGCTCCTGCTCACCCTGACCCGCTGGTTCCCCGTCGGGCTCACCATCGGCGTCACGACCCTGCTCCCCCTCGAGAGGGGGTTGTCGCTCGCCCAGATCGGTGTCGTCCTGTCGATGCAGGGCTTCGTCGTGCTCGGGCTCGAGCTGCCGACGGGAGGCTTCGCCGACGCCCTCGGCCGGCGCCCGCTGCTCGTCGCGGCGACGGTGGTGGGCCTGGTCTCGGCCGTCCTCTTCGTGCTCGCCCAGACCTTCCTCGCCTTCATCGTCGCGGTGCTGCTCCAGGGCGTCTACCGGGCACTGGACTCCGGTCCGCTCGAGGCCTGGTACGTCGACACCGCGCAGGCCGACGACCCCGGCGTCGCGGTCGAGGAGGGCCTCGCGAAGGCCGGCACGGTGCTCGGGGCCGCCATCGCCGGCGGGGCGCTGCTCTCCGGCGGCGTCATCGCCTGGCACCCGGTCACCACCCTCACGGCCCTCGAGAACGCGTACTGGCTCGCCGTCGTCTTCATCGTGGTCAACCTCGTCGCGACAGCAGCACTGCTGCGGGAGCCCGTCACGCACGTCGACTCGCGAGGACTCCACCGGGCACTCGCCTCGGCCCGGGAGGCGCCGCGCGTGGTCGCCGGCGGGATCCGGCTGCTCGGCGTCAACCGCGTCCTGCTGGCCCTCGTGGGCGTCGAGGTCTTCTGGAGCGTCGGGATGATCGCGTTCGAGACCTTCCTGCCCATCCGCCTCTCCGAGCTCGTCGGCGGCGAGGCGCAGGCGGGTGCACTCATGGGCCCGGTGTCCGCCGCGGCCTGGGGGCTGTTCGCCGCCGGGTCCACCGCCGCGGCGTTCGCGGCCCGCCGGGTCGGGGTCACGTGGACCGCCGTCGCGTCCCGGGTGCTCCAGGGTGCGTTCGTCGTCGTCATGGGCCTCATGACGGGCCCGGTCGGGCTGGTGACGGCGTTCTTCGTCGTCTACACCCTCCACGGCACCGCCGGGCCGGTGCACAGCACGCTGCTGCACCGTCAGGCCGAGGCCGGGAACCGCACGACCGTCCTGTCGATCAACTCGATGGTCGCCGGTGGCTGCTACAGCATCGGGTTGCTCCTGCTGAGCCGGCTCGCGGAGTCGACGTCCACGGCGTTCGGCATCGTCGTGGCCGGGGCGTTCAGCATCCTCGGTGCGCTCTTCTACCTGCCCGCCCTGCGGCAGGAGCGCGCCCGCACCGCGGCCGCGGCAGGAGCCGGCGTGGCAGGCTGACGCGGGTGAAGCAGTTCCTGCTCGGCGTCGGCACGGCGGTCGCGCTCATCGGCCTGGGGCTCGTCGTCCTCGTCCTCTCCCTGGGCTCCGGGGTCGACCCGGCGCGCGTGCCGCCCTCCCCCGCGCCGTCGGGGGTTCGTCTCCAGCCGCCGTCGGACCTGCGGGCCGGTGAGACCTGGCTCGGGGAGGTGGACCTGAGCAGCGAGGGCGTGGTCTCGGACGAGGGTGACCTCGTCGACGTCCGGGCGAACGGGTCGGGCGTGCGCTTCGGCGCCGACGGGCTGCACGCCGCACGTCTCGACCTCGCGGCGACGCTGCCGTTCGCCACGGTCGCGGAGCAGGTGGGGGACGGCGTCCGGCTCTACGCCGTCAGCGGGGGCCTCGCCGGGGTGGAGCGCACCGCGACGATCCTCGGCCGCGACGTCACCATCCGCGCGACCGGCAGGGTCCGGGCCGACCGGGGCCAGCTCCTCATCGAGCCCGAGACCGTGGACCTCGGTGGGCCCTCCTTCGTCGACTCGGCCGCGAGCGCCGCCGCCCGGGCGCTCGTGACCATCCGGCAGGACGTGCCGGGGGTCCCGGCGGGCATGGTGCTGCGCAGTGTCGACGTCGACGCCGCCGGCTTCGGGGTTCGCCTCGACGGCAGCGACGTCACCCTCGGCCGCTGACCCCGACCGCCCGCGGTCAGCCGCCCGCCACGCTCGACACCGTCGTCACGTGGGTCGCGGAGTCGTAGACGAAGGTCGTCTTCGCCCCCGCCGACGGCACCGTCACGGTGAGGTTGCCGCCGGTGGGCGACCCTCCCGTGCCGTAGCTCTCGTCCCACGACAGGCCGTGCGCGATCTTGAACTCGTACGTCCCCGCGGGGATCAGCGTCGTGGCCCACGTGTAGGTCCCGTCGCCGTCCTTGTCCTGGAGCCACGGCCGCATGCAGTCGGGGAGCCAGCTCCCGCCACAGCCGAGCGCGTCCTGGAACGAGCCCGGGGCCGTGATGATCGGCCCCTCCTCGTCCGAGGTCGCCCAGTGCGTCGCGTGGTCGTAGTAGAACGTCACCGTGCCGTCCGGGGTCTCGTAGCCGATGTTCTCGCCGTTGAAGACCCCCTTGGCGCCGTAGTTCTCGGTCCAGTCCCGGTCGATGGCCGCCTTGTAGCCGTAGCTGCCGGCCGGGAGGGTGAACGACTTCTTCCAGATCTGGTCCCGCGGGTCGAGGGCGAGCTGGGCGGCGTCGCACGCCGGGTCCCAGTCCCCGCTGACGCCGCCGGTGCACCCCATCTCGGAGCCGTGCGTGCCCGGGACGCTGACGGCGGCGGGCTGTGCCACCGGGTCACCGATCTCGACCTCGCCGGTGTCCGGCTGGGGCGCCTCGGTCATCGCCCACGTGCCCGCGGCCGCGACCCGTCCACCGGCGTCGCGCACGACGGCGCGGTACTCCAGTGGCGTGTCGACGGTGAGGCCGCTGACGTCGTGGAAGACCCGGAAGGGCGCGTTGTCGTCGGTGCCGAGGAGCTGCCAGTCGGTGGTCCCGACCGGCCGGAACCAGAAGGTCGCCTGGGCGAAGGTGCCGCTGTCGACGGTGGCCGAGACCTCCGCGCGCCCGCTGACCCCGCTGCCCGGGGCGAGGTCCATCGTCACGGTCGGGGCGGCGACCCTGGTGTCGATGGTCGACGAGGCCTTCCACACGGCGACCGTGAGCGGCGGCACCGAGACGGTCACCGAGCCGTCGCGGCCGGTGCGCAGGGTCGTCCGCGTGCCGAAGAGGGGCTCGAGCCGGCTGCGCGAGGTCCACGTGTCGAAGGTCGCCGACCTCGTCTCGGTGCTGTTGTTCGCGACGACGACGTACTCGCGCTGCGGGGTGGTCCGGTGGTCGTCGTGCTCCCGCCCCGAGGACCTGTGCTTGTCGTCGCGGCCGGTCGACCCGATCCGCGAGACCGCGAAGATGCCGGCGCCCTCGTCGGCGTACCGCTGCACCTGGGCACCGTCGGCCAGTGCCGGGTTCTTCGCCCGCAGGGACGACAGGGCCGCGAGGTGCCGGTAGAGCGGGTGCTTGGTCGAGTAACGGTCGCGGGAGCCCTCGGGCCCGGCGAGCACGTCCTCGGTGTTGTAGACCTCGACCTGGCTCGCGAACATGTCCTCGCGGGCCAGCTGGTCACCGCCGGTCCCGATGAAGCCCTGCTCGTCGCCGTAGTACGTGACCGGGTTGCCGCGCACCGTGAACATCAGCGAGTCGGCGAACTGCACCCGCTTGAGGTGCTCGGCCTCGGTCGTCGCCGAGTCCTTGAGGAACATCGCGACGCGTCCCATGTCGTGGTTCCCGAGGAACGTCGGCAGCTGGTAGGCGTTGCTGTCGGCATCCGTGTAGTAGTCGTCCTGGGCGAAGAAGTCGGCCAGGACGGAGGCCGGCTTGCCCTTGGCGAAGTCGACACCCTGCTGCTGGAAGCCGAAGTCGAGGGTGGCCTGGAGCTTCCCGGCCGTCGTGTACTGCGACATGACGGCCGGGTTGCCGTCGTAGACCTCACCGAAGGCGAAGAAGTCGTCGTTCCTGACCTTCTTGGCCTCCCCGAGGATGTCCGGGATGAACTTCTGCCAGAACTCGAGGTTCACGTGCTTGACGGTGTCGATGCGGAAGCCGTCGATGCCGAAGTCGACCCAGCTCTTGTAGATCTCCCCCATCCCGTCGACGACCTCGGGCCGCTCGGTGAAGAGGTCGTCGAGGCCGACGAAGTCGCCGTACGTCGAGGACTCACCGGCGAAGGTCGAGTCGCCGCGGTTGTGGTAGAGGTTCACGTCGTTGAGCCAGGCCGGGGTCTTCGCGGACTCGTCACCCGGGTGGAGGAACGGCGTGTACGGGAACGAGACGGCGGGGTCGAGCTCCGGGAAGGGCTGGTTGACGACGTCACGGTCGTCGAAGACCGTCCCGTCCGCCTCCTTGTAGGGGTAGTTCTTCTTCGAGCGGTAGGTGTACTGGCCCTCGCGGTAGTCGATGACGTCGGCGGTGTGGTTGGTGATGATGTCGAAGAAGACCTTCATCCCCTTCTTGTGCGCCGCGGCGATGAGCGTCTTCATCTCCGCGTTGCTGCCGAGGTGCGGGTCGATCGTCGTGAAGTCGGTGATCCAGTAGCCGTGGTAGCCGGCGCTCTCCTGCCCCGGCCCGCCCTGGACGGGCTTGTTCGTGAAGCTCGGGGTGAGCCAGATCGCCGTCGTGCCCATGCCCTTGATGTAGTCGAGCTTCTTCGTCAGGCCCTTGAGGTCACCCCCGTGGTAGAAGCCCTTGTTCGTCGGGTCGAAGCCCGTCGTCAGGGGGCCGCCGGTCAGGCCGCCACGGTCGTTCCTCGTCGAGCCGTTGGCGAACCGGTCCGCCATGACGAAGTAGAAGCGCTCGCGGGTCAGGCTGGAGCGCAACGAGTCCCGCGCCAGGGAACGGTCGGCCCGGCTCGTCCCCCCGGCCAGGTCGGCCGGCGTGTACGTGACCGCGTGCGTGGTGTCGTCGTAGGCGAACTCGAGCCGGGCGTCCGCCGCGAGCGCGACGGTGATGTTGGCGCCGTCGAGGGCTCCTCCGGCGCCGTAGTTCTCGGCCCACCCGTCGTCGAGGGCCACCTTGAACTGCCAGGTCCCGGCCGGGAGCGCGAACGTCGCGGTCCAGCGGTCGCTGCCGGGCTCCCGGGTCAGCTCGGTGTCGGCACAGGCGGGGTCCCAGTCCCCCGGGCAGCCGAGCTCGTCCTGGAGGTCGCCGACGAGGGCGACGGAGGTCGCCGCCGCCTGGGCGGGCAGCGCGGCGAGCAGGCCGGGGCTCCCGAGGACGAGGGCCGCGGCGAGGACGGCAGGCAGGCGGCGACGGGCTCGGGGCATCGTTGCTCCTCGGGGTCTCGGACGCTGTCCACGTCCGGAGGTGGGCTCTCCGGGAGGAAACCTAGGTGCGAAAACGCTTTACATGAAGACCTGGGTCCCGGAACTGACCATCTCTTTACCCGGCGGGACGCGCCGCCGGGACCGCCTGCGGTCAGCGGGGCCGCGCCACCCGACCCTCGTCCCACACCGGCTCGTCCCCGGTCGTCACCGTCCCGTCCTGCCGGAAGACCAGGAAGCGGTCCAGGCCGCGGGCGAACCACCGGTCGTGGGTCACCGCGACGACCGTGCCCTCGAACGCCGCGAGCGCGTCCTCGAGCGCCTCGGCCGAGTGCAGGTCGAGGTTGTCGGTCGGCTCGTCCAGGAGCAGGAGCGTGGCCCCGGAGAGCTCCAGGAGGAGGATCTGCAGGCGCGCCTGCTGCCCGCCGGAGAGCGAGTCGAAGGTCTGCTCGGCGGCCCGGGCGAGGCCGTAGCGGTCGAGGGTCCGGGCCGCGGCCTCCTGCGGCATGCCGACCCGGTGCTCGTCGCCCCGGTGGAGGATCTCCAGCAGGGTCCGACCGTGCAGGGCCGCGTGGTCGTGGGTCTGGGCGAACCACCCGGGCCGCACCCGGGAGCCGAGGACGACCCGACCGGCGTGCTCCACCGGCTCGGGCCGGATCTCCCCGACGGGCTCGTGCTCGCGGTCGGGGTCCGAGCCCCCGGCGGCGAGCAGCCGCAGGAAGTGCGACTTGCCGGACCCGTTGCTCCCGAGGACGCCGACGCGCTCCCCGAACCAGATCTCCGCGTCGAACGGGCTCACCAGCCGGCGGCCGTCGACGTGCAGCTCGAGCCCGGTGGCCACGACCGCGCGCTTGGCGGTGCGCCCGCCCGTGAGGCGCATCGAGACCTTCTGGCGCAGCGGCACCGCCTCGGGTGGCCCGGCCTCGACGAAGCGGCGCAGGCGGGTCTCGGCGGCCTGGAGCCGCGCCGCCATGTCCGAGTTGTAGGCGGCCTTCTGCCGGTACATCACGACGAGCGCCTTGAGCTTGGCGTGCTCCTCGTCCCACCGCCGGCGCAGCTCGTCGAGGCGCGCGTTGCGGTCCTCCCGGGCCTGTTCGTACGTCGAGAACCGCCCGGGGTGGACCCACACGGTGTTGCCGACGCCACCGGGCTCGAGGGTCGCGATGCGGGTGGCGACCCGGTCGAGCAGCTCGCGGTCGTGGCTCACGAAGAGCACCGTCTTCGGGCGACTCCACGAGCCGCTCCTCGAGCCAGCGCTTCGCGGGGACGTCGAGGTAGTTGTCCGGCTCGTCGAGGAGGAGCACCTCGTCGGGCCCGCGCAGCAGCGCCTCGAGCACGAGCCGCTTCTGCTCGCCGCCGGACAGGGTCGAGACGCGGCGCCACTGGGCGCGCTCGAACGGGACGCCCAGCGCGGCGACCGTGCAGACGTCCCAGAGCGTCTCCCACTCGTACCCGCCGACGTCGCCCCAGTCGGCGAGGGCCTGGGCGTACTCCATCTGGTCCTGCTCGGACTCGCGCTCCATCATGGCGAGCTCGGTGCGGTCGACGGCGGCCGCTGCGAGCCGGATCGGCTCGGGTGCCACCGACACGAGCAGGTCCCGCACGGTCGTCCCGTCACGGACCTTCCCGATGAACTGCCGCATCACGCCGAGGCCGCCGCTGCGGGTCACCGCACCCTCGTACCCGGGGAGGTCACCCGCGAGGACGCGCAGCAGGGTGGTCTTGCCGGTGCCGTTGGGGCCGATGAGCGCGACCTTGGCGCCGTCACCGACCCGGAAGGTCACCTCGCGCAGCAGCGGCCGCCCGTCGGGCAGCGAGAGGCTGACGGCGCCGATGTCGAGGTGTCCCACGAGGGACCATCCTCCCCGATGACCGCCTCGCCCTCACCCGACTTGTTGCGGATCCCCCACCGGCGCCGGCGCCCCTGACCCCTCACGAGGTGGCGGAACCGCAATCAGTCGGGCAGGTGGCGGGTCGAGCGGGCCTGCTCGGCGCGGGCTGCGAGCTCGGCGTCCGGCGGGTACACGACCTCCTCCAGGCTCAGGCCGTGGGCCGGCATGACCTTCACCCGCGGGTCGCGGATGCCCGTGGTGAGCACCTGCTCGGCCCACTCCGGAGGCACCCGCCCCTCCCCCACCGGGACCACGGCCCCGACGAGGGCCCGGACCATGCTGTGGCAGAACGCGTCCGCCACGACCGTGGCCTCCAGGACCCCTCCGCCGCCGCGCGTCCACGAGTACTCGAGCAGTGTCCGCACGGTCGTGGCGCCCTCGCGCCGCTTGCAGAACGCCGCGAAGTCGCGGAGCCCGACGAGCCGCCGGGCCGCGGCGTCCATCGCGGGCCCGTCGAGCCGGTCGCGCACCACCACGGTGTCGTGGCGGCGCAGCGGGTCCGCCGAGGCCGGGTCGTCCAGCAGCCGGTAGCGGTACCGGCGCCGCAGCGCCGAGAAGCGGGCGTCGAAGCCGGGCGGGGCGAGCGACACCCGGCGGACGACGACGTCCGCCGGCAGCACGCCGGCGAGACGCGCCACGGCCGCCACCTCCGGCGCGCGGTCCGATCGGCCCGGCAGCCCGGCGAAGGCGTCTCCGTCGACGTCGGCGTGCACCACCTGCCCCCGGGCGTGCACCCCGGCGTCGGTGCGCCCCGCGACGGTGAGCCGCACCGGGTCCGCCGCCCGCAGGACCGTGGTCAGGGCCTCGGAGAGCACCCCCTCGACGGTGCGCAGACCCGGCTGCGCCGCCCAGCCGGAGAACCCGCTGCCGTCGTACGCGAGGTCGAGGCGCAGGCGGGTCGTCACGCGTCCCAGCCTACGGGCGGAGCACGGGAGGACCCGGCCACCGACGCGACGAGGGCCGCCTCCCCACGGGGAGACGGCCCTCGGTCGTGGTGCGTGCCGGTCGGCTCAGGAGCCGGCCTTGGTGAAGCCGGCGGCCTCGGCGTCCGCGGCGGTCTGGAACCAGACCTCCGCGACGGTCTGCTCGAACCACTGGCCGTCGGGCTCGTGGAACTTCATCGAGTCCATGTTGCCCTTGATGGTGTAGGCCTCGTCGGGCGAGGACCCGTCCTCGGCGGCCCGGACCGCGCCCGCGGGGAGCTCGGTCCCGGTGGCGTCGGAGTCCGGCGCCTCCTCGACCTCGGCGGTCGCGGCGGCGGCCTCCTTGGCCTCCTCCTGGGCGACCTCGCGCTTGGCCGCGTCGTCCTTGGCCGAGCGCTTGGTGGCGGCCTCGGCCTCCTTGACGGTGGCCTTCTTGGCGACGGGCTCGCGGACGAGCTCGATGACCGCCATGGGGGCGTTGTCGCCCTTGCGCGGGCCGATCTTCGTGATGCGGGTGTAGCCGCCGTTGCGCTCGGCCATGTCGGGGCCGATCTCGACGAAGAGGCGGTGGACGACACCCTTGTCGCGGATGACCGTCATGACGCGACGACGGGCCGAGAGGTCACCCCGCTTGGCGAAGGTCACGAGACGCTCGGCCAGGGGACGCAGGCGCTTGGCCTTGGTCTCCGTGGTCGTGATGCGGTCGTGCTCGAAGAGCGAGGTCGCGAGGTTCGCGAGGATGAGCCGCTCGTGAGCGGGACCGCCTCCGAGACGGGGACCCTTGGTGGGGGTAGGCATTGGTGTTCTCCTTGGTTACGGGCCGGGAGGCGAAGTCAGAGCTGCTCGTCCTCGGCGAACGCCGAGTCGTCCTCACCCTCACCGAAGGTGAAGTCGTCGTACCGGTCGGCGATGAGGCTCGGGTCGAACCCGGGGGGGCTGTCCTTGAGGGCCAGGCCCATGCCGACGAGCTTGGCCTTGACCTCGTCGATCGACTTCGCCCCGAAGTTGCGGATGTCGAGCAGGTCGGCCTCGCTGCGCCCCACGAGCTCACCCACGGTGTGGATGCCCTCGCGCTTGAGGCAGTTGTAGGACCGGACGGTGAGGTCGAGCTCCTCGATCGGGAGCGCGAGGTCCGCCGCGAGGGCGGCGTCGGTCGGCGACGGGCCCATGTCGATGCCCTCGGCCTCGACGTTGAGCTCACGGGCCAGGCCGAACAGCTCGACGAGGGTCTTGCCGGCCGAGGCGAGCGCGTCGCGCGGCGCCATCGAGCTCTTGGACTCGACGTCGACGACGAGGCGGTCGAAGTCGGTGCGCTGCTCGACGCGGGTGGCCTCGACCTTGTAGGTCACGTTGAGGACCGGGCTGTAGATCGAGTCGACCGGGATGCGGCCGATCTCCTGGTCGCCGGCCTTGTTCTGGACGGCGGAGACGTAGCCACGGCCACGCTCGACGGTCAGCTCCATCTCGACGGTGCCCTTGTCGTTGAGCGTCGCGATGTGCAGGTCGGGGTTGTGCACCTCGACACCGGCGGGCGGGGCGATGTCGGCAGCGGTGACCGCGCCGGCACCCTGCTTGCGCAGGTACATCACGACCGGCTCGTCGTGCTCGGAGGACACGACGAGGGTCTTGATGTTGAGGATGATCTCGGTGACGTCCTCCTTGACCCCGGGAATCGTGGAGAACTCGTGGAGCACACCGTCGATGCGGATGCTCGTGACGGCCGCGCCCGGGATGCTCGAGAGCAGGGTGCGACGGAGGGAGTTCCCGAGCGTGTAGCCGAAGCCGGGCTCGAGGGGCTCGATGACGAAACGGCTCCGGGTCTCGGAGACGACGTCCTCACTGAGGACGGGACGCTGTGCGATGAGCACGGTGGTTCTTCCTTCCCACGGGCGACCGCTATATGACGCCGCGTGAACGTGCGGGAGCTGTCTCCCGCGGTGGCTCCATCTCGGTCCGTGGAGCCACCCAGGGCCGGTCCGTCACCCCCGCACGAGACGGGGGTGACGCACCGGTCCGGTCAGTTCTTCGAGTAGAACTCGACGATGAGCTGCTCGGTGAGGACCGTGTCGATCTGGTCACGGACGGGCAGCTGGTGCACGAGGATCTGCAGCGAGCCGGGCACGACCTGGAGCCACGCCGGGGTCGGGCGGTCCCCGAAGGTCTCCCGGGCCAGCTGGATCGGGAAGGTCTCGACGGACTGCTTGCGCACCGTGATGATGTCGTACTGCTCGACCCGGTAGCTCGGGACGTCGACGCGCACGCCGTTGACCTCGAAGTGGCCGTGGGTCACGAGCTGGCGCGCCGCGCGACGCGTCCGGGCCAGGCCGGCGCGGTACACGACGTTGTCGAGGCGGGACTCGAGGATGGTGAGGATGTTCTCGCCGGTCTTGCCGGGGCGGTTGGCCGCCTCCTTGTAGTACCGACGGAACTGCTTCTCCATGACGCCGTAGGTGAAGCGGGCCTTCTGCTTCTCCTGCAGCTGGGTGAGGTACTCCTTCTCCTGCATCCGGCGACGGCCGTGCTGGCCGGGCGGGAAGGGACGGAGGTCGAAGTTCTTGTCGCCACCGACGAGGTCGGTCTTGAGGCGACGCGACTTCTTGGTGATGGGTCCGGTGTAGCGGGCCATGTGTCTCTCTTACCTTTCGCGAAGTCTCGTGGCGCTCAGACGCGGCGGCGCTTGGGCGGGCGGACGCCGTTGTGCGGCTGCGGGGTGACGTCCTGGATCGAGCCGACCTCGAGGCCGGCAGCGGTCAGGGAACGGATCGCGGTCTCGCGACCGGAACCCGGGCCCTTGACGAAGACGTCGACCTTGCGCATCCCGTGCTCCATGGCACGGCGCGCGGCGGCCTCGGCGGCGGTCTGCGCGGCGAACGGCGTGGACTTGCGCGACCCCTTGAAGCCGACCTGGCCGGCGGAGGCCCAGGCGATGACGGCCCCGGTGGGGTCGGTGATCGAGATGATCGTGTTGTTGAACGTGCTCTTGATGTGGGCCTGGCCCACCGCGACGTTCTTCTTCTCCTTGCGGCGCACCTTCTTGGCGCCGGTCGTGCGGCCCTTGGGAGGCATGTGTTTCTCCTACGAGTCTTCGGGAAGTGGAGGGGTGACGTGCGTCAGACGCAGGTCACTTACCGGCCTTCTTCTTGCCGGCCACGGTGCGCTTGGGGCCCTTGCGGGTGCGCGCGTTGGTCTTCGTGCGCTGACCGCGCACGGGAAGGCCGCGCCGGTGGCGCAGACCCTCGTAGGACCCGATCTCGACCTTGCGGCGGATGTCCGAGGCGACCTCGCGGCGGAGGTCACCCTCGACCCGCAGGTTCTCCTCGATCCAGTCACGCAGCTTGACGAGCTCGTCGTCACCGAGGTCCTTGACCCGGGTGTCCGGGCTGACGTCGGTGGCCGCGAGGGCCTTGCGGGCGCTGGTGCGCCCGACCCCGAAGATGTAGGTCAGTGCGACCTCGGCGCGCTTGTCGCGCGGCAGGTCGACGCCCATGAGACGTGCCATGTGGATGGTGTTCCTATCTGTGGTCCGGAGGTCTGGCACAACACCGGTCCGGCCATCCCTGCCCGGTCCTCGGCCTCCGGGCCGAGGGTGACGTCCCGCGCCCACCTGCTACCAGGTGGCCCGTCGGGGGTCGGGTGCTGCGTGCTTCTGTGGTGCGTCTGGTCGAGGATCGGATGACCTCGTGCCGGCCCCTGCTCGGGGCGGTGGTGCGTCTGACTCTCGTCAGCCCTGGCGCTGCTTGTGGCGCAGGTTCTCGCAGATCACCATGACCCGCCCGTTGCGGCGGATCACCTTGCACTTGTCACAGATCTTCTTGACGCTCGGCTGAACCTTCATGTCGCCTTTGCTGTCTCGTCGATTCGTGGTTCTCAGCGGTAGCGGAAGACGATGCGGCCGCGGGTCAGGTCGTACGGGCTCAGCTCCACCACCACGCGGTCCTCGGGGAGGATCCGGATGTAGTGCTGTCGCATCTTGCCGGAGATGTGCGCGAGAACCTTGTGACCGTTCGTGAGCTCAACCCGGAACATCGCGTTCGGGAGTGCCTCGACGATCACGCCCTCGATCTCGATGACGCCGTCCTTCTTGGCCATACCCTCTCAATCCGCCGTTGGGCAGCCCTTCGTCTGGTCGGGCCACCCATGGAAATCGGCCCCGTACTGCTCCGCGCAGGACTGCACCCATGCTGGAACGCACACGTGACCGACGTTCGATGATACGGGAGGGAGGGGCCCATCACGAAATCCTCGGGGGCCGCCGGGAAACAGACCACCGGGTCGGCCGTTGCAGGGTTGGCCGACCCGGTGGGCAGTGTCCGAGCCGAGGGTCCGTGCAGGGGCGGGCTCCCGGCTCTGGCACCCGATGGACAGGGCCGGACCTCTCGGTCCGGGCTCACGGGGTGCGAGAACCACTGTGCCCCCCGTCGGGCGCGGGCTCCAGTCGCCGGGGCGGGACCCACCGGTTCGGCTGGTCCACGCCGGACGTCCGGCCACCCCGGCATCGGCCGGACGGACGATGCCGGGGTCAGGAGCCCGCGGCGCGCAGGTCTGCGGCGTACAGGGCGAGGATGCGGGCCGTCCCGTCGACGGCACTGAGCGTCCCCGCACGCACCGACGCCTCGATCTCCGCGCGCTCTGCCCGTACCGACGCCGAGGACCTCACCCCGTCGGTCAGCTCGGCATCGACGAGCGCCCACATCCAGTCCTCCTGCTGCTGCGCCCGCCGGGTCGCGAGCGACCCCTGCTCCTCGAGGTGGGCGCGGTGGTCGAGGACGGCCTGCCACACCTCGTCGAGGCCGGCGCCGGTGAGGGCCGAGCAGGTGAGCACCGGCGGGCGACGCACGTCGACGCCCGGCATCATCAGCCGCATCGCGCCCATGAGCTCGCGGGCGGCCGCCTTCGCCGGCGTCTCGCCGTCGCCGTCGGCCTTGTTCACCGCGACGACGTCGGCGAGCTCGAGGATGCCGCGCTTGATGCCCTGGAGCTGGTCACCGGCGCGCGCCAGGGTGAGCAGCAGGAAGGTGTCGACCATCTCCGAGACGGCGATCTCGTTCTGCCCGACCCCGACCGTCTCGACCACGACGACGTCGAAGCCGGCGGCCTCGAGGACGAGCATCGACTCCCGCGTCGCCCGCGCCACCCCGCCGAGCTGGCGTCCGGAGGGGCTGGGCCGGACGAAGGCGTGCTCCGACGCCGTGAGGTTCGCCATCCGGGTCCGGTCGCCGAGGATCGACCCGCCGGTGCGCCGCGAGCTGGGGTCGACCGCCACGACCGCCACCCGGTGTCCGCGCTCGACGAGCCGGACCCCGAGCGTGTCGATGAAGGTCGACTTGCCCGCTCCCGGCACCCCGCTGATGCCGACCCGCACCGCGTGCCCCGTGCGGTCGGCGAGCGCGGCGAGGAGCTCGTGCGACTGCTCGCGGTGCTCGGGCCGGCGCGACTCCAGGAGGGTGATCGCCCGGGCCACGTGCTGGCGCGAGCCGTCGCGCACCCCGGCGACGAGGTCCGGGACGGAGACCGTCGGCCTCACCCGAGCCGCTCGCGCAGCTCGGCGACGAGGGCGAGTGCCGCGCGGCTGATGACGGTGCCGGGCGGGTAGATGGCGTCGGCGCCCGCCGCGCGCAGCGCCTCGTGGTCCTGGTCGGGGATGACACCGCCGACGACGATCATGAGGTCCTCGCGGCCGAGGTCGTCGAGCGCCTTCCGCAGGGCCGGGACGAGGGTCAGGTGGCCGGCCGCGAGCGAGCTGACCCCGACGACGTGCACGTCGGCCTCGACGGCCTGCCGGGCCACCTCCTCCGGGGTCTGGAACAGCGGACCCACGTCGACGTCGAAGCCGAGGTCGGCGAACGCGGTGGCGATGACCTTCTGGCCGCGGTCGTGGCCGTCCTGGCCCATCTTCGCGACGAGGATGCGCGGGCGCCGGCCCTGGTCCTCCTCGAAGGCCTCGACCGCCTCCTGGGCGGCGTGGACGGTGGCGTCCTCCCCCGCCTCGGCGCTGTACACGCCTCCGATCGTACGGATCTGGGCGGTGTAGCGGCCGAACGCCTCCTCGAGGGCCATCGACATCTCACCGACCGTGGCCTGCGCGCGGGCCGCGTCGATGGCCAGCGCGAGGAGGTTGGTGTCGAGGGTGCCGTCGGAGCCGCTGCGGGCAGCGGCGGTCATCCGGGCGAGCGCCGCGCGGCAGGCCTCGCCGTCGCGCTCGGCCCGGAGCGTCTCGAGCCGGGCGATCTGGCTCGCCCGCACGGCGGCGTTGTCGACCTTGAGCACCTCGAACGGCTCGTCGACGTCGACCGCGTAGGTGTTGACCCCGATGACGGGCTGGTGGCCGGAGTCGATCCGCGCCTGGGTGCGGGCCGCGGCCTCCTCGATGCGCAGCTTCGGGATGCCGGCCTCGATCGCCTTCGCCATCCCGCCGGCGGCCTCGACCTCCTCGAGGTGCTCCCAGGCCCGGCGCGCGAGGTCGTGCGTCAGCCGCTCGACGTAGGCGGACCCGCCCCACGGGTCGATGACCCGCGTCGTCCCGGACTCCTGCTGCAGCACGAGCTGGGTGTTGCGGGCGATCCGGGCCGAGAAGTCGGTGGGGAGCGCCACCGCCTCGTCGAGGGCGTTGGTGTGCAGGCTCTGGGTGTGGCCCTGGGTCGCGGCCATCGCCTCGACGCAGGTGCGGACGACGTTGTTGTACACGTCCTGCGCGGTGAGCGACCAGCCGGAGGTCTGGCAGTGGGTCCGCAGCGACAGCGACTTGGGGTTGGTCCCGCCCTGCGCCCGCACGAGGCGCGCCCACAGGAGACGGGCCGCCCGCATCTTGGCGACCTCCATGTAGAAGTTCATCCCGATCGCCCAGAAGAACGACAGGCGCGGGGCGAACCCGTCGACGTCGAGGCCGACCGCCTTCCCCGCCCGCAGGTACTCGACGCCGTCGGCGAGGGTGTACGCGAGCTCGAGGTCCTGCGTCGCCCCGGCCTCCTGCATGTGGTAGCCGGAGATGGAGATCGAGTTGTAGCGCGGCATCTTCTGGCTGGTGAAGGCGAAGATGTCGCTGATGATCCGCATCGAGGGCTCGGGCGGGTAGATGTAGGTGTTGCGGACCATGAACTCCTTGAGGATGTCGTTCTGGATGGTCCCCGTGAGCTGCTCGGGTGCGACGCCCTGCTCCTCGGCCGCCACGACGTAGAGCGCGAGCACCGGGATCACGGCGCCGTTCATCGTCATCGACACCGACATCCGGTCCAGCGGGATGCCGTCGAAGAGCGTGCGCATGTCGTAGATGGAGTCGATGGCCACCCCTGCCATCCCGACGTCGCCGGCGACCCGCGGGTGGTCGGAGTCGTAGCCGCGGTGCGTCGCGAGGTCGAAGGCGACCGACAGGCCCTTCTGCCCCGCCGCGAGGTTGCGGCGGTAGAAGGCGTTGGACGCCTCGGCGGTGGAGAACCCGGCGTACTGGCGGATCGTCCACGGCTGGGTCGTGTACATCGTCGGGTAGGGGCCGCGCAGGTACGGCGGGGCGCCCGGCACGGTGTCGAGGAAGTCGAGCCCGGCGAGGTCGGCCTCGGTGTACAGCGGTGGCACCTCGATCCCCTCGGGAGTCGTCCAGGACGAGCCGTGCGACGCCTCCGCACCCTGCTCGGGCGCACCCGGACCGAGGTCGAGGCCGGTGAAGTCGGGGACCGTGCTCATCGGGGGTCTCCTGTCGTCGGGGCGCCCAGCCTGTCGAGGAGGTCGTGCAGGAGGGCGACGACGTCCATCCCGTCGGCGACCTCGCCGTCGACCAGGCCGGCGTGCTCGCCGAGCTCCGTGGCGCGGCCGGCGACGAGGACGTGCTCGGCCCCGGCGCCGCGCAGCTCCTCGACGGCGGTCGGGCCGTGCTCGGCGTACTGGCCGCGGCTGCTCGCCAGGACGGCGACGGGGGCGGGGGCGTCGGTGGTCGCGATGCCGCCGGAGGCCAGGAGGTTGGTGACGAAGGCCTGGCGGGCCCCGAAGTCCCGCTGGGTCCCGAGGGTGCGGAGCGTGACGGTCGGCTGGCCGGCCGCGGCGGCCCGGTCCCGCAGCGCCTCGTACGCCGCGGCGTCCCGGCGCGGGACGAAGGCGCCGTCGGCGACGGTGGGCGCGACCCGGGCCCGGCGCTCGGGCGCGGTGCCTTCGAGGTTCGGGAACATGGACACCCCGGTGAGGGGGCGTTCGCGCGTGGCGATGAGCCGCTCCCGCTCGGCGGTGGCTGCCTCGACCCACTCACGGAGCACCCCGTCCTCGAGCGCGCGGAGGACCCCCCCGGCCCGCTCGACCTCCTGGAACCGGGCCCAGACGCGCTCGGCCACCTCGTCGGTCAGCGACTCGAGGTACCACGACCCGCCGCCGGGGTCGGTGACCCGCCCGACGTTCGACTCGTCGGCGAGGAGGATCTGCGTGTTTCGGGCGAGCCTGCGGGAGAACCGCTCCGGGAGCCCGGCCACGGTGTCGTGCGGCAGGACGGTGACGGCGTCCGCGCCGCCGACCGAGGCCCCGAAGGTCGCGAGGGTGCCCCGGAGGACGTTGACGAAGGGGTCCTCCCTGCTGGCCATCCGTAGGCTCGTCACGGCGTGGGTGCGGGCACCGCGGTCCGCCGGGGCCACCCCCACCACCTCGCCGACCCGGGCCCAGACCCGGCGCAGCGCCCGCAGGGACGCCGCCGTGAGGAACTGGTCGGCCGTCGCGCTGAC
Source organism: uncultured Actinomycetota bacterium (assembly GCA_963709785.1). Classification (GTDB taxonomy): domain Bacteria; phylum Actinomycetota; class Actinomycetes; order Actinomycetales; family Dermatophilaceae; genus Phycicoccus. The sequence goes on along the minus strand of CAVPXT010000013.1, from coordinate 337,890 downwards.
CCGGAACTCGACCTCGGCGAACGCGTCCACCGCCGAGACCCCCTCGCCCTCGAGGTGACGCAGGTACGCGACACCGGTGGCGACCGCCACGGCGAGGGCGTCGACCTCGCTGGCCCCGGCGTCGTGCAGGACCCGGGCGTCGACGGTGACGGCGCGCCACCCGTCCCGGCCGGCGCACTCCCGGACCAGCTCCGCCAGCGGGCCGAGGTCGGCCGCGCGGCCCGTGCGCAGGGCCGCGCCGACGGGGTCGAGGCCGAGGTTGCCCCCCACCGAGGTCCGGTCGCCGACGACGTCGAGGAGCGCCCGGGCGGCGCCGGCCTGGTCGGTCCACGACGAGACGACGACCGGGGCGAGCTCGAGCCGCACGTCGGAGAGCACCTCGGCGAGGTCCGGGGAGGCGACGCCGTCATCCCCCACGTGGACCCACACGGAGGTGACGCCGTGCTCGAGGTCGTCGAGCACCGCAGCGCGGGAGGCGGCGGGGTCGGGGTCGTCGTGCAGCTGGCGGACGTCCCACGGGAGGTCGGCGTCCCGGACGGCGCGGCCGCGGGTGAACGGCATCGCGCCGGGGAGACCGAGCGGACGGTCCTCGCGCAGGTAGAGACCCTGCGTGCTCAGGCCGCCGTCGAGCGCGGTGACGAGTGCCTGCTCGGCGCCGGCGGCATCGAGGCGCTCCCCCTCGGCGCGGCGCTTGTTGAGCACCCCGGCGACGAGGTCGAGCCAGTCGTCCCGGGTGCGCGGCTCGAACCCGGCGGCGAGTGCGAGCGGGTCCTGCACGGGTGACGACGGCGTCATCGAGCCCTCCTCGGTCGGCGGTCCGGTCCGACGCCAACCCTAGCCACGGGGGCCCGGCGGCTCACCGAGAGATACGGCACACCGGTCGCGTCAGGCCGGGGCGATCTCCGCGAAGGGGACCCCGAGGGCGGCGAGCCGCTCCCGGCCGCCGTCGATCGCGGTGAGGACGCAGGTCCCCGCCTCGGTGACCGCGATGGAGTGCTCCCAGTGGGCGGCCCGGGAGCCGTCGCGCGTGACGACCGTCCACTCGTCCTCGAGGACGGTGTTGTCCTGGTCGCCGAGGGTCACCATCGGCTCGATGCAGATCGTCAGCCCCTCGCACACGCGCGGGCTGCGGCCCTGGACCCGATAGTTCGGGACCTGGGGATCCATGTGCATCGACGTGCCGATGCCGTGCCCGACGTAGTCCTCGACGATGCCGTACTCGCGGGCGCGGCGGGTGCCGGCCTCGGTGAGGGCGTCCTCGACGGCGGCGCCCACGGCGTAGAGCGGCTCCCCCACCCGCAGTGCCACGATGCCGGCCCACAGTGCCGCCTCGGTGTCCTCGCTCAGCTCGAGGTCCTCGGGGCGCGCCGCCTCGGCCCCGCCGACGACGACGGTGATGGCCGCGTCGCCGTTCCAGCCGGCGACCTCGGCCCCGCAGTCGACCGAGAGCAGGTCGCCCTCCTCGAGGACACGCGCACCGGGGATCCCGTGGACGATCTGCTCGTTGACCGAGGTGCACAGCGTGTGCCGGTACCCGGGGACGAGCTGGAAGTTCGGGACGCCCCCGTGGTCGCGGATGAAGGTCTCGGCGAGGGTGTCGAGCTCGAGGGTCGTCATCCCCGGCCGCACGGCGCCGGCCACGAGCTCGAGGGTGCGCCCCACGAGCAGGCCGGCGGTGCGCATGGCCGCGAGCTGCTCCGACGTCTTGCCCTCGCACCGGTCACGCGTGAAGAGTCCCATGCCGCGGCACCCTACCCGTGGGCCCCGGCTCCCCCACATTCCCGCCGCCACCCGTCGAGTGAACAGAACACGCCGTCGGGGCACCGGCGGACACGGCGCGTCCTGTTCACTCGACGGGGTCAGATGGTCAGCTCCGCCGGATCCAGGCCCAGGTGGCGAGCGAACCTCAGCAGGCAGGCCGTCCGACGGCCGCCCACGAAGACGTCCTCGGCCCAGATCTCGAGGACCGTCCAGCCCTCGGCCTCGAGGCTCACGCCCCGCGAGGCGTCGAGGCTGCGGCGCCGGCGGGTGGCGTGGTGCGCCCCCTGGTACTCGCCGACGACCCGCTGCTCCCGCCACACCAGGTCACCCTCGGCCAGCCACTCCCCCGCACCGTCGGTGAGGTCGCCGTTCACCTCCGGCTCGGGGAACCCGCCGCGGACGAACATCAGTCGTCCACGGCTCTCCATCGGCGAGCGCACCCCGGGCCGCACGAGGTCCAGTGCCTCGAGGAGCCTCACCTTGCCCCGAGGACGGACCCGCCCCTCGAGGCACCGCCGCAGCGACCACTGGGCATCTGCCACCGCGCCCGTCCCGGATGCCACGACGGCATCGCCCACCACCACGAGGTCGTCCACCCCGAACACCCCGCGACCCACCTCGCCGAGGTCACACCAGGTCTCCTCGGGCGCGACGACGCGCACACCATGGACGCTGACCGTCCGCCGGGACTCCAGACCCCGGTGGCCGATGCACCCCACCCGTCTGGCCTGACCCTCCGACGTCGGCGCCATGACGTGCAAGGGTCCGCGGAGCGCAGCCCCCTGGGCAGCGGGTGGGAGTGGAAGACCCAGCAGTGCCATGGCGGTGCCGTGCGAGAAGGCCCGGTCCGGAGGAAGCCCGTGGGCGAAGGCCACCGCTCGGTCGAGGAGCTCGACGGGCACGGATCGGGCGTGCACGCCGCGTGTGGGATGGACCAGGTCCCCTCGCCGCAGGCGCGACGCGCGGACCCCGGCGGCTCGTGCCGCCCCGGTGCTGAACGCCCCGGGCCCCAGGCTCGACGGCAGTGGTGAGGGGTGCATGCACCGCAGCGTGGCGCGAGGGGCCCTCCACGCCGCGGAGTTCTCCACAGCACCCCGTCGAGTGAACAGAACACGCCGTCGGGCTCGAGGGCCGGACGGCGTGTTCTGTTCACTCGACGGGTGCACCGTCGGGGGTCAGCCGAGGGCTGCGGTGACCCGCTCGGTGACGTCGTCGACCGCACCGTCCCCGTCGACCTCGACGAGCAGCCCGCGCTCGCGGTAGGTGTCCGACAGCGGCCGCGTCTCGCGGTGGTAGATGGCCATCCGCTCGCGGATGACCTCCTCGGTGTCGTCGTCGCGGCCCTCGGTCTCGGCGCGCTTGAGGAGCCGGCCGACGACGACGTCCTCGTCGACGGTCAGCTCGAGGACGCGGTCGAGGGAGCCGCCGTGGGCCGCGAGCATGCCGTCGAGCGCCTCGACCTGGGCGAGGGTGCGCGGGTAGCCGTCGAGCAGGAAGCCCCGTGCGCAGTCGTCCTGGCCGAGGCGGTCCTCGACGATGGCGTTCGTGATCTCGTCGGAGACGTACCCGCCGGAGGCGAGGATCTCCTTGACCTGCAGCCCGAGCTCGGTCTCGTTCTTGATGTTGGCCCGGAAGATGTCCCCGGTGGAGATGGCGGGGATGTCGTAGTGGTCGGCGATGCGGGACGCCTGGGTGCCCTTACCGGCACCGGGAGGCCCGAGGATGATGAGTCGCATCAACGGAGGAACCCTTCGTAGTGACGCTGCTGCAGCTGGGCCTCGATCTGCTTGACCGTCTCCAGTCCGACACCGACGATGATGAGGATCGAGGTGCCGCCGAAGGGGAAGTTCTGGTTCGCGTTCACCAGGACCAGCGCGACGAGCGGGAGCAGGGAGATGAGCGCGAGGTAGATCGCGCCCGGCACGGTGATCCTGGTGAGGACGTAGTTGAGGTACTCGGCCGTGGGTCGCCCGGCCCGGATACCCGGGATGAAGCCGCCGTACTTCTTCATGTTGTCCGCGACCTCGGTCGGGTTGAACGTGATCGAGACGTAGAAGAACGTGAAGAAGAGGATGAGCCCCGTGTAGAGGGCCATGTAGTAGGGGTGGTCACCGCGCACGAGGTGGGCGTTGATCCAGTCGACCCAGCCGGGGTTGACGCCGTCCGGGCTGGAGTTGAACTGTGCGACGAGGGTGGGCAGCGTCAGCAGCGAGCTCGCGAAGATGACCGGGATGACACCGGCCATGTTGACCTTGAGCGGGATGTACGTGGAGGTCCCTCCGTAGACCCGGCGCCCGACCATCCGCTTGGCGTACTGCACCGGGATGCGCCGCTGGCTCTGCTCGACGAACACGACGAGGGCGATGACGACGAAGCCGAGCAGGATGACGCCGAGGAAGACGCCCCAGCCGGACCGCTGCTGGATGTCCCAGAGCGAGCTCGGGAAGCGCGAGGCGATGGAGGTGAAGATCAGGAGGGACATGCCGTTGCCGACGCCCTTGTCCGTGATCAGCTCACCGAACCACATGATGACCCCGGTACCGGCCGTCATCGTCAGCACCATGATGAGGATGGTGACGACCGAGTTGTCGGACAGGATGTTCGTGCACGACGGGTTGTTGAACAGCGTCGAGGGGTTCTGCGCGAAGGTGATGAGCGTCGAGCTCTGGAGGATCGCCAGCCCGATCGTCAGGTAGCGCGTGTACTGCGTCATCTTGCTCTGACCGGCCTGACCCTCCTTCTTGAGGGCCTCGAACCGCGGGATGACGACGGTGAGCAGCTGGATGATGATGCTCGCCGTGATGTAGGGCATGATCCCCAGCGCGAAGACCGAGAGCTGGAGCAGCGCCCCGCCGCTGAACAGGTTGATCAGCCCGAGCAGCTGGTTGCTGTTGTCCGCACCGCTGATGCACTGCTGGACCAGCGGGTAGCTGACGCCGGGCGTCGGCACGTGCGAGCCCAGCCGGAAGATCACGATGATGAACATCGTGAAGAGCAGCTTCCTGCGCAGGTCGGGCGTCCTGAACGCGCGGCCGAAAGCAGTGAGCACGAGGTCCTCCAGGGTGCGGCCGGGGGTGTGGCCGCGTCGTCAGCGATCCGTCACAACATACCCGTAGGTCCCGGCTGCGCCGGAACCGCCGGGCGGGTCGAACGCGGCGCAGGGCCGGCTCCGAAGGAACCTCCGGAACCGGCCCTGCGGCACGCGGTCACGAGCGGGGGTCAGGCGGTCGTCGCCGAACCGCCCGCCGCCTCGATCTTCTCCTTGGCGCTGGTGGAGAACGCGGCGGCCGTGACGTTGACGGCCACGGTGATCTCACCGGTGCCGAGCACCTTCACGGGGTGCCCGTCGCGCACGGCGCCCTTGGCGACCAGGTCCTCGACGCTCACGTCGCCACCGCTCGGGTAGAGCGCGGAGAGACGGTCGAGGTTGACGACCTGGTACTCGGTCTTGAACGGGTTCTTGAAGCCGCGGAGCTTCGGGAACCGCATGTGCAGCGGGGTGGTGCCACCCTGGAAACCGGGCCGCACCTGGTAGCGGGCCTTGGTGCCCTTGGTGCCGCGACCGGCGGTCTTGCCGCGCTTGCCACCCTCACCGCGACCGACGCGGATCTTGGCGGACTTCGCACCCGGTGCGGGGCGCAGGTGGTGCACCTTGAGGGCGGTCGCCTCGGGGGCGGCAGCCTCGGTGGCCTTCGTGGTGTCGGCCATGATCACTCAACCTCCTCGACGGCGACGAGGTGCGTCACCGTGTTGACCATCCCGCGGATCTCGGGACGGTCCTCCTTGACGACGACGTCGCCGATGCGCTTCAGGCCGAGGGACCGCAGGGTGTTGCGCTGGTTCTGCTTGCCCCCGATACCCGATCGGGTCTGGGTCACCTTGAGCCGTCCCATCACGCACCCGCCTTCGCCTCGGCGAGGCCGGCGGCCTGCGCGCGGAGCATGGCGGCCGGGGCGACCCGGTCGACCGGCAGGCCACGGCGGGCGGCGACGGCCTCGGGGCGCTCGAGGCCCTTGAGGGCCGCGACGACCGCGTGGACGATGTTGATCGCGTTGTCCGAGCCGAGGCTCTTGGACAGCACGTCGTGGATGCCGGCGCACTCGAGCACCGCACGCACCGGACCACCGGCGATGACACCGGTACCGGGGCTGGCGGGGCGCAGCATGACGACACCGGCGGCGGCCTCACCCTGGATGGGGTGGGGGATGGTGCCCTGGATGCGGGGGACGCGGAAGAAGTTCTTCTTCGCCTCCTCGACACCCTTGGCGATCGCCGCGGGCACCTCCTTGGCCTTGCCGTAGCCGACACCGACGGTGCCGTCACCGTCGCCGACGACGACGAGGGCGGTGAAGCTGAAGCGACGGCCACCCTTGACGACCTTGGCGACGCGGTTGATGGTCACGACGCGCTCGAGGTACTGGTTCTTCTCGGCCTCGCGGGAGTCGCGGCCGCCGCGACGGTCGTCACGGCTGCCACGGCGGTCGCCGCGGTCGGCGCCACCGGTTCCGGTGCCACCGGTCCCGGTGCCTCGACGCTGGGGTCCTGGCATCAGATGGTCCTCTTCTCGACGTTCGTGGTGGTACGGGCAGCGTGGGTCACAGGGCCAGCCCGCCTTCCCGAGCGCCGTCCGCGATCGCGGCGACGCGGCCGTGGTAGCGGTTGCCACCCCGGTCGAAGACGACGGCCTCGACCCCGACGGCCTTGGCGCGGGCGGCGACGAGCTCGCCGACCTTCTTGGCCTTCTCCCGCTTGTCGCCCTCGAGGGTCCGGACGTCGGACTCCATGGTCGACGCCGACGCGACGGTCTTGCCCACGGTGTCGTCGACGACCTGGACGAAGACGTGCCGCGCGGAGCGCGAGACGACGAGGCGGGGCCGGACGGCGGTGCCGCTGACCTGCTTGCGGACGCGGACGTGACGGCGGACGCGTGCGGCCGACTTGCCCTTGGCGCGCTTGACGATCATTGCCATCGGTTACTTACCAGCCTTTCCGACCTTGCGGCGGATCTGCTCGCCCGCGTAGCGGACACCCTTGCCCTTGTACGGGTCGGGCTTGCGGAGCTTGCGGATGTTCGCGGCGGTCTCGCCGACGAGCTGCTTGTCGATGCCCTGGACCGAGAACCGGGTCGGGTTCTCCACCGTGAAGGTGATGCCGGCCGGGGGCTCGACGGTGATCGAGTGCGAGTAGCCGAGGGCGAACTCGAGGGTGGAGCCCTTGGCCTGCACGCGGTACCCGGTGCCGTGGATCTCGAGCTTCTTCTCGTAGCCCTCGGTCACACCGAGCACCATGTTGTTGATGAGCGAGCGGGTCAGCCCGTGGAGCGAGCGCGACTCGCGCTCGTCGTCGGGACGCTTGACCTCCAGGGAGCCGTCGGCCTGGTCGACCGTGATCGGCTCCGCGACGGTGTGCGAGAGCTCGCCCTTGGGGCCCTTGACGGTGACGGTCTGACCGGTGATGGTCACGTCGACACCGCCGGGGACGGTGACGGGGAGTCGTCCGATTCGCGACATGTCAGCTACCCCTTACCAGACGTAGGCGAGGACTTCTCCGCCTACACCCTTGTTGGCGGCCTGCCTGTCGGTGAGGAGGCCGGAGGACGTCGAGATGATCGCGACACCGAGGCCGCCGAGCACCTTCGGAAGGTTGGTCGACTTGGCGTACACGCGCAGGCCGGGCTTGCTGACGCGGCGCAGGCCGGCGATCGAGCGCTCCCGGTTCGGGCCGTACTTGAGGTTGACGACGAGGGTCTGTCCGACCTCCGCCTCCTCGACGGTCCAGCCGGCGATGTAGCCCTCGGCCTCGAGGATCTCGGCGATGTGGCTCTTGAGCTTCGAGAACGGCATGGAGACGTCGTCCTTGTGCGCCGAGTTGGCGTTCCGGACGCGGGTCAACATGTCCGCAATCGGGTCTGTCATGGTCATTGGGCTTCTCCGCCCCTTCTCACCGCGGTTTCTGCCGGAAGGAATCTCCCGGCGGACCTGCGATGTAGATGGTCTGTGGATGGGTGCCGCACGTGCGGCGGGTCAGGACTTACCAGCTGGACTTGGTCACGCCCGGGAGCTCGCCCGCGTGGGCCATCTCCCGGAGGCAGATCCGGCACAGGCCGAACTTGCGGTAGACCGAGTGCGGACGGCCGCAGCGCTGGCAGCGGGTGTAGCCGCGGACCGCGAACTTCGGCTTCTTGTTCGCCTTGTTGACGAGGGCAGTCTTGGCCATTGCTCAGTTCTCCTTGAACGGGAAGCCGAGCGCCTTGAGCAGCGCGCGTCCCTCGTCGTCGTTCGTCGCGGTCGTCACGACGGTGATGTCCATGCCGCGGACCCGGTCGATCTTGTCCTGGTCGATCTCGTGGAACATCGACTGCTCGGTGAGACCGAAGGTGTAGTTGCCGTGGCCGTCGAACTGCTTCGGCGAGAGACCGCGGAAGTCGCGGATGCGCGGGAGGGCGACCGACACGAGCCGGTCGAGGAACTCCCACATCCGGTCGCCGCGCAGCGTGGTGTGCGTGCCGATCGGCATGCCCTCGCGGAGCTTGAACTGCGCGATGGACTTGCGGGCCCGGGTGACGACCGGCTTCTGGCCGGTGATCGCCGTGAGGTCGCGCACGGCGCCCTCGATGAGCTTGCTGTCCTTCGCGGCGTCGCCGACGCCCATGTTGACGACGACCTTGGTCACGCCGGGGATCTGCATGACGTTCGGGTAGTCGAACTGCTCCCGGAGCGAGCTCTTGATCTCGTCCTGGTAGCGCGCCTTGAGGCGGGGCTGGGTAGCGGTGTCTGCCATGTCTCTCACAGGTCCTTGCCCGAGCGCACGCCGACGCGGACGCGGGTCGCCTTCTGGCGCCCGTCACGCTCGACGGTCTCGACGCGGGTCTTGATCCGGGTCGGCTTCTTGTCCGAGGGGTCGACGATGGCCACGTTGCTCACGTGGATCGGCGCCTCCTGGACGATGAGGCCGCCGGTGCGGCTGCCACGGCTCGACTCGCCCGCCTTGGTGTGCCGGGTGACCCGGTTCACGCCCTCGACGGTGACGCGGTCGGTCTCACGGTTGACCGCGATGACCTTGCCGGTGCTGCCCTTGTCCTTGCCGGCGAGCACCTGGACGGTGTCGCCCTTCTTGATCTTCGCCATGGCTCAGAGCACCTCCGGGGCGAGGCTGATGATCTTCATGAACTTCTTCTCGCGCAGCTCGCGCCCGACGGGGCCGAAGATGCGCGTACCGCGCGGGTCCCCGTCGGTGCGGAGGATGACGGCGGCGTTCTCGTCGAACTTGATGTAGGACCCGTCGGAACGACGGCGCTCCTTCTTGGTCCGCACGATGACCGCCTTGACGACGTCACCCTTCTTGACGTTGCCGCCCGGGATCGCGTCCTTGACGGTGGCGACGATGGTGTCGCCGATGCCGGCGTACCGGCGACCCGAGCCACCGAGAACACGGATGCAGAGGATCTCCTTCGCACCGGTGTTGTCGGCGACTCGCAGTCGCGACTCCTGCTGGATCACTGTTATCTCCTAATGTCGTGCTGGTTCTCACGCGCTCAGGCGCGGAGCCTGGCCGAACTGCGACGGGGGGCGCGGGGGGCGGGCCCCCCGACGAGCATTACTTGGCCTTCTCGAGGATCTCGACGATGCGCCAGCGCTTCGTCGCGGACAGCGGCCGGGTCTCCATGATGAGAACGCGGTCGCCGACTCCGGCGGCGTTGGCCTCGTCGTGGGCCTTGACCTTGCTCGTACGGCGGATGACCTTGCCGTAGAGCGCGTGCTTGACGCGGTCCTCGACCTCGACGACGACGGTCTTGTCCATCTTGTCGCTGACCACGTAGCCCTGACGGGTCTTGCGGTCCTTGCGGTCGATCGTGGCGGTCACGGTCTCGTCCTTCTTCTCACTCACTTGGCCTCACCCTTCACGCCGATCCCGAGCTCGCGCTCGCGCATCTCGGTGTAGATCCGGGCGATGTCCTTGCGGACGGCACGCAGCCGCCCGTGGTTGTCCAGCTGCCCGGTGGCGGACTGGAACCGGAGGTTGAACAGCTCCTCCTTGGCCTTGCGCAGCTCGTCGACCAGACGGTCGTCCTCGAAACCACGCAGTTCCTGGGGGCTCAGGTCCTTGGAACCGACTGCCATCAGAAGTCACCACCCTCACGCCGGACGAAGCGGCACTTCATCGGCAGCTTGTGCATCGCGAGGCGCATGGCCTCACGCGCGACGTCCTCCGGGACACCGGAGAGCTCGAACATGATCCGGCCCGGCTTGACGTTGGCGATCCACCACTCGGGCGAGCCCTTGCCGGAGCCCATGCGGGTCTCGGCCGGCTTCTTCGTCAGCGGACGGTCCGGGTAGATGTTGATCCAGACCTTTCCGCCACGCTTGATGTAGCGGGTCATCGCGATACGCGCGGACTCGATCTGACGGTTCGTGACGTAGGCGGGCTCGAGAGCCTGGATGCCGTAGTCGCCGAACGCGATGGTCGTACCGCCCTTGGCCATCCCGGACCGGCCGGGGTGGTGCTGCTTGCGGTGCTTGACTCGACGGGGAATCAACATGGTCAGGACTCCTCGGTCTTCGCGGCCGGGGCCTGCTCGGCCGGGGCCTGCGCGGCGGCGGGGGCCTCGGTGCGGCGGGCGCGGGCCGGACGGTCGGGACCGTCACGACGCGGGCCACGACCCTGGCGCGGCGCGGTGGCCTGCTGGGCCGCGAGCTCGCGAGCGGTCATGTCGCCCTTGTAGATCCACACCTTGACGCCGATGCGCCCGAACGTGGTCTTGGCCTCGTACAGTCCGTAGTCGATCTGCGCGCGGAGGGTGTGCAGCGGCACGCGCCCCTCGCGGTAGAACTCGGTACGGCTCATCTCGGCGCCGCCGAGGCGGCCGGAGACCTGGACGCGGATGCCCTTGGCGCCGGCGCGGGTGGCGGACTGCATGCCCTTGCGCATGGCGCGACGGAACGACACGCGGGCCGACAGCTGCTCGGCGATGCCCTGCGCGACGAGCTGGGCCTCGACCTCGGGGTTCTTGACCTCGAGGATGTTCAGCTGGACCTGCTTGCCGGTGAGCTTCTCGAGCTCGCCGCGGATGCGGTCGGCCTCGGCGCCGCGGCGACCGATGACGATGCCGGGACGGGCGGTGTGGATGTCGACGCGGACGCGGTCACGCGTGCGCTCGATGTCGACACGGGCGATACCGGCGCGGTCCATGCCCGTGGACATGAGCTTGCGGATCGCCACGTCCTCCTTGACGTAGTCGCGGTAGCGCTGGCCCTCCTTGGTGGAGTCGGCGAACCAACGGCTCTTGTGCTCCGTCGTGATCCCGAGACGGAAGCCGTGCGGGTTGACCTTCTGTCCCATCAGCGGGTGCCTCCGTTCGTGGTCTTGGCGGGCTGGGGAGCGACGACCACGGTGATGTGGCTCGTGCGCTTGTTGATACGACCGGCGCGACCCTGCGCACGCGGCCGGAAACGCTTCATGGTCGGGCCCTCGTCGACGAAGGCCTGGGCGACGACGAGCTCGCGCTCGTCGAACCGCTCGGCGGTCTGGTCGGCCCGGACCCGCGCGTTGGCGATCGCGGACTCGAGGACCTTCAGGACCGGCTCGCTCGCGCCCTGGGGGGCGAAGCGCAGGACCGAGATCGCGTCACTCGCGTTCTTGCCGCGAATGAGGTCGACGACCCGGCGGGCCTTCATCGGCGTCACCCGGACGTGGCGGGCGATCGCCCGCGCCTCGAGGGTGGTGGTTTCGGTGGCCATCAGCGACGACGCCCCTTCTTGTCTTCCTTCACGTGACCCTTGAAGGTGCGGGTCGGTGCGAACTCGCCGAGCTTGTGGCCGACCATCGACTCGGTGACGAACACCGGGACGTGCTTGCGGCCGTCGTGGACGGCGAGGGTGTGGCCGAGCATGTCGGGCGAGATGACCGACCGACGCGACCAGGTCTTGATGACGTTCTTGGTGCCCGCTTCGTTCTGGACATCCACCTTCTTCTGGAGGTGGTCGTCGATGAAGGGGCCCTTCTTCAGGCTACGAGGCATATTTCCAGGCTCCTTGTCAGCGCTTCTTGCCAGTGCGGCGGCGGCGGACGATCATCTTGTCGCTCGGCTTGCCGGGGCGGCGGGTCCGGCCCTCGGGCTGGCCCCACGGCGACACCGGGTGACGTCCACCGGAGGTGCGCCCCTCGCCACCACCGTGCGGGTGGTCGACCGGGTTCATGACGACACCGCGGACGGTCGGGCGCTTGCCCTTCCAGCGCATGCGGCCGGCCTTGCCCCAGTTGATGTTCGACTGCTCGGCGTTGCCGACCTCACCGACCGTGGCCCGGCAGCGCGCGTCGACGTTGCGGATCTCCCCGGACGGCAGCCGGAGCTGCGCGTAGGGGCCGTCCTTGGCGACGAGCTGCACGCGGACCCCGGCGGAGCGGGCGATCTTCGCACCGCCACCGGGCCGGAGCTCGACGGCGTGGACGACCGTACCGGTCGGGATGTTGCGCAGCGGGAGGCTGTTGCCCGGCTTGATGTCCGAGCCCGGCCCGTTCTCGATCGTCGCGCCCTGCTCCAGGCCGCGCGGCGCGAGGATGTAGCGCTTCTCGCCGTCGGCGTAGTGCAGCAGCGCGATGCGCGCGGTGCGGTTCGGGTCGTACTCGATGTGCGCGACCTTGGCGGGCACGCCGTCCTTGTCGTGGCGACGGAAGTCGATCACGCGGTAGGCCCGCTTGTGGCCACCGCCGATGTGACGCGTCGTGATGCGGCCGTTGTTGTTACGGCCACCGCTCTTGGACAGCGGGCGAACGAGGGACTTCTCGGGGGTGGAGCGGGTGACCTCGACGAAGTCGGCCACGCTCGACCCGCGACGCCCCGGCGTCGTCGGCTTGTACTTGCGAATACCCATGTCTGTTCAGTCCTCAGCTTCTCAGGCGCCGGCGCTGCCGAAGATGTCGATCGAGCCCTCGCGGAGGGTGACGATCGCGCGCTTGGTGTCCTTGCGCTTGCCGATGCCGAACCGCGTGCGACGGGCCTTGCCCTTGCGGTTCATGGTGTGGACCGAGTCGACCTTGACGCCGAAGACCTGCTCGACGGCGATCTTGATCTCGGTCTTGTTCGAGCGCGGGTCGACGATGAAGGTGTACTTGCCCTCGTCGAGGAGCCCGTAGGACTTCTCGGACACGACCGGCGCGATCAGGATGTCGCGGGGGTTCTTGCCCTGGCTCACTGGTCGTCCTCCGACTTCTTCGTGGCGGTCTTCTTGGCCGCGGCCTTCTTGGCCGGCTTGGCGGTCTCGACCGTCTCGCCGGTGAAGGCCTCGTACGCGGCCTTGGTGAAGACGACGTCGTCGGCGCACAGCACGTCGTACGTGTTGAGCTGGTCGACGGGGAGGACGTGCACCTCGGCCAGGTTGCGCACCGACTTCATCGAGACGATGTCGCTGCGGTCCAGGACCACGAGCAGGTTCGGGCGCTCGGTGAGCGCGGCGAACAGCGCGCGGGCGTCCTTGGTCGAGGGGGCGTCGCCGGTGGCGATCGACTCCACGACGTGGATGCGGCCGTGGCGGGCCCGGTCGGAGAGGGCACCGCGCAGGGCGGCGGCCTTCATCTTCTTGGGGGTCCGCTGGGCGTAGTCGCGCGGCTGCGGGCCGTGGACGGTGCCACCGCCGGCGAACTGCGGCGCACGGGTCGAGCCCTGGCGGGCGCGGCCGGTGCCCTTCTGGCGGTACGGCTTGCGACCGCCACCGCGGACCTCACCGCGCGTCTTCGTCGCGTGCGTGCCCTGACGGGCGGCCGCGAGCTGGGCGACGACGACCTGGTGGATCAGCGGGACGTTCGTCTGGACGTCGAAGATCTCCGAGGGGAGCGCGACGTCGATCGTGGTGGTAGCCATCTGGGTCAGGCCCCCTTCGCGGCCGAGCGGACGAGGACGACCGCGCCGCGGGGACCGGGAACGGCACCCTTGAGCAGCAGCAGGCCCTTCTCGGCGTCCACGGCGTGGATCGTGAGGTTCTGGGTGGTCTGTCGCACGCCGCCCATGCGGCCGGCCATGCGCATGCCCTTGAACACGCGACCGGGGGTGGCACACCCGCCGATCGAACCGGGCTTGCGGTGGTTCTTGTGCGAACCGTGGGAGGAGCTGACGCCGTGGAAGCCGTGACGCTTCATGACACCGGCGAAGCCCTTGCCCTTGGTCGTCGCGGAGACGTCGACGTCGGAACCGACCTCGAAGGTGTCGGCGCCGAGCTCCTGGCCGAGGGTGTACTCGCCGGCGTCGGCGGTACGGATCTCGATGAGGAAGCGGCGCGGCGTGACACCGGCCTTGTCGAAGTGGCCGGTGAGCGGCTTGGTCACCTTGCGCGGGTCGATCGCGCCGAAGCCGAGCTGCACGGCGGCGTAGCCGTCGGTCTCGGCGTCGCGGACCTGCGTCACGACGTTCGGGCCGGCCTGGATCACGGTGACGGGCACGAGCCTGTTGTTCTCGTCCCACACCTGGGTCATGCCGAGCTTGGTGCCCAGCAGCCCCTTCTGGGTCTTGGTGGCAGTGGTGGTCATCGCGAGCCTCAGAGCTTGATCTCGATGTTGACGTCAGCCGGGAGGTCGAGACGCATCAACGAGTCGACGGCCTTGGGCGTCGGGTCGATGATGTCGATGAGGCGCTTGTGGGTGCGCATCTCGAAGTGCTCGCGGCTGTCCTTGTACTTGTGCGGCGACCGGATGACGCAGAAGACGTTCTTCTCCGTCGGGAGCGGCACGGGGCCGACCACGGTCGCTCCGGCCCGCGTGACCGTGTCGACGATCTTGCGCGCCGAGGAGTCGATGACCTCGTGGTCATACGACTTCAAGCGGATGCGGATCTTCTGTCCCGCCATCTGACGTTCCCGTCTCTCTACTCGCCGTCAATCTGTCAATGGACGGTTCCTCGTGACCTCCGCCCCCCGCGGTCGGGCGTGTCGCCCTGAGTCCGCATGACGGCCGCATACGGTTTCCCGCACTCGTCCGTGGGTTCGGCTGTCCCGGTGGAACCGGGGCCTGGCTCTTCGCCGACGAGCCGCCCCGCCGACCGGCGGTTCGAGTCCTCGTCGCGGTGGGCGCAGGCGACCCTCGCGGGTCGCTCACGCACGCCAAGCAACCCAGCCAGTGTGCCAGAGGTCGGGGGGCCCGACCAAATCGAGGGATACACCCGCCCGCTCCCCCACCCTCGCACCCCCCGAGCCATGGCGCGTCGCCCCCGGCACACGGCCGCCCGCGAACGGTTGACAGGGCGACGACGACCGGTCGATGCTACCCCCCAACACCCATTGGGAGGTCTGATGCCCCCGAACGCCAAGCACCTGCGTGCGCTCGCCCACCCCCTGAGGCTGCGCATCCTGTCGTTGCTGACGGCCTCCGAGCTCACGGCGACGGAGGTCGCGCGCGAGCTCGGGACGACCCACGCCAACGCCTCGTACCACCTGCGGTTCCTCGAGGCCGCCGGCGAGATCGTCGTCGCCGGCGAGGAGTCGATCCGGGGAGGACGCGCCAAGCGGTACCGCCACCACTGGCGGGAGGAGGACAGAGCCGGGTCGGCCTCCACGACGCCCGCCGCTCCCGCCGACGCGCTGCTCGTCGTCCGGGCAGCCACCGAGGAGCTCCACCGCCGCTACCCGCACCGGCGGCGGGACGTGCCCGGCATCGTCACCGACGCCGAGCTGTGGGTCGACCTCGACACCTGGTCCCGGGCCCGCGAACTCCTCGCCGAGGCCTCGGCGCTGGTCCACGACGCCGCCCGACCCCCTCGCACCGAGGGCACCGAGCCCGTCAACCTCTCGGTCTTCGGCTTCGCCATGGAGCGGCCGTGAGCTGGGGGGAGTCCCTCGCGCCGCTGCGGCACCGCGGCTTCGCGTGGTACCTCGCCTCACGCACCGTCAACACCGTGGGGCTCACGATGGCCTCGGTCGCGATGGCCTTCGCGGTGCTCGACGTCGGGGGATCCACGACCGCCCTCGGCCAGGTGCTGGCCGCACGCACGGTGCCGATGGCCGCCCTCCTCCTCTTCGGTGGCGTCCTCGCCGACCGCCTCCCCCGCGCCCTCGTCCTCCAGGCCTCGAACCTCGCCAGCGCGGCGAGCCAGGCCGCGACAGCAGCCCTCCTCATCACCGGGCACGCCCCCCTGTGGGCGCTGCTCGGGCTGCAGGCGATGCACGGCATGGCCTCCGGCGTCGGTTTCCCCGCGATGTCCGGCATGGTGCCGACCCTCGTTCCCCGCGAGGACCTGCAGCGCGCCAACGCCCTCGTGAGCATGACGCGTGGCCTGTCGGCCGTGGTCGGGCCGACGCTCGGCACGCTGTTCGTCGTCACGGTCGGGTCCGGCTGGGCCGTCCTGCTCGACGCCGCCGCCTGGCTCGCGGCCGCCGCCCTGCTGTTGCCGGTCCGACGGGCGGTGGGTCGCCGGCAGGTCCGGGACGCCCCGCAGGAGTCGGCCCTCACCGAGCTGCGCGAGGGGTGGGCCCTGTTCCGGGGCACGACCTGGCTGTGGGTCGTGGTGCTCGCGTTCGCCGCGCTCAACGCGATCGGCTCGGGCGCGTGGATGACCCTCGGCCCGGCTCTGGCCTCGGAGACCATCGGCCGACAGGCGTGGGGCTGGGTGCTCTCGGCCGAGTCGGTCGGCGTCCTCGTCGCCACGGTCGTCCTCCTGCGACTGCCCCTCCCCCGCCCCCTGTTCGTCGGAATGGTCGGGGCTGCCGCGCTCGGTGCCCCGATCGTCCTCCTCGGCCTGGCACCGAGCACGGCGCTGCTCGTGGGCGCCTCGCTCGTGGCCGGCATCGGCCTCGAGGTGTTCGGCATGGGCTGGAACCTCGCCCTGCAGGAGCACGTCCCGGACGCCCAGCTCTCCCGCGCGTACTCGTACGACGCGTTGGGGTCCATCGCGGCGGTCCCGGTGGGCCAGCTCGTCTACGGTCCGCTCGGGGACCGCTTCGGGTTGGCGCCGGTCGTCACCGTCAGCGGGGTGGCCTACGTCGTCATCGCGCTGAGCGTGCTGGCGTCACGCTCGGTGCGCCGCCTTCCCCGCGTGGTTCCGGACCTCGCTCCCCCAGCACGTGCGCCAGCGGCCCGTACGGTTGACCCATGACCGCGAGGGCCCGCAACGCCCCGCGGGGCCGGCCGACCCTCACCACCGAGCGGCTGGTCCTGCGACCGCTCACCTGGGACGACCTCCCCGAGCTCGAGGCGCTCGACGCCGACCCCGAGGTGACCCGCTTCCTCGGGCCGCCCGGGACGCCGGCGGAGGCCCGGGAGCGGATGCTCACGCGCTTCGACCCGGGCAGCGACGCGATGGGCCTCGGCTACTGGGGTGGGCTGGAGCGGGGACGGTTCGTCGGCTGGTGGCTGCTCGCCCCCGTCGGCCCGGGCCTCGCCGAGGTCGGCTGGCGCCTGCACGTGCGGGCCTGGGGCCGCGGGCTCGCGACCGAGGGCGCCCTGGCCCTGCTGCGGCACGGCTTCGGCCCCGTGCGCCTCCAGCGCGTGGTCGCCGAGAGCACCACGGAGAACCTTCCGTCGCAGGGCGTCATGCGCCGCCTCGGGATGCGCCCCACGGGCGTGGTGGGCGGCGCGTGGACCAGCGAGCTGACCCGCGCCGAGTGGCGTGCGGCCCGCACCGCGACCGAGTGACACGTCGAAGGGCCCCCGCACCATCGCTGGTGCGGGGGCCCTTCGGGTTGCCGGTGGGACCCGGCGTCAGGTCACTTGTTGATCTTGGTGACCCGGCCGGCGCCGACGGTGCGGCCGCCCTCGCGGATGGCGAAGCGCAGGCCCTCCTCCATCGCGATCGACTGGATGAGCTGGACGGACATCTCGGTGTTGTCACCGGGCATGACCATCTCGGTGCCCTCGGGCAGGCTCACGACACCGGTGACGTCCGTGGTCCGGAAGTAGAACTGCGGACGGTAGTTGTCGTAGAACGGCGTGTGCCGGCCACCCTCGTCCTTGGAGAGGATGTAGACGTTCGCCTCGAACTCGGTGTGCGGGGTGATCGACCCGGGCTTGCAGACGACCTGGCCGCGCTCGACGTCCTCGCGCTTGATGCCACGAAGGAGCAGGCCGACGTTCTCGCCCGCACGACCCTCGTCGAGGAGCTTGCGGAACATCTCGATGCCGGTGGCCGTGGTCTTGGTGGCCGGGCCCTCGGTGATGCCGACGATCTCGACCTCCTCGTTGACCTTGAGGATGCCGCGCTCGATGCGACCGGTGACGACGGTGCCACGACCGGTGATCGTGAAGACGTCCTCGACGGGCATGAGGAACGGCTTGTCGGTCTCGCGGACCGGCTCGGGGATGTAGGTGTCCACCGCGTCCATGAGGTCCAGGACCGTCTGGCCCCACTCGGCGTCGCCCTCGAGCGCCTTGAGCGCCGAGACCTTGACGACCGGGAGGTCGTCGCCGGGGAACTCGTAGGACGTGAGCAGCTCACGGACCTCCATCTCGACGAGCTCGAGGATCTCCTCGTCGTCGACCATGTCGGCCTTGTTGAGCGCCACGACGATGTAGGGGACGCCGACCTGGCGGGCCAGGAGGACGTGCTCCTTC
Organism: uncultured Actinomycetota bacterium; assembly: GCA_963709785.1. Lineage (GTDB taxonomy): Bacteria > Actinomycetota > Actinomycetes > Actinomycetales > Dermatophilaceae > Phycicoccus. The sequence continues at coordinate 319,599 of CAVPXT010000013.1, read as the reverse complement.
GTCTGCGGCATCGGGCCGTCGGTCGCCGCGACCACGAGGATCGCGCCGTCCATCTGGGCCGCACCCGTGATCATGTTCTTCACGTAGTCAGCGTGGCCCGGGCAGTCGACGTGGGCGTAGTGACGCTGCTCGGTCTGGTACTCGATGTGCGCGATGGAGATGGTGATACCGCGCTGCTTCTCCTCGGGCGCCTTGTCGATCGAGTCGAACGGCGACGCCTCGTTGAGGTCCGGGTACTTGTCGTGAAGGACCTTGGAGATCGCAGCCGTCAGCGTCGTCTTCCCGTGGTCGATGTGACCGATGGTGCCGATGTTGACGTGCGGCTTGCTCCGCTCGAACTTTGCCTTCGCCACTTGATGTCCTCCTCAGGACTCTTCTCTGGGTAACGCCGATACGACCGGGCAGGACGTGGCGTCGTCTTGGGAATGGGTTGGGATGCTTCTCTGCTGGAGACCAGCGACCAGTCTAGCGGTCACTCGCCCCGGGTCTTCTTGATGATCTCCTCGGCCACGGTCTTGGGGACCTCGGCGTAGGAGTCGAACTCCATCGAGTAGCTGGCGCGGCCCTGGGTCTTGGACCGCAGGTCCCCGACGTAGCCGAACATCTCGGAGAGCGGGACCAGACCGCGCACGATCTTGGCGCCGCTGATGTCCTCCATGGCCTGGATCTGGCCACGGCGGGAGTTGATGTCGCCGATGACGTCGCCCATGTAGTCCTCGGGCGTGCGCACCTCGACGGCCATCATCGGCTCGAGGAGGACCGGGTCGCACTTGCGCACGGCCTCCTTGAGCGCCATCGAGCCGGCGATCTTGAACGCCATCTCCGAGGAGTCGACGTCGTGCGCCGCACCGTCGAGGAGGGTCGCCTTGATCCCGACGAGCGGGTAGCCGGCGAGGATGCCGTACTGCATGGCGTCCTGGATGCCGGCGTCGACCGAGGGGATGTACTCGCGCGGGACGCGACCACCGGTGACCTTGTTCTCGAACTCGTACAGCTCGCCCTCGGTGGTGTCGAGGGGTGCGAGCGCGATCTGGATCTTCGCGAACTGCCCCGACCCACCGGTCTGCTTCTTGTGGGTGTAGTCGAAGCGGTCGAGCGGACGACGGATCGTCTCGCGGTAGGCGACCTGCGGCTTGCCGACGTTCGCCTCGACCTTGAACTCGCGCTTCATGCGGTCGACGAGGATGTCGAGGTGGAGCTCGCCCATGCCGGCGATGATCGTCTGGCCGGTCTCCTCGTCGAGGTTGACCTGGAACGTCGGGTCCTCCTCGGCGAGCTTCTGGATCGCCATGGAGAGCTTCTCCTGGTCACCCTTGGTCTTCGGCTCGATGGCCACCTGGATGACCGGCTCGGGGAAGGTCATCGACTCGAGGACGACCGGGTGCTCGATGTTGCAGAGCGTGTCGCCGGTGGTCGTCGCCTTGAGGCCGATGGCGGCGTAGATGTGGCCCGCCATCGCCTCGTCGACCGGGTTCTCCTTGTTGGCGTGCATCTGGAAGAGCTTGCCGATGCGCTCCTTCTTGACCTTGGTGCTGTTGAGCACCTGGGTCCCGGAGGAGATGTGGCCGGAGTAGACCCGGATGAAGGTGAGGGTGCCGAAGAACGGGTGCGAGGCGACCTTGAAGGCGAGCGCGGAGAACGGCTCGTCCTTGCTCGGCTTCCGCGAGACGTGCTCGTCCTCGTTGCCGGGGGCGTGGCCCTCCATCGGGGGCACGTCGATCGGCGAGGGGAGGTAGTCGACGACGGCGTCGAGCATCGGCTGCACACCGCGGTTCTTGAACGCGGAGCCGCAGAGGACGGGGTAGACCTCGGAGGCGATCGTCAGCTTCCGGATGCCGGCCTTGATCTCCTCGGGGGTGAGCTCGCCACCGTCGAGGTACTTCTCCATCAGGGCGTCGTCGGCCTCGGCCACGCGCTCGATGAGGTGGTGGCGGTACTCCTCGACCTTGTCCATGAGGTCGGCCGGGATCTCCTGGACCTCGTACTTCGCACCGAGGGTCACGTCGCCCTTGGCGTCGCCCTCCCAGACGAGTGCGCGCTTGTAGATGAGGTCGATGACGCCGACGAAGTCGTTCTCGGCACCGATCGGCAGCTGGAGCACGAGCGGCTCCGCGCCGAGGCGGTCCTTGATGGTGTCGACGGTGAAGTAGAAGTCCGCGCCGAGCTTGTCCATCTTGTTGACGAAGCAGATGCGGGGCACGCCGTACTTGTCGGCCTGGCGCCACACGGTCTCGGACTGCGGCTCGACACCCTCCTTGCCGTCGAACACGGCGACGGCGCCGTCGAGGACGCGCAGCGAGCGCTCCACCTCGACGGTGAAGTCGACGTGCCCGGGGGTGTCGATGATGTTGATCTGGTGGTCCTCCCAGAAGGAGGTGACCGCAGCGGAGGTGATGGTGATCCCCCGCTCCTTCTCCTGCTCCATCCAGTCGGTGGTCGAGGCGCCGTCGTGCGTCTCGCCCATCTTCCGGTTGACGCCGGTGTAGAAGAGGATGCGCTCCGTCGCCGTCGTCTTGCCGGCGTCGATGTGCGCCATGATGCCGATGTTGCGGACCTTCGTGAGGTCCGTCAGGACGTCCTGTGCCACGTTCAGTGCTCTCGTCTCGTCGCTTCTGGGGTGGTGCGGTTCGGTGCGCCGGGGCGCTCACCGTGGTCCGGGGTGCCGGCCGCCCGCGTGGGCGGCCGGCTCCCCGGCGGTGGTCACCAGCGGTAGTGCGCGAAGGCCTTGTTCGACTCGGCCATCTTGTGGGTGTCCTCGCGACGCTTCACCGCGGCGCCGAGGCCGTTGGAGGCGTCGAGGATCTCGTTCATGAGCCGCTCGGTCATCGTCTTCTCGCGACGCTGGCGCGAGTAGCCGACGAGCCAGCGCAGCGACAGCGTCGTCGCGCGGTTCGGCTTGACCTCGATCGGGACCTGGTAGGTCGCACCACCGACGCGGCGGGACTTGACCTCGAGGGTGGGGCGGATGTTGTCGAGCGCGCGCTTGAGCGTCTGCACCGGGTCGGTGCCGGTCTTCTCGCGGCAGCCCTCGAGCGCACCGTAGACGATGCGCTCGGCGGTGGACTTCTTGCCGTCGAGGAGGACCTTGTTGACCAGCGAGGTCACCAGCGGGGACTGGTGGACCGGGTCGATGACGAGCGGTCGCTTCGGAGCGGGACCCTTGCGAGGCATCAGCCCTTCACCTTCTTCGCGCCGTAGCGGCTACGAGCCTGCTTGCGGTTCTTGACGCCCTGGGTGTCGAGGGCGCCGCGGATGATCTTGTAGCGCACGCCGGGGAGGTCCTTCACACGACCGCCGCGGACGAGCACCATCGAGTGCTCCTGGAGGTTGTGGCCGACACCGGGGATGTAGGCGGTGACCTCGATGCCGCTCGTGAGGCGCACGCGGGCGACCTTGCGGAGGGCGGAGTTCGGCTTCTTGGGGGTGGTCGTGTACACACGCGTGCACACGCCACGGCGCTGCGGGGAGCCCTTGAGCGCAGGAGTCTTGACCTTGGTGGTCTTGTCCTGCCGGCCCTTGCGCACCAGCTGGTTGATGGTAGGCAACCTGAGTCCTTCGTCTGGTCTGGTCAAGCCACGGCGTCTGTGCCGTGGCTCCTTGTCATGGCCGGCGCCGACCCCCGCGTTCGGGTGTGTCGCTCCGGCTGCTCTTCCCTGCACTCCCCATGCGGCACCCTCGGGAGAGGGTGTGAGGGGCGCCCGGCAAGAGGTGGGCGAGGCCGTGCCCGTCACCTCTCGGTGGCGGTCCCGGCTCCTGGGTCTGGACCTAGCCAGACACAGCAGTCAAGGATACCGGCCTGCGCACGGGCGCTCCAAATCGGCGCTCAGGCGGGGAGCGCCTCGAAGGCCGGGGCGTAGCGGAACGGTCCGGCGAGCTCGGGACGCCAGGCCTGCAGCGGCCGGACCTGGAACGCCGCCTCGGGCCACGGCGCCGGCGCGGCGATGCCTCGGCCGGCCGCCGGCTCGAACCCGAAGATCGCGTAGTAGCCGGGGTCGCCGAGGAGGACGACGGACGGCTCGTGGCGCTGGTCGGCGGTGACGACGACCGCCGCGACGAGGGCGGAACCGATGCCCTGCCCCTGGTGGTCGGGGTGCACCGCCAGTGGTCCGAGGCCCACCGAGGGCCCCTCCCCCATCGACGCCCTGCTGCACACGACGGACCCCACGACCGCTCCGTCGAGCTCGGCGACGAACGTCAGCTCGGGCAGCACGTCACCGTCGGCGCGCAACCCGTCGACGAGCCCGGACTCGACCGGGCGGCTCGCACCCGGGGGAACGGGGAACGCCGCGTCGAGGAGCGCGCGGACGGCGTCGTGGTCGGGGTCCCCCTCGGGGCGGATGACGAGGTCGCGGCGCACCGACCCATCATCCCCCGCGCGGGGCGGCCCGTGCGAGCGAGTACAGGGCGTAGTCGAGCGTGCGGCCCTCCCGCTCGACGGCGAGGCGGGTCTCGGCCACCGCGTCACCCGCGGCGGCGACGCGCTGCAGCTCCGCCAGGAGGGTCGGCGCGACGTGCGAGGACCAGACGACGAGGAGCCCGCCCGGGGTGAGGGCCGAGCGCGCCGCCGCGAGCCCGTCGGCCCCGTAGAGCCGGGCGTTGCGGGGGTGCACGAGGAAGCCGGGGCCGTTGTCGACGTCGAGCAGGACGAGGTCCCACGGCCCGCGGGGAGGCACCCGCCCCGCGAGCACCTCGGCGACGTCGGCCACGTCCAGGGCGCACCGGCCGCCGTCCAGCCCGTCGAGCTCCGGGACGACGCCGGCCCGCGCCCACCGGACGAGCGGGGCGGCGAGCTCGACGACGTCGACGTGCTCGACGCGGGGGTCGGCCAGCACCGCCCGGGTCGTGAACCCCAGCCCGAGGCCGCCGACGAGGACCCGCCGCGGCCTCCCGTGCCGGCGCAGCGCCTCGGTGGCGAGCCGCACCTCGGTGGTCGTGTCGACGGTGTCCATCGCGAAGGCACCGTCGACGACGAGCTCGAGGACCTCGCCGCGCCGGCGCAGGGCCACCTCACCGTCCGGGGTGTCCTCCCGGGCCACGGTCACCGCGTCGTCCACCCCGTCAGGCCGGGACCACGCCGGCCCGGGGCGTGGTGCGCCCGTCGAGGACGGCACCGACACCGAGCGCCACGGTGGCGGGGACGAAGAACAGCCCGATGGTGAACAGCGCGAGGACGGTCAGGCCGGCGTGAGCGAGGACGAGGACGAGCCGCGGCACCCGCCACGGCACGAGCCATGCGCCGAGCCCCAGGGCGAGGAACAGGCCCAGCGGGAGGAGCGCCCCCGCGCCGTTGACCTCGAGCAGGGTGGCCGTGGTGGCTCCCGACCCGTCGTCTCCGGAGTACAGGGGTGCCACGAGGCAGACCAGCACCGCGAGGACGTCCAGCAGCACACCCACCGCGAGCACCCACCGCCGACGCACGGGGCCATCGTCCTCCCGCCACCCACGGGCGTCCAGTACGCGGCCACCCGTCGAGTGAACAGCACACGCCGTGCGGGACGGTGCCCGCACGGCGTGTGCTGTTCGGTCGACGGGGTCGACCCGGCGTCAGAGCCGGTCGAGACCCAGCTCGGAGTCGTCGAGGCGGACGGCCTCGCCGGAACCCGGGCCGAAGGAGAACGCGTAGTCCTCGTAGTTCGGCATCGAGTACATGGCGGCCTTGGCCTCCTCGGTCGGCTCCACCGCGACGTTGCGGTAGCGGGGCAGACCCGTACCCGCCGGGATGAGCTTGCCGAGGATGACGTTCTCCTTGAGGCCGAGGAGGGAGTCGGACTTGCCCTCCATCGCCGCCTCGGTGAGCACGCGGGTGGTCTCCTGGAAGGAGGCCGCCGACAGCCACGACTCGGTCGCGAGCGAGGCCTTGGTGATGCCCATGAGCTCCGGACGACCCGAGGCCGGCTTGCCGCCCTCGGAGACGGTGCGACGGTTCTCGTCCTCGAAGCGGCCACGCTCGGCGAGCATGCCCGGCAGGAGGTCGGCGTCACCCGACTCGATGATCGTGATCCGGCGCAGCATCTGCCGCACGATGACCTCGATGTGCTTGTCGTGGATCGACACACCCTGCTGGCGGTAGACGCGCTGGACCTCGTCGACGAGGTGCTCCTGCGTCTTGCGCGGGCCGAGGATGCGCAGCACCTGCTTGGGGTCGATCGACCCCTGCGTCAGCTGCGTGCCGACCTCGACGTGCTGGCCGTCCTGGATGAGCAGGCGGGCCCGCTTGGTCACCGGGTAGGCGTGCTCCTCGGAGCCGTCGTCCGGCGTGAGCAGGATGCGGCGCGCCTTGTCGGTCTCCTCGATCGTGATCCGGCCCGAGGCCTCCGCGATCGGCGAGACACCCTTGGGCGTGCGCGCCTCGAAGAGCTCGACGACACGCGGCAGACCCTGCGTGATGTCGTCACCGGCCACACCACCGGTGTGGAAGGTCCGCATCGTCAGCTGGGTGCCGGGCTCACCGATGGACTGCGCCGCGATGATGCCGACGGCCTCACCGATGTCGACGAGCTTGCCGGTGGCCAGCGAGCGGCCGTAGCACTTCGCGCACGTCCCGACCTTGGAGTCGCAGGTGAGGACCGAGCGGACCTTGACCGACTCGACACCGGCCGCGAAGAGCGCGCCGATGACGACGTCCCCGAGGTCGATGCCGGCCTCGGCGAGGACCTCGCCGTCCTTGACGACGTCCTCGGCGAGCGAGCGGGCGTAGACCGAGGTCTCGACGTCGTCGTGGACCGACCGGGTGCCGGTGCGCTCGTCCGTGGACGCGATCGGCATCGGCAGGCCGCGCTCGGTGCCGCAGTCGTCCTCGCGGATGATGACGTCCTGGGAGACGTCGACGAGGCGACGGGTGAGGTACCCGGAGTCGGCGGTGCGCAGGGCGGTGTCGGCCAGACCCTTGCGCGAGCCGTGCGTCGAGATGAAGAACTCGAGCACCGTGAGGCCCTCGCGGAAGTTCGCGCGGATCGGTCGCGGGATGATGTCGCCCTTCGGGTTGGACACCAGACCACGCATACCGGCGATCTGCCGCAGCTGCATCCAGTTACCGCGAGCACCCGAGCTCACCATCCGGTAGATGGTGTTGGTGCGCGGGATGTTCGCCTCCATCTCCTTGGCGACCTCGTTCGTCGCCTGGGTCCAGATCTCGATGAGCTCCTGGCGGCGCTCGTCGTCGGTGATCAGACCACGCTCGTACTGGACCTGGACCTTGGTGGCCTTGGTCTCGTACGCCTCGAGGATCTCGAGCTTGCGCGGCGGGGTGACGACGTCGGAGATGGCGACCGTGGTGCCCGAGCGGGTCGCCCAGTGGAAGCCGTACTCCTTGAGCGCGTCGAGGCTCGCCGCGACCTGCACCTTGCTGTACCGCTCGGCGAGGTCGTTGACGATCGTCGACAGGCGCTTCTTGTCGACCTGGTCGTTGACGTACGGGTAGTCCTCGGGGAGCGTCTCGTTGAAGAGCGCGCGACCCAGGGTCGTCTCGACCGTCATCTCCTCGACGAAGCCGTCCTCGCCGACGACGACGGACTCGGCGAGCTCCGACATCGGCGTGGGGACGAGGTGCTTGAGGCGGATCTTGACCATCGAGCCGAGCTCGATCTCGTGGGCGTCGAACGCCATCCGCGCCTCGGCCGGGCCGTTGAAGAACCGGCCGGCGCCCTTGCCGTCCTCGATCTCGGTCGTCAGGTGGTACAGACCGATGATCATGTCCTGGGTCGGCATGGTGACGGGGCGACCGTCGGCCGGCTTGAGGATGTTGTTCGAGGACAGCATGAGGATGCGGGCCTCGGCCTGGGCCTCGGCCGACAGCGGCACGTGCACGGCCATCTGGTCACCGTCGAAGTCCGCGTTGAACGCGGTGCAGACGAGCGGGTGGATCTGGATGGCCTTGCCCTCGACGAGCTGCGGCTCGAAGGCCTGGATGCCGAGGCGGTGCAGCGTGGGTGCACGGTTGAGGAGCACCGGGTGCTCGGTGATGACCTCCTCGAGCACGTCCCAGACGACGGGACGCTGGCGCTCGACCATGCGCTTGGCCGACTTGATGTTCTGGGCGTGGTCGAGGTCGACGAGCCGCTTCATGACGAACGGCTTGAAGAGCTCGAGGGCCATCTGCTTCGGCAGGCCGCACTGGTGCAGCTTGAGCTGCGGGCCGACGACGATGACCGAACGGCCGGAGTAGTCGACGCGCTTGCCGAGCAGGTTCTGGCGGAACCGGCCCTGCTTGCCCTTGAGCATGTCGGACAGCGACTTCAGCGGACGGTTGCCGGGACCCGTGACCGGGCGGCCGCGGCGGCCGTTGTCGAAGAGGCTGTCGACGGCCTCCTGGAGCATCCGCTTCTCGTTGTTGACGATGATCTCGGGCGCGCCGAGGTCGAGCAGCCGCTTGAGGCGGTTGTTCCGGTTGATGACCCGGCGGTAGAGGTCGTTGAGGTCCGAGGTCGCGAACCGGCCACCGTCGAGCTGCACCATCGGGCGCAGGTCCGGCGGGATGACCGGGATCGCGTCGAGGACCATGCCGGCCGGCTGGTTCGTCGTGGTCTGGAAGGCGCTGACGACCTTGAGGCGCTTGAGGGCGCGGGTCTTGCGCTGGCCCTTGCCGGTGGCGATGGTCTCGCGCAGCGACTCGGACTCGGCGTCGAGGTCGAAGGTCTCGAGCCGCTTCTGGATCGCGGCGGCACCCATGCCGCCCTCGAAGTACAGGCCGAAGCGGTCGCGCATCTCGCGGTAGAGGACCTCGTCGCCCTCGAGGTCCTGGACCTTGAGGTTCTTGAAGCGGTCCCAGACCTGCTCGAGGCGCTCGACCTGCTGGTCGGCCCGACGGCGGATGCCGTTCATCTCGCGCTCGGCGGAGTCGCGGACCTTGCGCTTGGCGTCGGACTTGGCGCCCTCGGCCTCGAGCGAGGCGATGTCGTCCTCGAGGCGCTTGGCGCGGGCCTCGACGTCGGCGTCGCGACGGTTCTCGATCTCCTTCTTCTCGACCTGGATCTGCGCCTCGAGCGAGGGCAGGTCGGCGTGCCGCTGCTCGTCGTCGACGTGCGTGATCATGTACGCCGCGAAGTAGATGACCTTCTCGAGGTCCTTCGGGGCGAGGTCGAGCAGGTACCCGAGACGGCTCGGGACACCCTTGAAGTACCAGATGTGGGTGACGGGGGCGGCGAGCTCGATGTGGCCCATCCGCTCACGCCGCACGGCCGCGCGGGTCACCTCGACGCCGCAGCGCTCGCAGATGATCCCCTTGAAGCGGACCCGCTTGTACTTGCCGCAGGCGCACTCCCAGTCGCGGGTGGGGCCGAAGATCTTCTCGCAGAAGAGGCCGTCCTTCTCCGGCTTCAGCGTGCGGTAGTTGATCGTCTCGGGCTTCTTGACCTCACCGTGGCTCCAGGCACGAATGGCGTCGGCCGTGGCGAGACCGATCCGGAGCTCGTCGAAGAAGTTGACGTCGAGCACGTGGTTCCTTCTCTCGTATTGCGAAAACTGTGGTCTGACTGGCGATAGTCGGGCGGGCTCCCGGCCCCGGGGCGCACGAGGCGCTCCCGGGACCGGTCACCTGTCAGACCTCTTCGACGCTGCTGGGCTCGCGCCGGGACAGGTCGATGCCGAGCTCCTCGGCGGCACGGAAGACGTCGTCCTCCGCGTCGTGCATCTCGATCGTGGAGCCGTCACTGGACAGCACCTCGACGTTGAGGCAGAGGCTCTGCATCTCCTTGATGAGCACCTTGAAGGACTCGGGGATGCCGGGCTCGGGGATGTTGTCGCCCTTGACGATGGCCTCGTAGACCTTCACGCGGCCGTTGACGTCGTCGGACTTGATCGTGAGCAGCTCCTGGAGCGCGTAGGCCGCGCCGTACGCCTCGAGGGCCCAGACCTCCATCTCACCGAAGCGCTGGCCACCGAACTGGGCCTTACCGCCGAGCGGCTGCTGGGTGATCATCGAGTACGGACCCGTGCTGCGCGCGTGGATCTTGTCGTCCACGAGGTGGTGCAGCTTGAGGATGTACATGTAGCCCACCGAGACCGGCTCCGGGAACGGCTCGCCGGAGCGACCGTCGAAGAGCCGGGCCTTGCCGGTGCCGTCGATGAGGCGCACGCCGTCACGGGTCGGCCGGGTGCTGTCGAGCAGCCCGACGATCTCGTTCTCGCGGCAGCCGTCGAACACCGGGGAGGCGACGCGCGTCCCGGCCGGAGCCTCACGGGCGTCCTCGGGGATGAGCTCGGCCCACTCGGGGTCGCCCGCGATCTCCCACCCGCGGCTGGCGGCCCAGCCGAGGTGGAGCTCGAGGATCTGCCCGACGTTCATGCGGCCGGGGACGCCGAGCGGGTTGAGCACGACGTCGACGGGGGTGCCGTCCTCGAGGAAGGGCATGTCCTCGACGGGGAGGATCTTCGAGATGACGCCCTTGTTGCCGTGGCGGCCGGCGAGCTTGTCACCGTCGGTGATCTTCCGCTTGTTCGCGACGTAGACGCGAACCAGCGAGTTCACGCCCGGGGGCAGCTCGTCGCCCTCGTCCTTGTCGAACACCTTGACGCCGATGACCGTGCCGGTCTCGCCGTGGGGCACCTTGAGCGAGGTGTCGCGCACCTCGCGCGCCTTCTCGCCGAAGATCGCGCGGAGCAGGCGCTCCTCCGGGGTCAGCTCGGTCTCGCCCTTGGGCGTGACCTTGCCGACGAGGAGGTCGCCGTCGCGGACCTCGGCACCGATCCGGATGATCCCGCGCTCGTCGAGGTCCGCGAGGACCTCCTCGGAGACGTTCGGGATGTCGCGGGTGATCTCCTCGGGGCCGAGCTTGGTGTCGCGGGCGTCGACCTCGTGCTCCTCGATGTGGATCGAGGAGAGGACGTCGTCCTGGACGAGCCGCTGGCTGAGGATGATCGCGTCCTCGTAGTTGTGGCCCTCCCACGGCATGAACGCCACGAGCAGGTTGCGCCCGAGCGCCATCTCGCCGCCCTCGGTCGCGGGACCGTCGGCGATGAGCTGGCCCACCTCGAGCCGCTGGCCCTCGGAGACCCGGACGACCTGGTTGTAGCTGTTGCCCTGGTTCGAGCGGTCGAACTTCGCGATCCGGTAGGTGCGGGAGGTGCCGTCGTCACCGGCGACGGTGACGAGGTCGGCGGAGACCTCCGTGACGACGCCGGCCTTCTCGGCGATGACGACGTCACCGGAGTCGACCGCCGCGCGGTACTCCATGCCGGTGCCGACGAGCGGCGCCTCGGCCCGCACGAGCGGCACCGCCTGGCGCTGCATGTTCGAGCCCATGAGGGCGCGGTTGGCGTCGTCGTGCTCGAGGAACGGGATGAGCGCGGTGGCGGCGGAGACCATCTGGCGCGGCGAGACGTCGATGTAGTCGACGTCGTCGGCCGGGATGTACTCGACCTCGCCGCCCTTGATGCGCACGAGGACGCGCTCGTGGAGGAAGCGCTTGCCGTCCTCGGTGAGCGTGGCGTTCGCCTGCGCGATGACGTGCTCGTCCTCCTCGTCGGCCGACAGGTAGTGGATCTCGTCGGTGACCTCACCCTTGGTGACCTTGCGGTACGGGGTCTCGATGAAGCCGAAGGAGTTGATCCGACCGTAGGACGCGAGCGAGCCGATGAGGCCGATGTTCGGGCCTTCAGGGGTCTCGATCGGGCACATGCGGCCGTAGTGCGACGGGTGGACGTCGCGGACCTCCATGCCGGCGCGGTCGCGGGAGAGACCACCCGGGCCGAGGGCCGACAGACGCCGCTTGTGCGTCAGGCCCGCGAGCGGGTTGTTCTGGTCCATGAACTGGGAGAGCTGGCTGGTGCCGAAGAACTCCTTGATGGAGGCCACGACCGGGCGGATGTTGATGAGCGTCTGCGGCGTGATCGCCTCGACGTCCTGGGTCGTCATCCGCTCGCGGACGACGCGCTCCATCCGGGACAGGCCGGTGCGGACCTGGTTCTGGATGAGCTCGCCGACGTTGCGCAGGCGACGGTTGCCGAAGTGGTCGATGTCGTCGGTCTCGACGCGGACGTCGACGGCCTCGCCGCGGCGGCGACCGGGCATGGTCTCCTCGCCGGCGTGCAGGGCCACGATGTACTTGATCGTCGCGACGATGTCCTCGAGCGTGAGCGTCGAGTTCGTCAGCTCGCCGTCGAGGCCGAGCTTCTTGTTGATCTTGTAGCGGCCGACCTTCGCGAGGTCGTAGCGCTTGCCGTTGAAGTAGAGGTTGTCGAGCAGCGTCTGCGCGGCCTCACGGGTCGGCGGCTCGCCCGGGCGCAGCTTGCGGTAGATGTCGAGCAGCGCGTCGTCCTGGTCGGTCGTGTTGTCCTTCTCCAGGGTGAGCCGCATCGACTCGTACTGGCCGAACTCCTCGAGGATCTCGGCCTCGGACATGCCGAGGGCCTTGAGGAGCACCGTGACCGACTGCTTGCGCTTGCGGTCGACGCGGACGCCGACCATGTCGCGCTTGTCGATCTCGAACTCGAGCCACGCACCGCGGCTCGGGATGACCTTGGTGCTGTAGACGTCCTTGTCGGAGGTCTTGTCGGGCGTGCGCTCGAAGTAGACGCCCGGGCTGCGGACGAGCTGGGAGACGACGACGCGCTCGGTGCCGTTGATGATGAAGGTGCCGCGCTCGGTCATCAGGGGGAAGTCACCCATGAAGACGGTCTGGCTCTTGATCTCACCGGTGGTGTTGTTCATGAACTCCGCGGTGACGAACAGGGGCGCGGAGTAGGTCTGGTCCCGCTCCTTGCAGTCCTCGATCGAGTACTTGACGTCCTCGAAGCGGTGGTCGCGGAAGCTCAGCGACATGGAGCCGCTGAAGTCCTCGATCGGGGAGATCTCCTCGAAGATCTCCTCGAGGCCGGACCGCTCGGGGACGTCGTCGCGACCGGCCTCGAGGGCCGCTGCGACGCGTGCCTGCCACCGCTCGTTCCCGAGGAGCCAGTCGAAGCTCTCGGTCTGGAGGGCGAGGAGGTCGGGGACCTCCAGCGGCTCACGGATCTTGGCGAAGGACAGACGGCCCGAAGCCGTCAGGGCGGAGTTCATGTGGTTCGACGTGGTGCGCGAGGCAGCCAAGGAGAGTTCCTTCCACGGGCCTGGTCTGACGTGCGGGCTGGCCGCTCCCGACCTCACCGTTCATCGTGATCCCGGTCCGTCGCGGGTCTCCCGGGACAGCCGGGGGCATGGCGATGGATCGGCTCGTCGACGAGCGGGGGGAGGTTAGGGGCAGCGCAAAGAGATAGCATACCCGAAGAAGGCAGCACCGTCCAACCGCGTCAAACCCGTCGGCTTCCGGTGCGGCCGTCCCGCCGGAGCGGGCGACGCGAACAGGATGGCCCCCGCACCCCCGCCCGTCAAGCGATACGGGGATTCCGGGCGCGGCGGGTCGGCCGAACGGTCGGTCAGTAGGCCGAGAGCTTCTCGACGAGCCAGCGCCCGTCGACCCTGCGCATCGTCGCGATGACCCGGTTCTGGTCCACGCTGGGCTGGTCCTGCCCGGCCGAGGTCTTGGCCTGGTTGAGGAAGACCTGGACGGTCACGGTGTCGGGGGTCTGGCCCATGACACCGGCCTCGTAGGTGCGGGCGCGGACCACCACCTCGTCCTTCTCGGCGATCGGGGCGATGGTGCTCTTCATGGTCTGGGCGTACTCGGACCGGAAGGACCCCGTGAGCAGCTCCGCGTTGGCCTGCGCCTGGGCGTCGAGGGTCTGGTAGCTGTAGGACAGCAGCTGCTCGAGGGAGGTCCGGGCCGCGGCCGTGGCGGCCCGGGCGTCGCGCTCGCGGGCGTGCGGGTCGGGCAGCGACACCGCGAGGACGAGCCCGAGGGCGGCGAGGGCGACCACGAGGGCCGTGAGGGGCCGGGCCGCCCCGGTGGGCAGCCGGCGACGGGTCGACGCCTCGTCGGTCTCGACGGGCTGCTGCTCCACCTCGGGCCGCTGCTCGGCCTGGGCCTCGGCCTCGGCCTCCGGCTCGGTCGCCGGGCGGCCGTGGCGCCGGCGCTGGCCGGCGACGCGGGGGCGACCTCGCTCATCCGACGAACTCAAGGCGCTCCACCTTCCACGTGCCGCCGACCTCGCGCAGGCCGAGCTTCATCCGGTACGTCTTGGTCTCCCCGTCCGGGGCGTTGGTGTTCGAGGTCGGGGCGACGACGCCGACGATGACCTGGGCGGAGTCGCGGTCCCCGGAGACGAGGGCGGCCTCGGCCCGCTCGACCCGGGAGGTCGAGTGGTTGTCGACGACGACCTTGCGCAGGTCGGCGAGGCTCGTCGTGTAGCTGTCGAGGAACTCCCCCGTCGCGCCGGTCCGCACCCGCTCGGTGTCCTCGTCGACGTGCCGGTAGTCGAGGGTCGCGAAGTTCACGGCGAGCTGGCGCCCGGCCGCGAGCGCCTCGCGTTGGGCGTCCCTGACCTGGCGGGCGTCGTACCAGTCACGACCCCGGGTCGCGGCGAGCCCCACCGTCGCGACGACGACGAGGGCGACGAGCGCCCAGAGCAGGCGCGCGGTGCGCGTCATCGGGCGGCCTCCTCCATGATCCACGTCCACGACCCCGCGCCGCTGCCCGAGGGGGCGAGGGGGGCCGAGACCTGCGTGGGCCGCCCGTACGCCGTCGTGCCGAGCGGCACCGGGTCCGCACCATAGGCCATCGCGTAGCTCGCGCTGCCGGCCGGCCGGGCGCCCGGCGCGTTCTGGGCGCCGCGGACCGTGGAGGCCGACCCGCGGGGCAGCGTGCACCGGGCGCCGGTGTTGACCGGCGGCAGCCCGGAGGTCTTGTTCGGGTCGGTCCTCGTCGTGCCGCCGTACCCCTGCGTGCACGGGGTCGGCGACTGGGCGAGCTGGAGCCCGAAGTGCGCGGTGCCGTCCCCGGGGACCACCGTGTAGCCGCCCGCGACGACCTCGGGGTAGGTGATGAGCATCTGGTCGATGCCGTCGACGCGGGCGCTCGTCACCTGGCCGATCGTCACGAGGTTCGCGACGAGCGTCCCGAGCGGGTCGCGGTTGTCGCGGACGAGCGCCTCGAGCTCCCGGGAGGCCACCGTGCCCCGGTCGAGGACGACGCGCAGGTCGGGGTCCGAGGCGGCGAGGGTCTGCGAGATCCGGGCGAGGTTGCTCGAGAAGGTCGTGATCTGCGACGACGTGTCGCGCTGGGTGTCGAGGACGACCTTCCCGGACTTCAGCAGGGCGATGGTGTCCGGGAGGGCCTGGATCGCGCTGCGGGTCAGGGCGTCGCCGTCGTCGATGAGCCGGCCCAGGTCGTCGCCGGTGCCCGCGAACCCCGTGCCGAGCTCGTCGACGACCGTCGAGAGGTCGTCCCGGGGCACCGAGCGGACGGTGCGGTCGACGTCGAGGAGCAGCTGGTCGACCCGCAGCGGCGTCTCGGTGTCCTGCCGCGGGATGACGTCACCGTCGGCGAGGTACGGCATCCCGTCCGAGCGCGGCTGGAGGTCGAGGTACTGCTCCCCCACCGCGGAGCGGTTCTCGACGACGGCGAGGGTGTCCGCGGGGACCTCGGTGCCGCGGTCGAGCCGGGCGTGGACCCGGACGCCGTCGGCGCTCAGGCTCAGCTCGGACACCCGGCCCACCCGCACACCGCGGTAGGTCACCTCGGCGCCGGTGAAGATGCCGCCGGAGCTCGCGAGGTCGGCGACGACGGTGGGTCCGCCGCCGAGGACCCGCTCGGTGAGCCCGATGTAGCGGGCCGAGAGGTAGGACGTCGCGACGACCGTGATGACGAGGAACAGCACGAGCTGGACCTTGGTGAGCCGGCGGATCACGAGAGCCCCCCGGTGTAGAGCGTCGTCCAGGACAGGTCGTCACCGGCGGAGGCGTTGCCGAGGCAGACCGGGGGGCAGAGCGGGCCGCCGGACCGGGTCGGCAGGGGCAGGCCGGACGTCGGGATCGGGAGGCTCGGCAGCGGCACCGTGACGGTGGGGACCGGCAGCGTGGGGATCGGCAGGGTGGGGACCGGCAGGGTGGGCACGGGCAGCGTCGGCAGGCTCGTCGGCGTGGGCACGGCGAGGTGGCGCAGGTCGAGGTCCGCGGTGACCCTCAGGTTGGTGTAGTCGCCCTTGATCGCCTGGACCGAGGAGTCCGGGAAGGGGTAGGTGAGCAGGAGCTGAAGCGACTTCGGCAGGTCGTCACCCGCCGTGTTCAGCTGGGCGAGAATCGGTTTCAGGGCCTCGAGGTTGGCGAGCACGTCGTCGCGTGAGCCCTCGATGACCGTGCTCCCGACCTTCCCCAGCCGGTCGAGCGCCGTGAGCATCGCGGTGAGCTGCTCCCGCTGGTCGGCGAGGATCGCGAGCCCCTTCGGCAGCTCCTGGAGGACCCCCGCCAGCTGGTCGTCGCGCGCGGCGAGGCTCGCACTGAGCCGGTCGATGCCGTCGATGGCCCGGACGATCTCCGCCTTCTGCTCGTCGAGGCCGCCGACGAAGGTGTCGAGCTGGGTCACCAGGCTCCGGATCTCCTCGTGGTGGCCCCGCATCGCGTTGTTCAGCTCGGACTCGATGACCTTGAGCTGACCGACACCGCCCCCGTTGAGCAGCATCGACAGCGCCGCGAGGACCTCCTCGACCTCGGGGTTGCGCCCGGTCCGGTCGAGGGGGATGAGGTCGCCGTCACCGAGCCTGCCGGTGCCGCCACCGTCGGGGCGCTCGAGGGCCACGTACTTCTCCCCGAGCAGCGAGGTCTGCTTCAGCTCGGCGCGGGTGTCGTCCGGGAGCCCGGCCGACGCGGGGATCCGCATCGTCACGCGGGCGCTCCAGCCGTCGAGCTCGATGTCGGTGACCTCCCCCACGGTCACGTCGTCGACCTTGACCGACGAGCGCGGGACGAGGTCGAGGACGTCGGCGAACTCGGCCCGCACGGTGATCTGGCGACCCTCGGCCCTCGGGCCGCCGGGGAGCGGGAGGTCGTAGACGCTCGAGCACCCGGTGGGCACGACGAGCACCAGCGCGCCGAGCAGCGCCGTCGCCGCCGTGCGGGTACGAGTGGTCCTCATCCGAGCAGCCCTCCCAGGGTGGGGTCGGCGCCGCGCAGCAGCCCGGACGAGGAGCCCCCGGCCGCGGACCCGGTGAGCCGGCCGAGGACGTCGGGGAGCTCGAGGTCGAGCAGCCCGGAGCTCGCGCACAGGTCGGTGTTCCCCGTGCCCGTGGGCCCGGTGATGAGCGAGCACAGGAGCAGGCCGGGCTCGTCGGCTCCCTGGATCGTCGCGCGGGTGTCGAGGGTCCCGGTCTTCGCGTCGTACGCGAGCTGGAGGTTGGACAGGGCCACCGGTGCGGCGTCGAGGGTCTCCGCGAGCGCCTTGCGCTCCTGCACCACCGTGCCCGTGACGTCGGTGAGCCGGCTGACGTCGTCCGTGAGGAGCGTCCGGTTGTCGTGGACGAAGCCGGTGATCTCGTCGAGGGCCACGGCGAGGTTGGCCAGGGCGGCGGACAGGTCGTCGCGCTCGTCGTCCAGGGCCGTCGACACCGACGCCAGGTTGGTGTTGAGCCGCCGGACCTGTGCGTCGTTGGCGGCGAGGGTCTCGGTGAACGTGTTGAGGTTCTTCACCGTCGAGAAGAGGTCGCCCCGGCCCTCGGAGAAGGTCTGCACCGCCCGGGAGAGGTTGACGGTCGTGTCGTGCAGCGACTGGCCGTTGCCGTCGAGGTTCGCGGCGCCGGTCTCCAGGACACGCGAGAGGGCTCCCTCGGAGTTCGCCCCCTGCGGCCCGAGGGCGACCATGAGGTCGTCGAGGCTCTGGCTGACCCGGTCGAGCTCGACGGGGACGGCGGTGCGCTCGAGCGGGATGTGCGCGCCGCTCACCATCCGGGGCCCCTCCGTCCACACCGGCAGCAGCTGGACGTACCGGTCGCTCACGAGCGAGGGCGCGACGACCGCCGCCCGCGCGTCGGCCGGGACGGGGTGCTCGGAGGTGAACTCGAAGTCGACGCGGACCGCGTCGCCCCGCGGCTCGACGGCGGTCACCTCGCCGACCCGGACCCCGAGGATGCGCACGTCGGACCCGGGGAAGAGCCCGACGGCGCGGACGAAGTCGGCCGACACGCGCACCGGCTCCGGGCGCGGCCAGAACACCGCCGCCGCGGCGACGAGGGCGACGACGAGCACCCCCGCGACGACGGCGGCCTTCGGCGGGACCGCCCGCAGGCGCGCCCCGAGGCCGCTGAGCCGCGCGGGGACGCGGAGCGTCGGGCGCCTCATCGGCCCACCGTCCCGACGGGGTTCGTGAGGTTCTGGATGTAGGTGTCGAACCACGGCCCGGTGCCGAGGGTGTTGGCGAACAGCCGGGTGAACGGGGCCATCGCCGCGATCGTCTCCTTGAGGTCGCCCTCGTGCTTCTGGAGGGTCGTGAGCACCGCCTGGAGCTGCTGGAGCGCCGGCTTCAGCTCGGCGCGGTTGTCGCGGACCAGCCCGGTGACCTGCTCGGCGAGCGCGCTGGTGTTCGTGAAGAGCGTGTGGATGGCCTCCCGCCGGGTCTCGAGCTCGGCGACGAGCAGGTCGGCGTCCTTGATGAGCCGGTCGACGACGGCGTTCTGCTCGGCGACGGTCCCGGTCACCGAGTCGGCGGCCCGCAGCAGCTCGCGGAGCCTGTCGTCGCGGTCGGCGATGGTCGCGGAGAGCCGGCTCAGTCCGTCGAGCGCGGTCCGGACGTTCTCCGGGGTGTCCTGGAACTCGGTCGCGAGCACGTCGAGGGACTGCGCCAGCTGGTCGGTGTCGATCCGCTCCGTGGTCCGGGTCAGGTCGGAGAAGGCGGTGATGACGTCGTAGGAGGAGACCGTCCGCTCGAGCGGGATCTGGGTGCCCTCTCGCATCTGGCCCGTGCCGCGCGGCTCGAGGGCGACGTACTTGGCCCCGAGCAGTGTCTTGATCCGCACCGAGGCGCCGGTCGAGGGCCCGAACGCGACGTCCTCGGTGATCCGGAAGTCGACCCGCACGTGCGAGCCCTCGAGGTCGACCCCGGTGACGTCGCCGACCTTGACCCCGGCGATGCGCACGTCGTCGCCGTCGCGCAGGCCCCCGGCCTCGGTGAAGGCCGCGCTGTAGGAGTCGCCGCCGCCGATGAGGGGCAGGCTCGAGGCGTTGAACGAGAGCACCATGACGAGGGCGATGAGGAGCAGCCCCACGACGCCGAGCCGCAGGGTGTCGCGCTCCTTCGGGGGAGCCGCCGGGGTGGTCGTCACCGGCACCTCGCCGCCGCGACGTCGTACCCGAGGTTCCCCGGCGTCTTGCCGGTCGGCAGCAGGAGGTTCTGGACGTCGAACCGGCACAGGTAGAAGTTGAACCAGGAGCCGTAGGTCGCCGTGCGGGTGATCGTCGTGATCTTCGAGGGCGCCTGGCCGATGAACCGCTCGAACTCCCGGGTGTTGGCGGGCTCGTTGAGGGTCGTGGCGAGGTCGCCGAGGTTCGCGATGTCGGCCTTGAGGTCGGGGCGACCGGCGGCGAGCAGGTTCGCCGTGTCGCCGGTCAGCCGGTTGATGTTGGTCAGCGAGTCGCCGATGGCGGTGCGGTCCTCGGCGAGGCCGGACACGAAGCGCTGGAGCTGGGTGAGCAGGTCGGAGAAGGCGGTGTCGTTGGCCTCGACGGTGGAGAGCACCGTCGTGAGGTTGTCGATGGTGCGGCCGATCACGGCGTCGCGGTCCGCGAGCGCCTGCGTCAGGGAGGCGGTCTGCCCGAGCAGGCTGTTGATGTCGCCGCCCTCGCCCTGGAGCACGGAGATCACCTGGGCGGACAGCTCGTTGACGTCGGCCGGTGAGAGGGCGGCGAAGAGCGGCTTGAACCCGTTGAACAGGACCGTGAGGTCGAGCGCCGGGTGGGTCCGCTCGAGCGGGATGGTCCCGTTCTCGGGCAGCGCCGCGGCGTCGCCCGGCTCCTGCGTGAGGGCGACGTAGCGCTCCCCGACGAGGTTGCGGTACTTGATCGTCGCGGCGGTGCCCCGGGTGAGCGTCGTCGAGCGGAGGACGTCGAAGGTGACCTCGGCGCTGACCCGGTCCGTGGCGACGGCGATCTCCCGGACCGTGCCGACCCGCACCCCGGCGATGCGGACGTCCTGCCCCGTGGCCAACCCGGTGACGTCGCTGAACACGGCCCGGTACGACGCCTTGTCCCCGGGGAGGACGTTGGCGATGGTCGCCGCGAGCAGCCCGGTGGCGAGCACCGTGACGACGACGAACGCGAGGAGCTTGACCAGGCTCGGGGTGGTCCTCACTGGTTGACCACCCGTCCGCGCAGCATCGGCCCGGCGAGCAGGGTCGTGAGTGCCGACGGCTCACCCTGCCCCTCGGAGGCCAGGGCGATGGCGACGACCTGCTGCTCGGCCTCGGTGCCGGCGAGCCCGGAGTCGACGTTCCCGACCGCCAGCCCGGTGGGGGCGAGCAGGGCCGAGGGCAGCGAGGACCGGGACGCCCCGCCCGAGCCGTCGGCGAACGTCACCGCGCCCCGCGGGTTCGACTGGCTGCCACCGGGGTTCGGCAGACCACGGCAGCTGGGCCCGCGGTCGTCGTTCCAGGCGGGCTCCTGGCCGGGGCGGTACCCGTTCCGCTGCGGCGGGGTCTCCAGCGTGATGTGGAACTGGCCGCCGGAGAAGATCCCCTCGGCGCGCGGGATCCAGTCGACGAGGGCCGTCGCGAGGCAGGGGTAGACGGGTGCGTGCTTGGCGAGCACCGCGAGCGTCGGTCGCTGGACGCGCCCGACCTGGATGATCCGGTCGTCGTTCTTCTCGAGGAACTCCGCCGTCGTGTTCGCGAAGCCGGCCGTTCCTGCGAGGAACCCGGCGAGCTGGTCCTTCTTCTCGACGATCGTCGCGTTCGTCGTCCGCAGCGAGTTGGCCGCCGCGAGCAGGTCCGGCGCCGCCTCGGCGTAGGTGCTGGCCAGGTCGGCGAGGCCGCTGATGTCGGCCTGGATCAGCGGCATCTGCGGGTTGAGGCCGGTGACGTAGTCGTCGACGAGGACGAGGTTCTCCCCGAGCCTCGTGCCACGGCCGTCGAGTGCCGTCGCCAGCGCGTTGAGGGTCGCCGCGAGCTTCTCTGGCCGCACCGTGCGCAGCAGCGGCAGGAGCTCCTCGAAGACCCGCTCGAGCTCGATGGCCACGCTCGTGCGGTCCTGCGGGATGACGTCGCCCGCGCGGATGGGCCGACCGGGGTCGCCGGTCGGTGGGACGAGGTCGACGAAGCGCTCCCCGAAGAGGGTCTTGGGGAGCAGCCGGGCGCTGACGGCCGCCGGGATGAGGTCGACCCGGTCCGGGTCGAGGGCGAGCGAGAGCGTCGCGCCGCCGGGGCCGGAGGAGATCGAGCGGACCTCCCCGACGATGACCCCGCGGATCTTGACGTCGGCCGCCTCCTGCATCTGGCTGCCGATGCGGTCCGTGCGCAGGGACACCGTGACGACGTCGGTGAACACCTTCTCGAAGGTGGCGATGGACAGCGTGATGCCGAGGACCACGACGAGCAGGAACGCCACGCCGTAGGCACGCTCGCGCAGGCCCGCGAGGAGACCGCCGCTCATCCCGCGATCCTCACCGTCGTCGTGGCGCCCCAGATCGCGAGGCTGAGGAAGAAGTCGATGACGTTGATCGCGACGATCGAGGTGCGGACCGCCCGGCCCACGGCGACCCCGACGCCGGCCGGGCCCCCGCTCGCCGTGTAGCCGTAGTAGCAGTGGATGCCGATGACGACGACGGCGAAGACCAGCACCTTCGCGAACGACCAGAGGATGTCCCCCGGCGGCAGGAACAGGTGGAAGTAGTGGTCGTACGTCCCGGTGGACTGCCCGAAGTAGCCGGTGACGATGAACCGGGTCGCCGCGTACGACGAGAGCAGGCCGAGGACGTAGAGCGGGATGACCGCGACGAAGCCGGCGATCATGCGGGTGGTCACGAGGAACGGCAGGCTCGGGATGCCCATCACCTCCAGGGCGTCGACCTCCTCGCTGATCCGCATCGCCCCGAGCTGCGCGGTGAAGCCGCAGCCGACGGTGGCGGCGAGCGCGAGCCCCGCGACGAGGGGGGCGATCTCCCGGGTGTTGAGGTAGGCCGAGACGAAGCCGGCGAACGCCCCGGTGCCGAGCTGGTCGAGCGAGCTGAAGCCCTGGAGGCCCACCTGCGACCCGGTGAAGAACGCGAGGAAGGTCAGCACCCCGACCGTGCCGCCGATGACGCTCAGCGCCCCGGTGCCGAGCGAGACCTCGGCGAGCAGCCGCACGACCTCCGTGCGGTACCGCCGAAGCGTGCGGGGCACCCAGCCGATGGACTGCACGTAGAACCGCATCTGCGCGCTGAGCTCGTCGAGGAGCCGCAGCGGCGCGCGGGTGGCGGAGGCGAGGCGGGGCATCGGCATCAGATCTTCTGGGGGACGACCTGGAAGTAGATCGCGCTGATGACGAAGTTCACGACGAACAGGAGCATGAACGTGATGACGACCGCCTGGTTCACCGCGTCACCGACACCCTTGGGGCCTCCCCCGGCGGTCAGCCCCTTGTACGAGGCGACGAGGGCCGCGAGCGCACCGAAGAGCAGGGCCTTGATCTCGGCCGTCGCGAGGTCGGCGAGCTGGGCGAGCGCGGTGAACGAGGCGAGGTAGGCCCCGGGCGTGCCGCCCTGGACGAGGACGTTGAAGACGTAGCCGCCGGCGACCCCCACGACCGAGACGAGACCGTTGAGCAGCGCGGCCACGAGCATCGTCGCGATGACCCGGGGCACCACGAGTCGCTGGATCGGGGAGATGCCCAGCACCTCCATCGCGTCGATCTCCTCGCGGATCTTGCGGGAGCCGAGGTCGGCGCAGATGGCCGACCCGCCGGCGCCGGCGACGAGCAGAGCGGTGACCAGGGGTGAGGCCTCGCGCACCACGGCGAGGACCGAGGCCGCCCCGGTGAAGGACTGCGCCCCGAGCTGGCGGGTCAGCGTGCCGAGCTGCAGGGCGATGACCGCGCCGAACGGGATGGAGACCAGGGCCGTGGGCACGATCGTCACGGAGGCGACGAACCACGCCTGCTGGATGAGCTCCTTGAGCTGGAAGGGACGCTTCGGCAGGGCGCGCCCGACATCGACGACGAGCCCGAAGAAGGAGCCGGCCTGCCGCAGGCCACTGGTGACGACGGTCATGCGCCCACCTCGTGGCGCACACCCGGGATCCCGGCCGTCGTCGAGGCGAAGCTGCCCGGGGGCGGCGTGACACCGTTCGCGCGGCACCACTCCCCCGCCGGGCGCTCGGCGCGTCGAGGGCTGCGGTCGCTCGTCGGCAGCTGGAGGGGGATCGGCGGCAGCGGCGGGAGCTCCTGGCCGGACTCGGCAGCGAGCTCGTCGGCGTCCTTCTCCTCGGACATCCCGATCGGGCCGACCGTCTGGGCGCCCAGGAACTGCCGGACCACCGGCTCCTCGGACGACAGCAGCATCTCGCGCGGACCGAACATCGCGAGGTGGCGGTGGTAGAGCAGCCCGATGTTGTCCGGCACCGTCCGGGCGGTGTTGATGTCGTGGGTGACGATGAGGAAGGTCGCGTCGATCTGCGCGTTGAGGTCGACGAACAGCTGGTTGATGTACGAGGTGCGGACCGGGTCCAGCCCTGAGTCGGGCTCGTCGATGAGGAGGATCTCCGGGTCGAGGACGAGGGCGCGGGCCAGACCGGCGCGCTTGCGCATCCCACCGGAGATCTCACCGGGGAGCTTGTCCTCGGCGCCCGCGAGGCCGACGAGCTCCATCTTCTCGCGCACGATGGCGGCGACCTCGGACTCGCGCTTGCGGGTGTGCTCGCGCAGCGGGAAGGCGACGTTGTCGAAGAGGCTCATCGACCCGAAGAGCGCACCGTCCTGGAAGAGCACCCCGAAGAGCGTGCGGACCTCGTAGAGGTCGTCGCCGCGGAGCTGGACGATGTCGCGGCCGTCGATGACGATCGAGCCCGCGTCGGGGCGGATCAGCCCGACGAGGGTCTTGAGGAAGACCGACTTGCCGGTGCCGGACGGGCCGAGCATGACCGAGATCTCGCCCGCGGGCAGGGTGAGGGTGACGTCGTCCCAGATGAGCTGGCTCCCGAACCGCTTGGTCAGGCCGCTCACCGCGATCTCGACACCCATGTCGACCCTTCTCGTCGTCGTGCACCCACGCGCGGGCCGAAGTTACCCGGGGGTAGCCGCGGCGCCGGACCATGAGACCACGCGAGCCCGGCCGATGGTGGTTTGCTGCCCCAAGAAATCTCTCAGGTCGCCCCGGGCGCACGACGACGGGGCCCGACCGCAGTGGTCGGGCCCCGTCGGGCGTGGCGTCATCCCCTCGAGGGGGACGGGCTCACTTGAGGGTGACGGTGGCGCCGGCGCCCTCGAGCTGGTCCTTGGCCTTGTCGGCCGCGGCCTTGTCGACCTTCTCGAGGACGGCCTTGGGGGCGCCGTCGACGAGGTCCTTGGCCTCCTTGAGGCCGAGGGAGGTCAGCGCGCGGACCTCCTTGATGACGGCGATCTTCTTGTCGCCGGCAGCCTCGAGGACGACGTCGAACTCGTCCTGCTCGGCGGGGGCCTCGGCGTCGCCGCCACCGGCCGGGGCAGCGGCACCGGCGACCGCGACGGGCGCGGCGGCGGTGACGTTGAAGGTGTCCTCGAACTCCTTGACGAACTCGGAGAGCTCGATCAGGGTCATCTCCTTGAAGGCCTCAAGGAGCTCGTCGGTGCTGAGCTTGGCCATGGTTGGCGTCCTTTCGTGCTGAAGTGCCGTGAGTGGCGGTTTCGGTGGTGAGCCGGCCCCGAGGGGTCAGCCCGCGTCGCCACCCTCGGCGACGTCGGTGGCCTCGGCGGGAGCCTCGGCAGGGGTCTCTGCGGCGGCCTCGGCCGGAGCGTCGGCGGCAGCAGCCACCGGCCCCTCGGCCTCGACCTTCGCCCGCAGGGCGTCGACCGCGCGAGCGGCCTGCGACAGCGGGGCGGCGAAGAGGTAGACAGCCTGGCTGAGCGAGGCGTTCATGGCGCCGGCCAGCTTGGCGAGGAGCACCTCGCGGGACTCGAGGTCCGCGAGCTTGGTGATGTCCGCGGCGGAGAGGGCCTTGCCCTCGAACACGCCGCCCTTGATCACCAGGAGGGGGTTGGCCTTGGCGAAGTCGCGCAGACCCTTGGCCGCCTCCACCGGGTCGCCCTCGACGAAGGCGATCGCGGACGGACCCACGAGCTGACCGTCGAAAGCGGTCACCCCGGCGTCCTTGGCGGCGAGCTTGGTCAGCGTGTTCTTGACCACGGCGTAGGTCGCGTTGCCACGCAGGGAGTTGCGCAGCTCGGTGATCTGAGCCACCGAGAGTCCCCGGTACTCCGTGAGGACGGCGGCGTTCGAGCTCGTGAACTTGTCCGAGAGCTCGGCGATCGCCGCAACCTTGTCGGCACGTGACATTCGGGCCTCCTTCCGTCGGGTCGGACCGACGGGGAGGGACCCGGGAACGAGAGAGAGCCCCGGCGCAGGGCACGGGGCTCGCTGGGCGCCGGGGCACGGGGCTCCGGCTCGCGAATCGTGGCCTGCGCTGGTCGCCCGCTCTCGGCGGGGCCTTCGGTCTCGTGCGGGTGCACGCGACTACCGGCGGTCTTCGGTCAGGTCCCAGCGTACGGGAGGGTCGCCCCGGGCCCAAATCGCGGCGGCGCCCCGGGGTACCGGGGCGCCGCCGCGATGGTGCTGGGCCGGCCGGTCAGCTCGTCGGCAGCTCGAAGGTGCCGACGTCGGAGGCGGCCGGGGCCGCGATGTCCACCGGCTCGCCCCACTTCGAGTACGTCATCGTCAGGGCCTGGCCGCTGACGTCCATGGACATCGCGACGGGGAGGTCGTCGGCGTCGAGCGACAGGTCGTAGGTGACGCCCTTCTCCGGGATCTGCTTCAGCCCCTCCTCGTCGAGACCGGGCAGCGCCTCCTTCTGCGCCGACATCGCGGCGGTGAGCTGCTCCTTGGTGAGGGTGACGGTGTAGGTCCTCACACCGCCCTCGACGGACTTGACGGTGGCCTCGGCCCCCTTGTAGACGGTGAGCTGCTCGGCCGGGTTGCCCATCGCGGACTCCATCTGCGTCAGCACCGGGCCCATCATCTTCGACATCATGTCGTCGCCGGCCGGGTCGATCTTGATCCAGGTCTTGCCGCCCGTCATCTCGGCCATCGACGCACCGCCCATGTACATCACCTTGTCGACGTAGACCATCTGCAGCGTCTCGCCGGAGGTGGTCATCGTCATCGCCATCCGCGGGCCCTCGCCGCCGTAGTCGACGTCGGCCTCCATCGTGCCCTCGGTGCCCATGTCCATCGTCATGTGGGCGGTGCCCTTGTCCTTGACCGCGGCGCTGCTGCGGGCGGCCAGCTCCGCGAGGTCGACGGTGTCGCCGACCTTCGCCGACGCGGCGGCCGGGGCCTCGGCCGAGGTGCCCGTGGAGGCCCCGGTGCCGGCGGTCGTGGAGCCGCAGGCCCCCAGGGCGAGCGCCCCGGAGAGGGCGAGGGCGGAGAGGATCGTGCGCTTCATCTGGTACTTCCCCCGGTGAGGTGTGTGGCCGACGGCCCGGTCGGCCGCCCGCTGGTCCAGCGTACGGGTGGGACGCGGCGCGGCGCCGGGGAGTTCCCCGGTCGTGACGAAGTCGTCACCCGGCCCGGGGACGACGGAGCCCGCCGCCCCGTGAGGGGGCGGCGGGCTCCGTCGGGGGTGCTGCTCAGGCCTCGACCGACTCCTCGGTGAGGTTCTTGGTCTTCGACGCGTCGAGCGGGATGCCCGGGCCCATCGTCGTCGACAGGGTCGCCTTCATGATGTACCGGCCCTTGGAGGAGGCCGGCTTGAGCCGGAGGACCTCGTCGAGCGCGACGGCGTAGTTCTCGACGAGCGAGGTCTCGTCGAAGGAGGCCTTGCCGATGATGAAGTGGAGGTTCGCGTGCTTGTCGACGCGGAACTCGATCTTGCCGCCCTTGATGTCGGTCACGGCCTTGGCGGTGTCCATGGTGACCGTCCCGGTCTTCGGGTTGGGCATGAGGCCGCGCGGGCCGAGCACCTTGCCGAGCCGGCCGACCTTGCCCATGAGGTCCGGGGTGGCGACGACGGCGTCGAAGTCGAGCCAGCCGCCCGCGACCTTCTCGAGGAGGTCGTCGGACCCGACGTGGTCGGCACCGGCGGCGATCGCGGCCTCGGCCTTGTCACCGTTGGCGAAGACGAGGACGCGGGCGGTCTTGCCCGTGCCGTGCGGGAGGTTGACCGTGCCGCGGACCATCTGGTCGGCCTTGCGGGGGTCGACACCGAGGCGGAACGCGACCTCGACGGTCTCGTCGTACTTCGCCGAGGCGACGTCCTTCGCGATCCGGACGGCCTCGAGGGGGCTGTAGACCTTCTCGAGGTCGATCTTCTCGCTGGCGGCCTTGTAGGCCTTGCTGCGCTTCATGTGCTGCTCCTGGAGTGAGAGGTGGAGTCGTGGTGATCGGGCCAGCGCCGGCCCTGCCACAGGGGGTGGAACCGGGCTCAGAGCTCGGTGTCGATGCCCATCTGACGGGCGGTGCCGGCGATGATCTTCATCGCGGCGTCGACGTCGTTGGCGTTGAGGTCGGGCATCTTGGCCTCCGCGATCTCGCGGAGCTGGTCCTTGGTCAGCTTGCCGGCCTTGGTCTTGTGCGGCTCGCCCGAGCCCTTCGCGACGCCGGCGGCCTTCTTGATGAGCTCGGAGGCCGGCGGGGTCTTGGTGATGAAGGTGAAGGAGCGGTCTTCGTAGACCGTGATGACGACGGGGATGATGCTGCCGCGCTGGTGCTCGGTCGCCGCGTTGTACGCCTTGACGAACTCCATGATGTTGACGCCGTGCTGGCCGAGGGCCGGGCCGACCGGGGGCGCGGGGGTCGCGGCACCGGCCTGGATCTGCAGGTTGATGTACCCGGAGACCTTCTTGCTCTTGGGGGGCATGTTCTGTCCTTCTTCGGTGGTGGTGGGCCGACGCCGTGGGCGATGACCCCTTTGCAGTGTCCCCGTGACCCCGGGGAGGGGTCTCCGCTCAGATCTTGGCGACCTGGCTGAAGGAGAGCTCGACCGGGGTCTCCCGGCCGAAGATCGAGACGAGCACCTTGAGCTTCTGGGTGTCGGGGTTGATCTCGGAGATGGTCGCCGGGAGGGTCTCGAAGGGCCCGTCCATGACGGTGACGGACTCGCCGACCTCGAAGTCGACGACGGACGCGTCGGAGGAGCCGGAGCCCCCCGCGGCCGGGGCGCCACCGGAGGCGGCAGCGGACGCGGCCGTCCCGAGGTCGGCCGGCTTGAGCATCGTGAAGACCTCGTCGAGGGTCAGCGGCACCGGCTGGTGCGCGTTGCCGACGAAGCCGGTGACACCCGGGGTGTGCCGGACGGCGCCCCAGGACTCGTCGGTGAGCTCCATCCGCACGAGGACGTACCCGGGCATCCGGACCCGGCGGACCAGCTTGCGCTGGCCGCCCTTGATCTCGGTGACCTCCTCCATGGGGACCTCCACCTCGAAGATGTAGTCCTCCATGTTCAGCGACTGGGTGCGGTTCTCGAGGTTGGCCTTGACCCGGTTCTCGTAGCCCGCGTAGCTGTGGATGACGAACCAGTCGCCGAACTTGCTCGCGAGGTCGTCCTTGAAGGCCTGGACGGGGTCGATGCCCTCGAGCACGTCGCCGTCCTCGTCGACCTCGGTGGCCGGAGCGTCGGCGTCGTCAGCGACCTCGGCGTCGTCAGCGGCCTCGGCGTCGTCAGCGGCCTCGGCGACGGCGAGGTCGACCTCCTGCACGGGAGTGTCATCGATGGGGGCCTCGGTGGCGGGCTCCTCCGTGGCGGCCTCGGGCAGCACCTCGGGGGCGTCCTCGGACGCCACGTCGGGGTTGTCGGTCCACTGGTCGGACACGGGTGACCTCTTCCTTCGTCTGCGGGATGCCGGGTGGCGGGGGCGCGTGCGGTACGCGGGTCAGGAACCGAGGACCAGGCCGACGAGCTTGCTGAAGCCGAGGTCCATGCCCGCCACGAGCGCCATCATCACCGTCACGAAGACGATGACGACGAGCGTGTAGTTCCAGAGCTCGTTGCGGGTGGGCCGGACGACCTTGCGCAGCTCGTCGAGGATCTGGCTCACGAAGAGCCCGAGGGCGCGGAACCACCGGGACACGGGGTTGCCACCTCGCTCCGAGCCCCGGGCGGGGCGGGAGGGAGTCCTGGTCTGACCCACGTCAGTCACGGTGCCTCTTCACGTCGAGCTGGTCGGTTCGGTTGCCTTCCGCGCGGCACGCCCGCGAAGGCAGCCCGACGACGCGGGCCGCGACTCGTGGACGTACCACACGTGCGACGCAGGGCAGGAGGGACTCGAACCCCCAACCGCCGGTTTTGGAGACCGGTGCTCTACCAATTGAGCCACTGCCCTGTGGAGTCCCTGATTGGGGTGGGACCCCGGGCGGTGCGACCTCCCTCGGGCACGCCGAAGGATGGTGGTCACACCGAACCGACAGCATACGGGACGGCAGCGGCCCGGCGCGAACCGCCCGGGGCCTCCCGCTCCGCGAACGGCCGCCGTCCGCGCCTCCCCCGCTCTGCGACGATGGACCCGTGAGCACCGACGCCGCCCCCCGCACCCCGCTCGCCGACCGCTCCCCCGAGGAGCTCCGGCGCTTCCTCGACGACCAGCGCGCCGCCTACACGGCCCTCACCGCACGCGGGCTGTCCCTCGACCTCACCCGGGGCAAGCCGAGCGCCGAGCAGCTCGACCTCTCCGAGCGCCTCCTCGACCTGCCCGACGGGCACCGCGACCGCAGCGGCGTCGACGTGCGCAACTACGGGGGGCTCGAGGGGCTCGCCGAGCTGCGCGAGATGTTCGCGGAGCTGCTCGGGGTGGACGTCGACCAGATCGTCGCCGGGGGCAACGCGAGCCTGACGATGATGCACGAGGTCCTCGTCTACCACCTGCTGCACGGTGGGGTGGACTCCCCGCGGCCGTGGCGCGAGGAGGAGAGGGTCACCTTCATCTGCCCCGTCCCCGGCTACGACCGGCACTACACGATGCTCGAGAGCTACGGCATCGAGATGGTCACCGTCCCCATGCTCGAGGACGGCCCGGACGTCGACGCCGTCGAGGCGCTCGTCCGCGACGACCCGAGCATCAAGGGCATGTGGATCGTGCCGACCTACGCGAACCCTGCCGGGTCCGTCGTCACCCAGGAGGTCGCCGCTCGGCTGGCCGCCATGCCGGCCGCCGCGCCGGACTTCCGGCTGTTCTGGGACAACGCCTACGCGCTGCACCACCTGACCTCCGAGGAGGCGAAGTCCGCCGACATCCTCTCGCTCGCCTCGGCCGCGGGGCACCCGCACCGGCCGATCGTCTTCGCGTCCACGAGCAAGATCACCTTCGCCGGGGCGGGGGTCGCCTTCCTCGCCGGCTCCCGCGAGACGGTGGCCTGGTACCTCGGGCACCTCAAGTACGCCTCGATCGGCCCGGACAAGGTCAACCACCTCCGGCACGTGCAGTTCTTCGGGTCGGCCCAGGGCGTCCGGGACCACATGGACCGGCACCGCGAGGTGCTGGCCCCGAAGTTCGCCGCGGTCGACGCCGCGCTGACCGCCGCGCTCGACGGGCTCGGCATCGCCGAGTGGACCCGCCCTCGCGGGGGCTACTTCGTGAGCCTCGACGTCCCCGACGGCTGCGCGTCCCGGGTCGTGCAGCTCGCCAAGGAGGCGGGGATCGCCCTGACCCCGGCCGGCGCGTCCTTCCCGCGTGGCACCGACCCGCGCGACCGGAACATCCGTCTCGCACCGTCCTTCCCCGTCCTCGAGGAGGTGGAGACGGCGATGGCCGGGGTGGCCACCTGCGTCGCCCTCGCCGCCGCGGAGCAGCTCGTCGGCGACGTAGGCTGAGCAGATGAGCGAGCACCCCGACACCCGCACGGACGACGACCAGACGTACGGCGACGAGGACCAGCTGCAGCCCGAGGACACCCTCGAGCAGGAGGACGTCGACGACGTCCTCGACCGGGGCTACTCCCCTCCCGACCGCCCGCTGGGCTCGAGTGCGCACGGCGTCACCGCCGAGGAGCAGCACCGGGAGGAGACGATCGAGGAGCGCATCCGCCAGGAGGTCGCCGACCCCGCGTCCGCGTACGGGGCACCGGAGAACGAGTCCGGCCTCGACGTGCCGCGGATCGGCGGCGACGACCCCGACGCGATCGCCGCCGAGGACGACTGGCTCGGCGACGGTGAGGTCGGCAACGAGCGGTCCGGCCGGCTGGTGTCCCCGGACGAGGGGCTCGGTGAGGACGACGAGCAGGAGATGCTCGGCGAGGACGTGGGCGTCGACGGCGCGGCGGCCTCGGCCGAGGAGGCCGCGGTCCACGTCATCGACGAGGACTCCTCGCAGGAGTGAGCCAGCGCGTCGGGTCCGGACCGGCGCCGCGCCCGGTCGGCAGCCTGCCGAAGGCCCACCTGCACCTCCACTTCACCGGGTCGATGCGGGTCGAGACGGTCCGCGAGATGGCGGCGACCCACGGGCTGCGCCTGCCGCGCACCCTGACCGACGAGTACCCGCCGCAGTTCGAGGCGGCGGACGAGCGTGGCTGGTTCCGCTTCCAGCGCCTGTACGACATCGCGCGGGCGTGCGTCCGCGGCGAGGCGGACATGCGGCGCATCGTCCGGGAGGCCGCGCTCGACGACGGCGCCGAGGGCTCGCGGTGGCTGGAGATCCAGGTCGACCCGACGTCGTACGCACCGTTCGTCGGCGGGATCACGCCGGCCCTGGAGATCGTCCTCGACGAGGCGGCGGCCGTGTCCCGGGAACCGGGGGCGGCCCAGGTGGGGGTGGTCGTCGCGGCGTCTCGGATGCGCCACCCGCTGGAGGCGCGGACACTCGCCCGCCTGGCGGCGCACCACGCCGGGGAGGGCGCGGGCACGGTGGTCGGGTTCGGGCTGTCCAACGACGAGCGCCGGGGGGACACCGAGGAGTTCGGGGCGGCCTTCCGCATCGCGCGGCGCGCCGGGCTGGCCTCGGTGCCGCACGCCGGAGAGCTCCTGGGGGCCGAGGCGGTCGCGGCGACGCTCGACACGATGGCGCCGGACCGGCTCGGACACGGCGTGCGGTCGGTGGAGGACCCGCGGGTGCTGGACCGGGTCGTCGCGGCCGGGGTGGCGCTCGAGGTGTGCCCGGGGTCGAACGTGTCGCTCGGGGTGTACGACGCGGCCGAGGACGTGCCCCTGCGCCGGCTGCTGGACGCCGGCGCGGTGGTCGCGCTGGGCGCCGACGACCCGCTGATCTTCGGGTCCCGCCTGACGGCGCAGTACGAGACGGCGAGGTCGGTGCACGGTCTGTCCGACGCGGAGCTGGCCGGCTTGGCGCGCGCCTCCTTCGGCGCGAGCCGGGCACCCGCGGAGGTGCGGGCCGCGGCCGAGCGCGACATCGCCCGCTGGCTCGGCGAGCCGGGCTGAGCGGCGTGCGCCGCCCCGCCTCCGGGACGGGACCGTCCGAGCCGGGGCCCGAGCTCCCGGACCTTGACGACCCCTCTCCCACCGCTATTGGGCGCACCCCCCTGCGGAGCAACCAGACGAGCGGCCGGCTGCACCCGCCCTGGACGCACCTACGACGACCGGGTGTCTGCTCCACGCACCGACGCAGAGGCCCACTCGTCGTGGGTGCTCCGCCGTCGGGTGCACGCACGCCGCTCGTCGCAGTTGCTTCGCAGGGCGGAGCGGCGAACCGTTCGTCTGGTTGCACCGGTGGGGGATGCGAGCAATAGCGGTCGCGACGGCACGCTCGGTGGGCGCGTGGACGCCCCCGGGGTCCGGGCACGGCACCCTGCGTGACCGCCCGCCTGCACCGGCACGACCCCAGCCGCGCCCCTCTCGGCCGGCGGCAGTTGTCCACAGGGGCGGGTCGGGCCCCGGCGCCGTCCACAGGCTCTCGCACGGCCATGGCGCCCCCGGCGTCGCGCGGCGAGGCTGCCCGCCATGAACCTGCTGCCCCTCCTCTACCCCACCTTCGCCCGCGAGCTCAACGCGGCCCGGGCCGGCCTCACCGTGCCCCGCGAGGTCGGCCTCGCGGTCCGCGCCCACCGGCGTCGTCTCCGGCTCGGTCAGCGCGGCTACGCCCGGCGGCGCGGCTGGTCGTCGAGCCACGTCGCACGGCTCGAGGCCCGCGCCGGGGTGCTCAAGCTCTCCGACGTCCTCACCGCACTCGAACCCACGGACTACTGCCTGGCGCTGTGCCACCGTCCCGGCACGACGACCCCCGATCCCGAGGCGCCTGCCCCGGCGGGGGCCCTCCCGGTCCCGGTCGCGGCGACACACTGGCCGCGGGACGAGCTGGTGGCGCTGGTCCGCGACGGCAGCCGACGCTTCCCGGCCCACCACGACACCGGGCAGGTCACCTACCCGCCGACGTGGTGGTGGTACGCCGAGTCCACCCGGGCGGGCAGCGTCCGCCCGCACTGGTACGCCCGCCCACCGGACGACCTCAGCGCCTGAGCCGCCTCACCGCATCGGCTACAGCGCGTCCCCGACGACCACCGGTTCGTTGACCAGCGTCACGCCGAACGCGTCACGCACGCCGTCGCGGACCTCGCGGGCGAGGGCCAGGACGTCCGCGGTGCTCGCGCCACCGCGGTTGGTCACCGCCAGCGTGTGCTTCGTCGACAGCGACGCCGGTCCCGGCGCCCCGTACCCCTTGCCGAAGCCGGCCCGTTCGATGAGCCAGGCCGCCGAGGTCTTGACGGCACCGCCGGGCCCCGCGAAGCGTGGCGGCACCGCGTCCACCCCGAGTCGGGAGGCCACCCGTGCCCCGAGCGCCGCGAACTCCTCCTCCGACAGCACGGGGTTGGTGAAGAAGGACCCACACGACCAGGTGTCGTGGTCGGTGGCGTCGAGGACCATCCCGCGCCGCCGCCGCTGGGCGAGCACCGCCTCACGCGCCTCCCCGAGCGGCACCCGGTCCCCCACCTCCACCCCGAGCTGGGTCGCGAGGTCCGCGTAGCGCACCGGCTGCGAGAGGGTCTGGAGGACGAGCTGGAACATCACGTCGAGGACGACGTACCGGTCGGTCCCCTTGAAGAGCGAGTGCCGGTAGGTGAACCGGCAGTCGACCGACGTCATCGTGCGCACCCGCTCCTCGAGCCGGTCCCAGACGCGCACCCGCGCCACGGTCTGGGAGACCTCCTGCCCGTAGGCGCCGACGTTCTGGATCGGCGTGGCCCCGGTCGAACCGGGGATGCCGGACAGCGCCTCGATCCCGGACCAGCCCTCGACCGCGGCGCGCTCGACGAGGGCGTCCCACGGCTCGCCCGCCGCGACGGTCACGTTCGCGCCCCCGCAGGAGTCGGCCGAGTCGACGTCGACCCCCCGGGTGGCCACGGCCACGACCGTGCCCGGGAAGCCGTCGTCAGGCAGCACGAGGTTGGACCCACCCCCGAGGACGAGCAGCGGCTCGTCGGCGTCGTCGACCTCGCGTACCGCGTCGACGAGCTCGTCGGTCGTCTCGACGACGACCATCCGCGCGGCCGGTCCCCCGACCCGCAGCGTCGTCCGGCCCGCGAGGGGCTCGTCGTGCAGCTCCTGCATCAGTCGAGGCGCACGACCGCGACGCAGCGGCCGAGCACCTTCTGGCCCTCGCTCGTCGCGACGACGTCGACGGTGACCCGGCCCGTCTCGGCGTCCACGCCCTTGACGCTGCCCTCGACGACCACCTCGGCACCGGTGGTCGGCACGACGACCGGCTTGGTGAAGCGGGTGCCGTACTCGAGGACCCGGCCGGCGTCGCCCGCCCACGCCGAGACGACGCTGCCGACGGCTCCCATCGTCCACATCCCGTGGGCGATGACGTCGGGCAGCCCGACGGACCGGGCGAACTCCTCGTCCTGGTGGATGGGGTTCTGGTCGCCGGAGGCGTTCGCGTACGCCACGAGCGTCTCGCGGGTGACCGGCACGGTGACCGGCCCGATGGTGTCGCCGACGGCGACGGAGCCCAGGGTGCGCACGGCCATCAGTCCTCTCCTCCGCGCACGACGATCGTCGAGGTGCACGTGGCGAGCGCCTCACCGCCCGTCGTCGCGAGCTCGGTGCGGGTGGTGACCATCGAGTGGCCGCCGGCCTGGCGCACCTGGTCGACGGTCAGCGTGCCGACGACCTCGTCACCGGCGGTGATCGGCCGGTGGTGGACGAAGCGCTGCTCGCCGTGGACGACGCGGCTGTAGTCGATCCCGGCGGCGGGGTCGCTGATGTACGCGCGGTCCGACTCCTGGGCGAA
Organism: uncultured Actinomycetota bacterium; assembly: GCA_963709785.1. Classification (GTDB taxonomy): domain Bacteria; phylum Actinomycetota; class Actinomycetes; order Actinomycetales; family Dermatophilaceae; genus Phycicoccus. Next base: position 284,468 of record CAVPXT010000013.1, on the reverse strand, counting down.
GCGGACGGCCAGGGTCGGGGGGGCGATGACGTCGGCGTACCCGGCGGCGCGGGCGGCGCCGGCGTCGGTGTGGACCCGGTCCGTCGACCCGACCGCGGCCGCGAAGGCGGCGATGAGGTCGGCGTCGACGGGGTAGGGCCCGCTCGGCGGGTAGGTGCGTCCGACGAAGTCGGGGTTCACGGCCATGCCCCCCACTCTAGGGGCGCGGCACGACGGCGCCCCACCCCCGGACACGGCGAGAGGCCGCCCGCACCCGGGGGTGCTGGCGGCCTCTCGCGACGGCGCTGGGGTCAGCGGGTCTCGCGGTGCGTGGTGTGCTTCTTGCAGCGCGGGCAGAACTTCGCCAGGTCGAGCCGGTCGGGGTCGTTGCGGCGGTTCTTCTTCGTGATGTAGTTGCGCTCCTTGCACTCCGTGCACGCCATGGTGATCTTGGGGCGGACGTCGGCGCTCTTGCTGGCCACGGGGCAACCTGCTCTCGGAAAACGGTGGTGGATCTCGGTGGGCGGCGCGGGCGCGGGGTCGGCCCACGCGCAGCACCAGCACAACAGGGTACGCGACGCCCGCATTCCCGGGAAATCGCGATCCGTGCGTAGCGGGAGCGGGACTCGATCCCGCGACCTCACGATTATGAGTCGTGCGCTCTAACCAGCTGAGCTACCCCGCCTTGGCGGAACGACCTGACCTGACTCTCGGAGCCTGACCCGGCCGGACCAGAGCCCCCTGTCGGAATCGAACCGACGACCTTTTCCTTACCATGGAAACGCTCTGCCGACTGAGCTAAGGGGGCGGGCGCAGCGGGTGGAAACCACCCGGAAGGCCGACGGAGACACTACACGGTCACGCTCGGTCCAGCGAAATCCGGGAGTCCACGAGCGCCGGTCCGTACCAGGTGAGCAGACGGCCCGACACGAGCCTCGTCGGGAGGCGCTCGAAGGCCTCCGGCCCGTCGTCCGCCGTGAACTCGTACGGCTCGTCCGGGAGGAGGACCGCGTCGGCGAGGCGGGCGTCGTCCAGGTCCCTGACGCGGGCCGCGGGGTAGCGCCCCTCCCCCGATCCGGTGACGACCTCGTAGCCGAGCCGGGCCAGCAGGTCGGCGGTGAACGTCGGCCGCCCGACGACCATCCACGGGTCCCGCCAGATGGGGACGACGACACGGGTGTGCGGCGACGGCACCGGACCGGCCCACGCGTCCGTCGCGACGCGGAGCCACCCCGGCTCCCCCAGCCCGAGCGCCTCGTCGACGAGGCGGCGCATCGACTCCAGGGCCTGCGGCACGGTCTCGATGTCGGTCACCCACACCGCCACGCCTCGCTCGCGCAGCCGGCGCACGTCGAGCTCGCGGTTCTCCTCCTTGTTCGCGACGACGAGGTCGGGCTCGAGTGCCGCGAGGGCGGCGAGGTCCGGGTTCTTCGTGCCGCGGACGCGGGCCACGTCGAGGTCGGCGGGGTGCGTGCACCAGTCGGTGGCCCCGACGAGCAGGTCCGGGCAGGTCGTCGCGAGCGCCTCGGTCAGGGACGGGACGAGCGAGACGACGCGGCGCGCCGGCCCCGTGAGGGGCACCGGCGCGCCGAGGTCGTCGACGGGCACGGTCAGCGCGGCGCCATCCGCAGCGCGCCGTCCATCCGGACGACCTCGCCGTTGAGGTAGTCGTGGTCGATGACGGCGAGCGCCAGCTTCGCGTACTCCTCGGGGCGGGCGAGACGCTGGGGGAAGGGGACGCCCGCGGCGAGACCGGCGCGGAACTCGTCGGAGACGGTCGCGAGCATCGGGGTCTCGACGATGCCGGGGGCGATCGTCATGACGCGGATGCCGTACTGGGCGAGGTCGCGGGCCGCCGGCAGGGTGAGGCCCACGATGGCGCCCTTGCTCGAGCTGTAGGCGGCCTGGCCGACCTGGCCGTCGTAGGCGGCGATGCTCGCCGTGTTGACGATGACGCCGCGCTGCCCGTCGGCGTCCGGCTCGGTGGCGGCGATCGCCTCGGCGGCCACGGCCAGCACGACGAAGGTGCCGATGAGGTTGACCTCGACGACCTTCCGGTAGAGGTCGATCGAGTGCACGCCCTTGCGACCGAGGATGCGGGCCGAGGGGCCGATCCCTGCGCAGTTCACGGCGATGCGGAGCGGGCGGTCGGGGTCGCCCGCGGCCTGCTCGACGGCGGCCCGGACGTCGGCCTCGGAGGTGACGTCGGTCGGGACGTACTCGACGCCCGCGACCTCGGGTGCGCCCTCGCAGGCGTCCGCGAGGTCGAGGGCGAGCACCCGGGCGCCCGACGCGGCGAGGGCGGCGGCGGTGGCCGCGCCCAGTCCGGAGGCGCCCCCGGTGACGATGGCGGTGGTGTCAGCGGTCTGCATGTCCGCCATCCTGCCACCGGCCCGGGGGCGCCCCGCTACTCGGCGAGGGGCCGCGCGACCACGTACCGGGGGCCGGTGTAGCCGCTCCCGTCGTCGACGAGCGCCACGCCCTTCCCGACCGAGGTGCACACGAGCTCGACCGTGCAGCGCACGAGGTCGTTGCGCAGCGCCGGGTCGGGAGGATCGCTGGCGTTCCGGGAGAACAGGAAGGTGTCGGCGGACCCGTCGAACTCCGCCGACCAGCCGTTCACCGCCGAGCCGTGGGACCGATGGTCGACGACCACGGACCCGTCACGGGCGTCGGCCACGGCGAGCTTCTCGTAGAAGCCGCCGTCGGTGGACGTCGCGCCCAGGATCCACCGCCCGTCCGCGCTGAGCCGGTGCGGCTCGAAGTCCACCGGGTTCTGGGCACCGCAGCGCTCGAGGGTCTTGGTCGACCCCCGGCTGAGGTCGACGAGGAACCAGCACTGCTCGTCCTCGGGGTCGGCGCCGGTCGTTCCCATCCCGTGGCGACCGTCGGGGGTCAGCCACCGGGTGCCGGCGGGCAGGGAGGTCGTCGTGCCCGTGGCGACGTCCCACAGGGAGCTGGCCGCCTGCCCACTCAGCACGACGCGGCCACCGACGGCTGCGGTGGGGACGACGTCGGTGCCCGAGCGGCTCCGGAGCAGCCGCCCCCCGTCGTCGTACGCGAGCACGTCGCCGACGGCGGTCACCGTCTGGAGCACGACCGTGCGGCCGTCCGCACCGGCGAGGCCGATGTCCGCGGCACCGAGGCTCGCGACGACGCCACCGTCCCCGTCGAGGATCTGCCACCGGCCGCTCGTGCGGTCGCCGGGCCGTTGGACCCGCACGAGCACCCGCCCTCCGTCGAGGAGGCCCAGGTCGGTGACCACGCGCCCGGCGGCGACGTCGAGAGTGCCGTCGCCGAGGTGGACGGTTCCGTCGAGGGCGTAGGGCGTCGACGGCGGTGCCGGGGTCGGGGTGGACGACTCGCTCGGAGTGGGCGTCGACGTCGGGCTGGCCGTCGCACTGGGCGACGGGCTGGAGGCGCTCGGGCTCGGGCTCGGCGGCGCCGTCGTGCGCGTCGCCGGCACGGGGGCGGGGACCTCGGGCCCCGCCACGGCCCACGTCGCGACCCCGACCCCGGCGACGGCCACGACCCCGGCCGCCACGGCCGCGACGGCCGCCCGGCGACGCCGCCGCCCGGCCAGCGCGACGGCCGGGCCGGTGAAGTCACCGGTGGCCTCGACGGACCCGGCGCGCTCCCGGAACATCTCTCGCAGCCACTTCTCCTCGGAGCTCATCGCCCCACCTCCTGCATCGACCCGCGCAGCGCCGCCAGGGCGCGCGAGGTGTGGCTCTTGACCGTCCCGACGGTGCAGCCGAGGACCTCGGCCGTCTGGGCCTCGGAGAGGTCCTCGTAGTACCGCAGGACGACGGTCGCCCGCTGCTGACGGGGCAGCGCGGACACGATCGCCCACAGCTCGTCGTCGCGGCCGCTCTCGGGGACCCCCACCCGGTCCACGACACTCACGAGGGGGCTGCTGACCACCTCGCGGTGGCGCCACGTCCGGCGCCACCGGCTGCGGTGCTCGTTGACGATGGCCCGGCGCACGTAGGCATCCGGCGACCCCTCGATCCCGCTCCACCTCCGGTACACCCGTGCCAGCGCACTCTGCACGAGGTCCTCGGCCTCGTGCGCGTCGCCCGTGAGGAGGTAGGCGAAGCGCACGAACCGGCGCTGCCTCTCCCCCACGTACGCGGAGAACTCGTCCTCCGGCCCTCCCCACCCCACGGCGACACCTTCCCGTCGTTCCGGTTCCTCCGACACCCCCCTAGACGCGTCGAGGGCCCTCGAAGGTTGTCACGGCCCGGCCCGGGACCCCGGCCGCCGCCGCGGGTCGTGACAGGACCGTGACAGGTCGGCGTCATGGCGGGGCCGCAGCCTCTCCCGGGAAGGGAGCCACGATGACATCCACGACCGTCCCGCACCTGCCCACCGGCCCACCCCACGACCCACCGCCCCGGATCCGCCCGCTGAAGCCGGGGGAGGTCGACACCCTGAACCGGGTCTTCGGCGGGCTCTCCGCGCGCTCGGTGTACCTGCGGTTCCACACCGGGATGCCGCACCTCGCACCGTCGGCCGCGACCCGGCTGGCCGCTGTCGTGCCGGGGGTGCACGAGGTCTTCGTCGCCGAGCAGGGCGGCGCGCCGCTCGGGGTGTCCCGGTGGGTGCGCTACCCGGGGACGGAGGGCGCCGCGGAGCTGGCGGTGGAGGTGGTCGACGCCGAGCAGGGGCACGGCGTCGGCCGTCACCTCGTCCGGTCCGCGGCGCTCGCGGCCGCGGCCGCGGGGATCCGGGAGGTGCTGGTGCACGTCCACCCGGAGAACGACCGCGTGCGGGACTGGGTCCGGCGGGCCGGCGGCGTGCCCGACGCCGAGGAGCCGGACCACTACCGGCTCCCGCTGCCCGCGAGCCGGGCGTCGCGAGCGTGTGGTTGCATGAGCCCGTGCAGGTCCGGGTGCTCGGTCCACTGCGCGTCGGGGACGACGGCGACGAGGCGGCTCCCCGGGGGGTCCGCCCCCGGGAGGTGCTCTCCGTCCTGCTCTCCCGTCGCGGGCGCCCCGTGCCCGCGGACGTCGTCCTCGACCTCGTCTGGGGCGAGGACGCCCGCCGCCTGACGCCCGCCGCGGTCCACACGGTGGTGGCCCGCCTCCGACGCCAGCTCGGAGCAGGTCTGGTCGCCACCAGCGATGCCGGCTACCTCGTCCCCCGGACCGTGTCGACGGATGCCGACGCCTTCGGAGACCTCGCCTCGGCGGCGCACGAGGCCGCCCTCGGCGAGCGGGGGGCCGAGCGGGCGGGGCTGTGCCGCGCCGCCCTCTCGCTGTGGTCCGGGCCGGTCGCCTACGAGGGGGTCCGGGACGACCTCGTCGCCGCGGAGCGGGCGCGGCTCGACGAGCTGAACCGGCGGGTCCGCTCCGACCTCGCGGGCTGCCTGCTCGACACCCCCGACCCCGGATCGCGCGAGGAGGCCCTCTCGCTCGCGCGGGGCCTGCTGTCGGAGAACCCGCTCGACGAGGGCGCCGTGGTGCTCGCGATGCGCGCCGCGTACGCGTTGCGCCGGCAGGCCGAGGCGCTCGGGCACTTCGAGTCGCTGCGCGCCACCCTGCGCGAGGAGCTCGGCGTCTCCCCGGGCCCGGAGGTCTCGGAGGTCCACGCGCTCGTGCTCGGTCAGGACCTCCCGCCCGGGACGGCACCGCGACGCCCCCACGTCCGGACCGTGAACCCCGCCCGCTCGGTCCCCGCCCCGACGACGCCGACCATCGGTCGGGACGCCGCGGTCCGGGAGGTCCTGGACGCGCTGCGCGACGGGCACCGCCTCGTGACCGTCACCGGCCCGGGCGGGGTCGGCAAGTCCCGGCTGCTGGCCGAGGTCGGGGCCGCCCTCTCGCGCGCCCCGGAGCCCGGCCCGGAGGTCACCCACGTGTCGCTCGCGGCGAGCACGGACACCGACGCCGCCTCCCTCGCCGCGGCCGTCGCGGTCCGGGCCGGCCTTCCCCTGGACGGGACGGACCCGCTCGAGTCGCTCGTGCGGGCCCTGCGGCACGCCGACGCCGTGGTGCTCGTCGACGAGGCCGAGTGGGTGCTGACCCCGGCCGGCGAGCTCGCCGCGGCGGTGCTCGCCGGGTGCCCCCGTGTCCGGCTCGTCATCACCTCGCGCGCCCCGCTCGGGGTCGTGGGGGAACGGGTCCAGCGACTCACCGGGCTGGGTGGTGCGGACCCCGACGGCGACCTCGACGCCATCCGGCACGCGCCCGCCGTGCGCCTCCTCGCGGCCCGGCTCGCCGACCGCGGTGCGGTGCCGGCGGCCGACCCGTGGGACTGGGACGCCGCCGACCTCCGCGTGCTGGCCGAGGTCGCCCGGCGGCTCGACGGGCTCCCGCTCGCCCTCGAGCTCGCCGCGGGGGCCGTGGCCACCCGGCCGGTGCGCGAGCTCGCCGACCTGGTCGCGCGACCGCTCGACCTGGAGGCCGACGAACGGGACCGTGGGGAGCGCCACCAGTCGCTGCGCCGCACGGTCCAGTGGAGTGTCGGGCGCCTGTCGGACCCGGCCCGCACGGCCCTGCGGCGGGTCTCCGTCTTCGTCGGACCCTTCACGGCGGCCGCGGCCCGAGCCGTCGCCGGCGGGCCCGGGGTGGAGGTCGACGCCGCGGTGCGCGAGCTGGCGCGGGAGAACCTCCTGCACGTCGAGCGGACGCCGTCGACGCTGTCGTTCCGCATGCTGCGGGCGGTCCGGGACCTGGGCCTCGAGGAGCTCGCGGAGGCGGGCGAGGAGCCGGCGGCCCGCGCCGCGCACCGCCGCTGGTTCGCGGGCCTCTGGCGTGACGCCCCGCTCTCGGACGCGCTGGTCGAGCAGGTGGGGCGCACCTACGACGACCACCTCGCGGCGCTCGCCAGCGCGCTGGCCGTCGGCAGCTCGGCGGCCGCCGCGGACCTGACGACCACCCTGAGCAGGCGCTGGCAGTTCGTCGAGACCGCCGAACCGGGGCTGCACTGGACGGCGGTGGCCCTGGCCCTGCCCGACCTCTCACCCCGACAACGGGCGCGGCTGCGGGTGGCCCGGGCCGGCTTCCTCCAGCAGGCCGACTGGACCCTCCCGGAGCAGGAGGACCTGTTCCGCGACCTCGACGGTGACGCCGAGTGGACCTGCCTGCTCCACCTCGTCGCGAGCATCTCGGCCTACACCACGGGGGACCTCGAGACCGCGCGGGACCACGTGGTGCGTGGCGGCGAGCTCGCCGCCACGCGGGCGCCCCACCTGCTGCCCGAGCTCATCGCCTCCCGCGCGGCCACCGACGCCGCCGCCGGGCGCGCCGAGGACGCGTTGCGGGCGGCCCACGACGCGCTGGCCCGGGTGGGTGGCACCTCCTCGGCCGTCCACCTGGTGACGGTCGTACCGAAGGTGGCGCTCGCCCTGCTGGACGCCGACCGGCCGGGTGAGGCGCTCGAGCTCCTGACGAGAGCGGCGCGCGACGCCTCCGAGCGGTTCGGCATCCGCACGACGAGCACGACGGCCATCAACGCGGGCTGGGCCGCCCTCGGCACGGGCGCGGCGGGTCCGGCCCTCGACTGGTTCGGTCAGGCCCTCACCGGTCCTCAGGCGGCCACCGCACCGAGCGCCGTCGGGGAGGCGGCAGCCGGGGCGGGCGCCGCGGCCGCGGGCGTCGGGTCGGCCGCGGCCCCCGAGCTCCTCGGGCTCGGGGCCTGGCTGCTCGCGCGGCACGACCAGCGGCTCCCCCCGGCGATGGCCCACCACGTCGAGGCAGCCGTCGCGCAGGTCGGCCGCACCGGGCCCCCCGACGACTGGACCGACGACCTCGCCTGCCGGCGGGTGTCGACGCTCGTCGTCACTGCTCGCGTCGACCCGCGCGACTCCGACGACGGGCGGGGCCCGCGACGCTAGGCTCGCCGGGTGCCCGAGTTCACCTGGCGGCCGGCCAACGAGGCGACGACCGAGGACGTCGAGGCGGTCTTCGAGGCCGGCGGCGCCCGGACGTGCCGTTGTCAGGCGCTGAAGGTCCCCGGCTGGATCTGGCGCGACACCACCCAGGAGCAGCGGGACGTCGCACTGCTCGAGCAGACCGGTTGCGGCACAGCGGGACCCACGTCCGGCTTGATCGGGTACGTGGACGGCGAGCCGGCCGGCTGGGTGGCGGTCGAGCCGCGGGAGGACTACCCGAGGATCTGGAGCCGGCAGAAGTCCTGGATGCGGACGGACCCCGAGCTCGAGGGCGTCTGGTCGGTCACCTGCTTCGTCGTGCGCAAGGGCTTCCGGCGGCAGGGTCTGATGTACGAGCTGGCCGCGGCCACCGTCGACCACGGCCGGCGGGTCGGCGCCCGCGTCCTGGAGGGCTACCCCACCGAGCCTCCGCCCGGGAAGACCGTGATCTGGGACGAGGCGTCGGTCGGGCTGCTGCAGGTCTTCCTCGACGCCGGCTACGAGGTGGAGGCCTCGCCCACGCTGCGCCGTCGGGTGGTGCGGTACCGGTTGGACGCCTCGGCCTGAGACCTCAGACGTTGCGGCGGTACTGCCCGCCCACCTCGAAGAAGGCCTCGGTCACCTGCTGGAGGGAGCACACCCGGGCGGCCTCCATGAGCACCGCGAAGACGTTCTCCCCACTCGTCGCGGCCCCCTTGAGCCGGGCGAGGGCCTGCTCGGCCTCCTCGCGGTGCGCGTCCTTGTACGCCTCGACCCGCGAGAGCTGGTTCTCCTTCTCGGTCTCGGTGGCCCGCGCGAGGGTGATCTCCTTCGGCGAGACGTCGGAGTCGGGGCGCACGAAGGTGTTGACGCCGACGATGGGCAGCGACCCGTCGTGCTTGCGGTGCTCGTAGACCATCGACTCGTCCTGGATCCGCCCGCGCTGGTAACCGGTCTCCATGGCCCCGAGGACGCCGCCGCGCTCGGAGATCCTGTCGAACTCGGCGAGCACCGCCGCCTCGACGAGGTCGGTCAGCTCGTCGACGACGAACGAGCCCTGGAGCGGGTTCTCGTTCATCGCCAGCCCCCACTCGCGGTTGATGATGAGCTGGATCGCGAGTGCGCGGCGCACCGACTCCTCGGACGGGGTCGTGACGGCCTCGTCGTAGGCGTTCGTGTGCAGGCTGTTGGCGTTGTCGTAGATCGCGGTGAGCGCCTGCAGCGTGGTGCGGATGTCGTTGAAGTCCATCTCCTGCGCGTGGAGGGACCGGCCGGACGTCTGCACGTGGTACTTGAGCTTCTGGCTGCGCTCGTTCGCACCGTACTTCTCGCGCATCGCGACGGCCCAGATGCGCCGGGCGACGCGCCCGATCACGGTGTACTCGGGGTCCATCCCGTTGCTGAAGAAGAACGACAGGTTGGGCGCGAAGTCGTCGATGTCCATCCCGCGCGCGAGGTACGACTCGACGTAGGTGAACCCGTTGGCCAGGGTGAAGGCGAGCTGGCTGATGGGGTTCGCCCCGGCCTCGGCGATGTGGTAGCCGCTGATCGAGACCGAGTAGAAGTTGCGGACCCCGTTCTCGATGAACCACTCCTGGATGTCGGCCATCATCCGCAGCGAGAACTCGGTCGAGAACAGGCAGGTGTTCTGGCCCTGGTCCTCCTTGAGGATGTCCGCCTGCACCGTGCCGCGCACGGTCGCGAGCGCGCGGGCCCGCACCTCGTGCCGCTCCTCCTCGCTCGGCTCCCGGCCGTTCTCCTCCGACCACGCCTCGGTCTCGCGCTCCATCACCGTGTTGAGGAAGAACGCGAGGATGGTCGGCGCCGGGCCGTTGATCGTCATCGACACGCTCGTCGTGGGCGAGGTGAGGTCGAACCCGTCGTAGAGCGCCTTCATGTCCTCGAGCGTGGCCACCGAGACCCCGGAGGTGCCGACCTTGCCGAAGATGTCGGGGCGCCGGTCGGGGTCGCGGCCGTAGAGCGTCACCGAGTCGAAGGCGGTCGAGAGCCGGGTCGCGGGCTGGCCCTCCGAGAGGAGCTTGAAACGGCGGTTCGTGCGGAACGGGTCACCCTCGCCGGCGAACATCCGGGCCGGGTCCTCGCCGTCGCGCTTGAACGGGAAGACGCCCGCAGTGAACGGGAACCCGCCCGGGAGGTTCTCGCGGCGGAGGAAGGACAGGAGGTCCCCGTCGTCGCTGAACCGCGGGAGGGAGACACGACGGACCTGGTTGCCGGACAGCGACTCCCGCACCAACGAGGTCCGGATCTCGCGGTCCCGCACCGTGACGACCTGCTCGTCGCCGGAGTACGCCTCCACGACGCTCGGCCACTGCGCGAGCCGGTCGCGCACGTCGGCCGGCAGCTCGGCGCGCGCCTGCTCGAGGAGCGCGTCGAGGTCACCGGTCTCCTTGCCCGCGACGGCGAGGGCCTCGCGGGCGTCGCCGAGCCGCTGGACGCGACGGGCGAGGTCGGCCCAGCGCTCGGTGTCGGCGTGGTACCCCCGCACCGTCTCGGCGATCTCGGAGAGGTAGCGCACCCGCTGCGGCGGCACGACCTGGCGCATCATCGTGGAGTGCCGCACGTCGACGGCCGGCAGGACGCCCTCGTCGAGCGCGAGGCCCTTGCCCCCGAGCTGGGTGCGCAGCTCCTGGTAGAGCGCGGAGACGCCGTCGTCGTTGAAGGTCGCGGCCGAGGTGCCGAAGACCGGCATGTCCTCGGGCCTCTTCCCGAAGGCCCCGCGGTTGCGGACCATCTGCCGGCCCACGTCGCGGAGGGCGTCCATCGCCCCGCGCCGCTCGAACTTGTTGACGGCGACGACGTCGGCGAGGTCGAGCATGTCGATCTTCTCGAGCTGGCTCGCCGCCCCGAACTCCGGGGTCATGACGTAGAGGTTGACGTCGGCGTACGACGTGATGGCGGCATCGCCCTGGCCGATGCCGGGGGTCTCGACGACGACGAGGTCGTAGCCGGCGGCCTTGAGGATGGTCATCACGTCGTCGAGCGCCTCGGGCACCTCGCGCCCGCCCCGGGTGGCCAGGCTGCGGAAGTAGACGCGGTCGCCGTCGAGGCTGTTCATCCGGATCCGGTCGCCGAGCAGCGCCCCGCCGCCCCGCCGGCGGGTGGGGTCGATCGCGACGCAGGCGATCCGCAGCTTGTCCTGCTGGTCCACGCGCAGCCGCCGGACCAGCTCGTCGGTGAGGCTCGACTTGCCCGAGCCGCCGGTGCCGGTGATGCCGAGGACGGGCACGGAGCGGGCGTCCGCGGCACGGCCCAGCTCGGTGCGCATCGCGTCGCTGAGGTGCCCGGTCTCGGCGGCGGTGACGGCGCGCGCGACGGCCGTGCGGTCGCCCGAGAGGACCGCCTCGACGGTGGTGGGAGCGACGTCCCAGAGGTCGGTGTCGCACGCGGCGACGACCTGGTTGACCATGCCGGGAAGGCCCAGCCGCTGGCCGTCCTCCGGGCTGAAGATCGTCACACCGGCCTCGCGCAGCCGGGCGATCTCCTTCGGGACGATGACGCCGCCGCCCCCACCGACGACCTTGACGTGCCCGGCGCCGGCCTCGCGGAGCAGCTCGACGAGGTACTCGAAGTACTCGACGTGCCCACCCTGGTACGAGCTGACCGCCACGCCCTGGGCGTCCTCGTCGAGGACCGCGTCCACGACCTCGCGGACCGAGCGGTTGTGCCCGAGGTGCACCACCTCGGCGCCCTGGCCCTGCATGATCCGCCGCATGATGTTGATCGAGGCGTCGTGGCCGTCGAACAGCGCGGAGGCGGTGACGATGCGGACGGGGTGGGTGGGGACGTGGAGCCCCTGCTCGGTCGGCTGCGCTGCCATGCTCGGTCCTTCGGTCGGGGTCTCCGAAATAGTAGGACGTCCTAGTACCTACCCGGAAGTCACCGCGAGCCAGGCGATGGCCTCGGCGTAGCCCGCCACGCCGCGCCCGATGACGTGGTGGTCGCACACGTCGGTGAGGTACGAGAAGTGCCGGAACTCCTCGCGCGCGCGGATGTCGCTGATGTGCACCTCGACACGCGGCACGCGGCAGGCGGCCAGGGCGTCCCGGAGCGCGACGGAGGTGTGCGTGTACCCCGCGGCGTTGAGGACGATCCCGGCCGTGCCCGCGCGCCCCTCCTGCACCCAGTCGACGAGGGTCCCCTCGTGGTTGCTCTGTCGGAAGTCGACGTCCAGGCCGTGCCGCGCCGCCTCGTCGCGGCAGAGCCGCTCGACGTCGGCGAGGGTGTCGTGCCCGTAGACCTCCGGCTGGCGCTCCCCGAGCAGGTTGAGGTTGGGTCCGTTGAGCACGAGCACGGTGCGGGCGTCCATGTCCGTGAGCATGCCATCCGGCCCGACCACACCCGTCGAGTGAACAGAACACGCCGCGTGCGAACCGGCGCAGACGGCGAGTCCTGTTCACTCGACGGGTGGTCAGCCCCGGTAGGTGTCGGTCATCAGCGCGTCGCAGCCGGCGGGCTCCCCGCCCGGGACGGGGGCCACGACGGCGCCCAGGGCGTCCTGGGCGCGGGCCCGGCCGAGGTTCCACGAGAGCCAGTCGTCGGCCCCGGGCCCCCCGTCGCCCCACAGGCTCGAGACCGGGCCGTACGCCGCGATGCACGTGACGACCTCGCGGGGCAGCCGGTCGGCGATGGTCGGCGCCGCGTCGGCAGACAGCGTGGACAGGTACAGGGTGTCGAGCTTCCCGCTCGCCTCGTACCGGTCGATGTTCTGGCCGGCCACCCAGGCGTCCGGGTTCATCGCCGCGAAGCCGAGGGTGAAGACGGCACCGCTGACGAGCACCGCCCGCGGCACCCAGCGCCACGAGAGCCTCAGGACGGCGACGACGAGCATGAGGACCACGAGCCCGAGCCACAGCTCGAAGCCGTCGACGAAGACGCGCAGGGTCGTGAACCCGAACGCGTCCTGGTACAGCGACATCCGGGAGAGCGCGGAGGCGACGACGGCGAGGGTGAAGGCGCCGAGCACGCCGAGGAGCACGCGGACGACGAGGCGGTCCCGGGCGGCGGCGCGGGACGCGACCCGCAGGGTGAGCGTCATGACGAGGACGGTGAGCGCCGTCGCGACGGTCAGCTGGCCGAAGCCCTGGTGGACGTACTCCGCGTGCGTCAGCCCCGTCTGCCGGCGCAGGTAGGCGTCGCCACCCCACATCGCCGTCGCCTGGGCGGCGAGGAAGCCGCCGAACAGCAGCACGACCAGCCCCACGGGGACCGCCCACTCCCAGACCGGGCGCGGGCGCCCGGTCGGCGGCAGGACGACCTCGTCGACCTGCGGCGGGTTGAGGGCGAGGTAGGCACCGGTGAGCGCGACACCGGTGAGCAGCACGAAGACGAAGGTCCGCAGCACGATGGTGTCCCAGCCCAGGTCCGGGACCAGCGCGGAGGCCCACGACCCGAACACCGCGTCGCCGGTGGCGAACAGTCCGCCGAAGACGACGAGGGCGACCACCGAGAAGGCGACCGTCCGCAGGACCGGCCACAGGACGGTGACCCTGCTCGTCGCGGTGAGCGTCCGGCCGAGCAGCGGCAGCCCGCGCAGGGCCGCGAGCGGCCACGCCGCCCAGCTCGACAGGATGGCGAGGAGCCCGTGCGCCCGGGTCAGGGCAGCGGCGGCGACGGCCACGCCGGCGAGCACCGAGAGCGTCACCACACCCCCGGCGTCGCGGAGGGTCGCGACGAGGGCGAGCAGGAGGGCCAGCCCTCCGCCGGCGACCGTCCACGGGTCGCGCCGGTGCCGCGCCACGGCCCACATGAGGGCTCCGGTCGCGACCATCACGAGGGACGTCGCGAGGCCGATGTTCCGGTACGGCCAGGTGAGGGCGGCGAGCACGCCGATCGCGGCCGCCGCGCCGACCACCGCGACCCGCGGCCGGCGGTCCGGCTCCGGCCAGATCCGGGCCATGGCGGTCTCGGCGGGCCCGGGGCCCCCACCTCCGTACGGGCCGGCGGACGGGACGGGCGGTGTCGGTGGGACGGGCGGTGCGGACACGCTCATGCTGGTCTCCTCGCGGGGTGCCGCCGGGGTCGGCGGGGACGGTGCGGTCGGGGTGGCCGAGATGGCCGGGGTGGTCGGGAGCTGCTCGCGCAGGTGGGTCGGACGGTCGGGACGCGGCGCGGTCGGGAGGGTGACCCGCACGCGCGCGCCGGTGCCTCCGGCCGGGGTCGGGACGACCTCGACGCGGCCGCCGTGGAGCTCGCAGACCCAGCGGACGATGGCGAGTCCGAGGCCGGTGCCGCCCCCCGAGTCGGATCCCGTGCCGAAGCGCTCGAAGACGCGCTCGGCCTGCTCGGCGGAGATGCCGGGCCCGTCGTCGGCGACCTCGAGGACCCAGTGGTCCGCCCCGTCGAGGCCCGCCAGGAGGCGGACGTCCCCGTGGGCCGGGCTGTGCCGCACCGCGTTGTCGACGAGGTTGGCGACGAGCTGGGCGAGCCTGGCGGCGTCGGCGGTGACGGTGAGGTCGGGCGGGTCGACACGGCGCGTCACCCGCACCGGACGACCGGCCACGCCGGTCTCGGCCGCGGCCCGGGCGAGCAGCTCGGCGACCGGGACCGGACCGAGGGTCAGGGGCGCGACGCCGGCGTCGATGCGCGACAGGTCGAGCAGGTCCCCGACGAGCGTGCTGAGCCGTTCGGCCTGCGCGAGCGCGGCACGCAGCGTGGCCTCGTCGGGGGTCGTGACGCCGTCGGCGAGGTTCTCCAGGAGCGCCCGCTGGGCCGTGAGCGGCGTCCGGAGCTCGTGCGAGACGGTGGCGACGAGCCGGCGCCGCTCGAGGTCCGCACCGGCGAGGTCGGCCGCCATCGCGTTGAACGTCCGGGCGAGCTCGCCCACCTCGTCCGAGGAGGTCGCGGTGACTCGCTGGCCGTAGTCGCCCCCGGCCATCCGCCGGGCCGCCGCGGTCATCTCCCGCAGCGGGGAGGTCATCCCCCGGGCGAGCCACTGGGTCACCGCGACGGCGGCTCCGGCGGTCACCGGGAGGCTCACCCACCACGCGACGCCGGCGCTGTCGCCGATGGCGGCGACGAGGACCGCGGCGAGCACGCTCGCCCCGACGAGCAGGCCGAGCTTGGCCTTGATCGAGGTGACGCCGTCGAGCGGTCGCTCCGGGTTCACGGCCCGACCTCGAGGGCGTACCCGACCCCGTGGACCGTGCGCACGCGGTCGGCGCCGATCTTGGCGCGCAGGGCCTTGACGTGGCTGTCGAGGGTGCGGGTGCCCGCGGCATCGCCCCAGCCCCACACCTCGCGCATGAGGTCCTCGCGCGAGCGGACGGCGCCCGGGGCCGCGGCGAGGGCGCAGAGGAGGTCGAACTCCAGCGGGGTCAGGTGCACCGCTCCCCCGTCGACCGTGACCCGCCGGGTGGCGGGGTCGACGACGAGGCCGGCGAGGTCCATCCGCCCCGTGCTGCGGGCCAGCTCCTCGGCGCGCTCGACGCGGCGCAGCAGGGCGCGCAGCCGGGCGACCACCTCACGCATCGAGAAGGGCTTGGTGACGTAGTCGTCGGCGCCGACTCCCAGCCCGACGAGCAGGTCGGTCTCGTCGTCGCGGGCGGTGAGCATGAGGACCGGCACCGGCCGCACGGCCTGGATGCGCCGGCACACCTCGAGGCCGTCGAAGCCGGGGAGCATGACGTCGAGGAGGACCGCGTCCGGGTCGTGCTCCTCGAACGCCGCGACCGCCGCCGGCCCGTCCAGCGCCGAGACGACCGTGAAGCCCTCGGCGCGGAGCCGGTCGCTGACGGCCTGGTTGATGGTCGGCTCGTCCTCGACGACGAGCACGGTGCGCGCGGCGGCGGTCCCCTCGGTCATGCCGACGAGACTAGGGACGAGTGGGTGGGGGTCGCGCGCGTCCGGTGTGGAGATCGTGTGAAGGTTGCCGCCACCCGACGACGGCCCCGGTGCCGAAGCTCCGGGGCCGTCATCGTGCGGGGGTCATCCCCGTCCGATGAGCCACCCGATGACGATGCCGATGACCCCGACGACGACGTACGGCGCGTAGGTCTTCACGAGGACAGGGAGCACCGTGGCGCCGAGGTCGAGCGCGTCGTCGTCGCGGGACGCCACCGGCCGGGGTGCCGGGCGTGGGGCCGGAGCCGGGGTCGCCGGTTCCTCGGCTGCCACCGGCTCGCCCGCCGCCGGCTCGGCGGCGTCCGGCTCGGCCTCGGGAGGCTCGACGGCCGCGGGTTCCGCGACCGCGGGTTCCGCGGCTGCGGTTCCGGCGGCGCCGAGCTCACCCTCGATGCACGCGATGAACTGGCCGAGCAGCTTGTCGGACACGTCCTGCATCACGCCACGGCCGAACTGGGCCGGCTTGCCCGTGACGGCGAGGTCGGTGACGACGTCGACGCGCGTGCCCGTGCCGTCGGGCGCGAGCTGGATGCGCACGGTGGCGCCGGCGGTGCCGTTGCCCCGCTTGTCCTTGCCCTTGGCCTCGATGACGGCGTGGTGCGCGGCGTCGTCCCGCTCGACGAACTGCCCCGTCCCGGCGTACTGGAGGGCGATCGGGCCGAGCTTGACCTTGACGGTGCCGGCGAAGCCGTCGACGCTCGCCTCGGTCACCGTGGCGCCCGGGAAGCAGCTCCCGACGCGCTCGAGGTCCATGAAGGTCTGCCAGGTCGTCTCGACGTCCGCGGGGACGGTGAAGTCGTGCGTCAGCTCCATGCGGTGATCAGCCCTCCATGGCCTTGTGGACCGCGCGACGGGTGAGGACCGTCGCGAGGTGCCGGCGGTAGTCGGCATCGCCGTTGAGGTCGCTCGGCGGGTTCGTGCCGTCGGCGGCGGCCGCGCACGCGTCCGCGAGGCCCGAGGCGGACGACCCGACGAGCGCCTGCTCGACCGCGGTGGCACGCAGCGGGGTCGAGCCCATGTTCGTCAGGCCGATACGGGCCTCGGCGATCGAGCCGCCCTCGACCCGGACGGTCGCCGCCACGGCGACGATCGACCACTGGTGCGAGACGCGGACGAACTTCTCGTACGTCGACCCCCACCCCGTGTGCTTCGGGATGCGGATCTCGGTGAGCAGCTCGCCCTCGTCGACCGCTGTCTCGAACAGGTCGCGGAAGAACTCCCCCGCACCGACGGTGCGCTCGCCACCGGGCCCGACGACGACCATCGTCGCGTCGAGGGCCAGGATCGGCGCGCCGACGTCGCCGGCGGGGTCGGCGTGGACCAGGGCCCCACCGACGGTTCCGCGGTGCCGGATCTGCGGGTCGGCCACCGTCTCGACGGCCTTGGCGAGCAGCCCGGCGTGCTCCCGGACGAGGTCGCTGCCGAGGATCTCGCTGTACGGGGTCATCGCCCCGATGACGACGTGGTCGCCGCCGTCGCGGATCCCCCGGAGTGCCTCGATCCGGCCGAGGTCGACGACCTTCTCCGGGGCGTTGAGCCGCATCCGGAGGATCGGGAGGAGGGACTGTCCGCCGGCGAGGACCTTGGCATCGTCGCCGGCCTCGGCGAGGGCGGCGAGGGCGTCCTCGACGCTCGTCGGGGCGAGGTAGTCGAATGCTGCGGGAATCACTGTGCTGCTCCGTCCGTCGAACCTGCCGAGGGATCCTGGTTGGGGGCGTCGTCCCCGAAGTGCGCCTGCGCGTCGGGGGTGGGCGTGGCGGCCTGCTGGGAGCCGGCCGTCTGGATGGCGGTCCACACCCGCTCGGGCGTGCACGGCATCTGGATGTCGTTGATGCCGAGGTGCCGCACCGCGTCGACGATCGCGTTGACCACGGCGGGCGTCGAGGCGATGCACCCGGCCTCGCCGACGCCCTTGGTACCGAGGGTGTTCGTCGTCGAGGGCGAGGTCGTGTGGCCGGTGATGAAGCTGATCGTGTCGGCACTCGTCGGGAGGGTGTAGTCGACGAACGACCCGGACACCAGGGTGCCCTGCTCGTCGTACTCCGCGCCCTCCCAGAGCGCCTGGGCGATGCCCTGGACGAGACCGCCGTGGACCTGGCCCTCGACGATCATCGGGTTGATGATCGTGCCGATGTCGTCGACGCACACGTACTTGCGCATCGTCGTCGCACCGGTCTCGGTGTCGACCTCCATCGCGCACAGGTGGGTGCCGTGGGGGAACGAGAAGCTCACCGGGTCGAAGGTGGCGTCGGCGTCGATGCTCGGCTCCACCCCCTCGGGGTAGTCGTGCCCGGTCCAGGCCGCCAGCGCGATGTCGGTGATCCCGACGCCCTTGTCGGTGCCCTTGACGGTGAACTGGCCACCGCTGAACTCGAGGTCGTCGACGCTGGCCTCGAGCATGTGCGCCGCGATGGGCTTGGCCTTCTCGATGACCCGGTCCGCGGCGAGCACGAGTGCCTCGCCGCCGACGACGAGCGACCGGGAGCCGTAGGTGTCCATGCCCTTCGGCGCGATCTGGGTGTCGCCGTGGAGCACCTCGACGTTCTCGAAGGGCACCCCGAGCCGGTCGGCGACGATCTGGCTCCAGGCCGTCTCGTGGCCCTGGCCGTGCGGAGAGGTACCGGTGATGACCTCGACGGTGCCCGTCGCGAGCATCCGGATGCTGGCGCTCTCCCAGCCACCCGCGCCGTAGTTGAGCGCGCCGAGCACGCGGGAGGGGGCGAGGCCGCACATCTCGGTGAAGGTCGAGATGCCGAGCCCGAGCTGGACCGGGTCCCCGGACTCGCGGCGCTGCTTCTGCTCCGCGCGCAGCTCGTCGTACCCGAAGAGCCCGAGGGCCTTCTCGGTGGCGGCCTCGTAGTTGCCGGAGTCGTAGGTCATCCCCGCGACGCTGGTGAACGGGAACTCGTCGTGCGTGATCCAGTTCTTCTCGCGGATGGCCATCGGGTCGACCCCGACCTCCGCCGCGAGCTCGTCCATGAGGCGCTCGATGGCGTACGTCGCCTCGGGCCGCCCGGCGCCGCGGTAGGCGTCGACCCACGTCTTGTTCGTGTAGTAGTTCGTGCAGTTGAACTGGTACGCGGGGAACTTGTAGATGGCGTTGTACATCCAGGCCCCGAGCACCGGGACCCCGCCGCCGACGAGTGCGGCGTAGGCGCCGAGGTCGCACATGAGGTCGACCTTGAGACCGGTGACCGTGCCGTCCTTGGTCGCCGTCAGGGTGAGCTTCTGCCACTGGTCGCGGCCGTGGTGGGCCGACACCATCGTCTCGGAGCGGGTCTCGGTGTACTTGCACGCCTTCCCGAGCTTGCGTGCGACCGCGAGTGTCGCGAACTCCTCGGGAGTCGTCTGCAGCTTGCCGCCGAACCCACCACCGACGTCGGGGGCGATGACCCGGATCTTCGACTCCGGCAGCCCGGTCGTCGCGGCGATGGCGAAGCGGAGGATGTGCGGCACCTGGGTGGCCGACCACATGACGACCTGCTCGCCCGTGGGGTCGACGACCGTGGAGCGCGGCTCCATGAACGCGGGGATGAGGCGCTGCTGGCGGTACTCGCGCTCGATGACGATGCCGTCCTGGCGCGCCGTGGTGATCGCCTCCTCGACGTCGCCACCGCTGCCCTGGGCCGCGGAGTCGAGCTGCCAGAAGGCGGACGTGTTCGTGCCGAGGTCCGGGTGGGCGAGGACCGCGTCGGTGGCGGCCTCCTTGAGGTCGAGGACCGCGGGCAGCTGCTCGTAGTCGACGTCGACGAGCTCGGCGGCGTCTCGGGCGGCCGCGGCGCTGCGGGCCGCGACGACGGCGACGATCTCGCCGGCGTGCGAGACGCGCTCGAGCGGCACCGGCAGGTGGGTGGGCGACTTCTGGTCGGCGGTGACCGGCCAGGCGGTGATGTTGACGCCCTGGATGTCGGCGATGTCGGCGCCGGTGAACACACCGACGACCCCCGAGGCCGCACGAGCGGCCGCGGTGTCGATCGCGGTGATCTTCGCGTGGGCGAACGGGCTGCGCACCATCGCGAGGTGCAGCATCCCGGGGAGCTGGATGTTGTCGGTCCACTTGGTGCGGCCGGTGATGAGGCGCTGGTCCTCCTTGCGCCGGCGGTCCTTGCCGACCTCGGCGGTGGGGCGGTCGTCGACGGCGGTCATCAGGCGTCACTCCTCTCGCTCGACATGGAGCCCGCGGCGGCCGCGACGGCCTTGACGATGTTGTGGTAGCCCGTGCAGCGGCAGAGGTTGCCCTCGAGGCCGACCCGGATCTCCTCCTCGGAGGGGTTCGGGTTCTCGTTCAGCAGGTCGACGGCCTGCATGATCATCCCGGGGGTGCAGTAGCCGCACTGGAGGGCGTGGTTGTCGTGGAACGCCGCCTGCATCGGGTGCAGCTCGCCGTTGCTGGCGAGGCCCTCGATCGTCGTCACGTCGTGTCCGTCGGCCTGGACGGCGAGGACGTTGCAGGACTTCACGCTCCGCCCGTCGAGGTGGACGGTGCAGGCCCCGCAGTTGCTCGTGTCGCAGCCCACGACGGTCCCGACCTTCCCCAACACCTCCCGCAGGTAGTGGACGAGCAGGAGACGAGGTTCGACCTCGTCCGTGTAGGAGGCGCCGTCGACGGTGACGGAGATCCGAGTCATCCTTGACTCCTTCGCGAGGGGATTCGGGGTCGTGAGGCTGATCTTGCTCGACGCTCAGGCCCCGGGCAAGGGTTGTCGAAGAACCCACAGGAAGGACGCCCCGAACGGTCGGATCGGGACGACCGGCGGGGGCCCCGCGACATTCCTCGCAGGAAAGTCCGCCCGCCCGAACGGGTTCGGGCGGGGTCAGACGGGCTCGGCGTGCTCGGCGTGGTGGTGGATCGGGCCGCCGACGTCCTGGAGCCGGGCACCGCGTCCGCCCCACTGGAGCGCGACGATCTCGGCGGCGATGGAGACGGCCGTCTCCTCCGGGGTGCGGGCCCCGAGGTCGAGGCCGATCGGGCTGGAGAGGCGCGCGAGGTCGCCCTCGGTCATCCCCGCCTCGCGGAGTCGCTCGAGCCGGTCCTCGTGGGTGCGGCGGCTCCCCATGGCTCCGACGTAGGCGACCTCGGGGAGGCGCAGCGCGACCTCGAGGACCGGGACGTCGAACTTCGGGTCGTGGGTGAGCACGCAGACGACGGTCCGCCCGTCGATGCGTCCCCCCTCCACCTCGGCGGTGAGGTACCGGTGCGGCCACTCGACGACCACCTCGTCCGCGGCGGGGAACCGGCTCTTCGTGGCGAACACCGGCCGGGCGTCGCAGACGGTGACCCGGTAGCCGAGGAAGCTGCCGACGTGCGCCACCGCGGCGGCGAAGTCGATGGCGCCGAAGACCAGCATCCGCGGGCGCGGGGCGAACGCGGACACGAACACCCGCATGCCCTCGCCGCGCCGTTCGCCGTCGGGGCCGTAGGTCAGCGTCTCGGTGCGGCCCGCGGCGAGCAGCCCGCGGGCGTCGTCGGTGACCGCGCCGTCGGCACGGGGCGAGCCGAGGGTCCCGGTGGGCGTCTCCTCGGACTCCTCCGGCCGCACGACGAGCCGGCGGCCGAGCCAGGCCGGGTCGGGGTGCTCGATGACCGTGGCGACGGCCACCGGGCGGCCGGCCGCGACGTCGTCGGCGACGGCGCCGAGCTCGGGGAAGGTCTGCCGCGAGACCGGCTCGACGAAGACGTCGAGGATGCCGCCGCACGTGAGCCCGACGGCGAAGGCGTCGTCGTCGGAGACGCCGTACCGCTGGAGCACCGGGGTGCCGCCCTCGACCACCTCCTGCGACAGCTCGTAGACGGCCCCCTCGACACAGCCACCGGAGACCGAGCCGACCGCCTCGCCGCCCGGCCCGAGGAGCATCGAGGCGCCGGCCGGCCGCGGCGCGGAGCGGAAGGTCGCGACGACGGTGCCGACGCCGACGGTCTCCCCGGCCCGCCACCAGTCCATCAGCTCGTCCAGGACGTCACGCACGCGCGACCACCTCCGTGAGTTGCTCGAACGCCGCCATCGAGTGACCGGCGACGAAGTGGTCGACGTGGGGCAGCACCGCCATGATGCCGCCCTGGACCGGCTCGTAGCCGGCCCGGCCCCGGTGCGGGTTGACCCAGACGACCTTGTGGGCGACGGCGGCGAGCCGGCGGACCTGCTCGCCGAGCCCCTCCGGGCGGTCGCGCTCCCAGCCGTCGCTGAAGATGACGACGACGGCGCCGCGCGCCATCCCCCTGCGGCCCCAGCGGTCGAGGAAGACCTTGAGCCCCTCGGCGAGGCGCGTGCCCCCGGACCAGTCCGGCACCGCGCCCGACGCGGCGACGATGGCACGATCCGGGTCGCGCTGCTGCAGCGGTCGGGTGATGTGGGTCAGGCGGGTGCCGAGGGTGAAGACCTCGGTGGGGACCCCCGCGGCGCAGTAGGTGTGCGACAGCCGGATCAGGGCGTCGGCGTAGGCGCTCATCGATCCCGAGACGTCCACGAGGAGGACGACCCGGCGCGGGCGGGTGCCCCGCCGCCGCCAGGCGACCTCGCCGGGCTCCCCCATCCGGCGCAACGTCGCGCGGAGCGTGCGGTGGGCGTCGACCGTGCCCCGGCGGGACGCCTCGTGGCGGTGGGCACGGCGACGCGGCGCGCGGGGCCGCAGCGCGCCGAAGAGCCGGGCCAGCTCCTCGCGCTCCCGGCGGGAGAGGGTGGCGACGTCGCGCTGGCGCAGCACCTCCGTCGTGCTGGCGCGGGCGTGCACGGTCTCCGGCTGCTCGGTGCCGTCGCCCACGCCCTGCTCCTGCGCGGACAGCGACGCCTGCGGGGTGACCCGAGGCAGGGGGTCGCGCTGCTTGCTCCCGGCGCGCGTGCCCCCGAACCACTCCGCGAACACCAGGTCGTGGCGCTCCAGGTCGGCCGGTGAGGAGCAGAGCGTCGCTCGGCCGGCGTGGTAGACCGCTGCCGGGTCCTCGAGGCCGACGGCGGCGACGGCCTCGAGGTAGGTCCGTTCACGGTCGGCGGTGACATGGACACCCGCGGCGCGCAGCGTCCGCGCGAACCCGAGGAGCACCTCCTCCGGTGGGCGGACCATCTCGGCGGCGTCGAGCCGGTGCTGGGTGGGGGTCATGGTCGCGGGCGCGGGCTCACGTCGTGAGCATCTCGTCGAGGGCCTTGCGCACCCTCTCGGCGTCCTCGCGGTACTTCACGGCGACCCCGAGGGTGGCGGCGGCCGTCTCGGTGTCGAGCGTCCGCGTGCCGAGCTCGTACAGGGCGCGGGCCCAGTCGAGCGTCTCTGCCACGCCCGGCGGCTTGAGCATCTCGCGGTCGTCCCGGATGGCGTGGACGGCCCGGACCACCTGTGCGGCAAGGGCTTCCGGAACCTCGGGTGCACGAGTGCGCACGATGGCGAGCTCGCGCTCGATGCCGGGGTGCTCGAGCCAGTGGTAGAGGCAGCGGCGCTTGAGGGCGTCGTGCAGCTCGCGCGTGCGGTTGGAGGTGAGGACGACGACCGGGGGCGTCGAGGCCGAGACGGTGCCGAGCTCGGGGATGGTGACCTGCCAGGTCGAGAGGACCTCGAGCAGGAAGGCCTCGAACTCGTCGTCGGCCCGGTCGACCTCGTCGATGAGGAGCACCGCCGGCGACTCGCGCAGCGCCCGGAGCACCGGCCGGGCGAGGAGGAACCGCTCGTCGAAGAGGTCCTGCTCGAGCTCGTGCACGTCGCGGGCGCCGTCGACGGCCTCGAGCGCCCGGACGTGCAGGATCTGGCGCGGGAAGTCCCAGTCGTAGAGGGCCTGGCTCGCGTCGATCCCCTCGTAGCACTGGAGCCGGATGAGCGGCAGCTCCATCGTCTCGGCGAGGGCCTCGGCGAGCGCCGTCTTCCCCGTGCCCGGCTCGCCCTCCATGAGCAGCGGTCGGCCGAGGCGCAACGAGAGCCACGCGACCGTCGAGAGGGAGTCGTCGGCGAGGTAGCCGACACCTCCGAGCGCGCTCCCGAGGTCGGTGGCCGAGGCGAAGGTCGTCCGGGGGTCCATGCCGACAGCATCACCCACGCAGGCGCGTCACGGAAGGACGACCGTCACACGAGCTCGGCGAGGGCGGCGACGACCTCCCCGAGGGCGAGCACCCCGATGACGGTCGAGACGGCGACGACCAGGCGGCCGTCGCGCAGCACCGAGAAGTTCGGCTCGTCGGGATGGGCGTGCGCGAGCCGGCGCTGCCGGAGGGTGTCGGCGAGGACGTACAGCGCCAGCGAGGCGGTGAGGACGGTGGGGACGACGACCGCCGGCCCGAGCGAGGCGAGGGTCAGCCGGCCGATGGTCAGCGAGCCGACGAGGAGCGCGAGCCCGGTGCGGCGCCACGCGAGGGTCGTGCGCTCCTGCTGCATCCCGGGGTCCCGGACGACCTGCTCGGTCACCCGAACCCCCGGACGAGGCTCGCCACGCCGAGCACGAGCCCCACGACGACGACGGCCACGAGGACGACGACCATCGCGGGGTTGCCCGGCAGGGGTGCGTGCTCGCGCATCGCCCGCTCGGTGCGCGCCCAGTTCCACCAGGCCGACGCCGCGACGAGCATGCCGGCGAGGCCGAGCAGCGCGGCCAGGAGGGCCTGGACGGTGTCCTGGAGCGGGAGGTCGAGGGCGTCCAGGGCCGCGGCGCCGGCAAGGAGGGCCAGTCCGGTGCGGGCCCAGGCGAGGAAGGTCCGCTCGTTGGCGAGGGAGAACCGCGGGTCGGGGTCGGTCCCGTGGTCGTAGACGCTGCCCGGCCACCGGCGTCGCTGCTCGCTCACGGCACCATCATCGCCGGTGGCTGTCGAGGTCGTCCGGGGTGTCCGTGTCGCGGCCGGTGGCGAGGTCACCGCACTCGAGCAGCGTCGGGGGGTGGGCGGCGAGGTGGTCACGGGCACCGCGGTCGCCGCGGGCAGTGCGGGTGACCGCGTCCCAGTGGTCGCGGCCGAGGAGCACCGGGTGCCCGGTGACGCCGTCGTACGCGGCCCGGGCGAGGACGGCGGGTCCGGCGCCCCGCGCCGCGGACAGGACCCGGCGGTACACGCGGGTGCCGACGTCGGGGAGGTCGACGAGGGTGACGAGGGCCGCCTCGACGTCGGGGCCCGCGGTCTCGGCGAGATGGCCGAGGCCGGCGCGGAGGGAGGCCCCCATCCCCTCGTCCCAGTCGGCGGCGAGCACGACCTCGGCGTCCATCGCCTCGGCGAGCGGGGCGGCCCGCCCCACCTCGGCGCCGAGGACGACGACGACCCGCTCGAGACCGGCGTGGGCGAGGCGGTCGAGGGTGGACTCCAGCAGCGTCGGCCCGTCGGGGGCGGGGCGGACGAGGGCCTTGGGCCCGCCCATCCGGCGCCCGGCGCCGGCGGCGAGGAGCAGGCCGAGCGTCGTCATGCCGCCAGCCTGCCACGCACCGCGGCCACCACGGTGTGGGTCGCGGTGGCTACGGTGCTGGCGTGGTCCACCAGCTCTCACGCCGCGACGCGCGCCGGGTCGCCGTGCGCGCCCAGCTCCTTGACCGGGAGCGGCCGGTGGACGCCCTCGAGGTGGCGCGGCACCTGAACCTCGTCCAGATGGACCTCACCGCACACGTGGCACCGAACGCCGACCTCGTGCTGTGGAGCCGGCTGGGTGCGGCGTACACCCCGGACATCCTCGACGACCTGCTGGAGTCGAGGGCGCTGGTCGAGGTGCAGGGCTACGTGCGCCCCGCCGAGGACGTCGCACTGTTCCGGGCCGAGATGGACGCATGGCCGGGGGTCGAGCCGCTCAGTGAGTGGCGGCGGGAGATCGAGGCCTGGGTGGAAGCCAACCGGGCCTGCCGCGAGGACGTCCTCACCCGCCTGCGCTCGGAGGGTCCCCTGCCCGCGCGCGATATCCCCGACACCTGCGTCGTGCCGTGGCGGTCCTCGGGGTGGAGCAACAGCAAGAACGTCCAGCGGATGCTCGACATGATGGAGCAGCGCGGCGAGGTGGCGGTGTCGTCCAGGGAGAACCGGGAGCGCAACTGGGACCTCGCCTCACGCGTGTACCCCGAGGTGCCGACCGTGCCCTCCGAGGAGGCCGAGGCGGAGCGGGACCGGCGCCGCCTCCTCGCGCTGGGGATCGCCCGGGCCCGGGTCACGTTCCCGCCCGGGGAGCCGAACCACGTCGGCGCCGCCGGCGAGGAGGCGGTCATCGAGGGGGTGCGCGGCCGGTGGCGGGTCGAGCCGCGCTACCTCGACGGCTCGTTCGCGGGCCGCACCGCCGTCCTCTCGCCGCTGGACCGCCTCATCCTCGACCGCAAGCGGATGGCGGAGGTCTTCGAGTTCGACTACCAGCTGGAGATGTACAAGCCCGCGGCGAAGCGACGGTGGGGGTACTTCGCGCTGCCCGTGCTGCACGGAGACCGGCTCGTCGGGAAGGTCGACGCCCAGAGCGACCTCGGTGCGGGGCTGTTGCGGGTGCGCGCCGTGCACTGGGACGTCGAGCCGAGCGGGGCGCTGCGCGAGGGCGTCGAGCACGAGCTGGCTTCCCTCGCTGCGATGGTCGACCTCGAGGTCCACCGGGAGACGGCGTGAAGCGGGCGGGGGGCGGCGGTCAGGTCGTGCGGTGCTGGGGTTCGGTGGTGCGGGTGCGGCCGGTGGTGGAGGTCCAGGTGATGGTGCCGTCGGGGTCGAGGCGTGTAGCGCCAGCGGCCGGTCTGCTTGAGGCGGTGGTGTCGTCGGCAGAGGCCGGCGAGGTTGGCGGGGGTGGTGGGTCCGGTGGGCCAGGGGCGGGTGTGGTCGAGGTCGACGTGGTCGGCGCGGCGGGAGCAGCCCCACATGCGGCAGGTGCCGTCCCTGGTGGTGACGAACTCCCGCATCGCCGCCGGTGGCCGGTACGCGTTGGTGGTGTGGGAGGTGAGGGTGCCGGTGTCGGCGTCGAGGACCGCCCTCGCGACGTCCAGCGGGAGGGCCTTCAGGAGCCCGGCGACGGTGGCCGCCTCGACCCAGCCCAGGCCGGGCAGGTGGGTGCCGGAGACCGCGTACCCGGTGGTCACGGGCGAGACGACGGTGGCGATGTCGCCCGTCGGGTTCGGGGCCCATCTCGATCCAGGACAGCTCCTCCCGGGACTCCGCACTGAGGTCACCGAAGCGGACGACCTCGCCGGTGTCGTGGTCCACGATGGTGTCGTCGTCGTCCCAGTCGTACCTGAACCGCACCGGTGCGGCAGCAGGCGCCTGGTCCGGCACCCCGGTCACGACCGGCACTCCCAAGGTGACCTTGGCGGTGACGTCGACGTTCCGCAGCAGCAGGTCACCGAACGCGTCCGCGCGGGACTCCGGCACCGACAGCTCCGGGTCCACCGCCCGGTACTCCCCGGCGAGGCTCTCCACCGCCGACCACGCGGCAGCACTGGTCGCGGTGGGCAGGGAGGCGAACCACTCGGTCAGCCCGTCGACGCCGGGGCGCGACCTCGACGGTGCGGCACCTGCGGGTCTTGGCGGCGTGCGCGGCGACCTGGTCCGCCGCGACCCGTGCCGGCGACACGGCGAGCCTCGGACGTCACCCGGGCCGGGTCCATCGCCGCCAGCCGCGGCGCCAGCTCGGCATCCACCCGCAGGCACGCCTCGACGTCGAGACCGGCGCACGCCTCGACGACCTTGTGCGCCGAGGACACCGGTAGGTCCCCCGAGAGCACGAGGTCACGCGTCGCCGGGAACCGCTCACCCAGTGCCGCGCCGAGCGCGGCCTTCCGGCCCGCCAGGCCCTCGGTCACCCCGGTCGCCAGCGACATCTCCGCCGCGGCCATCGCGTCGACGTAGCCGACCGGGTGCACCCGCTCCCACGGACCCGACTCCCGCATCGTGGTCTCCACCCGGGCACCCCACGCCCCGAGGACCGCCACCAGCCCGTCCGCGCAGTTCGCGACCGCCTGAGCCTCCCCGGCCAGCTCGAACGCCTCCACCGGATCCAGCCCGTGCCCCTCGGCAGCGACCTCACGCGCCACCTCCGCGCACCCCTCACGCAGCGCCGCGATGCGACTGCTGAGCCGGCCCCTGTCCATGCCTCATCGTACCGAACACCTGTTCGACACACAAGATCCGATCCACACCTGTTCACCTACAGCAGAACCATTTTCGCTCGCGTACACGAAGTGACACATTCGTCGATTCGTGACCGCCGGACGACCGACGACCGAGGTCCGAGGCCGGACGTCCGCCAGTCCTTCACCCCGCCAGCTCGTCGACGAGCCGCCCGGCGACGTCATCCGGCCCGAGCCCGCCGCAGTCCACCACGACGTCGGCCTCGTCCAGGAGCCAGCCCCGAGCCGCGAGGTACGCATCGACGTGCGCGAGCCTCCACCGTCGGGACTCCGCACCGTCCGCGTCGCCGTCGATCCGGGCGCACAACACGTCACGCGACACATCGAGCAGCACGAGTCGCACCGGCAGCCCCGCAGCTGCGAAGCCCTCGACGAGCTCGTCCCAGTACGACCGCCGGAGGACCGTCTGGACCACGACGAGGTCCTGGCCGGTCAGCCGCGCGAGCCGGGCACCGACGACGGGCACCAGGGCTCGCCATGCCTCGAGGTCCTGGAAGTCGTCGACGGCACGGTCCGCAGGGTTGGCGAGGAGCAGCTGGCCCACCGACTCGGGGTCGAAGACCCGAGCACCGGCCGCCCTGCACACCGCGAGCTCGGCCGCCGTCGTCTTGCCCACCCCGAAGGCGCCGTTCACCCAGATGACCACACGACGACCCTAGGCGGAAGCGCAGGACCACTCACGGGCCCGCACGTCGCCGACCCGTCGGCTCAGGCGGCGACGGGCTCCTGCCAGAGCTGCCGGCTCCCCAGCGCGGCAAGCGCACCCGCGCCGACGGACATCACGAGCCCGGGCCCCGGCATCCACCCCTGGAAGCCGACGAGTGACGTCAGGTGGACCACCTGCCACAACGGCAGGGCCAGCGCGACCGCCGCGAGGACGAAACCCTGCACCGCAGCCAGCCGACGCTTCGGCAGCAGGGCCGCCGCGAGCCCGAGCATCGCCGCGTAGGCCACCCACACACCGGCCCCACGGATCCCGGACACGTTGCCGAGACCCGTGAGCATCCACGGGAGGAAGGCTCCCAGCAGGGCCATGCCCGAGGCGAGGAGCAGGCGCTTGCGGCCGGGCTCCATCCGCCGTCGGACCTTCGCGGGGGCAGTCACCGATGACGTCTGGGTCATGCCCGGGGATGCTAGGGGGACCCGCGCCGCCCTGTCCGCCCCCGGACGCCCGACGCGCGGCGAACGGTCAGGTGCAGAAGACGAGCGGTCCGGAACCGACCCCGCAGGCCCCTCCCCGACCGCTCGTCGTGGCAGACCCGCCCTTCGCCTCCCGGGCGACCACCGCTCGGCGCGTGATCCACGCCACAGGTCCAGAACCTGTTGAGAGCTCCCTGAGAACAACGGTTTCATGTCCGACCACATGCGGGCCGGACAGGGGCCCTGAGGATTCGCAAGGAGGCGACATCCGGATGGACGACAACGCGCGCCGGGAGTACTGGCGCAAGAACCTCTCGCTCATGAGCGTCCTGTTGGTGATCTGGGCACTGGTGTCATTCGGCGCCGGCATCCTGTTCGTCGACGCGCTCAACAAGGTCAGCATCCTCGGCTTCCCACTCGGCTTCTGGTTCGCACAACAGGGTTCGATCATCGTCTTCGTCATCCTCATCGCGGTCTACGTGTGGCGGATGGACAAGCTCGACGACGAGTACGGGGTCACCGAGTCCGAGAGCGAGGTGCACCACTCGTGACCGACATCCAGCTCTGGACGCTGATCTTCACCGTCATCACCTTCAGCGCGTACATCTTCATCGCGTACCGCAGCCGGGTCTCCGACACCGCCGGCTTCTACGTCGCCGGCGGTGGCATCCCCGCCCCCGCCAACGGAGCGGCCATCGCCGCCGACTGGATGAGCGCCGCGTCGTTCATCTCGCTCGCCGGCATCGTGGCCTTCGCGGGCAACGGCTACGCGGGCTCCGTGTACCTCATGGGCTGGACCGGCGGCTACGTGCTGCTCGCCCTGCTCCTCGCGCCCTACCTGCGCAAGTTCGGCAAGTACACGATCCCCGACTTCGTCGGCGACCGGTACAACGAGACCGCACGCCTCGTCGCGGTCGTCGCCGCGATCGTCGTGTCCTTCGTCTACGTCGCTGGCCAGATGGCGGGTGTCGGCGTCGTCTTCACCCGCTTCCTCAGCGTCGACAAGACGACCGGCGTCATCATCGGCATGGCGATCGTGTTCTTCTACGCCGTCCTCGGCGGGATGAAGGGCATCACCTGGACCCAGGTGACGCAGTACTCGGTCCTCATCATCGCCTACCTCATCCCGGCGATCGCGGTGTCCCAGAAGGTCACCGGTGTTCCACTCCCGCAGATCGGCTTCGGCAAGATCCTCGACGAGCTCAACGGCCTCCAGCAGGACCTCGGCTTCGCGCAGTACACCGAGGCGTTCACCCAGACCTCGCGGGCGAACATGGTCCTCATCACCGCGGCCCTGATGTTCGGCACGGCGGGCCTCCCGCACGTCATCGTCCGCTTCTACACGGCGAAGTCGGTTCGGGCAGCGCGCTTCTCGGCGCTCTGGGCGCTGTTCTTCATCTCGCTGCTCTACACCACCGCCCCGTCGGTGGCGGCGTTCTCGAAGCTCCAGATCATCCAGGACGTCTCGGGCAGGTCGCTCGCGGACATGCCCGCCTGGTTCAGCACCTGGGAGAAGGTCGGCCTCATCACCGGGCCGAAGGCCGCGGACGGCAGCCTGCCGCCCGTCGCGGACCTCAACGGCAACGGGGTCATCGACTTCACGGGCAAGGCGGCCGACATCGCGAACGAGCTGACGATCAACAACGACATCATCGTCCTCGCGAGCCCGGAGATCGGCGGCCTCCCCGCCCCGATCGTCGGCCTCGTCGCGGCCGGTGCCCTCGCGGCGGCGCTCTCCACCGCGTCCGGGCTGCTGCTCGTCATCTCGTCCTCGGTGGCGAACGACGTCTACTACAAGAAGATCAACCCGGCGGCGTCCGAGAAGAAGCAGCTCCTCGTGGGCCGGATGGCGATGGCGGCGGCGATCGTCGTCGCCGGCTACCTCGGCATCAACCCTCCCGGGTTCGTCGCCCAGGTCGTGGCCCTGGCCTTCGGGTTGGCGGCAGCGAGCTTCTTCCCGGTCCTCGTTCTGGGGATCTTCTGGAAGAACTGCACCGCCAAGGGAGCCATGTGGGGCATGATCGCCGGCCTCACGGTGACCATGGCGTACATGCTCTGGACGATCGACATCTACGGCAACTCCGACGGCATCTGGGGCATCCCGGAGACCGGCTTCGGCACGGTCGGCATGATCATCAACTTCATCGTGACCATCGCGGTGTCGAAGGTGACCGAGAAGCCGTCGCACGAGATGCAGGAGCTCGTCGAGGAGATCCGCTACCCGGGCCGCACGCGGCTCGTCGCGGCCCACGCGGAGGGCAAGGAGCTGCACTGACGGCCCCGCCCCCCGACGCCGACGGGCCGGTGACCTCGGAGGTCGCCGGCCCGTCGTGCGTCTGGCCCCTCAGTCCGAGGGCACCTCGCCCGGCGCCAGCTCGGCCTCGAGGGCCGCGATGATGCGGGGACGGATGTCCTGCGCGGCGATCACCGCGTCGACCGAGCCCACGGCGACGGCCCGGTGGATGTCGTGCACGCGGTCGAACTCCGAGGCCACCTTCCCGAGCATCTCCGAGCGGACGGCCTGGCGCACCGTCGCGAGCTCGGAGGCGAGCACCGGCCGCTCGGCGACATCCACCTCGCGCAGCCGCGCCTCGAGATCGGAGACCCGCTGGTCGGCGGCGGTGCGGGCGTCGACGTCGCGGGCGAACACGACGGCAGCGGCCGGCGCCCCGCCGATGACCGAGGCGTACGACCCCTCGACCGCGAGCACCGTCATCCGCTCGTTGAGCGCCTTGGAGAACACGACGAACGCGCCTCCGTGGTACCGGGACACGACGACGAAGACGATCGGACCCTCGAAGTTGACGATGGCCCGCCCGATCTCGGCGCCGTACTCGAGCTGGAGGCTGCGCATCGACTCCGGCGACCCGTCGAAGCCCGACAGGTTCGCGAGCACGACGAGCGGACGGTTGCCGGACGCGGCGTTGATCGCCCGCGCCGCCTTCTTCGACGACCGCGGGAAGAGCGTCCCGGCGGTGTAGGTGTCCGGGCCGTCGGTGGGTGGGAAGCCGCGGCGCGGCACCGTCCGCGACTCGATCCCCAGCAGCGCGACCGGGAGACCACCGATGCGGGCGTCGAACACGACCGCCGTCTCGGCGTCGGCCATGCCCGCCCAGCGCTCGAGCGTCGCGTGGTCCTGGTCGGCCACGGCGCGCATCACCGTGCGGATGTCGAAGGCCTTCTTGCGGTCCGGGTTCGTGGCCGAGGAGAAGATGTCGCCGACCGTGGTGAAGTCGCTGCCCTCCATCGTGTGCGGGAACACCGTGACGTCGCGGTCGACCGGGTCCTTCGTCGGGGCCCGACGCGGCCCGGCCTCTCCCGGAGCCACCCAGGTCGACTCGTAGTGCGCGAGGAGGATCCCGTACGCGTCGACGAGGTCCTTGGCCCAGTACTGCGCCTGACCGTTGGGCCCCATGACGCGGTCGTACCCGCCGATGCCGAAGTTGTCCTCGGCACTCACCCCGCCGGAGAAGTCGAGCGACTGCTTGCCGGTGAGCACCATGGCCGAGTCGGGCGTCATGACGAGGATGCCCTTGGTGTGCATGAGCATCGTCGCCTCGGCGTTCCAGTACGGCTGCGCCCCGACGTTGATGCCCGCGACGACCACGTTGATCTCGCCACCGGCCTGGGTGAACTCGATGATCCGCTTGAGCGCCTTGGCCACCCAGTCCATGTTCTCGGTGCCGGAGTCCATCGAGATCCGGGCCCCGGCGGACAGCGCGAACCACTCGACGGGGAGTCCGCGCTCCTCGGCGAGGTCGATGGCGGCGATGACGCGACGGCACTCGGGCTCGGCCACCGAGCCCAGCGCCCGCAGCGGGTCGCCGCACAGGAGGACGCGGGTGACACCCTCCGGGTGCAGCGGCGTCGGGGTCGTGACGACGCCGCAGATCATCCCGGCGGTGTTCTCGCCGTACGGGCGGTCGACCGGCACGAGGTGACCGGCCTCGTCGAGGTCGTACTCGACGGCCTCCCCGCCACCACCGGCCACCATCGAGACGAGCTCGTAGGGGTAGACCAGCCCGCGGCGCCGCGCACGCACGACCTTCTCCGCGTAGGAGTCCAGCGGCGCGAGTTTCTCGGTCGGCGGCTGCTCCACGCTGAACGTGACTCCGGACCCCGGCTGGTAGGTGAACCGCGCGGAGATGGGGACCGTGTGGCCGTGGTCGGCGGCGATGGCGCCCTCGATCCGCACCTCCTCGATGCCCGCTCCCCCGGTCATCGGGGCGACCTTCCCCTGGAGGGCGGTCAGCTGGTCGAGGTCCCCGTCGACCGGCGGCCAGATGTGCAGCCACACGTGGTTCATGTCGAGTCGCGCGCCGCCACCCATCGCGCCGCGAGCCCGGCGGACCGCCTCGAGGCAGTTCGCGAGCGCCCGCTCCACGTGGGGCAGCGCCGTGACCCGGCCCTCCTCGTCGCGGACGACGACGAGCTGGCGCACCTGCGCGAGCGCGACGAGCCGCTGGTCGTGCGGGTTGTCGCGGGCGACGGCGTGGAGGACGAGGACGTCCTCGGGCGAGTCGAGCCGGGTGAGCTCGAAGTCGCGCAGCCGCCACAGGTTGAGGCGGCGGCCCACCATCGGGTGCACCCCGCGCACCGGGGTGTCCTCGATGACGCTGCCGTCCGGCTGCGCGCGGTAGGTGAAGTACCCCACCTCGCGCCCGTCGTCGGCGACGACCCCGACGGCGACCCGGCGGCAGGCGTGGGCGAAGGGCATCGCCGCCACCCGCACCGCGAGGTCGGCAGCGGCCGCGTCGGGGTCGGTGGGCAGGTCGCCCCAGTGGACGTACAGGTCGACGACGGCGTCCTGGCCGTCGGCCCGGGCCGCCACCAACCGCCCCAGGAGCACCGCGAGCGAGGAGTCGGCGGTCAGCTCCTCGATGCCGCCGATGGTGCTCACGAGGTGGGTGTCCCGGGCGTCGAGCCGGTAGTCGGCGACGGCGACCGCCCGCCCGTCCTCGGTGCGCTCCTCGAGCCCGGCAAGCTCGTAGCCCCGGTAGTGCCGCTTCACGAGGACCTCGAGCATCGGCTCACGCGCCGCGACGCCCTCGCGCAGGCGTTCGCCGAGGAACCGGACGATCCGCTCGGGGATCGAGGCCAGGGTGTCGACCCGCTCGGTGCGCTCCGGGCCGGGCGGGAGGGCGTCGATCTGGTCGAGCTCGTCGCCGACGGAACCGAGGACCGACCGGCGGTCGGCGTCGACGAGGGGCTGGTCGAACCACCGGAACCGCACGCTGCGGGCGAGGTCGCCGACGATCGGGAAGCGCAGCTGGGTGGCGACGACGAGCCGGTCGAGGAGGTCGTGGGCAGAGGCCTCGTCCTCGCCCTCGGGCGCCGGCTCGGCGAGCCAGCGCTGGAGGATGGAGGTGGCCATCTCGACCTCCGGCGCGGAGCGCTGCTGGGACAGGAACACCCGGAAGACGGCGCCCTCGAGGTCGGGGGTGCGGTCGAGGCTGTCGACGTCGTAGTGGCGCAGGACCCGCTCGAGGCGGCCGACGAAGTCGGCGGGCAGGCCACCGCGCTCGGGGTCGAGGGTCTGCAGGAAGGTGCGGAAGTGCTCGCGCGGGCTGTGCACCCGGTTCTCGACGTGGGTCTCCTGCCCCACCGGCCGGTTGCGGCCGATCTCGGAGAGGTCGGCGAAGACGCTGAGGAGCGAGATCTCGTCCCGCGCGACGGGTGCGCCGTCGGCCGCGAGCTGGTCGCGGGCGGTCAGGTACTCCTCGAGGGCGCGGCTCTCGTGCGAGGGGTCGAGGTCGTAGCCGAGGAGCATCGCCGACAGGTCGGCCCGGCCCCGGGCGGCCCGCTCGGCGGCGTCCCCGTGGTCGGCGACGTCGGGCAGGTCGAGGAAGACGCCCTCGCCGGGTTCGGGCGCGGCGTCGGCGGCGTCGTCGGTCGGCTCCAGCCGGACGAGCGGGGCACCGGTCTCGACCTGGCTGCCGGTGGCGACGAGGAGCTCCTTGACGCGAGCCGCGAACGGCGCGGGGAGGACGGTCTCCATCTTCATCGACTCGAGGACCAGCACCGGCGCCCCGGCCGCGACCTCACCGCCGACGGGGACGGGCGTGGCGACGACCAGTGCCGGTGCGGGCGAACGCAGCACGCCGCCTTCGTCCCGGCTGACGCGGTGCGTGACGCCGTCGACCTCGACGAGCTGGACCGGGCCGTGGGCCGCGGTGACGAGCCGGTGGGTCGTACCGCCGACCCGCATCCGGCTCGCGTAGGCCCCCACCCGGTCGAGGTCGGCGTCGACGGTGTGGCGCGTGCCGGCCGGGTCGGCCACGGTGACGCGGAAGCGGGCCGGACCCGTGCGCAGGACGGTGACCTTGTAGATCGCTCCACGCAGCTTGAGGTCGACCGCCCGGCCGACGTCGTGCTGGGCCTGGGGCCGCCCGCCGCGCGCCGTCTCCAGGAGCCGGGCGCGCTCGATCGCCTCGGCGTCGAGGTAGGCCTCGATGCCCGCCGCGACGAGGGCGACACCCGAGTGCTCGCTCGCCACGAGCCGGCCCTCGGACCGGACCCGGTCGATCCACCCGGTGTCGGCGCTGCCGTCGATGACCTCCGGCTGGTCGAGCAGCTCGAGGATGAACGACTTGTTCGTCGAGCCGCCCTCGATGACGACCGTGGTCTCGCGCATCGCCCGGCGCAGCCGGGCCAGCGCCTCGTCGCGGTCGCGGCCGTGGGCGATGATCTTGGCGATCATCGAGTCGAAGTCCGCGGGGATCGAGTCGCCCTCCGCCACACCGGTGTCGACCCGGATGCCCGGGCCGGCCGGCAGCTCGAGGTGGGCGATGCGCCCGGGCGAGGGCGCGAAGTCGCGGTCCGGGTCCTCGGCGTTGAGCCGGGCCTCGACCGCGTGGCCGAGCTCCTCGGGTCGCTCACCCTCGAGCCGACCGCCCTCGGCGACGTGGATCTGGAGCCGGACGAGGTCGGTGCGCGTGACGACCTCGGTGATCGGGTGCTCGACCTGGAGCCGGGTGTTGACCTCGAGGAAGGCGAACAGCCGGTCGCCCGGGTGGTAGAGGAACTCGACGGTGCCCGCGCCCGCGTACCCGACGGCGATGGCCAGACGTTCCGCTGACGCCTTGACCTCGGCCACCTGCTCGGGGTCGAGGACCGGCGAGGCCGACTCCTCGATGACCTTCTGGTTGCGGCGCTGCACCGAGCAGTCGCGCACGCCGATGGCCCAGGCGGTGCCCTGGCCGTCGGCGATGACCTGGACCTCGACGTGCCGCGCGCCCGTGACGAGCTTCTCGAGGAAGACCACGCCCGAGCCGAAGGCCCGCTCGGCCTCCTCGCGGGTGCGCTGGTAGGCGTCGTCGAGGTCGGCGTCGGAGGCGACCTTGCGGATGCCGCGCCCGCCGCCGCCGGCGGTCGCCTTGAGCATCAGCGGGTACCCGATGCGGGCGGCGGCCGCCTTGGCGTCCTCGAGGGTGTCGACCCCGCCGCGGCTCCAGGGAGCCACGGGGACCCCGACCTCCTCGGCGATGAGCTTGGACCCGATCTTGTCGCCGAGCTGGCGCATCGCCTCGGGGCTCGGGCCGATGAAGGTCACGCCGATCTCACGGCACAGCTCGGCGAAGCCGGGGTCCTCCGCGACGAAGCCCCAGCCGACCCACACGGCATCGGCACCCGTCTCGAGCAGCGCCGTCCGGAGTCGCTCGTGGTCGAGGTAGGGCCGCTCGGACGCCGGGCCGAGGTCGTGGGCGAGGTCGGACTCGCGGACGAACATCGCGGTGCGCTCGGCCTCGGTGTGCAGCGCCACGACCTCGGTGCGTCCCTGCCCCGGCCCCCGCTGGGCGTTGAGGTCCCGCACGGCGTGGACGAGCCGCATCGCGGCCTCTCCCCGGTTGACGACGGCGATCCGCGAGAACATGGACCGAGCCTGCCATCGAACGTCCGTGACGCGCGAGTAATGCACGCGCCCCGGCGGGGCGACCCTTCGGGGTCAGCGCGCGTCGGCGGCGTCCTCGGCGTCGGCGGGTGCGGGCTCCTCCGGCTCGTCGTCGACCCGGGGCGAGACCAGCGCGGCGACCCGGTCCTCGGTCTCCTCGGTCACCTCGTAGCGCCGCTGGTAGATCTCGAACATCGCCATCGTCGACGCCGCGAAGGGCACCCCCATGAGCGCACCGGGCAACCCGAAGAGCTGCGCCCCGAGCAGGGCGGAGCCGAACGAGAAGGCCGGATGCACGTCGACGGCCCGGGCCGAGATGCGCGGCTCGATGGTGATGTTCTCGACCTGCTGGTAGGCGATGCCCCACGCGAGCACCCACACCCCGAGCAGCGGGTCGCCCGAGGTCAGCCCGACGAGAACCGGCAGCGCGATGGAGATGTAGGTGCCGATGTTGGGGATGAACTGGGCGACGAGGCCGGTCCACAGCGCGAGCGGCAGCCAGTAGGGGAGGTCGAGGAGGAAGAACGCGACGCCGCTGGCGAGCGCGTTGATCGTCGCGAGCACCACGCGGGCCGCGATGTACCCGCCGACCTTGATCTTCGTGAGGTCCCACGCCGTGAGGAAGGGCACCTGCACGCGCGGCGGCATCCGGGTGGCGAGCCAGAAACGCAGCCTCGGCATCCCGACGGAGACGTAGAAGACGAAGAAGACGACCACGAACAGCCCGAACGCCGCCCCGAGCACGGCCGAGACGAGCCCGAGGACCCCGAACGCGACGTCCTGGGCGTACCCCGTGAGGTCCGCCGTGCTCAGCCCGGCCTGCTCGAGGAGGTCGTCGAAGGTGTAGGACGACCCGGTCGTGCGGTTGACCTGGTCGAGGACGTCGGTCGCGATGCCCGGGACGGCCGTCACGAGGGCGGTCAGCTGGTCGACGAGGAGGCTGCCGAACGCCCAGAGGAAGGCGGTGACCCCGAGGAACAGCGAGACCATGACGCTCGCGGTCGCGGCAGCACGCGGCATCCAGCGCGAGAGGCGCGCGACGGCCGGCTCCATCGCGAGCGCGACGAACCAGCTCATCACGAGGTAGAAGACGAGCGTGCTGCCCCGCCAGAGCACGAACCCGAGGAGAGCCACCCCGAGGAGGACCCCGACGACGGCGACGGTGCGCCGCCGGTCGCCGCGCTGGCCGGGGTCGAGGATGCTCGTGTCGGGGACGGTGTCCGGCGTCTCGCTCATGGGCTGATGCTAGGGGCGGCAGGCCGCCGGCCCGGGGACGGCGGAGGGCCCGGTCGCGGCTGTCGCCGGGCCCGGGCCCTCGGTGCACTGGTGGCAGGTGAAGGATTCGAACCTTCGAAGCTTTCGCGACGGATTTACAGTCCGCTCCCATTGGCCGCTCGGGCAACCTGCCTGGTGCGCATGGAAGGATAGCAAGCCGCATCCGACCAGCCGAATCGACGCCAGGAGGACCGATGGCCAACAGCAGCTTCGACATCGCCAGCACCTACGACCGGCAGGAGGTCGCCAACGCGGTGAACACCGCGGCGAAGGAGATCGCCAACCGCTACGACTTCAAGAACGTCGGTGCCTCGGTGGAGCTCGCCGACACCGTCATCCGGATGGAGGCCAACACCGAGGAGCGCTGCAAGGCGGTCCTCGACGTCGTCGAGACGTGGCTCGTCAAGCGCGGGGTGTCCCTGAAGCACCTCGACATCCCCGAGGCCGGGCCGCGCCTCTCCGGCAAGGAGTACAAGCTCGACGTGCCCCTCAAGGAGGGCATCTCCTCGGAGAACGCGAAGAAGATCAGCAAGATCATCCGCGACGAGGGCCCGAAGAACGTCAAGACCCAGATCCAGGGCGACGAGGTGCGGGTCATGTCCAAGTCCCGCGACGACCTCCAGGCCGTCCAGCGGCTCCTCAAGGACGCCGACCTCGACGTCGCGCTGACCTACACCAACTACCGCTGACGTCCGGCCACGCCGCGGCCGGGTCATCCGTCCCGGTGGCGGCGATCCGGGGAAGTGGCAGTGACACCGCACCACCAGACCAGCAGATCGACCCGAGCGCGGCAGACCGACCCGGGCCCGGCAGACCGACCTTGGCCCGGCAGACCGGTGTGGCCAGTGAGACCGCGCTGCGTGCTGTGGGAGCGAGGCCGGGTCAGCCCGCCCACGACGGGGCGCCCGGGAACGCGCCGTAGGCGGTTCCCGGCCGCGCGCCGGTGCTCAGGGTCACCGTCCGGGCCACCCGCTGCTCGTCGCTCACGGCGATGGCCCCCGCATCGCGCAACCCGTGGACGTCCTCGCCCGGGATGCCGACCATCAGCCTGTTGGCCAGGTTCCCGGCGGGGCTCCCCGGGGTGGCGTACCAGCCCGACGCGAGCGTGGCGCCGAAGCGGTCTCCGGCCTCCACGTACCCACGGAACAGCGCGTTCGACTCGGTCACCGACGCCATGGTCCCGCTCAGCTCGGGTCCGACCTCGAAGGTGACCAGCGCGCCGGAGTCCCGCGTCGAGCCGACGTCCTCCCCGGGCACCCCCACGACGAGGGCGCGGGTGTTCTGCGCCCGGCCGCGCCAGCCGAGGGATGAGCCGAACGCGTCACCCGTCTCCCCCACCCCCGGGACGGCGGCTCCCTGCCAGGTGCCGTCCTGGTGCAGGAGCACCGACCGGGTCTCCTCCTCGAGGTGGGACAGGCTCACCACGGCCCCGGTGTCGCGGTCGGAGCCGATGTCCTCACCCGGGACGCCGACAGTGATCTGACCGTTGTTCACGTCTCGCAGCTCCACCACCCCGTCGTCGAGGACCGCTGCGCCGAAGTGGTCACCCGCTTCGGCCACCCCCACGACACCGGGCGTGGCTTCGGACCACGTGTGGCCGATCCAGGTGTCCGACCCGCTCAGCACGAGCAGGGTCACGGCGCCCGCATCCACGACGGAACCGCTGTCCTCCAAGGGTGTTCCGACGATGACGCCGTCGAACGTCGGGGCCAGCACGGACCCGAAGCGGTCACCCGTCTCGGCGACGCCGGCCACGTCGGGCGTGTTCTCGTTCGCGACGACCGCCGCGCCCGGCACGCCTCCGGAGAACTGGTACCCGACGACCGCGCCGGCGGCCCGGTGCCCGCTGACCGGGTACCCGGGCATGCCGGCGACGAGGAGGGGCTCGTCCGGGCGCCGGAAGGACACGGCAAGGCTGGCACCGAACTCGGCGCCGGCCTTCTGCGTCGGTGTCGGGACGAGCGAGGCGTCGGCGGCGCGGTACCCGTCGGGGCTGCCGAGGACGACGGCCACCGCTCCCGTCCCGGCCCGGCCGGGGGCCCCGATGACGAGGTCCGCGCACCGGTCGCCGTTGAGCTCGGTGACGACGACGGCCGCCCCGAAGCGGTCCGGCGACGCGGGAGCCCAGAGCCCCAGGCTCGCCGCCGTGAGCACCATCCCCCCGCCGGCCGTGGAGCGGAGGTCGACCGCTCCACCACCCGGGTAGGTCGGCATCCCCACGAGGACCTCGGGCACACCGTCGCCGTCGAGGTCCCCGACGACTCCGATGCCGGGGTCGTCACAGCCCGCCACGACGGCGGCCGCCGTGGGAGCCGACGGGAGCCACACGAGGGCCGCTGTGGACACCCAGACCAAGACCGAACGACTCCTCATCGAGCCCACCCCCGACGCGCCTTCGTGCTCCCGAGCAGGTGAACAGCCGTCCACCGCTGCCGCGAGCGTACGGCCGTCCGGTCGCGATGACCAGACCACCCGGCCCAGCGGCCGTCGAGGGTGGGACGTGCGGGCTACCCGGGTGCGAGGACCTGACGTAGCGTGAGGCGATGAGCGTCCCACCGGCCATCAGCACCACCGGCGAGCTGCGCGCCGCGGGCCACGAGGCCCGGTCCGTGCGTGCCGAGATCCGCGCCAACCTGCTCGCGGCCCTCCGCGAGGGCCGCGACCCCTGGCCCGGGCTCCACGGCTTCGGCCAGACCGTCGTCCCGCAGCTCGAGCGCGCCCTGCTCGCCGGTCACGACGTCGTCCTCCTCGGCGAGCGCGGGCAGGGCAAGACCCGCCTGCTGCGCAGCCTCGTCGGGCTGCTCGACGAGTGGACGCCGGTCATCGACGGCTCCGAGCTCGGGGAGCACCCGTTCGAGCCGATCA
Organism: uncultured Actinomycetota bacterium; assembly: GCA_963709785.1. Classification (GTDB taxonomy): domain Bacteria; phylum Actinomycetota; class Actinomycetes; order Actinomycetales; family Dermatophilaceae; genus Phycicoccus. The sequence continues at coordinate 243,566 of CAVPXT010000013.1, read as the reverse complement.
CCGTCGAGTCCCGGCGCCGCGCGGCCGAGCTGGGGGATGCCCTCCCCGTCGCCTGGCGGCACCGCGACGAGCGCTACAGCGAGAAGCTCGCGACCCCGGACACCAGCGTGGCCGACCTCATCGGCGACGTGGACCCGATGCGCGTCGCCGAGGGACGCCGGCTCGGCGACCCCGAGACGATCCACTTCGGGCTCATCCCGCGCAGCCACCGCGGCGTCGTCGCGATCAACGAGCTGCCCGACCTCGCCGAGCGGATCCAGGTCGCGATGCTCAACGTCATGGAGGAGCGCGACATCCAGATCCGCGGGTACGTCCTGCGCCTGCCGCTGGACGTGCTCGTCGTCGCCTCTGCCAACCCGGAGGACTACACGAACCGCGGTCGGATCATCACCCCGCTCAAGGACCGCTTCGGCGCCGAGATCCGCACCCACTACCCGCGCGAGCTCGACGACGAGGTCGCGGTCATCCGGCAGGAGGCCGACCTCGTCGCGACCGTCCCGGACGCCCTCGTCGAGGTCGTCGCCCGGTTCACCCGGGGGCTGCGCGGGTCGAGCTCGGTCGACCAGCGGTCCGGGGTGTCGGCGCGCTTCGCCATCGCCGCCGCCGAGACGGTGGCCGCGGCCGCGCTGCACCGGGCGACCACCCAGGGCGAGGACGTCGCCGTCGCCCGGGTCGTCGACCTCGAGGCGGCCCTCGACGTGCTCCGCGGCAAGGTCGAGCTCGAGACCGGCGAGGAGGGCCGCGAGCGCGAGATCCTCGGCCACCTGCTGCGCACGGCCACGGCCGAGACCTGCCGCCGACACCTCGCGGGCATCGACATGGCGCTGCTCGTCGAGGCGATCGAGGACGGCGCCCTGGTGACCACGGGTGAGCAGGTGAGCGCCCGGGCCCTGCTCGACTCCCTCCCGGTCCTCGGCGAGTCCGACCTCTACGACACGGTTGCCACCCGGCTCGGCGCCACGAACGACGGCGAGCGGGCCGGCGCGGTCGAGCTCGCCCTCGAGGGCCTCTACCTCGCCCGCCGGATCAGCAAGGACAGCGCCGCCGGGGAGACGGTGTACGGGTGAGCGACGCCCCGCGCCGCTCGCGGCGGTCGTCGTACGCGCGGTACGCCGGCGGGCCGGACCCTCTCGCCCCGCCGGTCGACCTGCGTGAGGCGCTCGACGCCATCGGCGAGGACGTGATGGCGGGCTACTCCCCCGAACGGGCGATGCGCGAGCTGCTGCGGCAGGGCACCCGTGACCAGTCGGGGCTCGACGAGCTGGCCCGCCGGGTCGCCGAGCGGCGGCGCGAGCTGCTCCGGACGCACTCCCTCGACGGCACGCTCGAGGAGGTGCGGCGCCTCCTCGACGAGGCGGTGCTCGCCGAGCGCAAGCAGCTCGCCCGGGACCTCGACGACGACGCCCGGTTCGCCGAGATGCGCATCGAGAACCTCCCCCCGACGCCGGCGGGCGCCGTGACCGAGCTGTCCGACTACCCCTGGCGCTCCGGCGAGGGTCGCGAGAAGTACGAGCAGATCAAGGACCTCCTCGGCCGTGAGCTGCTCGACCAGCGCTTCGCCGGGATGAAGCAGGCTCTCGAGAACGCGACCGACGAGGACCGTGAGCGCGTCGAGGAGATGCTCCGCGACCTCGGGGACCTGCTCGCCGCCCACGCACGCGGCGACGACACCGACGACCAGTTCGCGCGGTTCATGGAGCAGCACGGCGAGTTCTTCCCCGAGGACCCGCAGACCGTCGACGAGCTCGTCGACGCCCTCGCGGCCCGGGCCGCCGCCGCCCAGCGGATGATGCAGTCGATGTCGGCGGAGCAGCGGGCCGAGCTCGCCGCGCTCTCCCAGCAGGCGTTCGGCTCCCCCGGGCTGATGGACCAGCTCTCCCGCCTCGACGACCTTCTCCAGGGCCTGCGCCCGGGCGAGGACTGGGGCGGGTCCGAGGACTTCCGCGGTGAGCAGGGCCTCGGGCTGGGCGACGGCACGGGGGTGCTCCAGGACATCGCGGAGCTCGACTCGCTCGCCGACCAGCTGTCGCAGTCCGGGCCCGGCGCCCGGATGGACGACGTCGACCTCGACGCCCTCGCCCGCCAGCTCGGCGACGACTCCGCCGTCGACGCGCGAGCCCTCGCCGCGCTCGAGAAGGCCCTGCGCGACAACGGGATGCTCACCCGGTCCGCCGACGGGACGCTGCGCCTGTCCCCCAAGGCGATGCGAGAGCTCGGGAGGTCGCTGCTGCGCGACGTCGCCGGCCGGCTGTCGAACCGCGGCGGGCAGCGCGACGTCCGGCAGGCCGGCACCGCGGGTGAGCAGAGCGGCGCGACCCGGCCCTGGGAGTTCGGCGACACCGAGCCGTGGGACACCACGCGCACGATGACGAACGCCATCACGCGCGAGGTCGCTGCCGGTGGCGATCCCCGCCGCGGCGTGCGGCTCGACATCCGAGACGTCGAGGTGACCGAGACCGAGGCGCGCACCCGGGCCGCCGTCGCGCTGCTCGTCGACACCTCGTTCTCCATGGCGATGGACGGCCGCTGGGTGCCGATGAAGCGCACCGCACTGGCTCTGCACCAGCTCATCTCGACGCGGTTCCGCGGCGACCACCTCCAGCTCGTGTCGTTCGCGCGCTACGCGCAGACCATGGACATCGAGACGCTCACCGCGCTCGACGCCGAGTGGGACAAGGGCACCAACCTCCACCACGCGCTGCTCCTCGCGAACCGCCACTTCCGGGCCCACCCGAACGAACAGCCGGTGCTCCTCGTCGTCACCGACGGCGAGCCGACCTCACACCTCGAACCGGGCGGGAACGTCTTCTTCGACTACCCGCCGCACCCGCGCACCCTCGCGCTCGCCGTCAAGGAGCTCGACGCTGCGTCCCGCCTGGGCGCCCAGACGACGTTCTTCCGGCTCGGCGAGGACCCGGGGCTCGCCCGGTTCGTCGACTCGATGGCCCGCCGCGCCGGCGGGCGCGTCGTCGCGCCCGAGCTCGGCGACCTGGGGGCGGCCGTCGTCGGGTCCTACCTCGACGGGCGGGCACCCGGGCAGGCCGCGTTCGGGTCCTACCGCGACCTGTTCGGCGGACGCGGCTTCTGGGCCGACTGACCCGGCGTCAGGAGCGCGGGCCGAGCACTCCGGGAGCCCCGTCACCGGCGGCGGCGGGCTCCTTGAGCTCGACGAAGAAGGTCACGGTGTCCGTGTGGCCGATGTTCTCCCCGGAGTGCTCCTGGGCGTCCAGCCAGCGCACCTCGCCGGAGGGGATCGTGACGTCGACGCTGTGGTCGCCGTTCCGTAGCCGACGGTCGAAGCTGGAGGCGGTGATCATCACGCTGTCCGGGTGCGCGTGCGACGTCGTCCGGTCCCCGGGGTGGTCGTGGTAGCGCAGGACGCGGACGCGCTCGTTCTCGAACGCCACCGAGTAGAGCTCGGGGTTGGTCGCGACCGGATCCACCACGGCACCTCCGGGTACGTCGTATCGGCGCGGTCCACCGGAGAGGGCTCTCCGGTCGTGACACGGCGTGGCGAGACTAGTCCTCACGCGACGTCGCGGTCCATGCCCTCGTCGCCCGAGTGGTCGCTGCGTCAGCTCGTCACCCGGTCGATCCGACTGCGGTGACGATGAGGTCGCAGAGGTCGCGGGGGCGGCTCCACATCGGCCAGTGACCCGTGGGGAGGTCGACGGTCGTGACGTCGCGCAGGGTGGCGACCTCGGCCATCATCGGGTGCCCCGCCGCCGCCATCGCCCGCACCTGGTCGCCGGTGAGCGAACAGCACACGAACGTCGCCGGGACGTCGCGGCGCGCGTCGTTCGTGAGGGTCGCGGGTCGACGCAGCACCGGCCCGGGCACGGGCACGGCCCGCTCCCGGAACCTCGCCAGGGTCGTCTCGTCGAGGCCCTCGAGGCTCGCCCGCTGCCCGAGGACCTCGAACGGGGGCAACGGCAGCTCGACGAGGTCCGCGGGGAGATCGGGCGCGAAGACGGCACCGTCGGCCACCGGCCCGCTGTCGACCCAGACAACCCGGCCGACGAGGTCGGGGCGGCGATCGAGGACGAGCGTCGCCGGATGGTTGCCTCCGCTGTGGACGACGAGGACGACCGGCCCGTGGGAGGCGGCGTGCACGACGACCTCCAGGAGCGCGTCCGCCTGGTCTTCCGGTGCCACCGAGGTACGGGCGGGATCGCCGGTGTCGAGGCCCGGGAGCGTCACGGCGGTGACCGCGAACCCGCGGCCCTCGAGGTCCCGGGTCACCGCGTCCCACGCCCATCCCCCGAGCCAGTGGCCCGGGACGAGGACGACGGGGGTGCTGTGTCGTGTCGTGTCCATGTGGCCATCGTGACGGCGCGCACCGACAGCGGGATGTCACCATTTCTGGCCCCTTCTGTGCGACCCTCGGTCGGTGACACGCACCGAGCGCCTGCATGCCCTCACCGAGTCGCTGCGCCGCGCCGCGCCCCGTGGCCGGACGGCGGACCAGCTCGCCGCGGAGCTCGGCGTCTCGACGCGGACCATCAAGCGTGACCTCGCCGCCCTCGAGACCACGGGCCTGCCGGTGTGGGGTCGGACCGGACCGGGCGGTGGCTACGGCCTCAGCGAGCGGGCGAGCCTGCCTCCCGTCGCACTCACCCCGGGACAGGCGGTGGCCCTGTCGGCGGCGGTCGCGTCGGCCCCCGGGGCGCCGTACGCGGATGCGGCGTCGGCGGCCGTGCGCAAGGTCCTGGACGTCCTCGACCCCCGGACGAGGCAGCGCGCCCGGGCGCTGGGGAGTCGCGTGTGGGTCGACGAGCCGCGGCGCCCGCCGCGGCGTGTCATGTCGGCCCTGGAGTCCGCGATGCTCGAGCAGGTGACGGCCCGGATCGACTACACGGACCGCGAGGGCGGCACCACCCGCCGGGAGGTGGAGCCGATGATCTTCGCCTTCACCTCCGGGCGCTGGTACCTCGTGGCGTGGTGCCGGCTCCGCGACGCCGTCCGGTGGTTCGACCTGTCGCGCGTCACCAGCGCGGCCGCGACCCGCTCCCCGTGCGCCGGCCACGCCACCGAGGAGATCGGGAGGCCACCGGAGTCCGCCCGGCCGCTCGCGGACGTCTGAGGGCGCACCCGCGGGCGCCCGGCCCGGCGGCGCGCTCAGTCGAAGCGGCGGCGGCTGGCCAGCGCCTCCCGGAGCACGTGGTCCTCGTCGAGCAGCGCCCGTCGGACCCCCGGGGAGAGGTCGTCCCGCTCGAGCATCGCGGTGGATGCCGAGAGGGTCGCCTCCTCGACGAGGGGCTTCGGGTGGAGCGCGGTGGCGACGCGGGAGAGGGCGTCCTCCCCCATCCGCTCGCCGAGGTGGGCGAGGAGGCCGCCGACCCGGTCGACGTACGGACGGACGAGCTCGGGCTCGGGCGCGGACCAGAAGCCGCGGGCCAGCTCGAGGGCGGCGTAGTTCGACAGCTCGGCGTCGTCGTGGAGGTGCGACCACGTCCACTCCTTGGCCTCCGCCGTCGGCCGCACGGCCCGGACCCCGAGGGCCGCCAGGCGGCCGGCGAGCGACCGGTCCGCCGCCTCGGCCGCGGCGAGCTCGTCCTCGGACAGTGCGTCGAGCGCGGACAACCGGCGCAGGACGAGCCACCGGAAGTCGTCGTCGCCCGCGAGCGCTGCCGGCAGCCCCTCCCCCGCGGCCCAGTGGTGCAGGCGCGCGACCTCGGAGCCCGACCGGGCCCAGACCCGGGCGGCGGCCAGTGCCAGCCCGGCGGCCGTGCCCCCGTCGGCACCGTCGGCACCGTCGGCCCGGTCTGCCAGCTCGTCGGCCGCACCCGCGACGCGCTCGAGGGCCTCCTCACGCTCCTCCGGGCGCAGGAAGAGCGGCACCACGCTGCCGGTGACGGCGGCCGCGACGCGTGAGAGGACGGAGGCGTCGTCCTCGCGCGCCCACGAGTTCTCGACCACCTCGAGCAGCCGGCGCGGGTCGACCTCGGCGCGGTGCATGCCGCCGAGGAGGGAGGTCCACACGACGGTCCGCGCCATGGGGTCGGGCAGGTCCGCGAGGCCGGTGACGACCCCGTGCACCGTCGTGTCGTCGAGGGCGACCTCGGCCCAGGTGAGGTCGCGGGCGTTCGGGACGAGGAGCACCCCGTCCGGCAGGTCGGCCACGCCCGGCACCGTCACGCGCGCCCCGTCGAGCACGACCTGCTCGCGGAGCACCTCCTGCTCGCCGTCGAAGGCGGCGACGTCGAGCGTGTGCGGGCGGTCCGCCGGGTGCTGGGCGGGCGTGGTGCGGGTGAGGACGCCGTCGCGCCCGAGCGCGAGCCGGTCGGCCCCCGCGGTGCGCAGCCAGGCCTGCGCCCAGTCGTCGAGGTCGCGTCCGGCCGCCCGGGCCACCGCGTCGAGGAACTCGGCGAGCTCGCCGTTGCCGAACGCGTGCCCGCGCAGGTAGTCGCCCACCCCCGCGACGAACGCCTCGTCACCGATGTGCGCGATGAGCTGCCGCAGCACGGAGGCGCCCTTGGCGTACGAGATGCCGTCGAAGTTCTGCAGGGCCGACAGCGCGTCAGGGGCGGACGAGCCCGCGACCGGGTGGGTGCTCGGCGAGCGCTCGGCCGCGTACCCCCACAGCTTGCGCACGATGCCGAACTCGACCCAGGCCTCCTCGGCCCCGAGCGCCTCGGTGGAGGTCCGGTAGGCCATGTACTCGGCGAAGGACTCGTTGAGCCACAGGTCGTCCCACCAGCGCATCGTCACGAGGTCGCCGAACCACATGTGCGCCATCTCGTGGGCGATCGTGTTGTCGCGCTCGAGGACCTGGTCGGGCGTCGCGGCACCCCGGAAGACGTAGGTGTCCCGGAAGGTGACGCACCCGGGGTTCTCCATCGCACCGGCGTTGAACTCGGGCACGAACACCTGGTGGTACTCGCCGAACGGGTACCGGATGCCGAACAGCCGGTGGTAGTGGTCGAGGCAGGTGCGCGTCGTCGCGAGCATGTGCTCGGCCTGCTCGCGCAGCGGTGTCTCCAGCGACCGTCGCGCGTGGATGCCGAGCGGGATGCCGTCGTGCTCGGCGGTCACCGAGACCCACGGCCCCGCGCACACGGTGACGAAGTACGTCGCGAGCGGCTGCGTCGGCGCGAGCTCCCAGTGGCCGGGTGAGACCTGCCGGGCCGCCCCGTTGCCGACGACGCTCCAGTGCTCGGGCGCCGCCACCCGGACCGTGTAGGGCGCCTTGAGGTCGGGCTGGTCGAAGCACGCGAAGACGCGCGGCGCGGCGTCGAGGAAGAGGTGGCCGTAGACGTAGTCCTCGTCGTCGGCGGGGTCGGTCGAGCGGTGCAGGCCCTGCCCGTCGTGGCCGAACGCCATCGTCGCCTCGACCTCGAGGACGTTCTCGGCGGCCAGGCCGGCCAGGGGGAGGCGGCCGTCGTCGAGCGAGGCGACGTCGAGCGCACGGCCGTTGAGGGTCGCGGCAGCGAGCTCGACGGGGCGGACGTCGGCGAACGTGCTCGCGCCGGGGTCCTGGCAGGTGAACCGGACCGTCGTGCGGGAGCCGAACGTCTCCGCCCCGCGGTCGAGGTCGAGGTCGACCTCCATCGCGTCGACGGTGATCAGCTGGGCACGGGCGACGGCCTCGTCGCGGGTGAGTGACGGCATGGCCCCAGCCAACCAGACGCACGGCGCCGGGCGGCCCTCCGCCCCGGGGCGGACACCACGCCCGGCAGGACCCTGGGTCCGCCGTTAGGGTCGGCCCATGCGCGCGGCCGTCCTGTCCACCCCCGGTGTCCCGCCCCCCTACGCGGCATCGGCTCCCCTCGTCCTCGAGGACCTCGTCCTCGACGACCCGGGCCCGGGCGAGGTGCTGCTGCGGGTCGAGGCGGCCGGCCTGTGCCACTCGGACCTCTCGGTCGTCGACGGCGCGCGCCCCCGCCCCGTCCCGATGGCGCTCGGGCACGAGGGCTGCGGGGTCGTCGAGGCGCTCGGCGCCGACGTCGGCGACCTCACGGTCGGCGATCGCGTCGTGACCGTGTTCGTCCCCAGCTGCGGCACCTGCCCCCCGTGCGCCGAGGGCCGTCCGGCCCTGTGCGACAACGGGGCCGCCTCCAACGCGGCCGGCACGCTCGTCGGGGGTCACACTCGGCTGCACCGCTCGGACGGCACCCCGGTCCACCACCACCTCGGGGTGTCCTGCTTCGCCGAGCGGGCGGTGGTCAGCCGGCGCTCGGTCGTCCGCGTCGACCCCGACCTGCCGGCCGAGCTCGCCGCCCTGTTCGGCTGCGCGGTGCTCACGGGGGTGGGCGCCGTCGTCAACACGGCACGGGTCTCGGCCGGGGAGTCGGTGGCCGTCGTCGGCCTCGGCGGGGTGGGCCTGGCCGCCCTCCTCGGCGCCGTCGCCGCCGGGGCCCGCCGCGTCGTGGCGCTCGACCTCGACCCCGCCAAGCGTGACCTCGCCCTCGAGCTCGGGGCCACCGACACCTTCGACGCCGCCGACCCCGAGTGCGCCCAGCGCGTCCGGGCGGCCACCGCCGGCGGGGTCGACCACGGCGTCGAGACCGCCGGGGCCGTCGCCGCGCTCGAGCTCGCGTACGCCGTCACCCGCCGCGGCGGGACGACGACCAGCGCCGGCCTGTCGCACCCGGACCGGACGATGGCGCTCCAGCACCTGTCGCTCGTCGCCGAGGAGCGCACCCTGCGCGGCAGCTACGTCGGCGGTGCCGTCCCGGTGCGCGACGTGCCGCGCTACATCGAGCTCTTCCGCCGCGGGCGGCTCCCCGTCGACCGGCTGCTCGCCCCGGTCCGCCCGCTCGACGAGGTCAACGCGGCGCTCGACGACCTCCACCACGGCCGCGTCGTGCGACAGGTGCTCGTCCCGTGAACGATCCGGGCGCGGAGGCCCGCCGGGAGCGGTCGGCGTACCCGCGGTTCACCGCCTTCCGGACCCGCTGGGCCGACAACGACCAGTTCGGCCACCTCAACAACGCTCTCTACTACGGGTTCTTCGACAGCGCGGTCAACACCACGCTCATCGACGAGCTGGGCTTCGACCCGCTCGGGGACCCGGAGGTCTTCTACGTCGTCGAGAGCGGCTGCCGCTACCACGCCGCACTCGCCTACCCCGGTGTCGTCGAGGTCGGCGTGCGCATCGGCCGGCTCGGGTCGAGCAGCGTGACGTACGACGTCGCCCTGTTCGCCGAGGGCGACGCCCTCGCCGCCGCGACCGGCCGCTTCGTCCACGTCCGGGTCGAGCGCGCCGGCGAGCGACCGGTGCCGATCCCCGAGAACCTCCGGGAGGGCCTGCGCCGGGTCTACGCCCTCGACGCCGGCTGAGCGCCGCACCCACCTAGGCTGTGCGGTGATGGAGATCCTCGTCAGCCCCGACCCGGAGCGCACCGCCGTCCGCGCCGCCCACGCCGTCCTCTCCGGCCTCGCGCGCGGCCCCGGGCGGGCACCCGTGCTCGGGCTCGCGACCGGCTCCTCCCCCCTGGGGCTCTACCGGGAGCTCGCCCGCGCCGTGTCCGAGGGCCGCGCCGACTTCTCGCGCACCCACGGGGTCGCGCTCGACGAGTACGTGGGCCTGCCCCCCGGGCACCCCGAGGGCTACCGGCAGGTGCTCCTGCGCGAGGTGTGCGACGTCATCGGCCTCCCCCCGGACCGGCTGGAGGTGCCGGACGGCTCCACCACCGAGGCCGAGGCCCTGGAGGCGGCCGCCGCCCGGTACGAGCGGCGGATCGCGGACCTCGGGGGCGTCGACGTGCAGGTCCTCGGCATCGGGGCCAACGGCCACCTCGGCTTCAACGAGCCCGGGTCGGCGTTCGCCTCGCGCACCCGCGTCAAGCGCCTGTCCGCCCGGACCCGGCGCGACAACGCCCGGTTCTTCACCGACCTCGCCGACGTGCCCACCCACTGCCTCACCCAGGGGCTCGGCACCATCCTCGATGCCCGCCGCCTCGTGCTCGTCGCGACCGGCGACGCCAAGGCCGACGCCGTGGCCGCCGCCCTCGAGGGGCCGCTCACGGCCTCCGTCCCCGCCTCCGTCCTCCAGTGGCACGCCGACACCGTCGTCTGCCTCGACGAGGCCGCGGCGGCCGGGCTGCGCAACCGCCAGTACTACGACGACTCCGCGGAGGGCCTCCCGACCCCCTGAGGGCTCAGCCGACCTCGACCACGACCTTGCCGACCGCCCGGCCGTGGCCGACGTGCGCGAGCGCCTCGGGGACCTCGTCCAGGCCGAAGGTCCGGTCGACCTGCACCGCCACCTCGCCGGTGAGGACCCCGGCCGTGATCGGCGCGAAGTGCGCGGGGCCCTCCTGGACGACGAGCATCCCGATCGAGCGTCTCGTCGCCGCTGCCGAGGAGGCTCCCAGCGTGAGCGACCCGCAGGAGGCTCCGGGCCGTGCCACCGACGCAGCGGTAGCGGCCACCGGGCGCGAGGGCGCGGCGGTAGGCGAACACCGACCGCAGCGCGACGAGGTCGAGGACGTGGTCGAAGGGCCCGTGCCGGGTCCAGTCCTCGGTCCGGAAGTCGAGGACCACGTCGGCGCCGAGGGCCCGCATCGCGTCGAGCTTGGCGGCGGTGTCGACGGCCGTCACGTGCGCCCCGGCCGCCCGGAGCAGCTGCAGGGCGAAGGCGCCCGATCCCCCCGCCGGCACCGTTGACGCACACCCGCGAGCCGGCCGTGACGCGGGCCGTGCCCTGGAGGGCGATGGCTCCGGACTGCGGGATCGTCGAGGCGTCGACGAACGACAGGCCGTCGGGCTTGCGGGCCAGCATGCGTGCCGGGGCGACGCAGTGCTCGCGCGAAGCCGCCCTTGAGCCGGAGGTTGTCGCCGAACACCTCGTCGCCGGGTGCGAAGGCCACGACGCCGGGTCCGACGGCCACGACGACGCCCGCCACGTCCGACCCGAGGACGGGCCGGATCGGACGGCGCAGGCCGGCGATCCTCGCGTACGCCGGCGAGCCGGTCAGCGACTCCCAGTCGGACAGGTTGACCGACGTGGCCCGCACCTCGAGCAGCACCTCTCCCGGGCCGGGCTGCGGCTCGGGCAGGTCCACGACCCGCAGCACCTCGGGCCCGCCGTACCGGTCGTACGCCACCGCCTTCATGACCGAAGGCTAGTCCGGCCGCTCCCGCGGCGGACCAGCCCCGACCCGTCGAGGTGTCAGGGGTTGATGCGGTGTCCGTAGCCCATCTGCTCGAGGCGGGCGATCCGCTCGGCCATCGGGGGGTGGGTCGACATCAGCCGCGAGATGTCCTGGGCGCGGAACGGGTTGGCGATCATCATGTGGCTCGCGTTGACCAGCTGCCGCGTGGGGGCGAGCGGCGCCCGGGCCACCCCGAGCTCGAGCTTCTTGAGCGCGCTGGCCAGGGCGAGGGGGTCGCCGGTGAGCGTCGCGCCGTCCTCGTCCGCGTCGTACTCGCGGGTCCGGGAGATCGCCATCTGGACGATGACCGCGGCGATCGGGGCGAGCAGCGCGAGGGCGAGCCCGGCGATGGGGTTGCGGTTCTCGTCGCTGCTGCCACCCCCGCCGAACAGGGCGCCGAAGGCGAGGAACTGCCCGATCGAGGAGATGACGCCCGCGATGGCGGCCGCGACCGACCCGGTGAGGATGTCGCGGTTGTAGACGTGCATCAGCTCGTGACCGAGGACACCCCGGAGCTCGCGCTCGTCGAGCAGGCCGAGGATGCCCTCGGTGCAGCAGACGGCGGCGTGCTCGGGGTTGCGACCGGTCGCGAAGGCGTTGGGCGCCTGGGTCGGTGAGACGTAGAGGCGCGGCATCGGCTTGCCCGCCCGGGTCGAGAGCTCGTGGACGATGCGGTACATCGCCGGGGCCTGGGCCTCGGTGACCGGGTACGCGTGCATCGCCTTGATCGCGAGCGTGTCGGAGTTCCAGTACCCGTAGGCGGTGGTCCCGAGGCCGATGAGGGCGAAGACGAGGATGAAGATGCTGTTCCCCGTCGAGCCGGCGATGACGTAGCCGATGACGAGCAGGATGGCCCACAGCCCGCCGAGCAGCGCGGCGGTCTTCAGGCCGTTGAAGTGGTTGTGCATGTCCGGTGAACGCTCGCGGGGCGCGGTTGAGTTCCGGGCGGGTGGTCAGCCGAGTGCGGCGAGCAGCGCGTGCGGCAGGGCGCTCGTCACGGCGAGCACTGCCGTGCCCAGGACGAGCACGACGACGCTCGACCGCCGCCCGGTGCCGTCGCGCGCCGTCCCGCCGTCCGGAGCCGCCTCGTGGCCCGGCGACCCGAGCAGCACCGCGACCCAACGGAGGTACACGGCGATGCCGACGACGACGGCCACGACCGCGGCAGCGGCCACCGGCCAGACGCCCTGGGCCACCGGGGCGGCGACCGCGAGGACCTTGACGACGAGGCCGACCACCCCGGGCGGCAGCCCGGCGAGGACGAGCAGCGCGAGGACGAGCGCTCCCCCGGCGAGCGGGTCGCGGCGCACCAGGCCGCGCGTCTCCTCGAGCGTCCGGGCCCCGGTGCGGGAGAGGGCCGCGAAGGCGACGGTCGTCGCCGCGGCGTAGACGAGGACGTACGCGGCGGCGGCGCGCAGCCCGGCGTCGGTCAGGGCGGTGAGGGGCACGACGACCCATCCGGCCTGCGCGATCGTCGACCACGCGAGCAGCCGGCTGGCGACCTGCTGGCGTAGGGCGACGACGGTGCCGAGGAGGAGCGAGGCGACGGCCGGCACCCCGAGGGCGACGGCGACCGGCGTGCCGACGAGGTCGGTCCCGATCCCCGCACCCACCACGGCGGCGACGGGCACGAGCAGCGCCGCGACGGCCGACAGCTTGGAGGCGGTGGCGAGGAAGAGCACCGTCCCGAGGTCGGTCGAGGAGTACGCCTGCGGGGTCCACGCGTGGAACGGGACGAGGGAGAGCTTGAAGCCCAGCCCGGCGACGAGCACGGTCACGGCGAGCACGGCGACGGCGCGACGCTCGGGGTCGGCCCAGGCCAGGGCCAGGGTCTCGGGGCCGAACGAGGCGTCACCGGTCGCGGTGAGCCAGAGGGCGGCACCGAGGACGAGGAGGGCGAAGGACGCGACCGAGGTGACGAGCAGGCTGAGGCCGGCGTGCGCCGAGCGCCGGTCGCCCCGGAGCGCCACGAGGGCGACCGCGGGGACGGTGGCGAGCTCGAGCGAGACCAGCCACGACCCGAGGTCCTGGGCCGCGGCGACGGCCACCCCTCCGGTCGTCGCGGCGAGCAGGAGCGTGGCCGTGACCGCGCCGTCGCGCGGGCGGGGCCGGCCCTCGTGGAGCAGGGCGAGGGCGGCCGCGGCGGCGAGGAGGATGCCCGCCTGGAGCGTGGAGGCCCGCGGACCCGCGGTCCACAGGCACGCGCCGTCCGGGGCCGGGAGGCAGAGGCTGCGCAACGGCTCCTCGGCCGCCACGAGGCTGCCCCGCACGGCGACCCCTGCACCGGCGACGAGCGCGAGCACCGCCACCGGCATCGCCCAGCGGCCACCGCGCCCGGGCACCACCGCATCGCCCAGCAGGACGAGGACGAGGCCGACCACGGGCGCGAGGGCCGGGGCGAGGACCAGCAGGTCGAACGTCACGACGGCGTTCACCGGGCTCCCCCGATCGTCGCGACGGCGTCGGCCGTCACCGACAGCAGCAGCATCGGCGCCACCCCGAGCACGACGACGAGGCCGGCGAGCCCGGCGAGCACCCACCGCTCGACACCGACGGCGTCGGGGGTCCGCGCGGCCTCGGGGTCCGGCCGGTCACCCGCCCACACGATGCCGGCGACGCGCAGGGCGTACGCGGCGGCGAGGGCCGCACCGACGGCGGCGACGACCGCGCAGACGACGAAGAGGGCACGCGGCCGGTCGGCCGCCGGGGCCCAGGCGGAGTACACGGCGAGGAACTCGCCCCAGAACCCGGCGAGCCCCGGCAGCCCGAGGCTCGCCGCGAGGCCGAGGACGAGGACGAAGCCCAGCCGTGGTGAGGTCTCGCGCAGCGCGGGGCGGCGGACCGCGAGGTCGACCCCGCCCCAGCGGGCCTTGAGGCCGCCGACGAGGACGAAGAGCATCGCCGACACGACCCCGTGGGCGACGTTGGCGTAGAGGGCGGCCTGCAGACCGGTCTCGGACCCGCTCGCCAGGGCCAGCACGACGAACCCCATGTGCGCGACCGAGGAGTAGGCGATGAGTCGCTTGAGGTCGCGCTCGACGAGGCAGACGAGCCCGCCCCAGACGATGCCGACCGCGCCCGCGACGGCGAGGACCGGGGCGACCCGGCCGAAGCCGTCCGGCACCGCCGCGACCGGGAGGCGGACGAGGCCGTAGGTGCCCATCTTGAGCAGCACCGCCGCGAGCAGCACCGAGCCGGAGGTGGGCGCGGTCGTGTGCGCCGGGGGCAGCCAGGTGTGGAACGGGAAGACCGGCACCTTGACCGCGAGGCCGACGACGAGGAGGACGGCCACCGCGAGCTGGGTACCGCTGCCGAGGGCCGCACCGGCACCGCCGGCGAGCTCGCGCAGGTCGGCGGTCCCGGCGGACGCGACGAGCAGCAGGATGCCGACGAGCATCGTCGTCGACCCGACCGCCGTGTAGAGGACGAACCGTTGGGCGGCATCGGTGCGGGCACGCAGGTCGTGCGGGTCGCCGTAGCGCCCGACGAGCACCCACATCGGCACGAGGACGACCTCGAAGGCGACGAAGAAGAGCACGGCGTCGCGGGCGGTGAAGGTCGCGAGTGCCCCCGCCTCGACGATCAGCAGGCACCCGAGGAAGGTCGCGGGCGTGCCCCCGGTGGGCACCTCGACCCAGGCGTGGGCCGTGACGACCATCCCGATGACGGCCGTGAGGAGGACGAGGGGGACCGAGATGCCGTCGACCCCGAAGGACCAGCGCACCCCGATCTCGGGCAGCCAGGCCCGGTCGATGCCGGCGGAGGACACCACCACCGCGACGGCCAGCGCGAGGGTCCCGAGGGCGGTGACCGCGGCGACGGGGCGCGCCGCGCGCAGCGACAGGGACCGGCCGCCGGAGACGAGCCAGAGGCCGACGGCGGCCGGCAGGGCCAGGAGCAGGCTCACGACCATGCGAGCACCCCGAGCAGCCCCAGGGCGACGACACCGGCGAGCACGAGCCCGACGCCGGCGCTGGCCCGCTCACGCCGGTGCATGCGGGACCCCGCCCAGCCGGCCGCGCGGGTCGTGACGGCGGCGCCGCGGACGTAGGCGTCGACGACCTCCGTGTCGACGAACGCGACGACCCGGGCCAGGCGCAGCACCGGGCGCGCGACGAGCCGCTGGTACAGGGCGTCGACCCCGAGCCCGCGGTCGGCGTACGGCACGAAGCGGCGGGCGAGCACCTCGGCGGGGTCGCGGTCGAGCCCGCCCCGGAGCGCGACGGCCACCCCGACGCCGACGACGAGGACGGTGAGCAGCAGCCAGAGCAGCGAGACCGACTGCACCGCGAACGACCCGGTGAGCACGACGAGCCCACCGAACACCGTGAGCACGACGAGCACCCACAGGGCCGCTGGAACGGTCGGCGGGACCCGACCCGGGTCGGGGCGCTGGCGGACGTGCGCGGTGAGGACGAGGTACCCGCGCGTGGAGTACGCCGCCGTGACCGCCGAGGTGAGCACGAGCGCGACGAGGACGAGGACCCCCGGGCCGTCGGCCTCGACGGCGCCGTCCCACGCGGAGGAGAGGACGTGCTCCTTGGACACCCCGCCGACGACGAGCGGCACGCCCGCGAGGGAGAGGAACCCGACGAGGAACGCGACCCGCAGCACCGGCACGGCCGCGCCACTGCCCCGCAACGTCGTCGCCGCCGTCCCGCCGGCCGCGAGCGCGGCCCAGCCGATGGCGAGGAAGAGGAGGGACTTGAAGACGGCGTGCGACCACAGGTGCAGCAGCCCGGCATCCGGCCCGGCGGCGGGTGGCGCGGCGGCGATCGCGGAGAGCATCACCGCGACCTGGCTCACCGTGGACCACGCGAGCATCCGCTTGAGGTCGCTCTGGGCGAAGGCGAGGACCGCGGCCAGCAGCATCGAGACGGACACCGCGACGGCGAGGAACCAGCGGGCGCTCGGGCTGTCGACGAGCAGCGGGTAGAGACCGGCGAGGACGACGGTGCCGGCCGCCACCATCGTCGCGGCGTGGATGAGGGCGCTGGCGGGCGTCGGGCCCTCCATCGCGTCGGCGAGCCAGTCCTGGAAGGGGACCTGGGCCGACTTGCCGAGCACGCCGATGACGACGAGCACGAGCAGGACGGCGCGCAGCCGGGCGTCGGGGGCGTCGCACGCCCCGAGCGCCTCGCCCACCGGGAGGCCGGCGGCCACCTGCTCGTCGACGCACGCGCTCGGGCGCCCCCACGCCGCGACGACCGCACCGAGCCCGGTCGACCCGGCGCCGGCCGCGAGCCCCACGACCCCGAGGACGAACCCGATGTCGGCGACGCGCGTGACGAGGAAGGCCTTGAGCGCGGCCCGGCGGGCCGTGGGCCGCCGCGACCAGTGCCCGATGAGGAGGTAGGAGCACCAGCCCATGACCTCCCAGCCGACGACGGTGAGGACGAGGTCGGCGGAGACGACGACGAGGAGCATCGCGGCGGAGAACAGGGAGACGGTGGCCGCGAACTGCCCGTAGCGGTCGTCGGTCCGGAGGTACCACGTCGAGTACAGCTGGACGGCCGCGGTGACGAGGGCGACGACCGTCGCGAGGGCCAGCCGGGTGGGGTCGGTGGCCACCGTGAGCGGGACCTCGAGCCCGCCGGCGGCCAGCCCGGGACCGGAGCCCACGACGACCTCGCGCTCCGCGATCCACGCGACGACCGCGACCAGGAGGGTCAGCCCCGACGCCCCGACCGCCACGGCTCCGCCCCAGCGGTCGTCACGGCGCACCGCGACCCCGAGGACGGCGGCCACGGCGGGGACGAGGACGAGGAGCCAGGGGCTCATGCGGCGTCCTCCGGGGCGGACGCCTCGTCGAGGTCGATGCTGCCGCGCAGCCGGAAGACGGTGAGCACGACGGCGAGCGCGACGACGACCTCGGCCGCGGCGATGGTGATGACGAACAGGGGCAGGACGCTGCCGCCCGCCCACCGGTCGGCCCCGGCGGCCTGGGTGGTCACGAGGAGGACGAGACCGCCGCTGAGGACGAGCTCGACGCCCACGAGGAGCAGCACGGCGTTGCGGCGCACCGCGATCCCCATGACACCGAGCCCGACGAGGGCGGCGGCGAGCAGGTACGGGCCGACGAGGTGGATCACGGCGCAGCCTCCGGGGCACCCGGGTCGGCGCCGCGCGCGAGGGTGAGGCCTCCGACGAGGGCGGCGAGGAGCAGCACGGAGAGCAGCTCGAAGGGCCACACCCAGGTGCCGAACAGCTGCCCGGCCACCTGCTCGGAGGTGACGGCCGAGCGCTCGACCGTGCCGTCGGCCAGCGGCACGAGCACCGTCGCGAGCAGGCCGGCCGTCGCGAGGCCGAGCAGACCGGCCCCGACCACCCGCCACGGGCCGACGGCGTGCGCGCGGTCCGGGCCGATCGGGGCGCGGGTCAGCATCATCGCGAAGAGCACGAGGACGACGACCGCCCCGACGTAGACGAGGACGAGGACGAGCGCGACCAGCTCGGCGCCGAGGACGATGAGCGCCCCCGCGACGCCGAGCAGCGCGACGACGAGCCACAGCGCGGCGTGGACGACGTGCCGCGTGGTCACCGCGAGCAGGCCACCGACGACGGCGAGGACGGCGCAGGCCGAGAACGCCGTGTCGAGGGCCGTCACGACGGCTCCTCGGGCGGGGCCTTCCGGACGACCTTCGGCCGGACGGTCCGGGGCGGGCGTGCCGCGCCACCCCCGGCGACGCCGCGTGCGGGGCGGTTGAGGGCCGTGACCTCCGCGGGCTCGGCCGACCGCTCGTCGAGCGCCGGGGGCGGCGGCACGGTCGCCATCCACTCGCCCAGCCGGTCCTTCTCGTGGAGCAGGTCGCGGATGTCGACCTCGGAGTACTCGAACTGCGGGCTCCAGAAGAGCGCGTCGAACGGGCACACCTCGATGCAGATGCCGCAGTACATGCAGAGCGAGAAGTCGATGGCGAAGCGGTCGAGGACGTTGCGCTGGCGCTCCCGGCCGCCCTCGGTCGTGGCGGGGATCGTCTCCTTGTGGGAGTCGATGTGGATGCACCAGTCGGGGCACTCGCGCGCGCAGAGCATGCACGAGGTGCAGTTCTCCTCGAGGAGGGCGATGACGCCCCGGCTGCGGGGCGGCAGCGACGGCGCGACGTCCGGGTACTCCGCCGTGTGCGAGGGCCGCAGCGCGGTGCGGGCCGTCGTCGCGAGGCCCTTGAGGACGCCGGGCAGCCCGCCACGCCCGCGGGAGTCGGAGCCGGTCACCAGCCCATCACCACCCCGGCGCCGGACAGGAGCAGCTGGCCGAGGGCGAGCGGCACGAGCCACAGCCAGGCGAGCCGCTGCAGCTGGTCCTCGCGCAGCCGGGGCCAGGCGACGCGCACCCAGATGACGGCGAGGGCGACGAGGAGGCCCTTGAGGAGGGTCCACAGCCAGCCGAGGGCGTCCGGGAACGGCCCGTGCCAACCACCGAGCCACAGCACTGCGAAGAGCAGCGACATCACGACGATGCCGGCGTACTCGGCGAGGAGGAAGAACGCGAACCGGAGGCCGGTGTACTCGGTCCAGGCGCCCATGACGAGCTCGGCGTCGGCGATCGGCATGTCGAAGGGCGGCCGCTGCAGCTCCGCGACGGCGGCCACGAGGAAGACGACGCCCCCCGGGAGCTGCCAGAGCAGCCACCACGGCGACCACGCGTCGACGACCCCGGAGAGGGAGAGCGACCCGCCCGCGAGGGCGACCGACGCGACCGCGAGCACGATCGGCAGCTCGTACGACACGAGCTGGGCGGCGGCGCGCAGCCCGCCGATGAGCGAGTACTTGTTCGCGCTGGACCAGCCGGCCATCAGGGTGCCGAGCGCGCCGACGGAGGTGGCCGCGAGGACGAGGAGGACCGAGCCCGGCACGTCGACGGCGGCGACCCCCGGGTGGACGGGGACGGTCGCGAGGGCGACGAGGTAGGGAACGAGGGCGACGGCCGGTGCGAGCCGGAACACCCAGCGGTCGGCGGCCGCCGGGACGATGTCCTCCTTCTGGACGAACTTCACCCCGTCGGCGACGAGCTGGGCCCACCCGTGGAAGCCGCCGGCGTACATCGGACCGAGCCGTCCCTGCATGTGCGCCATCACCTTGTGCTCCGCCTGCCCGACGAGCAGCGGGAGGACGAGGAAGGCGGCGAGCGCGGCCACGGCACGCAGCCCGGCCTCGAGGAGGGTCATCTCGGCCCCCACTCGGGCGGCGGGACCCCGGCGGCCTGCACTCGGCGGCGGCTGGGCGAGCGCGAGGACTCGTGGCCCTCCCCCGGCTCCTTGCCGCCGGGCCACGGCCGGGCGGCCCGGGCGGCGAGCTGGAAGGACTTGCGCAGCGGGGTGCCCTCGAACCCGTCGGGGAGCAGGAGCGGGCGCAGCCCGAGGCCGCTGCCGTCGTCGAAGCCGTCGACGGCGATGCCGAACATCTCGTGGGTCTCGCGCTCGTGCCAGGCGGCGCCGGCGAAGACGCCGGTGACCGACGGAAGGGCCTCGCCGTCGGCGAGCCGGGTCGAGAGCAGCCGCCCGCGGAGGGCGCCCGGACGGGACACGTCGTACAGGTGGCAGACGACGTCGAAGCCGGGTGCGTCGGTGTCGTGGGTGCGGTCGACGGCGCTCAGCCAGTCGAAGAAGGTGAAGCCGTCGTCGCGGGCGGCGGCGACGGCATCCCGCCATCCGCCGGGCTCGACCACCTGCGTCTCGTCCGCCACGTCGGGCAGCCTAGCGAGACCTCGGCGTCGGGCACCCCGACGGGCCGTGGCGATGGGGTCCTCCGAACCCCGGAAACACCACGTCGTCGCTGGTTACCATGACGACGTGGCCGAGCCCGACGAGGACGCAGACGGCGACACCATCCCCCGCTCGCGGCTCCGTGCCGCCCGGGACCAGCCCCCGCCGGAGCCCCCTGTCCGCGTTCGCGACGCCCCGGAGCCGGCCCGCCCCGCGGTGCGCAGCACCGGCTCGGGGCTCGAACAGCGGATCGCACCCTGGGCGGTGCCCCCGGCCCCGCAGCCCGGGGAGCAGGCGAGCGTGGAGGAGGCCGAGGGCGACCCGGCGGCCGCGACGGCGGGGACGCCGGAGTCGCCACCACGGCGCAGGTCCTCGCGCCACCGGCCCGACCGGCACGCGGCGTACGCCCCGCCGGAGGGCGCGGTCGACCTCGAGCCCAGCCGGCCGACCCCCCTGGCCGACCCACCACGCCGCCGGTTCTGGCGCTGGCGGCGGCCGCGCTAGGTCCCGGCGTCGCCGACCGGACGCACACGCGACGCAGGACCGAACCTGTCGCCGTAGGCCACCGCGAGCCGGAACACCGCCCACAGCACACCGGTCACCGCCGTCGCGACCAGGACCAGCACGAGGTCGGGCGAGAACACGCGCAGCGTGCCCAGTGGGGTGCCGAACAGGTCCGGCACCAGGGCGACGAGGACCCATGCCGCGACGAGGGTCGTGAGCAGCGGGAACCACAGGCTGAACAGGCCGGCCGCACCCGACCTGGTCTTGGCGCGGACGGCGCTGCGGCGCACCCATGCCCAGACCATGCTGAGGAGGTAGACGACCGGCAGAACCGCCAGGCCGATGAACAGGGTCGTGCGGGACCATCCGGACCCGTCGTCGTCGTCGAGGCCGAGCGCCCGGTCGGCGATGCCGACGCGGAGGTGGCCCGTCTCACCGACGCCGAACCCGCTGCCACCGTTGACGAGCACGACGGCCGCCTTCTGCTCGGCGGGAACCATCATCGCGAGGGTCTCGACACCGGGGCTGACCCCGTCGTGCCAGACCACGCCGGCGCCGGGGTCCAGCTTCCAGCCGAAGCCGTAGGCCGGCGAGACGTCGCCGGCCGGGCGCATCATCAGCGCCTTGCCCTGCGCGCTCAGCACGTCGTCCTCGCCGTTCATCATCACCTGCAGGTAGTGCGCCAGGTCGGTGGCGCTGGACACGACTCCTCCCTGCGCGGCCGTCGACCGGTCGGTCGGGCCGTCGGGGAGGGGCTGCTTGGTGCCGAACCACGGCGTGTGGCCGGTCGCCATGCCCTCGTGGACCTCGCCGTCGGCGACGAAGCTGTGCTCCATGCCGAGCGGCACGAGGACGTGGTCCGCCACGTAGGCCGGGAAGTCCTGTCCGCTCACGACCTCGACCACCCTGCCGAGGATCTGGTAGTTCGCGTTCGAGTAGGCCCACTCGGTGCCGGGCGCACCGGCGGGCGTCACCTCGGCGAGCCGCTCCACGCCGCCCGTCGGGTCCGGGTGCGAGGAGTTGCCCTGCAGCGTGGAGAAGCCGCTCGTGTGGCTGAGGAGCTGACGGATGGTGACCGCACCGGCGGGCCGGCCGGAGAACCCGTCGAGGTACCTCGAGAGCTCGGAGTCCAGGTCGATCTCCCCGCCCTCGACGAGCTGCATGACGGACAGCGCCGTGAAGCTCTTGGAGATGGAGCCGATGACGAACGGGGTGTCCGGCGTGACCGGCGCGTCACCCCCGCGCCGGAGGACCCCCCGTGCACTCGCCACCGTGATGCCGCCGTCGTCCACGACGGCGTAGGCCAGGCCGGGCACCCCCGAAGCAGGCATCTCGCTGTCGACGAAGGCCTCGAGCGACCCGCTGGGCCCGCCCGCGGGAAGGACGGCACCGAGACCGAGGGCGAGGACCGTCACGAGTGTCCGCACCGAATCATCTCCAGGCTCAGCCATCGTGGGCGACGGGTCGAACGCGCCCGCGTGGACGGGGCACCGTCGTGTGCGGCCCCCCGGTTCTCCTCCGACGCGCCCGCGCCAGACTCTCGCAGGACGTTCCGTGCGGTCAAGGCACGCCGGGGCGGTCGGGGAGTCCTCAGGGCCCGGCGCGGACCACGCGCCGCGCCTGCTCGAGGTCGATCGCGTACGGCCCGATGCGCGTCAGCACCCACGTGGCGCCCGCGGAGGACCAGGGCGTCGGGTCCTCCTCGGGGGGCAGGTCGACGACGAGCTCCGCAGGAGCGAGTCCGGGGCCCCGTGCGTCGGCCAGCGTCGCCCGCACCGTGCCGAGGTCCTCCGGTGCCGGGACCGAGATGACGAACGCACCGTCGTGTCGGGCAGCCCGTCGGAGCGGGGCGGTGTTCGGGTAGCGACCGCCGACCCAGATCGGGATGCCCCCGGGACGCGCGGGGGTGGGCAGGAACTGCACCGTGCGGGTGAGCCCCGGGCCGTCGACGGGCCCACCCGAGAGCAGGCCTCGCAGCAGGTCGAGCCCGTCGTCGAGCAGCCGGGCGCGAGCCCGCGCATCGGTCTCGTCGCCGAAGCTGGACAGCTCGCCCAGGGGACCGTCGTCACCGAGCCCGAAGCCGAGGACGAGCCGACCCTGCGACAGCCGGTCGAGGGAGACCGCCTGCCGGGCCAGGACCTGGGTGCGACGACGGGACAGCGGCGTGACCATCGGTCCGAGCTCGATCCGTTCGGTGGCCAGTGCCACTGCGGCGCAGACGATCCACGGGTCGGCGATCGCGCGGACGGGCTCGCTGTAGAGCAGGTGGTCCCAGACGAAGAACCCGTCCCAGCCCGCCGCCTCGGCGTCACGGGCCAGCTCGGCGCAGAGCGACGGTTCGGACAACGCGTCGAAGGGGGCGACGAACACGCCGCGCCGCGTCATCGAGCCGACACCGCACGCTGGGCGAGCTGGAGCGACCGGGCCACGGGCAGCGCGGACTCCAGCGCGGTGTGGGTCGGCGCCTCCTCGCCCGCGAGGGCAGCAGCGATGTGTCGCAGCGCCCCGCTGAACGAGCGGGCGTCCCGGGTCGGCCTCTCGACCACCGGGTCGGCACCCGCGCGACGCACCTCCAGCGCTGCGTCCAGCCCCGGGTGGTACGGGTTGTCGAGCCGCAACGACCCCCGGGTCCCGAGCAGCACGGTCGTGGTGTCGTACGCCCGTCGGAACCCGCACGTCAGCAGGAGCCGCCGGTCACCCGGGTAGACCAGCAGGGCCGAGGCGTCGACCTCCACCTCGTCACCCATCACGGCGGAGGCGGTGGCGGACCCGGCCGCCGCCCCGAACAGCTCGTGGGCCAGGCGCATCGGGTAGCAGCCGACGTCGGCGAGCGCCCCGCCGCCCATCGCGCGGGACAGCCGGATGTTGCCGGGGCTGCCGACCTCGAAGTGGAAGGAGCCGACGATCTCCTGCGGCTCGCCGATCGCGCCCTGGGCGAGCAGCTCGACGACCCGCGCGTGCTGCGCCTGGAACGGGAAGACGAACGCCTCCCAGAGCGGCTGCGCGGCGGTGCGGGCGACGGCCAGCACCTGCTCGACCTGTTCGGGGTCCAGGCAGAGCGGCTTCTCGCACAGCACGGCCTTGCCCGCCTGCAACGCGGCCACCGTCCACTCGGCGTGGAACGGGTTGGGCAGTGGCACGTAGACCGCGTCCACGTCCGGGTCCTCGAGCACCGCCGCGTAGCCCTGGACGGAGCGCTCGACCCCGTGGGCCCGCGCGAACTCCGCCGCCCGGGCAGCGTCCCGCCCGCCGACGAGCACCGCGCGCTGGCCGGTCTCGACGACCGCCGGCAGGAACTGCGCCCTGGCGATGTTGGCGGTGCCCAGCACGCCCCAGCGAAGGGGTCTCACCGGGCAGAGGTGGCGCCGCGCAGCGCGTGGTCGGTGTCGTTCACGTAGTGGTCGAACAGCGCTCGGTCGACGGCCCGGGCCGTGCCGCCGAGCACGGCGTCCCGGACCAGCTCGTGCCGCGCCCGCACCCCGGACAGGTCGATGTGCTGGCGGTCGATCGACGAGCGCATGAGCGCACCCATCTGCCCGTCGAGGCTGGACCACAGCTCGCAGGCCCGACGACGACCGGAGGCCTGGACGATGAGACCGTGGAAGTGGCCGTCCGCGGCGACGATCGCCTCGACGTCCTCCGCCTCGGCAGCGGCGTCCATCTCGTCGAGTGCGGCAGCCATCGGGGCGGCCAGTGACCGGCGGACGTGGGCCGGGATCGTCCGGGCGACCCCCGCCTCGAGCACGTAGCGGGCGAAGCAGACGTCGTCCGCGTCCTCGGGGCTCATCCGGGTCACCTCGCTGTGCCGGCGCGGTGTGATCTTGATCAGCCCCTCGGCCGCCAGCCGCCGCATCGCCTCCCTGATCGTGGCCCGGCTGACGCCGAGCTCCGAGGCCAGTGAGGCCTCGATGAGCCGTGTCCCGCTGGGGATCTCGTTGTTGAGGATCCGACGCCGAAGGACCCTGTGGACCGACTCCGGCAGGGATGTGTGCTGCAGCATGTCGCTCATCGTGCCCTGCTCTCCGTCCCCGTCGCCACCTGCTGGGTGGACAGCGATCCCCAGGTCACGGCGGTCGGACCGGTGAGGTCGGCGGTCGCCTGGATCGCGGTGGCGGGTCCGGTGAGGATCGGGGTGACCCCGGGGCCGTGCCCGGGCTGCGGGCTGTCCCCGTGGACGACGACACCCACGGTCACCCACCCACGACGGAAGCCGATGTTGTGACGGACGTCGAGGTCGGTCACCGCGACCAGGTCACCCAGCCGCAGGACGGCGAGGACCGGGTCCCCGGCGGGGAAGGCGAGGTCCACGTCCCACTGGTGCGCGGGACGGCCGATCCCGTTGCCCGCCAACCGACCGGCGACGAGGGCGCGGACAGGGACGTGGACCCGGTCGTCGACGACCACGATGCCGAGTGCCGTCAGCAGGCCGGGGTCCAGGTTCAGCAGCTGCACCCCCGACGGGGCGCCCGGCAGCACGGCACCCTGGCCGAAGGCCCGCACGGCGACCCCGTCGCCGGGCTGCAGCACCGCGAGCGCCTCGTCGGGCAGGGTGACCAGGACGCGCCCGTGCTCGCCCCGCTTTCCGAGCACCCAGCCGCGGGCACCGGCCGCGGCCCCGTCTCGGACCCTCACCGGGTTCCCGATGCAGGCGTAGGAGGCGAGGCCGAGGCACGCCGCCGGGTCCGGGTGGGCCAGCGTCGCGCCGGGCGCGACGTGGTCCCCGTCGACACCGCCGACCAGGTCGCCGAGGTGGACCCCCAGCACCACCCCGCCGTCACCGACCGGCACATAGGGTCGACCGTCCCGGTCCACCCGGTAGGGCGTCTGGCCGACGCTCGGGCTCTCGATGACGCCGGCCAGGTTCATGGCGACGGGGTTCATGATGTCTCCTGGACGTAGGAACTCAGGTTGGCGGACGGGTCGTCGACGATGACGAAGGCGTCCGCCGGTCCGCTGAGGAGCGTGCTCGGACCGGGTCCGTGCCCGAACAGGGCGCACTGGCCGGTCGAGATGGTCCCCACCGTCAGCCACCCGGGACGGTAGCCGCGGCCCCAGCTGTGGTCCTGGTCCTCGAGCACGACCAGGTCGCCGATCCGGAGTCCCTCCAGGCCCAGCGAGAGGTCGTCGGACAGGCCGGCGTACGCGCCCATCAGGTCCGTGTTGGCGAACTCCGAGAACATCCCGCCCCCCGCGCCCGCTGCCTCGGCCGGCACCCGCGCGGCGACGTGCACCTCGAGCCGCCCGTCCGGACGGGTCCCGCCGGGCATCCGCTCCAGCACGGCCGGTGAGAGGTTCTTGGCCCTCACCTGCGGGTGGTCGGTGAGCTCCAGGCCCTGGCCGCACGCCAGGACGCGCACCCGGTCACCGACCGTGGTGCGCTCCAGGACGTCGTCGGGTGCATCGACGAGGACGTATGCGTGCTGTCCGATGACCGTCCCGGTGCAGCCGGCGGCCTCGCCGGACACGACCGTCACGGTGTTGCCGACGCAGGTGAGGTACTGCAGCGCGTAGTTGGCGCCCGCATCGCGGTGTCGGACCGACAGACCCGGTTCGAGGTGGTCGGCGCTCAGACCCGTCGCCGGGTCGCCCAGGTGCGTGCCCAGGGTGACGGCGCCCATCCCCGGCAGCACGAACGGCGTGCCGTCCGGGTCGACCCGGTAGGCGTGGCGGTCGGCCGTCGCGGGCCACACCTCGCCCGACAACACCTGGGTCACCAGGCGTGCCGCGTTGCTCGAGACCTTCATGTCGCTCCTCCGAACCGGAAGCCCCGGACCCGGATGGCCGGGGCGCTGACGCACCCGTTCCAGACGTTCATCAGCGGCTGGGCGAGGACGCCGGCGCCGATCGCGTCGACGCGGTCCAACGCACCGAACACCGACTCCGAGAACCGTGCCGGCGCCACCGGCTGGGTGAGCCGGCCGTCCTCGACGAGGAAGCAGGCGTCCCGGCTCCCGCCGGTGAGCTGGGTCGTCTCGGGGTCGACGACGTTGAGGTACCAGAGCCGTTGCACGTACAGGCCCCGTTCGACTCCTGCGAGCAGGTCCTGCGTGGTGCCGGCGGCCATCGTGATGCTCGCCGGGACGGGGCGCGGGCTCTCCTCGCGAGCGATGTGCGCGTGCCCGGTCGGTGCGAGGCCGGACCGGGCGGCACTCGCGAGGTCGGTCACCGCGTTCCCGACCCGACCGCCGTCCAGCAGCGGCACGCGCACCGATGTCGTGCCCTCCAGGTCGAACGGGAACGGCAGCCCGCGGGTCGCCCCCGGGTCGTCCGCCACGTCCACGCCCGGCGCAGCCACCTGGGCGCCGGCTCGGCGCACGACCGCCCCGACGCCGTCGGCGACCGCGTCGCCCGTGAAGCCGAACGCCGCGATGCCGGCGAGGAGGTCGCCGGTGGCGAGCGGGCCCAGCACGACGTCGTAGGTCCCCGGCGGCAGGTCCACCCGGTGCTGGGCGGCCTGCGCCTCACGCACGGTGCGCGAGCCGGCGGCCGCGAGGTCGAGCACTCCGAGGGACCGGTCCAGGTCCGTCCAGTGCGACGTCCCGTCCCCGATCTTCACCGTGAGGCTGCCGTACGCCTCGGTCGCGTGGGCGTAGCGCGCCACGCCCTGACCGGTGACGGCGGCGAGCTCGGTCGCTGCCTGTCCGTACATCCCGTAGGCAGCGCCGCCGGCGTGGGTGGCCTCGGCCATCGTGGCGCGAGCGGCGTCGGTGCGGGCGGCTGCACCCCAGGCGACGGTGTCCTCCCGCCACAGCTCGTCGCCGTCATCGGTGCCGGGTGCGGCGGGCGCGGCCGCGGGCCCGGGGAGGGAGCCGAACGCGGCCGCGAGTGCGCGCGCCCGTGCGGAAGCCCGCTGCCCGACGTCCCCGGCTGCCGCCAGGTCCGTCGTCGCCACCCGGGAGGCCCGGCCGTCGACCTCGGCGCGGACCATGAGGGTCCACTCGGTGATGTCCTGCGGCTGGTGCACGCGGTCCTCGGCGAAGCGGGTGTAGCCGGCACTCCGTCCGGCCAGGAAGGCGCTCGCCTCGTCGGCGCCTGCGGCCAGCGCCGCGGCCACCGCCGCGTGGCAGGCCGTCAGCGCGCGGTCCTGCCCGACCGCCGGGCGCAGCGGGCGAGCGACGCGTTGGACGGTGCTCATCCCATCACCCCGATTCGCACCGATCGCACGAGCGTCGGGGCGGCCCCGTGCCCGAGGAAGCCCCACTGCTTGGGCTCCCCCTTGCCGCAGGGCATGCCGAACGCCCTGAACTCCTCCGGCCCGGCGACCGCCTCCACCGAGCCCCAGAACTCGGGGGTCCGCCCGCCGTAGGAGAACCCGCGCAGGAGCCGACCACGTCGGCCCCCTCGCACCTCCCAGGCCACCTCGGTGCCGAACTGGAAGGCCATCCGCCGGTCGTCGATGGACCAGCTGCGGTTGTCGTCCACGTAGTAGCCGTCACCCATCCGGTCGAGCAGCTCCGGCAGGCTCCCGGTCCCCGGCTCGAGGTACACGTTGGTCGCGAAGCACACCGGCAGGTACGCCCACCCGTCGGAGCGGGCGGCACCCGAGGTCTCTCGCCCGCCGCGGGCCGCCGCGTCCCGGCCGGACAGGACCTCACGCAGCACGCCGTCCTCGACCAGGGTGCGGCGGACCGCGGGGGTCCCCTCGTCGTCCCAGGCGAAGCTTCCGCGGGTGCCGGGCGCCGTGGGGTCGGCCACGATCGTCACGGCCGGCGAGCCGTAGCGCAGGGTGCCGATGTCGGCGGGCCGGACCCAGGAGGTGCCGGCGAAGTTCGTCTCGTCGCCGAGGATGCGGTCGAGCTCGATGGCGTGACCGACGGACTCGTGGATCTGCAGGGCCATCTGCGCCGGGCCGATGACGAGGTCGGCCGTCCCTGACGGCGCCTGGGGGGCGGTGAGGAGCTGCGTGGCCTCCTCACCGACCCGGGCCGCCTCGCGGGGCAGGGCCAGCCCCTGCACGTACTCCCACCCGCCGGCCGCGGTGTTGCCGTGGAAGGAGTTGGGATAGCTCCGACGCTGGGCCCCGGAGGCGTCGACCGCCGTCGCCTGGAGGACGGCGCCGGACTCGACCAGGTGCTGGTGCTGACGCGAGCCCTCGCTGTCGGCGTAGTGCTTGTGCTGACGCTTGGCGTTCAGGCCCGCCGTGACCGCTCGGACCGCCTCCGGAGCCGACGCGGCCCGCACCACCTCCTGCAGGAGGGTGTGGCGTTCGGCGTCGCTGACCGCGAACGGGTCGAGCTCGACCGGCACCTCCCAGCGTCCGCTCGACGGGGCCCGCCGAGGGAGCTCGGCCCGGGCGAAGCCGGACCCCGCGCGCGCAGAGCCCACGGCCTGCTCGGCGGCGAGCCGGGGCGCCCGGTCACCCGGCGAGCCGGGTCCCGACAGGGGCACCGCGGCGAACCCCCAGGCACCGTCGACCAGCACGCGGACCCCGATGCCCGCGGTGTGCTCGCTGCGTTCGTCGAGCCCACCGCTGCGCGCGGTGTAGAGGCGCAGCTCCTCCGCCTCGACGAGTCGCACGTCGGCGAACGACAGACCGGCCACGTCGGTGCCGGCGAGCGCCTCCTCGAGCAGCCGCGTCGCGTGCGCGTCATCGGCCAGGTCCCCCCAGCCGTGCGCGGTCGCGGTCGGCGCCGCGGACGCGCTCATGCCCGCGTCAGCGGGAAGTCGACCCAGGCACGCCGCCGGTGCGAGGCCTCGAACGCGTTGATGGTCTCCTGCACCAGGGCGCCCTGCCGGAAGTCGCCCTGGTTCTCGGGGCCGCCGTCGAGGATCTCGGTCGCGAAGTTGCTGATCAGGTTGGAGTAGAACAGGAAGGGCCAGGGCTCGAGCGAGGAGCCGCCCTCGGGGAAGAAGCGTGCCGGGATCTCCAGGTCCTTGAACTCCACGGAGTCCTTGGTCGCGCCCTTGAGCGTCTGGCAGATCCCCTCCTCCTCGACCAGCCGGACGATCAGGGCCCCCTCGGAGCCGTAGATCCGCACCTCGATCCCGGGGTAGTTGCCGACCGTGACGAACGAGGACTGCACCGAGGCGAGCCCGCCGCCGGCGAACTCGGCGATGAACATGTCGCCGTCGTCGATGTTCACCCGGGTCATCGCCCCGGTGTCACGGACGATGCGTTCCGGGACGAAGTTGCGCATCGTCCCGACGACGGACTCCAGCGCCGTCCCCATCCACCAGTGCATGATGTCGATCACCGGCGCGCCGTAGCCCTCGATCGAGGCCACCTGCAGGAAGTCCGGGTCACTGGCGTCGCCCTGCTGGCGCAGCGGGGTCTGCGGGTCCAGCCACTGGCTGTTCTGCTCGTACGCGTTGAGCATGTACGGCGTGCCGACCCAGCCGTCGCGGATCAGCTCGGCGGCGTACATCACCGCCGGTGCGTAGCGGAAGGTGAACCCCAGCTTGGTCTTGAGGCCCCGGCTCGTGGCGAGGTCGGCTGCGCGCACCACCTCCAGGTAGTCGTGGTTGACGGGCTTCTCGCACAGCACGTGCTTGCCGGCCTCGAGGGCCGCCATCGTGACCTCGAAGTGGGCGGAGTCGCCGGTCACGACATCGATGACGTCGATGTCCGGGTCCTCCACCAGCTCGCGGTAGTCGGTCGTGGTCCGCTCGACCCGGAACTCCCGGCCCGCCCGCGCCAGCGAGTCGGGGTCGACGTCCGACAGCCCCACCACCTGGCAGCGAGGGTCCCGCTGCCAGCCGGGGATGTGCGATCGGACGGCCCAGCGGCCTGTGCCGACCACGCCGACGCGAAGGGGCTTTGCGGTCATGTCTGTGTCTCCTGGTGGTGGGGTGAGGGGGATGGAAGCTCTTCGGCGGTGGCCCGTCGGCACCGGCTCGTGTGGGCCGGGCCGACGTCGCGCAGCTCGGTCCGCCAGTCGTCGCAGGCCGGCTCGTGCAGCTCGCAGCGGGAGGCGAAGCGACAGGTGGCGCCGAGACCGATGAGCTGCGGAGGACTGCCCGGGATGACTCGCAGCTCCTGGTCCCGGGGCACCGCGCCGGGCAGCGCCTCGAGCAGGGCCTTGGTGTAGGGGTGCCGCGGGGACTCCAGCAGCGTTGCGGTGTCCGCCAGCTCCACGACCTGTCCGGCATACATGACGGCGACCCGGTCACAGACCTGCGAGACGACCGACAGGTCGTGGCTGACCAGGATGAGGCTCGTCCCGAGGTCCCGCTGCAGGGACAGCAGCAGGGCGAGGATCTGGTCCTGGATGAGCACGTCCAGGGCGGTGGTCGGCTCGTCGGCCACGATCAGGTCCGGTCGCTGCGCGAGGGCGATCGCGATCACGGTCCGCTGCAGCATGCCTCCGCTGAACTGGTGCGGGTAGTCCCGCAGCCGGGTCTCCGGCGCGGGCAGCCCCACCTGGTGCAGCAGCTCGAGCACGCGGGCGGCCCGGGCCGGCCCCTTGGGGCCTCCCGACGCCCCCACCGCCTCGGCGACCTGGTCGCCGATCCGGCGGACCGGGTTCAGCGAGGTCATCGGGTTCTGCGGGATCATCGCGACCCGCCGCCCCCACAGCTCGCGCAGCCGACGCGGTGGGAGCGACAGCATGTCGTCCACCCCGTGCGCCGGGTAGGCGATGGTGCCGCTGACCCTCGTCTGCGCCGACGGCCGGAGCCCGAGCAGGGCACGGCAGGTCACGCTCTTGCCCGAGCCGGTCTCGCCGACCACGCCGAGGACCTCACCCCGGCGCAGCTGGAGGCTCACTCCGTCGGCGGCCAGGACGTCACCGGCCTCCGTGGGGATCGCCACCCGCAGGTCGCGGACGTCGAGGAGCAGCTCGCCGGGAGATGGCTCGTGGGGGGTCATGGTGGGGCCTCCGGTCGGCGACGGGGGGCGGGCGGTGGCGCTCACTGCTTGGCCCGGAACAGGTCCGCGAGCCCGTCGCCGAGGAGGCTGAAGGCCACCCCGAGCAGGACCAGGGCGAGACCGGGGATGAGGGAGAGCTGCCAGTTCGACAGCAGGTAGGCCTGACCACCGGCGATCATCGAGCCCCACTCGGGCGTGGGCTGCGGGATGCCGATGCCGAGGAACCCCAGCGAGGCGCCGAGCAGCACGTTGCCGACCGCGTCGACCATCGCGAACACGGTGACGAAGGGCAGGACGCTCGGGAGCACGTGCCGGGCGAGGATCCGTCGGCGGGAGTAGCCGAGGCACCCCGCGGCGATGACGTAGCCGTACCGGCTCGCGGAGAGCGTCTGGCCGTGGGCGATCCGGGCGTAGCCCACCCAGCTCGCGATCCAGAGGGCGATGAACATGTTCCGGAGGCTCGGGCCGAGCGCGGCGACGATCGCGATCACGAGCACGATGAACGGGAAGGCGAAGAACAGGTCGACGATGCGCATGACGACGGCGTCCACCCACCCTCCGGCGTAGGCGCTGGCCATCCCGATCGCCGTGCCGACCACGAGCGTGACGCTGGTGGCTCCGAAGGCGATCGCGAGGTCGTAGCGGCCGCCGTACAGCAGTCGGGCCCAGAGGTCCCGGCCGAACGCGTCGGTCCCGAGCAGGTGGCCGTCGGTGCCGGGTGAGACCAGCACCGCGAGCGCGTCGATCTCGGTCGGTGAGTAGGACGTGAAGAGCGGTGCGCCGAGGCAGAGCACCGAGATGACCAGCAGCAGGCCGACGCCCAGGAACAGCGCAGGGCGGCCGCGGACGGCCCGAGGCAGCGGGACCGCCAGCCATCGGGCCCGGCCGGCCACGGAGCGGGAGCCGAGCTGGGTCGGGTCGAGGACGGTCACCGCTGCACTCCTACGGACAGGCGCGGGTCGAGCACGCCGTGCACGACGTCGGTGAGCAGGTTGACCAGCACCACGAAGACCGCGAGCACCAGCGCCACCGCCTGCACGACCGGGTAGTCGCGGGTCGAGACGGCGCCCACCAGCAGGCTGCCGAGCCCCGGGATCGAGAAGACGTTCTCCACCACGACCGTCCCGCCGACCAGGAACGCCAGGTTGATGCCGAAGACGACGGCGACCGGGCTGATCGCGTTGCGGAGCACGTGGCGCATCAGGATCTGGGGCTCCGAGATCCCCTTGAGCCGGGCGATCGTCACGAAGTCCGACTCCAGGACGGTGATGGTGCTGGCGCGCAGGGACCGCACGAGCACGGTCGAGAACGGGATGGCCAGGGTGAGGGCCGGAAGGACCAGGTGCCCCAGATGGCTGGCGACGCCGGTGCCGTAGCCCCCGATCGGGGCCCAGTCGAGCCGGAGCCCGAAGACGAGGATGAAGAGCACGCCCACCAGGAAGGCGGGAAGCGCGTAGCCCAGGGTGAAGAAGACCCGGGTGGCCTGGTCGACCAGGCCACCCCGGCGGACCGCCGCCCACAGCCCCAGCGGGATGCTGAGCAGTGCGCAGAAGAACGCCGTGAGGCCGACGAGCATGAGGGAGGCGGCCGTCCGGTCGAGGAGCAGGTCCCCGACCGGACGGCGGTACTGGTAGGACTCACCGAACGACCCGGTGAACACGCCCTTGAGGAACAGCCAGTACTGCTCCAGCAACGGCCGGTCCAGTCCCAGCCCCTTGCGGATCCCCTCGGCGGCCTCCGGGGTGTAGCGGTTGCCGAGGATCTGTTGGGCCGGGTCACCCGGGACGAGGCGGAGCAGCAGGAAGCTCACGAGCGTGATCCCGAACACGACCGGCACCAAGTTCCCCACCCTCGACCAGCGCAGGTTCACCGACCCCACGACTCAGTGCTCCGCGACCGTGAGGGTCAGCAGCGAGTCGTTGTAGTTGCCGAGCGGCGAGACCTTGAACCCCTCGACCCACCGGCCGCTGGCGTAGCGGAACGGTGCGTAGGCCAGCGGGATGAAGGGCACCTGGTCGACGATCGCCTGCTGGATCTGGGCGTACAGCTCGGCCCGCTTCGTCTCGTCGATCTCCGAACGCGCCTGGTTGACCAGCGCGGTGACGGCCTCGTCCTTCCAGTAGCTGTTGAAGGCGTTGGCACCGCCGTCACCGTCCGCGCCGAACGTCGCGACCTCGTCGGGGTCGATGATGTCGTTGGTCCAGTAGCGCATCCCCATGCCGTTGGTACCGGGCCGCTGCTTGTCGTACGCGGTCGACAGCTCGAAGGACTGGATGTCGACGGTGATCCCGATCTTCTCCAGGTCGTCCTTGATCACCACGGCCTGCGCCTGGCCGGCCGCGTCAGCACTGACCGCGATGAGCGGGATGGTGAAGCCGTCCGGGTAGCCGGCCTCGGCGAGAAGCTGCTTGGCCTTGGCGACGTCCGGCTTGGGCTCCGGGACGGAGTCGTCCCAGAACAGCATCTTGTAGGGGAAGAAGGTGGTCGCGGCCTTGGCGTTCCCCTGGTAGGCAAGGGTGTTCATCCGGTCGAGGTCCAGCGCGGCCTTGATGGCCTGGCGCACCTTGACGTTGTCGAGCGGCTTGCTCTTGAGCGGAAGCGACACGAAGTCGACCCGGGTGGAGTCGAACAGGTCGACCCGGAGCTTCGGGTTGGCCTCGATCTGCTTCAGCACGTTGCCCGGCGGGTTCTCGATGACGTCGACCTGGCCACCCTGGAGCTGCAGGAGGCGGGTGTTGTCATCGGTCACGATGCTGACCTCGACCGTGGAGATCTTGGGCTTGGGACCCCAGTAGTTGTCGTTGCGGGTGAGCACGAGGCTGCTCTGTGCGGACAGGCTGGTCACCTTGAACGGTCCGGCGCCGTACGGCGTCTTGTTGAAGAAGTCCTTGTCGGCCTCGACGGCCTTCTGCGGCAGGACGGCATAGGCGTACATCGCGAGGTCGGCGAGCAGCGGTGCGTGCGGGGTGGACAGCGTGATGGTCAGCGTCTGGTCGTCGGTCGCGGTGATGTCGGTGACCGGGGTGATGAGGAAGCCCCAGGCGCTGTCCTCGCCGTCGCGCGCCCGCTCGATGGACCACTTCGCGTCCTGGGCCGTCACCGGGGTCCCGTCGGCGAACTTCACGCCCGGACGCAGGTGGAAGGTGTACGTCAGCTTGTCGTCGCTGATCTCCCACTTGTCCGCCAGGTCGGGAACGATCTCCTTGCCCGCCGGGTCGGTCTGGACCAGCCGGGCGTAGATGTTCTGGTCGAGCCAGATGCTCTCGTTGGCGGAGGCCTCGACGGGGTCCAGGGTGTCGATGGCCACCGCGTTGGCGATCTTGAGCGTGTCGACCGCGCTGGTGTCTCCGGGGGCGGCGTCCGAGCCGGTGCTGGAGCTCTCGTCGGACCCCCCGCCGCAGGCGCTGAGGGTCAGCGCCAGGGTCAGCAGGCCGCCGACGGCGGCTGTCACTCGGGTCGAACGCGGTCGGTGTCCGGGCAGGCCGGTGGAACGGGTCATGTGCTTCTCCGGTGGGGGTGCGGGTGGGGTCTGGGTGGGGTCTGGGTTGGGGTCTGGGTCGGGGGTCAAGGGGCCGAGGTGGTGTCCGGGTCCGGGATCGCCGGTTCGGGCGTGCTCGCTGGAGGTCGGGTGGGGTCGGGTGTCGAGCCCGGGTGGAGGTGGCAGGCCACCTGGAGCCCGCCGGTGATGGTGGTGAGCTTCGGCGGCGTGCTGCGGCAGATGTCCATGACGTGGGGGCACCGCGTGTGGAAGGTGCACCCCGCAGGCGGCGACGCGGGGTCCGGCAGCTCGCCGGTCACCGCGCTCGAGGTGGACCGGCTGCGCCCGAGCGTCGGTGCGGCGTTGAGCAGGGCCTGGGTGTACGGGTGCCCGGGGCCGGCGAACAACGCGTCGGCAGGTCCCGTCTCGACGACCCGACCGAGGTAGAGGACGACGACCCGGTCGGCGATGCGCTCGAGGACCGCGAGGTCGTGGGTGATGAAGACGTACGCCAGGCCCAGCTCACGCTGCAGCCGCTGGAACAGGTTGAGCACCTGGGCCTGCACCGACACGTCCAGGGCCGACACCGGTTCGTCGGCGACGATGAGCCGGGGGCCGGCGGCCAGCGCCCGGGCGATGCTGACCCGTTGGCGCCCGCCGCCGGACAGCTGGCCCGGCTTGCGTTCCGCCCAGGCGACCGGGAAGCCGACCTGCTCCAGCAGCTGCTCGACCCGGGCGCTGCGCTCCTGGCGGGAGGTGACCCCGCCGATCTTGAGCACCTCCCCGATCGCACCGCCGATCGTCTGGTACGGGTTCAGTGAGGTGTAGGGGTCCTGGAGCACGACCTGGACGTCGCGTCGAAGCTGGTGGGCCTGTGCGGCGCCGGCGGCGTCGGGCGACGCCCCGTCGATGAGCACCTCACCCGTCGTGGGTCGCTCCAGCCGGAGGAGCAGGCGGCCGAGCGTGCTCTTGCCCGAGCCCGTCTCGCCGACCACGCCCAGCGTGCGGCCCGTCTCCACGGTCAGGTCCACGTCGTCGACGGCGCGGAGGGCACGTGGGGGTTCGCGCCTGACCCACTCCCGGGCCGTGCGCGGGACGGGGTAGTGCTTGGACAGGCCCCGTGCTTCGAGCAGCGGGGCGGTCATCCGGCGACCGGGATCGTCGACGGGGCCACGGTGTCGTCGCGCGCCACGGTCAACACGTCCGGAGAGCGGACGTCGGCGCTGCGGCTGATGGGGTCATGTGCGCTCCCGGCTTCGGTCGGTTGTCGACAACTCACCATGATGCCGGTCACACTCGCTTGTCAATCCCCTCTGTGTTACGACTCGGTCAACGCAGGCGGACAGGCGTGTTTCGGCGAAGAATTCGCCCGGAAGGGCTGGACGCGCGAGCCATCCAGTCGTAGGTTCACCTCGTCATCTCGTTGAGATGGTCGACAGTCGACGATCTAGGAGAGCCCGTGAAGGGTCCCGTGAAGGTGCTCGTCGCCTCACCGCTCGAGACGTCCCTCGTGGACCGCATCGCCGGAGTCGATCCCCGGATCGAGGTGATGCACGATCCGGACCTCCTTCCGCGGCCGCGCTACCCCGCGGACCACGGGGGCGTGCGACCCGACCTGACCGACGCGCAGCGCGACCGGTGGTCCTCGATGCTCGCCTCGGCCGAGGTGAGCCTCGACCCGGACTGGCGCTCCCCCGCGGACCTGCCGACGACGGCGCCGGCGCTGCGCTGGGTCCAGGCCACGAGCGCGGGGATCGGCCAGTTCATGGAGCGGACCGGCTTGGACCACAGCGACATCACCTTCACGACGGCGGCGGGCGTACACGCCGTGGCCCTCGCCGAGTTCGCCCTCACCGGGGTCCTGTACTTCGCGAAGGGCGTCCCCCTCCTGCTCGCCCGGCAGCGGGACCAGCACTGGGAGCGCTACGCCACCGGGTCGGTGCGGGGCAGGCGAGCCGTCGTCGTGGGTCTGGGTGCGATCGGTCAGGAGACCTGCGCACTGCTCGCCGCAGCCGGGCTCGAGGTCTGGGGAGTCGGCCGGCCGGGCCGCAGCTACGACGTGCCGAGCGCGGCCCGCGTCCTGGACACCGACGCGCTGGACGACGTGCTCCCCGGCGCGGACGTCGTGGTGCTGGCCTGCCCTCTCACCGCGCAGACCCGAGACCTGCTGAGCCGCAGCAGGATCCAGATGCTGCCGCCGGGTGCGATCGTGGTGAACATCGCCCGCGGGCAGGTGCTCGACGAGCAGGCGCTGACCGAGGCACTCGAGCAGGGCCGTCTGGGCGGCGCCGCCCTCGACGTCTTCACGGTGGAGCCACTCCCGACCGACTCCCCCCTGTGGCGGCGCGAGGACGTCCTCGTCTCCCCGCACTCTGCGTCCACGCTTGCATCGGAGAACAGCGCGATCGTGGACCTCTTCTGCGACAACCTGCGTCGCTACCTCGACGGTCGGCCGCTCCGCAACCGTTACCGCCGAGAGGACGGGTACTGAGCCCGGACGCCGACGGGCCCACCCCCCGACCCGGTGCGGCTGCGTCGGCGTCCGCACCGGACACGAGAGGAGGGAGCGCGATGCACGTGTCGGTGAGTCTCGCGGGCCTGCGGGCCGTCGAGGCGTTGGGCGCGCACGGCTCGATCTC
Organism: uncultured Actinomycetota bacterium; assembly: GCA_963709785.1. Classification (GTDB taxonomy): domain Bacteria; phylum Actinomycetota; class Actinomycetes; order Actinomycetales; family Dermatophilaceae; genus Phycicoccus. The sequence goes on along the minus strand of CAVPXT010000013.1, from coordinate 206,334 downwards.
TGCCGCCGCGGCGGCCCTCGGCTACACGCCGTCCGCAGTCTCCCAGCAGATCGCCCGGCTCGAACGCGACCTGCACCAGGACCTCATCGAGCGCCAGGGGCGACGGGCGAGCCTCACGTCCTCGGGCGCGATCCTCGCCGAGTCGGCGCGGCGCATCATCAGTGAGCTCGAGAGCATGAACGCCCGGGTCCAGGCCGAGTCGCAGACGGTGGCAGGGTCGCTCACCGTCGCCGCCTTCCCCAGCGCGGCCAGGGGGCTGCTGCCGACGGTGATCCGCAGGCTGGCCACCCGGTGGCCCGACCTGGAGGTGCGCGCCGTCGAGGTGCCGTCCCACCGCGCCGTGGAGCTCGTCGTCGCCGGCCACGCCGACCTCGCGGTGGCCCACGACTGGAACGGCCTCCCGATGGACGTCACGGAGGGCCTCGCGGGGAGGCGCGTGGGCGTGGACGTCTCCGACGTCCTGGTGAACGAGCGCCACGTGCGCGCCGGGGTGGGAGAGGCCGACATCGGCGACTTCGCCGGCGACCCCTGGCTCTACGAGCCGGGTTCGGTGGCGCACGAGTTCCTCGCCGATGCGTTCCACGGAGCCGGAGCGGGGGTCACCCTGGGCCACCGGATCAGTGAGTACGCCACCCAGGTCGAGATGGTGGCCGCCGGGCTCGGGGTGGCCCTCGTGCCTCGCATGGGGCGGGGGGCGCTCCCCCCGTCGGTCCGTGCCGTCACCCTGAGGTCTGCGCCGGTGCGCGGGGTCCACGCGCTCTGGCGGTCGGCGTCGAACCCGCGCCCGGCGATCACCGCCATGCTCCGCGAGCTGGAGGGGGCGTGCGCCTCAGGCCCCTGACGGGCCCACGTACAGCACGGCGTCGAGCTCGACCTTGACCTGGCGGAGGCCGGCGACCACGGTCGTCCTCGCCGGAGGCGCCGTGACGAAGAACTCCGCATACGCGCGGTTGAACTCCGCGAAGTCCTCACCGTCGGCGAGGTAGGCCGTGATCTTGACGGCATCGTCGAGGCCGGCGCCCGCCGCCCGCGCCACGGCCTCGAGGTTGCGCAGCGTCAGCCGGGTCTCGGTGGCCACGTCGCCGGGGTCGTAGGAACCGTCCGCCTCCCGAGGGACCTGGCCGGAGATGTAGAGGAAGTCGCCGGCCCTGATCGCCTGCGAGTAGGGGCCGGCAGGTCGCGGCGCCTCCTCCGTCCGGATGACCGTCTTCACCGCTGCTCCGTCCTGAGGCTGTCCTGGTGTCATCGGGTCACCGGCGCCGGGAGGCCCCGGTGAGGGCGTCCGTCATGCGGTCCAGGGCACGGCTCCACTCCGCTTCCTCCCGGGCGTAGCAGATGCGGAAGCGCCCGATACCGGAGGGCCCGAACTGGTACCCCGGGCTCACGACGACACCGGCCTCGTCCTGCAGGAGCCTCGCCACCTCCACGTCGGTCAGGCCCAGCTCCGACACGTCCACCCAGAGGTAGGCGGTGCCGGCACCCGGGCTGAGCCGTAGGCCGGGCACCATCCGCAGCCGGGCGACCGTCGCCCGCTGGATGCTCTGCAGCTCCAGCACGCGTGTCGCGACGAAGTCGTGGTCGTCCACCAGCCATCGCGTCAGCACGTGCTGTGCGTAGGCCGGAGCGCGCAGGCACATCATCGCCAACGCCTGCTCGATCGCATCGATGATCGGGCCGGAGCTCACCACGACCCCCACGCGGTACCCGCTCAGCGACTCCGTCTTCGAGCCACCGAGCAGGGTGATCGTGCGGTCCATCATCCCCGGCTGCGCGGCCAGGTGTGAGTAGACGGTGTCGTCGTAGACGAGCCGGCAGTAGAGCTCGTCGACGAGGACCAGGAAGTCACCCGTGGAGGCGATCCGGGCCAGCCGGACGATGCTCTCCTCACTGAGGACGGCGCCGGTGGGGTTGTTGGGGTTGGACGTCACGTACAGCGCGATCCCGCGCTTGCTCAGGGCCTCGAGCTCGTCCAGGTCCGGCTGCAACCCGTCCTCGGTCTCCCGGAACGGAAGCCGCACGACCTCGGCGCCGAGGAACCGGAGCATCCGCTCGACGAAGAGGTACTCGGGGTCGGCGAGCACGACGACGTCGCCCTCGTCGACGATGGCACTCAGCACGGCATAGAGCCCGCTCTGGGTCCCCGCGGTGATCGCGATGTTCCGCGAGGGGTCGATCTCGACACCCATGAGCGTCGAGATGGAGCCCGCGCAGGTGCGTCGGACCTCATCGCTTCCGCGGTACGCCGTGTAGGCCGTGGTGCCGTCGTGGGCGGCCGCCGAGAAGCTCTCGAGGGCCCAGTCGGGCGGGGGGAAGCGCACGGTGTCGAAGTGCGTGGTGTCGAGGAGCCCGCCTCCCGCACCATCGAGGCCGAGCGAGAGGTCGGCCTCCCTCACGGACATCCCGAGGAGCGGCCGACGTTCGGGCAGGTGCGTGCGGCGGAGCCGCTCGGACTCGGGCCGACCAGCACGGTGGTGCGTCATACGACATCTCCTATCGGCGGTCCGCGGTGACCTGCTCGAGCCGACCGTGCGAGTGCTGCCGCCGACAGTGGAGTCCCAGTATGACGAGCCCTTCGGTGGGCGAACAAGCAACACTTTCTGGGGCTCACCCTGTAGCAGGGCTTCCGCGTCGTGCGTGTCCCGGCGTTCGCAGCCAACGCGATTCGCGCTGGGCCCCGCCCTCACCCCGGACACGCCTTGACGGATGGTCGACAATCGACCTAGCGTTCCGGTCCAGACAGGCGTCACCGCGTCCTTGTCGCGCACGACCCCCTCGAGCGCTCCGTCAGCCCCTGCAAGGAGACCACGCCATGAACGTGTCCTACGACTTCGCCGGACGTGTCGCGATCGTCACCGGGGCTGCTCGGGGCGTCGGCCGAGACCTGGTGGCCCAGCTGGTCGCTGCCGGCGCCCGCGTCATCGCGGCCGACCGCGACGAGGCCGGCCTGGACGAGACGTGCCGCCCCCACGGGGACCACGCGACGGCGGTCGTCGCCGACATCCGGTCGGCGGACGACGCCGCGGCCATCGTCGAGGCGGCCCGCACGACGTACGGCCGGCTCGACTTCTGTGTCAACAACGCCGCCGTCGCCCCCCACGCCAGCCTGCTCGACGAGCGCGTGGAGGTGTGGGACACCGTCTACGCGGTGAACTGCCGCGGCACCTTCCTCATGACCCAGGCCGCCGCCCGGCTGCTCATCGAGCAGGGCGAGGGCGGACGCATCATCAACTTCTCGTCGGGGGTGTCGAACCGCGGGTCTGCCGGCGCTGCGGCGTACGCGAGCAGCCGTGCCGCCACCGAGAGCTTCAGTCGTGTGGCCGCCATCGAGCTGGCGCCGCACGACATCCTCGTCAACTGCGTCAGCCCGGGACTCATCGACACCCAGCCCAAGCCCCTTCCGCCCTCGATGGCGTCCGGGCTCGCCACGCGGATCCCCGCCCTGCCGCTGGGCCGCGCCGGTGAGCCCGCCGAGGTGGGCCACCTCGTCCTGTGGCTCTGCTCGGACGGGGCCGACTACGTGACGGGTGCGCTCCACCACGTCGACGGAGGGGCCGGCATCGGGAGCCGGTGGGACGGCGTCGTCATCGACGAGGACATCCGCTACGACTGGGTGACCGGGGCGAACCGCACGTAGGCGTCCTGGTCCTCGGGGGCCGTCAGCCGGTCCGCGCCGGCTCGACGAGCCGGCCGGCGTGGATCGCGGACGGCCGCCGGGGCGCCCCGCCGCGCCGGCCCGGGAGCAGCGAGGTGAGTGCGACCGCACGGCGCCACCGCTCCCGCCGGGTCCGGCCCTCGGAGAGGTCGCGACGGGCCCGGGACGCGTGGGCCCAGGCCTGCTCGGCGGAGGTGTCGTCGGCCCCCCGCGGACCGTAGACGGCGACGTCGACGGCGCGCGCGGTGTCGAGCAGCGCGAGCCCGCCGACGGAGCGCGCCACCTCGCGCCGGGTGTCGCGGCCGGACACCTCGTACCCCGCGTCACGCAGGGTGTCGACGACGTCGACCCACGCGGCGGACGCCCGGGCCGCGGGTGGGCCGCGGCGGGAACGCACCCGGCGGCGCAGCACCTTGACGAGCACGACGAGCGCGGTCCACAGCGGCAGCCCCAGGGCGGGCACCGCGACGACGCCGAGCGCCACGCGCACCCAGAGCGGCAGCGGCACGCTCACCTCGGGGGCGGTGGTCCTGCTGCGACCACTCGCCGACTCGTCGAGGGTGAAACCGTCCTCGCTGCTCGGGGGCCGCTGGGTCGTGGGCGGTGGGACGGCCGCGGCGCGGTTGCGGTCCTGCTCGAGGACCGCGCGCGGCCGGGGGGCCTTGTCACGAGGTGGCACGAACTCGTCCGGGGCGATGAGCTGCCAGGACCGACCGTCGTGCACCTCGACCCAGGCCCGGACGTCGACGCCGCGCACCACGCCGTCGGACTCCGGGACGGCCCCGAGGACGACACGCGCGGGCAGCCCGAGGTAGGCCGCCGAGAGTGCGAGCGTCGCGGCGAACTGCTCGTCGTTGCCGGCGGGCTCGGTGTCGCCGACGAAGCTGACGATCCGGCCGTACGAGTGGCCCGGCAGGATCGTCTTCGCCGCCGCACCCCCGTCGCTGTACGCACCGGTGGTGCGCAGCCGGGTGGCGACCGCCCGCACCTGCCCCATCGGGTCCTCGCCGCCCGACGTGCTCGCCGCGACGAGGCGGGCGACCGGCTGCGCGAGGGCGGGGTCGACGGGCGGGGTGGCGGGGACACCGGTGTCCCTCGTCCCGAGCTCCTCGTCCAGGACGTAGGTCTCCCCTGCGGTGACGCCCTCCGGCAGGACCGCGGCCCCGGTGTCGAGGTTGTAGCGGAGCTCGTCGGCGCGGTCCTGGGAGCCGGGCCCGACGAAGTCGATGCTCGTCTCGCGACCGACGGTCGGCACCCAGATCCGCAGGTCGCGACGCTGCGCCCAGGCGTCGCCGATGGTCACCCGGGCGGTCGCCTCCTGCCCGCCGTCCGGCCGTGGGATGCGGGCACCGACCCGCAGGAACCCCCCACTGCCCCCGGCCGCGGTCGCGGTCGCGTTGCCCGCGGCCCAGACCGTGCCGGAGTAGGTGTCGACGGTGGCGAGGCGCACGAGGGTGCCCGCCGGCAGCCCGGTGACACGCAGCAGCTCCGCGTCGGCGAGGTCGGCGGCCACCGGTCGGAACGCCCGGAAGGCCGCGAGCGGGCTGGGGCGGTCGGTGGCGGCGAAGGGCGGGTCGACGTGCTCGCGCAGCACGGTCCGGTCGGTGGAACCGACCCACGGCACGGCGCCGAGGACCACCACGCCGACGATGCCGAGCAGCAGCCCCGCGGTGGCGACCCGCTCGAGGTTGCGGGCGGTGTGGACGACGACCGTGCGGCGGCCACGGGCCGCCCCCCAGACGACCCCGACGACGAACAGCGCGGCACCGCGCACGACCACCCCACCGGGGGCCCCGATGCCGAGCGCCACGGTCGCCACACCCACGAGGGCCGGCACGAGCACGGGCAGGTGGGCCCCCATCGACCGGCGCGCGAGGAGCATCGCGGCACAGCCGCCGACGAGCGCCAGGAGGAAGGGGAGGAGCGCGAGCGGACCGCTGCCGTCGACCGGCGGGAGCGTCGTGAGCAGACGGCGCCAGCCGTCGGTCGCCGTGTCGGCGAGGGCGGCCCACGCAGCGGGCGTCGGCCACGGGCCCGCCGTGGTGCCGCGCAGGGTGAGCGGCGGGGCGAGCAGCACCGTGACCACGAGCAGGACCGGGAGCGCCGCGAACCACGGGGCCCGGAACCGGTCGAGGCCCAGCGCGACGAGGACCCCGACGAGGAGCGCGACGCCGCTGGTCACCACCCACCACGGGCCGTCGTAGGTGCCGACGAAGCCGCTGAGGGCGGTGCCGGTCAGGGCGACCACCGCTGCCGCGTCGACGGCGACGTCACGCCGGCGCACGGGCACCGCGCGAGCCCGGCGGGAGGCGGGGGCACTCATTCGCCACCCACCGCCCGGACGAGCCGCGGCAGGTCACCGATCGAGCCCATCGTGAGGAGCGTGATCCCCTGGAACGTCGAGGTCGTGCTCCGCTCCCCCGGGGCGACCCGGAGCACGAACACCCGCACGTGCGGCCCGAGGTGCCCTGCGGCGCGCTGGATCTCGGACACCGGCGTGTCGGCCCCCGTGACGACGACCGCGATCGACGTGCCCACGGCGATCCCGACGAGCCGGGCCGCGAGCACCGGGAGCGGGGAGTCGAACGGCTCGACCCGCGCGAACCCGTCGAGGGTCCGCGCGGGCCCGGCCCGGTCGACGGCGTGCGCCCCGGCGACGACGCTGACCTCCATCTCGTCGCGCAGGGCTCGCACGGCCACCGACGCCGCGGCCGTCACCGCGGTCTCGAAGGTGTCCTCGTCCGGGTAGCTCTCGGCCCGCGCGTCGAGGAGGACGCCGAGGTGGGAGCGCCGCGTGTCGGTGTACCCCTTGATCATCAGCGACGTCGAGCCGTTGGCGGCCGACATCCGCGCCGAGGACTGCCAGTGCACGTGGCGCCGGTCGTCCCCGGGGACGTAGGCCCGCAGGGTGTGGAAGTCGAGGTCGGAGGCCGACGGGTCGGACGTCGAGCGGCCCTCGAGGTCACGGATCACCCCGGCGTCGAGCGAGGGCAGCGGCACCACCACGGGGTGGACGAAGAGCTCGACGGTGCGGGAGGTGTTGAGGGTGCGGCGGGCCAGCCCGAACGGGTCGCCGAGGACGGTCGTCACCGGACCGACGACGATGACGCCGCGTCGGCTCGTGGGGATCGGGAAGGGGTAGTCGACGCGCACGCCGGGCCCGAGCGCCGGCATCCGGAAGGCCTCGGTGCGCCCGCCGACGGGGACCTCGAGGTCGGCCGGGGAGACGCGGCGGGTGCGCCCGTTGGTCACGAGGAGCGAGCCGTCGGCCGTCACGCCCGGCCGGACCCGCACCGGGTGGACGCTGAGGTCGAGGTCGACGCGCGCCCCACCGAGGGTCATGAGGACCGCGAGCACGAGGAGGATGACGAGGCCGAGCCCGATGAGCCGGGCCTCGTCCCAGGCCAGCGCCCAGCCGACCAGCAGCGCCAGCACCCCGACGAGCCCCGCACCCCACCCGGTGCGGGTCACGACGGACCGCTCCCGGAGGAGGACGAGGAGCTGGCGGAGCGCGGACACGGCTGTGCTCAGCGGTCGGCCGCGACGGGGAGCGGGACGGCGTCGAAGAGCTCGTCGATGACGTCGAGCACGGTGATGCCGTCGAACTGGGCGTCGGCGTCGAGGAGCATCCGGTGCTGCATGATCGGGACCGCGAGCTCCTTGAGGTCGTCGGGGACGACGTAGTTGCGGCCCTGGCCGGCGGCCCAGGCCTTCGCGGCGTGCACGTAGCCGAGCAGCCCGCGCACCGAGAGCCCGAGCCGGACGTGCCGGTGCTCGCGGGACCGCTCGGCGACGGTCTGCGCGAACTCCAGGAGCGGCCGGGAGACGTGGACCGAGCGGGCCACCTCGCGGAGCCGGAGCACCTGAGGGCCGTCGATGACCGGCTGGACCGACGCCGCGCGGTCCCGGACCGCCAGCCCGGAGAGGACGCCGATCGTCGCCTCGGCGTCGGGGTAGCCGATCGCCGTCTTCATGAGGAAGCGGTCGAGCTGGGCCTCGGGGAGGCGGTAGGTGCCGGCCTGCTCGATGGGGTTCTGCGTCGCGATGACCATGAACGGGCTCGGGACGTCGTGGGTGACGCCGTCGACGGTGACCCGGTTCTCCTCCATGACCTCGAGGAGCGCAGACTGCGTCTTCGGGGATGCCCGGTTGATCTCGTCGGCGAGGACGACGTTCGCGAAGACGGGGCCGCGGCGGAACTCGAAGGCCTGCGTCCGCGGGTCGTAGATGGAGGCGCCGGTGACGTCCGAGGGCAGCAGGTCGGGGGTGAACTGGATGCGCTGGTGGCTGCCCCGCACCGCGCCGGCGAGCGAGCGCGCGAGGCTCGTCTTGCCGGTGCCGGGGACGTCCTCGAGCAGCAGGTGCCCGCCGGCGGCGAGGCACGCGACGCTCAGCTGGACGACCCGCTCCTTGCCGACGAGCGCGGCGCCGACGGCGTCGACGATGGTCGTGAAGGTCTCGCCGAACCACTGGATCTCATCGGCGTGGGCGGGGGCTTCGATGCTCATCGGGTCCTCGTCGTGGTCGTCGGGATGGGGCGGTCGTGGTCGGGGTGCGCCGCGGTCATGGTGCCGTCCAGCGTGTCTGGCGAGGGGTGTCCGGCGCCACTCCGTCGTCACAGATGATCGTGTAGCGCGTGCCGGACACCGCCCTGAACTCGGACACGGGGATGGCGCGCGACCCGGCCCCGGTGGGATCGGTCTCGAACGTCACCGTCACGCCGTCGTCGGGACCGGCGGGGTCGACGGTGCACTGCATCGTCGCGCTCGGTGACAGGTTGCGGCCGGTGAGGGTCAGCTGCAGGGGCGCTCCGGGCGTGGACGCGGCGGTCACCGACCCGCCACGCGTCCGCGCCGTCGTCGAGGCGTTCACGGAGTCCGCCCCCCGCGTGAAGCCCACCGACACCGTGAGGGCGCGGCCGTAGCCCACCTTGCGTGTGTAGGTCTGGGACCAGGGGTCGCCACCGGTCGTGTCGTCGATGTGGACCGTGCCGGCGATCCCGCCCTCGACGTCGACGGAGACGTCGGCCGGACGACCGTTCGGGTCGACCCGCACCGTGAACGTCACGTACGGACCGACCGTGGACCCGACCGAGACGTCGGCGGGGCCCAGTGGGCCGTAGACGACGTCCGAGGTGACCTCACCGGTGGAGGACCGCCCACCGGAGTTCGTGGCGGTCAGCGTGAACGTGTAGGTCGCACCGTTCGCCGGCACGGTGACCGTCCGGTCGAAGCTCGTCGGGTCGCGGGGAGCGGTCCACTCGCCGCACGTGGCGCCCCCGACCCGGCAGGTGATGGTCACCGCGTCGTCGCGGGCGGCGGGCGAGGTGAACTGGAGCCGGACCTGCCGGTTGGTGCCCGTCGCCGTCGCCGACAGGCCGGTGAAAGGCCCCGGGGTCCCGACCGCGCGCAGGGACGTCGGGGCGCTCGGGTCCGAGGAGTAGTACTCGTTGGCGGCGACCACCCGGTACTCGTAGGTGGAGCCGTCGTTCTCGAGGGCGTCGGCGTCGCAGCGGGTGCTCGCGGTGCGGCACACCTGGACCGACCCGCCGGGACCGTCGCGCGTCACCGTGTACGTGGTGTCACCGGGACCGTTGGGCGGCACCGAGGTCCAGCTGACGACCACGGCCGACCGCGCTCCCCCGGCCACCTCCGTGGAGTCCAGTCGGGGGGCGTCCGGTGTGGCGGGGTTGCCCGCCGACTGGCCCTCGACGGTGACGGGCGGGCCCCAGCCGGCCTTGTTGTGTGCCGTGATGGTGAACGGGGTCGGGACGCTGTTGTCCAGGCCCCCGGCCGTCACCGACGTCGTCGTCGTCTCGACCCGTCCGCCCGGCCAGGTCACGAGGTACTGGTCGACCGCGGAGCCGTTCGTCGGCGCCGCCCCCCAGGTGACCGTCACGGTGCGGTTGGCGGGGTCGACGACGCGGGGGTCGACAGGGGCCTCGGGCACCTCGTCCGGGACCACGGGGGCGGAGACCGGGCTCGGTGGGCCGAAGCCGACGGCGTTGCGGGCCCGGACGGTGAAGCGGTGCTCGACGGCGTTGGTCAGGCCGGTCACGAGGCACGGCGACGCGTCACAGATCTGGGTCCCGCCGTCCCACGCCACCTCGTAGGCCTCGATCGGGAGGCCGTTGTCCGCGGGCGCGCGCCAGGCCAGCCGCGCGGACTCGCTGAGCGTCGGCCCCGTCTGCTCGGGCACCCCCGGCGCGTCGGGGACACCGAGCACGTCGACGGTCAGCGTCCCGGTGGCCTGCCGGTCGCGCCGGGTCGTGGAGTCGACGTCGGTGATCGTCACCGCGAAGACGATGCGCCCCTTGGCGTCGCCGGCGGGCGTGATCGACAGGGTCGTGGGGCCCTCCCGGGTGACCGACGCCGCCGCGCCGGAGACCCGGTCGACCCCGAGGACCGAGAAGGTGGGGTCGGCCAGCTGGCTCGACAGGTAGCCCCCGAGGTTGATGGTCCCGGTCGAGCCGGCGCGGACCCCGGACAGGGTCGCCGGGGCCATCCGGGGAGGCTGGGCCGGGGCCACCCGGACGGTGAGGGGGGCCGGGACCGCCTCCGTGCCGGGGGAGGTCACGAGCACGTCGGGCGGTGGTCCCCGGGACGGCGGCGGACGAGGCGGTGACCACGAGCGTGGTGTCGTCGCGGTTCGCGACGGCCAGCCCCGCGACGGGGGCGTCGAGCTGCCCGGCGAAGCTCAGCCCTTCGAGCGCCCCGGGTCGCGCCGTCCACACGTGGCACAGCTCGGGGATGGACAGCGGCCGGGACTGGCCGCCGACGACGACGTCGACGGGCGTCGTCGGGCAGCGCAGGACCGGGGTCTCCGGACCCACCTGGACCGGCACGGTGAGGAAGGCGCGCTTGGCCGACGTGTCGTCCGGGCCGGTGGCGGTGGTCACCTCGAAGGCGATGGCCGCGGGCCCGACGTACCCGGCGAGGGCGGTGACCTTGACCTGCGAGGCACCGTCGGGCTCGACCCGCAGCGACCCGGCGGGGGACGCCGCCAGGCGGTCGCTCGTCGTGAGCGTGAGCTCGCGCCCGGCCGGGTCGGCGACCACCTCGGAGAGGGCGACCGTCGTGCTGGCGTCCTTGCCGACCTCGACGAGGGCGTCGGGGCGCACGCTCGGGGCGCCCGAGCCGCCGGCGGGGACGTGGACGAGCCCGAGGGCCGCGGCCCCGCGCGCGTCGACGACCTCGAAGGACAGCACCTGGGCGGTGTCCCTCACGGGGAGCGCCACCCGGCCCCCGTCGATCGTCGCGTCGGGGACGTCGAAGACCCGCGTCACCCGCAGCGGCCCCTCCGGGTCGTCGGGGTCGACCGCACCCGCGAGGAGGTCGACGACGACGGATGTCGCTCCGGTCCCGGGTTGCGCGAGCGCGTTCCGCGGTACCGGCGGCAGGTTGACCCCGGCCCGCCCGCGGACCCGGATCGAGGCGGTCGAGGGCTCGCCGCTCGCGCCGACGATGGAGTAGCGCAGCGTGAGCGGGTCGTCGGCCGGCGGACCGGTGACCGTGACCCGCCCGGACTCCGGGTCGAGCGTGGCCCGGCCGGCCAGCCCGGGGTTGAGGGGCTCGAGCGGCTGGACGCCGGCTCGCTCGCCGATCGGCTGGATGTCGTTGGCGAGGGTGTCGACGACGACGGTGGCGCCCGGCGCGACCGTCACCTGGTCGTCGACCGCGACGACCGGCTGCGGGTCGCCGGGCGGGGCCACGGCGATGCGCACCGTCCCGGTGCCGACCTTCCCGAACCGGTCGCCGAGCAGGTAGGTGAAGTCGTCGGTGCCACCGGACGTCGGGTACGCCTGGTACGTGATCGAGGACGGGGTCTGGGCCAGCACCCGTCCGAGCCGCGGCGCCGACGCCAGGCCGGCGAGCGTCGTGGAGTCACCGTCCGGGTCGGACCCGGAGCCGGCGACCGACACCGTGATGGTGTCACCGGCGACGACTCGACCCTCGAGGGTGGCGGGCGCGGGGGCCCGGTTGAGCAGGTCGGTCGAGGGCGGCGGGACCACGGTGACCCGCGCCGTCCCCGACGCCCGCGCACCGGCGTCGTTCTCGACGACGTAGGTGACGGTGACGGTCTGCTGGGTCGTGACCTCCGGCGCCTGGTAGCGGACGACCGAGCCGGAGACGTAGGCGGCGCCGAGCGGGTCCGTGCTGGCCCCGCCGTCCGGGCCCCCGAGGGGCAGCATCCCGCTGCGCTCGGCCCCCTCGACCTCCGGCGACAGCTGGAGCGTCGCTCCCCCGGGGTCGATGTCGTTGTCGAGCACGGGGATCGAGACGTGGTCCCCGGACCGGACCGTGGCGGTGTCGTCGACGGCCACGGGGGTGTCGTCGGTGGGTTCGGGCAGCTGGAGGACCGAGACGTCACCGGTGGCGCTCTTCCCGGCGCCGTTGGTGACCGTGTAGCGGACGAGGACCGGGTTCGGCCGCAGCGAGGGCCGGGTGGCGGCGATCCGCAGCCAGCGGCCGCGCAGCACGGCGACCTCGACCGCGTCGGAGGACTCGGTCTCGGTGCCCTGGACGACGAGCAGTCCGCCCGCGGGGTCGACGTCGTTGGCGAGGACGTCGACGATGGTCGCGGTCTGGCCGTGGACGACGGCCTGGTCGAGCATCGCGGTGATCTCGCCCGGCCGCTCGGTGGCGGCTCGGACGTCGACCCGGATGGCGCCCCGGGCGAACGGCGCGACGCCGTACCGCACGGTGTACGCGAGGAGGTAGGTGCCCGGCGCGCCCGCCGTGACCGACACCGTCCCCGCGTCGACGCTCGTCTCGACGGTCGTACCGTCCGGCGCGGTGACGTTGCCTGCGAGCTGGAGCCGCGCCGACGGGGTCGTGGGGTCCGTGCCGGGCACGTCGTTGTCGAGGGGCCGCAGCACGATCGGCTTGCCCACCTCGCCCCGCCCGACGTCGGGAAGCGGTGTGGCGGCGGTGGTGTCGATGGAGTCGGCGGCGAGCACGTCGACGGCGAGCCTGCCCGTGGTGTCGGCGGTGCCGTCGGAGACCGTGTACTCGACGGTGCGGGGGCCGGCCTCGGCGGGGGCGACGTAGCGGAGCCGGCCGTCGGGGGTCACGCCCACCGGGGCGTCGCCGTCGGTGGCCCCGGTGACCGCGACGGGGTCGGAGTCCGGGTCACGCCAGTCGCCCACCACGGGCACGCTCACCGAGCCGCGGTTGGTGACCGTCGCGACCGTCGGCACGAGGTTGGGGCGGGGCTCCGGGGCGCCGTTCTCGGACGGGGCGCGCACGGCGACGGTCACGTGCGCGGACGAGCTGTTGCCCCGCCCGTCGTCGATGACGTAGTCGAACTCCGCGCTGCGGGCCGTCGCGGCGAGCATCAGCTGCACGGCCTGGCCGTCCGGCGAGATCGCGAGGCTGCCCGCTCCCGAGGTCAGGCCGGAGACCGCGGTGATCGAGAGCACGCTGCCCGACGGGTTCGCGTCGTTGTCCAGGACGTGGAGGATGCTCGTGCGTCCCGGCCGGGCGCCGATCTCGTCGTCACGGGCCTGGGGAGGCTTGGAGCTGCGGTCGACGGTGGTCGACGGCTCGGAGTCGTCGGGCGGCGTCTGCGAGGAGGGCGGGGCCACGGCATCCCAGTCGTCGAGCCGGCTCCCGTCGTCGAGCGACCAGACGGCACCGCTCGCCGAGTCGTTGAGCGCGACCGACCGGTGGTTGAGGCGCAGGTGCGGCGACAGCAGGGACGGCGCGTCGACGAGCGGCACCTGCTGCGGCGGCCCCCCGCAGGCCTTCACCGCGCGGCCGGGGCTGCCCGACCAGGCCGCGTACGTGCATCCGTCGAGGACCACCGGGGCGGCCGCGGGGCCGGTGCCGCCGGTGACGACCGTGCGGACGACCCCGGTGTCGAGGGCGACCGAGAGCAGGGCCCGGGGGGTCGCCACGAGCACCGCGCCGTCGGCCGTCCCCTGCTGGGTCACGCCGTCGACGACGCTGTCCCCACTGAGCGAGGTGCGGGCGCCTCCCGGCCGGGCGATGAGGCCCGCGACGACGTCGAGGACGACCGGGCCGTCGTCGGTGAGGACCAGGTGCACGTCCTGGAGGGCGCCGCCGAGGTCGGCGCTGGTCCGGGTGAAGCGTCCGTCGCCCGTCGGGGTCAGGGTGACCAGCCGACCGCCGGAGCCGGCGGCGTACACGATGCCCTCCGGTGACACGGCGACGTCGGCCGGACGCGCGTCCCCGGTGACGTCGGGGGCGATGGGGACGGTGGCGGTGGGCTCGCCGAGGGAGGACAGCCCGTCGACCGCGGCGACACCGGACGCCGTCGAGGACGACGCCCTGACCTCGCCGGTGTCGGGGTCGACGACGACCGAGGACCCGCCTCCGACCGCCAGCGGGGCCGCGGGGGGCACCTCGACGGCGCGGTCGACGACGAGCGTGCCCGAGCGCACGTCGACGGGTGCGACGCGTCCGGTGATGCGGTCGCGGGTGAGGACCGAGGACCCGGACTGGACGACGTCCAGCTGGTAGGTCTGGCTCGGCTCGTCACCGGAGGGGAAGGCGGCGTCGAGGTGCGCCGCCGGGGCGTTGAGCCGGCCGAAGAACCCCGCCCGGTCGTTGGTGACCCACAGCGTCCCGTCATTGGCCTCGAGGTGCTGGGTGGGGTAGCCCGGGCTGTGTGTCGCGGCCCAGCCGAAACCGCCCACCGCGACGGCGACGACGGTGGCCAGGACGGTGCCCGTGCGGGGTCGGCGAAGGGCGCGAGGCGACCGGTGGCCGCGTCGCGCCGTCCCGCGCTCCTCGCTCATGGTTCCTCGGACCTGCGCTCCCGGGGCCCGTCCTGCGTCGTGCCCCACGGCCATTGTGTGGCATGGGAAGCCGTCAGGTCCCGAGGTTGGGGCAAGCCGGTGAGTCCTCGGGGCGCGGCGGCGGGCCCCCTCAGGGCCCGGGGTCCGGGTCGGCGTCCGCCGGGGCCGGCTGGTGCAGCACCGTCTGGGCCGCGACGACCGCGAGACCGGCCACCCCGACGAACCACGCCCACCCCGTGAACCCGCTGCGCAGCAGCCCGTAGGCGGTCCCCCACACGAGGACGACCGCCACGGCCGTCCGCGGACCGACCCCGAGGCGCCACCTCGCCTTCGGGGCCATGAACGCCCCCCAGACGACGAGGACGGCGACCGTCGCCAGCACCCCGGCGACCCAGCCGGCCACGCCGCCACCGGCGAGGTGGTGCGCCACCGCCCCGACGCCTCCGAAGAGCGCGACCTCGGTGACGAACGCGACGAGTGCGAGTGCCGCGAGCGCGGGGGTGCTCACGGCTTGACGACGAGGTCGCGGGTGACGTCGGCCGCGGTGCCCGCCCGGTGGCCGGCGAAGCGTCCCGCGCGCCGGGTGGCGATGGCCTGCCCGCTGACCCGCTCGGCGGCGATCTTCTCCTGGAGCAGCACGATGCCCTGGAGCAGCGCCTCGGGCCTGGGTGGGCAGCCCGGGACGTAGACGTCGACCGGGATGATCTGGTCGACGCCCTTGGTCACCGAGTAGCTGTCCCAGTACGGGCCGCCGGAGTTGCTGCACGCCCCGAAGCTGATGACGTACTTGGGCTCGGGCATCTGGTCGTAGAGGCGGCGGATGGCCGGGGCCATCTTGTCGGTGACGGTGCCCGAGACGACCATGAGGTCGGCCTGGCGCGGGCCCGGCGCGAAGGGGATGACCCCGAGCCGGATGAAGTCGTGGCGCCCCATCGAGGTGGCGATGAACTCGATGGCGCAGCAGGCGAGGCCGAAGTTGAAGACCCAGAGCGAGTAGCGACGCCCCCAGTTGAGGACGACCCGGATCGGCTTCGGGGCGTGCTCGCCGACCGGGCCGACGCGGGGCATCGGGAGGTCGACGCTCATCCGGGGTCCCCGCGAAGTGTCCGGAGGGGCGAGGCGGGGCGGGTCCCACGCTCCGCGTGGGCGGAACTTCGGGGGGTGGTCACCGCAGGTCCCACCGGAGCAGGCCGCGGCGCGCGGCGTGGACGAGCCCGAGCAGGACGACGCCGACGAACACGACGACCTCGACGAGTGAGGCGACCCCCAGCTCGGCGTCGCGCAGCACGAGCGCCCACGGGAAGAGGTAGACCGCGTCGACGGCGAAGACCACGTAGAGGAACGCGAAGGAGAGGTAGCGCACCCGCGACTGCGCCCAGCCGGTGCCGACCGGGTCGACGCCCGACTCGTAGGTGCGCCGGCCCACGGGGCCGGCGGCGCGTGGCGCGACGAGGCGCCGGACGACCATCGCGGCGCTCACGAGGAGCACACCCGCGAGGACGACCGCAGCGGCGGCGAGGTAGCCCTCCATCGCGGGTCAGCCTAGACCGCGCCCGGCCGCCCGCACACTGCCCGACGGACACGACTGAGGTCACCCTCACCACGACGTACGATGGACGGCGGTGCGCCTGCCACCCGGCGGGCCCCGATCCCCCCGACTCCCGACCTCCAGGGCAGGCAGTGACCAGCAAGACCGTCCAGACCCTCGACCGCGTCGTCATCCGGTTCGCCGGGGACTCCGGCGACGGGATGCAGCTGACGGGGGACCGGTTCACCTCCGAGACCGCGGCCATGGGCAACGACCTGTCCACGCTGCCGAACTTCCCGGCCGAGATCCGTGCCCCCCAGGGGACCCTCCCCGGTGTCTCGAGCTTCCAGCTCCACTTCGCCGACCACGACGTCCTCACCCCCGGAGACGCACCCGACGTGCTCGTGGCGATGAACCCCGCGGCGCTGAAGGCCAACCTGCGCGACCTGCCCCGCGGCGCCACCCTCATCGCGAACACCGACGAGTTCAGCCGCCGCAACCTCGCGAAGGTCGGCTACGACGCCAACCCGCTCGAGGACGGCAGCCTCGACTCCTGGCACGTCCACCCCGTGGCCCTCACGTCGATCACGGTCGAGGCGCTCTCCGGCTTCGAGGGGCTGACCCGCAAGGAGAAGGAGCGGGCGAAGAACATGTTCGCCCTCGGGCTGCTGTCGTGGATGTACACGCGGCCGACGTCGGGCACCGAGGCGTTCCTCGCGAAGAAGTTCGGCGGGCAGCCGGAGATCCTCGAGGCCAACCTCGCGGCGCTGCGGGCGGGCTGGAACTACGGCGAGACGACCGAGGACTTCGCCTCGTCCTACATCGTCCACGCCGCGCCGATGCCCCCCGGCACCTACCGGAACGTCACGGGCAACACCGCCCTGGCGCTCGGGCTCGTCGCCGCGTCGCACCGCGCGGGCCGCCCCCTCGTGCTCGGGTCGTACCCGATCACGCCGGCGTCCGACATCCTCCACGCGCTGTCCGCGATGAAGCGGCACGGCGTCACGACGATCCAGGCCGAGGACGAGATCGCCGGCATCGGCATCGCGCTCGGCGCCTCCTACGGCGGCGCCGTCGGTGTCACGACGACCTCCGGCCCCGGGATCGCCCTGAAGTCCGAGACCATCGGGCTCGCCGTCTCCCTCGAGCTGCCGCTCGTCGTCGTCGACATCCAGCGCGGCGGCCCGTCCACCGGGCTCCCGACCAAGACCGAGCAGGCCGACCTGCTCCAGGTGATGTTCGGTCGCAACGGCGAGTCCCCCGTCCCCGTCGTCGCCGCCCAGACCCCCGCCGACTGCTTCGACGCGGCGATGGAGGCGGTGCGGATCGCGACGAGCTACCGCACGCCGGTCGTCCTGCTCTCCGACGGGTACCTCGCGAACGGGTCCGAGCCGTGGGCCGTGCCGGACGTGGCGGACCTCCCGGTGCTGCACGTCGACCTGGCCACCGAGCCGAACGCCACCGACGACGCCGGCGAGCCGGCGTTCCGGCCGTACCTGCGCGACCCGGAGACCCTCGCGCGGCCGTGGGCGGTCCCCGGCACGGCGGGGCTGGAGCACCGGATCGGCGGCATCGAGAAGGCCGACGTCACCGGGGACATCAGCTACGACCCGGACAACCACGACCTCATGGTGCGGCTGCGCCAGGCCAAGGTCGACGGGGTCGCCGTGCCCGACCTCGAGGTCGACGACCCCACGGGCGACGCCCGGGTGCTCGTCCTCGGCTGGGGCTCCACCTACGGCCCCGTCGCCGCGGCGGCCCGGGTCGTGCGCAACGCCGGCCACGCCGTGGCGCGGGCCCACCTGCGCCACCTCAACCCGTTCCCCGCCAACCTCGGCGCCGTCCTCTCCCGCTACGACCGGGTCGTCGTCCCCGAGATGAACACCGGCCAGCTCGCGCTGCTGCTCCGGGCGAAGTACCTCGTCGACGTCCGCTCGCACACCGCCGTCCGCGGCCTGCCGTTCACGACGGTCGAGCTCGCCGACGTGCTCTCCACGACCCTCGAGGAGGTCCAGTGACCACCGCCGACCTGGGGATGCCGGGGGCCGGCCTCCAGCACGTCCCCCACCTGCCCGACGACGCCGCGACGCAGACCAAGCGCGACTTCACCTCCGACCAGGAGGTGCGCTGGTGCCCCGGCTGCGGTGACTACGTCATCCTGGCGGCGGTCCAGTCCTTCCTGCCCGAGCTCGGCCTGCGCCGCGAGAACATCGTGTTCGTCTCCGGCATCGGCTGCTCCTCGCGCTTCCCGTACTACCTCGACACCTACGGGATGCACTCGATCCACGGCCGCGCCCCGGCCATCGCGACGGGTCTGGCCACCTCTCGCCCCGACCTCTCGGTGTGGGTCGTCACCGGCGACGGCGACGCCCTCTCCATCGGCGGCAACCACCTGATCCACGCCCTGCGTCGCAACGTCAACATGACGATCCTGTTGTTCAACAACCAGATCTACGGGCTGACCAAGGGCCAGTACTCCCCCACGTCGCGCCCCGGCACGGTGACGAAGTCGAGCCCGGTCGGGTCGGTCGACAGCCCGTTCAACCCGGTGTCGCTCGCCCTCGGGGCCGAGGCCACGTTCGTGGCGCGGGCCATGGAGTCCGACCGCGCCGAGCTCAAGGAGATCCTCAAGGCGGCCGCCGAGCACCGCGGGACGGCGCTCGTCGAGATCTACCAGAACTGCCCGATCTTCAACGACGGCGCCTTCGAGGTCCTCAAGGACCGCTCGCAGCAGGAGGCCCGGATCGTCCGGCTGCGCTCCGGTGAGCCGGTCACCGTCGGGCCGGACGAGGACCGCCGGGTGCTCGTGCGCCAGGGATCCGGCGCCATGAAGTTCATCACCGAGGCCCAGGCGGCCACCGGCGAGAAGGGCGCCGTCGTCGTGCACGACCCCACCCTCGAGGACCCCTCGCAGGCCTTCCAGCTCTCCCGGCTGGACTCCCCCGAGATGACGCACGTCCCGATGGGGATCTTCCGCGACGTCTCCCGCCCCACCTACGACGACCTCGTCCGCGCCCAGGTCGAGGGCGCGGTCGACACCGCGGGCGGACCCGCCACCGACGACGACCTCGCCGAGCTGCTCCGCGGACGTGACACCTGGACCGTGGGGTGACCGGCGCGCCCGACGACGACGTCCGCCGCGGCACGACCTACGGCTTCCTCGCCTACGGGATCTGGGGGCTCTTCCCTCTCTACTTCGCGGCCCTGGCGCCCGCCGGCGCGTTCGAGATCCTCGCGCACCGGATCCTGTGGACCCTTGCCGTGTGCGGGCTGGTCCTGCTCGTCCGGCGCGACCTCCGGTGGGTACGTGGGGTGCTCACCCGGCCGAAGCTCCTCGGGGGCATCACGGTCGCCGGGCTGCTCATCGCCGCCAACTGGACGATCTACGTCCTCGCGGTCCTCACCGGGCGCACCTACGAGGCAGCACTCGGGTACTTCCTCAACCCCATCGTGACCGTCGCCCTCGGCGTCGTCGTGCTGCGCGAGCGGCTGCGCCCGCTGCAGTGGGTCGCGGTCGGCATCGGCGCGGTCGCGTCGGTGTGGCTCACCGTGGCCGGGGGCGTCGTCCCGTGGATCCCTCTGGCACTGGCCTTCTCGTTCGGGCTGTACGGGCTGACCAAGAAGAAGGTCGGCGCGAGCCTCACCGCGATGCGCTCGCTGGCGGCCGAGACCGCGGCGCTCTCACCCATCGCGCTCGTCGTGCTCGTCGTGCTCTCCGCCCGGTCGGAGACGACGTTCGTCGGGCACGGGGCGGGTCACACGACCCTGCTCGTCCTCTCGGGCGTCGTCACCGCCGTCCCCCTGCTGCTGTTCGCCGCCGCGGCCCGCCGCATCCCGCTCGTCACCGTCGGGCTGATCCAGTTCGTCACGCCGGTTCTCCAGCTGACCGCCGGCGTGACGCTGCTCGGCGAGCACGTCTCCGGCCGGCTGTGGATCGGGTTCGGCATCGTCTGGGTGGCCCTCGTCGTCCTCACCTACGACTCGCTGACGTCGGCGCGTGCGTCGCGACGGGCCCTGCGGCGCACCGGCGTCGAGTGCCCGGAGCCCACGGTCTGAGGTGCCCCGCCGCCGCACCGTGCGGCACGACGTCGGGAGGACCGACGACGTCGACGTCTCCGCCCATCAGGTACGCCGTGGGTCCTCAGAGGCCGACCGCGAGGTACTGGGTCTCGAGGAACTCATGGATTCCGGCGAATCCGCCCTCGCGGCCGAGACCGGACTCCTTCATGCCACCGAAGGGCGCCGCGGGGTCGGAGACCACACCTCGGTTGACGGCGACCATTCCCGACTCCATCTGACGTCCGACTCGCAGGCCCTCACCGTCGTCCCCGGTGAACACGTAGGAGATCAGGCCGTAGTCGGTGTCGTTGGCCATCGAGATGGCCTCCTGGGACGAGCCCACGGTCACGATGGGCGCGACGGGACCGAAGATCTCGTCGCGCGTCAGCACGGAGCCGTGCTCGACGTCCCGCACGATGTGCGGTGCCAGGAAGGCGCCGCCTTCCGGGGCGCGCGAGACCTCGGTGCTGTGCCCGCCCTCGCTCTCCGCCCGGGCCAGCAGGCCCAGGATCTTGTCGCGTTCCTTGACGCTCACCATCGCCCCGAGGTCGTTGCTCCTGTCGATCCCCGGGCCGATTCGCAGCGAGGACAGGGCCGTCTGGAACTGCGCAGTGAACGCGTCCGACAGTGACTCGTGGACGTAGAACCGGTTCGCCGCCGTGCAGGCCGAGCCGCCATTGCGCATCTTCGCGATCATGGCGCCTTCGACGGCCCGCTCGACGGACGCGCCTTCGAGCACGAGGAAGGGTGCGTTGCCGCCGAGCTCCATCGAGGAGGGGAGTACCCGTCGTGACGTCTGTGCCAGGAGCAGCTTGCCCACGGGGGTCGACCCGGTGAACGACAGCGTGGCCACTCGGGGGTCGGCGAGCACGGCCTCCGACACCGGTCCGGACGAGGAGGTCGTGATCACGTTCACGACACCCGCGGGTGCACCCGCACGCTGCATGACGTCGGCGACCCAGAGCGCGGTCAGCGGTGTCTCTGCAGCCGGCTTCAGGATCGTGGTGCATCCCGCCGCCAGCGCCGGGGCCAGCTTCCGGGTGGCCATCGCCGCCGGGAAGTTCCACGGGGTGATCAGGTAGGCGACACCGAGCGGGTGGTGATCGACGACGATGGTCTTGTCGCCCGCCGGAGCCAGTCGGAAGTCACCGGTGATCCGGCAGGCCTCCTCGGAGAACCAGCGGAAGAACTCGGCGGCGTACCGCGCCTCGCCCAGCGCGTCGCTCCACGCCTTGCCGTTCTCGAGGACGATGAGGCGGGCACAGTCCTCGATCTCCGCACTCATGATCTCGAAGGAGCGCCGAAGGATCTCTGCCCGCTCGCGAGGGGCGGTGGCCGCCCAGGGGCCGGCGGCCTCGTGGGCGGCTGCCACCGCCTGGAGGGCCTCGCCGACGGTGGCGTCCGCGACCTCGGAGAGGACCTCACCGGTCGCCGGGTCGTGGACCGCGAGGTGGTTCGCGCACGCGACCCACTCCCCGCCGATCAGGAGCCGGGACGGAGCCTGGATGGTGTCGATGTCGAATCCCTCTCACGAGTAGGAAGCGCTCGGGTCAGCTGTCGGGCGGCTGCGTGACGCCCTACTGGATGACCATCCCGCCGTCGATCATGATCAGCTGGCCGGTCATGTAGTCGCTCTCTCCGCTGGCCAGGAAGGAGGCGGTGCCGACGATGTCCTCGGGGTAGGAGTAGCGCTTCATGAGGATCATGTTCTCGGCGAGGGAGTCCATCGACTCGCCGGGCGTGGCGAACTTGCCGATCTCCACGAGGTCCTTGTCCAGCTGCTCCCACAGCTCGGTGCGGACGACGCCCGGGCCGTAGCCGTTGACGGTGATGTTGTGCTCGATCAGGGCCTTGGCGCCGCCCTTGATCATGGCGAGCACCGCGTGCTTGCTCGCGGAGTACACCACGACGTCGTCGAAGGCGTCGCGCGAGAGGATGGAGCCGACGTTGATGATCTTGTACGGGTCGTCCTGCTTCCCCTGCGCCTTCATCTGGCGGGCCGCGGCCTGCATGCAGTTGAGCGTCCCCCAGGCGTTGATGTCCATGATGCGCTGCCAGTTCTCCCGGGTGATGTCGAGGAAGAACAACGGCTTGTTGACGCCGGCGTTGTTGAGCAGGACGTTGATGCTGCCGAACTCCTCCACGGTGTGTGCCACCGCCGCCGCCGCGTCCTCCTCGCTCGAGACGTCGAGCCGGACGTGCGTGGCGGTGCCGCCGCTGGCACGGATCTCCTCGGCGGTCTCGGCGGCGCCCTCGACGTTGATGTCGCCCAGGCAGACCTTGGCGCCCTGGGCGGCGTAGGTGCGAGCGACTGCTGCGCCCATGCCCTGAGCAGCTCCGGTGATCAGGACGTTCTTTCCGGCCAAGCGGGTGGTGTCCATGTCGCGTTCCTCTCGACTGCAGGTGATGTGGTGGTGGTCAGTACTCGTTGGCGACGAACAGGGTCTGGGCGGGGAACCGGGTCAGGACCTCGGCGCCCTTCTCGGTGACGACGACCTCCTCCTCGATCCGTGCGGCCGAGACGCCGTCGGAGGCGGGGCAGTACGTCTCGAGGGCGAAGACCATCCCGTTCTTGATCTCCACCGGGTGCTCGAGGCTGTTGAGCCGGGAGATGATCGGCCGCTCGTGGAGCCCCAGCCCCAGGCCGTGCCCGAACTGCAGGCCGAAGGCGTCCATCTCGCTGGCGAACCCCAGGTCGGTCGCCTTGGGCCAGAGACGAGCCACCGCGTCGGTCCCGACCCCGTCGGCCACCGCGTCGATCGCGGCGTCCATCCACTCTCGAGCCCGGGCGTAGGCCTCGTGCTGGGACGGGGTCGACGACCCGACCGAGAACGTGCGGTAGTAGCACGTCCGGTATCCGTTGAACGAGTGGATGATGTCGAAGAACGCCTGGTCGCCCGGGCGGATGATCCGGTCGGTGAAGTTGTGCGGGTGCGGGTTGCAGCGCTCGCCCGAGACGGCGTTGACCGCCTCGACCTGTTCCGAACCCATCTCGTACAGCCGCCGGTTGGCCAGCGCCACGATGTCGTTCTCGCGGATGCCGGGCTTCAGCGCGTCGACGATGTCCTGGTAGACCCCGTCGACCATGGCGGCAGCCTGGCTCAGCAGCATGATCTCGTCGACCGACTTGATCGAGCGTGCGTCGAGCATGTGCTGTTGGATGTCGACGACCTTCAGGCCCTGCGCCTGCATCTCGAACAGGAATGCCGGCTCCACGATGTCGACGCCGACCGGCTCGTCCGCCACGCCTGCGTCGGTGAGCAGGCCCTTGATGGTCGCGACCGCCTCCTTCATCAGTCCCGCCTCGGGGCTGATGGCGCCGCGCAGGCCGAGCATGCCGGCCCGGCACCGGTCCTCGTCCAGCCAGGGGGCGAAGAGCCGGTGGTGCTTGGCTGCGGACCCGAAGTCCCAGAGGAACGGGGTGGCGTCGCGGGTCAGCAGCGCGTAGCGAGACATCTTGTCGCCCAGCGCACCACCGATCCAGGTCTGGGTCGTGTAGCGGATGTTGTAGAAGTCGAAGAGCAGGAAGGCCCCGCACCCGCTGGCCTGCAGCGACTGGACGGCCCGCCCCAGCCGGTACTCGCGAAGCCGGTGGAAGTCGACCCGGGCCTCGTAGTCCACGCCCATGTGGCCCGGCGCGGGAATGTTCCGCACGCCGAAGTCGAGCGCCGCCGGCGTGCGCGAAGGCTCGGGAGGGTGGTCGGTCGTCGTCGTCATGTCATGCCTCCAAGGCAGGTCGTGTGGGTCGGGGGGCGGGGCGCCACCGTGCGAGAGCGACGCCCCGCACCACCTCCCGGCCGGGGGGCGACCGTCACCACTCGGGCGCCACGGTGGGGTCGTCCGCGTTGTCCGCGGTGACCTTCACCGACGGCATGAACAGGTCGCCGTCGACCTTCTCGCCGTTCAGGACCTTGTTCGCGACGACGATCGCGTTCTGGCCGTCCCACGAGGA
Source organism: uncultured Actinomycetota bacterium (assembly GCA_963709785.1). Taxonomy (GTDB): domain Bacteria; phylum Actinomycetota; class Actinomycetes; order Actinomycetales; family Dermatophilaceae; genus Phycicoccus. The sequence continues at coordinate 182,381 of CAVPXT010000013.1, read as the reverse complement.
GGACTGGAAGATGGTCCCGTCGAGCTCACCCGACTTCACGAGCGGGTTGCCCAGCTTCGTGTTGCCGATCGAGGTGATGTACAGCGGCTTCGGGTCGATCCCTCGGGACTTCAGGGCGGCGATGGCACCGGCCACCATGGTGTCGTCCGCGGCGTAGATCCCGTCCACCTTGTCGGCGCCCACGGACGTGAGCATCTCGGACGTCACGGTCTGCGAGTCGTCCTTGTTCCAGTTGCCCGGCTGCTCCGCGAGGATCTTGACGTTCGGGCAGCTCTTCCCGATGGTGTCGACGAACCCTTCGCGGCGGTTGATGGCCGTGGAGTTACCGGTGAGCCCGTTGACCACGATGATGTTCGTCGGGTCGCTGCCGGCGAGCCCGCACATGATCTCCGCGGACGCGGCGCCCTGGCCGTAGGTGTCCGGACCGGAGTAGCCGGCCGTGAGGTCCTTGTCCTCCGGGTTCACGTCGGAGTTGGTGACGGTGACGGGGATGTTGGCCGCCTTGGCCTTCGCCAGGCACGGCCGGACCGTGTCACCGACCGCGGGCCACAGGATGATCAGGTCGGGCTTGGCCGCGACAGCCACCGTGCAGTCACTCGCCTGCTTGTCGGCGTCGTACTGGGAGTTGGTGATCGTGAGGTCGATCCCGTCCTTCTCCGCCTCAGCCTTCATCGGCGGCAGATAGGTCGTCCCGTACGGCTGGTCCGTGCCCTGGGGCAGCAGGGCGTAGACCTTCTTCGTCCCGGAGCCTGCCGCGCCGCTCGAGTCCGCCGAGCCGCCGTCGCCTCCTGAGCCGCAGCCGGCCAGGACCAGTCCCGAGGCTGCGAGGATCCCGAGGGCTCCCACCGTGGTGCGGGGGTTGCGCATGTCGTTTCCTTTCGTCGTCTACCTTGACGCCACCGGGGTCGGCGGAGCCTGCCGTGTCACACCGCTGAGCGGCGACTCTCGATGACGTTGAGCAGGTTTGCGCGCACGGCTCGCACACTTGAGGGGTCGGTGATGACGGCGATGAGCAGGACACCGCCGATGAAGATCTGTTGGACGTCCACCTGGACGCCCGAGAAGGTGAGGCCGACCTCGAGGATCCCGAGGGAGAGCGCGCCGACGAGGGTGCCCACGATCGAACCGCGGCCGCCGGTGAGGGCCACGCCACCGATGATCGCGGCCGCGAAGCTGGACAGCAGGACCGTGGACCCCGCGGTCGGGTCGGCCGCGGTCAGCTCCATGGTGTTGATGACCCCGGCCAGCGCGGCGACGAAGCCGGAGAGCATGAAGCCCGTGAAGATCCGCCGCGACACGGGAATCCCGGCGTCGCGGGCCGCCTGCCGGTTGCCGCCGACGGCGAAGAACTCGCGCCCCGCGCGCACGCGGGTGACGAACACCTGCAGCGCCACGAACACGAGCGCGAAGAGCAGGACCCGGGGCGTGATGGGACCGATCAGGGGCGTCCCGAAGGCGATACCCGCGTCGATGTTCGTGAGCCGCACGGGCTTCTCGTCGGAGAGCACGAAGGCGAGGCCGCGCAGCAGGAAGAGCATCCCCAGTGTGGCGATGAAGGAGTTGATCCCGACCTTGACCACGAAGAACGCGTTCACTGCGCCGATCAGCAGTCCGGCGCCGAGGGCGGCGACGATGCCCAGGGCGAAGTTCGGGACCATCGCCATGACGACGCCGGAGACCGCGAGCGTGCTGGCCACGCTCAGGTCGAGCTCGCCCATGAGGATGACCGCGGTCAGCCCGAGGGCCACCAGGCCGATCAGCGCCACCCGGCCCAGCGTCACCTGGTAGGACGTGAAGACCAGGGGCTCGAGCAGGACGGTCACCACCACGACCACCCCGAGGAGGGTCAGCCCACGCCACTCGGTGCGCCGCCCGAGGGCGGCCCGCATCCGGCTCGTACCGGCCTCGCCCTGGTCGAGGTTGAGAATCTCGGGGGTCGTCATCGCTTGGATCCCTTCCGGGCGAGGGCGTCGATGGTGACGGCCAGGACGATCAGCGCCCCGATGGCCATCTGCTGCCAGCCGAAACCGATGTTCGAGATCACGAGGATGTTGGTCAGCACGCTGACGAACACCACTCCGAGCAGGGTGCGGAGCACGCTGCCCCGGCCACCGAAGACGCTGGTGCCGCCGATGATGATGGCCGCCAGCGCGCCGAAGTCGAACCCGTCGGACATCGTGGACACGGCGGTGTTCGAGAACGCGGCCAGGACGAAGCCTGCGACGGTGGCCGAGAACGCGGTGATCACGAACGCGCCCAGCACCACCCGGGGGGTGGCCACCCCCGTGAGTCGGGTCGCTTCCCGGTTCGAGCCGAAGGAGCGGATGAGGAACCCGAAGGTGGTGCGGTTGAGGACGAACGCCAGGACCAGGGCCATGACGAGGAGCAGGATGGCCGAGAGAGGCACCGGCCCGAGCTTCACCTGTCCGATCGTGGCGATGGGGCCGTCGGGCGGGCCGAAGAAGATGCTGCCACCGGAGAGCCAGCGCAGGATCCCGAGGCCGATGTAGGTCGTCGACAGGGTGACGATCACCGCGTTGGCCTTGAAGTAGCCCACGGCGACACCGTTGACGGCTCCGTAGACCAGCGACACCAGGACTGCGGCGAGGACGGCGAGGGGGATCCCGTACGAGTTGCTGACGCCGATGAGGATGACCGCCGAGGTGGCCACCTGGGCGACCACCGACAGGTCGAGGTAGTTGCCGGAGATGACCACGAACGTCATGCCGACGGCGACGATCCCGATGGGCGCCGCCCGGTGGAAGACGTCGGTGATGTTCACCAGCGACGCGAAGCCGTCCACGAAGAACGCCGCGAAGACGATGATCGCAACGGTGAAGACGATGATGCCGCGCTCGGCCACCCACTGCAGCACCATCGTGCCGCGGGCGGCGACGTCGTGGTCCGGGGACGGCGCCACGGACTTCACCGGCGCGCGGTCCTGTGACACGTTGCTCATGGCGTCCCCACCATCGTTCCGCCTGCCGCCAGGGACATGACCGACTTCTCGTCGGCCTCGTCCGCACTCAACGTGCCGGTGACCCGTCCGTCCCTGATGACGTGGACGACGTCGGAGAGGTCCAACAGCTCGGCGAGGTCCGAGCTCACGAGGAGGACGGCGGTGCCCCGGTCCGCAAGGTCCCGGACCAGGCGGTGGATCTCGGCCTTGGCGCCCACGTCGACGCCGCGGGTCGGCTCGTCGAGGACGATGAGGTCAGGCTCCCGGCCGAGCCACTTGGCGATGACGATCTTCTGCTGGTTTCCGCCGCTGTAGTCCCCGGCGGCGCGGCGTATGTCCGGCGGCCGCAGTCCGACGCTGTCCGCCAGGGCCTGGGCGAATGCCGTGATCTTGGCGGGCATCAGCACGCCGGAGACCGAGAGCTTGCCACGGTTCGGGAGCGTGATGTTGTCGGCGACCGACATGGTGAGGGCGAGCCCGTCGGTCCGGCGCTCCTCGGGCACGTAGGCGACGCCACTCCTCACCGCGGACCGGTAGCTGACGAGCCGCTTCGTGGTACCCCGCGTGGTGATGGTCACCGCGCCGGCCGTCTTGGGGTCCACGCCGAGGATGGCGCGGATCAGCTCGGTGCGGCCGGCGCCGACCAGGCCCCCGAGCCCGACGATCTCCCCGGCACGCACCTGAAGGTCGATCCCGTTGACCCGCGGCGCCCGGATCCCGCGGGCGTCGAGGACCACGGGCCCCGGGTCGCTGTCCCGACGCACCTCGAGGTCGACCTTGAGCGCGCCGCCGATCATGTGGTCGACGAGCTGGTCGGGCGTGGTGTCGGCGACACTCATCGTCGTGATGTGCTGACCGTCCCGGAGCACCGTGACGCGGTCGCAGATCGCGAAGATCTCTGGGAGCCGGTGCGAGATGTACACGACGGCCAGGCCGCTCCCCGCGAGCCGTTGGAGCATGGCCAGGAGGTACTCGGTCTCCGCCGGGGTGAGGGTCGCCGTCGGCTCGTCGAGGATGAGCACGCGGGGCGTGCGCGCCACGGCCCGAGCGATCTCGACGAACTGGCGCAGCGCCACGGAGAGGCTGGCGACTCGCTCGTCGAGGTCGACGGAGACGCCGATCTCCTCGAGCGCGGCGGAGGCCACCCTCCGAAGCTCGGTGGAGCCCGTGAACCCGGCCCTCGTCGGGAAGGCACCGAGCATGATGTTCTCTGCCGTGGTCATCTCCGGGACCAGGCTCAGCTCCTGGTGCACGAGGGCGATGCCTGCCTCGAGGGCTCCCTTGGCGCCTCCCTCGAGCGGCTTGCCGTCCACCTTCACGACGCCTTCGGTGGGGGACAGGATCCCCGCAAGCATCCGCATCAGGGTCGACTTGCCGGCACCGTTCTCGCCGACGATGCCGTAGATCTCGCCGGCCCTCACCTGGACGGTGACGTCGTCGACGGCCACGGCCCCGCCGAAGCGCTTCACGACGGACTCGGTCTCGAGGACCACCGCTCCGGGCGCTTCCAGAGTGTCCTGTCCCATGGCCCGCCGCCTCCTTGCGTCGTCGTCATCCGGAGATCCAGCGTTCGCTGAGGCCACCGAATTTCCACCAAACGTACACTAGGAGTGCACAGTCTGGGAACCCCTCGGAGCAGACCATTCGCGATCCCGGCGGCGCCCGTGCGGCGCCCCCCACCGGGGGCCCGACCACGAGGAGTGCCGCGTGGGGGCCGCGGCGGGGGTCGGGCCGCCCGTGCTCAGTGGCCGCGGTTCACGCGCTCGCCGGCCTCCGGGGCAGCGGCGTCCACGATGAACCACACCGCACGCACCTCGCCGGCGGTGTCGTTCCAGAACCGGTGCGGCACAGTGGAGTCGAAGGCGATCGAGTCACCGGAGGACAGCACGGTCCGGTCGAAGCCCACCTGCACCGTCAACGAGCCCTGGGTCACCACCCCGTACTCCCGGCTGGAGTGCCGGAGCAGGTCGTCGGGGGCGGCTGCGCCCCCGCTCGGCGGGTACACGACCTCGATGAACTCGACCGCTGCCTCCGGCATGGGGGTCAGCCGCTCCCACCGGGTTCCGCCCTCCAGGGGAATGGTCGGACGTGCTTGCGCCCGTTGCACGACGTGGGCGTCGACGAGCGCGTCCCGGCCCGGCTCGATGTCGGCAGCAGGCAGCTCGACCAGCCCCAAGGGGGCCTGGCCCTCCTCGAAGAGGCTGTCCATCGAGATGTCGAGCACGCTGACGACGTTGTACAGCGCCCGCACGCTGAAGGCCGCGAGGCCACGCTCCACCTGGGACACGTGGCTGGGTGAGACGTTCATCCGCCGCGCCAGCTCCCGGACGCTCATGTGGGCCCCCTTGCGAGCCTCGCGGATGCGAGCACCGATGCCGTCCCACTCGGACGAGGAGTCGTTCGCACTCATGACCGCTTCTCCCATGCATGTTCGCTGACACAGAACACCGCTGTGTCCCATTGCAGACATGCTAGGGAGTCGGCTGGCCGGGCACGAGGTGACAGCCGGCGTGTGGGGCTCACATCAAGATCTGCGCCGGCCTCTCGAGAAGTGCGAGGAGGGTCTGCATCCAGGCGGCCGCGACCGCTCCATCCACCGGGCGGTGGTCCACCGAGAGCACCAGGTGCAGCACCCGGCCCACCTCGAGGCTGCCGTTCCGTGCCACGGGTTCCTCACGAATCGCACCCACCGCGAGGATCGCGGCGTGCGGCGGGTTGATGATCGCCGAGAACTCCTCGACACCGAACATGCCCAGGTTGCTCAGGCTGATCGTGCCCCCTTCGAGCTCGCGTTGCTTGAGCGTGCCTGCGTCGGCGCGCTCCGCGACGTCTCGAACCGCACTGGCGACCTCCGTCAGGCTCATCGTGTCGACCCCGCGCAGCACCGGCGTGACGAGGCCGCGCCGGCTGGCGATGGCCACCGCGACGTCGACGGACTCGAAGGTGCGGACCGCGTCGTCGGTCCAGATGACGTTCATCTCGGGGTGCCGACGATGCGCCTGCGCCACCGCCTTGAGGAGGAGGTCGTTGAAGGACACCTTCACCGGGGCGCCGTCGTTGAGCTGCTCGCGCAGCGCGACGAGGGCCCCCACGTCCGCCGTGCCCCGCACGTAGAAGTGCGGGACGGACTGCTTGCTCTCGGTGAGTCGCGCGGCGACGGTGCGGCGCAGGCGGCTGTGCGGCACGTCGGTGAAGGGAGCGTCCGACGCGGGCGGCCCGGCGGACCCTGCGACGGAGGATCCAGGCGGCTCGGCACGTGACGGCTGCGGCGTCCCGGACGGTCCGCCCCCGGCCAGCGCCGCCTCGACGTCCCGCTTGCGGATGCGACCGTTCGGGCCGCTGCCCGTGATGTGCGACGCGTCGAGGTCGGCTTCGGCCGCCAGCCGTCGAGCCAGCGGGCTGATGAACAACCGGGACCCGTCCCGGTGGTTGTCCGCCCGCGCCGCCTCCGCCGAGCCGGCCTGCCGGGATGCGTCGGCCTCATCCTCCCGTCCGGTGTCGGCCGCGGGTGCGTCGGCGGTGCCGACCCCCAGCTCGACGAGCAACGCGTCCACGTCGGGCACGCTCTCCCCCGGCTCACCGACGACCGCGATGGGGTCACCCACGGTGACGGTGGCCCCGGCCGCCACGAGGGCGCGCAGGATCACGCCCGCGGCCTCGGCCTCCACCTCGACGACGGCCTTGTCCGTCTCGATCGTGGCGAGGGGTTCGTGGGCGGAGAACGCCTCGTCCACGGCCACCGACCAGTCCTGGAGCACGGCGGAGTCCGAGCCCGCGGCGACCTCCGGCATCCGCAGCAGATGGGCCATGTCAGCCACCCGCCAGCTGTTCGAGTGCCACCACGACCTCTTCGGAACGCGCGATCGCGGCTCGCTCGAGCACCTTGCTGATGCTCGGCGAGGCCTCACCACCGGTCACGCGCTCGATCGGTGCGTCGAGCCAGTCGAAGAACCGGCGCTGGATCTCGTCCGCCAGCCAGCCGCCGTAGGAGGTGCCAACGGCGCCCTGCTCGGCGATGAGGACGTTGTTGGTCTTCCTGATGCTCTCGCCGATCGTGTCCCAGTCGATGCTCGCGCGGTCCAGCCACCGGAGGTCGATGACCTCGGCGTCGGCTCCCGTCGCCTCGACGGCGTCCAGGACGTACCGGGTCATCGCGAGGTAGGTGATGACCGTCAGCTCCTGGCCCTCGCGCACCACGGCGGCCCTCCCCACGGGGAGGCAGTAGTCGAGGTCCTCGACCGGTGCGTCGCCGGTCGCGGTGTAGAGGTCGACGTGCTCGAGCACCACCACCGGGTCCTTGCAGCGCAGGGCGCTGTTGAAGAGGCCGACGTAGTCCCGTGGGCTCGAGGGCGCGACGATCCGCCACCCCGGCGCGGTGGCCATCACCCCGGCGGGATCCATGGAGTGCTGCGAGCCGTAGCCGGTGCCCATGGCCACCTTGCTGCGCAGGACGACGGGGACGTCGTCGTCGCCGCCGAACATGTGGCGCGCCTTGCCGATCTGGTTGAACAGCTGGTCTGCGGCGACCCACATGAAGTCGGCGTACATGAACTCGATGACCGGCCGGAAGCGCCCGTCCAGGGCGATTCCCCCCGCGAGCCCGGTGAAGGCGTTCTCGCTGATCGGGGTCCCGAGGATCCGGTCGGGGAACCGTTCGGACAGGCCGCGGGTGGCGCCGTTGGTGCCGCCCTTGAGGCGGTGGACGTCCTCGCCGAGGACCACGACGGACTCATCGGTCTCCATCCGCCGACCGATGACGGCGGCGATGGTGTCGACGAACCGGGTCTCGGCCACCTCGAGGGTCGACTCGTCCTCGAGCACGGGTGCGTCGTCGAACTCGGAGAGGTCCCCCCGAACTCCCACGTTGACGAACTCGGGGTCCGGCCACTCCGCTGGCCTGATCCGTCGTTGTCCCGGCTTTCCGCCCGGTAGGGGCTCGAGGATGACCTCCCCGACCTCCTCCATGAGCGCCGCAGCCGCCGTGCCGAAGCCGTCGATCGCGTCCTGGTCCAGGAGTCCACGACGGACGAGGTGCCCGGCCACCTGCGCGATCGGGTCACGCGCTCGCCAGGACGACTCCTCCTCCTTGCTGCGATAGCCGAAGGCGGAGCCCGGGAAGCCACCGTTCTGGTGGAAGTAGCGGTACACGTCGAGCTCCACGACGGCGGGGCCGCGGCCACTGCGCATGTGCTCCACCGCCTGCGACATCGCGTGGTAGGTCGCCAGCGGGTTCATCCCGTCGACCTTCCAGCTCGCGATCCCGAACCCCGGTCCGCGCGCCGACAACCGGGGCTCTCCGGTCGCCTCCTGCACGCTGGTGGACACGGCGTACTGGTTGTTCTCGATGGCGAAGCACACCGGCAGCTTCCAGGCCGCCGCGAGGTTGAACGTCTCGAGGGTCGAGCCGATGTTCACCGCTCCGTCGCCGAAGTAGGTGACGGAGACCCGGTCGGTGCCGGCCTGGCGGTGGGACCACGCGGACCCGGCCGCCAGCGGGACCCCCCCTCCGACGATGGCGTTCGTGCCGATGGCGCCCGCCTCCTTCCACTGAAGGTGCATCGAGCCGCCTCGACCGTGGCTGAACCCCCGGTCGAGGCCGCAGATCTCCGCGAGGCTCCGCAGCAGTGCCGCGCGCACCTCCTCGGAGACCTCCGCATCGGCGGGGACGCCGTCGGGCGCCACGTGCGCCAGGACCTTGGCGAGGAACTGGTGGTGCCCTCGGTGTGACCCGTTCACCGTGTCGCCCGCACCGAGTGCCAGCACGGTGCCGACGGCGCCGCCCTCCTGGCCGATGCTCGAGTGCGCGGGACCGTGGACCAGCCCCGCCGCGGACAGCTCGAGCACGTACTCCTCGAAGGAGCGGATCAGCTGGAGCTGGGTGAACATGCTGAGGAGCAGAGAGGGCTCGGCCGCGTCCCAGTCGGCCTCGTCGACGACCACCTCGACCCAGGACGCATCCGTCGTGAGGGGGAGGTGGTCGACCATGGCTGTCCTCCAGAGATGGTGGCACACGTCGTCGGTGATGGATCCATTCTGATTGGACTTCTGTTCATCGCCCGCTCAGGTCGTCTACCATAGACCCGTTAATGGATCCATTGCAAGGAGTCTGTGATGCCCAGCGCCCCCATCCCCGGGATCACGCGACTGGACCACGTCGGGGTCACGGTTCCCGACCTGGCCGAGGCGCACGAGTTCTTCACCCAGGTTCTGGGCTGCGAGTACATGTACCGGCTCGGCCCCTTCGAGAGCCGCGGGCACTGGATGAGTGAGCACCTCAACGTCGATGACCGGGCCGTGATGCGCCGCCTGCACTTCTACCGGCTCGGTGGTCAGGCGATCTTCGAGGTCTTCGAGTACCTGGCGCCGGACCAGGCGAGCGAGCCCCCACGGAACAGCGACGTCGGGGGGCACCACGTGGCGCTGTACGTCACCGATCTCGACGCGGCGGTGGATGCGCTGCACCGCCACGGCCTCCGAGTGCTCGGCGACCCCACGACGAGCCGCGGAGCCAGCGAGGGCCAGCGGTGGATCTACTTCCTGTCGCCGTGGGGGATGCAGTTCGAGCTAGTGTCGTACCCGCACGGGAAGGCGTTCGACGCCGAACCCCTCTGCCTTCGACTGAGCCCGAACGGACATCCATGTGAGCGCCCTGAGCCCGCAAACCAAGGCACCTGTCGCCAGCCAGCGCATCGCCGCGGCACTGGCCGAGAGGATCCTCACCGGTGACCTCGCACCCGGTACCAGGATCAAGCAGGACGAGCTGGCCGAGGAGCTGCACTCCAGCCGGATCCCGGTCCGGGAGGCACTGCGGATCCTCGCCGCCCGCGGCCTCGTGAACCTGCGGTCCAACACGGGCGCCTGGGTCTCGCAGATGAGCCGCCAGGACCTGGAGGTCTCCTACAAGATCCGCGAACGCATCGAGCCACTGCTCCTCGAGGAGAGCCTGCCGCGTCTGACCGACGACGACGTCGCGAGGATGCGGTCGCTCCAGGACGACATCGAGGCCAACGACGACGTGGAGCGCTTCCTCGTCCTCGACCGCGAGCTGCACTGGGCCTCGTACGCCGGACACCGCGCGCCTCACCTGGCGGACATCATCGAGAGGCTGTGGGACACCACGCAGCACTACCGGCGCGCCTACACCCGACTGGCGGGCAGCAGACGGTCCTGGATCATCAACGCGGAGCACCGGCTGCTGATCGAGGCGATCGCCGAGCGCGACGTCGAGGGTGCGTGCGTGACGCTGACCCAGCACATCCGACGAACCCGTGTCGAGCTTGCCCAGCACGACAGCCTGTTCACCGAGGGGTCCGGCTCCGCAAGCGGGCGATAGTCCCTCCGCCCGGAGGATGCGGCAGCATCGCGCGTCGCTGGTCGTCCGCGAGGGTCGACGCCGACTCGCCCTGTCGAGTGAGCAGGACGGTCACCATCTGCTGCGGGCCCTACTCGTCGAGCAGGTGACGCACGTGGTCGTTGGTGAAGCGCCGCTCGGGGTCGAGCCGGTCGCGAACGGCCCGGACGTCGTCGAAGCGCGGGTAGAGCGCGCGCAGCCGGTCCGCACCGAGCGTGTGCACCTTGCCCCAGTGGGGGCGGCCCTCGTGCTCGCCGACGATCGCCTCGAACGCCGCGAAGAGGCGGCTCGGGTCCATCCGGTGGTACTGGTGGACCGCGACGTAGGCGTTGTCCCGCCCGTACGCCGTGGAGAGCCAGACGTCGTCGGTGGCGATGAACCGGACCTCGACGGGGAAGGGCACCGGTTCGCCGGTGCGGTCGAACCAGGCGCGGAGCTCCTCGAGCACGGGAACCACGGCGCCCCGTGGCACGGCGTACTCGGACTCGACGAAGCGCACCTCGCGGGAGGAGCAGAAGACCTTCCACGAGTCGTCGGAGAACTCCCGCGCCCCGAGGGCGTTGGCGCTGACCCGGTTCACCCGCCGCACGAGCCCGGGGGCGCGGGCGGAGACCCGGTTGACCCCCTCGAAGACCCGGTTGGCGAGCAGGTCGTCGTCGAGCCGGGCCCGCCAGCGCGGCAGCGGCCCGGGGCCCACCCCCGGACCGACGACGTCGTTGCGCTTCACGAGCACCCGGTCGGTGTGGGGGAACCAGTGCATGTCGACGTGGTCGTGGGCGTCCGCGAGCTCGTGGATGCCCGCGAGCACCTCCGTGAACGACTCCCCCGACTCCCTCGCGTGCAACCGGAACGCCGCGACGCACTGGAGCTCGACCTCGACCACGACACCGAGCGCCCCGAGGCCCACGCGGGCTGCCTCGAAGACGTCCGGCTCCGCGTCCGCGGAGCAGCGCAGCAGCGAGCCGTCGGCCAGCACGAGCGTGAGCCCGCACACCGCCGCGGCGATGCCCTGCCGGCGGGTGCCCGTCCCGTGGGTGCCGGTGGCGATCGCCCCGCTGATGGTCTGCCGGTCGATGTCTCCGAGGTTCGGCAGGGCGAGACCGAGCGCCTGGAGCGCCGGGTTCAGCTGGTGCAGCGGGGTCCCTGCCGCCACGCGCACCCGCATCCGCTCTCGGTCGACGTGGAGCAGACCTCGGAGGCCGTCGACCCTCAGCAGCACGCCCTCGGTGGCGACGAGCGGCGTGAACGAGTGCCCGGTGCCCGCGACGCGCAGCGGGAGGCCCCGCTCGCCGGCGGCGCCCACGGCCCCGACGACGGCGTCGACCGTGGACACGTCGGTGACGACCGCGGGGGTCGCCTCGACGTTCCCGCCCCAGTTCCGCCACGTCGCGCTCATCCGAAGCTGCGCCCGTCGCCGCGGTACGTGGGCACGGTGGCGACGAGCTCGTCGCCACGGACGAGGTGGAGGGCGTCGAAGCGCTCGAGCAGCTCCCCGGCCTTGGCCCCGCGCATCCACACGCGGTCACCGAGCGCCAGCCCGTCGACGTCGCCGGACACCGGCGTCTGCACCTCGCCGGCGCCCTCGGAGCGCAGCAGCGACAGGCCGGACCGGACCGGCGCCGGCACCCGCGACCACCCCGGCTGGCCGCTCGCGACGTAGCCGCCCCCGAAGGCCGTGACGATGCCGCGCGCGGGTCGGCGGACGACCGGCAGGGAGAACGCCATCGCGGGTCGGGGCGAGAACGCGTCGTACCCGTCGAAGAGGGTGGGGGCGTAGAGGCCCGACCCGGCGGCGAGCTCGGTGACGGCACGGTCGTCGCCGAAGGTGTGCAGGCTGCCCGTCCCTCCGCCGTTGACGAAGCGCAGGTCCGCCTCCGCCCGGACCGCCTCGGCGACCGCGGCGCGCCGTTCGCCGAGCTCGTGCACCGAGCGCCGCTTGAGCAGCCGGACCGAGGCCGAGTCGGGCAGGCCGGCCACCTGGGCGTCGTAGAACATCAGCCCGCGGACCTCGAGGCCGACGGCCTGCCCGGCGCGCACGACCGCGAGGGCCTGCGCGGGGGTGCGGGTCGGTGACCGACGCACCCCGAGGTGCAGCCGCCCCACCCGCACCGAGGCGTCGACGTCGACGGCCACGCCGAGCCCGCGAGCGTCCTCCCCGAGCACCTCCTGCAGCCAGCGGACGTGCTCGACGGAGTCGACGGTCACCGTGACCTCGCGGCGCAGGTCGTCGTCGGCGACGACGGCTCGCAGGGCGGGGACGTCGACCGAGGGGTAGGCGACGAACACGTCCTCGACGCCGGCCGAGGCGAGCCACACGGCCTCGGGGAGGGCGTACGCCATGACCCCGGAGAACCCCGGCCGCCGCAGCACGTCGTCGAGGACCCAGCGGCAGCGGAGTGACTTGGACGCCACGCGCACCGGGCGCCCGGCCGCGCGCCGCACCAGGTCGGCGGCGTTGGCCTCGTACGCGTCGAGGTCGAGCACGACGAGGGGCGCCGGCAGGCCGGCCGTCGCGGCATCCCACCGCACCGTCACGTCATCGGAGAGCGAACCCACGGCCCGACCCTAGTGCTCGGCCGGCGGACGGGACGGGCGGGTCAGCCGACGCGGGTGACGACACCGGTGGCGAGGGCGTGCAGGGCGTCCCGGGCGTCGCTCGGGGGCAGCCCGTCGAGCACCGACTGGGCACCCGAGGCGACCTCGAAGGTGTGCTCGCGCGCGAGGTCCATCGCCGGGTGGGCCCGGAGCAGCCCGAGGGCCTCCTCGAGCAGCGCGTCCTCGGTGAGGTCGCCGGTGAGCAGGGTCTGCAGCCGGGCGTCGGCGGGGTCGGCGGAGGCCAGCACGTGCAGGACGGGCAGGGTGCGCTTGCCCTCGCGCAGGTCCGTGCCCGGGGTCTTGCCCGTCTCGTCGGCGTCCGAGGCGATGTCGATGAGGTCGTCGGCCAGCTGGAAGGCCATCCCGAGCCGCTCGCCGAACTCGCGCATCGTCTCGACGACCTCCGGCGGGCAGCCCCCGAACATCGCGCCGTAGCGGGCCGCGGTGGCGATGAGCACGCCCGTCTTGTCCTCGAGGACGCGCAGGTAGTAGGCGATGGGGTCCTCGCCGGGAGGGCACGGACGGTCGTCGCGGATCTGCCCGGCACACAGCCGGATGAAGGTGCGCGCCTGGATCTTCACCGCCTCCGGGCCGAGGTCGGCCACGATGTCGGAGGCCGTGCCGAAGAGCAGGTCGCCGACGAGTATCGCGGTCGAGTTGTCGTACAACGCGTTCGCGCTCGGTGCCCCGCGACGCACGTCCGCCTCGTCCATGACGTCGTCGTGGTACAGCGACGCGAGGTGCGTCAGCTCGACGCCGGCCGCGGCCGCCACGACCCGGTCGTCGACGCCCGCCCCGAGCTCGGAGGCGAGCAGGGTGAGCAGCGGGCGGAACCGCTTCCCACCGGCGAGGGTCAGGTGCGAGCTCGCCTGCGCGATGAAGGGGTCGTCGTGGTCGACCCGTGCCGCGATGAGGTCCTCCACACCCGCGAGGCCCGCCGTGAGCCGCTCGCGCAGGGCGTCGCTCGCACCGGGCAGCGCGAGGACGGAGGGGGTCCCCCGCTGCGTCGTCACACCACCCGAGGCGCTCACAGGAGGAAGTGGGACGCGTTGCCCGCGAGCTGGAGGAGCGAGGCCGGGGCCACCCCCGCGACGAGCGTCACGATGACACCGAGGCTGATCGCGACCGTCGAGGGCACCGACGGCTGGAGGGCGACGACGCCCTCGACCGGCTCGGTGAAGTACATGAGCACGATGAGCCGGACGTAGACGAACGCCGTGACCGCCGAGGCGAGGACACCGACGACCACCATGACGACGCCCGAGGTGCCGCCGCTCTGGATCGCCGGGGCGAACGCCGCGAACTTCGCGGTGAAGCCGGAGGTCAGCGGGATGCCCGCGAACGCCAGCAACAGGAAGGCGAAGGTTCCGGCGACGACCGGGTGGTGCCGACCCAGGCCCGCCCACTGTGAGAGGTGCGAGGCCTCGGAGCCGTCCTGACGGACCATGGTCACGATGGCGAAGGCCGCGATCGTCGTGGCGCCGTACGCGACGAGGTAGAACATCACGCCGCTGATCGCCGCCTCGGAGAAGGCGAGGACGCCGACGAGGATGAAGCCCGCGTGGGCCACGGAGGAGTACGCGAGGAGTCGCTTGACGTCGGTCTGGGTCACCGAGAGGACCGCGCCGACGACCATCGTGAGGATGGCGATGACGACGACGCCGATCTGCCAGTCCCAGCGGTTCGCGCCGACACCCACGTAGGTGAGTCGCAGGATCGCCCCGAAGGCCGCGAGCTTGGTGCATGCCGCCATGAAGCCGGTGACCGGGGTCGGGGCGCCCTGGTAGGCGTCCGGGGTCCACGAGTGGAACGGTACGGCGCCGACCTTGAAGAGCAGCCCGACGAGGGTGAGCACGACGCCCGGCAGGAGCAGCCCGTCGAGGTCGCCGCCACCGGCCGAGATGGCGCGCGAGATCTCCTTGAGGTCCGAGGACCCGGCGTAGCCGAAGAGCAGCGCGGCACCGAAGAGGAAGAACGCGCTCGAGAACGCCCCGAGGAGGAAGTACTTCAGCGCCGCCTCCTGCGACAGCAGCCGCCGCCGCCGGGCGAGGCCGGTCATGATGTAGAGCGGCAGCGAGAGCACCTCGAGCCCGACGAACAGGGTGATGAGGTCGTTCGCGCTGACGAAGACCATCATCCCGAGGACCGCGAAGAGCGCGAGCGGGAAGACCTCGGATGTGGCGTACCCGGCGCGGGTGGCGACGTCCTCCTGGGTGGACCCGGGGGTCGAGGCGCCCATCGGGGTGAACGCGTCGGACCCGACGCCGCCGAAGCGCTCGGCCATCACGAGGACGCTGATGACCGAGAGCATCAGCAGGGCGCCCTGGAGGAACAGCGAGACGCCGTCGATGGCGACCGAGCCCCCGAGGGTGATCGCCTGGTGGTCACGGCTCCAGAGCGTGAGGACGACGAGGGCGGCGACGAGCACGACCGAGGTCCACCAGACCTGGATCGTGTGGCGACGCGCGCGCGGGGCGAAGGCCTCGACGAGCACCCCGACGAGCGCACCGGCCACGACGACGAGCATCGGGGCCACCGCGGCGTAGTCGACGGTGACCTGCGTGAAGGCGGCAGGCACGGCGGCGGGCATCACTTCGCACTCCCGGAGGCGTTGGCGGGGGCCGGGTCGCTGACGCCGACGATCTGCAGCGTCTTGTCCACGGCGGGGTTGATGAGGTCGAGGACCGGCTTCGGGTAGAAACCGAGCACGACGAACGAGGCGATGATCGGGGCGACCACCCAGCGCTCACGCAGGGACAGGTCCCGCGGCACCTTGCCGTCGGCGAACGACGGCTTCGGGCCGGTCATGATGCGCTGGTACATGAGCAGGACGTAGAGCGCCGCGAGGACGATCCCGAGGGCCGCGATGACCGCCGCGACCTTGTACCGCATGAAGGTGCCCTGGAGCACGAGGAACTCGGAGACGAAGCTCGACAGGCCCGGCAGCGCCAGCGACGACAGCCCCGCGACGAGGAAGGTGCCCGCGAGGACCGGGGTGACCCGCTGCCAGCCGCCGTAGTCGGGGATGCGCTTGCTGCCGTGCCGCGTCACGAGGAAGCCGGCGATGAGGAACAGCCCCGCGGTCGAGAAGCCGTGGTTGACCATGTAGAGGGTCGACCCGGCCCCCCCGACGCTGGTCAGCGCGAAGATCCCGAGAACGATGAAGCCGAAGTGGCTGATCGACGTGAACGCGATGAGCCGCATCATGTCGGTCTGGCCGATGGCGAGCAGCGCGCCGTAGACGACCGAGATCACCGCGAGGGTGAGCACGACCGGCGTCGCCCACTGCGAGGCCTCCGGGAAGAGCTGGAGGCAGAACCGGATCATCCCGTAGGTGCCGACCTTGTCGAGGACGCCGACGAGGAGCACGGCCGTCGCGGGCCGGGCCTCGGTGGCGGCGTCCGGCAGCCAGGTGTGCACCGGCCACATCGGCGCCTTGACCGCGAACGCGACGAAGAAGCCGACGAACATCCAGCGCAGGGCCGACTGCGACCCGTCGAGGTTGCCGATGAGGTTCTGGACGAGGAAGCCCTGGTCGCCGCCCGGGCCGACGAAGTAGACCGCGATGACGGAGACGAGCATGACGAGCCCGCCGGCGAGCGAGAACAGGAGGAACTTCATCGCCGCGTACTGCCGCTGCGGGCCGCCGTACAGCCCGATGAGGAAGTACACCGGGATGAGCATCGCCTCGAAGAAGACGTAGAAGAGGAAGACGTCGGTGGCGGCGAAGACGCCGACCATGAACGCCTCCAGGACGAGCATCAGCGCGAAGTACCGCTGCATCCGGCCGGCCTCGGCCTCGTCGACGTCGTTCCACGCGGCGAGCACGCAGACCGGCGTGAGGATCGCGGCCATGACGATGAGCGCGAGGGCGATGCCGTCGACACCGAGGGCGTAGGACACCCCGAACTGCGGGATCCACGAGTGGGTCTCGGTGAGCTGGAACATCTCGCCGGAGCCGTTGTCGAACGCGACCCAGGCGAGGACCGCGAGGACGAGGGTGACGAGCGAGGCCCCGAGCGCGATGGGTCGCGCCAGTCGCGCCGAGCCCGAGGGCAGGGCCGCGACGACGACCGCGCCGACGAGCGGCACGACCATCATGAGCGTGAGCAGGGGCAGGGAGTTCACTGGATCACCCACAGAGCACCGAGGATGGCGACGACACCGGTGAGCATCGTCAGGGCATAGGACCGGGCGTAGCCGGTCTGGAGGCGTCGCAGCCTCGAGGACAGGCCACCGACGAGAGCGGCGAGGCCGCCAGTGGCACCGTCGACCCCCTTGGCGTCGGCGAAGACGAGCGAGCGGGTCAGGTGGATGCCCGGTCGCATGAAGAGGCCCTCGTTGACGGCGTCCTGGTACAGGTCGACCCGGGCTGCGCGGGTGAGCGCCGTCGCCCGTGGGGCGACCTCCGGGACGTCGGCCTGCCAGTACTGGCGCCACGCGAGGAAGATGCCGACGGCGACGAAGAGCAGCGTGAGCGCCATGAGCACCGGCACGGCGAGGACCGGGTGCTCCTCCCCGTGCTCCCCGACGACCGGCGCGAGCCAGCTGACGATGGGGGCGGTCTCGGCGAAGGGCCACGCGAGGGCCAGGCCGAGGAAGGCCGACCCGCCCGCGAGGACCATCATCGGGACCGTCATGATCTTCGGCGACTCGTGCGGGTGCACGTCCTCGGTCCAGCGCTTCTCGCCCTGGAAGGTCATGAAGAACAGGCGGGACATGTAGAACGCGGTGATGCCGGCGCCGACGAGCGCGGCGCTGCCGAGCACCCACGGCTGCCAGCCCTCGCCGACGAACGCGGCCTCGATGATCTTGTCCTTGGACCAGAAGCCGGAGAACGGCGGGACACCGAGGATCGCGAGCCAGCCGAGCCCGAAGGTGGCCCAGGTGATCTTCATGGCACCGGAGAGCCCGCCGAAGCGGCGCATGTTCACCTGGTCGTCCATGCCGTGCATGACGGACCCGGCGCCGAGGAACATCCCGGCCTTGAAGAAGCCGTGCGTCAGCAGGTGGAAGATCGCGAAGGCGTAGCCGACCGGGCCCAGGCCCGCGGCGAGCATCATGTAGCCGATCTGGCTCATCGTCGAGGCCGCGAGGGCCTTCTTGATGTCGTCCTTGGCGCAGCCGACGACCGCTCCGAAGAGCAGCGTGATGGCGCCGACGAGGGCGACGGCCAGCGCGGCGTCCGGCGCGGCGTCGAAGATGACGTGGGAGCGCACGACGAGGTAGACACCGGCGGTGACCATCGTCGCCGCGTGGATGAGCGCGGAGACGGGTGTGGGGCCGGCCATCGCGTCACCGAGCCACGACTGGAGCGGGAACTGCGCCGACTTGCCGCAGGCCCCGACGAGCAGCAGCAGGCCGATCGCGGTGAGGGTGGACTGGTTGGCCCCCGCGACGCCCTCGTTGACGCTCGCGTAGTCGACCCCGCCGAAGCTGATGAACATCGTCATGATCGCGATGGACAGCCCGAGGTCGCCGACGCGGTTGACGAAGAACGCCTTGTTCGCAGCAGACGCGTAGGCGGGGTTCCAGTTCCAGAAGCCGATGAGCAGGTAGGACGCCAGGCCCACGCCCTCCCAGCCGACGAAGAGCAGCAGGTAGCTGTCGGCGAGGACGAGGAGCAGCATCGACGCGACGAAGAGGTTGAGGTAGGCGAAGAAGCGCCGCTTGTCGGGGTCGTGCTCCATGTACCCGATCGAGTACACGTGGATGAGCGAGCCGACGAACGTGATGAGCAGCACGAAGCTCACCGACAGCGGGTCGACGAGCAGCCCGATGTCGAGGTTGAAGGACCCCGCGGGGACCCAGCTCCACAGCGCGAGGTGGTGCGCCCGGTCGCCGGCCGCCTGGCCGAGCAGCTGCACGAGGACGATGAACCCGACCGCGAAGCTCGCCCAGGACAGGCCGGTCGCGAGGCCGGGGCCGACCTTGTCGGTGCGTCGCCCGCCGAGGAGGAGGACGGCCGCACCGAGGAGGGGCAGCGCGATGAGCAGCCACGCGACCGACGCGGCGCCGGTCGCGGCGCCCGCGGTCATCGCGTCGCCCTCGGTGATCAGTGAGTGCACGAGTGCTCCTTACAGCTTCAGCAGGTTCGCGTCGTCGACCGAGGCCGACCGGCGGGACCGGAAGATCGCCATGATGATCGCGAGGCCGACGACGACCTCCGCGGCCGCGACGACCATGACGAAGAGGGCGATGACCTGGCCGTCGAGCGTGCCGTGCATCCGGGCGAAGGTGACGAACACGAGGTTCGCGGCGTTGAGCATCAGCTCGACGCCCATGAAGACGATGATCGCGTTGCGGCGCACGAGGACGGTCGCCCCGCCGATCGCGAACAGGATCGTCGCCAGGTAGACGTAGTTGACCAGGCTCATCGCTCGCCTCCCTCGCGCACGTCGCGCTCGATCTCGCGCTCGCCCTCGGTGTACTGCTCGGGCGAGAGGTTCTGGTCGCGCGCCGTGAGCACGCGCGAGACGGACAGCTCGGCGGGCGAGCCGTCGGGCAGCAGCGCCGGGGTGTCGACCGCGTTGTGCCGTGCGTAGACGCCGGGCGCCGGGAGGCCGGCGAGGTTCTTGCCCTCCGCGAAGCGGCGCTTGCTCCACTCCTGCTGGTTCGGGCCGTGGCCGAGGCGCTCGCGGTGCGCGAGCACCATCGCGCCGAGCGCCGCGGTGATGAGCAGGGCGCTGGTGATCTCGAAGACCCACACGTAGCGGCCGAAGATCAGCTCGGCGACACCGGAGACGTTCCCGGTCTGCGCGTTGACCTCGGCGACACCGACCGGGGCGGCGAACGTGACGTCGCCGATGGAGAAGGTGAGCAGCCCGCCGAGGCCGACGACGAGGACCGCCGTCGCCCAGCGCTGCCCGGTGAGCGTCTCGACGAGCCCGTCGCTGGAGTCGACACCGACGAGCATGAGCACGAAGAGGAACAGCATCATGACCGCGCCGGTGTAGACGAAGATCTGGATGACACCGAGGAAGTCCGCGTCCTGCGCGATGTAGAAGACGCCGAGGATGATCATCGTCAGCGCCATGCCGAGCGCGGCGTGGACGGCCTTCTTCGCGAAGACCAGGCCGAGCGCGCCGACCACGGCGAGCGGCCCGAGGATCCAGAACATCACCTCCTCACCGGTGCCGGTCACGAGGTCACCTCCGCGTCGTCGTCGGGACGGGTCCGGGCCGAGACGAGCGCGCGCTGGCCGTCGGTGGCCTCGGTGACCTTGCCGAGGTAGTAGTCGCGCTCCTCCATGCCCTCGGCCATGGGGAACGGCGGGCGGAGCATCCCCGACTGGAGCGGGGCGAGCAGCTGGTCCTTGGTGAAGATGAGGTCGGCCCGGTTGTTGTCGGCGAGCTCGTACTCGTTGGTCATCGTCAGGGCCCGGGTCGGGCACGCCTCGATGCACAGCCCGCAGAAGATGCACCGCAGGTAGTTGATCTGGTAGACGCGGCCGTACCGCTCCCCCGGGCTGAACCGGCCGGCGCCACCCTCGGAGTCGTCGTTGTCGGCGCCCTCGACGAGGATCGCGTCGGCGGGGCAGGCCCAGGCGCACAGCTCGCAGCCGACGCACTTCTCGAGCCCGTCGGGGTGGCGGTTCAGCTGGTGGCGCCCGTGGAAGCGCGGCTGGGTCGGCCGCTTCTCCTCGGGGTACTCCTCTGTCACCACCTTGCGGAACATCGTCGAGAAGGTGACGCCGAAGCCGGCGACGGGGGCGAACAGGTCGGAGAGGAAGCCGGACTTCCTCTGCTCGTCAGCCACGAGTGGCCTCCTTGGTCTCGGGTCCGGAGGTCAGCGCCGGAGCCGCGAGCGAGGGCTCGCGCAGCCGCTGCCCGGGCATCGGGGGCACGGGGTGGCCACCGGCGTAGGGGTCGATCTCGTCGGGCACCTGCGGGTGTGCCGCCGCCTCGCGGCGCTCGGCCCGGCTGTCCCACAGCCAGCCGCCGATGAGCGCGCCGACGGCGATGACGCCGACGAGGGCGAGCGAGACGATCGGGAAGCTGCGACCCGCGACGACGACGTCGTCACCGAGCCACCCCTGCTGCCCGGCGCGGAAGAACGCGACGAGCACGACCCAGGCGAGGGTCGAGGGGATGAGGAACTTCCAGCCGAAGCGCATG
The DNA here is from genome assembly GCA_963709785.1 of uncultured Actinomycetota bacterium. Lineage (GTDB taxonomy): Bacteria > Actinomycetota > Actinomycetes > Actinomycetales > Dermatophilaceae > Phycicoccus. The sequence continues at coordinate 161,359 of CAVPXT010000013.1, read as the reverse complement.
AACTGGTCGTACCGGACGCGCGGCAGCGAGCCGCGCAGCCAGACGAAGACGAACATGAACGTCCAGAGCTTGGCGGTGAACCAGAGCACGCCCCACCAGCCCTCGTTGAACATCCCCCCGTTGATCGCCGCGATGCCGGGGGGCGCCTGGTAGCCGCCGAGGAACATCGTCGTCGCGAGGGCGGCGACGGTGAACATGTTGATGTACTCGCCGAGGAAGAACATCGCGAAGCGCATCGACCCGTACTCGGTGTGGAACCCACCGGTGAGCTCGCCCTCGCCCTCGGCGAGGTCGAAGGGGAGGCGGTTGGTCTCGCCGACCATCGTGATGACGTAGACGAAGAAGCTGAAGAACGCCGGCACGATGAACCACAGGTCGCTCTGCGCCGCCACGATCTGCGAGGTCGACATCGAGCCGGCGTAGAGGAACACGGCGACGAGCGAGAGGCCCATCGCGATCTCGTAGGAGATCATCTGCGCCGAGGAGCGGAGCCCGCCCATGAGCGGGTAGGTCGAGCCGGAGGACCAGCCGGCGAGCACGACGCCGTAGATGCCGACACCCGCGACCGCGAGGACGAGGAGCACCGCCACGGGGGTGTCGGTGAGCTGGAACGGCGTCGTGTGGCCGAACATCGAGACCTCGCCCGCCATCGGCATGATCGAGAACGCGACGAAGGCCATGGTCGCCGTGATGAGCGGCGCGAGCGTGAAGACGAAGGCGTCCGCGGCCTTGGGCCGCACGTCCTCCTTGAGCATCGACTTCATGCCGTCGGCGAGGGTCTGCAGCAGGCCGAAGGGGCCGTTGCGGTTCGGGCCCGGGCGCTGCTGCATCCGGCCGATGACGCGGCGCTCGAACCAGATGACGAGCAGCGTCGAGATCAGCAGGTAGACGAAGATGATCAGCGCCTTGACGACGCTCAGCCAGAGCGGGGTGTCGCTGAAGTCCGCGCGGGGGTTGTCGGTGCCGGCGGTGGCCAGCGCGACGAGGTCGGGCAGTGCGGTGACGGCGCTCATGCGGGGTCCTCACCCTCCTTGGTGACGGTGACGAGCGCACCGGGTGCGCCCGCGAGGGTCGCCCGCAGGTCACAGCCCTGCGAGTTCGTCGGGAGCCAGACGACGTGGTCGGCCATCTCGCACACGAGGACCGGGGCCGTGACCGTGGTCTGGGCGGCCCGGACGGTCAGCTCGTCGTCGTCGACGACACCGAGCGCCTCGGCCGTCGCCGCGGAGATCCGGGCGACGGGACGTGGGGCGGTGCCGGCGAGGAACGGCTCGCCGTCCTGGAGCGTGCCGCGGTCGAGGAGGTGGCGCCAGGTCGAGAGGACCAGCGTGTCGTCGGTGAGCTCGGGGACGTCGCCGGGCTCGGCGGTGGGGACCGCCGGACGGGCGCCGGTCCACGGGCCGAGCAGCTGCATCTCGGCGCGGACCTCGCGCAGGGTGCGGGTACCGAGGAACTCGCCCATCTCGTCGGCGATCATCTCGAGGGCGCGGTAGTCGCTGACGTACGCGGTGTCGAGGGCGGCCTCGAACGCGCGGACCCGGCCCTCCCAGTCGACGAAGGTGCCGCCCTTCTCGGCGTGCGCCGCGACGGGCAGGACGACGTCGGCCGACTCGGTGACCGCCGAGCGGCGGATCTCGAGGGACACGACGAACGGGGTGGCCAGCGCCTCGGCGGCGCCGTCGATGCCGAGGTCGAGCGGGTCGACCCCGCCGACGACGAGGGCGCCGAGCTCACCGGAGGCCGCCGCGGCGACGATGCCGGCGGTGTCGCGGCCGGCCGCCTCGGGCAGGCCGTCGACCTGCCAGGCGGCGGCGACCTCGGCCCGGGCCGTGGCGTCGGCGACCGGACGGCCGCCGGGCAGCAGGGTGGGCAGCGCACCGGCCTCGAGGGCACCACGCTCACCGGCCCGCCGCGGGACCCAGGCGAGCCGGGCACCGGTGGACTCCGCGAGGGCGGCCGCGGCGCTCAGCGCGCCGGGGACCATGGCGAGGCGCTCACCCACGAGGAGCACGCCGCCGTCGCGCAGCGCCTCGGCGGCGTCGGCCACGGCCTCCGAGCCGGCGCCCTTGCCCAGGGCGCGCAGCACCTCGGGCTCGGTGCCGGGCGCGGTGGGGATGAGCGTGCCGCCCATCTTGGCCAGGCCGCGGGTGGCCACCGGGCTCACCGCGAAGACGCGGGTCTTGTGCCGGCGGAAGGCCTTGCGCAGGCGCAGGAAGACGATCGGGGACTCGTCCTCGGGCTCGAACCCGACGAGCACGACACTCGGGGCGGCCTCGAGGTCGGCGTACGTGACGGCCCCGCCCTCCGGACCGGTGCCGACGACGCTCGAGGCGAGGAAGTCCGTCTCCTCCGCCGAGTGCGGGCGGGCGCGGAAGTCGACGTCGTTGGTGCCGAGGACGGTGCGGGCGAACTTGCCGTACGCGTAGGCGTCCTCGCTGCTGACCCGGCCACCGACGAGCACGCCGGCGCCCGAGGCGGCACGGAGCCCGGCGGCGGCGCGCTCGAGCGCCTCGCGCCACGACGCGACACGCAGCTCACCGTCGTCACCGCGGACCATCGGGTACTCGATGCGGTCCCCGACCTGGGTGTACTGGAAGGCCCAGCGGCCCTTGTCGCAGTTCCACTCCTCGTTGACCGCCGGGTCGGCCTGGGCCATCCGGCGCAGGACGGTGCCGCGGCGGTGGTCGGTGCGCTGGGAGCAGCCGCTCGCGCAGTGCTCGCAGACGCTCGGCGTCGACACGAGGTCGAACGGGCGGGACCGGAACCGGTAGGCCGCCCCGGTCAGCGCGCCGACCGGGCAGATCTGGACGGTGTTGCCGGAGAAGTACGACTCGAACGGCTTCTCCTCGTAGATGCCGACCTGCTGGAGCGCGCCGCGCTCGACGAGGGCGATGAACGGGTCACCGGCGATCTGGTCGGAGAAGCGGGTGCAGCGCGCGCAGAGGACGCAGCGCTCGCGGTCGAGGAGGACCTGGCTGCTGATGTTGATCGGCTTGGGGTAGGTGCGCTTGACGTCCTCGAAGCGCGAGGTACCCCGGCCGTTGCTCATCGCCTGGTTCTGGAGGGGGCACTCGCCACCCTTGTCGCAGACGGGGCAGTCGAGCGGGTGGTTGATGAGCAGGAACTCCATGATCCCCTGCTGCGCCTTGTCGGCGCCCGGGGACGTGTACTGCGTCTTGACGACCATCCCGGGGGCGACGGTCATCGTGCACGAGGCCTGGGGCTTCATGCGGCCGGGCGGGCCCTGCATCTGGGTCGGCTCGCCGGGGGTGCCGTCGGGGCCGGGGCGGCCGGGCATCCAGACCTCGACGAGGCACTGGCGGCAGGCGCCGACCGGGTCCAGGCCCGGGTGGTCGCAGAACCGCGGGATGTCGATGCCGACCTGCTCCGCCGCGCGGATGATGAGGGTGCCCTTGGGCACCGACACCTCGACGTCGTCGATGGTCAGGGTGACGAGCTCGACCGGGGCCTGGGTCTCGGGCGTGGCAGTCATGCGGAGACGGTCTCCTTCGTGCCGCCGTCCTTGGCCCACAGCGTCGCTGCGGACCGGTCGAACGGGCAGCCACCGTGGGTCAGGTGGGCGACGTACTCGTCGCGGAAGTACTGGATCGAGCTCGTGATCGGGCTCGTGGCGCCATCGGCCAGCGCGCAGAAGCTGCGGCCCAGGATGTTGTCGCAGAGGTCGAGCAGCTTGTCGAGGTCCTGCTCGTCGCCCTCCCCCTGCTCGAGGCGGCCGAGGATCTGCTTGAGCCACCACGTGCCCTCGCGGCACGGCGTGCACTTGCCGCAGGACTCGTGCTTGTAGAAGTCGGTCCAGCGGTCGACCGCGCGCACGACGCACACGGTCTCGTCGAAGACCTGGAGGGCGCGCGTGCCGAGCATCGACCCGGCGGCGGCGACGGACTCGAAGTCGAGCGGGACGTCGAGGTGCTCGGCCGTGAAGAGCGGGGTCGAGGACCCGCCCGGGGTCCAGAACTTCAGCTCCTTGTCGGGGTCGCGCATGCCACCGGCCATCTCGATGAGCTCGCGCATGGTGATGCCGAGCGGCGCCTCGAACTGGCCGGGGTTCTTGACGTGCCCCGAGAGCGAGAAGATGCCGTAGCCGGTGGACTTCTCGGTGCCCATGCCGGTGAACCAGTCGACGCCCTCGAGGATGATCCCCGGCACCGACGCGATCGACTCGACGTTGTTGACCGAGGTGGGCCGGGCGTAGAGGCCCGCGGCCCCCGGGAACGGCGGCTTGCTGCGCGGCTGGCCGCGACGGCCCTCGAGGCTGTCGAGGAGCGCGGTCTCCTCACCGCAGATGTAGGCGCCGGCGCCGGCGTGCACCGTGATGTCGACGTTGACGCCGGTGCCGTTGATGTCCTTGCCGAGCAGCCCGGCGGCGTAGGCCTCCTCGACAGCGCGCATCAGGCGGCGGTAGACGTGGACGACCTCACCGCGGAGGTAGATGAAGGCGTGCTCGCAGCCGATGGCGTACGAGGAGATCGCGACACCCTCGATGAGGACGTGCGGGTTGGCCATCATGAGCGGGACGTCCTTGCAGGTGCCCGGCTCGGACTCGTCGGCGTTGACGACGAGGTACCGGGGGCCGCCGTCCGGCGGGGCCATGAACGACCACTTCATCCCCGTGGGGAAGCCGGCGCCGCCGCGGCCGCGCAGGGAGGAGTCCTTGACCGCCGCGAGGATGTCGGCCGGCTCCATGCCGAGGGCCTTGTCGAGCGCCCGGTAGCCGTCGTGCTCGCGGTAGGTCTTCAGGGTCCAGGACGTCGGGTCGTCCCAGAACGCCGTGAGGATGGGGGTCAGCGTGGTCGCCATCACTCGCCCTTCCCGTCAGGGGTCTCGTCGGTGTCGGCCTCGTCGGCGGTGTCGAAGAGGGTGGCCGCGGGCGAGGCGTCGTGGTCCACGGGGACCGAGGCGCTCTGCGCGGAGACGTTCGCCGCGCGGTCCTTGGGGTCCTCGAGGTCGGCGGCCTGGGCCGGGGCGATGTCGACGGCGTCCGCGGCGGCCTCGGCCTGCCGGGCGACCCCGCTCACACCGTCGCCGGTGGAGACGACGGGCGGCTCGGAGGCCTTCTCGGCCGGCTTGGACCGGGGCTTCTTCGTCGCCTCGGGCTTGGCGTCGTCCGTCGCCTCGGCCTCGTGCTTCTCGCCGGGGGCGTCGTCGGACTCGTCGCGCTCGGCGGCGGGCTCGGCGTTGTCCGCCTTCGCGTCGTCACTGGCCGGCGTGGTCTCGGTGCTGCCCGGGGCCTTCCCGGAGGTGGTGGAGCCACCCCCGGCGGTGGCGCCCTCGGGGGCGGTCCAGCCGTTGCGCCGGGCGAGCTCGAGGCCCACGAGCGAGGCCGGGCCCGCGCCGACACCCTCGTCGGCGAGGCCGTCGCTGAACCCGGCGAGGGTGCGGCTCACCTGCTTGAAGGTGCAGACCCGGTTCGGGCCGCGGGTGGGGCGCACGTCCTTGCCCTCGCGGAGGTCGTCGACGAGCTGCGTCGTGGACGCCGGGGTCTGGTTGTCGAAGAACTCCCAGTTGGTCATGACGACCGGGGCGTAGTCGCACGCGGCGTTGCACTCGACGCGCTCGAGGGTGATCTTGCCGTCCTCGGTCGTCTCGTCGTGGCCGATGCCGAGGTGCTCCGAGACGGCGTCCCAGATCTCGTCGCCGCCCATGATCGCGCACAGGGTGTTGGTGCAGACACCGACCGTGTACTCGCCGTTGGGGTGACGCTTGTACTGGGTGTAGAACGTCGAGACCCCGCTGACCTCGGCGGTCGTGAGGTCGAGCAGCTCGGCACACAGGTCGATGCCGCGTCCGGTGACGTAGCCGTCGACGGACTGGACGAGGTGGAGCAGGGGGAGCAGCGCGGACCGCTTCTGCGGGTAGCGCGCGACCACCTCCGCCGCGTCGGCGCGCAGCTGCGCCTCGACGTCGGCGGGGTAGCCCTCCTTGGACTCCTCGGGCACCGTGAGGTGCCCGGAAGCGGTCTGCAGACCGAAGTCACCTGCCATCAGCGGTCGACACCTCCCATGACGGGGTCGATGGAGGCCACGGCGACGATGACGTCGGCGACCTGCGATCCCTCGCACATCGCGGCCACGGCCTGAAGGTTGTTGAAGCTCGGGTCGCGGAAGTGCGCCCGGTACGGACGGGTGCCGCCGTCGGAGACGGCGTGGCAGCCCAGCTCGCCCTTCGCGGACTCCACGGCCACGTAGGCCTGGCCCGGGGGGACCCGGAAGCCCTCGGTGACGAGCTTGAAGTGGTGGATCAGCGCCTCCATCGAGGTGCCCATGATCTCCCGGATGTGGTCGAGGCTGTTGCCCTGGCCGTCGCCGCCGATGGCGAGCTGGGCCGGCCACGCGATCTTCTTGTCCTCGACCATGACCGGCTGACCCTCGGTGCGCTGGAGCCGGTCGAGGGTCTGCTCGACGATCCTCAGCGACTCGTACATCTCGTCGATGCGGATCCGGAGCCGGTCGTAGGCGTCGCACCCGGAGCGGGTCATGACCTCGAAGTCGTACGTCTCGTAGCCGCAGTACGGAGCGGACTTGCGCAGGTCGTGCGGCAGGCCCGTGGAGCGCAGGACCGGGCCGGTGATCCCGAGCGCGACGCAGCCGGTGAGGTCGAGGAACCCGACCCCCACCGTGCGGCCCTTGAGCAGCGGGTTCTCGACGAGCAGCATCTCGAGCTCGTGGATGCCCTGGCGCAGCTCGGTGATGACGCCGCGGACCATCGCGACGGCGCCGTGCGGCACGTCCTGGGACACGCCGCCGGGCCGGATGTAGGCGTTGTTCATGCGCAGGCCGGTGACGGCCTCGAAGACGCGCAGGATGCGCTCGCGCTCGCGGAACCCGACGGTCATCACCGTCGTCGCGCCCATCTCCATGCCGCCGGTGCCGAGGGCGATGAGGTGCGAGCTGATCCGGGTGAGCTCCATCATCAGCACGCGGATGATCGAGGCGCGCTCCGGGATGCGGTCGGTGATGCCGAGCAGCTTCTCGATCGAGAGGCAGTAGGCGGTCTCCTGGAACATCGGCGTCAGGTAGTCCATCCGGGTGCAGAACGTGACGCCCTGCGTCCAGGTGCGGAACTCCATGTTCTTCTCGATGCCGGTGTGCAGGTAGCCGATCCCCGCGCGGGCCTCGGTGACGGTCTCGCCGTCGAGCTCGAGGATGAGCCGGAGCACGCCGTGCGTCGACGGGTGCTGCGGGCCCATGTTGACGACGATCCGCTCCTCGTGGAGCGCGGTGGCCTCGTCGACGAGGTCGTTCCAGTCGCCGCCGGAGACGGTGAAGACGCGCGCGCCGTCGGTGTCGTCGTCGACCGACGCGCCGTACGGGTCGGCCCCGGGCAGCGACGGGTCGAGGCCCGGGCTCGGGGCGTCGTCGTCGTAGATGGTGTCCTGGTCCTGGGTCGTCATCAGCTGTACGCCCTCCGCTCGTCGGGCGGCGGGACGACGCCGCCCTTGTACTCGACGGGGATGCCGCCGAGCGGGTAGTCCTTGCGCTGCGGGTGGCCCGGCCAGTCGTCGGGCATGAGGATGCGGGTGAGCGCGGGGTGGCCGTCGAACTCGATCCCGAACATGTCCCAGGTCTCGCGCTCGTGCCAGTCGTTGCCCGGCCAGACCTCGACGACCGACGGGATGTGCGGGTCGGCGTCGGGGCAGGCGACCTCGAGGCGGATCCGGCGGCTGCCGTGGGTGATCGAGAGCAGCGGGTAGACGGCGTGCAGCTCGCGGCCGGTCTCACCGGGGTAGTGGACACCCGAGACGCCCATGCACATCTCGAAGCGGAGCGCCGGGTGGTCGCGCATGGCGCGGGCGACCTCGAGGAGGTGCTCGCGCCGGACGAAGAGGGTCATCTCGCCGCGGTCGACGACGACCTTCTCGACGGCGGTGTCGATGCCGGTGCCGGACTCGAGGGCGGCGCCGAGGCGGTCGGCGACCTCGTCGAAGTAGGAGCCGTACGGCCGGGGGGTCGCCCCGGGCAGCAGGGTCGGGGTGACGAGCCCGCCGTAGCCGGAGGTGTCCTGGCCGCGGGTGGCGCCGAACATGCCGCGCCGCTCGCCGATCTGCACCGGCTCGAGCTCCTCGTCGGTCAGCTCGACGACGCGGCCACCCCCGGTGGCCTGCGTGTGCGCGACCGAGCGGGGGTCGTCGTCGGTGCGGGTCTCCGGCGAGTCGACCACCTTGTCGGGGACCGGTGCCCCCTCGCCGCTCTCGAGGTGGGTGCCCTCGGTGGGCTTCTCGTCACTCATGCGAGGAGGTTCTTCCCGGCCGGCGCAGCGAGGTGCGCGAGGTGGTCGTGGGTCGCGGGCATCTGCGAGGTGGGCGTGGCGCGCAGCGCGGCGGCCTCGGCGGCCCGGGCGGCGGCGACGCGGTTGACGCCGAGCTTGCTGCCCTGGATCTGCTCGTGCAGCTCGATGATCGCGTTGAGCAGCATCTCCGGCCGCGGCGGGCAGCCGGGGAGGTAGATGTCGACGGGGATGATGTGGTCGACGCCCTGGACGATGGCGTAGTTGTTGAACATCCCGCCCGAGGAGGCGCAGACGCCCATCGAGATGACCCACTTGGGGTTGGGCATCTGGTCGTAGACCTGGCGCACGACCGGCGCCATCTTCTGGCTCACGCGCCCGGCGACGATCATCAGGTCGGCCTGGCGGGGGGTGGCGGAGAACCGCTCCATGCCGAACCGGGCGATGTCGTAGTCCGGCGTGCCGACGGCCATCATCTCGATGGCGCAGCAGGCGAGGCCGAACGTCGCGGGCCAGATCGAGGCCTTGCGCATGTAGCCGACGACGTTCTCGAGCGTCGTGAGGACGAACCCTGCGGGCAGCTTCTCCTCGAGTCCCATCACGCCTCCTTGGCGATCGTGGCGGGTGTGTGGTCGGTGCTCAGTCCCACTCGAGGCCGCCCCGCTTCCACACGTAGGCATAGGCGACGAAGACGGTGGTGATGAAGAGCACCATCTCGACGAGGGCGAACAGGCCGAGCTGGTCGAAGGCGACGGCGAACGGGTAGAGGAACACCGACTCGATGTCGAAGATGATGAAGAGCATCGCCGTGAGGAAGTACTTGATCGGCACGCGACCCCCGCCCTGGGCGCGGGGGGTCGGCTGGATGCCGCACTCGTACGCCTCGAGCTTGGCGCGGTTGTAGCGCTTCGGCCCGACGACGAGGCTCGTCCCCACCGACAGCAGCGCGAAGCCGAAGCCCAGCGCCAGGAGGATGAGGAGGGGGACGTAGGGGTTGCTCATCGCGGGCGAACTCCCCTTTCGCTGCTCGGGTGCGTCGGCTGGTCGACGGGCGCCGGGGCCGCGTGCGGCGTCCCGGACATCCTAGGGGTGGTGCCGGACGACGCACCCGGGGGCGTCTCGCGCCCGGGCTGCGCGCGTCGTGCCGCGCTCCGCGTGGTGGTCACCGGGATCCTCTGCTGGCTTGTGAACGTCTTCACGATCGTCGGCAGTCTAGGACGCGCCCCGGACCACCTGCACTTAGGTCGGCCTAACCCTCGACGTGCGGCTTCGTCGCCCGGTGCAGGGCCACGATCCCGCCGCTGAGGTCACGCCACTGGACACCCTCCCAGCCGGCCGCGGCGACCTGCTCGGCGAGGCCCCGCTGGTCCGGCCAGGCCTGGATCGACTCGGCGAGGTAGACGTAGGACTCGGGGTTCGAGCTGACCTTGCGGGCGACGCCCGGCAGGGCACGCATGAGGTAGTTCGAGTAGACCGTGCGGAAGGCCGCGTTCGTCGGCTGGCTGAACTCGCACACCACGAGCCGGCCGCCGGGCCTGGTGACGCGGAGGAACTCCCGCAGGGCGGTCGAGGGGTCCGACACGTTCCGCAGGCCGAAGCTCATCGTCACGACGTCGAACGAGTCGTCCGCGAACGGCAGCCGCATCGCGTCGGCCGCGGTGAAGCCGAGGTCGGAGCGGCGGCGGTGGCCGACGCGCAGCATCCCCAGCGAGAAGTCGGCCGGGACGACGTCGACGCCGGAGTCGGCGAACGGCTCGCTGCTCGTGCCGGTGCCGGCGGCGATGTCGAGGACGCGCTCGCCCGGGTGGGCGTCGCAGGCGTCGACGACGGCCCGGCGCCAGAGCCGGTCCTGGCCGAGGGAGAGCACGTCGTTGGTGACGTCGTAGCGGGTGGCGACGTCGTCGAACATCGCCGCGACGTCGCGGGGGTCCTTCTCGAGGGAGGCGCGGGACATGGGCGCCATCCTCGCACCGGTCACCTGCGGGCGGTACAGCCGGATGCCGGGGCCCGTGGGAGGCGCCGTATCGTTCTCCCTTGATGACAACGCTCCCCGCGGGCCGGCCGGCCCACCCCGCACCGGTGGCCCCGCTCGTGGCCCGCACGGTGCCGCTGGACCCGGCCCTCGCGTCCGACCTGCTGGCGGTGCTCCCCGCCGGCTCGGCGACCGCGCCGTGCTCGTGGGTGCGCCGCGGCGAGGGCCTGGTCGGCTGGGGACGCGCGGCGTCCCACGCCGCGCACGGCCCCGACCGGTTCGAGGAGCTCGAGCGGTGGTGGCGGGGGCTCGTCGGCTCCTCCGTCCTCCGCGACGAGGTGGACCTGCCGGGCACCGGGCCGGTGGCCTTCGGGTCGGTGGCCTACGCGGCGGGCTCCTCCGCAGGGAGCACCCTCGTCGTGCCGGAGGTCGTCGTCGGCCGGCGCGGCGAGCACGCCTGGCTGACGACGGTGAGCGCCGACCCGACCGTGGCCGCGGTCCCCGGGACCGCCGAGGTGCGGCGTCAGCCGGAGCCGCGGCGTCCGGTCGACGTCGCGTTCGCCGACGGGGCGCTCTCCCCCACCGACTGGGCGTCGGCGGTCGCGACGGCCGTCGCCCGCATCACCGCGGGCGACCTCGACAAGGTCGTCCTCGCCCGCGACCTCGGCGTCTCGGCGCGCGAGCCGATCGACGTCCGCTGGCTGCTGCACCGGCTCGCCGAGCGCTACGACACGACCTGGGTGTTCGCCGTCGACGGCCTCGTCGGGGCCACCCCCGAGCTGCTCGTGCGCCGGGAGAAGGGGCTGGTCACCTCGCGCGTGCTCGCCGGGACGATCCGGCCCACCGGCGACGACGCGCACGACCTCGCCCTCGCGGCCTCCCTCGCCCGCTCGAGCAAGGACCTCGAGGAGCACGAGTACGCCGTGCGGTCGGTCGCGGACGCCCTGGCGCCGCACTGCTCGTCGATGAACGTCCCCGAGACGCCGTTCGTCCTCCACCTCTCGAACGTCATGCACCTCGCCACCGACGTCGCCGGGGTGCTCGTCGACGACACCTCCTCGCTCACCCTCGCCGCGTCCCTCCACCCGTCCGCCGCGGTGTGCGGCACACCGCGTGCGACCGCCGACACGATGATCGCCGAGCTCGAGCACATGGACCGCGGTCGCTACGCGGGGCCCGTCGGGTGGATCGACGCCGACGGCGACGGCGAGTGGGGCATCGCGCTGCGCTGCGGCGCGGTCGACCCGCAGGACCCGTCGCGGATGCGGGTGTTCGCCGGGTGCGGCATCGTCGCGGGGTCCGACCCCGACGACGAGCTCGCGGAGTCCTCCGCCAAGCTCGTCCCGATGCGGGACGCCCTCACCGCCGAGGCCTGAGGCCGCCAACCCGACCCCGACCCCGTGCACGAATCGACGAATGTGTCAGTTCGTGTACGCCCGCCGTGTCCCGGGTCAGGTGAAGGGCGGGCGCGCGTCGAGGGCCACCGAGCGATGTCCGGCCCACCGCCAGATCCGTGCCGAGCGGTCGCGGTCCTCGTCCGTGACGAGGTTGCCCATCCAGCGCAGCGCGAGCGTCATCAGCCAGTCGCTGCGCATGCCCACCGGCCCGAGGGCCGCGAGGGTCTTCGGCACGGTGAAGATGCCCGCGAGCCGACGCGCGACCGAGAACGCCTCGCCGTACTGCTCGCGCAACAACGCCGGCCAGACCTGCGAGAGGTCGTCGTCGAGGTGGCCCACGACGAGCCGGCCGGTCTCGAGCCCGTAGTCGATGCCCTCGCCGTTGAGCGGGTTGACGCACGCGGCCGCGTCGCCGACGAGTGCCCAGTTGGGACCGGCGACGTTGCTCACCGCCCCGCCCATCGGCAGGAGCGCCGAGGTGGGCATCCGCTGCTCGCCCGTGAGCCCGAAGTCCGCGCGGCGTTCGTCGGTGTAGTGGCGCATCAGCGGCTTGATCGCGACGTCGGCCGGGCGCCTCGTGGTGGCGAGGGTGCCGACGCCGACGTTCACCTGGCCGCCGCCGAGCGGGAAGATCCAGCCGTAGCCGGGCAGCGCCTCCCCCGCCTCGGACCGGAGCTCGAGGTGGCTGCTGATCCACGGGTCGTCGGCGCGGTCGGAGTCGACGTAGCACCGGCCGGCCACGGCGTAGACGGTGTCCTGGTGCCACTCGCGGCCGAGGACCTTGCCCAGCCCCGAGCGGACCCCGTCGGCGACGACGAGCCGCTCGCACTCGATGTCGAAGGTCTCCTCGCCACGGCGGAACGTGACGGAGCGGACCCGCCCGCCCTCGAGCCTCGCGTCGACCGCCTTGGCTCCCTCGACGCCCACGGCCCCGGAGTCGAGGGCGGCGTCGCGGATGCCGGCGTCGAGCTCGGTGCGCGGGACGGCGGACCCGTGGTCGGGGAGGGTGCCGCCGGGCCACGGCAGGTGGAGGGTCTGGCCGAAGCCGTGCGCGCGCAGGCCCTGGTTGACGGTGTGGCCGCGGACCCAGTCGCCGAGCCCCAGCCGGTCGAGCTCGTGGATGGCGCGCGGGGTGAGCCCGTCGCCGCACGTCTTGTCGCGGGGGAAGGTCGCGGCGTCGGCGAGGACGACGTCGCGGCCGTCGCGGGCCGCCCAGGCAGCGGCGGCGGCTCCGGCAGGGCCGGCGCCGACGACGAGGACGTCGGTGCGGGTGGGGGTCTGGGGCACGAGGACGATTCTCGCAACGGGGAGGGTCCGCACAGAAATCGGGTTCGACGCCGCCCGGCGGGATATCCACTCGCCCTCCCCGCCGGGCTCGGCGACGATGGCGGGCATGGCCGAGCAGACGACGTACCGCATCGTGCGGGTGACCGACGAGACGACGGCGGACTTCGTGGCCGTCGACGACCTCACGTGGTTCGACGAGCGCGACCCGACCGACGACCACCCGAGCGGGGGCCTGGACCCCTCGCGCCGCTTCGCCGCCACCCGCACCGGCGAGCCCCCGTTCGCCGGCATCTACGCCTGGTACGACCACCGGCTCACCGTGCCCGGCCCGGACGGGCCCGAGCCCGTGCCGTGCGCGGGGCTCACCTGGGTGGGCGTGCACCCCGACGACCGGCGCACCGGAGTCCTCACGACGATGCTGCGCCACCACCTGGAGGACGTCCGGGAGCAGGGCTACGCCCTCGGCGCGCTGCACGCCTCCGAGCCGGGGATCTACGGGCGCTTCGGGTACGGCCAGGCCTCCTTCGGCGTCCGCGTCGAGGTCGGGGGCGGGGCCGACGTCACCGCGCCCGGGGTCGACACCACCGGGATCCGGACCGAGCTCGTCGAGGGCGTCGGGAACGCCGTGGCCGAGCGGGTCGGCCGGATCCAGCTCGAGGTGGCGGCCCGCCAGGTCGGCCAGGTGGGCCTGACGCCGGAGCACGCCCGGCGTCGGTTCCGGGCCGTCCCGGCCGAGGAGCGCGGCAGCGAGCGGGCCCGGGTCCTCGTCGCGGTGCGCGACGGCGCCGATGTCGGCTACGCCGTCGTCCGGCGGACCCACAAGTGGTCGAGCTCCCTGCCGCAGGGGACGCTCGAGTGCAGCGACCTCACCGCGGCCGACCCCGTCGTGCGCCTCGCCCTCGTCCGCCGGCTCGTCGCCTTCGACCTCATCGGCTCGGTGTCCCTGCCGGCCGCCTCACTCGAGGACGAGGTGGTCTGGTGGCTCGGGGGCCCCCGGGCGGTCAAGGCCCGGGTCCACGACGCGCTCTGGGTGCGGGTGCTCGACGTCGGGGCTGCCCTGCCGCTGCGGGGGTACTCGGCCGACGTCGACGTCGTGCTCGACGTCGCCGACGAGCGGTGCCCCTGGAACGCGCGCCGGTGGCGGCTCGCGGCCTCCGGCGGGCGAGCCACGTGCGAACCGACGGACGCCCCGGCCGACCTCCGCCTGCCGGTGCAGGCGCTCGGCTCGGCCTACCTCGGCGGGCGGTCGGTCGCCGCGATGGCGCGCCAGGGGCTCGTCGAGGAGGTGGCGCCGGGGTCGGTGCGGGCCCTGTCGCGCGCGTTCGCGACCGACGTCGCGCCCGCCGCCGCCCTCATGTTCTGAGGACGTCGGCAGCCAGCGCGCGCAGGTCTGCGTGGGCCCGGCGGTGGGTGGACCGGTCGACCTCGACCTCGACGACGCGCAGGCCGTCCGGGGCCGCGGCGACGAGCCGGGCGAGGTCCTCGCGGGTGGGCGCGCGGTCGTGCCGGACGCCGTGGGCCCGGCAGAGTGCGGCGAGGTCGGTGCCCGTGGGGGTGCCGAAGACCCGCTCGAAGGAGGCGGCCCGCTCGGGCGACCCCGGTTCGAGGGTCGTGAAGATCCCGCCGCCGTCGTCGTTGACGACGACGAGGGTCAGGTCGGGTCGGGGCTCGTCGGGCCCGAGGAGCAGGCCGTTGGCGTCGTGCAGGAAGGTGAGGTCGCCGAGCAGCGCGTGGGTCGGGCGGCCCGTGCCCAGGGCCACGCCCAGCGCGGTGGAGACGATCCCGTCGATGCCGGCGAGGCCGCGGTTGGCCTGGACGCGGACACCGGCGTGGGGGTCGTGGCAGCCGGCTGTCGCGAGGTCGAGGTCACGCACCGGGTTGGACGAGCCGAGGACGAGGACCGCGTCGGGAGCCAGGGCGTCGTGGACGGTCGCCGCCACGGCCAGCCCGCTGGGCCACGGGAACCCCTGCGCGGCAACCGCATCCGCCAGGACGCGGCCGGCGTCCGCCCAGGCCGCCGCCCACTCACTCCGAGGTGGGGGCCCGGACGGGGACCCGAGGTCGGCGGCGAGCGCGGACCACGGGTGCACCCTGGCCGCGACGTGCGAGGGGTCGGGCCACGTCGCGTGCGCGCTGACGACCTCGACCCGCAGGCCGGGTCGGCGGAGCAGCATGGCGACCGGCCGGGCCAGGGTGACCCTCCCGATGACGACCACGCGTTCCGGCAGGTGTGCGTCGAGCCAGTCGGTGGCCGTGAGCAGGAGGGGCCCGTGGGGGAGGGCCCCGGCCCGGGGGGTGGGTCCGGCGAAGGGCTCGGCGACGACGGGGTATCCGCGCCCGGCCGCCCAGGCCACCGCCTCGCCTCCCCCGATGTGGGTGCCGAGGTCCCCGACGACGACGAGGGTGCGCTCGACGTGCTCGAGCGCCGGCGCGGTGGCGGGATGAGCCGTCTGCACGCAGACCCACGGTGCGCCGTCGGCGCGGCCGGTCAGGTGCTCGGGCAGCGCGGGGTCGTCGAGGTCCGGCACGAGCGGGTCGCGGAAGGAGACGTTGAGGTGCACCGGCCCGGGGTCGGCACCGAGCAACCCTGCGGCCGCTGCCAGGCCACGGCAGACCGTGGAGCGCCACCACGGGCCTCGCCCGTCGCCCACGGCAGGCAGCACCTCCGGGGCCGGAAGGTCGGCCTCGAAGCGCGTCGCACCCGGGAAGATGCCCGGCTGGGTGGTCGTCTGGTTCGCACCCGTACCGCGCAGCTCGTGCGGCCGGTCCGCGGACAGGACGACGAGCGGTACCCCTGCGTGGTGGGCCTCGAGCACGGCGGGGTGGAGGTTCGCCACGGCCGTGCCCGAGGTCGTGACGACGGGCACGGGACGCCCCGACCCCTTCGCGAGCCCGAGCGCCAGGAAGGCCGCCGACCGCTCGTCGACGCGTACGTGCAGCCGGAGCAGGCCGTCCGCCTCGGCGGCGAGCAGCGCGTAGGCGAGCGGGGCCGACCGCGACCCCGGCGCCAGGACGACGTCGCGGACACCGCCACGGACCAGCTCGTCGACGAGCACGGTCGCGAGCGCCGAGGAGGGGGTCACGGGCGTGGATTCTGCCACCCCCGCTCGACCACGACCTCGGTGACGGACCGCACGGGCCGGTGGAGGAAGGCACCGGCCGAGACCTCCCAGGCGTCGAGCCCGGGCACCGTGCCCCGTGGAGCCTCCTGCGCCGCCCGGACCGTCCGCTCGTAGGCCTCGAGCCGGTGCCGCCCCACATCGGTCGGCGGGCCCACCCCGACCCGGAGGGTCAGCCACGACGGGCCCCCCGGGTTCGGGCCGAGGTCGAGGGCGGGCACGGGGTCGTCGGCGTGCTCGACCGAGAGGACCCGGACGCCCGGCGGCACGGGGAACAGCCCGATCGGGGCGCCCGTCGTGACGACGTGGGTCACCCGGTGGGCGGTCGTGAAGGCCGGGTCGGTCGCGAGCGCCGCCGCGTGGAGTCCGCCCTGGCTGTGGCCCACGAGCAGGACGGGGTCCTCGCGCCCGGCGCGGCCCGCGGCGGCCATCGCCCGGTCGAGCGCCGCCGCGGCGCCCACCGCCGCGAGGGTGGCCTCCCCCGAGACCGTCCGGACGTCGCTCGTGAGGTCGAACGGGTTGGCGGCGGCACGAGGGGACCACTCCTGCGTCCCCGGCACGACGACGACCCAGGCCGACGCGCCGTCCGGTCCCTCCAGCTCCACGACGCGGACCCGCCCGCCGTCGAGGCCCTCGCCGAGGGCGACGAGGTCGGCCGGCCCCCCGACGGGCGCCGCGCGCCACGTCGGCAGCACCGGACGGACGACGGGCTCGGCCCCGGCCTCGGTGAGCCACCCGACGGTCCCCACCCCGTCCGCGACCGAGCGCACCCCGGCGAGCACGGCCTCGGCAGCTCGCTCGACCTCCTCGTAGGCACGCGCCGCGCCCCGCAGGCGGAGCGCGAGGCCGGCGAGGGAGAGGCCCTCGCCCCAGAGCCCGGCCGGACCGACGAGGTGCAGCACCTCCGCCTCGACCCGCACCCACGCCGCGACCGGGCCCGGCCCGCCCGCGAACCCCGGCGACCGGCACCGGGCGACGGCGGCCGCGACGACGGACGCCTCGTCCTGCAGGTCATCCGCGCACGCCTCGACCCGTGCGGCGACGGTGGCGAGGGCCTCGGAGCGGACGGCCACGGAGGTCACGACGCCCTCCCCAGCCCGCCCGCGGCCCGGTCGGCGCGCAGCTCGGCCACCAGCCCGGACGCGGCGTCGGCCAGCCGGCGCAGCTCGTCCGCCAGCGCCGCGAGCGCCGCCCTCCGCTCCTCGACGCGCGCCGCGTAGCGGTCGGCGGCCTCGCCCTGCCACCACACGAGGGCGTGGCGCCCGAGCGTCGCCCGTCGCTCGTCGACGACCTCGGCCGCCTCGCGCAGCCGCCCCGCGAGCCGTGCGAGTGCCTCCACGTCGTCCACGTCGCCCCCTTTCGTCGAGGGCTCCACCCCATCCGGAACGTCGGCCCCACACCACCCCCACCAGCACGGATGTGGACGAACCCCGCGCCGCCCGCCGCCTGTGGACGACACCGGCTCCGCCTACCCTGAACGCCATGCCCCACCACGACCTCGTCATCATCGGCAGCGGCTCGGGCAACTCGCTCCTCACCCCGGAGCTCGAGGGCCTCGACGTCGCGATCGTCGAGAAGGGCACCTTCGGGGGGACCTGCCTCAACGTCGGCTGCATCCCGACGAAGATGTTCGTCCTCCCGGCCGACCGTGTCGTCGACGCCGAGGACGCGCACCGCCTGGGGGTCGCCTTCGAACCGCCGGTCGTCGACTGGCCGGCCATCCGGGACCGGGTCTTCGGCCGGATCGACCCGATCAGCCGCGGTGGTGAGCAGTACCGCGACGGCCAGGACGACGTCACGCTCTACCGCCGCCGCGCCCGCTTCACCGCCCCGCGGCGGCTCGTCCTCGACTCCGGGGAGGAGGTCACGGCGGACCGGTTCGTCGTGGCCGCCGGCAGCCGCGCCGTCGGGCTGCCGGTCGAGGGCCTCACGGAGCCAGACCCGGAGCGCGGCGTCCACACCTCCGACACCGTGATGCGGATGGAGGCCCTGCCCGCGCGGATGGCCGTCGTGGGCGGCGGCTTCGTCGCCTGCGAGATGGCCCACGTGTTCGCCGGGCTCGGGGTGCACGTCACCCAGGTGCAGCGCTCCGGCCGCCTCCTCATGGCCGAGGAGTACGAGGTGTCCGAGCGGTACACGGAGGTCGCGCGCCGCCGCTACGACCTGCGCCTGTCGACGACGGTCACGGCCGCCGAGCGGGTCGGCGGCGTGTGGCGGCTCGAGACCGAGGGCCCCGAGGGGCACGCCCACGTGGAGGCCGAGACCGTCCTCGTCGCCGTCGGTCGGCGCCCGAACACCGACCTGCTCGACGCGGTCGACGGTGGGCTCGAGACCCACCCGGACGGCCGGCTCGTCGTCGACGCCCAGCTGCGCACGTCGGTGCCGGGGGTCTGGGCGCTCGGCGACATCTGCTCCGAGCACCAGCTGAAGCACGTCGCCAACGGCGAGGCCCGGCGCGTCGCCCACAACCTCGCCGTCGACCTCGGGCGGGTGCCCGGGCCGCCGCGCGAGGACGACGGCCGCCCCGTCCCGCACGCCGTGTTCGGTCACCCGCAGGTGGCCGCCTTCGGGCCCACGGCTGCCCAGCTGCAGGCCGCGGGAACCGAGTTCGTCACCTACACCCAGGCCGTGGGCGACGTCGCCTACGGCTGGGCGCTGGAGGACACCACCGGTCTGCTCACCGTGCACGCCGACCCGGACGGCCGCATCCTCGCCGCGCACGCGCTCGGCCCGCAGGCCTCGACCTTCCTCCAGCCACTGGTCCAGGCGGCGTCCTTCGGGCAGCACGCACACGACGTGGCACGCGGCCAGTACTGGATCCACCCCGCGCTGTCCGAGGTCGTCGAGAACGCGCTGCTCGGCCTGCCGCTCCGACCGCGGGGGACGACCCCTACGGGATGAGCGTGTTGGCGAAGATCTGCCAGGCGAGCACGGACTTCGCGACGAGGCTGAGGATCACGTACTGCCGCTCGCCGAAGAGGTAGTCGCGCCACTTGCCGACCTGGCGGAACTGCAGCCACTGGTTGATCGCGAAGGTGTTGAACAGCACGAAGAGGCTCGCGATGATGCCCCACACGAACCCGGGCGGGCCCTGGCCGTCGGTGACGGCGATGTTCACCCAGAGGTAGGCGCCGATGGCCGCCCACGGCCCGATCCCGGCGACGCATCCGAACCAGAACGGCGTCCACCAGGCCCGCTCCCCGCGGGCGGACTCCTGACCGCGACCGTGCGGGAAGCCGTTGTTCGTGACCTCCATGAGCCAGCCGAAGAGGATCATCGCGATGTTCGCGAACCCGAGCCCGATGAGCGCGGCGAGGTCGGTGATGCCGGTGACGAGCGCGATGAGGACGATCATCAGCGTCGAGGACAGCGAGTACTCGACCCACCGGAAGCGGTTGCGGCCCCGCTCGAGCTCGGCCACGTAGCGCCGGAAGCCCCACGGTGAGGCGATGAGGGCGTGGAAGAAGGCCGACAGGAACAGGAAGGACGCCGTGGCCCAGGCGAGCGGCACGTCGGCCACACCGGAGAGCGCCCCCTCGGAGAGCGGCGTCCCGGGCGGCCCCATGAGCGAGAACGTCGACACCGGCAGCGTGAAGTCGCTCGCAAGGGCGACCATGACGGTGCCGGAGGCCAGGTGCAGCACGCCCATCACGGCGTTGAAGACGCGCAGCGAGCGGGCGGTGCGGTCGGGGACCTCGACGGAACGGGTGGTCAGCTCCAGGGGCAGGGCGCTCATACCCCTCATTCTCCCCGGAGGGCCCTCGTGGATGCAGTCCTCACCGGGCGCCCTTCGCCGGTCTCGCTCATCGCCCTCCGAGGTGCTCGTGCGCCGCGGCGACCCGGTCGCGCCACCACGCCGCGCGGTCCGGTGGTGCGGCCCAGCTCTCGAGGAGACCGGGCTCGGCCCCCACGCGGCGCACCGCGAGCGACCCACCCACCGGGACCATCGGCTCGGCGGCGACGTCGCCGGTGAGCAGCGCCACCGTGCCGAGGCCGCACGCGTGGTCCAGCTGCGGGAGGGCGGCCGCGAGCGCCACCCCGGCGGCGATGCCGACGCTCGTGTCGAGCGCGGAGGAGACCACCGCCGGCAGCCCGCACTCGGCGACGATCTCCAGCGCCGCCCGCACCCCGCCGAGCGGCGCGACCTTGACGACGATGACGTCGGCGGCCCCGAGGTCGCGGACGCGGAGCGGGTCGGCCACCTTCCGGATCGACTCGTCGGCGGCGACCGGGACGGTGACGCCGCGCCGGGCGAGGAGGATGCGCAGGTCGCGGAGCTCTCTCGCGGTCATGCACGGCTGTTCGGCGTACTCGAGGTCGTACCCGGCGAGGCGCCCGATCGCGTCGGCGGCATCCGGCACCGACCACCCGCCGTTGGCGTCGACCCGGATCCGACCGGACCTGCCGAGCACCGCACGGACGGCGGCGACCCGGTCGAGGTCGTCGGCGAGCGACTGCCCGCGCTCGGCGACCTTGACCTTGGCGGTCGTGCACCCGGGGAAGCGCGCGAGCACCCCAGCGACCTCGTCGGGCGTGACGGCCGGGACCGTCGCGTTGACCCGCACGGAGTCCCGTCGCGCCGTCGGCCAGCCCTCCCACGCCGCCTCGACCCCGGCGGAGAGCCAGCGGGAGGCCTCGGCGGGCCCGTACTCGAGGAACGGCGCGAACTCGCCCCACCCCGCCGGTCCCCGGAGGAGGACGGCCTCGCGCACCAGCACCCCGCGGAACGGCACCCGCATCGGGATGGCGACGACGTGCATCCCCGCGAGCAGCTCTTCCAGCGGTGGGACGGTCACGAGCCCACCGTAGGGCGGCGCCGCGGCGGCCACCACCGCCGCCGGCTCACGACGCGGCTAGCCTTGCCGGCGTGACAGCGATCGACGGAGTGAGCGAGACCTTCGACCCCGCCGCGTGGGAGGAGGTCGCGGGCTTCGAGGACCTCACCGACGTCACGTACCACCGCGCCGTCGGGCTCGGCTGTGTCCGTGTCGCGTTCGACCGGCCCGAGGTGCTCAACGCCTTCCGCCCCCACACCGTCGACGAGCTCTACCGGGTGCTCGACCACGCGCGGCGCACGGCCGACGTGGGCGTCGTCCTCCTCACCGGGAACGGGCCGGGGCCGAGCGGCACCGGCTCGGCGGACACGTGGGCCTTCTGCTCGGGCGGGGACCAGCGCATCCGCGGCCGCTCCGGCTACCAGTACGCCGAGGGCGAGACGGCCGACACGGTCGACGACCGTCGGGTGAAGGCCGAGGGCGGGCGCCTGCACATCCTCGAGGTGCAGCGGCTCATCCGCACCATGCCCAAGGTCGTCGTCGCTGTCGTGGGCGGCTGGGCGGCCGGCGGTGGGCACAGCCTCCACGTCGTGTGCGACCTGACCATCGCCTCGCGCGAGCAGGCCCGGTTCAAGCAGACCGACGCCGACGTGGGCTCCTTCGACGGCGGGTACGGCTCCGCGTACCTCGCGAAGATGGTGGGGCAGAAGTTCGCCCGCGAGATCTTCTTCCTGGGGAGGACCTACTCCGCGGAGGACATGCAGCGGATGGGGGCGGTCAACCTCGTCGCCGACCACGCGGACCTCGAGGTGGAGGCCCTCCGGGTGGCCCGCGAGATCATGGGCAAGTCGCCGCAGGCGCAGCGCATGCTGAAGTTCGCGTTCAACCTGCTCGACGACGGGCTGATGGGCCAGCAGGTGTTCGCCGGCGAGGCGACCCGGCTCGCGTACATGACCGACGAGGCCGTCGAGGGGCGCGACCAGTTCCTCGAGAAGCGCGACCCCGACTGGTCGCCCTTCCCCTGGTACTTCTGAGGCAGGGGCGCGCGACCGGCTCGGTCGCGACGCCCCCGCGTCACGAACCCGGCGTGACCAGGAGCCAGGGGGAGCCCCCGGCGACGACCTCACCCGGAGTCGTTCCCTGGGACCACCACTTGGCCTCGTAGGGGACGAGTCCGACCTGCACGCGCGTCCCCGCGGTGTAGGCCTGGGTCGGCTCCCACTGGGGGTAGGTGCCGGCGGGCAGGGTCGGGAGCGGTGCCGGGGTGTCGCCCGGGAGGACGGGACCCACGAGGGTCCAGGGCGAGTCCCCGGCGGTGGGCACCGGCATGTCGGGAGCGACCCCGGTGGTCCAGTACCTGGCCACGAAGACCTGGTGGTGCCAGACGATCTTCGTCCCACCGGGGTACCTCCCCAGGGGGTCCCAGATCGGGAAGGGGCTGCGCGCCGGGTCGTCGACCGTCGCGGTCGGCGACGGGGTCGCCGACGCGGCGGTGCCCGACGGTGACGCGTCCGTGGACGGATCGGCCGTACCCGCGGTGCCCAGGTGGGCGTTCAGCACGTCGGCGAACCGCTGGCCCCCCTGGTCGACCCCGCTGCACGAGGTCTGGACCACGGGGAGCACGGTCGGCAGCGGCGGTGCGCAGGTGGAGTCGCGGTTGAGCGACCACATGGACAGCTGACCCACACCGTGCGTCCGGGCGAACTCGTTGACGACGGCGGCGTCCGCGAGGGTGAACTGCTCCGCCTGGACGTCGTTCTGCCCGATCATCGGCGTGATGCCGACCTTGGCCCACCCCTGACCGTCGTCGAGGGAGTGGCCGGCCTGCGCGAACGCCGCCCGCACCTGACCCTGCAGGGCCGTGGCCGCGTCGATGACCTGGGCGGACATGGGCTGCGCCGAGCCGGTGCCGAAGTCCATCGTCATCCCGTTCACGCCTGCCACGTCGACGCCCGCGGCCAGCATCCCGGCCAGGACGGACTGGCCTTCCGCGGTGAGCCCGCTCGTGGCCACCGGGAGGGTCAGCCAGACGGCCAGGGGACGGCCCGCGCTGCTCGCGCGGTCCTGCACGACCTTGATCGCGCCGGCCCGACGGGCAGCGGCCGTCGCGTCCCCCTGGGACGTGCCCTCGAGGTCGAGGTCGATGCTCGTGAGCTCGTAGCGGTCGACGACCGACTCGTAGCCGTCGGCCAGGGAGTCCGGGTCGGTGCACGTCGAGGCCAGCTCGGACCCCGCCTGCCCACCGAAGGAGACCCGCACCTGTCCGCCGACGAGACGGAGCTGGGAGATGCGACGGTCCAGGTCGAGGTCCGAGGACGCCGTCTCGAGCGTGTAGGCCCCACCCCACATCGGGGTGCAGCGGTCGTCGGGGCCGGCCACGACGAAGGCCAGCGTGACGTGGGACTGCGCCGGGCCCGGCGGTGTCTCGAACGGGTACGCCGGGGTGGCCGTGACATCGACGTAGCCGGAGAAGAACGACGGCCCGGGTGTCTTCGGCGGGGTGACCGCGGACGAGATGGCCCGGGTGCCGAACCAGCCGATCAGGACCATGCACAGGAGCAGGACCGCCACTCGCAGGGGTGAGATCCGTGTCCGGGCGGGACCCGGCACGGCGGTGGGCGAGCTCATCGGGGACTCCTGGTGGCGCAGCGGGTCGTGGCCGTCGCTGGTGGGGTGGGTGGGGTGCGGAAGGTCGTCACGGTCGTCATGACCTCTGACGGGCGCGAGTGTCACCGCGCCGTGGCGGCGGAGCCTGGGTGACCGCGATCTGCGACCGCTCGATGGACTCGGTGACGTCCGGACCGAAGTAGAGCACTGCCGTCCAGTCGGCGGTGACCGGGGCGGCCTCCCCCGCGGCACGCCGCTCCTTCCTCGATGCCTTGGCGGGCACCCGGACCCAGTGCACCATCCCGAGGACGACGTCGACGATCGAGTTGCGGAAACCGATGAAGGCGACGATGGCGTACAGGGTGAGGGACCCGTTGAGGGCCGCGAAGGCCCCGTTGCTCCAGTTCCGCGAGTTGATGTCGTTGACGAGGGTGGCGAAGGCGAAGACGACGATGAGGTAGGCCGCCAGGATGTACAGCGCCGGCGCCGCCGTGCGGTCCTTGACCTTCGGGGTGCGCGCGAACGCGATCTTGGACTTGGCCGCGGCCTGCTGCAGGGACTTCAGGGTGCCGGCGAGGTTGACCGGGAGCAGGACGAGGTTGAACGCGTAGATGCGGAAGACGTCGGTGCGCTTGTAGCCCAGCCGGTGCAGGTCGGAGGCCATCGCGATGAAGTACGGCGCCGCCGCGGCCAGGAGGATCGGGCTCAGCAGCTTGCTGTCGAAGGGGAAGACCAGCAGGAAGACCAGCCCGACGCTCGCCCACGAGATCGAGGCCATGTAGTTGAAGCGGAGGGCGATCGCGGCCTTGGGGACGCGGTTCCCCTCCTTGCGCCGACGACGGATGAGGCGCCAGAACTTCGGTGCGATGAGCAGCCCGCCGTTGGCCCAACGGGCGCGCTGCACGGCGAGGGAGCCGAAGTCCGTCGGCGTGGCGCTGTAGCTGAGGCGCTCGGGGTAGTTGGACAGCGTCCACCCGGCGGCGACCAGGTCGATGCTCGACTCGGTGTCCTCGATGACGGTGCGGTCCTGGACGTAGCGGCGCACCTCCTGCCCGCCGACGTAGGAGACCTCCACGATGTCGTCCAGGGCCACCTTGCGGATGACCGCGTTGGCACCCACCCAGAAGGTGGCGCCGAAGTGGGTCAGCCCCTGGTGCACGAGGTGCTGGATGTCGGTGGTGGCGCCCGCGATCCGCTCCAGCCGCGTACTGGCACCGCGGAAGGCGGAGTACGGGGTCTGGATCACCGCGATGCGCTCGTTGCCCGGGAGCTCGAGCTGGTGCACGAGCCGGAGGCAGTACTCGCGCAGCAGCACGCTGTCCGCGTCGAGGGTGAGGACGTAGTCGCTGTCGGGGATCTCCAGCGCGTCGGGGGCGTCACTGTCGCGCAGCACGATGCCGAGCTGGGTCTCGATCTGCTGGACCCGTCGCCCCATGAGCCCGAGGTAGGCGTTGAGGTTCATCGCCTTGTTCGCGTCGTGCGGGAGGTGGGCGTACTTCTTGCGCTCGAAGGAGGTGACGTCCGCCTCGAAGGTCCACACGAGGCGCCGGCACAGCTGGCTCAGGCGCTCGGCCGGGAGGACCGCGCCGTGGTCCAGGGCGGAGAAGAGCGCTCGGGCCGTGACCTCGATGTCCTTCGCGAGGGCACCGAGCACCTCGTCCGCCAGGAAGTCGTCCGCGTTCGAGGTGCGGGGGTAGGCGCTCGCCTGCTCACGCAGCCACTGGCCGGCCCAGACGTAGTCGAGAGCCAGCGCCCGGACCTGGTCGTTCGTGCTCGGGCCGCCGTGGGCCGCGGCCGCCTCGTGGCGGGCCAGCGACGTGCGGAACCGCTCGTGGGGTCCCGAGAGCAGGTCGTTGATCTCGCCGGGCAGCGCCCGGCACCCGGCGAGGCTCTCCGCGGCAGCCGGGTCGGTGGGGTTCGGCGGGTCGTCGAGCAGGAGCACGGTCCGGGTCCCGGGGTACTCCTGGAGGGCCACGGACAGCAGGGTGGACCGCACCACCGCAGGGTCCTCGCAGTACGACGGCACGAGCACCGTGAGGCTGCGCTGAGTGCCGGCCATGAAGGCGTCGATCTCGGCACGCGGCACGCGGACGTGCCCCCGCGACCGGTAGAGCGCACCCTGACGGGCCAGCAGGTACATGCACGCCGAGAAGGTCAGGAAGGTCATCACGATGACGTAGGCGATCGTCTGGCGGATGAACTGGCTGCCCTGCAGCCCGTGGTCGATGAACTGCGAGAAGATCGCCCAGCCGAGGTAGCCCAACCAGAGCATGATGGTCGCGACGATGGCGAACCCACCCGTCCAGGTCAGGGTGTGGCTCGCGGGCTCCTCCATGATGGCCAGGGGGGGCCGGGGGCGCTCCGAGCCCCACTGCCGGCGTCGGGCCGTCGGCGCCGGCCGCTCCTCGGTGTCGGCCGTCCCACCCGTGGCGTCGGCGTCCCCGGCGGGCTCGGCGCCCGACCCACCGTCGACGCGCCCGTTCGGGGGGGTGCTGTCGGCACGTGACGCCTCGGCCCGGTCGCGGGGGGCGGTCTTGACCAGTGACGGCCTCATGTGTGGAAGTCCCCTTCAGCGGGATGGCCGAGAGTGGCCATCGACCTCCACGCTCGCACCGGTGTCCGAACACGGCAAATTGGGGGGAGAAGTGCAGCCGAACGGCGGGTCCCAGCGCTGACCGAACAGACGACCGGCTCCCCACGCGGCCGGTCGACCTCACGCGGCCCACCCGCCTCGGCGAGCGGCGCGAGCCCCTCCTCACGACAGACAGCACCTACTCAACGGAGTTGCACCCGAGCGGAATTGGCTGCCCATGCTTCTTGGATATCGAACGCGCGTGCGATAACATCGTGGGTACGAGGGGAGGGGGAGCCCATGGTCACCACGGTCGGTCCGCAGGACGTGCTGGACGCGGTGCGTGTCGCACGTGAGTGCGCTGTCCTCGGTCGCGGAACCGAGTGGGGTGCGGGGGTCGCGGGAGGAGTGGGCGGCGGTGGCCGGTGAGCTCCAGTCCCTGGTGAACGAGGCGACGGCAGCGCAGGACGCGGCGATCGTGCGGCTGGCCGCGGTCGAGCCGCAGTGGTGTGAGGACGGCACCCTCATCGAGGTGCACCAGCCGCTCGGGCACGGGGCGCTGGACGCCCCGGCGGTCCTCTCGGGGGTGCTGGGCCTGACGGCGGTCGCCGCGGAACGCCGGGTCCGGCACGCGCTGCGGACCGCGGCCGACGGCCCCGACGGCACGGAGTCGTGCACCGGGCTGGGCGGGTTGCACGCGGCGATGGCGTCGGGCGTGCTGGACGCGTACCGGGCGCAGGTCGTCGCCGCCGAGCTGGAGGAGTGCCCGCCCGAGGTCGCGGCCACGGTCGTGGCGTCGCTGGAGGGGTGGTTCGGGGTGGAGGACTCCGCCCGCCTCCGCCGCCGGGCCCGCCGACTGCTGGCGCGGATCAGCCCGGACCTGCTCCGCCAGCGCGCACAGCGTGCCCGGTCCGAGTCGAGCCTGCGGCGGTGGGTCGACGAGCCCGGCGTCGACACCTGGCTCGGGACGTTCCCCTCCGAGGAGGCCTGCCGGGCATGGGCGGCCATCGACGAGCTCGCCCAGCGGTACGTCACCGACGGCACCTGCGAGCGCATCGACCGGGCCCGCGCCAAGGCCCTCACCGACCTCGTCACCGGGCAGGCGACCGTCGACGTCCAGGTCGTCCTCACCACCCCCGCCTCGACCAGCCGAGGGACCAGCCCCGGTCTCGTCGAGGTCGCCGCGCCCGGCACCACCGAGCCGGTCCTGGTCGACCGGGGCTGGCTCGCGCAGGCCGGACGAGCCCGGGTCGCGGCGTGCGACCCGGTCACCGGCGCCCTCGCCGACGAGGGCGAGTCGCTGGCGACCGGCGCGTACCGGCCCGGCGAAGCGCCTCGCCGCGCTGGTCCGGGCCCGGGACGGGCGGTGCCGGTTCCCCGGCTGCCACGTCGCCGCCCGCTTCTGCGACCTCGACCACGTCACCCCCTGGCCCGCCGGACCCACCACCGCCACCAACCTGGCCTGCCTCTGCCGGCGCCACCACCGCGTCAAGCAACGCCCCGGCTGGACCGCCACCCTCCACCCCGACGCGACCCTCACCTGGACCGACCCGCTCGGCCGCACCCGCACCACCCACCCCGTCGACCACCTCCACCACGCCACCCTCCCCACCGGCAGCGCCCACCCCGAACAGGACCAGCCCGCGGGCATCCCCTGCCTCACCCTCCCCGACGCACCCCACAGCACCCTCGAACACCGCCACGAACACCACCTCGGCACCCCCCGACCCCGCCCCACCTGCCGCACCGACACCCACGACCTCACCCCACGACGGCACACCGCCACCCTCCCCACCCCGCACCGGCGACCCCGCCACCGCTGGCGCGCGCCCACCGGCGACCCGCCCTTCTGAGCGGGCCCGGCCCGCCCGGAGCACCCCAGCCTCAGCCGGACCCGCCGAGGTCGACGTCGTACGCCTCGAACACCAGGTCCGAACCCCGCTGCCGGTGCCTCACCAGCCGCCCGATGAGCGCCGTCGCCGCCTCCCGGTGCGCCTGCACGGCCTCCGGCCCCTCGAGCCCCTCGTCCCGCTCCTCGAGCAGCCGCTCGACCTCGGCGAGGAACTCCGCGTGCTCCCCCAGCTGGGCGTCGACCTCGCGCGAGAGCCGCGGGGCCTGCGCGCGCAGGTCCGCATACAGCCCGTCCGGCGCCTCGGTGAGGTCGACGTGGTCGCGCAGGTCGTGGGCCAGCTCGGTGAGGGCGGCGCGGACCCGACCCCGCCACACGCTGCCGAGCCCCACCGGGAGCGCCAGCGCGGCATCGAGTGCCGCCATCGACTCCCCGAGCTCGGCCCGGTGGGCCCGCAGCCGGTCCAGGTGCACTGCGAACGACTCGTCCATCGCCAGACCTCCTGTGCTTCCCCATGGTCCCGGACCGCGGCCCCGACGGCCACCCCTGCACCGTCCTCCTAGAGTGGACGCCATGGAGGTCGCGCCGCTGCCCGTGCCGTCCGGCGCCGACGCCGCCGACGTCCTGCCACGCCTGCGCGCCGCCCTCGCCGGCGGCGCCCCGGTCCTGCCGCACCCCACCGGCTCCCTTCCCCCGGACCTCCCCCGCCACTCGGGCGCCGCCCTGCCCGACGACCTCGCGCTCGTCGTGGGCACCTCCGGCTCCACCGGCACCCCGAAGCTCGCGATGCTCGGCGCCACCGCCCTCACCGCGAGCGCGCGCGCCACCCACGAGCGGCTCGGCGGCCCCGGCCAGTGGCTGCTCGCGCTGCCGGCCGTCCACGTCGCGGGGATCCAGGTCCTGCTCCGGTCGCTCGACGCCGACACCACCCCCGTCGTCGCCGACCTCACCCACGGCTTCTCCGTCGAGGGCTTCACCGCCGCGGCCGCCCGCCTCGACCCGGGCGTCCGGCGCTACACGGCCCTGGTCCCCACCCAGCTCGTCCGTCTCCTCGAGCACCCCACCGGGGCAGAGGCACTCCGGCGCTTCCACGGCGTCCTCGTCGGCGGCGCCGCCCTCCCTCCCCGGCTGCGCCGGCGGGCCGGGGCGGAGGGCGTCACGCTGCTCGCGACCTACGGGATGAGCGAGACCGCCGGCGGCTGCGTGTACGACGGGGTCCCCCTGACGGGCAGCACCGTGACCCTCACGGACGACGGCCGGGTCGAGCTCGGCGGCGTGACCCTCGCCCACGGTTACCTCGGCCGCCCCGACCTCACCTTCCGCGCCTTCCGGGTGGCCACCGACGGGTCGCGCTCGTTCCGCACCGACGACGCCGGCCGGATCGACGCCGACGGCCGGCTGCACGTCGACGGCCGGCTCGACGACCTCGTGAACACCGGGGGGATGAAGGTCGCCCCGCGCCTCGTCGAGGAGGCCGCGCTCGAGCACGTCCCGGGCGTGCGGGAGGCCGTCGTGGTCGGCACGCCCGACCCCGAGTGGGGCGAGGCCGTCAGCCTGCTCGTCGTCCCGCTGCCGGACGCCCGCCCGCTCTCCGTCACCGAGGTCCGCGAGGCCCTGCGCGGGCACCTGCCCGACCACGCCCTCCCCCGCCGGGTCGCGAGCGCCGACGCGGTCCCCCTGCGCGGGCCGGGCAAGCCGGACCGACCCGCCGTCGCCGCGCTCTTCGCCGTGGGAGGATGACGGCGTGCTGCGGTACCTCCCCTACGCCCTCAGCCTCGCGCTGACGGTCTACTGCCTCATCGACGCGATCCAGACCGATGAGGTGGTCATGCGCGGCCTCCCGAAGATCGCGTGGATCCTCCTCATCCTGCTCTTCCCTGTCGTCGGCCCGGTGGCCTGGCTGGTCGCCGGGCGCCCCGACAAGAACACCGCGGGGCAGTACCAGACCCAGCAGGAACGCTGGCAGGCCCACTGGCAGCAGCGCGAGCAGGAGCGGCGCAACCGCCCGCCGCGCGGCCCGGACGACGACCCCGACTTCCTCAAGGACCTCTGACCCGCGATGGCCTCCCTCGCCCAGTGGGTGGCGGGTGCCCGCCCGCGCACCCTGCCCGCCGCCGTCGCGCCCGTCGTCCTCGGGACCGCCGCCGCCCTCCGGGTGGATGCCGCCCGCCCCGGCCTCGCGCTGCTCGCCCTCCTCGTCGCGCTCGCCCTCCAGGTCGGCGTCAACTACGCCAACGACTACTCCGACGGCGTGCGAGGCACCGACGAGGTGCGTGCCGGGCCGGTGCGGCTCGTCGGCCAACGGCTGGCCACGCCCCGGTCGGTCAAGGTGGCGGCCTTCTCCGCCTTCGGTGCCGCCGGCGTGGTCGGCCTCGCGCTCGTCGTCCTCTCCCGGGCCTGGGTGATGCTGCCGCTCGGGGTGCTCGCGGTGCTCGCGGCCTGGCGGTACACCGGGGGCGACAACCCGTACGGGTACCGCGGCCTCGGGGAGGTCTACGTCTTCGTCTTCTTCGGGCTGATGGCGACCCTGGGCACCGAGTACACCCAGGCCGGCGGCGTCTCCTGGTTCGGCGTCGCCGGGGCCGTCGGGGTCGGGGCCGTCGCCTCGGCGATCCTCGTGGCGAACAACCTGCGCGACATCCCCACCGACACCGAGCACCAGAAGCGCACCCTCGCGGTCCGCCTCGGCGACGCCCGCACGCGGGCCTTCTACGACGTGCTCGTCGGTGTCTCGCTCGTCGCGCTCGCCGCGATGGCCGTCGCCGAGCCGTGGGTGCTCGTGGCGCTGCTCGCCCTGCCCCTGGCCTGGCGCGGTGTGCGCGTCGTGCGGTCCGGGACCACCGGGCCCGGGCTCATCCCCGTGCTCGCCGCCACGGGCCTCTACGAGGTCGCCTACGCCGTGCTCGTGCTCGCCGGGGTCACCCTCGGCACGGCCCTCGCGTAGCCGAGGACCCCCCACGCCGCGTCAGCGGAAGCCGTCGTCCTCGCCGGGCGCCTCCGCGGCGTCCTCGACCTCCTCGTCGGTGCGTGCCCGGGCACCGCCCTCCCGGCGGGCGGCGGTGCGACGCTCGATCCGGGTGGCCAGCTCGGCGGAGTACGCCTCGCGGAAGCGTCGCAGCCCGACGTAGGAGATGACCATCGAGAGCAGCGCCGCGAGGACGACGAGCAGCAGGTAGTCCTCCTCGCTCCGCAGGCCGACGAGCCACAGCAGCAGCAGGCAGCCGAGGAAGACGAGCAGGCGCAGGACGGTGTAGCGCAGCAGGGCGTTCATCGAGGGAGGTCGCTCCTCAGAGGCCGGAGTACGAGTGCTGGCCGACGAAGTACATGTTGACGACGGCGAAGTTCAGCAGGACGCAGACGAACCCGGCGAGCGCGATCCACACCGCGTTCTGCCGCTTCCAGCCCGTCGTCGCGCGAGCGTGGAGGTACGCGGCGTAGACCACCCAGATGACGAAGCTCCACACCTCCTTGGGGTCCCAGTTCCAGTACGACCCCCAGGCCTGCCGGGCCCAGATCGCGCCGGCGATGACGGTGAAGGTCCACATCGGGAAGGCGATGATGTGCGTCCCGTAGGTGAGCCGCTCGAGGGCCCGCGCGGACGGGAGGCGCCGCATGAACGCGGCGCGGGCCGAGCCGGTCGTCTCGAGCCGGTCCTGGATGAGGTAGAGGATGCCGAGCGAGGCACCGAGCGTGAACACGCCGATGGTCATCGTCGCCACCGTGACGTGGATCGCCAGCCACACGGAGCGCAGCGACGGCATGAGCTCCGAGGCGTCGGTGTACCAGACGGTGATCGCGGCACCGAGGACCAGCAGCACCGGCCCGACGACGAACAGGCCGAGCCAGCGCAGGTCGCGGCGCATCGCCCACCCCACGTACGCCAGCAGGGTGAACATCCCGCCGACGAGGGCGAACTCGTACATGTTGCCGAGCGGCCAGCGGTGCACCTCGAGGGTGCGCAGCACGACCCCGACGACGACCAGCGCCGTGCCGAGCAGGGTGAGCATCCACGCGATGCCGGCGGCCTTGCGGGCGGTCAGCGGCTCCGCGTCGTCGTCGGCGGCGGGACCGGCGGACCTCCCGGGCGCGTCGGCCGCCGGGGTCGCGCCGTCGGAGCCGCCACCGGCGGTGACGAGCTCGCGCTCGGGCGCCTCGGCGCGTCCCGGGACGACCCGGGCGAGGTAGAGGCCGTAGGCGAGCATCGCGAGGGTCAGCACGGCCATCGCGGAGTACACCGCGGTGTTCGACAGCTGGGCCAGCGTGGTGTCGGTCATCGTGATCCTTCGGGTCCGGTGAGGACGGCGGCGACCTCGTCGTCCATGCCCTCGTCGTCGTCCTTGGCGAGGCCGCCGACGGAGACCACGGTACGACCCGGGGTGTCACCGGGACGAACCCGGACGAACACCCTTCGACGACGGACGACGAGGCTGAGGACGAGCCCGGCGAGCGCGAGCAGCGCCGAGACGAGGGTCAGGGTCTTGCCGGGGTCGGTGCGGATCGACAGCCCGGCGAAGCGCTCGACACCGTCGAAGGTGATCGACCCGCGGTCGTCGGGCAGCTCGAAGCTCTGCCCCGGCCGCAGGAGGATGCGCAGCTGGTCCGAGCCGTCGGTGCCCGGCAGGGGCGTCATCCCTGCGGTGTCGAGGGTGTACACCGACTGCGGAGCCCCGTTCGGGAACAGCTCGCCGCTGAAGGCGGTGAGCGCGAGCTGCGGGTCGAGGGTGTCCGGGAACACCGAGTGCGGCCCGCGCTGGTCGTCGATGACACCCGTGGGCAGGAAGAACCCGGCGAAGCCGAGCTGGTCCGGCTGGGCGCCGGGCACCTTGACCGCACCGACCGACGTGTAGGTGTTGTCCTGCGGGAGGAACGGTGTGGCGTCGGAGTAGACGACGGTGCCGTCGCCGTCGCGCACCGTGATGTGCGGTGCGTAGCCGTTGCCGAGGAGGAAGACGCTGCCGCCCCCCGTCTCGAGCGGGTGGTTGACGGCGATCTCGCGCGTCTGCGACGTGCCGCTCGGGTCGGTGAACGTCGTCGTCGCCCGGAAGTCGCGCGGCATCCCGAACTGGCCCTTGCCGGTGGCCTCGGTCTCGAACTTCACGTCCATCCGGTCGAGCCGGATCGTGTACGGGTCGAGGGCGTTCGGGTCGACCCACGGGCCGGGGCTGAACGTGTCGTAGCGCGACAGCGTGTTCGCGAAGGTCTGGCCGACCGGGAGGATGACGTCGCCCTTCCACCCGAGCAGGTGGCCCCACGCGACGCCGACGAGCACCCCGATGAGGGCGAGGTGGAAGACGAGGTTGCCGGTCTCCTTGAGGTAGCCCTTCTCGCCCGAGAGCGTCTCGTCGTCGTGGGCGTGCACCCTGTACCGGCGCGAGCGGAGCGTCCCGCGGTACCGGGCCAGGACCTCGTCCGGGCTGCCGTCGACGGTCTCCTCACGGTGGGCCGCGAGCCGCTCGAGCCGGCGGGGCGCGCGCGGCGGCCGCGAGCGCACCTGGTGCCAGTGGATGCGGGTCCGCGGCCAGACGCAACCGATGAGCGAGACGAAGAGCAGCAGGTAGATCGCGGCGAACCACGGTGACGCGTAGACCTCGAAGAACCCGAGCCGGTCGAGGACGGGCCCGGCACCGGGGTGGTCGGTGATCCACTGCGCGGTGCGGGTGGCGTCGATCGAGCGCTGCGGGAAGGTCGAGCCGGGGATGGCGGCCACGGCGAGCAGCAGGAGCAGGAACAGCGCGGTGCGCATGCTCGTGAGCTGCCGCCACACGAAGCGCAGCCAGCCGAGCGGCCCGAGCGTGGGCTGGGTGACCGGCGCGGCCACGGGGGCCTCCTCGCGGGTGGCGCTCACACCGACACCTCGAACCCGGAGACGAGCTCGGTCTGGACCCACCGGTTCATCGTCTCCCAGACCCCCGTGAGCAGGAGCAGGCCCACGACGACGAGCAGCGCGCCTCCGAGCACCTGGATGCCGCGCTGGTGCCGGCGCAGCCACCCGGACGCGCGGCCGGCGCGGTCGAGGCCGGCGGCGACGAGGAGGAAGGGCAGCCCCAGCCCGAGGCCGTACGCGACGGCGAGGGTGACGCCACGGGCGACCTGGGGGTCTGCGGACGCCGTGGCCATGACGAGGACGGCGGCGAGCGTCGGCCCGGTGCACGGCGCCCAGCCGAGCGCGAAGACCGCGCCGAGGATCGGGGCCCCGAGCAGCCCGGCCCGTGGCCGCCAGTGGATGCGGGCCTCGCGCTGGCTGCCGACGCCGACGAAGACGAGCCCCATGAGGACGACGAGGGCTCCGCCGAGCCGCATGAGGAGCACCCGGTGCTCGACGAGCGCGCGGCCGGCGGTCGTCACGAAGATCGAGCCGAGGACGAAGACGACCGTGAAGCCGGCGACGAACAGCAGGGCCCCGGCCAGGGTCCGCCCGCGCGAGCGCTCCGCGGCCGACTCCCCCGTGAGGCCGGTGACGTACCCGAGGAAGCCGGGCACGAGGGGCAGCACGCAGGGGCTCGCGAACGAGACGAGCCCGGCGAGCGCGGCCACGCCGACGGCGAGCGGCAGCGCACCGCTCGTCACGGCGTCGCCGGTGGCGGCGAGGGTGGGGTTCACGACTCGGCGACCACGTCGTCGACGAGCCCGGTGAGGGTGCTCTCGGCGACGGGTCCGTTGACCCGGGCGGCGATCCGGCCGGTGCGGTCGAGGACGAGGGTCGTGGGCACGGTCGGGGCCTTGCCCTGGAGCTGCAGGAGCAGCACGCCCGCCTCGTCGCTGAGGCTCGGGTAGGTGATGCCCGCCCGCTTCATGAACGCGGCACCGCGCTGGGGCTCCTCGCGGAAGTCGATGCCGACGAAGTCGACGGGGGCCTTCTTGGCCTGCTGCTCCTCCCACGCCTTCTGGAGGTCGGGCGCCTCCGCGACGCAGGGGGCGCACCACGACCCCCAGACGTTGAGGACGAGGACCCGGTCCCGTGTGGAGGTGATGTCCCACGCCGTGCCGTCGACGAGCGTGCCGGTCATCGTCACGGGCTCGCCCCGGTCCGCGGCGGCGATGGTCTCGACCCGGCCGTCGCCGGACACGTAGCCCTTCTGGTCCCCCGCCTTGGCCTGCGCGGCCACCGAGTTGGGGTCCTGGCTGCACCCCGCGACGGCGACCGTGGCGAGCACGGCGAGGCCCGCGACGCCGAGGGCGGCCCGGCGTGGGTGGCGGACGGTCACGCGCCGGCCCCCTTCTGGGCCCGGGGCAGCAGCGCGGCGGCCGGTTCGCAGTAGGAGAGGGAGAGCAGCTCGTCGCCGACGAAGGTCAGCGAGGTGAGGCTGGCGAGCGAGCACTCCCGGTGGGCGGGGTTGTGCACGAGCGAGCGCCCCTCGGTGGCGAGGCGGATCATCCAGATGGGCGCCTGGTGGCTCACGACGACGGCCTCGTGGCCGCGCGCGACCGCCCGCGCGTCGACGATGGCGTCGCGCATCCGGGCGACGATGTCGACGTACGGCTCGCCCCAGGACGGGCGGAGCGGGTTGAGCATCTTCGGCCAGAGCCGGGGGTGGCGCAGCAGCCCCTGCCCGCCCGCGACGGGCAACCCCTCGAAGGCGTTCTCGGCCTCGAGGACGCGGTCGTCGAGGGTGACCTCGAGGTCGTGCTCCGCCGCCACGGGGGCGGCCGTCTCCTGCGCCCGCTCGAGCGGGCTGGAGACGACGTGGACGATGTCGTGGTCCGCGAGGTGCTCGGCCGCCAG
The DNA here is from genome assembly GCA_963709785.1 of uncultured Actinomycetota bacterium. Taxonomy (GTDB): domain Bacteria; phylum Actinomycetota; class Actinomycetes; order Actinomycetales; family Dermatophilaceae; genus Phycicoccus. The sequence continues at coordinate 125,814 of CAVPXT010000013.1, read as the reverse complement.
CTCGGCCATCTGCCGCCCGAGACCGGAGAGGTGGTAGTCCGGCAGCCGGCCGTAGAGGACGCGCTCGGGGTTGTGGACCTCGCCGTGGCGCAGCAGGTGCACGGTGGTGCGCTGCGGCTCGGCCGAGGAGGCGGCGCCCGGGGACGAGGTCATGCCTCGGATTGTCGCAAACCCACCTGAGCGCCGGGGACCGGGCTCGACGCCCGGTCAGCCCGCCGCGGCGGCGGCGGCCCCCGGGAGCGCGGCGAGGATGCGGTCGACCGCGGCGTCGTCGTGGGCGGCCGAGACGAACCAGCACTCGTAGGCGCTCGGGGGCAGGTAGACGCCGGCCGAGAGCATCGCGTGGAAGAACCGGGCGAAGGCACCGGTGTCCTGGTCGCGGGCGTCGTCGTAGTCGTGGACCTCCCCCTCGCGGAAGAAGACCGAGAACATCGACGACGCGTACTGGACCCGGTGGGGCACACCGGCATCCGTGAGCGCGGAGGACGCGGCCGCACTGATCGTGGCGGACACCGCGGCCAGCCGTGCGTACACCGCGTCGTCGCACAGCCGGAGCGTGGCCAGGCCGGCGGCCGTCGCGACCGGGTTCCCCGAGAGGGTGCCCGCCTGGTAGACGGGCCCGTCCGGAGCGAGCAGGGCCATGACGTCGGCGCGGCCGCCGAACGCCGCCGCCGGGAAGCCTCCGCCCATCACCTTGCCGAAGGTCAGCAGGTCGGGGGTGACGTCGACGCCCTCGTGGCCCCACCAGCCCGCGCGGCTGCAGCGGAAGCCGGTCATCACCTCGTCGGAGACCAGCAGGGCCCCGTACTGCGCGGTGACCCGCCGCAGGGCCGCGGTGAACCCCGGCGCCGGGGGGACCGCGCCCATGTTGCCGGCCGCGGCCTCGGTGATGACGCAGGCGATCTCGTCGCCCCGTGCGGCGAAGACCGCCTCGAGGGCCTCGACGTCGTTGTACGGCAGCACGAGGGTCTCGGCGGCCATCTGCGCCGGGACGCCGGCGGAGTCGGGCAGCGCGAGGGTCGCGACGCCGGAGCCCGCGGCGACGAGGAGGGAGTCGACGTGGCCGTGGTAGTGCCCGGCGAACTTCACGACGAGCGGGCGGCCGGTGAAGCCCCGGGCGAGCCGGATGGCGCTCATCGTCGCCTCGGTCCCGCTCGAGACGAGCCGGAGCTGCTCGACCGGGGCCACCCGGGCGACGATCTCCTCGGCGAGCGCGACCTCGTTCTCGCACGGGGTGCCGAAGGAGGTGCCCCGGGAGGCGGCCTCGTGCACGGCGTCGAGGACGGCCGGGTGGGCGTGGCCGAGGATCATCGGGCCCCAGCTGCCCACGAGGTCGACGTACTCACGGCCGTCGGCGTCGGTGAGGTACGGGCCGGAGCCACGCACCATGAAGCGGGGGGTGCCGCCGACCGAGCGGAACGCCCGGACCGGCGAGTTGACCCCACCGGGGGTCACCGCACGGGCACGGGCGAGGAGTGCGGCGGAGGCGGGGGCGTCGTCACCGGCGGACGGGGCTGCGGGGTTCTCGGTCACCGCCCCATTGTCGGGTCAGCCCGGCGCGACGGGGGTCTCGGGGGTCGTCGGGTCGCACGCGTAGGCACTGCGGACGGCCTCCATGGCCTCACCGAGGGCGCGGAACTGCTCGGGGGCCAGCACGTCGACGAGGTGGCGCCGCACGCTCTGGATGTGGGCCACGGCGAAGCCTTCGAGCGCCTCCCGGCCCGCGTCGGTCAGCGCGAGGACGACCCCGCGGCCGTCGTCGGGGGCCGGGGTCCGGCGGACCCAGCCGCGCCCCTCGAGGCGGGCCGCGGTGTGCGTGACCCGGCTGCGCGACTGGACGATGAGCTCCGCGAGCGCCGACATCCGCAGCCGGCTGCCGTCGGCCTCGGACAGCATCGAGAGCAGCTCGTACTCGGGCAGGCTGACCCCGGAGCACTGGAGGTCCCGGTCGAGGGCGGCGGCCAGCTCGCGCGTGGCGCGCAGGTACGAGCGCCACCAGTGCTGCTCCTCGGCGCTGAGCCAGCGCGGGTCCTCTCCCATCGAGCCATCGTCCCACGTCGAGGGCGACCCGCACCGGGAGGCGGGGCCGGCGCCAGGGGCGAGCCGACATCCCGCAGATCGGCACCCGGGATGCGGAATAGCCGGACGTCATGCATAGTTGAATAGTCAACTAGCACGACCCACGACCTCCGAGGAGAACCCCATGAGCACCGCCACCCTCACCGGCCTCAGCACCGGCACCTGGACCATCGACCCGACCCACACCGAGGTCGGCTTCGTCGCCCGCCACCTCATGGTGAGCAAGGTGCGCGGCGCCTTCACCGACGTCAGCGGCACCGTCACCGTCGGTGACGACGTCAGCGACTCGACCGCAGAGGTCACCATCAAGACCGCCTCGGTCGCCACCGGCACCCCCGACCGCGACGCCCACCTGCGCGGAGAGGACTTCTTCGACGTGGACAACCACCCGGAGATGACCTTCCGCTCCACCTCCTTCGACGGCGCCACCCTCACCGGCGACCTCACCATCAAGGGCGTCACCCAGCCGGTCACCCTCGACGTCGAGTTCGGCGGCGTCGCCACCGACCCGTGGGGCAACGAGAAGGCTGCCTTCGAGGCCGAGGGCGAGATCAACCGCACCGACTGGGGCCTCAGCTGGAACGCGGCCCTCGAGAAGGGCGGCGTCCTCGTCTCCGAGAAGATCAAGGTCGTCATCGACGTCCAGCTCGCCAAGCAGGCCTGAGCGACCCACGGACCGGGCTCGCAGGGGAGCCCCCGGGCCGCCGTCACCCCACCGGGTGGCGGCGGCCTCGTGCTGTCCGGGTCCGGTGGGACCGCCCTCTTCCAGTCACCCCGGCTACGGTCGAGACCGTGGTCACGTGGGAGCAGGTGGTGGAGGCGGTCGGAGCGGCCCTCGGGGGTGACCGCGCGGGCGGCCGGCGGAGACTTCGGGAGTGCTGGGACGCCGCGCAGGAGGCGCAGCACGCCCATCGCTGCGTGCTGGCCCACTACCTCGCCGACCTCGAGCCCGAGCTCGCTGACGAGGTCGCCTGGGACGAGCGGGCCCTCGAGGAGTTCGCGGAGGTCGGCGAGCAGGACCTCGCCGCGGTGGGCATCCCCTCCGCGGCCGGGATGGCGCCGAGCCTCCACCTCAACCTCGCCGACGGGTACCGGCGGCAGGGACGCGTGCAGGACGCTCGCCACCACCTCGCGGCCGGCGAGCGGGCCGCCGGCGCACTCCCGGACGACGGGTACGGCGCGATGCTCCGCACGGGGCTCGAGCGGCTCCGCCGACGTCTCGACGGCGAGCTCCTCCCCGAGGACGGCGAGGACCTTCCCGGGTGACGGGTGCGCCGCGGGCTCAGAGGCGGGCGGCGGCCTCGAGCGCGTGGTAGCTGAGGACGATCTGGGCGCCGGCGCGCCGGATGCCGGTCAGCGCCTCCATCATCACGCGGTCGCGGTCGATCCACCCGCGCTCCGCGGCCGCCTCGATCTGGGCGTACTCCCCCGAGATCTGGTACGCGGCGACCGGTACCGGCGACACCGCCGCTGCGGCTGCCACGACGTCCAGGTGCGGCCCGGCGGGCTTGACCATGACGATGTCCGCGCCCTCGGCGATGTCGGTCTCGATCTCGCGCAGCGCCTCCCGGCCGTTCGCCGGGTCCTGCTGGTAGGTGGCGCGGTCCCCCACGAGGGAGGACTGCACCGCCTCGCGGAACGGCCCGTAGAGCCCCGAGGTGTACTTCGCGGCGTAGGCGAGGATCGCGGTGTCGGTGTACCCGGCGCGATCGAGCGCGGCACGGACGTGGCCGACCTGACCGTCCATCATCCCGGAGAGCCCGAGCACCGGCGCCCCGGTCGCGGCCTGCGCCAGCGCCATCGACGCGTAGCGCTCGAGGGTGGCGTCGTTGTCGACGGAGCCGTCGTCGGCGAGCACGCCGCAGTGCCCGTGGTCGGTGAACTCGTCGAGGCAGAGGTCGGTCATCACGACGAGGTCGTCGCCGACGGCGTCGACCACCCGCCGCAGCGCGACGTTGAGGATGCCGTCGGGGTCGTCGGCCCCGGAGCCGCGGCCGTCCTTGGCCTCCGGCACCCCGAAGAGCATGATCCCGCCGAGGCCGGCGTCGACGCAGCGCCGGGCCTCCTCGACGAGGCTGTGGAGGCCGTGCTGGACCACCCCGGGCATCGCCGAGATCGGCACCGGGGCGTCGGCACCCTCGAGGACGAACACCGGCAGGACGAGCTCGGCGGGGTGCAACCGGGTCTCGGCGACGAGCCGCCGCAGCGCCGGGGTGCGGCGGAGCCGGCGCGGCCGTCCGGCCGGGAACGCGGCGTTGGGGAACGGCGCCCCGACGGTCACGTCGCGCGCTTCCGACCGCCCGCGCGGCGCTGGCTCGGCCGCACGACCTGCTCGCCGGCCTCGGAGGCGTCGAGGGCGAGCGAACGGCCGTGGTCGGCGAGCGCGTCGACGAGCGAGGTCGCGCTCGGCTCGGGGGCGAGGACGTCGACCCGCAGCCCGTGCTCCTCGGCGGTCTTCGCCGTGGCCGGACCGATGCACGCGATGACGGTGCTCGGGTGCGGCTTGCCCGCGATGCCGACGAGGTTGCGCACCGTCGAGGACGAGGTGAACAGGACCGCGTCGAAGGCGCCCGACTTGATGGCGTCGCGCACGGGAGCGGCCGGCGGCGCGGCGCGCACGGTGCGGTACGCCGTGACGTCGTCGACCTCCCAGCCGGACTCCTGGAGCCCGGCGACGAGGGTGTCGGTGGCGATGTCGGCGCGCGGCAGGAAGACCCGGTTGATGGGGTCGAGGTCGGCGTCGAAGGGCGGCCACGCCTCGAGCAGCCCGTGGGCGGACTGCTCCTCGGTGGGCACGAGGTCGGGGTTGATCCCCCACTCGCGCAGCGCCTCCGCGGTGACCCCGCCGACGGCCGCGACCTTGAGCCCGGCGAACGACCGGGCGTCGAGGCCGAACTCGTCGAACTTCTCGCGGATCGCCCGCACGGCGTTGACCGACGTGAAGCCCACCCACTCGTAGCGGCCGGTCACCATGCCCTTGACCGCGCGCTCGAGCTGCTGCGGGGTGCGCGGCGGCTCGACGGAGATGGTGGGGACGACCTCGGCGTGCGCGCCGTGGTGCTCCAGCCGTGCCGTCATCGAGCCGGACTGCTCCTTCGTGCGGGGCACGAGGACCGACCAGCCGTAGAGCGGCTTGGTCTCGAACCAGGACAGCGCGTCACGCATGGCGACGGTGTCGCCGACCACGGCGAGCACCGGGAAGTGCCCGGCGCCCATCGCCTCCGCGGCCTCGCCGAGGGTGGTGACGACGGTGCGCTGCTCGGTGGTGGTGCCTCGCTCGGTGACCGCGACCGGGGTCGCGGCGTCGCGACCGGCCGCCGCGAGCGCCTGCAGCGCGACCGCGGCCCGGTCGGGGGTCCCGAGGACGACGACGGTGACCGACGCGTCGACCCCGCCCGAGACGTCCGGGATCGACGGCCCGGCGACGACGACGTGCAGCGCGGTCGAGGACTTCGACGTGAGCGGCACGCCGGCGTAGGCCGGGACGGCGGTGAGGCTGCTGACGCCGGGGACGATCTCGAAGGAGATGCCCGCCTTGACGAGCGCCTGCGCCTCCTCGGCGAGCCCGTTGAACACGGCCGGGTCGCCGTCCATGAGGCGGACGACGAGCCCACCCGGGTGGGCCTTGGCGGCCCGGACGACGAGCTTGGCGCGCGAGGCCTGGGTGAGGCGCTCGCCCTGGTCGCCGTGACCGGCGTCGACGATGTCGACATCGGCGCGGGCATGGCGCAGGGCGAGGTCCTCGCGGGCGACCTGGTCGATGACGACGGCGTCGGCGGCCGCCAGCAGCTCGGCCGCGCGGACCGTGAGCAGGCCGGGGTCGCCGGGCCCGCCGCCGACGAAGGCGACGCGCGCGGGGACGCGGGAGGTGGGTCGGGTGGATGAGCGCGTGGGGCTCACAGTGCACGCTCCGTGACGGTGGGGTCGGTGGTCGTGGTCATGAGGTCGGCGGCGCCGTCCTCGAGGAGGAGGCGGGCCAGCCTCCGGCCGAGGGCGGCGGCCTCGGCGGGGTCGCCGGTCAGGGACCGACGCAGTTCGGAGGAGCCGTCGGGGGCCGCGACGACGGCTCGGAGCGAGAGCTCCGCGGCGTCGACCCCCTCGACGACCTCGGCGAGAGCGCCGACCGGTGCCGAGCACCCGGCCTCGAGCTCGGCGAGGAGGGCACGCTCGGCGGTGACGCAGGCCCGGGAGTCCGGGTCGTCGAGCGGGCCGACGACGGCGAGGGTGGCCTCGTCGTCGGCGCGGACCTCGACCGCGAGGGCGCCCTGGCCGGGGGCCGGGAGCATCTGGAGCGGGTCGAGCAGCTCGGTGACCTCGGCCGCTCGGCCCAGCCGGCGCAGCCCGGCCGCTGCGAGCACGACGGCGTCGAGCCGTCCCTCGCTCACGGCGCGGAGCCGGGTGTCGACGTTGCCACGGAGGTCGGCGATCTCGAGCCCGAGGCCGAGGGCCGCGAGCTGGGCCCGGCGCCGGGGCGACCCGGTGCCGACGGTGGCGCCGGCCGGGAGCTCGCCGAGGGTGAGCCCGTCGCGGGCGACGAGCGCGTCGCGGACGTCCTCGCGGACGGGCACGGCGGCCACCGTGGTGCGAGGGTCGGGGGCGGTCGGGAGGTCCTTGAGGGAGTGCACGGCGAGGTCGACGCGACCGCCCGCGAGCGCCTCGCGGAGCGCGGAGACGAACACCCCGGTGCCGCCCAGCTGGGCCAGCGGCGTCGTCTGGTCGCGGTCTCCCTCGGTGCTCACCTCGACGAGCTCGACGTCGTGGCCGAGGGCACGCAGCCGGTCGGCCACCCACGTCGACTGGGTCCTCGCGAGGGCAGAGCGGCGGGTGCCGAGGCGCAGCGCCGTCATGACTCCTCCCCCGGGATGGTCGGGGGTGCCGAGACGAGGGAGACGTCGCGGGGGTCGAGGTCGAACAGCTCGGAGAGCGCCCGGGCGTAGCTGCCGCCCTGCCCGTCCTGCGCGAGCTCCTTGACCCGGACGGTCGGGGTGTGGAGGAGCTTGTCGACGACCCGCTCGACGGCCCGGCGCACCTCGGCGCGCTCGGCGTCACCCATCCCCGGCGTGCGGCGCTCGAGGCGGGCCAGCTCGGCGTCGACGAGCTGGCCCGCGCGGGTGCGCAGGGCCGTGACGGTGGGGGCCACGGCCTCGGCGGAGCGCTGCACGAGGTAGCCGGCCACCTCCGCCGTGACGAGCTCACCGGCGACGGTGACCTGGGGCGCGGTGCCGGCCTCGGCGAGGTCCTCACCGAGCTCGGCGAGACCGACCCGGGTCGCGCCGTGAAGGTCGGCGACGGCGAGGTCGATGTCGTGCGGGAGGGCGAGGTCGACGTACACCTGCGGACGCCCGTTCCGGGCCGCGAGCGCGGCCGCGACGTGGTCGGCCGTGACGACCTGGCCGCGCGCACCGGTGGAGGAGACGACGAGGTCGGCGCCCGCGAGGGCCTCCCCGAGATCGTCGAGGGGGCGTGAGGTGCCCCCGACGCGCTCGGCCACGGACCGCGCCCGGTCGGCGTTGCGGTTCGCGACGACGACGGTGCCGGCACCCTGCCGGGCCACGGTGGCGGCCGCGAGCGCACCCATGCCCCCGGCGCCGACGACGAGGACGGACAGCTCGCCGAGCCCGCCGAGCAGCGCCTCGGCCCGGGTCAGGCCGGCCTGGACGAGCGAGCCGCTCACGAGGTCGATGTCGGTCTCGGCGTGGACCCGCTTGGCGACGCGCAGGGCCTGCTGGAGCAGCGCGTTGAGCGCGGGGCCGACGTGCCCGTGGCCCTGGGCGCGCGAGAGGCTGCGCCGGACCTGGCCGAGGATCTGGGCCTCGCCGACGGCCATCGAGTCGAGCCCCGCCGCCACGGTGAACGCGTGGCAGATGCCGCGCTCCTCGTAGTGGACGTAGAGGTGCGGCTGGAGGGAGGCGCGGTCGACCCCGCAGGCCGCCGCGAGCGCGTTCGTCACGTCGACGAGCGCGCCGTGGAAGGTGAGCGCCTCGGCGTAGACCTCGGTGCGGTTGCACGTGCTGAGGACCACCGCCTCGGTGACGTGCTCCGAGCCGAGGACCGCCTCCTCGAGCGCCGTCGCGGCCGCACCGTCGAGCGAGACGGACTCCAGGAGGGAGAGCGGGGCCCCGTGGTGGGAGAGGCCGAGGACGACGAGGCTCACTGCGCCACCGCCTCGGCGACGGCGAGCCGCTGCCCGTGGAAGGCGAGGATCTGCAGCTCGGTGGAGAGGTCGACCGTGCGGACGACGACGTCGCCCGGGACCGAGAGCACGACCGGGGCGAAGTTGAGGACGGACCGGACGCCGGCGGCGACGAGCACGTCGCACGCGTCCTGGGCGCCCTCGGGCGGGGTCGCGATGACGCCGATGGCCAGCCCGTCGCGCTCCACGAGGTCCGGCAGGTCGGTCGTGGGCCGCACGCGCGTCCCCGCGACCTCCTCGCCGACCACCTGGTCGTCGTGGTCGACGAGGGCGATGACCCGGAACCCGCGCTCGGCGAACCCGCGGTAGGCGGCGAGCGCCCGGCCGAGGTTGCCCATGCCGACGATCGCCACGGGCCAGTCCTGGGTGAGGCCGAGGGCCGCGGCGATCTCGGAGGCGAGCCGGTCGACGTCGTAGCCGACACCCCGGACGCCGTAGCTGCCGAGGTGCGAGAGGTCCTTGCGGAGCATCGCCGAGCTGACCCCGGCCGCGGCCGCGAGCTCCTCGGAGCTGACCGAGACGATGCCGTCCGCGGCGAGTGCGGTGAGGGCTCGCAGGTACCCCGGCAGACGGGCCACCGATGCCTCCGGGATGCCCCGGCGGGTGGCTGCTGCGGTGGACACGAGTGGTCACCGACTCCTTTCGCGGTCCGCGGGCTCGGCTCGGTGGCGGGCGGTCGACGGCCCGCGTGGACCCTGCGGAAACCACGTCAGCCTACGACTTTGTGAAGGGAGGCACAAAGCGGCGCCGGACCCCGTGAGCCTGGTCACGGAGCGGATGTGCTAGGCGCCGGCGGGTGGCCCTCCGGGCGCCGCGCGGACCGGGCGGGCGAGCGCGGCGCGCAGCCGCGCCTCGTCGACCCGCCAGAAGTCGTGCTGGCGACCGTCGACGAGGGTGACGGGAACCTCCTCCGACCAGCGCTGCAGGAGGGCGTCGTCGGCGTCGACGTCGAGCTCCTGCCACCCCACGTCGAGGTCGGCGCAGACCCGCGCCACGACCTCGCGGGCGACCTCGCAGAGGTGGCAGCCCTCGCGGCCGACGAGGGTGACGCGGACGGGGTGCGCGGTCATCGGCGCCTCAGAAGAAGACCGAGCGGCGCTGCATGAGCAGCGTGTAGAGGGTCTGCTGGATCGTCTCGCGCACCTGGTCGGTGAGGTCGAAGACCAGCATGGGGTCCTCGGCGGCACCGGTCTCGTGGGTCTCGGTCTCGATCGGCGTGCCGAACTCGATGATCCACTTGCTCGGCAGGGGCACCATCCCGAGCGGTCCCAGCCACGGGAAGGTCGGGGTGACCGGCGCGTACGGGAGGCCGAGCACCCGTGCGAGCGTGCCCATGTTGCCGAGGACGGGGTAGATCTCCTCGGCCCCGACGACCGAGCACGGGATGATCGGCACCCCCGCGGCGAGCGCGGCGGAGACGAACCCGCCCCGGCCGAAGCGCTGGAGCTTGTAGCGCTCGCTGAACGGCTTGCCGGTGCCCTTGAACCCCTCGGGGAAGACCCCGACGAGCTCACCCCGCTCGAAGAGCCGCTCGGCGTCCTCGTTCGTCGCGAGGGTGGACCCGGAGCGACGCGCCATCGTCCCGATGAACGGGGTCTGGAAGACGAGGTCGGCCCCGAGGGCACGCATCGTGCGGTGGGCCGGGTGCTCGTCGTGGATCGCGAGCTGCACCATGAGCGAGTCGACGGCCACCGTGCCGGAGTGGTTGGACACCACGAGGGCACCACCCTCGGCGGGGATGTTCTCGATCCCGCGCACCTCGACCCGGAACCAGTGCCGGTAGAGCGGCCGGAGCATCGGGTAGAAGACGTTCTCGGTGAAGTGCCGGTCGTAGCCGAAGTCGTCGACGGTGTAGTCGCCGTCGACCCGGCGGCGCAGGTAGGCGATGACCTCGGCGACCCGCCGCTCGACGTCCTCGGGGGCCACGCCGGCGGCCTGCGCGGCGAAGCGGAGGCCCGCCACGAGCGCCTCGACGAGGTCCGGCAGCTCGGGGACCGAGAGCCCGGACCGGCCGGGGGCCGCGGCGAGGGTGGGGTCGAGCGGCGGGGGGCCGGCCTCGACCGGGCTCGGGGCGGGCGCCCCACGCGCAGGACGCGGGGTGCTCGGCGCCTCCGCGAGGCGCAGGTGCGGGCGGCGGGCCGCCTCGTCGCGCCGGGCCTTCTCGCGCGGGGAGATCCTGGCGCGGCCGGTGCGCTCCCCCGCCTGGCGGGTCGCCCGGGCGGACGGGGCCGAGGTGACCCGGGGTGCGGGTCGGTGCTTGCGTCGGGCCGGCCCGGAGCCGGGTGTCTCCGGCGCCTCGGCGGCCGGCGTCGCGGGCGCCGCCTTCTTCGCCGGTGCCGCCTTCTTCGCCGGTGCCGCCTTCTTGGCGGGCGCGGCCTTCTTCGCGGGCGCGGCCTTCTTCGCCGGAGCCGCCTTCGACGCCGGGGCGCGCGCGTCGTCGACCGGGGTCACCGGGTCGGCGCCGAGGAGGGGGGTGGACCGTCGCCGCGCGCGCTCGCCACCGGCGCGTGCCGCCCCGGCCGCGAGGGCCCCGCTGCGCGCCATCAGCGACCACTCCCGGCACCGAGGGCCCGCAGGACCACCTGGCTGGCGGTGCCGGCGACCCCGCTCACGGCGTCGCCGAGGATGCTGCCCCCGGGCACCGCGGACCCGAGGGTCGCGGCGAACGCCGCGAAGGCGTCGTGGCTCGTGTGGGCCGGCTCGAAGCCGAGCTGCTCGCGCATGCGGGTCGTGTCGAGGCCGCGCCCGAAGGCGAGGAAGGACATCTGGTCCGGCGAGAAGTCGGCGAGGCCGAGCCGTCGGGCCATGCCCCCCACGACACCGGCACTCTGGAGGGGCATCGGCAGGACCGGGCGGCGGGCGAGCGCCGCGGCCTGGAGCACGGTGATGACCCCGTCACCGGCGACGTTGACCACCCCCGTCGTGGACCCGGTGCCGGCGAGGACGAGCGCGTCGATGGCGTCGTCCTCGTGGACGAACTGCATCCGCGCGTCGTACCCGAGCGGGACGGGCAGCACCGGCAGCGAGAAGTAGTCCGTGATCGAGGTGCGGATGCGGGGCCCGATGACGTTGGCGAACCGCAGCATGAGGATGTCGGTGTCGGGGCGGCGCCGGGCGAAGCCCCGGACGTAGCCCTCGACCTCGATGGAGTCCTTGCCGAAGCCGCCGGACGGGCTGCGCCGGGCGCCCATGTCCTCGGTGAACATCGCGGGGTCGGCCGGGGTCGAGCCGTAGACGGCGGCCGAGGACTTCACGACGAGCCGCTCGACGGTCTGCGACTTCTGGCACGCCGCGAGAAGCTGCATCGTCCCGATGACGTTGATCTCCTTCTGCGGGGTGCGTCCCCCGACGAAGGTCGGCGTCGCGATGACGTTCATGTGCACGACGGTGTCGACCCCCGCGGACTCGATGACCCGCGAGATCATCGGGTTGCGGATGTCGGCCCGGACGAACTCGACGGCCCCGATGTCGTGCGGCGGGGGGATGACGTCGACGCCCACGACGCGCTCGATGCCGGGCTCGGCGGCGAGCCGGCGCGCCAGGAGGCCGCCGAGGAACCGGGACACCCCGGTCACGAGCACCACCCTCGCCATCTGCCAGCTCCTTCACGTGCGGGTCCGACGGGTCCGACACTACCGAGTGGCCCCCGGGTGCCGGGACCCGGCCACCCCCGGGCGCGGGGACGACAAAGGCCCCCGGCGATGGCCGGGGACCTTCGGCGCTCAGAGGTGACGCGTGGTCACTTCTTGTTGCGACGCTGGTGGCGCGTCTTGCGGAGCAGCTTGCGGTGCTTCTTCTTCGCCATCCGCTTGCGCCGCTTCTTGATGACTGAACCCATGGGATGTCCTCGCGAGTGGTACGGGGGGTGCGACCGCCCACCCTACCGGCGGGATCGGTCCGTCCCAAACCGGTGGTGTCCGGGACGCCGCGAGGGGCGGCCCGCCGGCTGGCGGACCGCCCCTTCGCGACCGGGTGACCCGAGGGTCAGGCGGTGTCGACGAACGAGCTGCGGAGGTAGGTGTGCACCTCGTCCTCCGGGACGCGGAACGACCGACCGACCCGGATCGCCGGTAGCTCCCCGGCGTGGACCATGCGGTAGACCGTCATCTTCGAGACGCGCATGATCGTGGCGACCTCGGCGACGGTGAGGAACCGCACCTCGCCGAGCTGACGCTCCGTGGACATCCTGACCTCGTTCTTCTGCGCTCCGCAGCGCCGGAACACGCCCCGGCTTGGCTCCCTGCGTCGTGCTGTCGCAACCATAGGGGCAGTTGTGACCACTGTGAAGGGGAACCGCACGAATTGGTCGGGAATGTCCAGCCGACACGCCGTGCGCGCCGCATGAATTGCGGCGTGTCCGAACCCTTCCGTCCCACCGGCCGCGGTCGCCGCGGCGAGGTCAGTCGAACCAGGGGTCGAGCCCGTGGAACGGGAAGACCGCCTGCCGGGTCGCGAAGACGGCGCGGTCGAGGGCGCTCTCGGGGTTGTGGCCCATCGACCACGGCTGGACCCAGATCGGCAGCCGGTCGGCGGGCAGGTCACCCATCCGGCGGGGGCCGGGCCGGCCGAGCAGCCGCTGGACGTGCTCGCGCCACTGCGCGGGGACCTCGGTCATCACGTCGACGGGGTGGTGCGCGGCGATCGCGGTCAGGTGCGTCCAGGAGCGCGGGACGACGTCGACGAGCTCGTAGCCGCCCCCGCCGAGCGCGACCCACCGGCCGCCGCACACCTCGTGGGCGAGGGAGTGCAGCTCGTCGTGGGCCCGGCGCTGGGCGTCGACCGTGATGGCGAGGTGGGCGAGGGGGTCCTCGAGGTGGGTGTCGCAGCCGTGCTGGGTGACGAGCACGTCGGGCGCGAAGGCCCGCACCAGGGGCGGCACGGTCGCGTCGATGGCCCGCAGCCAGGACGCGTCGGTCGTGCCGGGGGGCAGGGCGACGTTCGCGACGCTGCCGCGGGCCTGTGGGCCCCCGACGTCACCGGGCCACCCGGTGCCGGGGAAGAGGTGCTGGCCGCTCTCGTGGACCGAGACCGTGAGGACCCTCGGGTCGTTCCAGAAGATCCGCTCGACGCCGTCACCGTGGTGGACGTCGATGTCGACGTAGGCGACCTTCTGGACCCCGTGGTCGAGCAACCACTGGATGCCGACGGCGATGTCGTTGTAGATGCAGAAGCCGCTCGCGTGGGTGCGCATCGCGTGGTGCAGGCCGCCGCAGTAGTTGACGCCGTGCTCGGCCTCGCCCTCCCACACGCGCCGGCAGACGTCGACGGTGCCCTGGACGATCCGCGCCGCGGCCTCGTGCATCCCCGCGAAGGCCGGGTCGTCCTCGGTGCCGAGGCCGCGCCGGACGTCCGCGTGCACCGGGTCCGCCGAGGCGGCCTTGACGGCCTCGACGTACTCCGGGTCGTGCACGGTCGCGAGCAGGTCGTCGGCGGCGATCCCCGGGCTCACGACGTCGACGTGGTCGAGGATCCCGAGGGCACGGGCGAGCCGCGTCGTGAGGTCGAGGCGGACCGGCCCCATCGGATGGTCGGGCCCGAAGTCGTACGCGGTGAAGACGTCGTCCCAGACGACGCTCGTGCGTGGGGCCATGACTGCACGCTACCCCGTGCCTCCCTCGTGGCAGGCTGGGCCCGCACCGACCCCCGACCGGGAGGAACGACCATGGGCAAGAGCTCGGCAAGCGACGACGAGGTCCTCGTCATCGGCCTGGGCCGCTTCGGCGCCGCGGCCGCGCTCGAGCTGCGGCGGCTCGGCCACAAGGTGACCGCCATCGAGAAGGACGGCTTCCTCGCCGAGCGGTTCCTCGGCCGGATCAGCCACATCGTCCACGGCGACGCGAGTGACGTCGGCGTCATCCGGGACGCCAAGGCGAACCGGTTCCGCATCGCCGTGGTCGCGATCGGTTCCTCGGTCGAGGCGTCCGTGCTCGCCGCGGCCAACCTCGTCGACGCGGGGATCCCGGCGATCTGGGCCAAGGCGCTCTCCCCCGAGCACGCCCGGATCCTCGACCGGATCGGGGTCCACCACATCGTGCGACCCGAGGCCGACACCGGACGGCGGGTGGCCCACCTCGTCGGCGGCCGGATGCAGGACTACATCGAGTTCGACGACGGGTTCGCCATCGTCAAGATGCGCCCGCCGACCGAGACGATCGGCTTCACGCTCGAGCAGAGCCAGATCCGCAGCCGGTACGGCGTCACGGTCGTCGGGGTCAAGGCACCGGGCGAGGACTTCACCTACGCCGTGCCCTCGACCAAGGTGTCGGCGCACGACACGCTGATCGTCAGCGGACCGACCACGCTCATCGAGCGGCTCGCGGCCCGGCCGTAGCCCCGGGGGCTCAGAGGTCGGGGATGCCGCCCCGGTCGCCGGAGAGCGGGAGGGTCATCGCGATCTCCTCCTCGCCGTCGTCCTCGGAGACCACGCGCATCGGCCGTCGGCTGCCGGTGGGGCGGAAGCCGAAGCTGCTCGCGAACGCCACGGCGCGCCCGTTGTCGGTCCCCACCCAGTAGTAGAGCTGGCTGCGGCCCTGGTCGGCGGCGACCCGGGCCCCGGCCTGCACGAGGGCCGCGGCGACTCCGGCGCCCCGGGCCTCGGGGCGCACCCAGAGACCGAAGAGCTGGGCCGCCTCCGGCTTGTCCTCCCCGACCTCGCCGACGCTCGCGATGCCGACCGCCTCGCCGTCGCGCTCGGCGAGCAGCCGGGTGGAGCGCTCCATCCGGGCCCGCCAGAACTCCTCCGGCTCGGCCTCCTCGTCGGCGTGCGAGGCGACGAACGCCTCCGGCGACTCCGCGAGGGCGGTGAGCCGCATCGCGCGGTAGTCCTCCCAGGCGTCCGCGTCGAGGGGACGCACGATGATGTCGCTCATGGCACGTCACTCTCCCACGGAACCCCGAGGGTCCGGCAACCGGGGGACGTGAACATCACAGGTCGACGTCGCGGACCATCCGCTCCTCGACGCAGCCGGGGTCCCACGGCATGACCCCCGTCCCGCCCGTCGGCACGAAGCCCTGTCGCAGGTAGAAACGGCGGGCCCGGACGTTCTCGCGGGCCACGTCGAGGGAGATGCGGGCCCGGCCCTCGGTGCGGGCGTGTGCGAGGGCCGCACCGACGAGGGCGGTCGCGGCGCCACTGCCGCGCGCGCTCGACGCGACCCACATCTGGACGAGGTGCACGTCGTCCTCCGGCTGGTCCGCGGCGTGCCAGAGCGCGACGAGGCCGACCGGGCGGTCGACGTCCCACGCCAGCCACAGCGGCCCACCGGTACCGACCGCCGTGCGCCACTGGTCGTCGGTGCGGGCGGCGGCCTCGGCGTACGTCGTCCAGAAGGCCCGGGGGCTGTCGATGAGGGCGGCGAGGCGGACGGCCCGGTAGTCCGTCCAGGACCCCTCGTCGACGCGCTCGACGCGGACGCCCGGGTGGCGACCCGGCTCAGCCACCGGCGAGCTCGCGGCTGCGGGTCGCCGCGGCCTCCATCGCGCTGATGAAGGCGGCCCGCACCTTGTGGTCGTCGAGCATCCGCAGGGCCGCCGCCGTGGTCCCGCCGGGCGAGGTGACCTGCTCACGCAGCACGGTGGGGTGCTGGCCGGTCTCCTTGATCATCGTGGCGGCCCCGAACAGCGTCTGGACGACGAGCTCGGTGGCCGTCGAGCGGGGCATCCCGAGGACGACACCCGCCTCGATCATCGCCTCGACGACGTAGAAGATGTACGCGGGGCCGCTGCCGGAGATGGCCGTCACGGCGTCCTGGAGGTGCTCGGGCACCTCGAGCACCTTGCCGGTGGCACGCAGCAGCTCCTGGGCCTCGGCCACGTGCTCGGGCGGGCAGTGGGCGCCGCCCGACACGGCGGCCATCCCCTGGTCGACGAGCGCGGGGGTGTTCGGCATCACCCGGACGACGGAGCGCCCCTCGGGCAGCCGGGACTCGACGAAGGCCGTCGTGATGCCCGCGGCGAGGCTGACGACGAGGTCGCCCGGCCCGACGTGCGGGGCGATCTCCTCGAGGAGGGCGCCCATGTCCTGCGGCTTGACGACGAGGACGAGGGTGTCGGCGGCCGCGGCGGCCTCGGCGTTCTCGAGGACCCGGACCCCGTACTTCTCGGTGAGCTCGGCGGCCCGCTCGGGGCGCCGCTCGGTGATGAGCAGCGCGTCGGCGGGGCGCCCGGCCCGCAGCAGCCCCGAGAGGAGGGTCTCGCCCATGACGCCGGCACCGAAGATCGCGACCGTTCCCATGCGCCGACCCTAGCCGTCAGCCGCTGGAGACGAGGGAGCGCAGGAAGAAGCGGACGTTGGCGGGCCGCTCCGCGAGCCGGCGCACGAGGTAGCCGTACCAGTCCTCGCCGAACGGCAGGTACACCCGCATCTGGTGGCCGCGGTCGGCGATGCGCTTCTGCTCACCGGAGCGCACCCCGAGGAGCATCTGGAACTCGTAGGAGTCGGGGTCGCGCCCGTGGTGGTTGGCGAGCGCCTGGGCGATCTCGACCAGCCGCGGGTCGTGCGTGGCGACCATCGGGTAGCCCTCGCCGCCCATGAGCGCCTTGAGGCAGCGGACGTAGGAGAGGTCGACGTCGCCGCCGTCCTGGAACGCCACCGAGGCGGGCTCGTTGTAGGCGCCCTTGCAGAGGCGGACCCGGCTGCCCTGCCCGGCGAGGTCCTTGCAGTCGGCCTCGGTGCGGTGCAGGTAGGCCTGGAGCACGGCGCCGACCCACGGGAAGTCCTCGCGCAGGGCCCGCACCGCCTCGAGCGTGCGGTCGGTGGTCGTGTGGTCCTCCATGTCGAGGGTGACCGTCGTGCCGATCCGGTCGGCGGCCTCGCAGATGGCGCGGGCGTTCTCGAGGGCGATGGCGTCCCCGTCGCCCGGGAGCGCCTGCCCGACCGCGCTCAGCTTGACGCTCACCTCGGCCGCGCCGAACCCGGCGAGCCCGGCCTCCTCGAGTGCGGCGAGGAGCGCCAGGTAGGTGTCGCGGGTGGCCTCGGCCTGGGCGCGGTCGGTGACGTCCTCGCCGAGGTGGTCGACGGTGACGAGCCGGTTCGTGGCACGGAGCTCCTCGGCGACCCCGACCGCCTCGGGCACGCTGTCCCCCGCGACGTACCGGGAGACGACGTTCCGGCTCACCGGAGCCGTGACGACGGCGGAGCGCACGAGGTCGGAGTCGGACAGCTGGAGCAGGGCTCCACGGAGCAGGTCGGAGGCGTCCACGGTCAGCAGGCTAGCCGGATCGTCACGGTGTGCGGCGGCGGAGGGTCAGGCTGCCGAGCACGAGCGCGAAGGCGATCCACAGGACGATCACCCCGAGGCTCGGCAGGATGTCGGCGAGCGGGTCGGGGTTCGTGGTCACCTCCTGCATGGCGTCGACGGCGTACGAGAGCGGCAGGACGTCGGACACGATCTCGAGCGGGCGGGGCATCGCGTCGCGGGGCAGGAGCAGCCCGCAGAGGAGGAACTGTGGGAGGACGAAGGCGGGCATGAACTGCACCGCCTGGAACTCGGTGCGGGCGAACCCGCTCGCGAGCAGGCCGAGCGCCGTGCCGAGCAGCGCGTCGAGGAGGGCGACGACGACGAGGGCCCACGCCGGGCCGGTGATGTCGAGGCCGCACACCCACACCGCGAAGGCCGTGGCGACGAGGCCCTGGATGACCGCCATCGTCCCGAAGGCGAGGGCGTACCCGAGCATCAGGTCGCCCTTGCCGAGCGGTGTCGTGAGCAGCCGCTCGAGGGTGCCCGAGGTGCGCTCGCGCAGGGTCGCGACGCTCGTGACGATGAACATCACGACGAACGGGAACACCCCGAGCAGCGAGGGCCCGATCCGGTCGAACACGTTGCCGGACGAGTCGACGTAGACCCACGCGAGGAGCCCGAGGAGCACGCACGGCACGAGGATCATCAGGGCGACGGTGCGGTGGTCGCCGCGGAGCTGGCGCAGGATGCGGGCCGCGGTGGCGAGCGTGATGCGGGGTGTCATCGGCCTGCCGCCGCGTCGACGAGGGAGAGGAAGGCCTGTTCGGCGTCGGCGGCGCCCGTGCGGTCGAGCAGCTCGGGGAGGGTCGAGTCGCTGAGGATGCGCCCCTCCCGCAGCAGGATCAGCCGGTCGCAGCGGGTGGCCTCGTCCATGACGTGGCTCGAGACGAGGAGCGTGTGTCCGTGGCGCGCGAGATCGCGGAAGATCTCCCAGAGGTCGCGGCGCAGCACCGGGTCGAGGCCGACGGTCGGCTCGTCGAGGACGAGGACCTCCGGGTCGCCGACGAGGGTGCACGCGAGGCTCGCCCGGGTCAGCTGGCCGCCGGAGAGCGCGTCGACCCGGGCCTCGGCGTGGTCCGCGAGGTCGACGGCCTCGATGGCCCGGTCGGCGGCCTCGGGGTCGACCCCGAGGACCCGGCCGAAGTAGCGGACGTTGGCCCGCACGCTGAGGTCGCCGTAGACGCTCGGCGCCTGGGTGAGGTAGCCGACGCGGTGGCGCAGGGCGGGCGAGCCGGCCGGCTCGCCGAGAACCGTGACGGTGCCGCTCTCGACGACCTGGACGCCGACCACGGAACGCATCAGGGTGGACTTCCCGCCGCCGCTCGGCCCGAGCAGGCCGACCACCTCGCCCTGCGGGACACGCACCGAGAGCCCGGGGAGCACCTCGCGCCCGCCGCGGACCACCCGGAGGTCCTCGACGACGATCGCATCGCTCGGCATGGTTCGACCTTGGCACCGCCGGGCATGGATGTCGAGGACCGCGGGCCGGGCCGCGGCCCCCCGGCCGCGGTGCGCGTCAGGCGGCGACGGGCGCGAGGTGGAGCCGCGCGAACGCGAGCGCCTCGGCGAGGTCGAGCTCGCGCTGCACCGGGTCCGCCCGACGCGTCGACACCTCGACGACGACGTGCCCCGAGTAGCCCGCCCCGGCGAGCGTCTCGAGGACCTCGCCGCACGGCTGGGTCCCACGACCGGGCACGAGGTGCTCGTCCCGGGGGGCCCCGGACCCGTCGGCGAGGTGCAGGTGGGTGAGCCGCGGTCCGAGACGACGCACCATGTCCATCGCGTCCGATCCGGCGGCGGCGGTGTGCGACAGGTCGACCGTGACGTGGTCGTAGGGCTGGGGTACGGGGTCCCAGTGCGGCAGGTAGGCCTCGACCTCGCGCGAGCGCGACGCCGCCCGCCACGGGTACATGTTCTCGACGGCGAGCCGTGTGCCGGAGTCGTGCTCGCGCAGGGCGACCCCGTCGGTGAACCCCCGGGCGTACTCACGCTGCCAGCGGAACGGCGGGTGGAGGACGACCGTGTCGGCCCCGAGCTCCTGGGCGAGCCCGACGGAGCGGTCGACCTTCTGCCAGGGGTCGGTGCCCCACACGCGCTGGGTGACGAGCAGCGTCGGGGCGTGGACCGAGAGCACCGGGACGCCGTGGTGCTCCGCGAGGCGGCGCAGGGCACCTGCCTCACGCGTCAGCGGGTCGGTCCAGACCATCACCTCGACGCCGTCGTACCCCAGCCGTGCCGCCGTGGCGAACGCCGAGGCGCAGCCCTCGGGGTACACCGACGCGGTGGAGAGCGTGACGCGTGCCGGCGAGGGCGCGGGCCGGGCCGGCACGCTCACCCCATCCGGTCGAGGTGGCGCAGGAGGATGCCCTCCCGCAGCGCCCACGGGCAGATCTCCAGCCGGTCGAGCCCGAGCAGGTCCATCGTGGCGTCGGCGACGATCGCCCCGGCGAGCAGCTGCCGGGCCCGCGAGGCGGAGACACCGGGCATGGCGGCACGCTCGCGGGTGGTCATCGCGGCGATCTCGGGCAGCCGCTCCAGGAGGCGGTCGCGGGGCAGCAGCCGCTCCGCGTACATCCCCTCCGAGCTCGGCGCCGCTCCGCAGATCCGAGCGAGGGAGCGCATCGTCTTGGACGTGCCGACGGCGAGGTCGGGGGTGCCGGCCTTGGCGAGCGGGCGGAGCTCGGCGGCGATCGTCGCGCGCACCGTGCGGCGGGCCTCGCGGACGTCGTCGGCCGAGGGCGGGTCGCCCGGGAGCAGGTCGCGGGTGACCCGCCCGGCGCCGAGCGGCACCGAGATCGCGACGTCGGGGTCCTCGTCGAGGCCGAGCGCGATCTCGAGGGAGCCGCCCCCGATGTCGGCGACGAGCAGCCGGCCCGCCGACCAGCCGAACCACCGGCGCACGGCGAGGAAGGTGAGCCGGGCCTCCTCCTCGCCGGTCAGGACGTCGAGCCGGACGCCGGTGCGCTCGGCGACGTGGTCGAGGACCTCACCGCCGTTGGGGGCCTCGCGGATGGCGCTCGTGACGAAGCCCCGCAGGTCCTCGACGCCCTGGTCCTCGGCGACGGCGAGGCACTCGGCGACGAAGTCGGCGAGCCGGTCGCGGCCCTCGTCGGCGATGCGACCACCGTCGGCCACGTGCTCGGAGAGCCGCAGCTCGATCTTGTGCTTGCTCGCCGGGAGCGGCTGCGCTCCGGGGTGTGCGTCGACGACCAGCAGGTGGACCGTGTTCGATCCGACGTCGACGACACCGAGGCGCATGCGCCAAACCTAGTGGGTGCGGCGTGGGGCCACCCGTCGGTGGTCGTCCGCGTGCATAGGGTGGGCGCGTGCCAGAAGCCTCCCTCGACATCCCGCGCACCTGGGCCGAGTTCGCCGACCCCGCGGACGCCGGCCAGCGGTTCCGGGTCGACCTCACCTGGCTCACCTCGAGCTGGACGTGCATCTTCGGGTCCGGCTGCAAGGGCATCTACGCCGACCGGCCGGACGACGGCTGCTGCACCCTCGGCGCGCACTTCACCGACGACGACGACCTCGAGCGGGTGCGCGCCGTCGTCGCGGAGCTCGGCGAGGACGAGTGGGAGCACCACCCGGGGTACGGCCGCACCGGCGACAAGGACCCCGCCCGGCGGGGCGCGTGGACCGAGGTCGACGAGGACGGCGACCGCAAGACCAAGGTCGTCGACGGCGCGTGCATCTTCCTCAACCGGCCGGGCTTCCCCGCCGGGGCCGGCTGCGCCCTGCACCAGCACGCCGTGCTCACCGGGACCCCGCCCCACGAGGCGAAGCCGGACGTCTGCTGGCAGCTGCCGATCCGCCGCTCGTACCGGACCGTCGAGCAGCCCGACGACACCTCCTACCTGGAGGTGACGATCGCCGAGTACACCCGGCGTGGCTGGGGACCCGGCGGGCACGACCTCGACTGGTACTGCTCGTCGAACCCGGAGGCGCACGTCGGGCGGGAGCCCGTCTACCGCGGAAGCCGCGCCGAGCTCGTCGCGCTCATGGGCGAGGCGGCGTACCAGGAGCTCGTCGTGCGCTGCGAGGCGCACCTCGCGATGGTGCGCCACGCCCGGTCCGCCGGGGCGCGCAAGCTCATCCCGCTCCTCGTCCACCCCGCCACCGAGGAGGCCGGGACGATCGGCGGCCGGCGCGAGAGGGTCAAGCGGCGCCGGGGGACGACTGCGCTGCCCGGGACGGCCGACACGGACGGCGCGAACGAGCCGGCGCACCCGGTGCGCCCGCGCGACTGACCCTCCTCTTCCCCACACCCGCGCGCCGTGATCCGCAGCCCGAACATCTGGGACACCCCGGAGGTCTACGAGCTCGAGAACCTGGCGTCGGACCGGGCCGGGGTCATCGACGCCGCGATCGAGGCGCTGCACCCGCTGCGGGGAACCGACCTGCTCGACGTCGGGTGCGGCACCGGGTTCCACCTGCCGAGCTTCGCGGCGCGCGGTGCACGGGTGGTGGGAGTGGAGCCTCACCGGCCGCTGGTGCAACGCGCTGCGGACCGGGTGCGGGAGAGGGGTGCTGCGGCGCAGGTCGTGGCAGGGTCGGCGGAGTCGCTGCCGCTCGCGGACGCATCCGTCGACGTCGTCCACGCCCGGTGGGCGTACTTCTTCGGGCCGGGGTGCGAGCCGGGCCTCGCGGAGGTGTCACGCGTGCTGCGTCCGGGCGGGGTCGCCTGCTTCGTGGACAACGACGCCACCCGGTCGACGTTCGGGGCGTGGTTCGCGCGGGCATACCCGGGGTACGACCCCGTTGCGGTGCAACGGTTCTGGGACCGGCAGGGGTTCACCACGGAGGCGCTGACGATCGAGTGGACGTTCGACCGGCGCGAGGACCTCGAGGCGGTCGTCCGCATCGAGCTGCCACCCGGAGCCGCCGATGCCGTGCTCGCCGCGCACGACGGGCTGACGGTCGACTACGCCGTCGCCCTGCGCTGGCGCCGGCACTGAGTCCTACGGCAGGTCCGGGGCCTAGGACCCGGCCGGGGAGATCCGCGCCGGGCCCTCGTGCGCCACCGCCGTCGCGATCCGCTCGGCGTGCACCGCGGCCATCGGCGGCAGCGCGTCCGCGGGCCACCACCGCGCGTCCACCGACTCGTCGTCGGCGACGTGCGCCTCGCCCCCGACGTACCGGCACCGGAACGTGTGGTCGACGTACTGGGAGCGGTCGCCGTTCGGGTACTCGATGACTCCCGTGACGTTGACCCACGCGAGCCCCTCGACCTCGCACCGGACCCCGGTCTCCTCCAGGCACTCCCGCACTGCCGTCTCGGCGGGGTGCTCGCCCGGGTCGCAGATGCCCGTCACCGGCGTCCACTCCCCCGTGTCGGCCCGTCGCACCAGGAGCACGTCGTCGCCGCGGAGCACCACCGCGGTCGTCCCGGGCAGCCAGAGCAGCTCGTGGCCGACCGACTCGCGCAGGCGCAGGATGAAGTCGGGAGTCGCCATCACCCCACCCTAGGCAGCCGCCCCGGGATGACGGGTCACCCCTCGTACGGAGGCCGCTCGATCCGCCGGATCTCGCCCAGCAGCCCCCACTCGTCGGCGCCGAGCCGCGACAGCGGGTCGAGGGCACGGATGTCGACGTGGGGCCGCGAGCGCATCGTGTCGACGTCCCCGACGGCCACCGTGACGGACACCGCGGCGTGGAGCACGAGCCCGACGACCACGAAGCAGTTACCGGTGGGCCGGACCTCGTGCAGCCGGCACTCGAACGCGATGGGCGAGCGCGCCACCCGCGGTGGGGCCACGGTGAGCGAGGGCTCCCGCTCGACCCCCTCCGCGTCGAACTCGCCCTCCGCCGCGGGGTAGTCGGTGCTCGTGGCGTTGACGACCTCGAAGAGCGGCTCGGGCGTCACGTTGACGACGAACTCCCCCGTCGCCTCGATGTTGCGCAGGGTGTCCTTGCGCCCGACCGAGGTGAACGACAGCATCGCGGGATCGGTGCTCGCCACGGTGAAGAACGAGTGCGGTGCGAGGTTGTCGACACCGTCGACCGAGCGGCTGCTGACCCAGGCGATGGGGCGGGGCACCACGGACGCCGTGAGCAGCCGGTACGCCGGGCCCGCCGCCACCCGCTCGTCGTCGGGGCCGTGCTGGATCGCGAGCTCGTGGCGCATGCACCGACCCTACGGTCGCCTCCCCCGGTCCTCGGGGTCGAGGTCGAGCGCGATGTCGACGATCGGCGACGAGTGCGTGAGCCCGCCGACCGACAGGTAGTCGACCCCGGTCTCCGCGTACTCGCGCACGACCTCGAGGGTGAGCCCTCCGGTCGCCTCGAGCTCGACGGACTCCCCCGTCGCCCGCACCGCGTCGACCGTCTCGCGCAGGAGCGACGGAGACATGTTGTCGCACAACAGGAACCGCGCACCGACGGTCACGGACTCCAGCGCCTCCGCCCTCGTCGTCACCTCGACCTGGATGTCGACGTCGGGGTAGTCGCGCCGGACCGCCTCGTACGCGGCGGTCAGCCCGCCGGCGGCGAGCTTGTGGTTGTCCTTGATCATCGCGACGTCGTAGAGGCCCATCCGCTTGTTCGTCCCACCGCCGCAGCGCACCGCGTACTTCTCCAGCGCGCGCAGCCCGGGCGTGGTCTTGCGCGTGTCGAGGACGGTGGCGCCGGTGCCCTCGAGCGCGTCGGCCCAGCGCCGGGTGTGGGTGGCCACCCCGGAGGTGCGGGACAGGATGTTGAGGATCGTGCGCTCCGCCACGAGCGTCGTGCGCGCCGCACCCCGCAGCGTCGCCAGGTGCTCACCCCGCGCGACCCGCCGGCCGTCGGCGACGTGCAGCTCGACCTCCACCGGCCCGGTCCCCAGCCGGCGCGACACCGCGGCCAGCACCAGCCCGGCCACGGGCAGCCCGGCGACGACGCCCTCG
The DNA here is from genome assembly GCA_963709785.1 of uncultured Actinomycetota bacterium. Classification (GTDB taxonomy): domain Bacteria; phylum Actinomycetota; class Actinomycetes; order Actinomycetales; family Dermatophilaceae; genus Phycicoccus. Next base: position 101,419 of record CAVPXT010000013.1, on the reverse strand, counting down.
GCCCGGGCCACGACGTGCGAGACCGACTGCTGCTCGGCCGGGATGGTCGCGAGCGTCGTCACGTCACGCCCCCCCTCGCCGACCGTCCCCAGGTCCTCGTCGAGGGCGCGTTCGACGACGAGGAGGGCGTCGGCCTCCGGGAACCCGTGGCCGCTCACACCGGGCCCCCCATGGCTTCGGAGACGGGGCGTTCGCTGAGCACGAGCACGCCGTCGACACCGCGGGTCAGGCCCTGGTGGACCAGCCACCGCGCGTCGTCGCGCTCGGGGTGGTCCGAGCGCACGTGCCCGCCGCGGGTCTCCTCGCGCCGGTGGGCCAGCAGCGCCAGCGCCTGGCCGAGGTGCAGCAGGTTGGTGGTCTCCCAGGTCCGCGGCCCGGGGGCGGCCGCGCCCGTCGGCAGCGCCGCGAGGGCCTCCAGCTCGAGCTCTGCACGCGCGGTGGAGTCAGCGGTCCGCAAGGGACCGCAGCCTCGGGTCATGGTGCGCTGCAACCCGATCCGGTGCGAGGAGTCGAGGAGGTCGGCCGGCTCGTCCTCGGGCGGCATCGCCGGGCGCGCCGGCAGCTCACCGGCGGACAGCCGCGCGCTGACGTCGTCGGCGATGCGGTGCGCGAAGACCAGGCCCTCGAGCAGCGAGTTGGACGCCAGCCGGTTCGCGCCGTGGACGCCGGTGCAGGAGGCCTCCCCGCACGCGTAGAGCCCCTCGAGGGACGTGCGCCCGAGGAGGTCGGTCTCGACACCACCCGAGGCGTAGTGCTGGGCCGGCGCCACCGGGAGCAGCTCGTGCGCCGGGTCGAAGCCCAGCTCGCGGCAGCGGGCGACGATCGAGGGGAAGCGCTCCTCGAGGAAGGAGACCCCGAGGTGGCGGGCGTCGAGCCACACGTGGTCGAGCCCGCGCTCGCCCATGACGTCGAGGATGCCGCGGGCCACGACGTCCCGCGGCGCGAGGTCGGCGAGCTCGTGCCGACCGACCATGAAGCGCTCCCCGCGGTCGTCGACGAGGAAGGCACCCTCGCCGCGCACCGCCTCGGAGATCAGCGGCTGCTGGCCCGTGGACCCCTCGCCGAGGTAGAGCACGGTCGGGTGGAACTGGACGAACTCGAGGTCCGACACCCGCGCCCCCGCCCGCAGGGCCGCGGCCATCCCGTCGCCCGTCGCGACGGCCGGGTTCGTCGTCGAGGTGTAGATCTGCCCCAGGCCGCCCGTCGCGAGGACGACGGCGCGGGCGTGCGCGGCCCCGACCCCGTCGACCTGGCCCTCGCCGATGACGTGGAGCGTGACCCCGCAGGCCGAGCCGTCGTCGGCGGTGAGCACGTCGACGACGAGTGCGTGCTCGATGACCTCGATGCCCGGGTCCTCGAGCACCCGCTGGAGGGCGGCGATCAGGGCGCGGGAGATCTCGGCGCCGGTCGCGTCACCGCCGGCGTGGGCGATGCGGTCGCGGTGGTGCCCGCCCTCGCGCGTCAGCTTGATCTCGCCACCGTCGTCGAGGTCGAAGTGCGCCCCGAGCGCGACGAGCTCGCGGACCCGCTCCGGCCCCTCGGTGACGAGGGTCCGCACCGCCTCCACGTCGCACAGCCCGACCCCGGCGACGAGGGTGTCGTCGAGGTGCTCCTGCGGGGTGTCCTCGGGGTCGAGGGCCGCGGCGATGCCCCCCTGCGCCCACCCGGTGGACCCGGCCGACAGCACGGTCTTGGTGACGAGCAGCACCCGGTCGACCCGCTCCCGCAGCCGCAGCGCGCAGGTGAGGCCGGCGATCCCGGAGCCGACGACGATGACGTCGGCCTCGGCGGTCCAGCCCGGGGAGGCGGCCGCGAGGCGGCGGGGCACCGTGACGCCGGTGGTGGCCACGGCTCAGACCTCCGCACGAGCGTGCGCCACGTCCGAGAGGACGTCGACGGCACCCCCGCCGGGCCCGAGGACCAGCGGGGTGTTGTCGATCAGGCGGGTCGTCCCGATCCGGGCGGCGACCGCGAGGAGGGCCTCCCCGCGGTACCACTCGGGCACGTCGGCGAGCGTGTGCGGGTGCACGAGGACGAGGTAGTCGACGAGCGCGAGCGGTTCCTCGACGAGCACCTCGCGCGCGGCACGGCGCACGGCGGACGGCCCGTACGGCGCCGCGTCCGCCCCCGCGCGCAGGGCGCGGCTCAGGCACAGTGCCACCTCGCGGTCGGAGTCGGTGAGGTAGGTGTTGCGGCTGCTCATCGCGAGGCCGTCGGGCTCTCGCACCGTGGGGACGGAGACGACGTCGACGGGGAAGTCGATGTCGCGCACCATCCGCCGGATGAGGAGGAGCTGCTGGGCGTCCTTCTGGCCGAAGTAGGCGCTGCGGGCGGCCGTGAGGTGGAGGAGCTTGCCGACCACGGTGAGCACGCCGTCGAAGTGACCCGGCCGGGAGGCTCCCTCGAGCACCTCCCCGAGCGGCCCGGCGGACACCCGGACCCCGGGGTCGCCCTCCGGGTAGACGACGTCGGGGGTCGGCGCGAAGACGACGTCGACGCCCGCCTGGGAGCAGATCTGCATGTCGTCGTCGAAGGTGCGCGGGTAGCGCGAGAGGTCCTCCTTGGGCCCGAACTGGAGCGGGTTGAGGAAGATCGTCACGACGACGTGGTCGTGGCGCTGTCGCGCGGCGCGGATGAGCTGCGCGTGCCCGTCGTGGAGGGCCCCCATCGTCATGACGACGGCGACGTCGCGGCTCGGCAGCGCCTCGCGGGCGGCCTTGAGCTCCTCGCGCGTGTGCGCGACGACCGGGGTGGTGGCGGGGGTGGTCACTCAGGGCTCCTGGTCGGCGAGGATGTCGAGGAGGGGTTCGGCCGCGACGGGCCGGAGCCGTCCGTCGTCGAGGGCGCGCAGCGCGGTGGCCCGGGCGAGCGCCACGTAGGTCCTCCGGATCTCGGGTGCGAGCCGGTCCAGCTCGCGCAGGTGGTCCCCCACCGTACCGACGTCACCGCGGGCGACCGGACCGGTGAGCGCGGCGTCACCCATCCGCAACGCGTTGTCGAGTGCGGCGTGCATCAGCGGGCCGAGGAGCCGCCGTGGCTCCTCCGCGCCGGCCCGGGCGAGCACCTCCATCGCCTGGGCGGTCAGCGTCACCAGGTGGTTGGCACCGTGCGCGAGCCCGCAGTGGTACGCGAGACGGTCGGCCTCGGCCACCCACACCGGCGTGCCGCCCATCTCGAGGACGAGCGCCTCCGCCACCGGGCGCAGTGGCTCGTCCGCGGTGATGCCGAACGCGCAGTCGGCGAGGCGGTCGAGGTCCATCGAGGTGCCCGTGAAGGTCATCGCGGGGTGCAGCGCCAGGGGCAGGGCGTGGTGGTCACGCACCGGGGCGAGGACGTCCGTGCCGTGCCGGCCGCTGGTGTGGACGACGATCTGGCCCGCCTGCCAGGCGCCGGTGGCCGACAGCCCGGCGACGAGGTCGGGGAGGGCGTCGTCCGGGACGGCGAGGACGACGAGCTCGGCGCCCGCGACGACGGTCGGGACGTCGGCGACGGGGACACCCGGCAGGAGCCGCTCGGCACGCTCGCGGCTGGCCTCGGAGACCGCGTACGCGCCGGTGACCCGGTGCCCGGCGCGCGCGAGCGCCGCACCGAGGACCGCGCCGACGCGGCCCGCACCGACGACACCGACGGTCAGGCGGGCGGGGTGCTCCAAGCCGTCCACGGGCGTGACGCTACCGCGCCGTCCGTGTCGGCCCTCCCGGGGACCGGCACATGACAAGGAGACGTGACATATGGAAAGGGTGCTTGTCAGGATCGCTGTGGGTCGCCCTCGCGGTCCTCCTGCTCTGCGTCATCTGGGGCGTGGCCATCCGCGTCGCGGTCCGGAGAGGCTGACCCGTGGAGAACGAGATCCGCCGGCTCCGCACCGAGCGCGGGCTCTCCCAGGCGGCCCTCGGCGAGGCGCTGGGCGTCTCACGGCAGACCGTCAACTCCCTCGAGGCGGGCCGGTACGACCCCTCCCTCCCCCTCGCGATCCTCCTCGGACGGTTCTTCGGGACGCCCGTCGAGGACCTCTTCCACCTGCCTCCCACCGCCCACGGCCGCGGGTAGCCTGCCCGGATGGACCCGGTCCCCTGGCCCGAGGCCTGGCACGAGGCGCTCTACGGCCCGGACGGGTTCTACCGCGCCGACCCCGGTCCGGTCGCCCACTTCACCACCTCCACCCACGGCCCGCTCGGCGACGTGTTCGCGGAGGGCATCGCGGCGCTGGCGGACGTCGAGGGTGCACGGTGGGTCCTCGATGTGGGCGCGGGCCGGGGCGAGCTCCTCGCGGCACTGCACCGGCGACGCCCCGACCTGCGGCTCACCGGCGTCGACGTCGTGGCCAGGCCCGCCGGGCTCCCGGCGGACGTCGAGTGGGTGCGCTCCCCCGGCGGTGCGGCCCTCCCCGACGGGCTCGCCGACCTGTCGGACGTCCTGGTCGTCGCCCACGAGTGGCTCGACGTCGTCCCGTGCACCGTCGCCGAGGTGGACGACCGGGGACGTCCGCGGACCGTCCTCGTCGACCCGGGCAGCGGTGAGGAGTCGCTCGGGGAGCCGCTCCGCGACGAGGAGCGCGCGTGGTGCGAGGCACACTGGCCCGCGCACACCGTCCTCCCGGGCGAGCGCATCGAGGTCGGGTTGGCGCGCGACCGCGCGTGGGCAGGGCTCCTGGCCCGGATCCGCACCGGGACCGCGCTCGCCGTCGACTACGGGCACACTCGGGCCGACCGGCCACCACAGGGCACCCTCGTCGGTTACCGCGCCGGAGCCCAGGTGCAGCCGGTCCCGGACGGGTCGTGCGACATCACCGCACACGTCGCCGTCGACTCGCTCGCCCACGACCGGCTCCTCACCCAGGCCCGGGCCCTCCGCGACCTCGGCGTGACCCCGGACGACCCTGCCCACGCGACCGCGCGCACCGACCCCGCCGGCTACCTCTCCGCACTCGCGCGGGCCTCGGCCCTGCGGGCCCTCACCGCGCCCGGCGGGCTCGGCGACTTCCACTGGGTGATCCGCCGGTGCGGCAGACTGACCGGGTGACCCCCGACGCCCCCACCGAGCCGCGCGCCCTCGATGTCGCCGTCGGCGCGGGGGGCCTGGCGACGGCCGACATGGTGCTCAACATCGGGCCGCAGCACCCGGCGACCCACGGCGTCCTCCGGCTCAAGGTGGTCCTCGACGGCGAGCGGATCGTCACGGCCGAGCCGGTGGTCGGCTACATGCACCGGGGCGCCGAGAAGCTCTTCGAGGTCCGCGACTACCGGCAGATCACCGTCCTGGCCAACCGGCACGACTGGCTCTCGGCGTTCTCCAGCGAGCTCGGGGTGGTCCTCGGGGTCGAGGCGATGCTCGGGATGGAGGTGCCGGAGCGGGCGGTCTGGCTGCGGACCCTGCTCGCCGAGCTCAACCGCATCCTGTCCCACCTGATGTTCCTCGGCTCCTACCCGCTCGAGCTCGGCGCCATCACGCCGGTGTTCTACGCGTTCCGCGAGCGCGAGGAGCTCCAGGCCGTCATGGAGGAGGCCTCCGGCGGCCGGATGCACTACATGTTCAACCGGGTCGGCGGCCTCAAGGAGGACGTCCCGGCCGGCTGGCTCGGCCGCGTCGACGAGGCGCTGGCCGCCGTGCGCCGCCGGCTGCCCGACCTCGAGTCGCTCCTCGTCGGCAACGAGATCCTCCTCGCCCGCACCCGCGGCGTCGGGGTGCTCGACGAGGCCACCTGCCTGGCCTACGGGGTCTCCGGCCCCATCGCCCGGGCGAGCGGGGTCGACCTCGACCTGCGCCGCGACGACCCCTACCTCGCCTACGCGGAGCTGTTCGCCCACGACGGTCCGGGCCGCGTCGTGACCCGCACCGAGGGCGACTGCCTCGCCCGGCTCGAGGTGCTGCTCGAGCAGGTGCACGTGAGCCTCGACCTCGCCGACGCGTGCACCGACCGGCTGCGGTCGCTGCCGGCGGGCCCCGTCAACCAGCGGCTGCCGAAGGTGCTCAAGGTGCCCGAGGGCGAGCGCTACACGGCGACCGAGAACCCGTTGGGGCTCAACGGGTACTACCTCGTCTCCCGCGGTGAGAAGACGCCGTGGCGGCTCAAGCTGCGCTCGGCGTCGTTCGGCAACGTCCAGGTGCTCACCGAGGTGCTGCCGGGCTGCCTCGTCGCCGACATGGTCGCGGTGCTGGGCTCGATGTTCTTCGTCGTCGGCGACGTCGACAAGTAGGCCCGCCGGCCCCGTCCACGACTGACACGTTCGACGATTCGTGCACGCCCCCGACCAACCTCCGGACCCGCCCGCACTCCCCTCGGACGTCGTCCTTCAGTCGTCGTCGTCGCGGGGGTGCTCGTCGTCGTCGGTGTCGATGCGGCACCACGCCTGCGCCACCATGCCCGCCACGACGAGCACCAGGGACGCCAGGAACACCAGCCCGAACGGCACGAGGCGCTGCTGGTTCGCGACGAGCGACAGGTCGGTCAGGAGGTGGACCACCTGCCCGAGGTACCACCCGGCGGCCGCCGCACCGGTGAGCGCGGCCGCCTGGGCCAGGACGACGGTGCGGGCCGCCCGGAGCGCGTCGACCGAGGTCCGCAGCCCGGAGCGGAGGTGCGCACGCACCGGGCGTGCCAGCCACACGACGAGGCCGGCCATGACCACGAGCAGGATGCCGGCCACCCACGGCGGGCGCTGGAGCAGCGTCCCGTCCCGGGTGATGAGCACCGCGACGCCGAAGCCGAGCACGGTCGTGGCCGCCGCGACGAGCAGCAGGGCCTGCACACGGACACCGTTGCGGCTCAAGACTGTTCCTTGTCACTCGATGGCAGGGGGCGGATGTCGTCCGTGTCGAGACCGGCGACGAGGTCGGCCACGCGGACCGGCTCGCCCGCGTGCCGCAGGGTCGCTCCCGGGTCCGCATCGAGCCAGGGGACGAGGACGAACCCGCGCTCGTGGGCGCGCGGGTGCGGCAGGGTGAGGCGCTCGCGGTCCGAGACGACGTCCGACCCGGCCGCGGCGTCGCCGTACTGGACGAGGTCGAGGTCGAGGGTCCGGGCCCCCCACCGGACCTCACGGGTACGGTCGAAGGCGGCCTCGAGGGCGTGCAGCTCACGCAGCAGCGACGTCGGCGAGAGGGCGGTCTCTGCCAGGACGACGGCGTTGACGTAGCGCGGCTGCTCGGGGCCGCCCACCGGGTCGGTCCCGAAGAGCGCCGAGGCCCGGGCCCGGTGGACCGCGGGATGGTGGGCGAGGGCCTCCAGGGCGCCGCGCACCGTCTCGGCCGGGGCGCTCTCACCCCGCGGCAGGTTCGCCCCGACCGCCACGACGACCGGCACGGGCGGGCGCTGCCGGACGACGCGGACGGTGACGTCCTCGAACGGCACCCCGACCGGCGCCTGCGGCTTGTGCACCGTGACGACCACCTCGTCGACCGCGCCGTGGGCCAGCGCGTCGTCGGCGACGACCTCGGCGAGGCGCTCGACGAGGTCGAACGGCTCGCCCTCGATCCGCGCGAGGACCGCGGCGCCGATCTCGCCGTAGTTGACGGTGTCCGCGAGGTCGTCGCTGCGTCCGGCCGGGCCGAGGTCGACCGCCAGCTCGACGTCGACGACGAAGTCCTGGCCCTCACGCCTCTCGTGCTCGAAGACGCCGTGGAACCCGCGGCCGCGCACCCCGGCGAGGGTGATGCGGTCGCGCGCCGTGCCTGCCGCGCTCATCGGCGTCCCTCGCCGGCCGGCGGCGCGAGGGCCTGCGCGACGTCGAGGGCGTCGACGGCGGCGACGACGTCGTGGACCCGGACGCACCAGGCGCCGGCGCGGGCGGCGTGGACGGTCGTGACCGCCGTCGCGACGTCACGCTCCAGCGGGGGGCGCTCGTCGCCCGGAGCGCGCCCCACCGCGCCGAGGAAGGTCTTGCGCGAGGTGCCGACGAGCACGGGGTGCCCGAGCCCGAGCACCTCGCCCAGCCGCCGGAGCAGCTCCCAGTTGTGCTCGGCGGTCTTGGCGAAGCCGAACCCCGGGTCGAGGACCAGCCGCTCGGGGGCCACCCCCGCGGCGAGGATCGCCTCGGCGCGCCCGCTCAGCTCGCGGCACACATCGGTGACGACGTCGTCGTACACGGCCCGCGCCTGCATCCCGACGCTGTGCCCGCGCCAGTGCATCGCGACGAACGGGACCCCGAGCTCGGCGACGAGCGGCACCATCAGCGGGTCCGCGAGACCGCCGGAGACGTCGTTGACGAGGTCGGCACCGGCGTCGAGGGCGGCGGTGGCGACCGCGGCGCGCATCGTGTCGATCGAGACCGGGCCGTCCGCGGCGAGGGCCCGGACGACGGGCAGCACCCGGCGCAGCTCCTCGGCCTCCGACGGGCGCTCGGCGCCGGGCCGGGTCGACTCGCCGCCCACGTCGAGGACGTCGGCCCCCTGGGCCCGCAGTGCACGGCCGTGGGCCACCGCGTCCTCCGGCTGGAACCACTCGCCGCCGTCGCTGAAGGAGTCGGGCGTGACGTTGACGACGCCCATGACGACCGGGCGACCCGGTCGCCCGGAGGGCAGCACCCCGGCCGTGCTCACCGCTTCCCGCCCAGCAGGAGCGCCATCGCCTCCGCCCGGGTGGCCGGGTCGCGGAGCTGGCCGCGCACGGCGGACGTGATGGTCCGCGAGCCGGGCTTCTGCACCCCGCGCATCGACATGCAGAGGTGCTCGGCCTCGATGACGACGATGACGCCCTGCACGCCGAGGTGCGTCACGAGCGCGTCGGCGACCTGCGTCGTGATCTGCTCCTGCACCTGGGGGCGGCGGGCGAACACCTCCACGAGCCGCCCGAGCTTGGACAGCCCGGTGACCCGGCCGTCCTCACCGGGGATGTACCCGATGTGCGCGACGCCGTGGAAGGGCAGCAGGTGGTGCTCGCACGTCGAGTACATCGGGATGTCCCGGACGATCACGAGCTCCTCGTGCTCGATCGGGAACGTCGTGGACAGGACCGCCGCGGGGTCCTGCCAGAGCCCGGCGTAGAGCTCGTGGGCCGCCTTGGCCACCCGGGCCGGGGTCTCGGCGAGCCCGTCGCGGTCGGGGTCCTCCCCGATCGCGAGCAGGAACTCGCGTACCGCGGCCTCGGCCCGCGGGACGTCGACGGGCGGCCTCGGCGCCACCGTGGGCCCGGCGGCGTCGGGCTCAGGGCTCGACACGACCACCGTCCGGCACCTCGACGACCTCGGTCGGCGGGTGCTCCTCCGGCCGGGCACCGTCGGAGGCACGGGCGTCGATCTGCGCCTGGGTGTCCGGGTCGCCCGGGGTCACGGAGGCGCCCTCGGGCGCGCCCGAGCCGTTGCGGTGCGACATCGCGGCCTCCTCGGCCGGGGTGAGGACCGGCGGGATGTCCGAGAGGGTCCGGTGCTCGCTGGAGAGCCAGGTCGGGCGGACCGGGCGCTTGACGACGTCCTTGAAGATCTCCGCGAGGTCGGCCGCGTTGAGCGTCTCCCGCTCGAGGAGCTCCAGGACGAGGCGGTCGAGGATCTTCCGGTTGTCGTTGACGACGTGCCAGGCCTCGTCGTGCGCGGCGTCGATGAGCTTGCGGACCTCCTCGTCGACGACCGCGGCGACCTGTTCGGAGTAGTCGCGGGCGTGGCCCATGTCGCGGCCCATGAACGGCTCGCCCTGGGACTGCCCGAGCTTGATCGCCCCGACCCGCTCACTCATCCCGTACTCGGTGACCATCTTGCGGGCCATCGCGCTGGCCTTCTCGATGTCGTTCGCGGCCCCGGTGGTCGGGTCGTGGAAGATGATCTCCTCCGCGACGCGGCCGCCGAGGGCGTAGGCGAGCTGGTCGAGGATCTCGTTGCGGGTCGTCGAGTACTTGTCGTCGAGCGGCATGACCATCGTGTAGCCGAGGGCCCGCCCGCGCGGCAGGATCGTCACCTTCGTGACCGGGTCGAGGTGGTTCATCCCGGTGGCGACGAGGGCGTGGCCGCCCTCGTGGTAGGCCGTGATCTTGCGCTCCTTGGCCGACATGATGCGCGTGCGCTTCTGCGGGCCGGCGATGACGCGGTCGATCGCCTCGTCGAGGACGTCGTCGTCGATGAGCTTCTTGCTCGTGCGCGCGGTGAGCAGGGCGGCCTCGTTGAGCACGTTCGCGAGGTCGGCGCCGGTGAAGCCGGGGGTACGCCGCGCCACGGCCAGCAGGTCGACGCCGGCCGCCATCGGCTTGCCCTGCGCGTGGACCTGGAGGATCTTGTGCCGGCCGATCATGTCGGGGTTCTCGACGGAGATCTGGCGGTCGAAGCGGCCCGGGCGCAGCAGCGCCGGGTCGAGGATGTCGGGCCGGTTCGTGGCCGCGATGAGGATGACGTTGGTCTTGACGTCGAAGCCGTCCATCTCGACGAGCAGCTGGTTGAGCGTCTGCTCGCGCTCGTCGTGACCGCCGCCCATGCCGGCGCCACGGTGGCGGCCGACGGCGTCGATCTCGTCGACGAACACGATGGCCGGCGCGTTGGACTTGGCCTGCTCGAAGAGGTCACGGACGCGCGAGGCGCCGACGCCGACGAACATCTCGACGAAGTCCGAGCCGGAGATCGAGTAGAACGGCACCCCTGCCTCGCCGGCCACGGCCCGGGCGAGCAGCGTCTTGCCGGTACCCGGCTGGCCGTAGAGCAGCACGCCCTTGGGGATCTTCGCCCCGACCGCGAGGAACTTGGCCGGCTCGCGGAGGAACTCGACGATCTCGTGGAGCTCCTCGACGGCCTCGTCGGCGCCCGCGACGTCGTCGAAGGTGACCTTCGGCGTGTCCTTGGTCATCAGCTTGGCCTTGGACTTGCCGAACTGCATGACGCGGGAGCCGCCGCCCTGGGCCTGGGTCATGAGGAACCAGAAGAGCCCGACGAGCAGGAGCACGGGGAAGAAGCTGATGAACAGGGTCCAGAACGTGCTGTCCCCCTGGACCTTGTCGTTGTACCCGTCGGGCAGGTTGGTCCGCAGCTCGTTGACCAGCTGCTCGGCCCGCGCGTCGACGTACTCGGCGCGCACCTTGGTGGCGTCGGAGATCTTCGCGGCGGGGTCGGAGAAGGTCTGGCCCTTCTTGAGGTCGAGCGTGAGGACGTTGTCCGTCCCCATCACCGCGCTCTCGACCTTCTTCTCGGTGATGAGCTTCTCGGCCTGGGAGGTGGTGACCGTCGTGTAGCCGCCGTCGCCCCCGACCGTGAACACGAGCAGCAGGAGCACGAGGGCAGCGAGCACCCAGAAGACGGGGGCTCGGAGAATGCGTTTGAAGTCCATCTGGCTGCGGGGCCGCGGCCCCACCCTCCTGCTCGTCGTCGCTCGCCCGGCCGGAGACCTCCGGCCCGGGACTACACGCTAGCAACGAGCCCGGTGGGGCTCGTGTTCCGCGGGGACATCCGACCTTCGACCCGAGGGCCGGATCGTCCGTTCCGTCAGCTGTACACGTGCGGCGCCAGGGTGCCGACGACCCGGAGCCCGCGGTAGGCCTCCGCGTAGTCCAGGCCGTACCCGACGACGAACTCGTTGGGGATGTCGAACCCGACCCACTGCACGTCGACCTCGACCTTGGCGGCGTCCGGCTTGCGCAGCAGGGTGCAGATCTCGACCGACGCCGGGCTGCGCGACTCGAGGTTGGACCGGATCCAGGACAGGGTCAGCCCGGAGTCGATGATGTCCTCGACGATGAGCACGTGCCGGTCGGTGATGTCGGTGTCGAGGTCCTTGAGGATGCGGACCACGCCGCTGCTCTTGGTCCCCGAGCCGTACGAGGAGACGGCCATCCACTCGACGGGGACGCTGTAGGGCATGGCCCGCATCAGGTCGGCCATCACCATGACGGCGCCCTTGAGCACCCCCACGAGCAGGAGGTCCTTCCCCTCGTACTCGGTGGCGATGAACTGCGCCAGCTCGTCGAGCTTGGCGAGGATCTCCTCCTCGGTGACGAGGACTCGTTCGAGGTCGGCTCCCATGTGGGCGGCGTCCACTGCGGCTCCTGGGTGGGGCGGGCGGGTGGTCGGGGCTATTCAACCCGAGGGAGCGGCCCGATGGACAGCCGGCCGTCGGATCGGGTGACGCGCAGGTCCCCGGGGGCGTGCACGGCGCCCTGGCCGTGCCAGTGGGTGAGGAGGCGGTCGCAGGCGTCCGTGTGGCGGCTGGAGACCTGGGAGGCGGGAGCGCCGGCGGAGGTCAGCAGGCGGCGCCAGACCCGGGTGCGGACCGGGCGCGGGAGTGCGGCCAGCGCCGCGGCCTTCCACGGGCCGGCGCCCAGGTCGGCGGTCGCGGCGTCGGCGAGGGCGTCGAGGTGGTCGGCGTCCTCACGGAGCTGGCCGGCGCTGCGGGCGAGGGCTGCGGCCAGGCCGGGGCCGAGGTCGCGCTCGAGGTCGGCGAGCGACCGGCGGGCCCGGACCCGGGCGAACGCGAGGTCCTCGTTCATCGGGTCGTCCCACGGGACGAGGCCCTCGGCCGTGCACGCGGCGCGCGTCTGATCGCGGGTGACCCCCAGGAGCGGGCGGCGGTGGCGGCCGCGGGTGGGCGGCATCCCGGCGAGGCTGCGGGCCCCGGAGCCTCGGGCCAGGCCGAGCAGCACCTGCTCGGCCTGGTCGTCGAGGGTGTGCCCGAGGAGGACGAGGCGGGCGCCGAGGCGCCCGGCGGCGGTGTCGAGCTCGCGGTAGCGCGCCTCGCGTGCGACGGCCTCGACGCTGCCGCCGCCGAACACCATCGACCACGTCGCGACGACGAGCACCGGGTCGAGCCCCAGGGCACGCAGCCGGGCGCCGACCGTCGCGGCGACCTCGTCGGACCCCTCCTGGAGCCCGTGGTCGACGACGACCGCACCGACCCGCAGCCCCCGCTTGGCCCCCTCGAACCGCGCGGCGTCGGCCAGCGCGAGGGAGTCCGCTCCGCCGCTGCACGCGACGAGGACGAGGTCGCCGGCGTCGCACTCCGCGAGCGCGCCGCGGACCGCGGAGCGCACGGCGGCGACGGCCGGGTGCGGCCGCCCCCAGGGCCGGCCCGCCACGTCCTCGCTCACACCCACGCCCCCGATCAGGCGTGGACGCGGCGGACCCAGGCCTTCGGGTCGGCGATCTCCTGCGGGAGTGGCAGGGTCTCCGGGGAGGTCCACACGGCGTTGAAGCCCTCGACCCCCACCTCGTCCTGCACCCCGCGGACGAACACGGCACCGTCGCGGTACTGGCGCATCTTCGCCTCGAGGCCGAGCAGCCGGCGCAGCAGCCGGTCGGGGGCGCCGCCGCCCTTGCGCCGTTCGGTGAACCGCCGGCGGATGTGGGCGACGCTCGGGATGTGCGCGGGCCCCACGTCGTCCATGACGACGTCGGCGTGGCCCTCGAGCAGGGACATCACGGCAGTGAGCCGGGCCAGCTGCTCGCGCTGCTCGGGGGTGGCGAACAGGTCGGCGATGCCGGTGCCGCCCTCGGAGAACAGCTCCGGGAGGCGCTCGGTGACCCGGGAGGCGATCTCGGCGAGCCGCTCCTGGTCGGGCGCGAGGTCGACGGCCAGCCGCCGCGCCTGCTCGATGAGGTGCTCGCGCAGCCACGGGTTGGCCGTGAACTGCACCCGGTGGGTCTCCTCGTGCATGCAGACCCAGGCGCGGAAGTCGGCCGGGTCGACGTCGAGCTCGCGGGCGGTCGACATGATGTTCGGGGCCACGAGGAGCAGGTTGGGGCTGCCGCCGGGCGCGATGTCGTACTGGCCGAGCACCTTGCTCGCCATGAACGCGAGGAGGGCCCCGGCCTCGGCGCCGGTGACCTTGCCGCCGACGACCTGCGCCGCGGGGCCCGGCACGACGCCGCGCTTCTCGACGATGGCCTCGACGGCGGGGTCGAGGAGCGCCGACATCGAGTCGGCGTTGACGGCGATCCACGTGGCGCGGTCGACGACGAGGGCGTCCGGGGCACCGGGCGGGGTCTGCAGCCGCGCGGTGTGCGCGACGGGCTCGCGGGCGGCCCGCGCGGCGTCGCGGATCGCCTCGACCTCCGTCCTCGCCTCGGACGGCGAGACCACCGGCCCGGCCGGGACGAGCGTGCGGCCCGTCGTCTTCGCGAACTCCCAGTCGACGTATCCCACGGGGTCAGCCTCTCATCACGGTCATCGGGCGGTGGCCCCGCAGCCACACCGGGTGAGCGCGGCGACGATGAGGTCCAACGCGGCGCGCGCCCGGAGGGTTCCGGCGTCGGTCTGCGGGAAGCGGTCGACCTGGACGACGAAGGTGAGCGGGCGGCCGTCGGCGTCGACGGTCGTCCCGGCGAGCGCGGAGCCGGCCCGCAGGGTGCCGGTCTTGGCCCGCGGGACCCCGAGCACGTCCTGGGTGGCCTTCTCGGCGAACCGCTCGCGCAGCGTGCCGGACAGGCCGGCCACCGGCAGCGCGGCCACGACGTCGCGGTACTGCTCGGCCTCACCGGTGACCGCCAGGGCCAGCACGGCCGAGAGCGTCTCGGGGGCCACGGCCTGCCCCGGGCTCAGCCCGCTGGCGTCCTCGAGGACCATCCCGGTCGTCGGCACGCCGGAGGCCTCGAGGCGGGACCGGATGAACGCCGCGTTGTCCCCGCCCCCGGTCGTCGGCTCGCCCGCCGTGGCGGCGGCCTGGCGCACGAGGCTCTCCGCGAGGGAGTTGTCGCTCTCGTCGAGCGCGAGCGTGAGCAGCTCGCCGTAGGTGGCGGACTCGACGGACCCCAGCTCCTCGGCGCCGGTCGGCGCGGGGGTGGTCCACGTCGAGGCGGGGCGCAGGGTCGCGGTGACGCCGCGCTGCGCGAGGAGCTTCGCGAAGGTCGTCGCGACCGCGGAGGCGGGGCTGGCCGGTGCCGGCTCCCCCGGCAGCGCACGCCGGGTCGAGAGCCCCGTCATGACGACCGGGCCGGCGAACCCGTCGCGGACGTCGTTCGGGTTCCACGTCGGCGGGACCGCGGGCCCCGGCGCGAAGGACAGGTCGAGGGCCAGCGTCACGGTGGTCCGCCCCGAGGCCGTCACGGCGCGGGCGACCTGGTCGGCGAGGTCCGCGAGGCCTGCGCGACCGGCGACCGCCTCGGGGTCACCGGCCCCCGGCGCGAGCAGCATGTCGCCGCGCGCGACGAGGACGACATCGTCGGTGCCGCGCTCGGCGACGACGGTGGTGGGGATGCGGGCGCCGAGGTCGAGGGTCTGCGACACCGCGAGGGCCGCGAGCAGCTTGGCGGTCGAGGCCGGCGGACGGGGGGTGTCCGCGGCGAGCGCCCACAGCTCCTCGCCGGTGACGCCGTCGCGCACGCTCACCCCGAGGCCCGTCGACAGGGCGGGGTCGTCGGAGGCGGCCGTCAGGGCCTGCTCGAGCCCGGCGGCGGTGGGGACCGGTGCGTCGGCCGCGTCCGGGGCGAGCAGCCCGCCCGGTGGCGCCGCGGTGGGCAGCAGCACGGGCGCGGGGGTGCCGGAGACGGTCGGCGTCGGGACGGGGACCGGCCGATCCAGGGTGAGGATGCCGGGCGCGACGTCGAGCACGTCGGCCGTGGCGTAGCCGCTCACCGCGAGGAGGGCGAGGGCGGCGGCGCCGGCCACCATGACACGTCTCACCCTGCCTCCCTTCGTGCTCGGACCCCTCGATGCGACAGACTGTCGCCCGAGCGTAGGTCACACACCAGAGGGAGCGGTCCACCGTGGAGTTCGACGTCACCATCGAGATCCCCAAGGGGCACCGCAACAAGTACGAGGTCGACCACGAGACGGGGCGCATCCGGCTCGACCGGATGCTGTTCACGTCGATGTCCTACCCGTCCGACTACGGGTACATCGAGGACTCCCTCGGCGAGGACGGCGACCCGCTCGACGCGCTCGTCCTCCTCGACGAGCCGACCTTCCCCGGCTGCCTCGTCCGGGCCCGCCCGATCGGCATGTTCCACATGCGCGACGAGGCCGGCGGCGACGACAAGATCCTCTGCATCCCGGCCGGCGACCCGCGCAAGGCGCACATCGCCGAGCTGAGCGACGTCACCGAGTTCGACCAGCTCGAGATCCAGCACTTCTTCGAGACCTACAAGGACCTCGAGCCCGGCAAGTCGGTCGAGGGCGCCCACTGGGCCGGCCGCGAGGAGGCCGAGAAGTGCATCCTCGAGGCCCTCGAGCGCGCGAAGGCCGCCGGCCTCACCACCGCACGCTGGCGCTTCCCGTCGCACGACGAGGACCTCAACGGGGACGCCCCGACGTCGGCGCACACGCCGGAGGAGCTCCTCGAGGCCGCCGAGAAGGCGCGCGCGGAGCTCGCGACCAAGGACAAGCCGCTCAGCGACGACTGAGCGGGGACGCCCGTCCCCGGCCGGCCGGGGCTCACCAGCCCCAGGTACCGGGCTCGCCCTTGAAGGGGCCGACGACCCGGCGCGTCACCCAGCCGCCGTAGAAGCCGCCGGCCTGCGGGGTGACCACCTCGTCGTCGACGACGCAGCGCTCGACCATCCCGGGCATCACCGCGACGTGGTCGCGCAGGGTCTCGAAGCCGGGGGTGGGGGTCGGGTAGGTCCAGGCGGCCCGTTCGGCCACGGCGTCGCCGCCGAGGACGTCGAAGTAGGTGGCCTGCCCCTTCCACTCGCAGTACGAGGACCCCGCGGTGGGGCGCAGCGCGCCGGGCACGAAGTCCTCGACCGGCAGGTAGTAGGTCGGCGGGTGGCTCGTCTCGAGCACCCGCAGCGTCCGGGTGCTCGCCGCGACGCGCACGCCGCCGAGCCACACCTCCACCGACTCCCGGCTCGGGTCGACGGCCGGCGGGCGCGGGTAGTCCCAGACCGACTCCTGACCCGGACCGGGGCGCTGCGGCTGCGGACGGCTCACGGCGTGACCTCCTCGTGGGCGAGCGCAGCACGCAACGCGACCCCGAACGCCTCGACCGACCCGCCCGCGGCGGCGAGCTCGGCGGGGGTGAGCAGGGTGCGGTGGGCGCCGTCGACCCGGCGCCCGATGACGACCGGCAGCCCGGTGGCCGCGGCGGCGGCCCGCTCCGCGGCATCGGTCTCGTTGCGGTGCACGAGCCGGACCGGCACCCCGAGGCCGGCCACCATCGCGTCCCAGTCCGGCTTGCGACGGATGCCGCCGTGGGTGACGTCGCAGAGGGCGCACTCCGCCCGACCGAGCAGGTGCTGCACGAGGTAGCCCAGCTCGCCGCGCACCCCGCCGTCGGCGTCGTAGATGCCCACCAGCTCGACGAAGGTCCGTGTCATCCAGTGAGCGTAGGCGACCCGGGCGGCGCACGACCGGCTCGCGCAGGACCCTCGACGGCACGCGACACCTCCGAGGCAGCGAACAGGCGCCGTAGGTTCCTCTCACGGCCGCGGTCGGCCCTCCCGATCACCCCTGCGCCGCCCGGCGATCTGCCCCCGTGCGAGCTCGTTCACCGGCTGCACTGCGCCCAGAGAGGGCTACCCCGCCTGCACCCCGTCGAGTGAACAGAACACGCCGCCTGGGGGCCCCCGCAGACGGCGTGTCCTACTCACTCGACTCGACGGGTCAGCGTCTTCCCGCCGCCTGTCGAACGTGTGGCGCGGCCGGCCCGGCAGTCAGTTGTCCGCCGCAGCGGAGCGGGGCCGGGGGTGACGAGCAAGCCGGGTGAGCCAGAGGCCAAGTTGGTGGACGCCGACGCCGACGGCAGTGTTCAGCAACGCGAGGACGGCCGCCCCGGCGATCTGGCCGGGCGTGGTGATCACGCCGTCGATCCAGAGGAAGGCCGGCCATAACAGCGCCCCGGCGACCAGGGTGGACTTCCACCATCGACCGAGCAGAAGGCCGAACAGAGTCATCGTGGGAATCACCGCACACCTCCTAGCCCTCCGAACGTCAGGATACGCGGGTCTGGGCGTGGGCCAGCATGCCCAGGCCACCCGGCGGGCTTGCGGCATCCGCCGCCTGTAGGGCGAGAGTCAGGGGTCGAGTTAGGCGACCTTCGAGGAGTACCGCTGCCGGGCGGCTTCGCCCGAGGTACCCACGAAACTGCCGATCGCACTCCACGACAGGCCGGCCTCGCGGGCGCGCCGGACCGCGTCGACCATGTGGCGCTCGGCCTCGGAGCGCTCCGCCACCGCAGTCCGCAGCGACGCGACCGCGCCGGAGTCCAGTTCGTCTCCCTCGCGAGGCTCGTAGTCCTCGAACCGGGCAGCCAGCTCGTCAGCGTGCTGGAGGATCTCGTCGACTGTGCGCGGCATCATCATCACCTCAAGAACTTCTCCCGTGCCCGCATCGCGTGCACAATCACGTGGGCCTGGTCGCCCTCGACGTACCCGACCTCTATGAAGATGGCCGTCCCGCTCGGGCCAACCATCATCGTGAACCCGTCACCCAGGTCCCAGATCCGCACCGGGTTCCGGTACGCGTGCAGGATGTCCGCCTCTCCGACGCCGTGCTTGAACGCTGACGGCGCGATGATCGGCTCACCCAACACGTATCCAAGTTAACTTGCCATAGGGTCTCTAGCAAGCGCGCCCGACAAGTCAGCGGGAGTGCCCCACATCGCCGCGAAGAAGCGCTCCTATCACGGGGGCTGAGGCCACCATCCTAGGGAGCCAGGACCGGGGGCCGTTCCTCAGTCGTCGATGTGGAAGGACGCGCCGCAGACGGGGCAGCTGACCTGCCCGAAGAGCGTCAACAGCTCCGCCGAGACGGCCTCGTGGCCGTGCTGGCGGGCCAGAGAGAGAAGTCGGGCGGCGCCGGGTCCGAGGTCATCCGCGGACGCCGGCTTCACCTGCCGGCCGTGGCTGTCGTCGGAGAACTCGGTGGACAGCATCCCGCCGTCGTGCACCTCGATGTAGACGTGGTCCCCGCAATGGCTGCACTCGACCTCGACCTCCTCGCCGGCCAGCCCCGCGAGAGGCCCGAACCAGGCGGTCAGCCCCTGAACTCCGGCGACGCACTGGAGGGCGTACAGAACGTCGATGCGGTCCGCCACGAGGGCAAGCTTGGCCGTGGCCAGGTCCAGCAGGCTGGTGTAGTAGTCCTGGTTTTCCGCGCCACCGCTGCGCGACAGGATGGATGCAGCGAGGAAGAGCGCCGGGTCGACCGGGACCCCCGGTCGACCAATAGCGATCTCGACGAGAAACGGGAGCGCGGCCGTGCTCGCCGGATAGATCGACCCCTGGTGGTACAGGCGGGACCACAGGCTCTCCCAGACCTCGGACTCCCACGCGGTTTCCTGCGCCGCTGCCGCCAGCAACCCGGGAACGGGCTCGGCATCCCCGTATGAGTCCCGCAGCCCCGCCCATTCCGTCACCAGGGCATCCCACCACATCCACCATGACCGCGGCGCACATACGGGACCCTGTTCCTGCGCGCGACCTCCTGCACACCGCCGCCAGTCGACCGCCCTCATCGCGGCTGTGACCGTGTGGGTCCGAACTCGTGGCAGGGGTCCAACAGGACTGTCATGATGGGAACTCGGCGCAAGCCGGTGGGGCAGAACGTCTGGGGAGTTGGAATGACCGAGAGGCCGACTAAGGTCCGCTACTCCATCGTCGGCGGGATGTTCGCGTTGACTGTCCACGGCTTCCTTGTTTGGTTCGTCATCCCCCTCGCGACGGTCTGCTGGCCGCTGTTCGCTCTAGAGGCCCGATCCGACGGCGTGACGTTCCGGCAGTACCTGGGCTGGGTGGACTTCAACCTCATGGTCTGCCTCGAGCACAGCGTGCTGAGGCCATTCGTCGAGACCCCCCTGAAGTGGATATCGCGAGACCGGATGGCGGAGGTGATTCACCGGTTCAGGCCACTGGATGCGCTCTGAAGGCGCATCGCGGCGGGTCCACCACCGACAGGCGGAAGCGGCCGCCGACGCTGTAGAGGATCGGGACGCCCGACCGCTCGCGAGCCGTGTTCAGACGCGGACAGTGACGCAACGCAACGGTCCTCATTCACCACCGGCAGCCGAACCGACGAACAGCTCGCGGCCTGCAGAGCCAACTGCTGCACTCCGCCGCTGTCGACCGTGTCGTCGCGGCGGTTGTGCCTCAGACCGACGGGGGAGAACCGCCTCCTGATATCATCAGATATCGGAGGTGGTTCTCATGGCTGACGTCCTGATCCGTGACGTTCCAGAGGCGGTCCTGGCGGGGGTCGACGCGCATGCCTCGCGGCTGGGCCTGTCGCGAGTGGAGTACATCCGGCGGCGCTTGGCGGCGGATGCGGCGACCACGGATGCCGCAGTGTCCGCCTCCGACCTGCGCGATCTCGCCGACCTGGCCGGCGACCTCGATGACCCCCAGGTGATGGGGGCAGCGTGGCAGTGACCGAGTGGTTAGTCGACAAGTCCGCGCTGGTCCGTCTGGGAGACAGCCCCGACGCGGACTTGTGGGCTGAACGGATCGAGCGAGGCGTGGTGCGCATCGCGACCGTGACCCGCTTGGAAGTCGGCTACTCCGCTCGCAGCGGCCGGGATGCCCGCTCGATGTTCACTCGGCCACCGTTGTCGGCGATGCCGGTGGAGTACCTGACCCCAACCATCGAGGACCGCGCGGTCGACGTGCAGCTGCTGTTGGCGGGGCAGGGCCAGCACCGGGCCCCGTCGATCCCCGACCTCATCATTGCGGCCGCCGCCGAGTTGGCCGGCCTAACCGTGCTCCACCTGGACAAGGACTTCGACCTGATCTCCAGCATCACCGGCCAACCCGTCGAACGCCTCACGCTCTGAGCACAGCGGCGATGGGCTACCTGCCCCTCTCCGCCGCCATAGGGCTACCCCTGCCCGAGCTACCGCGGGCGATAGACATCGGCGCGGTGCTCGATCGCGATGATCGTCACCGGGCCACCGACGCGGTAGATGATCCGGAAGTCTCCGCGCCGAGCGCTGTGAAGACCTTCGAGCTCGAAGCGAAGCGGCTTGCCCACTCTGCGCGGGTTCTCGGCCAGCGCCCCGTAGACGAACTCGACGACCGCGGCTCCGGCCTTTTCCGGAAGCCGGACCAACGCTCGCTTGGCGGTGGGCGTCCACGCGATGTCCACGCAGCGCCTCAGTCGCGCAGCAGTGCGAGGGCCTCGTCCTTGCTCAGTGTCTCCACCTGGCCGGCGGCCGCCTCGGCGAGGCTGTCGCGGATCTGCTCCAGAAGACGCGGCTTGCCCATGACGTCGAGCGTCTCCTCGAGGGACTCGAGGTCGTCGACGGACACGACGACAGCAGCCGGCCGGCCGTGCTTGGTGATGACGACCCGGCCGTGCTCACGCTCGACCTGATCGACCACCTCGGACAGCCGGTTCTTCACGTCCTTGAGCGCCATCTGGCCGTTCGTCATGGCCACAAGTGTAGCCACAAATGCCTACGTCAGGGCATTGGGACGTCATGGGACGTCTCGCTTGCTGCAGCGGGCGGTGCTGGCGAGCAGCCACGACGGGAGCCTCTACGTCGACTCGCTCAAGGGCCGCCGGGCCCGCACCGTCCCACTTACCTCGGAGGCACAGGAGGTCGTCGCCCGGTGGGCCGACGGGAGGGCGGCCGACGACTGGCTGTTCGCGGCGCCGGAAGGAGGTCCGCTGAGCGAGTCGAACTGGAAGCGCTCGATCGGCTGGGCCCGGGCGACGAGCGCGATCGGACGTCCGACCCTGCGCCATCACGACCTGCGGCACACGGCCGCCTCGATCTGGCTCGGGGCCGGCGCCGACCCCAAGGTCGTCCAGCGCGTCCTGGGGCACGCCTCGGCCGCGATGACCATGGACCTCTACGGCCACCTCATCGACAGGAACCTCTGGGAGGCCGCCGACCGGGTCGGGGGCGCCACGGGGGCACGCGGCCCGGCCGCGGACAGCGGAAAGGCCCCCTCGACGCGCGTCG
Source organism: uncultured Actinomycetota bacterium (assembly GCA_963709785.1). GTDB lineage: Bacteria > Actinomycetota > Actinomycetes > Actinomycetales > Dermatophilaceae > Phycicoccus. The sequence goes on along the minus strand of CAVPXT010000013.1, from coordinate 79,680 downwards.
AGAGGGCCTGACCAGCGGTACTGCGTGGAGCCGCCTATCGGAATCGAACCGATGACCTATTCATTACGAGTGAATCGCTCTGGCCGACTGAGCTAAGGCGGCGTACGGCCGGCCCGTGGGCCGAACACGTCGCACGAGTATAGGGAGCGACCTGCCGCGTTCGCGAATCCGGTCCCCGGTCAGCAGCGCAGGCCGTCCTTCGGGAGCTTGCCGTCGATGTACCAGGCGTCGACGGCGTCGTCGACGCAGGCGTTGGAGCGGGTGTAGGCGGTGTGGCCGTCGCCGTCGAACGTGATGAGCGAGGCCTTCGCGAGCTGGTCGCGCAGCCGCACCGACCACTCGTACGGGGTCGCCGGGTCGCGCGTCGTGCCGATGACGACGATCGGCTCCGCCCCCTCGGCGCTCACGGTGTGCGGGACCCCGGTCGCAGGCACCGGCCAGTACCCGCAGACGAGCGAGCTCCACACGAGGTAGCGGCCCCAGGTCGGCGCCTGCTTCGCGGCGGCGTCGGCCAGCGCCTCGTGCTCCGGCACCGAGTCGGACTCCGGCTTGTCGAGGCAGTTGACGGCGTAGATGACCTCCATGATGTTGCCGGCGTACCCGCCCCCCGGGTTGCGGTCGGCGTACTGGTCGGCGAGCTGCATCAGGGCGGTGCCGTCGCCGGCCAGGGCCTCCGTCATCGCGTCCACGAGGGTGCGCCAGGCGCCCTGGTCGTACATCGCGGCGGCGATGCCGAGCGAGGCCCACCCCTCCGTCAGCTGGGGCACGGAGCCGTCCCCGGTGCGCGGCAAGGGGTTCGCGTCGACGTCCGCGAGGAAGCCCCGCAGGTTCTCCATCACGACGTCGACCGAGTCGCCCAGGGGGCAGCTCTTCTCCTCGACGCAGTACTTCGCCCACGCCCTCGTCGCGAGCTCGAAACCCTTGGCCTGACCGAGGTTGATCTCCTCGGACGTCAGGTCGGGTGCCACCACGCCGTCGAGCACGAACCGGCCGACCTGCTGCGGGAACAGGTCCGCGTACGTCGACCCGAGGTAGGTGCCGTAGGACTTGCCGAGGTAGGTGAGCTTCTCCTCCCCGAGCGCCGCGCGCAGGACGTCCATGTCGCGGGCGGCGTCCTCGGTGGAGACGTGCGGCAGGAGGGCCCCGGCGTTCGTCGCGCAGGCCCGGGCGAAGTCCGCCGAGCCCTGCGCGAAGGTCCGCTCCTCGGCCGCGTCGTCCGGGGTGGGGTCGGAGCCGAGGAAGCCGTCGAGCTGGGTGTCGGTGAGGCAGTCGATCGGCGCCGAGCGCCCGACCCCGCGCGGGTCGAAGCCGACGACGTCGTAGCGGTCGCGGACGCCCGGGCCGACGATGAAGTCCGCGGCGCGGGCGTAGTCGACCCCCGAGCCGCCGGGACCGCCCGGGTTGACCACGAGCGAGCCGATGCGCCGGGAGGACTTCTTCGCCGGCACCTTGAGCACCGAGATCTGGATGGTGCGACCCCCCGGGTCGGCGTAGTCGACAGGGACGGTGAGGTCGGCGCACTCCGCCCCGGAGCAGTCGGTCCAGGAGAGCTGCTGGGCGTAGAAGCGGTCCAGGCCCGTGGACCCGGCAGGCGGGGTCTGGGGGGAGACCGAGACCGACGGCCGGGACGCTTCGTCGCCGCCGATCCCGCTGAGGACCGAGCATCCCGACAGGACGGTCACGACGGCGACGGCACCCGCGGCGAGGCGGAGGGGGCGCTGGGTCATGGGCCGCACGATAGGCGAGCAGGATGTGACCCCTCCTGCCGGGGAGGTCACGATCCGGCAGAGATCGCATCGAGGACAGGGGCGGCCCGACCGGGGACTTGTCCCCATTGCGACCCGGCGCCCCACCCCACAGGGTAGGAAGGACCACCGAGGGAGGGAGCACCATGGGAACGCACGTCAGGCCGCCGACCGGGGGGTGGCGGGAGGAGCACTTCCGCGCCGAGCCCGGCCCGATGCGCGAGTACGGCCAGAGGTTCCAGGACCTCGGCGACGGGGCGAAGGAGGCGATGGCGTACGCCGCCACCTACGTCGACTTCGACCCGAGCGGGTGTGCCGCGATCGAACGGGTCGCCCAGCTGATGACGGGCGTCGACTCCGGCATCCAGGACCTGCTCCGGGACGTCTACGCGGCCGTCCACGGGTCCGGTGTCGAGATCAGCCGCTCCGCCGACCGCTACGAGGCCCTGGACGACCGCGCGGCGGCCGCCCTCGACCGCGCCTACTGGCAGCACTGAGGCCGACGACATGGTGACCAAGGCCACCGACGGCGGAGGGGCCGTCGACCCCGCCGGCTGGCTCATGACACCGATCCCCACGCAGCCCATCCCGAGCACCTTCGACGGGGTGCTCAACATGGCGGACTGGCTCTCGCTCGGGCACTGGGCCCTCGTGGTGCTCGACAAGGCCGACGGCGGCTTCGACCTCCAGGAGCGGGTGCAGACCTACCTCGCCGGCGACTGGGAGCACGTCGCCGTCTCGGCGGCGGCGCTCCGCAACCTCCAGAAGTTCTGCCAGGACATGGCCTTCGGGATCGACGCCTACGGCGGGCTCCTCGACGAGGTGTGGGACGGCACCGCCTCCCAGGTCGCCCAGGTCACCTTCGTCGGCCACGTCGCGGCCCTCGAGAAGGCGGTCGGCATGCTCGAGATCGCGGCCACGGGGCTCGACGACGTGGCCAACGGCATCTACGGGTGCGCCCAGGACGTCGGCAACCTCGTGACGACCCTCATCGACCTGCTCATCGCCGCCGGGATCGAGGCCGCGGCCACCGCCTCGCTCTCGTGGACGCTGGTCGGTGGGGCCATCGGGGCCGCCGCCACCCTCTACGGGATCACCCGGATCGTCGACACGATCAGCGCCATCCTCTCGAAGCTCGAGCTGGTCATGACGCTCGTCGACACCTTCGTCGACCTCGTCTCCGGCACGCTGGGGGCCGCCGGCGACTGGCACCTGGTCGACATCCCCGACGCCTTCGACAACCACGTCGCCTGAGGAGCACCGATGTCCGAGGACCAGCCCGCCCCACCCGAGCCCGGGTCTCCCCTGCTGCCGGGCTCCACGATCCCGCCGGCGGCCCAGGCCCACCTGCGCAGGTCCCTCGAGGTGCTGCGCGACGAGGCGCAGGACCCGGTCGTCCGACGCCGCATCGACGACGTCCTCGCCGGCCGTGGCTCGCTGCGGGAGCTGGCGCGGGACGGAGGGTTCGGCGCCTTCATGGAGCCGTTGGTCCGGCGCGGCCTGCAGCGGATCGACGAGATGTCACCCGAGGAGCGGGCGGCGGCCGAGGAGGGGGCGCGAGCCCTCGGCCGCGGCGAGCCCCCGGCGTCCCACGAGCCCGGGCCGACGCCCCGCCCGCCCGACCCCGGGACCTGGTGAGCGCCTAGCGGGGCAGCCGGAGGTCCAGGGCCATCGCCTCGAGGGCGAGCAGCGGGGCGACATTGGCGTCGATCCGTTCGCGCGCCGTGCCGATGGCGTCCATCGCCCCGAGGACCTGCTCGGCGGTGAGCACCTCCGCGACCCGGGTCACGACCTGGCGGGCGTCCTCGTTGACGAGGGAGCTGCCGGCGGCGGTGCGCAGGACGAGCGCGTCGCGGTAGACCGACAGCAGGTCGATGAGCGCACGGTCGACGACGTCGCGGGTGAAGCGGGTGGCGCGGGCCTTCTGCTCCCGTTCCAGCGCGGTGACCTGGGAGCGCACGTGCGGCGGCTGGGTGCGGGCCGTCGTGTCGGCCCCGAGGATCTCGAGGAGGCGCGCCTTCTCGGCCGCGTCACGCTCACCGGAGGCGGCGGCCGACTCCTCCTGGGCGATGGTCATGATGTCCTGTGCGGCGCCGACGGCCTCGCCGACCGAGACGATCTTGGTCGCCATCGAGACGACGTCGTGGCGGCGGATGCGGGCGTGCTCGTCGCGGGCGAGGCGGCGCGCGAGGCCGACGTGGGACTGCGCCGCGCGGGCCGCGTAGAGCGCCATCGCGTGGTCGACGCCGTCGCGCCGGACGAGGAGGTCGGCGACCGCCTCGACCGAGGGCGTGCGGAGCCGAACGTGCCGGGACCGCGAGCGGATCGTGATGATGACGTCCTCGACCGACGGCGCGCAGAGCATCCACACGGTGCGCGGGGTGGGCTCCTCGAGGGCCTTGAGGAGGGCGTCGGCGGCACGCTCGGTGAGGCGGTCGGCGTCCTCGACGATGATGACGCGGTAGCGCCCCACGCTCGGCCGGTGCGCGGCGAGGCCGACGAGGTCGCGGGCCTGCTCGACCTTGATCGAGAGGCCCTCGGTGGCGATGACGTCGACGTCGGCGTGGGTGGCGTCGAGCGCGGTGCGGCACTCACGGCACTGGCCGCACCCACCCTGCGGGCAGAGCAGCGCGGCGGCGAAGGCGCGGGCCGCGACCGAGCGCCCCGAGCCGGGCGGGCCGGTGAACAGCCAGGCGTGGGTCATCGCCGCGGGGTCGCGGACGGCCTGCTCGAGGGTGGCGACGGCTCGCTCCTGGCCGATGACGTCGCGCCAGACGGTCACGGGGCACCTCCCGGGCCGGCGAGCCCCATCGCCTCGACCCGGTCGAGGACCGCGGCGTGCAGCTCCTCGGCCGGACGGGTGCCGTCGACGACGACGTACCGCTCGGGGTTGCCGCGCGCCATCGCGAGGAAGTGCTCGCGGATCGAGGCGTGGAAGGCGTCGGCCTCGGCCTCGAGCCGGTCGTGGACCTCACCGCGTCGGCGACGGCCCTCCTCGGGGGGCACGTCGACGACGACGGTGAGGTCGGGGACGAGGCCGCCCACCGCCCACATCTGGAGGTCGTGGACCTCGTCGGCACCGAGGTCGCGCCCGGCGCCCTGGTAGGCCACCGAGGAGTCGGTGTAACGGTCGGTGAGGACGACCTGGCCGGCTGCGAGGGCGGGCCGGACGACGACGTCGACGTGGTGGGCCTTGTCGGCGGCGAAGAGCAGCGCCTCGGCCCGCGGCGAGACGTGGTCGCCGTGGAGGACGAGGTCGCGGATGGCGGCACCGAGCTCGGTGCCGCCGGGCTGGCGGGTGAGCAGCACCTCGCGGCCGCGGGCGCGCAGGACCTCGGCGAGCAGGCGCACCTGCGTCGACTTGCCCGCGCCGTCGCCGCCCTCGAAGGCGATGAAGACCCCGTCCCGTCCGCTCACGCCAGCGAGCCTAGGCCAGCCCGGTGACGGGCGTCCCGGCGCGGGGTCGCGGGCTCAGGCGCTCGGCAGGTTGTCGCGGGCCCAGAGCGCCGCACTCGTGCGGTCGAGGACCCCGATCTCGCGGAACACCCGACCGAGGTGCGCCTTGACGGTGCGCTCGGTGATGCCCAGCGCACGGGCGATCTGCTTGTTGGCCAGGCCCTGCGCGACGAGCCGCAGCACCTCGGTCTCGCGCGGCGAGAGACCCGAGACGGCACCGTCCCGGACCGGGTCGCCGGAGGAGGGCAGGAGCGCGACGGCGACGCGCGGGTCGATGGGGACGTGGCCGGCGGCGGCCGCGCGCACGGCGGCGAGGAGCTCGGCGGGCTCGGAGTCCTTGAGCACGTAGCCGATGGCGCCCGCGGCGAGCACCTCGCGGACCCGCTCGCGGTCGGAGAAGCTCGTGAGGACCAGCACGCGGGTGCCCGGGCAGCGGGCGAGCACCCCGCGGGTGCCCTCCACGCCGTCGACCCCCGGCATCGACAGGTCCATGAGGACGACGTCGGGCTCGGTGCCCACCGCCGACTCGATGGCCTCGGCGCCGTCGCGCGCCTCGGCGACGACGGTGATGTCGGCCTCGGCGTCGAGCAGCGTGCGCACCCCCGCCCTGACGAGCTGGTGGTCGTCGGCGACGAGCACCCGGATCATGCACGCACCCCCATCGGGCCGTCGAGGTCGAGGCGCCAGTGCGTCCCGGCACCGGGGGCGGTCGCGACCCGGAGCTGCGCACCGGGCACGGAGGCGGCCCCGGCGAGCAGCTGGGTGCCGAGGTGGCCGGGTTCGGGGTCGCTCATCGTGTCCTCCACGTCGAAGCCCCGGCCGTCGTCGACGACGTCGAGGGTCACGGTTCCGGGGCCGGTGCGGTGCAGCGCGACGACGACCTCGGCCGGGCCGGCGTGCGTGGCGGCGTTGCGGACGCACTCCTGGGCCACCCGGTGGACCAGCCGCTGGGCGTCCTCGGTGAGGGCCAGCTCGTCGTCGGTGTCGGTCTCGAGCCGGACCACGACGTCCTCGGCCCGCACCGACTGCGCGAGGTCGGCCAGGGCGGCGACGACACCGGAGCGGGACAGGGCCGGCGGGTGCAGGTCGACGAGGAGGGTCCGGAGTGATCGGATGCTCGCGCGCACGGCGCTGGCCGCGGCGTCGAGGTCGCGCGCGAGGGCGGCGTCCCCGTTGCGGGTCGCGCTGGCCGACGCCCCGGCGACCGTGAACGAGGTCGCGGCGAGCTCCTGCACGGGGCCGTCGTGGAGGGAGGCGGCGATGCGGCGTCGCTCGTCCGAGGAGGCGTCGACCGCGCGCTGCAGGAGCGCCACCCGCTGGGCCTCCGCTCCGCGCAGCCGGCGGGTCAGGGCCAGCACGAGCGGCGTGACGATGAGGACGAAGAGGAGAAGGCTGCTCGCGGTGACCCCGGCGAACCCGCGCCACAGCTGGCCGGTGCGCTCGGCCACCGGCGCGTAGGAGACGTAGATCTCGAAGAGGGCGGTGCGACCGTCGGGCATCCACACCGGGCGGTAGACCTCGACGAGCCGGTCCCCCACCTCGAACTGGTTCTCGGAGGACTCGAGCGTCGAGATCTCGGCGACGGTGCGCGGCCCGTCGAGCGCCTCGCGCTGGTCGTCGTCGAGGGTGAAGGTGCGGCCGATCAGCTGCGGCTCGTCCGCGTAGAGGACGTAGCCGTCGGGCCGCCACAGCTTGACCCGCACGACGGTCTCGGGGTCGAGGCTGCGGCCGATGGTCGCGCCGAAGGTGGCGACCGCCTCCGGGTCACCGGCCATCAGCGCGTCGGTCATCGCGGGCTGGACGACCGCCTCTGCGAGCACACCGGCCATCGAGGCGGCGTCGTTGACCGCCTCGCGCTCGGCGAGCTTGCTCGCCGCGAGCGCGCCGAGGACACCGACGAGGACCATCGCCGCGACGATGCCGAGCAGCATCTGGATGAGCACCCGGCGCGGGTGGACCGGCTCCGGGAGGTCCTCCTGGGCCGTGGGGTCGGAGACGAGCACCCACGGCGGGTCCGGACGCGCGGGGTCCCCGACCGGTGCAGAGCCGGTCGGGGACGTCGCGGGGTGCGGCTCAGTCGTCGGATCCGTGCCCACCCGAGTCCCCACCATGGTCGTCGCCGGCGTCGTGCCCGGCGCCGTCGTCGCTGCCGCCGTGACGCGAGGAGTCGTCGGACGAGTCGTCGCCGCCCGAGCCGTGGCCCGAGCTCGACGAGCCGCGGCCCGAGTGGTCCGAGTCGCCGCCGGAGCGGTCACGGTCGCCGCCGTGGTCGTCGTTCGCGTCGTGCGAGGCCGGGTCGTCCGAGCCACCGCGCGGGCGGTCGCCGCCGTGGTCGTCGTTCGCGTCGTGGCTCGCGGGGTCGTCGGAGGTGGCCGAGGAGCTGGGCGTCGCCGACGGTGAGGCGCTGGAGGTGGCGCTCGAGGGGGCCCGGACGGGCAGCCGCTCGGCGAAGGAGGCGTTGCCGAGCACGCCCACGAGGGCGGGGGTGACGGCCACGGCGGCTCCGACGGTGATCAGGGCGATGCGCTTCATGATCTGGTTCCTTTCGTGCAGTGTGTCAGGGAGGGGGGTCAGCCGGGGTAGACGACGCGCAGGGTGCACGTCTGTCCGGTGGCCGCGTGGCGAGCCGTCGCGGTGATGGTGTCCTTGCCGGCCCGGTTCGCGATCCGGCGGCCGACGCCGAACGAGCCGCTCGGGGCGACGGTGGTGGCGGAGCCGGACCCGACGGCGACGCCGTTGTCCTGGAGCGCCCAGGTCCACACCTGGCCGTTGCGGTTCGCGTCGACCTCGAGCTCGACCTCGACGCGGCCGGTGTCGGCCTTGGCCTTGATCTTCCAGGCGGCGCCCTGGCTGCAGCTGCCCGAGGCGCGGTGGTCCGCGCCCCTGGCCATCGCGGCCGGGACGGTGCCGGCGGCGAGCGCGGTGGTCATGATGCCGACCGCGGCCACCCGGCGGAGGGAGAGGGAAGTGCCCACGGTGTCCTCCTCGGGACGGGGGCCGCGGATCGGCCCGACATGGAGAAAGGTGCCGTGGACCGGTGGACACCCACCATCGGGCGATGGTCCTAGTACCTCCGCCGTCCCCTCGCCCCCTTCGACCCCCGTGAGCCGGGGTGCCACCCGCCCCCGCACCACCCCGTCGAGTGAACAGGACACGCCGCGCCCACCTCAGCGGATGACGGCGTGTCCTGTTCTCTCGACGGGCTGCTCGCCCGTTCAGACCGTCTCGTGACGGTCGGCGTTGGCGTGGATGGCGTCGTGCACGTACTGCGCGAGGCCCGGCGCCTGGTCCTCGTAGGTCTTCGTGAACCGTGGGTCGGCGACGTACATGTCGGCCAGGCCGCGGTGGAAGGCGTGGTCGAGGTCGTAGAACCACCGCTCGATCTGCACCCGGTGGGCCTCGGCGGCGTCCATCGCCCGCTCGGAGGTCGGGGGCTCGCCGGCCCGGAGCGCGGCGACGAGCTCCGCGTTGACACGGTCCTGCTCGGCCTTGATCTCCTCCCAGTCGGCCTTCGTGTAGCTCTTCGTGCGCCGGGTGGACTGCTTCCAGGCCTCGCTCTCGCCCCAGCGCTCCTGCGCCTCCTGCTGGTACTCCTCGCTGAACCCGTCGCCGAAGAGCTCCTTGAGGTCCTCGGTCGTGGCTGGCTGCTCCGTCATCTCTCGCTCCAGTGCTCGGTCGATGGCCGTGACGAGCTCCTCGAGCTCGCCCAGCCGGGACACGACCACGGCGCGCTGCCGACGCAGGTGCTCCTCGGCGCTCCCGTCCCCGTCGAGCAGGGCCCGCACCTCGTCGAGGGGCAGGTCGAGCCGGCGGTACGTGACGACCGTGGAGAGCCGCGCCAGGTCCGCATCCGTGTAGAGGCGGTACCCGGCGGGGGTGCGGGCGGAGGGGACGACGAGGCCGATGGCGTCGTAGTGGTGCAGGGTGCGCACCGTGACGCCGAAGGTCTCGGCGACCTGCCCGACCGTCAGCTCCACCCGGTCAGTCTGCTGGCTCGTCGTGGTCATGTCATCCACGGTGGCGCCTCACGCTGGGTGAGGGTCAAGCCCGCCCCGACCCACCCGGCCTCCCCCGACCCCTGCGGGTTTCTCGGGGGAAGCCGGGGCCACGAGCGGCCGGTCAGGCCTTCGGGGTCTCGAACCAGTTGGCCAGGGCGCTCGCCAGCCCGAGGTCCCCGCGGGCCTTGATCTTGCCCATCATGAACATCATCGCCGCGTTGCCGGTGCCGGCGATGAGCTTGAGGAACTCGGCCGGACCCGCCATGAGCGACAGCTGCGGCTCGACGGTCGGCGCCTTCTCGACGGTGCACGTGCCCTGGTCGACGATGACGGCGTAGGTGTCGCTGGAGCCCCCGGGCCCACCGGTGACCCGGAAGTCGATCCGGGCCGTCCGGTCGCCCGCCTTGTCCGCCCGGAACTGCCCGGGGAAGCGCTCGAAGATGGCGTCGAGCAGCGCCTCCCGGTGCTCGCCGGCGAACGCGTCGCGGATCTCGCCGTCGGACGCCTTCTTCACGGTCGCGACGAACTCCGCCGGCGACGCGGTGGACAGGGTCTGCGGGTCGAGGGCCATGCCGTAGAACCTACTAATGGGTAACCGCAACGGCAAGATCGGATGTAGCGGTCCCAGCCGGTGCCGATGACCACGCCGTTCCGGACCCCTCCCGAGCCGGTGCCCCGGTACAGGCGCAGGTCGCCGCCCGAGGTGATGCCCCCGAGGTCGGTCCTCCCGTCGCCGTCGAAGTCACGCAGCGGCAGCAGCGCACCCATCGACTGCCACCCCGCACCGATCTGCTTGCGACCGGTCACGCCACCCTTGCCGTTGCCCGGGTACAGCCACAGCCGGCCCGCAGCATCGACCGCGGCGATGTCGTTCTTCCGGTCACCGGTGAGGTCACCCGCCGAGATGACCGAGATCATCGACTGCCACCCTGTCCCGATGCGCGTCGGTGCGAGCAGCCGGTCCTTCGAGGTCTTCGGGTAGAGCAGCAGCTCACCCTTCGGGTTCATCGCGATGACGTCGGGGTAGGCGTCGGCGTTGAGCGAGAACCCGCCGTCGACCCAGCGCATCGCGCCCCAGCCGCGGGAGCCCAGCACCGTGCGGACGCCACCGGCGGCGAGGGTCACCAGGTCATCGTTGCGGCAGAGCAACTCACCGCCACCCGCGGTGCCCACGTCCACGGCGGCAACGGCGGCGCACCCCACCTCGTTGGAGTACAGCCACGTTTCGCCGGCACGCAGACGGCCTGTGCCCGTGCCGGCGTAGACCCACACTCGCGGGTCGTCCCCGAGACCGGGTTGCCGGGTCGCGAGGACGTCGGTCCGGCGGTCGCCGGTGACGTCCACGCTTCCGGTCACGTTGCGGGACAGGGCGGGGCGCCCGTCGAGGACCAGTGTGGGGCTGTCTCCCCACTGGCTCCGCAGGGTGACCCGCAGAGTTTGCGCGACGCCGTTCGGCAGGTCCGGGAGGTCGACGAGGAAGGACCCGCCTCGCCCCAGAGGCGTCTCCCGGACCGTGCCCGACGGTGATGCCTCCACCCGGATGGAGGAGAGGTGGGTCGGGTCGACGTCGGTCGAGAGCGCGACCGTCAGGCGTCCGGGACGCTCGACCACGGTGGCGCCGAAGTCTCCGGGCGCGACCGTCGAGCCGAGGGTGGCCAGCGGCAGGCCGTGGGTGCGCGGGAACAGGGCCCCCTCCATCACGGCTTGGCCGTCCGGGTAGTAGAAGGCCCGGTTGCCCACGGAGTCCACGACCTCGACCATGTAGAGCTCCCACGGCCCGAACTCGCTCGGGACGATCGACAGGGTCCCGGCGCCCTCGCCTGCCGGGACCACTCCGGACCCCACGGTGACCCCCATGTGGGGGTTCAGGAATCGGGCCTCGATGCTGGCCACGGAGTGCTCGCTGTCCGTGGCCGCCCAGGCGTACGTACTCGCCTCGCCGACTCGCGTCGCCTCGGTGACCGGGCGTAGCGCGGTGAGGACGGGTGCCGTCCCGTCGGAGGCCCCGGACAGGGTGACCGACGGCCCGGCGAGGTCGACCTCGTGAGTGCTCTCCGCCGACGCCGGCGAGCTGCGGTAGCGGCCGTCGAGGCGGTAGTCGGCGTAGTTGCCGGCGGCATCGGTGAGCCGCACCTGGTAGGCCCGGTAGGTGCCGTTCGCGGCGTTCAGCCCGAAGTACGTCCCCAGTGTCAGGGGCGTCTCGGAGTCCTGCACGTAGACGTACCGGTGGGAGGAGTCCTCGAGGAAGGTGACCGAGGCTCTCGTCACCGCCACGTCGTCCGTGGCGTCGAGGATCAGGGTCACTGAGCCCGCTGCCGTCAGCGCGGAGGTCGAGAACGCCACCGACCGCAAAACCGGAGGCGTCGTGTCCGCCTCGGCCGCCGACGCGCTCGCGGGCAGCAGCGCGAGCAGCCCCACCACCGCGGCGACGACTCCGCCGACGACCCGTCGACCCCGGCGCATCAGAGGTACCGGTCCCAGCCGGTGCCGACGACCACGCCGTTCCGGACGCCGCCCGAGCCGGTGCCCCGGTACAGCCGCAGGTCGCCACCGGGGGTGATGCCTCCGAGGTCGGCCTTCCCGTCGCCGTCGAAGTCACGCAGCGGCAGCAGCGCACCCATCGACTGCCACCCCGCACCGATCTGCTTGCGACCGGTCACGCCACCCTTGCCGTTGCCCGGGTACAGCCAGAGCCTGCCCGCAGCGTCGACCGCGGCGATGTCGTTCTTCCGGTCCCCGTTCAGGTCGCCGGCCGAGATGACCGAGATCATCGACTGCCACCCGGTGCCGATCCGCGGCCAGGCGACGAGCCTGCCCTTCGAGCTCTGCGCGTAGACCCGCAGGTCCCCGCCGGGGTCGACGGCGATGACGTCCGCCGTGCGGTCACCGTTGAGGTCGAACCCGCCATCGACGAACCGCATCACCGACCAGCCCCTCGACCCGAGCTGGCTGTCGTAGCGAGATGCCATCGCCACGAGGTCGTCGTTCTGGCACAGCGGCTCCGACGCGCCCCCGGCGGTCGCGAACGGACCGATGCGGTCACACGGGGACCAGTTGCCGCTGCGGAAGACCACCGCGGCCCTCAGACCGCCGCCGGTCCCCGTGTACCGGTACAGGCGGTCGTCGGTCGACGTGCCACGCTCGCGTTGGGCGATGACGTCGGCCCGCCCATCACCCGTGAGGTCGGCGACGCCCTGGACGTTCGAGGACAGCACCGGCCTCCCGGTGCGACGGGTCGGGACGCTCTCGCCCCAGGAGCTGAGGGCCGTGACGTCCACGGTCTGGGTGACACCGTTGGGCAGACCTTCGAGGTCGGCCGTCATCCACCCCTCGGGAAGGGTCGGGACGAGGGGGACGACCCTGCTGATGCCGCTCGGCCGGGCCGTCACGCGGTACCCGCTGACGACGCGCGGCAGGGGCGCATCCGCCCACAGCCGCACCGTCAGCCGTCCCGGACGAGAGCGGACCTCGGCCTGGGGTGGTGCGGGAGCGAGGGTCAGGCCGACGGAGGCGAGGTCGAGGTCGTGGGTCGGACCGTAGGCCCCGTCGGTGTCCACGGTGCCGTCGGGGAGGTAGAGGCCGGTGTTGCCCCGCGCGTCGGTGACGGCGACCCACTCGAGGCGCCATCGCCCCGCGTAGGGCAGGGAGTCGGTTCCAGTGCCGGCGAGCGGGCTGGCGTGGTTGACCTCGACGGTCTCGCCGCTGTCGACCCCGGTCCACCTGGTCGTCAGGCGGGTCACGGCGCTCGCGGTGTCGTGGACAGCCCACGACAGGGTGCTGGGCCGTCCGGCGGCGGTGGCCGCCGACGTCATCGAGAACGCGTCGAGGACCGGCGGGCTCAGGTCGCTCGCGCCGCTGAGGACGAACCCCGGACCGGTCAGGTCCACGTCGTGGGTGGAGACCACCGGCGGCCGGCCGGTCACGAGTCGACCGTCGCGTTGGTAGTCGGCCCAGTTGCCGGCCGCGTCGAACAGGCTGACGCTGGAGACGGCGTACCGACCGTCGGCCATCGCGCTCGTCACGGGCAGAGCGAGCGTCGTGCGGCCCCTGTCGAAGATCCGGACGACCCGGCCCGAGGTGACCTCGTACACGGAGACCGTGACGCTCCCGAGCGCGGTGTCGTCGCTCGCGTCGAGGGTCACGGTGAGGGTGTCCCCGGGCCGCACGGTGCCCGGACCGATGCTCACCGACCGCAGGACCGGAGGCGTCGTGTCCGCCTCGGCCGCCGACGCGCTCGCGGGCAGCAGCCCGAGGGCCCCCACCACGGCGACGACCATCCCCACGACGACTCGACGACCACGCATCCCCGCGCTTCCCCTCAGCCGCGCCGGACGCACCGGCGACACCCCTCCCCGTGCACCACGGGCGGGAGGAACATAACAGGCAGCACGGACGGCGGCACCGCGTGTTGCGGAAACTCGCAACACGCGGTGGGTCGCCGGGTCAGGCCTTCTTCGCGGCCGCCTTCTTCGCCGTCTTCTTGGCCGCCGTCTTCTTCGCGGCGGTCTTCTTGGCGGGTGCCTTCTTCGCCGTCTTCTTGCGCGTGGCCTTCTTCGCCGGACCCTTGGCCCGCTTGTCCGCGAGCAGCTCGAAGCCGCGCTCCGGCGAGATCTGCTCGGGGTCGTCGTCCTTGCGCAGCGTGGCGTTGGTCTCGCCGTCGGTGACGTACGGACCGAACCGGCCGTCCTTGACCACGACCGGCTTGCCGGAGACGGGGTCCGCCCCGAGCTCGGCGAGCGGCGGCTTGGCGGCGGCGCGGCCGCGCTGCTTGGGCTGCGCGTAGATCGCGAGCGCCTCCTCGAGGGTGATGTCGAAGAGCTGCTGCTCGCTCGTCAGCGACCGGGAGTCGGTGCCCTTCTTGAGGTAGGGCCCGTACCGCCCGTTCTGCGCGGTGATGTCGTCGCCCGACTCCGGGTCGGTGCCGACGACGCGCGGCAGCGACAGCAGGCGCAGCGCCGTCTCGAGCTCGATGGTGCCGAGGTCCATGTCCTTGAAGAGCGAGGCCGTGCGGGGCTTGACCTTGGCCTTGCCCTTCTTCGCGGCCTCCTCCTCGGGGAGCACCTCGGTGACGTAGGGGCCGTAACGACCCGACTTGGCGACGATGTCGCGGCCGGTCTCCGGGTCCTGGCCGACGACGCGCCCGTCGTCGGCGGCGCGGTCGAGCAGCTCGCGCGCGATGGCCGGGGTCATCTCGTCCGGGGCCACGTCGTCGGTGATGGTGGCGCGGCGCGGCTGGGTGTCGCCGCGCTCGGCGGCCGCGGCGTCGGTGACCTCGCCGGTGCGGGGGTCGATGCCGGCCGGCACGACCTCCTCGACGTACGGGCCGTAGCGCCCCACCCGCACGACGATGCCGTCGCCGATGTCGATGGTCGAGATGGCCCGCGCGTCGATGTCGCCGAGGTCCTCGACGAGCGAGCGCAGCCCCTCGGACGAGGTCGCCTCGTCACCGAAGTAGAAGCGCTTGAGCCAGACCGAGCGCTGGGCGTCGCCGCGGGCGATGGCGTCGAGGTCCTCCTCCATCGAGGCGGTGAAGTCGTAGTCGACGAGGCGCCCGAAGTGCTCCTCCATCAGCCGGGTGACGGCGAAGGCCAGCCAGCTGGGGATGAGCGCTGAGCCGCGGTTGCTCACGTAGCCGCGGTCCTGGATCGTGCCGATCGTCGAGGCGTACGTCGACGGGCGGCCGATGCCGCGCTCCTCCATGGCCTTGACGAGCGTCGCCTCCGTGTACCGGGCGGGCGGGGAGGTCTCGTGCCCCCCTGCCTCGGCCCGGCGGACGGTGAGCGGCCGGCCCGCGCCCAGCTTGGGCAGGCGGCGCTCCTCGTCGTCCCGCCCGGTGCGGGCGTCGTCGCGCCCCTCCTCGTAGGCGGCGAGGAAGCCGCGGAAGGTGATGACGGTGCCGCTCGCGGAGAGCTCGACCTCGCGGGCCGGCGCGCCCTCGCGCAGCGTCGCCGCGATCTTCACCGAGGCGGTCGAGCCGCGGGCGTCGGCCATCTGGGAGGCGATGGTGCGCATCCAGATCAGCTCGTAGAGGCGGAACTCCTCGCCGCGCAGCTCACCCGAGACCTGCTTCGGGGTGCGGAAGCGGTCCCCGGCGGGGCGGATCGCCTCGTGGGCCTCCTGGGCGTTCTTGACCTTCTTCTCGTACCGGCGCGGTGCGTCCGGCACGGAGTCGCCGCCGTACATCTCGCGAGCCTGCTGGCGGGCGGCGGACAGTGCGGCGTCGGACAGCGCCGTGCTGTCGGTCCGCATGTAGGTGATGTAGCCGTTCTCGTACAGGCGCTGGGCGACACGCATCGCGTTGCGGGAGTTGAGCCGCAGCTTGCGCGACGCCTCCTGCTGGAGCGTGCTCGTCGTGAACGGCGCGCTCGGACGGCGCGTGTAGGGCTTCTCGGATACCTCGGCCACGGAGACCTCGGCGCTGCGCAGCGCCTCCGCGATGCCGGTGGCCTGCGCCTCGACGAGCTGGACCGCCTTGTCGCCCTTGAGGGTGCCGTCGTCGGCGAAGTCGCGGCCGGTGGCGACGCGCTTGCCGTCGACACCGGTGAGCCGGGCGGTGAAGAGGTCCTCGTCGCCCGCCGGGGTCACGTCGGCGTCGACGTCCCAGTACGCGGCGCGGACGAACGCCATCCGCTCACGCTCGCGCTCGACGACCATCCGGGTCGCGACCGACTGCACGCGGCCGGCCGACAGGCCCGCCTTGACCTTGCGCCACAGGACCGGGCTCACCTCGTAGCCGTAGAGCCGGTCGAGGATGCGCCGGGTCTCCTGGGCGTCGACGAGCGAGGTGTCGATGTCGCGGGTCTGGGTCGCCGCACGCTGGATCGCCTCGCGGGTGATCTCGTGGAAGACCATCCGCTTGACGGGGACCTTGGGCTGGAGGGTCTCGTAGAGGTGCCACGCGATGGCCTCGCCCTCGCGGTCCTCATCCGTGGCGAGGTAGAGCTCGTCGGCGTTCTTCAGCAGGGCCTTGAGCTCGCGGACCTTCTTCTTCTTGTCCGCGTCGACGACGTAGTAGGGGTCGAAGTCGTCGTCGACGTTGACGCCGAACCTGCCGAACGGACCCTTCTTGATGTCCGCCGGCATCTCGCTCGGCGTGGGGATGTCGCGGATGTGGCCGACGGACGCCTCGACGTCCCAGTCGGGGCCCAGGTACCCGGCGATGGTCTTCGCCTTCGCCGGCGACTCCACGATGACGAGCTTGCGGCCAGTGGCCATGGTCAACCTGCCTGTTCCGTCCACCACGTGCAGCGGATTCGTCGCTGCTCCGACGTGGAGACAGGGCCGACGGTAGCGCTCGGAGGCGCCCCGGGTGCAACTCGGGCCCACCGGGCGGGTCGTCCGAGCGCGCGTCAGGCCTGCTGCCGGAGCAGGCGCCGCACCACCCCGAAGGTGCCGAGGACG
The DNA here is from genome assembly GCA_963709785.1 of uncultured Actinomycetota bacterium. Taxonomy (GTDB): domain Bacteria; phylum Actinomycetota; class Actinomycetes; order Actinomycetales; family Dermatophilaceae; genus Phycicoccus. The sequence goes on along the minus strand of CAVPXT010000013.1, from coordinate 63,080 downwards.
GCGAAGACGAAGTAGAACGCGAGGTCACCGGCGTAGCTCGAGAGCACCTGGCCGTCGGTGACGTTCTGCCACACGAAGCTCGAGCGCGTGACGCCGGCCGACGCGGCCTCGGCGGCATGCGCGCTGTAGTACTGCGAGGCATCCCAGCCGACGAAGGCGAGGGCGGTCCCGACGACGCCGAGCACGATGAGGACGACGAGCGGCCCGAGGCCGCGGCGCGGAGCCGCCCCGGCGGCCCTCGTGTAGCCGACGGAGGCCCCGATGGCGAGCAGGGCGGACGTGATCGACGCGACGAACCCGAGGTTCCACACGACGACGGCGAGCGTGCCGGCCGCGAGGACCGCGAGCAGGGCGACGGCGAGGCCGCGCGCCACGCGCTCGTCCGGAGCGATCCCCAGGGGCGAGGTGAGGGTGGGGGCCGGCGCGAACGCCGGGGCGCCGGGCGAGCCGGTCCAGACGGTGGGCGGGCCGGTCGGGGCGAGGGAGCCCGCCGGCTCCTCGGGGTTCGTGGGTCGGATGGGCTCGGTCACGTGCGGTCTCCTCGGACAGGGGGAGGCGCCTTCGCCCCCCGGCGGCGGAACGTTAGCCGCGAGCGGGACCGCCCTCCCCCGCGAACTGCGAGAACTCGCAACGACCCGGCCGGGCCCCTCCGAGCCGACCTGTGGTTGAATACTCAACTACAGCGAGGAGACGCCCATGCCCCCGTCCGAGCGGATGCCGGTCCTGTACCTGAGCCACGGCGCGCCGCCGCTCGCCGACGACGAGCGCTGGAGCGCCGAGCTCGCCGCGTGGTCCGCGGACCTCCCCCGCCCCGCGTCCGTCCTCATGGTCTCCGCCCACTGGGAGCAGGCGCCCGTCGCGGTGTCCGCGACCTCGGGCGAGGTCCCGCTGACCTACGACTTCTGGGGCTTCCCGCAGCGCTACTACGACGTGACCTACGACGCACCGGGCGCGCCCGGGCTGGCCCGCTCGGTCGCGGGGCTGCTCGCGGGCGCCGGCGAGACGCTGCACCAGGACCCCTCGCGTGGGCTCGACCACGGCGCCTACGTCCCGCTCGTGGAGATGTTCCCCGACGCCGACGTGCCGGTCCTCCAGCTCTCGATGCCGACCCTCGACCCGCAGCGCCTCTTCGACCTCGGCCGGCGGCTGGCCCCGCTGCGCGACGAGGGCGTGCTCGTCGTCGGGTCGGGGTTCACGACGCACAACCTCGGCTGGTTCCACCCGGCCGACGGCCCGGACGGCACCCCGCCCACCCCCTCCGCGGAGTTCGACCACTGGGCGGCCGAGGCGGTGGGGGCCGGCGACGTCGACGCGGTGCTCGACTTCCTGGCCACGGCACCCGCCGCCCGCGAGGCCCACCCCCGCACGGAGCACTGGGCGCCCCTGTACGTCGCGCTCGGCGCGGCCTCGGCCGCAGGTGACGTCGCGGGCGAGAGCGTCATCGACGGCTTCTGGTACGGCCTGAGCAAGCGGTCCTGGCAGTTCGTCTGACGCCCTCCCCCGAGGACCGGCCACACTGGTGCGATGACCGAGGTCCTCCTCCCCCTCGCGCGTCACGTCGACGGCATCGCGGCGGCCGCCGACCGGCTCGCGACGTGGGCCGGCGACGCCGGGTTCGACACGGCCGTCCCGACCTGCCCGGGCTGGGCGGTCGGTGACCTCGTGGCACACCAGGGCATGGTGCACCGGTGGGCGACGGCCATGCTCGAGGGTGCCGACCCCCGCACCGTCGGGATCGACTCGTTCGCCGACGAGGCCGCCACCGTCGTGTCGACGCGCGACGCCGGGGCCTGGCTGTTCGACGGCGTCGAGGCCCTGCTGACGACACTCAGTGCCGTCCTCGACGAGGAGAGGGTGTTCACCTTCCTCCGCGAGGCCCCCTCGCCCCGGCTCTTCTGGGCCCGGCGACAGCACCACGAGACCACGATGCACGCCCTGGACGCCCTCGCGGCCCGCGACACCCGGCGGGTCACCCCGGGCGACGTGTGGTTCGGGCCGGACGTCTCGCTCGACGCCGTCGACGAGCTGCTCGTGGGGTTCTGGCCGCGGCGGACCAGGGGTCCCCGTGCGGACGACCCGTACGTCGCGGTCGTCGAGACCGGCGGGCGCCGCTGGCGCCTCGACATCGGCCCGGAGGCGCCCGTCACGACCCGGCTGGGGGCGGGCGACATCCTCCCGGACGGCGCGCGGGTGCTCTCGGGACCACCCGGCGACGTCCACCTCGCGCTGTGGAACCGGGGCGGCGCGCCCGAGGACCCCTGGGGGCTCCTGCCGCGCTGGGCGGCGGCCGGGGCCGTCTGACGCCGGGCGGGCCTCAGGCGGGGCCGGGGCCGGCGAGGTGCTCGGCGAGGAAGGCGTCGATCCGGGGCCAGGCCTCGTCCGCCGACACCGGCTCGGGCCCGGCGTGGAGGACGAACCTCGTGACCGGCGCCATCCACCACGGCGTGAGGTCGCGCGGGTTGAGGAAGGAGTGCCCGGCTCGCGGGTACTCGGTCACCTCGTGCGGCACACCGCGATCGGCGAGAGCGACGTCGAGACGAGCGGCTGCACCGCGCAGCGAGAGGTCCCGACCCCCGTAGCTGGCGACGACCGGGCAGGCACCGTCGAGCGCCGCAGGCTCGTCCGGGAGCATCCCGTAGCTCACGGCGGCGGCGTCCCACCCGGGGCGGGGTGCCAGTGCCAGTGCGAACGCGCCGCCCATGCAGAACCCGATGACGCCGACCCGGCCTGTGCACCGCTCGTCGGCCACGAGCCGCTCGCGGGCGGCCTCGACGTCGTCGAACGCCGGCCCGCTGCCGCGGCGGAGCGCGGCGAACGTCGCCCGGAGACAGGCGATCCTGCGCCCACGGGAGAACAGGTCCGGTGCCAGGGTGAGGAACCCGGCGCCCGCCATCCGCTCCGTGAGGGCTCGCATGTTCGCGTCGAGTCCGAACGCCTCGTGGACGAGCACCAGGCCGGGCCACGGACCCTCGCCGTCCGGCGTCGCGAGGTGGCCGTCGAGGTCTCCGACGCGGACCCCCGTACCGGTCACCACCGGGTCAGCTGCCCTCGCGGCGTCGCTTCTTGGGCGCCGGCCGGACCGGGTCGTCCTCGACGTGGGGCACGTCGTCGGGGACGACCACGGGCTTGACCCGCGACCACACGATGAACCCGACGCCCACGACGAGCAGCGCGAGGCCGGCGTAGAGGTTGGCGTTGATGCCACCCGTCTTCTCGGTCTCGGGATCGGCGAACAGCCCCATGAGGGTGAGGATCACGCCGTAGATCGCCAGCAGCGAGCCGATGATGTTGCGGATGTCGAATGCGCCCGCGGTGTGCTTCTCTGCCATGACGTCTCCCGGTCAGAAGAGGATGTTCAGGACGATGACCATGCCGAGCGCGACCCCGGCGAGCGGCGCGGTGCGGCGGAACCAGGGGTAGCCCGCCTCGTTCGGGTCGGTCCGGGTCTCCACCGGCGTCTCGGAGTAGACGAGCCCGACGAGCTCCTCGACGGGTTTCGGCTCGGTCCGCATCGTCACCGCCACCGACACCGCGATGTCGACGACGAAGGCCGTCGAGGCCGCGACGAACGCGGCGCCCTGCCCGCCGAGCGGGATCACCCCGAGGCTGAGCGAGCCGAACGCGTCCTGGCTGAGGTACGCGACGAGGACCGCCGACAGGGTGCCCGAGACCAGGCCCGACCAGCCCGCCGCGGGCGTCATCCGCTTCCAGAACATCCCGAGGATGAAGGTCGCGAACAGCGGCGCGTTGAAGAACCCGAACAGCGTCTGCAGGTAGTTCATGATGTTCGAGAACGAGCTGGCGATGAGCGCGGTGAAGATCGCGATGACCGTGGCGCCGACGGTCGCCAGCCGGCCGATCCGCAGGTAGTAGTCGTCGGAGCGGTCCTTGCGGATGTAGCGCTCCCACAGGTCGTAGCTGAACACCGTGTTGAACGCGGAGATGTTCGCCGCCATGCCGGCCATGAACGCCGCGAGCAGACCGGTCAGCGCGAGCCCGAGCAGGCCGTTCGGCAGCACGTCGCGCATGAGGTAGAGCAGCGAGTCGTTGTAGGCGACACCCTGGCCCGATGCTCCACCCGGCGGGCTGCCGCCGTTCTTGAGGTCGACGATCTCGGGGACGAGGACGGCGGCGATCATGCCCGGCACGATGGTGATGAAGGGGACGAACATCTTCGGGAAGGCACCGATGACCGGCGTCTTGCGGGCCGCGGAGATCGAGTCCGAGGCCATGGCGCGCTGCACCTCGACGAAGTTCGTCGTCCAGTACCCGAAGGACAGGACGAAGCCCAGCCCGAAGACGATGCCGACGACCGACCAGATCCCGCTGTCGAAGCCGGTGAGCGCCTGGCCGGGCCACGAGTTCAGCTGCTGCTCGGCCGGCGGCACGCCCGCGTCCGCGGGGGCCGAGGCCGCCGCCGCGGTGATCTTGTCCGTCAGGCCGCCCCAGCCGCCGACCCGGTTGAGGCCGATGATCACGAGGGGGAGCAGCGAGGCGACGATGACGAAGAACTGCAGGACCTCGTTGTAGATCGCCGCGGAGAGGCCACCGAGGGTGATGTACGAGAGCACGATCGCGGCGGCGACGGCGAGGGCGATCCACAGCGGCCAGCCGAGCAGCGCGTGGACGATCGATCCGAGCAGGTAGAGGTTGACCCCCGCGATGAGCAGCTGCGCGACGGCGAAGGAGATCGCGTTGACGAGGTGGGCCCGCCTGTCGAACCGGCGGAGCATGAACTCCGGCACCGAGCGCACCTTGGAGCCGTAGTAGAAGGGCATCATGACGATGCCGAGGAAGAGCATCGCGGGGATGGCGCCGACCCAGAAGTAGTGGACCGTCGAGATGCCGAACTGCGCCCCGTTCGCGGACATGCCCATGATCTCGACGGCGCCGAGGTTGGCCGAGATGAACGCGAGGCCGGTCACCCAGGCGGGCAGGGAGCGCCCGGAGAGGAAGAAGTCGATCGAGTCCGACACCGAGCGACGGGCCATCAGACCGATCCCGAGGACGAACGCGAAGTACACGACGAGGATGAGGTAGTCCACCGGACCCGCGTCGATGAGCGTGTCCGCCGCAGGGACCATCGTCGGGATCCCCTCGGCCAACGCCTGTGCTCCTCCAGCGACCACGACCACCACCAGCTCCCCGTCGACGGACGGTGCCGTCCTCGGCACCGCCCGACACGTTAACTGCTGACGCCGCCCGGTACACCCCGGCGTGACAGCCGGATCCGGGCGATGTCCGAGGTCAGGGGCGCGGACCGGCCATCGCGGGTGGGCCGGCGGGTGCCGTGACCTCGTCGTCGGGGTCGGTGACGGCACCCTCGAACTGGGCGGCGTACAGCCGGGCGAAGGCCCCGCCCGCGGCGAGCAACCCCGCGTGGGAACCCCGCTCGACGATGCGGCCGCTCTCCATGACGAGGATGAGGTCGGCGTCCCGGATCGTCGAGAGCCGGTGCGCGATGACGAAGCTCGTGCGGTCGCTGCGCAGCGCGGCCATCGCGTGCTGGACGAGCAGCTCGGTGCGGGTGTCGACCGAGCTCGTCGCCTCGTCGAGGATGAGCAGCGAGGGGTTCGCGAGGAAGGCCCGGGCGATCGTCACGAGCTGGCGCTCGCCGGCGCTGATGTTGTCGGCCTCGGCGTTGAGCACCGTGTCGTACCCGTCGGGCAGCGAGTGCACGAACCGGTCGACGTAGGTGGCGCGGGCGGCCTCGAGGATCTCCTCCTCGGTGGCCCCGGGGCGCCCGTAGGCGATGTTCTCGCGGATCGTCCCGGCGAAGAGCCAGGTGTCCTGGAGCACCATCCCCGTGCGCGAGCGCAGGTCGTGGCGGGTGAGGTCGCGGATGTCGGCGCCGTCCAGGGTGATCCGGCCGCCGTCGAGCTCGTAGAAGCGCATCACGAGGTTGACGAGCGTGGTCTTGCCGGCGCCCGTCGGGCCGACGATGGCGACCGTCTGCCCCGGCTCGACGACGAGGTCGAGGTGTTCGATCAGCGGGGTGTCGGGGCTGTACGAGAAGGAGACGTCCTCGAACGCGACCCGGCCGCGGGGGTCCTCGATGCGCGCGGGCGAGCCGGCCTCGGCCTCCTGCTCGGGAGCGTCGAGGACCTCGAACACCCGCTCCGCGGAGGCGACCCCGCTCTGCATGAGGTTGGCCATCGAGGCCACCTGGGTCAGCGGCTGGGTGAACTGCCGCGAGTACTGGATGAACGCCTGGACGTCACCGAGGCTCATCGTGCCCGAGGCGACGCGCAGGCCGCCGACGACGGCGATGACGACGTAGTTGAGGTTCCCGATGAACATCAGCGTCGGCATGATGATGCCGCTGATGAACTGCGCCCGGAAGGTCGCGTGGTGGAGCGCGTCGTTGCGCACGGCGAACTCGTGGTCGGCCTCGGCCTGCCGGCCGAAGACCTTGACGAGCTCGTGCCCGGTGAACGTCTCCTCGACGACCGAGTTGACCTCGCCGGTGCTCTTCCACTGCTGGACGAAGTGCCGCTGCGAGCGCTTCCCGATCGCGGCGGTCACGACCATCGTCACGGGGATCGTCACGAGCGCGATGAGCGCCAGCGTCGGCGAGATGTAGACCATCATCGCGATCATGGCGACCACCGTCAGCAGTGACGTGACCAGCTGGCTGAGGGTCTGCTGCAGGCTCTGCGCCATGTTGTCGATGTCGTTCGTGACCCGGCTCAGCAGCTCGCCCCGGGGCTGGGCGTCGAAGTACGGCAGCGGCAGCCGGTTGAGCTTGTCCTCGACGTCGCGGCGCAGCCGGTAGACGGTGCGGTTCACCGCGCCGGTGAGCAGCCGGCCCTGGACGAGCTGGAGACCCGCGGCCACGACGTAGATCCCGAGGACGACGAGCAGGATCCGCCCCAGCGCCGCGAAGTCGATGCCCTGGCCCGGCACGACGTCCTGCATCGCGGCGAGGACGTCCGCCACCTGGCCCTGCCCGCGGGCCCGGAGCGAGGCGACGGCCTGTTCCTGGGTGACACCGGCCGGGATCTGGCGCCCGAACACCCCGGCGAAGACCAGGTCGGTGGCTCCGCCGAGGATCTTGGGACCGATGGCGTTGAGGACGACGCTGCCGAGCGCGAGCCCGAGGGCACCGCCGACGACCACGCGCTCGGGGCGCAGCAGCCGGAGCACCCGCTGGGCCGAGGGCCCGAAGTTCTGCGACTTCTCGGTGGGCATGCCGAGCTGCGCGTGCGGCGGTCCGCCGCGGCGCGCGCCCGCGGGTCCCCGGCGCGCCTCGGCGGCCTTCTCCTCGGCTGACTTGAGCTCGCTCATGCGACCTCCTCCATCGCCTGCTGGCTCTCGACGATCTCGACGTACGTGGGACAGGAGCCGAGCAGCTCCTCGTGGGTACCGACGCCGACGAGGGCGCCGTCCTCGAGCACGACGACCTGGTCGGCGTGGAGGATGCTCGACACCCGCTGGGCGACGAGGATGACGGTCGACTCACGGGTCACCGGCCGCAGCGCCGCCCGCAGCCGGGAGTCGGTGGCGACGTCGAGCGCGGAGAACGCGTCGTCGAAGAGGTAGACGGCCGGCCGGCGGACCAGCGCCCGGGCGATGGCGAGCCGCTGGCGCTGCCCACCGCTGACGTTGGTGCCGCCCTGGGCGATCGGGGCGTCGAGGCCCTCGGGCATGGCGCGCACGAAGTCCTCGGCCTGGGCGATCCGCAGCGCCTCCCACAGCTCGTCGTCGGTGGCGTCGGCGTCACCCTGCCGGAGGTTGCTCGCGACCGTGCCGCTGAAGAGGTACGGACGTTGCGGCACGAGGCCGATGCGCGACCACAGGTCCTGCGGGTCGGCGTCGCGGACGTCGACCCCGCCGACGAGCACCGCACCCCCGGTGGCGTCGTAGAGCCGGGGCAGGAGGCCCACGAGGGTGGTCTTGCCGGAGCCCGTCGACCCGACCACGGCGGTCGTCGTGCCGGGGCGTGCGGTGAACGTCACGTCGCGCAGCACCGGGGCGTCGGCACCGGGGTAGGCGAAGCTCGCCGCCCGCAGCCCGACCTCGACGGGTCCGGTGGGGATGGCGACCGGCTCGGCCGGCGGATGCACGGACGACTCGGTGTCGAGGACCTCGACGATGCGCCCGGCCGAGACCGAGGCGCGCGGGATCATCATCGACATGAACGTCGCCATCATCACCGACATGAGGATCTGGATGAGGTAGGCCATGAAGGCGGTGAGTGCCCCGATCTGCATCTGCCCGGAGTCCACGCGCATCGCACCGAACCAGAGGACCGCGACGGTCGAGGCGTTGAAGATGACCATGACGATCGGGAACGCGAGGGCCATGAGCCGGCCCACCGCCAGGGCGGTGCCGGTGTAGGTGCGGTTGGCCTCGGCGAACCGCTCGCGCTCGACGTCCTCGCGGACGAAGGCCCGCACGACGCGGATGCCGGTGATCTGCTCGCGCAGGATCCGGTTGACGGTGTCGACGGCCTTCTGCATCGAGCGGAAGTGCGGGATCATCCGGCTGATGACGACGCCGACGGAGCCGCCGAGCAGGGGCACGGCCACGGCGACGAGCCACGACAGCCCGATGTCCTCGCGCAGGGCCATGACGATGCCGCCGACCATCATGATCGGCGCCGACACCATGAGAGCGAGCCCCATGTAGACGACCTGCTGCACCTGGGTGACGTCGTTCGTCGTGCGGCTGATCAGGGTGGGGGCCCCGAAGCGGGAGAGCTCCTGCGCCGAGAAGGTGCCGACCCGGTGGAAGACGGCCCCCCGCACGTCCCGGCCGAGCGAGGCGGCGGTGAGGGCCGCGATCCGCGTCGCGAGGATCGTCGCGAGGATCTGGACGAACGAGACGCCGAGCATCCACATCCCCGCGCGGGCGATGAAGCCGGTGTCCCCCACCGCGACCCCCTCGTCGATGATCCGGCCGTTGAGGCTGGGGAGGTAGAGCGAGGCGAGGGTGCCGGCCAGCTGGAGGGCGAGCAGGAGCGCGAGCGGGCCGGTGTACGGCCGCAGGTGGGTGCGGACGAGGCGGAGCAGCATCAGCGGGCCTTTCGGGTGCCGTCGAGGACGACCGAGACGATCTCCTCCGGAGTGAGCGCGCGCACCGGGAGCATGGGGTGCGCGCTGGCGAGGGTGAGGTGTGCGAGGAAGTTCACGACGTCCTCCGGCGGGAACCTCAGGGTGTCGGCGTCCGGGCCGACGAGTGCCACGAACGCGGTGTCGACGTCGGGGTCGCTGAGCGGCCGTCGCCGCGGCGGCGCCCCGTGCTCCGCGGGGAACGGGTGGGCACCGCCCGCGTGGAGGGCGGCCATCAGCCCGATGGCCCGGTCGAGGTAGTCGAGGGCCGCCGTGACCCCCCGGACGAGGCGCTCGTCCAGGGGGAGGTCGAGGGGGACCGCGCGGAGTCTCTCGACGACACCGTGTGCTGTCGAACACCGCGCTGGCGCAGGCGAGGACGAGGTCGTCCTTGGTCCCGAACGCCCGGAAGACGGTGCCCTCGGCGATGCCCGCGGCCTCGGCCACCTGCTTCGTCGTCAGCAGGGCACCGTGCTCGCGCAGGAGGGGGATCGTCACCTCGACGATCGCCGTGCGGCGGTCCTCGGGGCTCATGGCGGGGGCACGGGGAGACACGAGGACCAGAGTAAATGAGTGAGCACTCACTCACAAGCAGATTTCCGGGCCCGGACGTGAGGGGGCCCCGCCCCCGGTGCAGGGTGGGGGGCGGGGCCGGCGCCGCAGGGCGGATGGGGTCACGCCCCAGCAGGGTTCCGATCCGCGGCGTGCACATCCTGTCGACCACGGGTTGCGGTGCACCGCACCATTCGTCGGCGCGTCGATGTGACCCGCCTCACACGACGGGTTGCCCGGCGAGTCAGGCCTCGCGGACGAGGAGCCCGTCGCGGGCGGCGGCCCGCAGGAACGGGACGACCTCGGCCCGGACGTCCGCGGCGTCGAGGTCGAGCAGCCCGCCGATGGCCGCCGCGGCCACCCCGGCGGTGAGCTCGCCGTCGCAGACCGAGACGAGGGCCGCCGTGACGGTCGAGAGCGGCAGGTGCCGGCGGAGCCCGCCACCCTGCCGGAGCACGATGACCCGCGGATCCGGTTCTCCCGGAACGCCGTGGCGGTCCTCGGTGACGTCCTCGGCGCAGCGCCACGCGGTGTCGAGGACCGCGTCGTCGTCGTGCTCGGCGAGCCACGTGCGCGCCCGCAGGCCGGCGAGGATGGTCGGACCCATCGGCTGCTCGACCATGCCCGGGACGTCGACGAGGTCGCGGAAGGCGGTGCGACCGTCGGCGGGCCGCTGGAGGGTGATGACGCCGAACCCGATGGCCTCGACGTCGCGCGCGGCGAAGTCGTCGAGCCACGCGGTGTACATCGCGTTGAAGTCGGCCGTCCCCGGGTGGTGTCCCCCGTCGCGGGCCCAGGTCTCGGCGTACTCGGCGGGGTCCTGGACCTCGCGCTGCACCACCCAGGCGTCGAGCCCGGTGCCGTCGAGCCACTCCCCCACGCGGCCGGTCCACGTGGCACCGCGCGGCACCTCCCAGTTGCCGAGCAGCTGGGCGATGCCGCCGGGCTCGAGGTGGGCGCCGATGCTGCGGACGAGGTCGCGCACGACGTCGTCCCCGGACGCCCCGCCGTCCCGGTACTCGAAGAGCGGCATCGCGCCGGAGCGCGGGGTGATGACGAACGGCGGGTTGGAGACGACGAGGTCGAAGCGCTCCCCCCGGACCGGGTCGAGCATGGAGCCGGACCGGACGTCCCACGTCAGCTCGTTGAGCGCGGCGTTGAACCGGGCGTAGGCCAGGGCCCGCTCGGAGAGGTCGGTGACGACGACCTCCCCGGCGTGCGCGCCGAGGTGGAGCGCCTGCACACCGCACCCGGTGCCGAGGTCGAGGGCTCGGCCCACGTCCGGGCGGGGGGTCCACGACGCGAGGGTGGCGGAGGCGCCGCCCACCCCGAGGACGTGCTCGGGCGTCAGCGGGCGCCCCGTGGCGAGCTCGCCGAGGTCGGAGGCCACCCACCAGTCGCGGCCGTCCGTGGCGTACGGCCGCACGTCGCAGAGGGCCACCACCGCGTCGCCCTCCGGTGCGAGGAGGCCGAGCTCGACGGCGCCCGCGACCCCCAGCTCCGGCAGCGCGGCCTCGACCTCGGTGGCGTCGACCGGGTCCCCGAGCGTGAAGAGCCGCACGAGCGCCGCGCGGGGGTCCGCGGAGGCGACGGTGGCCCGCTGCGCCGGCAGGGCCTGGTCCCGGTCGAGGGCGGCGGCGGCCATCGGGCCGAGCAGGTCGGTGACCCCGCCGACGGTGAAGCCGGAGGCCATGAGGTCGGAGCGCAGGCGCGTCACGAGGGCGGCGTCGGCACGGGGCGGGTTCGCGGTCATCGGGTCGAGCCTAGGGCGTCCGCGGCTGCGGGCTCCTCCCCCGGTCCTCCCGCCGCCGGGACGGCCACGGGGCCGGGCCCCTCGTGGGACCCGGCCCCGTCGGCCGTGCGGTGCTCGCTCAGACCAGGGCCGGAGCGGGGTCGTCCTCGGTGGTCTGGACGTCGGGGTCCAGTTCGTCGCCGCCGATGGCGATGTCCTTGCTCCTGGACCAGGCGACGGCCCCGACGACGATCGCGAACGCGACCCCGGCGATGCCGTAGCGGATCGGGGCCGAGGCGCCGGACCCGATCGACAGGGTGACGATCGCCGGTGCGATGAGCACGGAGACGAGGTTCATCACCTTGATGAGGGGGTTGATCGCCGGGCCCGCGGTGTCCTTGAACGGGTCGCCGACGGTGTCGCCGATGATCGTCGCCTCGTGCGCCGCGGTGCCCTTGCCACCGTGGTGGCCGTCCTCGACGATCTTCTTCGCGTTGTCCCACGCCCCACCGGAGTTCGCGAGGAACACGGCCATGAGCGCACCGGTGCCGATCGCGCCGGCGAGGAAGCCCGCGAGGGCGCCGATGCCGAGGCCGAAGCCGACGGCCACGGGCATGAGCGCCGCCAGGAGGCCCGGCGTCGTCAGCTCGCGCAGCGAGTCCTTGGTGCAGATGTCGACGACGCGGCCGTACTCCGGCTTCTCGGTGCCGTCCATGATCCCGGGGTGCTCCCGGAACTGGCGGCGCACCTCGAAGACGATGGCGCCCGCGGCGCGGGTGACCGCGTTGATCGCGAGGCCGGAGAAGAGGAACACGACGCAGGCGCCGATGATCAGCCCGACGAGGGTGTTCGGCGAGGTGACGTAGGCGTTGGCCTCCGCGACGAACTTCTCGACGTCGGCGGGCGTGAGGCCCTCGACCTTCGTGCTGCGCCAGGCGTCGGTGTACGAGCCGAACAGCGCGGTCGCCGCGAGGACGGCCGTCGCGATGGCGATGCCCTTGGTGATCGCCTTGGTCGTGTTGCCGACCGCGTCGAGCTCGGTGAGGATCTGCGCACCCTCGCCGTCGACGTCGCCGGACATCTCGGCGATGCCCTGGGCGTTGTCGGAGACCGGGCCGAAGGTGTCCATCGCGACGATGACGCCGACGGTGGTCAGCAGGCCGCAGCCGGCGAGCGCGATGAGGAACAGGGAGAGCGCGACCGCGCCACCGCCGAGCAGGTAGGCGAGGTACACGGCACCGGCGATGATCGCCGCGGTGTACACCGCCGACTCGAGGCCGACGCCGATGCCGGAGAGGACGACCGTCGCCGGGCCCGTGAGGGAGGTGCGGGCGACGTCCTGGGTCGGGCGCTTGTCGGTGCCGGTGAAGTGGCCGGTGAGCCAGAGGATGATGCCCGCGAGCACGATGCCGATGATCACCGCGAGGAGGGCCGCGAGGCGGGGGTCACCGCTGAGCGCGGCGATCTCCTCGTTGCTCGAGCCGAGCTCGGCGTAGGTCGCGGGGAGGTAGGCGTAGGCGAGCGCCGCCGAGAGGACGGCGGAGATGCCGGCCGCGATGTAGAAGCCGCGGTTGATCGCGTGGAGCGGGCTCTCGTCCGGCCGGGCCTTGGTGATGAAGACGCCGAGGAGGGCGGTGAGCGCACCGATCGCAGGCACGAGGAGCGGGAAGACGAGGCCGTACGCACCGAACGCGACCGACCCGAGGATCAGCGCGGCGACGAGCATGACGGCGTAGGACTCGAAGAGGTCCGCGGCCATGCCGGCGCAGTCACCGACGTTGTCGCCGACGTTGTCGGCGATCGTCGCGGCGTTGCGCGGGTCGTCCTCGGGGATGCCCGCCTCGACCTTGCCGACGAGGTCGGCGCCGACGTCGGCGGCCTTGGTGAAGATGCCGCCGCCGACGCGCATGAACATCGCGAGCAGCGCGGCCCCGAAGCCGAAGCCCTCGAGGACCTTCGGGGCGTCACCCTTGTAGAGGAGGACGACGACGGAGGCGCCGAGGAGGCCCAGGCCGACGGTGGCCATGCCGACGACACCGCCGGTGCGGAAGGCGATCTTCATGCCGAGGTCACGCCCGCCCTCGTGCCGGGCCGCGGAGGCGACGCGCACGTTGGCCTTGACGGCGAGGCTCATCCCGAGGAACCCGATGGCGGCGGAGAAGACCGCGCCGAGGATGAAGAAGCCGGACCGGCCCCAGCGGACGCCGTCGGTGTCGGCGGGGAGGAGGAGCAGCAGCCCGAAGACGAGGACGACGAAGATGGCGAGGGTCTTGAACTGGCGCGTGAGGTAGGCCTGCGCACCCTCCTCGACGGCAGCGCCGATCTCCTGCATCTTCTCGGTGCCCGGGTCTGCGGCCAGGACCTGACCACGGAACACGAAACCCATGACGAGGGCCACGAGCGCGATGGCCGCGACCGTGATGACCAACGTCTGGTTCGTTCCGGTCAGGTCCAGGGCGCCCGGCTCGGCGGTCGCGAGTGCGAGGGGTGCCATTCCATCCTCCTTGACGGCGTCGTTCGCCCCCGGGCGCTGTCAGCGCCGATGAGAGGGACGGTCGGGTGGACTGTACCGGTCCGGTCGCGGATGCCGCCCGTCCGGGTCGGGGTGACGCGGTTCACACTCCGGCGGCCCGGGGCGCGCCGTGGCGCGGGCTCCGAGGTCGCGGCGTCAGGCCTCGAGCGCCTCGTCGAGGCTCTCGTGGATCCCGAAGACCTTGTCGAGGCCGGTGATCCGGAAGACGCGCAGGATGCGCTCGCTCGAGCAGACGATGCGCAGCCACCCCGAGCTGTTGCGGACCAGCTTCAACCGGCCGACGAGGACGCCGAGGCCGGTGGAGTCGAGGAAGGAGACGGCGTCGAGGTCGACGACGAGCCGGGTCCGGCCCTCGGCGATCTCCTCGTCGAGGGTCTGGCGGAGCTGGGCCGCCGTGTAGACGTCGACCTCGCCCTCGACCGTGACGACGCTGACGTCGTCGTGGTGGGACGTCGTGACGGAGAGCTCCACGCGTCAGGCTCCTCGGGTGCCGTGGGGGGACGGATCGTGCTGGTCACGGCGATGGCGCCGTCGGGACCAAGGATTACCGTAACGGCCGTGTCCAGCCCAGCCCAGCACCTCGCCCGTCTGGCGGGTGGGTCGCGGGCCGAACGGCTGCTCCACGTGGAGGAGGTCCCGGCCCGGCCGGCCCGTCTCGCGCAGTGGCCCGCGGGGGTCGACCCCGCGGTGCTGGCGGCGCTGCTCGGGGCCGGTGTCGAGCGTCCGTGGTCCCACCAACGGGAGGCGATCGACCTCGCGAGCGCCGGGCAGCACGTCGTCCTCGCCACCGGCACGGCGTCCGGGAAGAGCCTCGGGTACCTCGTACCCGTCCTCGGGGCGGTCGCCCGCGGCCGTGAGCAGGGAGGTCTGCGAGGGCCCACCGCCCTCTACCTCGCGCCGACCAAGGCGCTGGCCGCCGACCAGCTCGCGCGGATCGACGCCCTCGCGGTCCCGGGGGTGCGCGCCGCCACCTACGACGGGGACACGCCCCCGGACGAGCGGCGCTGGGTCCGCGAGCACGCGAACGTCGTGCTGACGAACCCGGACCTGGTCCACCACTCGCTCCTGCCGGGCCACGCACGCTGGTCGCGGTTCCTGCGGGGGCTGGAGTACGTCGTGGTCGACGAGTGCCACGTCTACCGGGGCGTCTTCGGCGCGCACGTGTCCGCCGTCCTGCGGAGGCTGCGACGCGTCGCGGGGCGCTACGGCGCGACCCCCACCGTGGTGCTCGCCTCGGCCACGGTGAGCGACCCTGCGGGGCACGCCTCCCGGCTCACCGGCCTGCCGGTGCGGGCGGTGACGGTCGACGGCTCACCGCGGGGGCCGATGACGTTCGCCCTGTGGGAACCCGTGACCAGCGAGGACGGGGAGCGCCGGTCCGCGACGACGGAGGCCGCCGACCTGCTCGCCGACCTCGTCGAGCGCGGGGTGCAGACGGTGGCCTTCGCACGCAGCCGGGCCGGGGCCGAGGCGCTGGCGAGCGGGGCCCGGCGCCGGCTGGAGGTGGTCGACCCGGAGGCGGCCCGCACGGTCGCGGCGTACCGCGGGGGCTACCTCCCCCAGGACCGCCGCGAGCTGGAGCGCGGGCTGCGCGCCGGCACGGTGCGTGGCCTGGCCGCCACGAACGCCCTCGAGCTCGGCATCGACGTCAGCGGCCTCGACGCCGTGGTGATGGCGGGCTGGCCGGGTCGACGGGCGAGCCTGTGGCAGCAGGCAGGACGGGCCGGCCGGTCGGGCGAGGCCTCGCTCGCGGTGCTCGTCGCCGCCGACGACCCGCTCGACACCTACCTCGTGCGCCACCCGGAGGCGATCTTCGGGGCCGCCGTCGAGAGCACGGTCGTCGACCCCGAGAACCCCCACGTCCTGGCGCCCCACCTGGCCGCGGCGGCGGCCGAGCTCCCCCTCGGCGAGGCCGACCTCGACCTCTTCGGGCCCACGACGCGCCGGCTGCTCGACGTGCTCGTGGAGCGGGGCATCCTCCGGCGGCGACCGACCGGCTGGTTCTGGGCGCGCGAGGACCGCCCGGCCGACCACATCTCGCTGCGCGGGGCGAGCGACGTCGTGGCGGTGGTCGAGACCCGCACCGGGCGGGTCATCGGCACCGTCGACGGCGCCTCGGCCCACGCGCAGGTGCACACCGGCGCCGTGCACCTGCACCAGGGCGAGACCTGGGTGGTGACCGACCTCGACCTCGACGCGCGGGCGGCCCACGTCGTCCGCGGGGACCCGGGGTGGTCGACCCAGACGCAGTCGGTGAGCCGCTTCGACATCCTCTCGACCGAGCGGGTGGCCCACCGGGCCCGGGTGCAGACCTCGTTCGGGACCGTGCGGGTGACTGGCCGGGTCACCGGCTTCACCCGCCGGCTGCCGAGCGGGGAGGTGATCGGTCGGCACCCGCTCGACCTGCCCGAGCAGGCGCTCACCACCAAGGCGGTGTGGTGGACCGTGGACCCCGAGGTCCTCACCGGCGCCGGGGTCGCCGAGGCCGACGTGCCCGGGGCCCTGCACGCCGCCGAGCACGCGGCCATCGGGATGCTGCCGCTCGTCGCGACCTCGGACCGCTGGGACGTCGGGGGCGTCTCCACCGCGCTCCACCCGGACACCGGCCTGCCCACGGTGATGGTGTTCGACGGCTACCCGGGGGGTGCCGGGTTCGCGGAGCGGGCGTTCACGGCCTTCGAGGCGTGGGTGCGCGCGACCCGGGACGCGGTGCTCGGGTGCGGGTGCCGCACGGGGTGCCCGGCCTGCGTGCAGTCCCCCAAGTGCGGGAACGGCAACGAGCCGCTCGACAAGGCCGGGGCGGTGACCGTCCTGGAGCTCGCCCTGGCCTCCGCCGGCTGAGCCGCCGCCCTCGGCCAGGGCGCCCGCGCGCCGGCGACCCGGGTGCCCTCGAGGGGCATCGGCGCTGGTCAGCGGAGTAGCCTGCGCTCCATGGTCCTCCTCGGCGTCCTCCTCGTCCTCCTGGCCCTCGGGGGCGGTTTCCTCCTCATCGCCGGGTCCGTCCGCCTCGACGACCCCGTCGTCATCGACGTCCTCGGCGGCTCGGTGAAGCTGCCGCCGGTCGTGTTCCTCGTGAGCGGCATGGTCGTCATGACCGTCTTCTGGCTTGGTTGGGTGGTGCTGCGGACCGCGCTCAAGCGGGGCCACCGCCGGCGCGTCCAGGCCCGGGAGGCCGAGCGCACGGCCGAGGAGCAACGGCGCGCCGACCAGCAGCGGATGCAGGACGAGGTCGCCGCGCGCGAGCGCCAGCTCGAGGAGGAACGTCGGCGCCACGACGAGGAGACCACCGCCCTGCGCCAGCAGGCCGACGAGCGGGTCGCCGAGCAGCACGTCTCGACCGAGACCGCCCGGCGCCGGGCCGAGGTGGCCGAGGCCGAGGCCCAGACCCGGCACCCGGGACCCGACAGCAGGTCGTGACCGGTCCGCGGGGGCGAGCCCGGCACGCGCCCGGGCGGTGACGGTGGCCGGCAGGCCCGGCCACCACGAGACGGTCCGGCGCGCGACCCGGACGCCGACGACCACGCTGCCGTCGGCCGCCACCGCGCAGCGCACGACGAGCGCCCCGTTCGCGCCCGCCGTCGCGGCCGCGGCGCCACAGTCGGGTGGTTCCCCGGTGGCGAGCGGGGCCGCTGCCGCCAGCGCCGCGAGGTCGGCCGCACCGGCCGCGGCGCGGGCATCGCGCACGGCCGCCACGAGCAGCAGGGCCGCCCCGAGGACGAGCGTGAGCACGCCCACCGCCGCGACGACGAGCACGGTCGCGCTCCCGCGCTCGGTCCACGGGCCGGCGCGCCGGCCCGTCACGGGGCGGCCTCGCGCCGGGCCGTGGCGTCCGCCTGCGGTCGGACGGTGACCCCGAGGGGCTCGAGGACCGCGGGGGGCCGGGACCGGACGGTGACGCGCACCGTGCGGTCCCCCACGACGAGCGTGACGGTGGAGCCGCGAGGGGCCCTCGCCAGCGCCTCGGACCGGACCTCCTGCTCGGTCTCACCGCGCGCCAGCAGCCGGGCCGCGACCTGCGCGGCGTCGAGGCAGCGCACCCGGTCGATCCCGAGCTGGACCGCGGCGAGGGCCACTGCGAGGACGGCCAGCAGGGCGGGGAGGGCCACCGCCAGCTCGGCGGTGGCCGCCCCACGTTCCCGGGGCCCGGGCTCGGTCACGTCCCGAGCGCGGAGACGATGATCTTCGTCAGGGCGCTCTTGACCGGCCCGGACCGCACGACCGCGAGGAGAAGTGCGGCGAAGGCCACCGCCGCGATCGTGCCCACGGCGTACTCCGCGGTGGTCATGCCCTCCTCTCCCAGCCTGCGCAGCCGCGCTGCTCCGCCGCGCACTCGGTGCACCACTCGTCGGGTCATGGGGTCCTCCTCCGGTTCGTGGACGCGGTGGTCCGCGCCCTCGGTCCACCGTCGGCTGCGTGCGGCGACCGGTCGAGGGGTCGGGGCGGATCTGTGGACGGGGGCGCCCGGCTCCCTCCCTGTGGACGGCGCCGGGGCGCTCTGACCGTTCAGCCGAGCGAGCCGAGGAGCAGGAGCACGACCGGCACGACGGTCGTGGCGACGAACCCCGGCAGGAAGCACAGGCCCAGCGGGAGCACGAGGAGGACTCCCGCCCGGTGGACGGCGGCCTCGACCCGCCGGGACTCCGCCATCCGCATCCGCGCCGCCGCGGCGTCGACGAGCCCGGCGGGCGCGGCACCCGCCGCGAGGGCAGCGTGCCAGGCCGCGCCCGCGGGCGCCCATCCCGGACCGACCCGCTCCCAGGCGCGCCCGGGTGGGTCGCCCCACCGGTGACCCGGCCGCGACGACCGCCAGCTCGCGCCCGGCCGGCCCGGTGTCGACCGCGGCGACCGCCTCGAGGCACTCGACCGCCCCCGCACCACCACGAAGGACCGCGGCGAGCAGCGTCAGGGCGCTCGCCGCGTCGTCGACGCTCGCCGCTCGGACCTGGCACGGGACGGCACGGGGACGGTGCGGGCGGGCCGGGCCCCGGCCCGGGGCGAGCAGGACGGCGGCCGCCACGAGAAGCGCGGCCACGAGCATCAGGGATCCCCGTCGGTGCGCCCGGGGCGTCGGGCCCGACCGATCGTCCGGCGCGCCCAGGCCCAGCCCAGCACGGTGAGCACCAGCCCGACCGCCGCGGCCCCCTGAGCGGGGACCGAGCCGTAGAGGTCCGCGGGGGTGACCCCGAGCAGGAGCCCGACGAGCGGCCCCCCGAGCGGCAGCGCGGTGAGGAGCCGCATCGACGCCCGTGGGCCGGCGAGCGCGGACTCGGTGCGCTCACGCGCGGCGGTGCGCGCCCGGATCGCCGCCGCGGCGGCGGCCGTCGTGTGCGATGCCGCGGCACCGGTCTCCTCGGACAGCCGCCAGGCCCGCACGAGCAGCAGGAGGTCGGCATCCCCGGCCCCGGCCCGCGCCGACCCCGGATCGGCGAGGCAGGCGGCCGGACCCGACCCGTCGAGCGCGGCCCGGCCGAGGCGTGGCGCGAGCCACGGCGCGGCGGCGACCACCGCCGGGGACCGGGCGGCGACGAGCGCGGCCGAGGGGAGGTCGAGGCCGGCACCCAGGCCGACCGCCGACACCTCGGCGAGCTCGGCGACCCAGTCCCCGTCGGGGCCCCGCCGCCACCGGGGGCGCACCCGGAGGACCTGACGGAGCGACTCGCCCACCGGCGTGGCCCCCGACGGCCCCGCCGGTCCGGACCGCCGGGGCCACAGCAGCACCGACAGGACGACGAGGAGGGCGACCACGGCACTCACGGCACCCCCCGGGGCCGGGCCTCCGGTGGCAGCAGACCGCACAGGTCGGCCCAGCCCGGCCCGGGTCGCGGCCCGGAGCCGGTGTCCGCGAGGGCCGTGCGCACCTCGACGAGCCCGTCGGCCCCCGCTCGAAGCACCCCGACCCGCTCGACCCACCGCCGCGGCCCGTCCCGCACGACGTGGACGACGGCGTGCAGCGCGCCCCGGAGCTGGGCGTGGACGGCCGCGCGGGGCAGGCCGGCCAGGGCCCCGAGGGCCTCCACCCGGGCCGGGACCTCCTCGGGGCCGTTGGCGTGCAACGTGCCGGCCCCGCCCTCGTGGCCGGTGTTCAGTGCCGCGAGCAGCTCGCGGACCTCCCCACCCCGGACCTCCCCGACGACGAGCCGGTCCGGTCGCATGCGCAGCGCCTGCCGCACGAGGACGGCCATCGTCACCTCCCCGACCCCTTCGACGTTGGCGGCGCGACCCTGGAGCCGCACCACGTGGGGGTGGTCGGGGTCGAGCTCGCGGACGTCCTCGACGACGACCAGCCGCTCGTGGGGGGCGCACTCGGCGAGCAGCGCGCCCAGCACGGTGGTCTTGCCGGCCCCCGTGCCGCCGGTGACGAGGAGGCTGCGGCGGGCGCGGACCAGCCCCCGGAGGACGGCCCCGGTGCCCTCGCTCGCACCACCCGCCGCCACGAGCTCCGCGACGCCGCGCCACCGCCGCCGGGCCACCCGGAGGCTGACGTGCGGACCGCCCTCGACGAGCGGGGGCAGCACCGCGTGCAGACGCACCCCGCCCGGCAGCAGGCCGTCGACCCACGGCTGGGCGTCGTCGAGGCGGCGCCCCGCGAGACCCGCGAGCCGCACCGCGAGGGGCCGCAGCTCCGGACCCGGCACCTCCACCGCGGTCCGCTCGACCCCGCCGCCGCGGTCGACCCACACGGCCCCGTCGCCCGTGACGAGGACGTCGGTGACCTCGGGGTCGCGGACGAGCGGAGCGAGCGGGCCGAGCCCCACGAGGCGCTGCGCCAGCTCCTCGGCCGTGACGTCGCGACCCCGGCTGCCGAGCAGCGGGACCTGGTCGTCGGCGATCCGGGCGATCGCGGCGCGCGATGGCCCCTGTCCGGCCCGGATGGAGCGCTCGACGCCCTGCCGCACGACCTCGACCTGCGTCACGAGGCCCGCCCCAGGGCGCGGGACCCATCGCTGAGGGCCTCGAGGACCCGGTCGGCGCAGGCACGCACGGCATCGCCCGAGCTGCCCGGCCAGAGCCCACGCTCGGCGTCGCGGGCCACCCGCGGGTCGTCGGCGAGGTGGTGGAGGTGGGCGATGCCGAGGTGCGCGACGACGTCGTCGAGGATCCCGGCCGTGGGCCGCGCCCCTCGGGTGACGAGCCGGAGGTCCGGCGGGACGGGGGCACCCTCGGCGACGTCCAGGAGCCGGTCGACGAGCGCGTCGGCGTCGGCGAGGCCGCGCGTGCGCAGCCCGGTGAGGACGAGGACGAACGGCCCGCGGCCGAGGACGGCGGACAGCGCCGGCGAGGTGCTGGGGAGGTCGAGCACGACGGGGCCCCCGGCCTCGAGCACGGAGTCGAGGACGTCGCCGACGGCCTCGACCGGAACGCCGCCGGGCCCCGGCCCGCCCGCGGACAGGACCCGGCAGCCGTCCTCCACCGGGAGGGACCCGAGGAGCAGATCCGGCGGGATCCGCCCACGCACGGCCGCCAGGGAGGCCCAGCGCCGGCCGGGCAGGTGCTCGACCCCTGCGGTGACGTCGAGGCCGCCGCGGGTGGTGTCGAGGTCGACGACCGTGACGGGCCGCCCCGCCGCCGCCAGCCGGCGCCCGACGGCCAGTGCCAGGGTGCTCGCGCCGAGGCCGCCGGCCGCACCGACGACGGCGACGAGCCGGGTGCCGGTGGGGCGGGTGGGGGGCTGCACGGGAGTGGACATGCGGCCAGCCTGAGCGGCGGCCCGGTCCGCGCACGACCCCCGCGCCGGATCTGTGGACGACGGCACCCGCGAGGTCGCCCTGTGGACGGATCGGGACCGGGACATGGGACGGCCCCGGTCGGGGGGACAACCGGGGCCGTCGGCGAGCCGAGCTCCGGGGGGGAGAAGCCGGTTCGCCGGTCGCTCTACCCCGAAGGGGAGCGAGTGGGTCAATCGTGTCCCATCGGTGGCCCCGTCCGCAAGCCCGTCGCAACTCCTGCTGAAATCGTCCTGAGAACCCCCTCAGGACGACGGAATCCGTCGCCGTGGAGGACAAGTTGAACGTTTGACGACCACAGGGGGGCCTCCCCGTGACGACCTCGGCACCCGCCACCCGACCGGCCACGACGCGCTCGGACGTGACGACGCCCCCGCCGCGGGGCGGGGGCGTCGTCCTGCCGCGGGCTCCGGGCGACCAGGCGTGCTCCATGCCGTCGCCGCAGTGGGACCAGCCCACCACGGTCGGTCCATCAGTGGACTGCCCGCGCGTGGGTACCCGTCGTCTCGCGGTAGGTCGTGCACGAGGGGACCGGGGTCTCCTCACCCCTGTTTCTACTCCTCCCGGGGACCGCCGACAACCGGAACGGCGCACGACCTCGGGCGGTGCGACCCGGACTAGCCGAGCCGCCCGGCGAGCACGGCGTCGGCCACGGCCTCACCCTCGGCGGCGGCGGCCCGGACCGCCGTGCAGCAGTGCGAGATCCACAGCCCGACGCCCGCGGCGTCCCCCCGGCCGTACGCGGCGAGGGCGCCGAGGTACGGGGCGCTCCCCTGTGCGCCGTGGCCGGCCTCGGTGACCGCCACCCCGGTGGGGTCGAGACCACCCGCCTGGGTGAGCGCGCGGTCGAGGGCACGCGCGACGACCGGGTTGCCGCGGACGAAGGGCCGCACCGTCGCGATCTCCGCGTGGACGACCGCGGCGGCGACGACCACGGGCAGCCGGGGCACGGCTCCGAGGACGGCGACCACCCCGCGCAGCCGCTCGGCGACGTGGGCCGCCGACGGGGCCGGGCCGAGGTCGGTCAGCTCGGCGCAGTCCTCACCCTCGAGGCGGGGCCGGCCGAGGGCGGCATCCGGCACCAGGCCCGCGCTCGACACGGTGTGCAGCCGGGCGAGCGCCTGGAGCGGGGCCCGCAGGACGAGTCCCCTCACGTGCTCGCTCTCGGTCGTCGCCCCGACGACGCCCCGGACGACACGCTCGACGGGGTCCGGCGACTCCGACCACGTGGCGGCCCCCCGGACGACGTCGCGCACGGCGTCCAGGGGCATCGAGGCCCCCTCGAGCTCGGCGCTGGCCACGGCCCCCCGGACCCGCGACTCGGCCGCGGCCTCGGGGATCCGCCGGCGGAGTGCCTGGTGCCAGCGCAGCCGGGTGCAGGCCTCCCGGGCCGCCTCGACCTGCTCCGGGATGCCGGGCAGCTCGGCGAGGCGGGCGACCGCGTCGACGGCCGGGGACGGGGCATCAGGCACCCGCGCAGCCTAGTCAGCGGGCGCCGCGAGCCCGCCCTCGGGCACCCGGATGCCCGCGAGCTGCCGGGCCCGCGCGACCAGCCGCCCGGTGGCGTCCCAGACGTCGGCGTCCTCGACGTAGAGGGAGCCGGCGACGGCGTCCGCGTGCAGGGACACCTGCAGCCAGCCCGGCGCCGGCCGGCCCAGCACCTGGCCGGTCAGCTCGAAGGTCGGCGCCCACCCGACCACCCCGAGGTCGAACGCGACCGGCATGAGGCAGTCGACGACGAACGGCAGCATCGCGACGTCGGGCTCGCGGCCGTCGGCCATCCGCACCCAGGCCCGGATCGCGCCGCGGCCGCTCGGCCGCCCGACGGCGAACCCCGCCGTCGCGGGGTCGACGCGGACATCGAGCCGGTCGAGCAGGGCGATCGCCCCGGAGAGCTCGCCGTCGCGCCGCGCGGGGACGCAGCCCTCGGGCGGGGGCATCGACGGGGGCGCCGGCGCCCGGTGCGCGGGCTCGGCGGACCGCTCGAGGTCGCCGAGGACCGCCGTGAGCCGGGCCCGCTCCACGGGCCCCTCCGGGCCGTCCTGGAGCACCCGGACCTGCCCCGTCGACGCGCTGCGCCCGGACCTCAGCAGCTCGGCCCGCACCTCGACCGGCCCCGGCTGCGCGGCCGTGAGGAAGACGGTGCTCCACGTGAGCACGTCCGGATGGCCCGCGGCGACGAGCCCGTCGGCGAGCGCGTGCACCCCGAGGGCCATGAGCACACCCCCGTTGACGGCGGCGCCGACGACCCAGCCGGCACCCAGCGCGGCCGTGCCGACCGCCTCGCCGCCCCCGACCACCGCGGGGCCGTCCGCCCAGCGCACCGCCAGCGCGTCGTCGAGCTCACCCATCCTCGGCCTCCCGTGCGCGTCGCGGCCCCTGCCGCCCCTCGACGGTGAGCCTAGGGTGTGCCCATGACGGGCAGCTTCCACTGGCCGACGGCGGTGCTCGTCGCGGCGACGCTGCTGCTGGTGTGGCTCGCGGTCCTGCTGCTCCGGCGCAGCCGACGGCGCGGGTTCATCTCCGAGACCGACCGCGCCACCTACGCGACCCTGCACACCGCGTCCCTGGCCTCCCGGTACCTCGGTGACGGGCTGACCCCCGACTCGGCGGAGCGGGCCGGGCGCCACCTGCTCTCGATCCTCGGGGCGCACGCCGTCTCCCTCGCCACCCCCGGGAGCGTGCTCTCGTGGACCGGCACCGGAGACCACCACCGACGTTCCGTCGTCCCGCTGGGGGAGAAGACCCTCGCCACCGGACGCACCGTCGCCCACCGCGCCGAGGACGTCGTCTGCGACGACCCCGACTGCCCCGTGCGGACGGCGGTCACCGCGCCGCTCGTCTCGGACGACCTCGTCATCGGCACCCTCACGGCGTGGACCGAGCACGCCTCCCCCGGCCTGACCCGGGCCACCGAGGAGGTCGCCGCGTGGGTCTCCAGCCAGCTCGCCCTCGCGGAGCTCGCGCGCACCCGCAACCAGGTCGTCGAGGCCGAGCTGCGGGCGCTGCGCGCGCAGATCAGCCCCCACTTCATCTACAACAGCCTCGCCGCGATCGCCTCGTTCGTGCGGACCGACCCCGACCGCGCCCGCGAGCTGCTCCTCGACTTCGCCGACTTCACCCGCTACGCCCTGCGCACCGGCGGCACCTTCACGACGCTCGCCGAGGAGCTGCGCAACGTCGAGCGCTACCTCGTGCTCGAGCAGGCCCGGTTCGGCGACCGGCTGCGCGTCTCGCTGCTCGTCGCCCCCGAGGTGCTCCCGGTCTCCCTCCCCTACCTCGCCGTCCAGCCGCTCGTCGAGAACGCGGTCCGCCACGGGCTCGCGAGCAAGGAGGGGGTCGGCCACGTGACGATCACGGCCACCGACCTCGGCTCCGAGGCGGAGATCGCGATCGAGGACGACGGCGTGGGCACGGACCCGGAGCGCGTGCGGACCATCCTCGACGGGGCCCGGGCCAGCGACTCGGTCGGGCTCGGCAACGTCGACGCCCGGCTGCGCCAGGTCTACGGCGACGAGTTCGGGCTCGTGGTCGAGACCGCGCCCGGCGCAGGGACGAAGGTGACCTTCCGCGTGCCCAAGTTCGCGCCCGGCGTGCATGCGCAACCCTGACCGCGCGCCGTAGGCTGCCCGCCATGTCCACGGACCGGGGTCTGGTGGTGCTCGTCGTCGACGACGAGCTCCCTGCGCTGTCCGAGCTCGGCTACCTCCTCGACCGCGACGAGCGCGTCGCGGAGGTCCTCACCGCGTCGAACGGCACCGACGCCCTCCAGCTGCTCGACGCCCGTGACGTCGACGTCGTCTTCAGCGACATCTCGATGCCGGGCCTGGACGGGATGGCCCTGGCCCGGGTCATCTCGCGCTTCGCGGTCCGGCCGCAGGTCGTCTTCGTCACCGCCCACGAGCGGCACGCCGTCGACGCCTTCGCCCTCGACGTCACCGACTACGTCATGAAACCGGTCCGCGACGAGCGGATCGCCGAGGCGGTCCGCCGGGTCGTCGAGCTCTCCGAGCACGGCACCGCGACCCGGCCGGCACCCGACGGCGCCCCGCCCGGCGCCCCACCGGTCGAGGACGAGACGATCCCCGTCGAGCTCGGCGGCGTGACCCGCTTCATCACCCGCAGCCAGATCCGCTACGCCCAGGCGCACGGCGACTACGCGCGGCTGCACACCGACACCGGCTCGCAC
Organism: uncultured Actinomycetota bacterium; assembly: GCA_963709785.1. Taxonomy (GTDB): domain Bacteria; phylum Actinomycetota; class Actinomycetes; order Actinomycetales; family Dermatophilaceae; genus Phycicoccus. The sequence goes on along the minus strand of CAVPXT010000013.1, from coordinate 37,297 downwards.
CTCGTCCGCGTGCCGCTCAGCGTGCTCGAGGAGCGGTGGGCCGACTTCGGCTTCGTCCGCATCCACCGCAGCACCCTCGTCGCCCTCCCCCACGTGAGCGAGGTGCGCATGGACCACGGGCGGTGCTCGGTCGTCGTCGGACGCATCGAGCTCCAGGTGAGCCGCCGGCACACCAAGGAGCTGCGCGACACCCTCCTGCGCCGCCCGCTCGGCGACCGCCGCCCGTCCGGGGGCTGAGCCGTGAGCACCCCCGCGCCACCACCGGAGCGCGTCCGGGTCACGAGCTCGCGCCGCGGCGCCGTGCCCCACCGCTCCCGGCCGGTCACCCACGAGATCGACGAGCAGACCGAGCTCGGCGACGTCTTCCTCGAGGGGCTGATGCGGGCCCAGCTGCGGCTCTCGGTGGCGATCCTCGCGCTGACCGTCGTGGGGCTCGCGGCCCTGCCCGTCGTGCTCGCCCTGGTCCCGGCGACCCGTGCCACGACCGTGTTCGGCCTGCCGTTCCCCTGGCTCGCCCTCGGGGTGGCGGTCTATCCCGCGGCGTGGATCCTCGCCCGGTGGTACACCCGGCAGAGCGAGCGCATCGAGGCCGACTTCGCCGAGGTCGTCGACGCGCCGTGAGCCACCCCCTCTCGCTCGCCGCCGTCGTCCTCGTCTGCCTCACGACCCTCGCCGTCGGCGGCCTGGGGCTGCGCCTGTCGCGGAGGACGAGTGACTTCTACGTCGCCGGCCGCACCGTCTCCCCGCGCCTCAACGCCTCGGCGATCAGCGGCGAGTACCTCTCGGCGGCCAGCTTCCTCGGCGTGGCCGGGCTGATCTACGGCGTCGGGGTCGACATGCTCTGGCTGCCCGTGGGCTACACCCTCGGGTACCTCGTGCTCCTCGTGATGGTCGCGGCGCCGATGCGTCGGTCCGGGGCCTACACGCTCCCCGACTTCGCGGAGGCCCGGCTCGGCTCCCGCGCCGTCCGGCTCGTCTCCTCCGTGCTCGTCGTCGCCATCGGCTGGCTCTACCTCGTGCCACAGTTCCAGGGGGCGAGCCTCACCCTCACCCTCGTCACCGGGGCGCCGTCGTGGGTCGGCGGGTTCGTCGTCATGACCGTCATCGCGGCCGCCGTCGGCGCCGGCGGGATGCGCTCGATCACCTTCGTCCAGGCCGTCCAGTACTGGATCAAGCTCACCGCGCTCGCCGTGCCGGCCTTCGTCCTCCTCCTCGTGTGGTTCCGGAACGGCCACCCCGCGCCGGTCGTCCCGCCCGACTGGAGCATCCCGTTGTCGCCCACCGGTGCGGGCGACCACCCCGTCTACCGGACGGCCTCCACCGTGCTCGCCCTCTGCCTCGGCACCATGGGCCTGCCGCACGTGCTCGTCCGCTACTACACGAACCCCGACGGCATCGGCGCCCGCCGCACGACCGTCACCGTCATCGCGCTGCTCGGGGCCTTCTACCTCCTGCCCCCCGTGTACGGGGCCCTCGGCCGCGTCACGTTCCCCGTCCTGCCCGACGGGGTGCGCTCGGACTCCCTCGTGCTCCGGCTGCCCGGGGAGATGCTCGGCGGGCTCGGCGGGAACCTGCTCACCGCGATGCTCGCCGGCGGCGCGTTCGCGGCCTTCCTCTCGACGGCGTCGGGGCTCGCGATGTCGGTGACCGGCGTCATCGACCAGGAGGTGCTGCGCCCCCGGCTCGCCCGGCTCACCGGCGGCGACGCCCCCGGGGTGCGGGGCTTCCGGTTCGCCGCGGTCGCCGCGGTCGTCATCCCCTACGTCCTGAGCCGGGTCACCGAACCCCTCGGGGTGGCGACGACGGTCGGCCTGGCCTTCGCCGTGGCGGCCGCGACCTTCGCCCCGCTCATCATCCTCGGTGTCTGGTGGAGGCGGCTGTCGACGACGGGGGCGATGGCGGGACTGGTCGTCGGCGGCGGTGTCACCGTCGGCTCCCTCGCGACGACGATGACGACGACCGGCCTCACCGGCTGGACCGGGGCGCTGCTCGCCAACCCGGCGATGTGGGCGGTGCCGCTGGCCTTCTCCACGGCGGTCGTCGTCTCGCTCGCCACGCCCTCCCGGGTCCCGGCCTCCACGACGCGCACGCTCGTACGGCTGCACACCCCCGAGCGGGTCAGGGTGGCCCGCAGCCAGGTCCGCGACTGAGTCGCCCCGAGGGCGCCGGCGTGCCGGTCACCCGCTCGTGAGGACGGCCAGGCGCCCGGTCGCCCGCGTCATCGCGACGTAGCGGTCGACCGCCCCACGCACACCGGTCCCGAAGCCGTCGGGGTCGACGAGCACGACGAGGTCGAACTCCAGACCCTTGGTCAGCTCGGGCGGGAGCGACCTGACCCGAGGACGCTCGACGAAGCCGGGCAGCCCGACGACGCACGCCACGCCCTCGGGGTGCTCGGCGGTCCACGCGTCGACGAGGCCGTCGAGCTCGTCGCGTGCACCGTGGTGGACGGGCTCCCCGCTCCGGCGCACCGAGGTCGGGACGTTCGCGTCGGGCAGCACGGCGCGGATCACCGGCTCGGCCTCCGCCATCACCTCCTCGGGGGTGCGGTAGTTCACGGTGAGCTCCGCCCGCCGCACCTCGCGCAGGCCCACGCGAGCCAGCCGCTCCTGCCACGACTCGGTGAACCCGTGGCGGGCCTGGGCGCGGTCCCCCACGACGGTGAGGCTGCGGGACGGGCAACGCTGCAGGACCATCTGCCACTCGGCGTCGCTCAGCTCCTGGGCCTCGTCCACGACGACGTGGGCGAAGGGGCCGGCGAGGCGGTCGGGGTCCGGCTGCTCCAGGGCGCCCGGGTCCACGAGGGCGGACCGCAGGTCCTGCCCGCGCAGCATCGACATCACCCGCAGGTCCGAGTCGTCGGCGGCGAGGAGGTGCTCCACGACGTCGGCCATCCGCTCCCGCTCCGCCGCCTCGGCCGCCTCCCGGCGCCGGCGGCGACGGGATGCCTCCGGGTCGCCGAGGCGGCGGCGGGCGGCATCGAGGAGGGGGAGGTCGGCGTCGGTCCACGCACCCGGGTCCTCCCGCTGGAGGAGGGCCGCCTCGTCGGGCGTCAGCCAGGGGGCGCAGCGGCGCAGGTACGCCGGCACGCTCCACAGGTCGCCGACGAGGTCGGTCGCCTCGAGCACCGGCCACGCGCGGTCCACGGCGTACGCGAGGCCCGCGTCGGCGGCCAGGGCCCGTCGGCGCGCGGCGCGCCGGCCGCCGCTGCCGACGCCGTAGGCGTCGAACTCGTCGCCGTCGTCACCGTCGTCGCCCCGCTCCTCGCCGAGCTCGTCCTCCACGGCATCGAGGACGACGCCGACCAGCGCGTCCCACACCTCGTCGCGAGCCTCGTTGTGGGGCGTGCCCGGCGGCACCGCCGCGAAGGCCTCGGCCCAGTCGCCCGGGTCGAGCCACACGTCGCACCAGGGGGTCTCGACCGTCATCCCCGTCGTGGGCGGCTCCTCGTAGAGCGCCACCGCCGGATCGATGGCCGACACCATGGCCACGGACGACTTCAGCTGCCACACACGCCGGTCCGTCTCCGGCGTGGCGGAGCCGCCCTCGGGCACGAGGTCGCGCAACGTGCACGTGGACACGCCCTCCTCGCCGAGGCTCGGCAGCACGTCGGCGACGTACTCGAGGTAGGGCCGGTGCGGGCCGACGACCAGCACACCACCGCGCCCGTCCCCGAGATGCGGGTCCGCGTGCAGCAGGTAGGCCGCGCGGTGCAGGGCCACGACGGTCTTGCCTGTCCCCGGGCCGCCGTCGACGACGAGCGCCCCACGCGAGCCGGCACGCAGGACGGCGTCCTGGTCGGCCTGGATGGTCGCGAGCACGTCGGGCATCCGGCCGGTGCGCGCGCCGCCGAGACTCGCGACGAACGCGGACTGGTCGTCGAGGGCGGCGTTGCCCTCGAGGCCCTCGGCGACGAAGACCTCGTCCCAGTAGTCCGTGACCCGGCCACCGGTCCAGCGGTAGCGACGGCGGCTGGCCAGGCCCCGGGGGTCGCCGTGGGTCGCGGCGAAGAAGGGCTCCGCCGCCGGGGCGCGCCAGTCGACGAGGAGGGGCTCGCCGTCGGGGCCGGAGAGCCCGACCCGTCCGACGTGCACGTGCTCGCCGGTGGCCGTCACCATCCGCCCGAGGCACAGGTCGAGCCCGAAGCGCTGCAGGAGCCGCAGCCGGCCGGCGAGGCGGTGCACCTCGAGGTCACGCTCGACGGCCCCGCTCCCCTCCCCCGCGGGGGCCCGACGCGCGGTGTCGAGCCGCGCACCCAGGTCCTCGCGACGCTGGTCGAGCAGGGCCGCGAGGTGGCCGAAGAAGCGTTCGTCGTCGGCCACGAGGGCCGGCTCCGCCTTGGCGGCGAGGTGGTCGGGGAGGTCGAAGGTCCGGGTGGTCGGGGGTGTCACGTCGCATCTGCTCCTCGTCCGGTCCGGTCGGGCACCGGGACCGAGTCGCAGATTCTCCTGCCGGACGGGGGCCTTGCCGCAAGACCCCCCGTGCGCTATACGTTGGGAGTGGAGGGGGACGGCACGTGACCCCGCCCGGTCAGGCGACGGCGTCCCGGGCGTCGACGAAGGCCTCGACGCAGCGCCGCACGTCGTCCTCGGAGTGGGCGGCCGAGAGCTGCACCCGGATCCGCGCCTTCCCCTTCGGCACGACGGGGTAGCTGAACGCGATGACGTAGACGCCGTGCGCGAGCATGTGGTCGGCGATCTCGGTGGCCTGGCGGGCACCGTCCTCGCCCGGGAACATCACCGGGACGATCGGGTGCGAGCCCGGGAGCAGGTCGAACCCTGCCTCGTCCATCAGCTCGCGGAAAAGGGACGCGTTGCGCCGCAACGCTTCCCGCCCGTCAGCGGTCGACGACACGAGGTCGAGTGCCGCGAGCGACCCGGCGACGACGGCGGGTGCGACCGAGTTGGAGAAGAGGTAGGGCCGCGAGCGCTGCCGCAGCAGGTCGACGACCTCCCGGTGGCTCGCGACGTACCCACCGGACGCCCCGCCGAGCGCCTTGCCGAGCGTCCCGGTGAAGATGTCCACGCGGTCGGCCACCCCGAACATCTCGGGGGTCCCGCGGCCGGACTCGCCGACGAAGCCGACGGCGTGCGAGTCGTCGACGAGCACCATCGCCTCGAACTCGTCGGCCAGGTCGCAGATCTCGTCGAGCGGGGCGTACGAGCCGTCCATCGAGAACACGCCGTCGGTGACGACGCAGACCCGCCGCGCCCCGGCCTCGCGGGCCGCGGTGAGCTGCGCCCGCAGGTCGGTCATGTCGGCGTTCGCGTACCGGTACCGCGCCGCCTTGGACAGCCGGATGCCGTCGATGATCGAGGCGTGGTTGAGCGCGTCGGAGACGATGGCGTCCTCGGCGCCGAAGAGCACCTCGAAGACACCGCCGTTGGCGTCGAAGCACGACGAGTAGAGGATCGTGGCCTCGGTGCCGAGGAACCTCGAGAGGCGCTCCTCGAGTGCCGTGTGCTGGGTCTGGGTGCCGCAGATGAAGCGGACCGAGGCCATCCCGAAGCCCCAGGTGTCGAGGGCCTCCTTCGAGGCCTCGACGACGGCGGGGTGGTCCGCGAGCCCGAGGTAGTTGTTGGCGCAGAAGTTCAGCGACTCCCCCGCGGTCGTCCCGACGTGCGCCGCCTGCGGTGTGGTGATCTCGCGCTCGCGCTTGTAGAGCCCGGCGTCCTCGATCTCCCGCAGGGTCGCCGCGAGCTCGTCCTTGACCGTTCCGTACACGTGGTGCTCCTTCTCGTCGGGGTGCGTCAGCTCCAGTCGAGGACGACCTTGCCACCGTGACCGGACCGGGTCTCGGCGAAGGCCTGATGCCACTGCTCGGCGGGGTACCGACCCGTGATGACCGAGGACACCGCCTCGCGCAGCCGCTGCGAGGTCGCGAGCATCGAGCCCATGAGGTACCAGGTCTCGAACATCTCCCGCCCGTAGATGCCCCGCAGCGTGATCATGTGCGTGATGACGCGGCCCCAGTCGATGGCGTAGCGGTCCTGCGGCAGCCCGAGCAGCGCCACCCGGCCGCCGTGGTTCATGTTGGCGAGCAGGTCCTCGACGGCGGCGGGCGACCCGGACATCTCGAGCCCGATGTCGAAGCCCTCGGCCATGCCGAGCGCGGCCTGCGCGTCGCGCAGGGTCTCCCCGCGCGAGACGTCGACGACGTGGTCGGCCCCCGCCGCGCGCGCCAGCGCGAGCCGCTCGGGCGACAGGTCGGTGACCGCGATGCGCCGGGCCCCGGCGTGCCGCACGATCGCCGTGGCCATGACGCCGATCGGGCCGGCCCCGGTGACGACGACGTCCTCCCCGACCACGGGCCACTGCAGCGCCGTGTGCGTCGCGTTGCCGAGCGGGTCGAAGACCGCGCCGAGGTCGGGGTCGAGGTCGGCGGGCTGCACCCAGGCGTTCGTCGCCGGCAGCACGACGTAGTCGGCGAAGGCGCCGTCGCGGCCCACCCCGATGCCGACGGTGTTGATGCAGAGGTGGCGCCGCCCGGCCCGGCAGTTGCGGCAGGTGCCGCAGACGATGTGGCCCTCGCCGGAGACGCGGTCACCGACGGCCACGTGGTCGACGTCCGCGCCGACCTCGACGACCTCGCCGAAGAACTCGTGGCCGATCGTCATCGGCGCCCGCACGGTCGCGGCCGCCCACTCGTCCCACTGCTCGAGGTGGAGGTCCGTGCCGCAGAGCCCCGCCCGCAGCACCCGCACCTTGACGTCCTTCGGGCCACACTCCGGCTCCGGGATGTCGACGAGCTCGAGACCCGGACCGGCAGAGACCTTCCTCAGCGCACGCACGGCGCCCATCATGCCGCTCCCGCCGTCCGGCGCACCACGGGCCCCGTTGGGCGAACCGCCGGGCGCCCCGGGAGGAGCCCTGCCCCCGTCCGGCGCGGCATGGCACCGCCGGGCGCGGCAGGGGCCGGCAGGCCTCCCGCGCGCCCCGGCCCGGGACCCACCCTTGAGCCGACCCCGGGCGCACCCGCCCGGCCCCGACCATGGAGGTGACCGTGAGCAACGACGCTCGCACGCAGCCCGAGGACGCCTACCTCGACCTGCAGTCCACCGAGGAGTTCCAGGCACTGCGCAAGAAGTTCCGCGGGTTCGTCTTCCCGATGACCGGCTTCTTCCTCGCCTGGTACTTCCTCTACGTCCTGCTGTCGATCTTCGCGCCCGGCTTCATGGGCCAGCGGGTCGTCGGCACCATCACGCTCGGTCTGATCTTCGGCCTCGGCCAGTTCGTCACGACCTTCGCCATCACGTTCATCTACGCCCGCTGGGCCAACCGCGAGTTCGACCCGATGGCCGAGCAGCTCGGCGCGCGGCTCGACGCGACCAAGGAGGGCTGACCCATGGCGCACCTGTTCCCCGCCGCCGACGCGATCTCCGTCGGCACCCCGGCCCTCAACATCGGCATCTTCGCCGCGTTCGTCGTCTTCACCCTCGTCATCGTCATCAAGGTGGCCTCGGGCAAGAAGACGGCCGAGCAGTACTACACCGCCGCGGGCGCGTTCACCGGCCGCCAGAACGGCATCGCCATCGCCGGCGACTACCTCTCGGCCGCGTCGTTCCTCGGCATCGCCGGGGCCATCGCGCTCCAGGGCTACGACGGCTTCCTCTACTCCATCGGCTTCCTCGTCGCGTGGCTCGTCGCGCTCCTGCTCGTCGCCGAGCTGCTGCGCAACACCGGCCGGTTCACGATGGCCGACGTCCTCTCGTACCGCCTCAAGCAGCGCCCGGTGCGCGTCGCGACCGCCATCTCGGTCATCTGCGTCTCGTTCTTCTACCTGCTCGCCCAGATGGCCGGCGCCGGTGGCCTGGTCTCCCTGCTCCTCGGCGTGAGCGGCGAGGCGGCCCAGAACGGCGTCATCGCGGTCGTCGGCATCATCATGATCGCCTACGTGCTCATCGGCGGGATGAAGGGCACCACCTGGGTCCAGATCATCAAGGCGGTGCTGCTCATCGCGGGCACCTTCGTCATGACGATGTGGGTGCTCGGCAAGTACGGCTTCAACATCTCGAACCTGTTCCAGGCCGCGGCCGACAACTCGCCGAAGGCGGGCGAGAAGCTCTTCGAGCCGGGCCTGAAGTACGGCAAGAACATGACGACGAAGATCGACTTCATCTCGCTGTCGATGGCCCTCGTCCTCGGCACCGCGGGCCTGCCCCACGTGCTGCAGCGGTTCTACACCGTCCCCACGAGCCAGGCGGCCCGTCGCTCGGTCGAGTGGGCGATCTGGCTCATCGGCGGCTTCTACCTGCTCACCCTCGTCGTCGGCTACGGCGCCGCCGCCCTCGTCGGCCCGGACACGATCCTCGCCGCCCCCGGCAAGGCCAACGCGGCCGCACCGCTGCTCGCGTTCGAGCTCGGTGGGTCGGTGCTCCTCGGCCTCATCTCGGGTGTCGCGTTCGCGACGATCCTCGCGGTCGTCGCCGGCCTGACCATCACGACGTCGGCGACCTTCGCCCACGACCTCTACAAGGAGGTCTTCAAGCGGGGCAACACGACCCAGGACCAGGAGGTCAAGGTCGCCCGGATCGCCGCCCTCGTCATCGGTGCGGTCGCGATCGCCGGGGGCATCTTCGCGAAGAACCAGAACATCGCGTTCCTCGTCGCCCTCGCCTTCGCGGTCGCCGCGAGCGCGAACCTGCCGACGATCCTGTACTCGCTGTTCTGGAAGGGCTTCAACACCCGCGGAGCGCTGTTCTCGATCTACGGCGGGCTCGTCAGCTCGATCGTGCTCATCGCGTTCAGCCCGGTCGTCTCCGGCAAGGCCCCGCTCGTCGAGGGCGGTCCGAGCCCCTCGATGATCACCGACGCCGGGATCGACTTCCACCTGTTCCCGCTGGACAACCCGGGGCTGATCTCCATCCCGCTCGCGTTCTTCCTCGGCTGGCTCGGCTCGGTGACGAGCAAGGAGCACAACGCCCGGAAGTACGCCGAGATGGAGGTCCGCAGCCTCACGGGCCACGGCGTGGGCGAGGCGGTCGACCACTGAGCCCGTCCGGCACGGGGGACGTCCCCCGTGCCGGGCAGCGAACGGCAGCGGCCGCGGAGCGGGTCAACCCTCCGCGGTCGCTGCGCGTCCATGGATCGGGCGCATCGCGCGCCCCTCCTGACAGGGGAGAACGCACGAGGAGGACGCCATGTCCACATCCCGCCCCACCGCACAGGGTTCGCCCACCGACCGGCGCCGCCGGGCCCGCCGGTCGGCGGTCGCCACACTCGCCGCCGCCGCGGCCCTGGCCGCCGTGCCGGCCGCCACGGGCGCCGCGCTGGTCGGAGCCACCCCCGCGAGCGCCACCTCGTGCGCTGTCACCTGGGGCTCGCTCGCCAAGACGTCCGCGCCGTTGGCCACCGGGCGCATCACCGGCGTGCGCAGCGGCCGCCACGCCTGCTACGACCGGCTCGTGGTCGACATGACCGGCCGCCCACCCGGGTACGACGTCCGCTACGTGGGCACCGTGCGGGCCGAGGGGTCCGGCAACCCGGTGCCCGTCGCCGGGGGCGCCCGGCTCGCGGTGTCGGTGCACAAGGGCGCGACGAGCGTGCCCGCGCTGCCGTCGGTCGCCGGCTACTCCACGTTCCGCCAGGTCCGCTGGGGCGGGTCGTTCGAGGGGTACACGACGCTCGCCCTCGGCGTGCGGGCACGCCTGCCGTTCCGGGTCTTCACCCTCGACGACCGCGCGACCGGCCGCAGCCGCCTCGTCGTCGACGTCGCCCACCACTGGTGAGCGAGCCGGCGCCCCGGTGACCTCGCCGGGCCGGGGTGCCGTGGCACCCGGGCAGCGCGAGGTGGCCGGGGCACGACGGGTCCGGGGTTGCACGCGGCAGCGGCCGGTCGCCCAGGCGGTCAGACGGTCGCGCCGGCCTCCGCCCGGAGCCTCGCCGCGAGGTCGTCGTCGACGGTGGCGAAGAACTGCCCGACGACGTCCTCGAGGTGGTCCACGCCCTCGGCCCGGAAGAGGATCGGCTGGTACGCGGTGATGTCGTAGTTGAGCGTCCCCATCGCGTGCAGGTCGAGCGGTCGGATGTCCATCGACCGGAACTCGTCCATCTCGCCGTAGCTGCTGAGGATGCCGGCGCCGTAGGCCTTGAGCTCCTCGCCCTCGGCCATCACGCCGAACTCCATCGAGAACCAGAAGACGTCGGCGACGAACTTCACGGCGTCGTCGGACTCCAGCCGCAGGCTCGCCTGCCCCGCCGCCTCGGTGATGGCGGCGAACCGGGGGCTCGCGAGCTGGTTCCCGTGGCCGACGACCTCGTGGATGATGTCCGGCTCCGGGGTGTAGAGCGGCTGGCTGCCGTGGCGCAGGTACTGCGTGGAGTTGAAGGTGCGGCGTCCGAGGTCGCCGTAGAAGTCACGCAGCGGGACCAGGCCCGGGGCCGCGGTGTAGGACCACCCCGTGACCGGCTCCAGCAGCTCGGTGACCTCGTGCAGCTGCGGCACGTGGTCGGTCGGGAGGCCGAGCGCGGCCTTGCCGGCGAGGAACTCGGAGTGCGCGTAGCGCTCGTGCTTCGGCGCCAGCTCGGCGCACACGGTGCGCCAGATGCCGTGCTCGTCGTCGGTGTAGTCGATGACCGGCAGCGGCTCCCCGGGCCGGTGGGCCAGGGCCGCGCCGGCGATCTCGCCGCGGCGGGCCCGGTAGGCCGGGTCGTGGAGCCCCGGGTGGTTGTCCGACAGGTGCACCTGCACCGTCCCGTCGGCGTCGGTCGTGACGGCCGAGTAGAGCTGTCCCTCCTCGAACACCGCGCTCACCTCCTCGTGAGTGGTCGTGGCCTCGTGGGCCGGACCCCCACGGAAGCACGAGACTGCGCAGGATGGAACCGATGGCGTGTCGTCTGGTCAATGCGCGCACACTTTGGCCAGCCCTCGCCCCTACCAAGTGCACAGTCTGTCCAGTCGGTCGGGCACCTCTCGTCCCGCGGGCCGCCCACCGCCCACCAGCCCCTCGGCCGACGACCGGAGCCGGGGCGCCACTCGTCGCAGTGGCGGTCCGCTCGGCGGGTCCCCCTGCTGCGGACGGTTGCCAGCGGCCGCGGCGTCGGGTTGGGTTGGGACCGAAGAGAGTCTCAACGACGAGGAGGACCCTGCCGTGACCGACGACAGTCTGTCGAGCCATCTGCACGAGATGGACCTGAGCCCCGACCCGGCCTTCACGGCGCAGGCCAACGGCACCGCCGCCCTGTACGACGAGGCCGCGGCGGACTACGAGGGCTTCTGGGCCCGGCAGGCCCGCGAGCGCATCACGTGGTCCACGGACTTCGAGCGCACGCTCGACTGGGACGACGCACCCTTCGCGAAGTGGTACGTCGGAGGCCGGCTCAACGTCGCGTACAACTGCGTCGACCGGCACGTCGAGGCCGGCAACGGCGACCGGGTCGCGATCCACTTCGAGGGTGAGGGCGGCGACACCCGCACCATCACCTACGCCGACCTCCAGCGCGAGGTCTGCAAGACGGCGAACGCCCTGACCGAGCTCGGCGTCGGCACCGGCGACACCGTCGCGATCTACATGCCGATGATCCCCGAGACCGTCTTCACGATGCTCGCCTGCGCCCGCCTCGGCGCCCCCCACTCCGTGATCTTCGGCGGGTTCTCGGCCGAGGCCCTGCACACCCGGATCGACGACGCCCGCTGCACGGTCGTCGTCACGACCGACGGCCAGTTCCGTCGCGGCAAGCCGGCGCCGCTCAAGGCCGCCGTCGACGCCGCGATCCACCACGCCGACGACGCCTCGCGTCGAGAAGGTGCTCGTCGTGCAAGCGCACCGACACCGACGTCGAGTGGGTCGAGGGCGCGACGTGTGGTGGCACGACGTCGTCGAGCGCCAGTCCGACGTGCACGAGGCGCAGCCCCACGACAGCGAGCACCCGCTGTTCATCCTCTACACGAGCGGCACCACCGGGAAGCCGAAGGGCATCTTCCACACCAGCGGCGGGTACCTGACGCAGGCGGCGTACACGAGTGCGGTGGTCCACGACGTACACCCCGACACCGACGTGTACTGGTGCACGGCCGACGTCGGCTGGGTCACCGGACACTCCTACATCGTCTACGGGCCGCTCGCCAACGGCGCGACCCAGGTGATGTACGAGGGCACGCCGGACACCCCCCACCAGGGCCGGTGGTGGGAGATCGTCGAGAAGTACAAGGTCTCCATCCTCTACACCGCACCGACGGCGATCCGCACGTTCATGAAGTGGGGCGACGACATCCCGGCGAAGTTCGACCTGTCGAGCGTCCGCGTCCTCGGCAGCGTCGGCGAGCCGATCAACCCCGAGGCGTGGCTCTGGTACCGCAAGAACATCGGCGGGGGCACCGCCCCGATCGTCGACACGTGGTGGCAGACCGAGACCGGCGCGATCATGATCAGCCCGCTTCCGGGCGTCACCACCCTCGAGCCCGGCTCGGCGCAGAAGGCGATCCCCGGCGTCTCCGCCGAGATCCTCGACGACGACGGCCAGCCCTTCACCGAGGCCGAGAAGGTCGGCTACCTCGTGCTCACCAAGCCGTGGCCCTCGATGCTGCGCGGTATCTGGGGCGACCCGGAGCGCTACAAGGAGACCTACTGGAGCCGGTTCGGGCCGAAGTACTACTTCGCCGGCGACGGCGCGAAGTACGACGCCAAGGGCAACATCTGGCTGCTGGGCCGGGTCGACGACGTCATGAACGTCTCCGGCCACCGGCTCTCCACCGCCGAGATCGAGTCGGCCCTGGTGTCGCACCCCTCGGTGGCCGAGGCGGCGGTCGTCGGGGCCACCGACGAGACGACCGGCCAGGCCGTCTGTGCCTTCGTCATCCTGCGCGGCGACGCGACCGACAAGGGCGAGGAGACCGTCCAGGAGCTGCGCAACCACGTGGCCAAGGAGATCGGCCCGATCGCCAAGCCGCGCCAGGTCATGGTCGTCGCCGAGCTGCCGAAGACCCGCTCCGGCAAGATCATGCGCCGCCTCCTCAAGGACGTCGCCGAGAACCGCGAGGTCGGCGATGTGACGACCCTCGCCGACTCCTCGGTGATGAACCTCATCCAGCAGGGGCTGTCGAGCAGCTCCTCCGACTGACCCGACACGGTGCGGGGGGCGCCGCGACCCGCGGCGCCCCCCGCACCGCCGCCACTCGGTAAGGTCGACCAGGACCGACCCGTGGTGGGACGACGAGCAGTGAGGCGATGACGGATGGCACCCGAGAGCAGCGAGCGCACCATCGGCCAGCTGGTCGCCGACGCGACGCACGACCTCCAGGGCATCGTCCGGGGTGAGATCGCGCTCGCGAAGGCCGAGGTGACCGAGGGCGCGAAGGTCCTCGGCGTCGGCGCCGGGATGTTCGCGGGCGCCGCCTTCGTCGGCCTGCTCGGCGTGATCTTCCTCTTCCACACCCTCGCCCAGGTCGTCGCGATCTGGCTGCCCGTCTGGGCCGGCTACCTCGTCGTCACCGTGCTGCTCTTCGTCGTGGCCGGGGTCCTGGCCCTGCTCGGGAAGAACGCGATGCAGCGCGCGAAGCCGGCGCCCGAGCGGGCGATCGCGCAGGGCAAGGAGACCATCGCCACGCTCAAGGGCGAGCGCGACTGAGCCCGCGGCTCACTCGTGGCCGCACCGGCCCGAGGAGACCGCGCGGTCGCCGGCCGTCACCCCCGTGAGGACCGCCGACACCTCGTCGATGGTCATGGCGTAGCCCGTCTGCGGGTCGTCGAGCGAGGTCGCGAAGACCATCCCCACGACGTGGCCGTCGGTGTCGACCATCGGTCCGCCGGAGGCGCCCCGGCGCACCGTGGCACGCAGCGAGTAGGTCTCGCGCATCGCCCCGTAGTCGCCGTAGATGTCGGCGCCCCGGGCGTCGAGCACCGCGCGCACGCGGGCCGCACCGACCCAGAGGCCCTGGTCGCCGGGGAAGCCCGCGAGCGCCGCGTCGTCACCGCGGGAGAGCTGCTCGCCGGGGACGAGGGCCGGGGCCCGCAGCGCCGGGGCCGCGAGCACCGCCACGTCGCGCTGGGGGTCGAAGGCGACGATCCGCGCGGCCACCTCCGGGCCCTCGCCGTCGACGCTGAGCCGGATCGCCCGTGAGCCCGCCACGACGTGCGCGTTCGTGACCACGAGACCGGGCGAGGCCACCCAGCCACTCCCGACCTGGGTCTGCCCGCAGCGCGGGGCCTCGGCCCGGACGTGGATGACGGAGCGCAGGGCGGCGGCGACCTCGGGGTCCCTGGCCATGGCGCCGTCCGGGGCGGGGACCGATGCGATCGGCTCGGGCCCGAGCCCCTCGAACACCCGGGGGAACCCGCCGCGGTCGAGGGCGCTGGTCACGCCGTCGACGAGGCGGCCGGCCGAGGGCGGCATGACGGTGTCGACCGCCCGCACGACCGTCGACTGCGCGATGGCCGTCCGCAGCGGCGGGGGGCCTCCCGTCCGCATCGCCCCGGCCACGACCCAGACGACGACGCTCGAGGCGACGAAGACCGCGATCGCCCCGAGCAGGTTGTCGAGGAGGGAGAGGCCCGAACCCCGGATGACGGTGCGGACCCGGGCGGCGAGGAGCAGCATCACCCCCTGCCCCAGCGTCGCGAGGAGGAGCAGCACCCCGAGGACGACGAGGGTGCCGACGGGCGTCGCGAGGTCGATCCCGGCGTGCTGCTCGAGCAGCCCCGGCGCGATCCGGGCCCCGAGGAAGGCGCCGGCGACGAGCCCGACGAGGCCGAGGACGGCCGCGACCAGGCCCTGCCGCCAGCCGCTCCAGGCGTAGGCGGCGAGGATGACCAGGAGGGCGACGTCGACGACGCCCGAGCCCGTCACGCGGAGTCCTCCGACTCGTCCGAGCCCCGCATCCACGGCGACAGCACGCGGTCGGGCAGGGGACGCTCGATGCCGCGGTCCCACGGCTCCGTGAGTCCGGCCAGGTCGAGGAGCGCGTCGAGGAGCATCGCCGTGAAGCCCCAGACGAAGAGGTCCCCCACCTCGAACGCCGGCCCGCGGTAGGGGCCGAAGACGGCGGTGAAGCGGCGCTCGCCGGCGAGCAGGTCGGTGAGCGGCACACGGTCGACGCGGGCCACCTCGGCCCGGTCGACGACCCGGACCGGGCCGGGCTCGGCCCACCAGGCGAGGACGGGGGTCACGGCGTGGCCGCTCGGCGCGAGGTGCAGGGCGGGGAGCGCCGCGAGGACCTCGACCCCGGCCGCGTCGAGCCCGATCTCCTCCTCGGCCTCGCGCAGCGCCGCCCCGACGGGGCCACCGTCGCCCGGGTCGAGCCGCCCCCCGGGGAAGGAGACCTGACCGGGGTGCGAGCGCAGTGTGTGCGCCCGTTCGGTGAGGACGACCTCGACCTCGCCCGTGGTGCCGGTCGCGGATCCGGGCCCGGCAGCGGGGCCGAAGAGCACGAGGACCGCTGAGTGGCGCACGCCGGACCCCGGCGCGGGGTGCGCCGAGAACCAGGGGTGCTCCCCGACGTCCGCGCGCGCGGCGAGCCGGGTCAGCCACTCGGGGGCCGGGGTCATGCGGGTCATCGTAGGCACCACGGCTGGGCGGCGGACCCGGGACGGTCGCGGCGACCTGCCGAGGCGTTCCCGACCGGTCAGGCCTCGTCCGGGAGCGGGCCGGGCGGGGGGTCCGGCAACGCCGCGCCGGGGGCGAGCTCGAACTTCAGCAGCGCCCGGGCCCTGTCGGGGTCGGTCTCGCCCTCGCCGTACGACGGGCACCAGCGGGTGACCGGACAGGCGCCGCAGGCGGGCTTGCGCGCGAAGCAGGTGCGGCGGCCGTGGAAGATCACGACGTGGCTGAGCATCGTCCACTCGCTCTTGGGGATGATGGCCGCGACCTCGGCCTCGACCTTGACCGGGTCGGTCTCCTGCGTCCACCCCCACCGGCGCACGAGCCGGCCGAAGTGCGTGTCGACGGTGATGCCCGGCACGCCGAACGCGTTGCCCAGCACGACGTTCGCCGTCTTCCGGCCCACGCCGGGCAGGGTGACGAGGTCCTCCAGCCGGTTCGGCACCTCGCCACCGAACCGCTCGACGATCGCCTGGGCCAGGGTGATGGTCGAGTTCGTCTTGGCCCGGAAGAAGCCGGTGGGCCGTAGCACCGCCTCCATCTCGGCGCGGTCGGCCGCCGCGAGCGCCTCGGCGGTGGGCCAGCGGGAGAAGAGCGTGGGGGTGACCGTGTTGACCATGACGTCGGTGGTCTGGGCCGAGAGCACGGTGGCCACGAGCAGCTGCAGCGGTGTCTCGAAGTCGAGCTCGCAGTGCGCGTAGGGGTAGCGCTCGAGCAGCGCCTTGTAGGTGCGTCGCGCGCGGCGGGTGCGGGCGACCGGCGACTCCTCGCCGGAGGCCGCGCGACGGACGGCGGGGGTGGGTCGGACGGGCACGGCGACAGCCTACGGGCCGGCCCCGACACCCCACCCGAGCCGCACCTCGCGCTGTCCTCGGTGCGCCCCGGCCGTTCTGGCACACTGTGCGTCGTGGACCACGACGTCGTGCGGAAAGCCCCGCTCTTCTCCCCCCTCGACGACCAGGCGGCCGAGACGCTCATCGCGACGATGACCGCGTCGCGGCTCGAGCGCGGCGACGTCCTCTTCCACGAGGGCGACCAGGGCGACCGGCTCTACGTCATCGCCGAGGGCAAGATCAAGCTCGGCCGCTCGAGCAGCGACGGCCGCGAGAACCTCCTCGCGATCCTCGGCCCCGGCGAGATGTTCGGCGAGCTCTCGCTCTTCGACCCGGGCCCGCGCACGGCCACGGCCACCGCGGTCGCCGAGACCCAGGTGGTCTCGATGAGCCACGAGCAGCTCAAGGACTTCCTCTCGCAGCGGCCCGGGGTCGCACTCACCCTGCTCAGCGCCCTGGCCCGCCGGCTCCGCAAGACCAACGACGTCCTGGCCGACCTCGTCTTCACCGACGTGCCCGGGCGGGTCGCCAAGGCGCTGCTCGACCTCGCCAAGCGCTTCGGCCGACCGGTCGACGAGGGCATCATGGTCGCGCACGACCTCACCCAGGAGGAGCTCGCCCAGCTCGTCGGCGCCTCCCGCGAGACCGTCAACAAGGCCCTCGCGGACTTCGCGTCCCGGGGGTGGCTGCGCCTGGAGGCGCGGGCCGTGCTCGTCATGGACGTCGAACGGCTGCGTCGGCGCGCACGCTGACCTGCCGGTTGCGGGGCCGGCCCACGTCAGGAGGCCCCGCTCACCAGCGGACGCCGAGGTGGTCCAGCTGTGCGCGGATCGACATCCGGGCCGCGGGCCACACCTCGGGGGCGACGTCGGCGTACACCCGCTGGAGCACTCCCTCGACGGGGTCGGTCTCGGCGGCGGCGCCGTCGGCGAGTGCCTGCCGGACCTGCTCGAGTCGCTCGGCGCGGTGCGTCCGGTAGAAGCCGACCATCGCGGCCGCGTCCGGCACGAGCGGGCCGTGGCCGGGGAGGATGGCCGTGACGCCGCCTCCCCCGGTCAACGCGGCGATCCGCTCGAGGCTGTCGAGGTAGGCGCCCAGCTCGCCGTCCGGGTGGGCGACGACCGTGGTGCCGCGCCCGAGGACGGTGTCGCCGGTCAGCAGCGCGTGGTCCGCGGGGAGCGCGAACGAGAGCGAGTCGGCCGTGTGCCCCGGAGTCGCGACGACGCGCAGCTCGAGGCCGCCGACCCGGACGACGTCGCCGTCGCCGAGGTCGTCGTGGCCGGTGCCGACGGCCCGGGTGGGGGCCCCGGTCAGCTCGGCGAATCGCGGGGCCGACTCGGCGTGGTCGTGGTGGCCGTGGGTGAGCAGGGTCAGCGCGACCCGCGCGCCGCGGGCCTCGACGTGCTCCACGACGGCCCGCAGGTGGGGGTCGCCGTGGGGGCCGGGGTCGATGACGACGGCCTCGGTGCGGCCCGGCTCGAGGAGCACCCAGGTGTTGGTGCCGTCGAGCGTCATCGGCCCGGGGTTCGGGGCGAGCAGGCAGTGCGCCCGCTCACCGGCCGGGCCCCCGGCCCACGGGTCGCGCACCGACGACGGCGGCTGGGCGGTGCTCACTCCTCCACCCTAGGCCGGGGCCGACCACGCCGGCCCTGCACGGCCGGCGGTCCAGCGGCGGGGCCCGTGACCCCGCGGCCCGCGGACCGGGACGTGCGACCTGCGACCTACGACGCGGACCCGCGGCCCGGGACGTGCGACCTGCGATCCCGCCATGTCGTCACCCACCGCTATTGCTCGCTTCACCCACCGGAGCAACCAGACGAACGGCTCCGTGCCTCCCGCCACGACGCAGCCGAGACGACCGGCGGTCGCTGCGTCACCACCCGGAGCACGTCCACCGAGCGGCGAGTTGCGTCGCACCACGACGCAACGGACCGGCCGCTCCGACTGCATCGGTGGGCGGTGCACCGCGCCGCTCGTCTGGTTGCACCCGGTGGTGAAGCGAGCAATAGCACGGAGACAGGCACCCTGGAGGCGGGCCGGGCGCCGGCCCCGGAGCCCCGCGACCGGGGACGAACCCCTCGCCGGGCCACCAGTCAGGGCAGGTCGGTGCGCAGCACCAGGGTCCCGTCCGGGTCCTGCTCGAGCACCGGGACCACCCGGGCGATGCGGGGACGGTCGGCGAGGAAGGACGCGGCATCGTCGAACGCCGCCAACGCCTCGAGGGCCCACACCTGCGGCGGCATCATCCGCACGTCACCGGCCGCGGCCCGGTCGAGCAGCACCCCGGGCCGGCCCCACCCGTCCCCGTCGGACTCGGTGCTCGTCTCCCGCGCGTGCTGACCCTCGGGCATGCCCGCGGCGAGGATCCACGTGTCGTACCGGCGCGGCTCGAAGGCCGGGGTCACCCAGTGCCCCCGGCCCCGCAGGTCGGCCACGGTGACCCGCACCCCGCACTCCTCCTCGACCTCGCGCACCGCGGCGGCCGCGTAGGGCGCCGCCTCGCCCACCGGCACCCCGAGGTGGTCGGCAAGGTCCGCCAGGCCAGCCGTACCGGGGTCCAGGGAGTGGTCGGCCGGGTCCACCCGCCCACCGGGGAAGACGACCATCGACGCGGCGAACGCCATCGTGGCCACCCGTCGCTGCACGTACACCTCGGGACCGGAGGCCCCGTCCCGCACGAGCATCACGGTGGCGGCAGGACGCGGCGCGGCCACCTCCGGGGCGCCGGCGGCGAACCACGCCCGGGCCCGGCTCAGCAGCCCGTCGTCACGCAGCGGCTGCCGCAGCACCCGGCCACGCCCGTCAGTCGCGGACGTGGACGATCACCTCGACCTCGACCGGGGCCCCGAGCGGCAGTGCGGCGACCCCGACGGCCGAGCGCGAGTGCACGCCTGCCTCCCCGAACACCTGCCCGAACAGCTCGCTGGCACCGTTGACGACGCCGGGCTGCCCGGTGAACGACGGATCGGAGGCCACGAACCCGGTGACCTTGACGATCCGCTCGACACGGTCGAGGTCCTCGACGACGGACTTGACGGCGGCGATGGCGTTGAGCGCGCACACGGCGGCCAGCTGCTTGGCCCGGGCGGGCGTGACCAGCCCGATCAGCTCACCGACCTGTCCGGTCTCGGGGAGCACGCCGTCGACGAAGGGGACCTGCCCCGACACGTAGACGCGCGACCCGTCGAGCACCGCCGGCACGTACGCCGCGACCGGCGGGACCACCTCGGGCAGGGTCAGCCCGAGCTCGGCGATCCGGTCCTCGACGGCGCCCACGGTCAGGCCTTCGGGCGCTTGAGGTAGGCCACGAGGTTGCCCTCGGGCATGGCCAGGACCTGGACGAGCTCCCAGCCGTCCTCGCCCCACTGGTCGAGGATCTGCTTCGTCGCATGGACGATGAGCGGAACGGTCGCGTACTCCCACGTCTGCATGAGCGCCACCCTACCGGCGGGCACCGGGGGCTACGGTGGCGGTGATGAGCGACGAGCCCGAGGTCATGACCCGTTCCGCCCGGCAGCCGGACCGCACCGAGGTCACCGGGCCGGAGCAGACCGACGTCTACGACGTCTACGAGCCGGACAGCCACCGCGCCCGGGGGGTCACGGTCGCCCTCGTCCACGGCGGCTTCTGGCGCGAGCGGTACGACCGGACCCACCTCGGGCCCCTCGCCGAGGCCCTCTGCCGCGACGGCTTCCACGTCGCCAACCTCGAGTACCCGCGCACCGGGATGCCCGGAGGCGGTTGGCCGGGCACCGCCGAGAGCCTGCTGGCCCGGGTCGAGGCGGTCCGGGCCGACACCGACCTCCCCGACGCCCTCGTCCTCGTCGGGCACTCCGCCGGTGGGCACCTCGTCACCTGGCTCGCCTCCGAGGACCGGGTCCCGCACCTGCGGGGAGCCGTCGCGCTCGGGCCGGTCGCCGACCTCGGGGAGGCCGACCGGCTCCACCTGGGCGACGACGCCGCGCGGGCGTTCCTCGGCGGGACCCCCGACGAGGTGCCGGACGCGTGGGCGCAGGCCGACCCGGCGCGGCAGCGGCTGACCGCCCCGGTGGCGCTGGTGTCCGGCGAGCTCGACGACATCGTCCCGGCCGCGGTGGCCGAGTCGTACGCGGCCACCCGGGGCGCGGACGAGCCGGCGAGCACCGCCGTCGCCCGCGGCGCCGACCACTTCGACCTCGTCGACCCGACGCACTCCGCCTACCTCCTCGTGCTCGCCGAGATCGAGGAGCTCACCCTGCACTGACCCCACCGCGGTGCGAGACCTAGGCTGGCGGCATGGCGGCCCCTCCCCTCGCACGCGTCCTCGACGGTGTCCGCCTCCACGTCGTCACCGGCAAGGGCGGCGTCGGGAAGACGACGGTCGCGAGTGCGCTCGGCCTCGCGCTGGCCCGTCAGGGACGCCGCGTGCTGCTCGTCGAGGTCGAGGGTCGCCAGGGCATCAGCCAGACCTTCGGGGCCCCGCCGCTCGGCACCGAGGAGGTACGCCTCGTCCAGGACCCCTCCGGCGGTGAGCTGTGGGGGCTCTCGGTCGATGCGACGGCGGCCCTCATGGAGTACCTCCAGACGTTCTACAAGCTCGGCCGAGCCGGCGGCGCGCTCGAGAAGATGGGCGTCGTCGACTTCGCGACGACCATCGCACCGGGCGTCCGGGACGTCCTGCTCATCGGCAAGGTCTACGAGGCCGTCGGGCGCACGACCGGGGCCAGGCGCGGTCACGGCGCGATGGCCTGGGACGCCGTGGTCCTCGACGCCCCGCCGACGGGGCGGATCGCGCGCTTCCTCGGCGTCAACGAGCAGGTGGCCGACCTCGCGCGGGTCGGGCCGATCCACTCGCAGGCCGAGTCGATCACCCGGATGCTCCGCGACCGCCGCAGCGTCGTCCACGTCGTCACCCTCCTCGAGGAGATGCCGGTGCAGGAGACCGCCGACGCCGTCGCCGAGCTGTCGGCCGCGGGCTTCGGGCTCGGCACGGTCGTCGTCAACCAGGTCCGCGAACCGCTCGTGCCCGACGCGCTCCTGGCCCACCTCCACGACCCCGACGCCGAGGAGCACGTCCGCGCGGACCTCGCCGCGGTCGGCGTCCGCTCGGGCCCGAAGACCGTCGGCGGCCTGCTCGCCCAGGGGCGGGACCACGCGGAGCGGCTCGCCCTCGAGCGCGAGCTGACCGCCGAGGTCGACGCCCTCGGGCTCCCGACCCTCTCCCTGCCCGCGCTGGCCGCCGGCACCGACGACGGCGGGGTCTCCGTCCTCGCCGACGAGCTGACCGACCAGGGGGTGCGCTGATGGCCCCCCGCCCGGCCCCCACGACCCTCGACGTCGACCACCTGCTCACCGACCCCGGCACCGGCATCGTCGTCTGCTGCGGCTCCGGAGGCGTCGGCAAGACGACGACGGCCGCGGCCCTCGGCGTGCGTGCGGCGGAGGCCGGCCGCAAGGTCGTGGTCCTGACCATCGACCCGGCCCGGCGTCTTGCGCAGTCCCTGGGGCTCACCGAGCTCGACAACACTCCTCGCCCCGTCGCGGGCGTCGGCACGGAGGCCGGGGGCTCCCTGGACGCGATGATGCTCGACATGAAGCGCACCTTCGACGAGGTCGTGCTCGCGCACTCGACGCCCGAGAAGGCCGCCCAGATCCTCGAGAACCCCTTCTACCAGGCGGTCTCCAGCTCCTTCGCCGGCACCCAGGAGTACATGGCGATGGAGAAGCTCGGCCAGCTGCGTGCGCAGGCCGACCGCGAGGGCAGCTGGGACCTCGTCATCGTCGACACCCCGCCCTCGCGCTCGGCCCTGGACTTCCTCGACGCCCCGAAGCGCCTCGGGTCCTTCCTCGACGGACGCTTCATCCGCCTGCTCATGGCCCCCGCGAAGGCCGGCAGCCGGGCCTACCTCAAGGTCTTCTCGTTCGGGGCCAACCTCGCGGCGCTGACCCTGTCGAAGGTCCTCGGCGGCCAGTTCCTCACCGACGTCCAGACCTTCGTCGCCGCCCTCGACACGATGTTCGGCGGCTTCCGCGAGCGCGCCGACGTCACGTACGCCCTCCTCAAGGAGCCCTCGACCGCCTTCGTCGTCGTGGCGGCGCCCGAGCGGGACGCCCTGCGCGAGGCGGCGTACTTCGTCGAGCGGCTCGAGGCCGAGTCGATGCCCCTCGCAGGGGTGGTCGTCAACCGGATGCAGGTGCTCGCGGCGGCGGGGCTCAGCGGCTCCCGGGCCGCGGCGGCGGCCGAGCAGCTCGAGGACCGCTCCGACCACGACGCCCCACACGCCCCCGGCGCGGGGCTCACCCCGGCGCTGCTGCGGCTGCACGCGGCGCTGGCCGAGGTGGCCACCCGGCACGAGGGGCACGTCAAGCGCTTCGTCGCGTCACACCCCGGAGTCCCGATCTCGACGGTGCCGGCGAGCGCGACCGACATCCACGACCTCGACGGCCTGCGGGCGGTCGGGGAGGCCCTCGCCGGGTCCTGACCGCGCCGAGGGGCGCCGCCACCGGACAGGCGGAACCGCCGGCGGACAGGAGAAACCCCCGGGAGGCCGACCGGGGTCACACGCGGCTGCAGGGGTGCCACGCGTGGGTGCAGGGGTTGGTCGGCCCCGCCGGGGGAGCTTGGGGGTCAGGCGATGGCGCCCTCGGCGCCACGGGCCTTCGCCGCGGACAACAGGGCCGTCCACGACCTGACGTCGGGTCGGCGACGCAGCAGGGCGCGTCGCTCTCGTTCGGTCATCCCTCCCCAGACACCGAACTCCGTACGGTTGTCGAGCGCGTCGGCGAGGCACTCGGCGACGACCGGGCACCCCTTGCACACGACCTTCGCGGCGCGTTGCGCCTTCCCCTGGACGAAGAGCGCGTCCGGGTCACTGCCGGCGCACCGCCCGAGCGGCGCCCACTCCGTGACCCACTGCCCTTCGGTGCTGTTCTGCACCGCGGGAGAAATGCTCATGTCCACCTCTTCTCACTGATCCGGTCCTCGCCCCCCGGTCTCGGATGAGGACATACGGAAACCGTAGGCAGGCCCGTGACCAGCGGGTATCGTCCGAACCGGTCGAGCAGGTGGCCGAACGGCCCACCCCTCCTCCGAACGGCCGATGTCTCCCGGGCCCGCCGGGCGCTCCCCCGAGGCCGGTCGGCGGGGTGCGGGAGGCCGGTACCACAAGGTCCGCGGGTTACCCTGTCGGGCATGGACGGTCGCGCCCAGAACATTCCCGCCGTGCTCAGGCTCCTTCTCGGTTTCGTGGTGCTGAGCACCGTCTCCGGGCTGCTCGTGGCCGGGATCGCGGTCCCGGCCATCGGGGCGAGCGGGCAGGCCGCCAAGAGCGGCGTCGACTTCTTCAACGAGCTGCCGAGCGAGTTCACGATCTCCCCGCTCGCGCAGCAGTCCAAGATCGTCGACGCCGACGGCAAGCTCATCGCGAACCCGTACGACGAGAACCGCATCATCGTCCCGCTGGACAAGATCTCGAAGAACATGCAGAACGCGCAGATCGCCATCGAGGACGCCCGGTTCCGCGAGCACGGCGGGCTCGACCTGCGCGGCTTCACGCGCGCCCTCGTCTCGAACGCCCAGGGCGGCGACGTGCAGGGCGCCTCGACCCTCACCCAGCAGTACGTGAAGATCACCCTGCAGGAGCAGGCGCTGCGCGCGGGCGACGAGGAGGCGGCGAAGGCGGCCGTCCAGAAGTCGTACGCCCGCAAGGTCCAGGAGCTCAAGTACGCGATCAACGTCGAGGAGAACTTCACCAAGGACCAGATCCTCACCGGCTACCTCAACCTCGTGTACTACGGCGACCAGGCGTACGGCGTCGAGGCGGCCGCGCTCAACTACTTCGGCGTCCACGCGAACAAGCTGTCGCTGGCCCAGTCGGCGCTGCTGGCGGGCATCGTCCAGCAGCCCACGGCCTACAACCCGGTCCTCAACCCCGAGGCGGCCCAGGCCCGCCGCGACATCGTGCTGACCCGGATGGGCGACCTCGGCCTTGCCTCCGCGAAGGACGTCGCCGCCGCGAAGGCGCTCGACGTGAAGAAGATGATCAAGAAGACGCCGGCCAAGGGCGTCTGCCACCGCTCGTCGCAGCCGTACTTCTGCGCCTACGTCATGGCCTACCTCCAGAACTCCCCGCAGATGGCCGTCCTCGGCAAGACCCCGGAGGAGCGGCTCAAGCGGATCAACCAGGGCGGCCTGACCATCCGGACCACGCTCAACCCGAAGATGCAGAAGGACGCCCAGGCGGAGATCGTCAAGGCGGTCCCGATCGGGAACAAGAGCAACCTCGGTGGCGCCACCTCCGTCGTGGAGCCGGGCACGGGCAAGGTCCTCGCGATGGCACAGGCCTCCGACTTCGAGAAGAACCAGACCAACCTCAACGTCGACAAGGTCTACGGCGGCGGCCCCTACGGCTACCAGTTCGGCTCGACCGCCAAGGTGTTCGCCCTCGTCACCGCGCTCGAGCAGGGCATGCCGCTCAACGGCACGATCAACGTGCCGTTCGCCTCCAACAAGAAGGACCACGTCTTCGACGGCCCGAAGGTGGTCGGCGCCGAGTGCGGTGCGAACAAGCCGTGGGAGGTCGGGAACGACTACGCGATCGGCGGGCGGCAGATGACCCTCTCCGAGGGCATCTCGAAGTCGATCAACACCTGGGCGGCCCAGCTGACCATCGACGTCGGCCCGTGCAACGTCCTCGACACGATGAAGAAGATGGGCGTCCACCAGGCCGACGGCAAGGACATCCCGCGGACCATCTCGAACGCCACCCTCGGGTCCGGGACCACCACGCCGCTCGACCTCGCGAGCGCGTACGCCACCCTCGCCGCCGGTGGCAAGTACTGCGAGCCGAGCCCGATCGTCTCGATCACGACGCCGGACAAGAAGGAGATCAAGGTCCCGAAGGCCGAGTGCAAGCAGGTCGTCTCCGCCGACACGGCCAACGCCGCCTCCTACCTCCTCAAGGGCACCCTGCGCCCCGGTGGCACGGCCGGTGGCAACTGGAACGTCGACCAGCGGCCCGCGGCCGGCAAGACCGGCACCACCGAGAAGCACAACCAGGGCTGGTTCGTCGGCTACACCCCGCAGCTCGCGACGGCGGTGTGGATCGGCAACGTCAAGGTCTCCGACAAGAACGGGAACCTGTACTCGCTCAACGGCAAGTGCTTCGGCAAGTACGGCTGCTTCAGCCAGGTCTTCGGTGGCACCGTCTCGGCCCCCGTGTGGGCGGCGACGATGAAGAAGCTCACCGAGGGGATGCCCGCCAAGGACTTCCCCGCACCGAGCGAGAAGGCCCGCCGCGGCAACCTCGAGACGATCCCCAACGTCTACGCCCGCAACCCGGACTCCGCCGCCGCGATCCTCAAGGACGCCGGCTTCAACAGCCGGGTCGGTGGAAACATCACGAGCGACGCCCCCAAGGGCACGGTCGGCGGCACCTCCCCGTCGAAGCAGGCCCTCCCCGGCTCGACGGTCGTCCTGCTCATCTCCTCCGGCCCCGCGCAGGCGGCCCCGAAGCCCCAGCCGAAGCCCACCAAGCCGGGCAAGGGCCGCGGCAAGCCCCCGACCCCGCCGCCGGGCAACAACTGACCGACCCCGAGGGGCCGCCGCGGCTCACCGGCCGGCGAGCACGTCCTTGACGACCGCGGCGACCCGTCCACCGTCGGCGCGGCCGGCCACCTCGGCCTGCGCGGTCTTCATGACCCGGCCCATGTCGGCCATCCCGGTGGCCCCGGTCGACTCGACGGCCCGGGCGACGATCCCGCGCAGGTCCTCCTCGCCCAGCTGGGCCGGGAGGTAGCCCTCGAGGACGACCAGCTCGGCCTCCTCGGCGTCGGCGAGCTCGGGCCGCCGCGCGTCGCGGTAGGCGGTGGCGGACTCGCGCCGCTTCTTGGCCTCCTTGGCGATGACCTTGAGCACCTCGTCGTCGTCGAGCTCGCGGGCCTCGTCACCGGCGACCTCCGCGGTCGTCACCGAGGTGAGGGTCATCCGCAGGGTCGCGGAGCGGACCTTGTCACGCGCGCGCATCGCGTCGTGCAGGTCGCTCTGGAGCTGCGCCTTGAGGCTCGTGGCGTTCATGGGCCCAGTCTCCCACCCGGGGACGCACCGGTTCACCCGGGATTCCTCGACCGGCCTCCCCGTTTGCGAGGATGACGGGATGGACCACACCACCCGCACCGTCCTGCGCTCGGTCGGTGGCCTCGTCGGTGCCGGGGTGGCGGGCGTCGCCTACGCCGCGCTCGTCGAGCGCACCTGGTTCACCCTGCGCCGGTTCACCGTGCCGGTGCTGCCGGCCGGGTCGGAGCCGGTGCGCGTCCTCCAGGTCTCCGACCTCCACCTGACCCCCGGCCAGCAGAAGAAGATCGAGTGGGTGCGCTCGCTCGCCGAGCTGCGTCCCGACTTCGTCGTGAACTCCGGTGACAACCTCTCCCACCGTCTGGCGGTCCCGCCGTTGCTGCGCGCGATGGAGCCGCTCATGGAGTTCCCCGGGGCCTTCGTCCTCGGCTCGAACGACTACTTCGCGCCGGTCCCGAAGAACCCCGCGCGCTACCTCACCCCGAACTACGCCCTCGCGCCGCGGACCCGCGGCGACCTACCGACCGGCGAGCTCGTCGACGGGCTGCGCGCCGGCGGCTGGGAGGACCTCGACAACGCGCGGACCGTCGTCGGCATGGGCGGTCACCGGGTCGAGCTCGTCGGGGTCAACGACCCCCACGTCGACTACGACCGGTACGACGAGGTGGCCGGGCCGGGCCGCGACGACGTCGCCCTGACGATGGGGCTGGTCCACGCGCCGTACCAGCGCGTCCTCGACGCGATGGTCGCGGACGGCGCCGGGCTCGTGCTCGCCGGTCACACGCACGGCGGCCAGCTCGCCGTGCCCCTCTACGGCGCGCTCGTCACGAACTGCGACCTCGACACCGGCCGCGCCAAGGGCGTCTCGCGCTGGTGGCCCGGCGCCGGCGGTTCCGGGCGGCGGGGTGGGCCCCAGCCGTCCTCCCACGCCCCGGAGGACGCCGCGTGGCTGCACGTGTCGGCCGGTCTCGGCACCTCGCCCTACGCCCCCGTGCGCTTCGCGTGCCGCCCGGAGGCCACGCTGCTCACCCTCGTCGCCCGCGAGCCCTGAGCGGCCCCGGCGGACCGATTTCGGGTGCGCCGACGCGGTCGGCTATCCTCGGGTGTCGCTGCGGCCCGCGGGCCTCGGCGACATGCCACGGGGTGTGGCGCAGCTTGGTAGCGCGCGTCGTTCGGGACGACGAGGCCGCAGGTTCAAATCCTGTCACCCCGACGGTGAGAATAGGCCCCTGACCTGCAGACATGCAGGTCAGGGGCCTATTCATGCTCGATTCATGCAACATACGTGCAACAACGATCTGCCATCTGGGCGCCGCAGACCACCGTCGCGGACTATTGGGTCCCCTTCTGGGTCCCTGGGCCCACCCAAGCGGTCAGGCAGCGGTGTGCCACGGCGGTGGCCCTGGCCGAGCGCGAGAGGGGCGAGCATTCAGGCGCCACCGTGACCTTCTCGCGGCGGAGAGACGCAGATCTGAGCCGCCCGCTGATGACCCAAGACATGCGCTCCTCGCTGGCCACGGCTTGCTGCTCGACGGCAACCCATGTTGGAGGGGTGCCGGCCGAGTCTGGTTCACGTGGCGGGTGCGTGTCGAAGCGCGGGTCAGTGGCCCGCGAACTACTTTGAAGTGTGGCCGACAACACGCTGGATGTAGGCACCTCGCGAACTGGCTACGTGGTGGTGGAAGGTCAACCGCGCACGGACATCCGGGCAACGCTGACAAACACGGGAACCGACTTCGAGCTGTCCTTTGCGCTGCGACCTCACGACCGTGAAGACATCGTTGAGCGCTGGTTCGCCTTCGATCAGCCACGCAAAATCGACGTCCCTCGCGTGATCGGCTTCGTGGACGATGTGGGCTCGGCGGTCCTCATCGGCTGCCGAGCCACCAACATCAGGAGCAATCTGGGCCTGGACGTGGCACGAGGTTTGATCGTGCCCAACTACGTTGTCATGGGGCCCTTCCACATCGGCTACGAGACCGTGCACGGTCTGCAGACCGAGTGGACGCACTTCGCGGACTGGGCGGGGAGCCACGCCGTGGACTGGGATCGAGAGATAACGGACAGCGGTCGAGGTGAGTTGGTGTTTCGGCTTCGCAGCGAGGAGACGACGGCTCTGAGTCGCAGGCTGAACCTGGGATACCGCCCCGACCCATGGATCGAATATCCGGACAGTCGGACAACGGTGCTGCTGGACAGGGCTGTCCTTGAGACGAAGGTGCAGAAGGCACGTGACTGGTCAGAACACCTAGCGCTGCACGAGCAAATGCGAGAACTCGTCTCGCTGTCCTGCTGGAGGGAGGTGGGCCTGCGGCGTATGCAAGCTCAGCGGCTCGACGACCCGGACCTCACGCTCGGCGGAACGTCGATGGGCGAAGCTTGGCGACCAGCGCTGACATACCGCGTACGGCGCGTCGAAGACGATGCGCAGCGGCCGCAGTATCTCTTCACGCTCGCCGACATCGGCTCATCAGGCGTGGAGCGATGGCTTCGGCTGCGCCAGAAGTACTTGCTCGCGATCGACGAGCTCATCGGCCTCCGTGAACACCCTCCCCGATCCTGGGCGGGTGCTCTGACAACCCTGGGAGTGATCATCGAGCGGCTCGGACACGGGATGCTGGTAGCGGATGGCATGTCCGCAAAAGAGAGCAAGAACTTCGCGGAGTACATCAGCGTGCTGCGCGAAAGGGTGACCGATCCGCCCTTACCGGACATGGACGACTGGGCCGAGCGCCTTCGCCTCTGCTACCGGGGAGCGAAGCACCCGGACAATCGCATGCCCGACAACGTGGTTCTCAGCGACACGTTCTTTGACACCATGCTCATACTGCGAGTTTGGATCGCCCAGAGCCTTGGCGCGCGGCTCCAGGGCGTCCCCTACCGGGATCCGCATAACCGTCACCGCTAGGTCGCAGACGGCCCTCCGCGACGGTCGCCGCGCACGGCGCGGCTACATCGAGACGCATAGCCGGACGGCGACCCCGCCCGATGGAACTCGGCGCTCCTGTCGACCTCGGCCCCCGAATCCGTGGGGACGATGGCGTCTACACCTATTGAACACCCTGACCGTTTGGGAGCGCATAGCGGCAGCCTGCGCGCAGGCGGACCGGGCCTCATTCTGCGCTTCCTATGGTTTGCGGCAGATCGGTCGCCACGCGGCGGTATGCCGCAAGCCTGCCGGGTGGCCTCGGCATGCTGGTCCATGCGCAGATCCGCGTATCCTGACGTTCGGAGGGCTAGGAGGTGCGCGGTGATTCCCACGATGATCCTGTTCGGCCTTCTGCTCGGTCGATGGTGGAAGTCCACCCTGGTCGCCGGGGCGCTGTTATGGCCGGCCTTGCTCTGGATTGACGGCGTGATCACCACGCCCAGCCAGATCGCCGGGGCGGCCGTCCTCGCGTTGCTGAACACTGTCGTCGGAGTCGGCGTCCACCAACTTGTCCTCTGGCTCACCCGGCTTGCTCGTCACCGTCGGCCCCGCTCCGCTGCGGCGGACAACTGACTGCGGTGCCCGCCGCGCCACACGGTCGACAGGCGGCGGAATGCAGCGGCTGAGTCGGCGTCTTCTGTTCACTGACCCGCGCTGAGAGACGCGGGCCGAATCGGGTCCCATGCGAGCCAGCCAAGGAGGCACCTGACAAATTCAGACGTCGACGACGTAGGTGATGCTGGTGCTGCCGACGGTCTCCGTGACCTGCCAACAGCCAGGACTGGAGAAGCGGATTCCGGTAGGCCACCAGTGGAGCGGCTTGCCGGAGTCATCCTCCGCCGTGGCATACCCCCCGGTGTCGCCGGAGCTCTCGCCTTCTCCGTCGAGCCGTTTGGCCGACACCTGAGGCGGTCCGAGCTCGTCGGTCACGACGTCATCCTGGATCGTAAACGACGGGTACTTGATCCCGCCGTGCTGGCGGGCCTGTTCGAGCACGGCCTTGTCGGACCACCAAGCCCCCACCCACAGCGTTCCCTGGCCGAAGACGGCACCATCGTGGGTCTGGCGCACTCCGGCTGGGATGCCCTCGGTTGTGGGACGGGTGACGCGGCAGGCAACTGATGCCGGCGTCGGGGCTGGGGCCGATGTCGGCGCCGTATTGGGCGGACGTTCGACAGCCCCGTCGGTGGCCGAGCACCCCGTGGTGATAAGTATGGTTGAACACAGGCTTAGGAGAGTCGCACGCTCCGCCTTCGACATTTCCGTCACAGCCTTCCCACGTCACCCGTCGTCCAGGCTTCCACAGGTACCACCCAAGCCGCCGTGCGCCAACTGGTCCCGGTATCCGAACGCGCTCCGGTGGTCGTGCTGCCAGTGGCTCACCGTCCCGCCTCCGTCCGGAAGAAAATGTCCGGAAGCGATCGCCCCCGAGGCGCGCTTTCCGAGCGTCCGGAGCGACGGTGAGACTTGCTCGAGCCCACTTCAAACTACTGCCATCCGCACCATCGGCCCGCCCTGGCCTGTACCCACATGGACCCTCTCGCGACCGAATGCACGCTTCGCGGCGGTAGGACACTGCCGCTCTCGCGGCGGTACGACGCGGGACGGGCACGAGCGCTGGCGAAGGCGCTTCCGAACCCACCTGACTACGCCCGATCACCGGAACCAGACCAGGGCAGCTTCCCAAGACTAGTTTGTAGGGAACGCGTCCGACCTACGTGGTCAACTCCGGCATAACATCTTCAGGCTTGGTGCGTCCGAGTTCACGACGCACCTCCACATAGAACTTCTCGAGCTGCTCCTCGAACCGACGCCGAGGGGGCAGACCGAACTGGCCCTGTCGAGGATCGCCCTCTCCCTTGGCTTCCTGCCATACGGCGTAGGCGTGCCGTAGTGCGAAGCGACCCGCTTCTTGCACGTGCACCGAGTCACTTAGTAGCCGGATGCGTTCGTAGCCAGTTCGCGCCTCCTCATGCATTGCAGCGAGCCGTTCATCAATGGCCGAGTCGGTGGGCGCCTTCGTCAAGCGCCAAGCCAAGTGGGTCATACGAACCAGCACGGAGGAGAAATCTGCACAAGCATCGCGAAGACGGTCACGGTGTTGCTCCTTCGCGGCAGCACGTTGCCGTTGTCCCTCGGTAAAGAGCGTCCCGAAGGCCCCAACCGCTCCGGCAATGAGAGCGATCAGTCCGCCCGCGAGCACTTGACTTGCTGGGCCTGTCGCCTCAGAGGCTGCACCCAAGATGAACGCCATGGTGCCGATGATCTCACCGAGCTGGTGCCTCGTCGCTCAACCGGAACCGGTGGACGGTTGCAGCAGGGTCTCGTAGATGATCCAAGCCTGAAGGGCCACGTAATGCGGCTCCGGTTGCCTGCACGCGGCGGAGTGGGGCAGGTGCCAGCCACCGGAGATCCGACCGGATCTGCCGATGAGCGAGTGCGTGGCGCTGGCCTGTGGCAGGTTCCACGGCAGCCGCAAACGGGACTCAGGCGCTGATCGAGGGGACGGCTTCGAGGGCGAAGAAGATGAAGCCGATGAAGCGGCGGGGGTCGGTCTCGCTTTGCGGCAGCAGCTCGGGAGGCGTGTCGGGAGACACCGGCGGCTCGCTGATCGCCGAGATCCTGAAGCCGGCGGCGGTGAACGACTCCGACATCGCGCTCAGCGGGCGGTACCAGATCGTGAGTGTCGCCGAGACGCCGTCGAAGTCGTACTCCTCGGAGTTCGGCGCGGTGGCGAAGTAGTCCAGGTCGGAGTACATCACCGGCGGGATGACGGGGTGGTTGACGACCACGACCAGCCGACCGCCGGTCTTCAGCACGCGGCGCAGCTCGGCCAGCGGCTGCGACCAGTCCTCGAGGTAGTGCAGCACGAGCACGGCCAATGCGTCGTCGAAGGTGCCGTCGCCGTACGGAAGCGGCAGGGTCAGGTCGGCCACCTCCAGGTCGGCCTCGTCTCCGAGCCGCTTGCGGGCGAGGTGGATCATCGCGGGGCTCGCGTCAAACCCAGCCACGCTCGCGCCCCGCTCCTCGAGGTCGGCGACGAGCGGCCCTGAACCGCAGCCAGCGTCCAAGATCCGGTGCCCGGCGACGTCACCGAGCAGGTCCAGCACCGCCGGCCGGGCGTACCACCGGTTGAACAGGCCGTTCTCGTTCGCCCGGGCGTACGCCTCGGCGAAGGCGTCGTAGTGGTCCGGTTGCTGGTCCGCGCTCTGCGTTTCCGAGGTCATGCCGCGCCAGTGTGCCAAGTCGGAAGAACCGCGGGGGTAGCCCGCGCCGGTAAAACCACGGACTGGCGGAACGTCAGCCGCGGATCGTGAGGGATGAGGAGCGTGAGCAGAGTCGTGGTGAGGTGTCCTCGAGCTCTTCCAGCGCCGACTGCCGAGCGCGGTCGCGTGCGACCTGCAGGATGCGCAGGCCGGTGATGTGGTGGGCACTGTGGCACGGTGCTGTTCCATGATTGAGGACGCTGCGAAGGCCAACTTGTACAACTACCTGAAGCACGAGCGACAGGCGGTGCTCGCCAAGCTCGACGGGTTGTCCGAGTATGACGTCCGTCGTCCGGTGACCGTCACCGGAACCAACCTGCTGGGCCTGGTCAAACACCTGGCGACATGGGAGGCCAGGTACCTCGGCGAGGTCTTCGACCGGCCCTTTCCCGAACCCCTGCCTCGGTGGGACGTCGAAGCCGAGCGGCTCGCCGACATGTGGGCGACCGGGGGTGAGTCCCGCAGAGACATCATCGACCGCTACCGCCGGGTGTGGGAGCACAGCGACGCGACGGTGGACGCCGTCGCCCTCGACGCCACAGGGCGCGTGGCCTGGTGGCAGGACGCGGATGTGCCCTTGTTCAACATCCTCGTCCACCTGCTTGCGGAGACCAGTCGGCACGCTGGCCATGCCGACATCCTGCGCGAAGCCATCGATGGAGCGGTGGGAACCGACGCGGAGGCCATGGCCCAGGAGCGGCACGGCCCAGCCTTCTGGGCGGAGCGGCGCGAGGAGATTGAGGCGGCCGCCAAGTCAGCCAGCTGACCGTTTCACTGCCATGCCGCGGATGGCTTATAGGGCCCACTTAGGCTGAAGCCGTGAGTGAGCGCCCGAATGAACGCGCAGCCAGGCACATCGTTGCGAGCGTCCTGGGCGTGAGGGTGCGCCGATTCGAGGACGGAACTGCGGACCGTCAGGTAGACGCTGTGATCGCCCTACCTGATGGCGATGCCGGCTTGGAAGTGGTTGCAGACCACGAGGACGCATTCAACGCCCAATGGGACGCACTCGAGAAAGTTGGACACAAGGTCGCAGTACCCAGCTTGGGCAACGCTTGGTCGGCGCAACTCTCGCGGTCTGCCAAGGTCAAGCGCGCGGTGCAACAGTTGCCCGAGATCGTGCTGACGCTCGACGCAGCACTTCGCGATCCTGAGGTCGACACCCAATCGGCGCTGGACGACATGGAGCGGTTGGGCGTCAGGATGCTTTACCCCCTCAAGGGTGGCGCGTCGGGATACGTCAACTTGCATGCCGAGGGGTGGGGAGGAGCGGCGTCAGCGCAGACCATGGCTGAGTTTGTCGAGCGCCTCCTGGCGGCGGCGCCAGATGTGCCCCTGAAACTGGCGGCACATCCCACAGCGGAGAAGCATGCTTTCATCTGGACGACGATCGGAACGGACTACGGCATTCAGTTCCAGTTGGAAACTCGTGACCAACCCCTTCCGACGACGGCCCCCGACCTTCCCTCGGGCGTCACTCACGTCTGGGTGGCTGGCAGTTTCACATCGCAGGGCGTGCTGGCCTGGTTCCCTGACCGTGGTTGGTGGCGGCCCGACTGGGTGTGGCCCACCTCAGGATCGTTGATCCTCGACGACGACTGAGTGGCGCCACTCCTTCCGCCGTTTCGTTGCTCAGCGTCGTGGCACGGCACTTCACGCTCATGCCGCGGGCGGCGCGATTGATCCTGCCGATGTGAGGTGATGGACAGCCGCTTGGTGCACGATGTCCGGGTGACTGCTGACTCACCTTTGGACTTCCTCATCGAGTGGTTCGCTCAGCAGTGCGATGGGGACTGGGAGCACGGCGTCGGCATCACCATCGAGACGATGGACAACCCCGGATGGTCACTGGATGTGGGGATTGCGGAGACCGAGCTCGAAGGTCTCGTGACCGACTGGCACAAGGAAGAGACCAGCGAAGACACGTGGCTTCACTGGCGCTCAACCGGCCACATGTTCGAGGCGAGGTGCGGGCCAGGTGACCTGACGCGGGCCCTCGCCGCCTTCCAATCCTTTGCCAGCGACGCGACGTCCTAGCGTCCTCACATGCCGCTGTGGGTGGCCTTTCAAGTGCGATCTCTACGCTGGGTCGGCGACTTCGTCGATGACCTGGCACCCGGTGGGGTCGGTGACAAGGACCCTTCCAGGCTGGGCCGCTGCGGCGTCGATGCTGGCCAGAGTGGGGGTCTTCTGAAGCATCGCCTTGGCCTCGTCGGGGCTGCGTGCGGGTAGGGAGAGCGTGCCGTCATCTGCCACGTTGGCGAGGAGCGAGCCGTCATCGGCGGTGCCGTAGAGGGACGAGTCATACGCGAAGACGGGCGACTTGTTGAGGAAGAGCAGGGTACGACCGAGGTCTCGCAGATCCTGGTCGGCACGATCTGGGTCGATGTCGGGGCCGAATGCCAACCCGATGGTGATCTCGTCGCCCATCGCGGCCTGGCCGCTCACGACGTGGTCGACCATGAAGCGGGCCTCCACTGTCTTCCAGACGGCGTCATCCGCATCGAAGTCGACGGCCTGACCGTCTGGGGCGTCGGCACCCGCAACAACGAACGCCTTGCCGGGCGCTGCGGACTTGAAGCGCCCGGTGACGACGGCAGTGGTCATCGCTTTGGGCTCGGCCTCCCCGAGGCGAAAGCGTGTATTGCCCAGCAGATCATCGAGAGAGTCGTAGGGCCGACAGCCGCCTGCACCTTCAGTGCGGTCTCGGAGTGCTTCCATGGTTCCCGGGCTCCCCAGCGAGCATGCCGAAAGAGTGAAGCCAACAGCGAGCACGACGGCTTGTCGAATTGCCCGCATGCGTGCCTCCCGGGGTGTACCCGCTCCGCCTGTGACGCCACTAGGGGACGGTTGGGTTCCACTGTGGCAGGGCAAAGGCCAACGCGCACTGGAGTCAGTGCAAGGCCGGCTTCAAACGTCCGGACATGCCGCAGACAGGGC
Source organism: uncultured Actinomycetota bacterium (assembly GCA_963709785.1). Taxonomy (GTDB): domain Bacteria; phylum Actinomycetota; class Actinomycetes; order Actinomycetales; family Dermatophilaceae; genus Phycicoccus. The sequence goes on along the minus strand of CAVPXT010000013.1, from coordinate 1,744 downwards.
GCGCCGAAGATCCGACCGGTTAGGCCTCGAGTGACGCGCCGAAGACGCGTTCAAGGCCGTCTTCCATCGCCCCTTTGGGTCAGCGATCGCGACCTGCGTTTCTGAGCCGCATAAGTCGGCGGAGGTACTGCCCCCATCGGGTCGCAGTGGCCGCTTCGTTGCTGAGGTGGGCCGGGCTTGTCCAGTACTCGTAGAGCCAGACATCATCCTCGGTCGCTACGCCGTCGGGTTCAAGGCGCCCCCGCACGACGCGATGCATCGGACGACCGGGGTTCGTCCCCGGTGTGAACCTCATGCGAGGGCGCCTCACCTCGTCGTCCTTTGCCACCAAGGAAGTATGGCTGCACGGCTGCTCTGGCGGGGTGGCTTCATTCGCTCATGCCGCGTTAAGACCGCTCTCAGCCGCGAGAGTCATCCCTCATCCGTCGAAGCTCTCGAGCCACCTGGTCACGATGCTTGGCGCTCACCATCCAGGCGGGGAACTTGTCGGCGAGCTGGCGATTGCCAGGCAAGCTGGGGAAGTCTGCAGTGCGGTTCCGGGACTCGACAAATGCCAGGCTGTACTCGAGATGCGCCTCGTCCAAGGCCCAGAGTTGCTCACCTAAACAGGCCGTCACGAACCACAGAGCCAGGTCGTTCTCTCGAACAACTGCAAGCGCATCGCGAAAGCGTAGCCGCCGGCCCGGCACCCATGGCGCCAGGGTCCGCGCCAAGCCGCACGAGGGGCAGATACACCGGACCTCGTTCTCGACGGGAGCAACGGTTGCCCGCGATGCGCACCGCGTGCAGACGACCCGGGCGAGACCGCCACACGCAGCCTCAGGGTCCACTGGGGGGTCGAGGGTCACGAGGGGAAGAGTAGGTGTAGATCCATCCGCTCATGCCGCGATGAGGTAGGTCGACTGGCGGCCCTATGGCCCAGGTCCGATCAGAGGGCCCCACGTCGACGACCTCAAGACGGCAAGGGCCACGGCTGCGCGCAATGGGAGCCGTAGGGGGGGCCTCCGCCCTAGTAGAGGTCGGTGCTGACCCAAGGCAAAGCCTGCCCGCAAGGGTCAGGATCCGCGCTCTGGAACCGACTGATCATCACGAGGTGACGACCGGTCTGAATCGCTAGGCGACTGCCCGTGTAGTTGAAGACCTCGATGACCTCGGTGAACTTGTCGTTGTTCCGGTTGACCAAGCACAACTGTTGCTCGCCCTTGACGGGCAGATCTGACCACCCCTGACTGGCGGGGAACGTCTGACGATAGAAGGCCGCGGGCGTGACTGCGGAGTCCGCCGGGACATCAACGACTTGTTGGCGCGAACGCAACGGATCGTCGTCGTCCGATCCGTCGTCGGATGTCACTGCGGTCGCAGCTGGCGGGATGGGCAGAGCCTGGGGGAAGTCGAACTTCGCTCCGTAGCTGACGACAAACCACACGAGTGGCCACATGATGAGCCCGACGGCCACGCAGGCGACAAGGGACACGGCGACCAAGAAGCGACGATTGCGACTCTGCCTTGCCCGTCCGCGGTCTTCAGCCCGCGGCAACATGTCGTATGGATTGCTTCGCTCCATCACGCAGGCATCGTGTCACTGTTGGTCGTCTGATAAGCCAAATCAGAGCTGGTCGCTGGGCGCGAACCAGTACACCGGCACCGCCTTCGCACGACTCTCCTCACTCGGCCACCCCGCTCGCGCACCGCGCCCGCTCGACCGTCCGAGAGTGAGATCGGCGACCTTCGGCGGGTAGCCCTA
>CAVPXT010000012.1:0-338776 GCA_963709785.1 uncultured Actinomycetota bacterium | reverse complement strand
TGTGCGACCGTGTTGGTGGCGATGAGACCGAGGGTCCCCCGAGTTGACCAGGGCACTCGGCCCCGCAGGAAGAAATAGGCCACCAGATCGGCGTTTCCCTTGGTGCCGCCCGCCAGCGACGTTCACCAACCACTCTCGGACGTCCGCGCCCATCGCACCGCCGAGCTTCTTGCCGCCGAGGAAGGGGGGGTTTCCGATGACGGCGTCGAATCCGCCGCGCTCGAATGACATCGGACTCCAGGCCCAGTGCACGGCCGCCACCGCTCGTAGTCGGTATCGACCGTCGGGGTGAGCCCGGCGTCGATGATGGCGTCGAGCAGTCGGCGGTCGGGTCCGCCCTGGGTGGGTCCCGCGGCATCGCGCGGCCACGGCCAGCCGCAGGTTCTCGTAGGCCTCGGTCAGGCCTTGCCTGGCTTGCCGCCCACTGCAAGGCCCGCGGCGATGACACCGTCGGCGACCCTGCGCAGATCTTGCCGTGCCGGCGTCGAGCTGGGTCATCTGGCCCTGCTTGGCCTCGCTGTCCGCTGCGGGTCTCGTTGTCGATCTCGGTAGCCAGTTGTCGGCGCAGCGAGACTGCCCGGGAGATGCGTGCGTCGATGTCGAGGCGTTCGACCAGCTCGTTGGCACCGCTCAACTGAAATTGGCCCTGCAGCGGTTGCGACGGACGGGCTGATGTGCAGGGCTTCGAGTTGCCGGAGTGACGTGAGACCGAGCAAGGAGTTGCCGCGGAGCACTTTGTCGTCCACGAAGGAGAATGGGAGGTCGCGGTCGAGCGAGACCAGCCAGAGGGAGAGCTTGCACATCTCGACGGCCATGGCGTTGATATCCGCGCCGTAGAGGCAGTGGGCGACGACTTCGCGGAGCGCCTTGGTCTCTAGCTCGTGCGGGGGGAAGAGGCGGTGCCTTCGAGACGCCAAGCCTCGACGAGCTTGTTCGCCGAGGTACCGGGCGGCCGCGACGAGGAAGGCTCCCGAGCCGCAGGCGATGTCGGCGACCTTGAGGTCGAGGATCTCGGTGGAGACTTCAGCTCCCATTGCTCGCGATCGGAGGTCTGGTGCGGGCCCGGGAAGTAGACGAGGGGTTCCAGGGCGTGGAGCACCACCTCCTCCGCGAGCGCACGCGGTGTGTAGTGGGCTCCCGCGTTGCGCCGGGATGGTGTCTCGACGACGACCAGGCCGCCTGCCTCGATGACGACGGGCCGGTCGCGGAGGTCGCGACGGATCACGCCGATCCACGGCCGGAGCCGTTCTCGTAGCGCTGCGTCGCGGGTGACGGCGCGCAGGGCGCGTTCGGAATCCTCGAGGTGTCCCGGGCTCAAGGGCCTTCGCGAGTGCTGCCGGTGGGGGTAAGCTAGCGGGCTGGTCGTCCTTGGCCCAGGCGAGCATCGCGGTCGCGACCTTTTCGTCCGAGCCGTGTTCGTCCAGAGTTCCTCGAGCACCCGGCAGTGGAATCTCGGGTTCGCCCCGTCCTTGCCGATGAGCCCGACGACGACTTCGTCGCTTCGGCGGCAGTGTAGCCAAGCAGGCCTTCGTAAATGTAGCCGATCTGCTCGACGTCGATGTCCCGGAAGGAGATCCGCCGGCTCCTGCCCCGTGACTTGGCGATCTGCACCGACTCGAGCACTTTGAGCATGACCCGGTCGCTGACCAGGAGCGCGAGGGTGCCGCGCTCGGTGCGAGCGGTTAGGAAGGGGAATCGTTCGGGTCGAAGAGTGACCCGCCGTAGGCGGGCAGCCGCATGTCCTCGAAGGAGGCGCCCCGGTAAAGGGCCTGCGACGTCGCGAGCAGCCGATGCCAGAGGAGGTGCGTGCCGTCGAGCGCCTCTTGGCCCTCGACTGCGCTCGGGCATCCAGGGCGTCGAGGCGGTCTGCGAGGCCGTATCCCATTTCGAACAACTGACCCTGCGGTAGCAGTCCGCGTTCCTCGGCGAAGAGGAGGAAGACGACTCGCATCAGGACGGTGACGGCCGCCTCGTAGACTGAGGTCGCCGTCCTCAGGCAGGGGGTCCGCGTCGCCACGGGCTTGCGCCTCGGCCGCGCCTTCAGCGAATGCCTGGACGAGCAGCTCGACGGCCTTGCGGACCTGGACGCCCAGGGCCTCGGTGACTTCCTCCGCCGCCGGACGGAGTCCTGGAAGAGGCCAGGGAGGCGGTCTTCCTCCCTGCCGCCCAGCGGTCCTGCGGCTGAGCAGCTCGACGAAGGCGTTGCGAGCTGCCGGCTCCTCGACCCAGGTTTGGGCGTCGGTGATCCCGGAGGCGGCGAGGGTCTTGCGGCGGCGCTGACGATGGCCCACCAACGTCCGTCGGTGACGACACCGATGGGGACGTCGCTGTGCCGGAGCATCAGCTCCATGCGGTCAATGGGGGTGGAGGCCCACGCATCGGCCGAGATGTCGCGCAGGCTAGACACAGGATCGATGACCCAGGACGAGAGCTCCACGCGATCGCCGTGTCGCAGGGCGCCTGACGGTTCAACCCGACGCTTTGATCTGGTGAGGTCACCCGAGCCGTGACGGCCAGCCTCATCATCAGGAGTCCAGAGGTCCCCCCAGCGCAGCACGTCGCGCAGCACAGCGTTGACCCATTCGTCGCGCTCCTTACGGTAGAGGGCGATCGCTTCCGCGTCCTCGCGGTGGCGGTCCCACTGGTCCCAGGCGCGGTCGAACTCCGGCTTCGCATCGGTGAGGGCAGCCTTGGCGGCGTCGTCCGAGCGGCGGCATGCCCTGCGGCCAGACCCGGGCCAGCCCGGGGACTGCGAGGAACGGCCCCTCGGTGTCGACGAGTTCGAGCCAAGCCCGATGCTGCTCACTGCCGGTAGGCGTGGTGCTATGGCGTCGCATCATCGGCCGCCCATCTCGGCTGCGTCACCGGGTGTTAGGGCGAAGACCACCGCAGCGGCTGAGACGAAGGGTTGGACATCCGCGTAGCGCTCCCTGATGGCCGCGATCTCACGCTGCTCCTCGTCCGACAACGTCAGCAACCGCTCCTCCATGCTTCTGATGTCTGCCGCGCGCTGCCGATGCTGGTCGTCGGGCAGGAGAGACCACTGCGCCTCTTCCTCGGCCTCTCGCAGTCGCTGGAGCGAGTCGGTGAGGTTGGCGCGGAACGCCTCGAAGATGCGGTGCGCTCGGTCCGCGTCCCCGTCACGGCGTTGTTCGAGTCGTTCTGTGAGGTCGGCCTGGCGCCGCTCCGCTCGGCGACGCATGGCCTGTTCGAGGCGTGCCCGCATCCGCGAGTTCTCGGCGTTCCAGTCCGCGGGCCAGCCGCGCCCTGAGGCGATCGGGCGCGAGGACCAGGTTCGGGGCATCCAGGGCTTGGTCGAGGAGGGCGTTGACCTTCTCCTCGGCCATGTCGTTTCCCTTGATCCGGATGCCGGTGACGAAGACGTCCTCGTGCAGTCGGAGCCCACCGCGACCCACGAGGACGAGCCTGGAGACCGCGGCGACGCAGGAGACCGCCAGGTCGTCCATGACGACCGCGGTAACGCGGTGGACGCGGGAGTCTGAGCCGAACAGGCTGCTCCGCAGGACGCGCGAGGACTTCTGCAGCAGGGCGTGGCCAAGGTGGATGTGCACGAGGTCCGTGCGGCCGACCGCTGCCTGGTCGTCGAAGGTGATGGGTCGCAGAACGCCCGGCTTGAGTCGGGTGTCGAGACCTTCGAGTGCTGGGCGCCAGCGGGACCGAGATGACCAACCGCGTACACCTCGGCGTCGGTGTCCTGTCGCCGACTCGACTGCAGGGGGGCTGGCCGGTGAGCTCGAGGGCGGTGTCGACGACCCGGCGGGCAGTTGTACGGCGTCAGGTGCATCGCCCGCTTGCGCTCGGCATAGGTGCGCGACAACTGGGTCAGTGCGCGGTTGAGCTCCTGCTCGCCGGCCATGGCTCGGTTCACCACATCGTCCTCGGCCGCGACCGACTTGGCGCCTTCGTGGCGGGGCGGGCGCCGAAGTGCTCCTGAATTTCGATGTCGATGACCGGGTTCACGGAGCCGAGGTCGGCCTCGACGCTGCCACCCGCTCGGCGATGCGGCGCATGAACGACAGGTCGGCCGCGTACGTGCTGCCCTTCTCGGACGGGGCGAAGTAGTACACCTCGGGCGTGTGCGCTGGCCATAGCGGTCGATGCGCCCGATCCGCTGTTCCAGCCGGGAGGGGTTGAACGGGATGTCGAAGTTGACCAGGCGGTGGCAGTGGGCCTGCAGGTCGATGCCCTCGCCGGCCGCGTCGGTGGCGATGAGGACGCGGACGGGGTCTTCGGTCGGCTCGGCGGTGAACCGGGCGCGGATCTGCTCTCTGTCCTCCGTCGGCGTTGATCCCTGGATCACCTCGAGAACGTCGTCGAAGCCGTGCTGGGTGAGGACGTCGACGATCCATCGAGGGTGGCGGCGTACTCGGTGAACACCACGACCCGCTCGTTGGTCCAGGTGTGCCGTCGGGTCGGCAGACGGCATTGAGCATCGTCCATGAGTGCGGTGAGCCGCGAGTCGGGCCTGTGCTGGTAGCCCTCCCCCCAGGCGACGAGCCGGTCGATCTCCTTGGCCGCGGCTGCGACGAGCGGGTCCGAGACCTTGGTTCGGCGCAGTGTGTCGAACTCGGGCTGCTCGACGTAGCCCTCTTCCTCGTCGGCTTGGTCGCTGCCGAGGACCTCGGTGTAGTAGTCGTCCAGCGCCATGTGGGCGGCGCTCGGGGGCGGACTGCTCGTACTGGTCGAGGTGCGGGCGAACGCCCACGGGCTGGAGAGGAACCGCTTCTTCAGCAGCATCGAGACGATGTCACCGGACCGTTTGCGCCCGTTGGCCTCGGCGCTGCGGTGAGGATGTCAGCCAGGCTGGTGAAGGCCTCCTGCTCGTCGTCGCTCGGGGTAAAGGGGATGGCCTTGATCTCCCTCGGGAGGAAGCCCTTCTCCTTGATGTCGCGCTTCAGACGCCGCACCGTGACCGCCTTCAGGGCCTCCTCGTCGATCGAGGCGCCGCGGCTGAATCGCCGGTTGTCGATCATCTCGAGCAGCGCCGTGAAAGACTCCGAGTACCCGTTGTGCGGGGTCGCGCTGAGGAAGAGCCGGTGCTCGCAGCGTCTCTGCCAGGTCGCGAGTGGCGAGTGCGTTGGCTGTCGACGGCGTAGCCGCGACCGCCGCCGAGCGTCGCTCGGGCTGGCGGGGGCAACGTGGTGGGCTTCGTCGACGACGAGGATGTCGAACGCGTAGCGCCGTGCCGAGTTGTGGCTTCCCGGCCTCGGCGTAGACGTCCCGGAGGAGTCGCTGGGCCCGCGGCTGCGGAGCCACGCCATGGAGACGATGACGCGGGGGAACAGCCGGAACGGGTTGGCGTTCGAGGCCGTGGCTGCGGCGCACCTCGGCCATGAGCTCGCTGTTGACGATGACGAAGTCCAGCCCGAACTTCTCGCGCATCTCGTCCTGCCACTTGAGCGACAGGCTGGGCGGGCAGACGATGACGACGGTTCGGGCCCGGTGGCGCAGCAGCAGCTCCTGGATGACCAGGCCGGCCTCGATGGTCTTGCCGAGGCCGACGTCGTCGGCGAGCAGCAGGTTGGTACGGGGTGCGCTGCAGCGCCCGGCGCAGCGGCTCCAGCTGGTACGCCTCGACGTTGGCGCCGCTGCGGAAGGGCGCCTGGTAGGCGTTGGCGTCGGCGGAGGTGACCGCTCCCCAGCGCACGGCGTCGACGAACGCCGCCGAGCGTGTTCGGGTCGTCGAAGGCGTCGGTGGCGATCGTCTCGGGCAGGCCCTGATCGGGGACGACGGTGTGGCCGACCTCGAGCTCCCAGATGACGGCGAGCTCCTCGCCGAGCCGGTCCTCGTCGAGGGACTGGAGGGTGACGACGTGCTGGGTCCCGGCGCGGGTCTCGTCGGCGGGGCTGCGGGGCAGACCTTGCGCCCGGACGTCGGCGACCGCCCAGGTGGATCCCCGGACCTCCACGACCCGTCCCGGTTCTGGGACCTCAGGTGCGTGGTTGGCGGCAGCGGTCGCTGAGGGCGCCGACGATGCAATCCCCATGGGTCGACCCTATGTCGGACCCGGCGGGAAGACTGGCGAAGAATCCCCGAGGGGCGCCACGGGTCACTTCCTGTGAACCCCTGTATCCGAGTCCGACAGCCCGGATACTCTCTAACAATTGACACGAAGGCGGGGGCCATGGTTTCTCCCTCATCCCGCTGGTCCTCATCGGGACCGGCGCCGTGACCGGAAGCACCGGCCTGTACGCGGGCGGGCGAGGCGTCTTACAAGCTGAAGCAGGCGAAGAAGCAGGTGCTTGAGGCCACCGATTCGTACAACGCCGAGCGGACTCGCACGGAGGCCGCCGCCGCCGTGACGAACGCGCGACTTACCGAGTACGGCCAGAATACAACAGGCGGCGCTGGATGCCACCGTCGCGCGCATGTCGGCGTTCATTCGCCGAAATCAGCGCCAGGTCAAGAGCAGCGTCAAACAGCTCCTCGACGGGTTCGAGGTGGAGATCAACGAGTGTGAGCGGGCGAAAGCGCTGAGTTCCGACCCCCTCACTGTCATCGCCGCCCCGCCACGGCGGGAACCACCGGGGTGGGAGCGGCGGCAGGCACCACCGCGGCGATCAGCACCTGGGGTGTTGCAAGCACGGGCACCGCCATCAGCACACTGAGTGGGGCGGCGGCGGAGAGCGCGACACTTGCCGCACTGGGTGGTGGCTCTCTTGCCGCGGGCGGTGGAGGGGTGGCGCTCGGAGCCACGGCGCTGAATTTCGTGACCGCGGGACCTGCCCTTCTGATTGGCGGGATCGTCCTCAACAGCAAGGGCGAGAAGGCTTTGACACAAGCCAAAGAGTTCACTGCGGACACTAGGCTCAAGCAGGCAGACGTCGCCGCACTGCGCTCTCTGTTCGGCGGCGTAGAGCAGCGGGCCGACGAGATGGATCGCATCCTCGATGACCTGGTGCTTCGGGCTGTGGCAGCGATGGACACTCTCGAAAGTCTCGAACTCGAGTTCGGCGGCTTCTCGGCGCGAGACCACGCCGAAGAGTTCCAGCAAGCGATGGGCCTCGTGGTCGGAGTACGTGACGTCGCCACCACCCCGGTAGTCGACGAAGACGGCGGCCTCAACCCGCAAACCATGCGGATGAAGGTTAAGTACAGGAGGCTCACTGATGACGACTGATCGCAACAAGCCGCTGACCGGGAGGGTGGCGTCCTCGAACGGCAAGGGGTCGACTCCGATCGCGGGTCTCGATGCCATCACCGCGCTTGGGACGATGGTGAACACGACCCTCGATTACCTGCGCCTTCGAGAGGAGGAGCAGAGCAAGCGCGCGAAGCTCGGAACTTATGAGCGCACCGAGCTGCGAAAGATCGAGGCGGCAGAATCAGTCCTGAAGGACTACTTCCGGCAGGCATTCGCGGAGCGCAAGGCAAACGTCGATGAACTATTCGCGCGGTACGACGAGGCGGTCGCGCGGGGTGACGCTGATGCGGCCCATATCGCCTTGGGAGGCGTCGTCGACTTGGCAAAGACATCGCCGTTGGCCGATCTTGGCGACCTCGGACAGATTCGGAAGGCGCTCGACGATGAGAAGCATGTTTGGGAGCTCTAACCGCGCGGCATCGTGTCAAGCTGCACGATATGGACACGAAACCGCGCTTTCTACGAACATGCGCAATTTCCAACATTCGAGAAGCGCTTGCGATACTTAAGGTTGACGCAATGAGCCTACGGGTCACCAAGGATGACCGCTTTGGAGTTAAGGGGGGCCCGTCGGCGCGTCGTGCTCACCCCACACTCATGGGCGAAGAGCCAACAAACGCCTCAATCGCGAGGTCCGCCGCCGCACCGACGTCCTCGGGATCTTCCCCAACTGCGACGCCGTCATCCGCCTCGTCGGAGCCGTCCTGGCCGAACAGCACGACGAATGGGTCGAGCAACGCCGCTACCTTGGCCTCGAGCTCCTCACACAGTGCCGAGCCGCCCTCAAGCGCCCGTCGCCGCCGACAAGGAGGACACCCTGACCATCGCCGGCGCGATCAGCGCCTAACCCCTCGACGAGGAATCACCCTCGCACACCACTCCAGGCGGCTTGACGCCGGCCTCCCGACCCGGGCTCAGGTCTGTCGCTGGCGCCGCCTGCGCAAGTCCTGCTTCATGGCGGCAAGGAGGACGAGGCGCGCAGCATCGGACTCCGGTTGCGGAAGCTTCACGCGTATCGGAACGTCCCTGTCCTTCTTCGTCGGCTTTGCTTGCCATGCTCTGGTCATCGCGGGGCCTGCTTCACGACGCGCGGCCGCCACAAACGCTTCGAAGGCATCCGCGACCGTCGAGCTCGCGCTGATGGTCAGCAATCCTTCGTAGTACGAGATGCGCGATTGCACGTCGCTGACATGGTCGGTCACACGCGCACGGGCGCCGGGCGACCCGTCGCGCCGCTTCACCCTGTATGGCGCCTCCAAATAGTCCTCCACTGACCGCAAAGCTTCTGCGTACAGTTGCGCTCTGCTTGGCGTCGCTGTTGCCACTGCTGTCCGACGTAGGCGAGAACTGCCACGAGAGCAGCGATGGCAGCCCCCAACGCAGCGCCCAGCACCGTCGCGGCGTCGGCATGGTCGAAGGTATCGCGAATCCAGTTCAACGCTTCCGTCATGCGGCTGTTCCGCGGCGGTCTTCAGGAAACCCGTGCGCTTCCTCCTCTAGCGGCCACGGGCGGCCGAGCATCACCATGCGCTCGGCCCACAGGTGCCGGGAGATCATGTTGACGAGCACGACTAGGCCCTTATCCGCCGTCCAACGTTGATGTGCCGGGGACCGCGGGTAGTACAGGCACACCGCACCCGACGGGTAACGGTGGTTGTGAACAGGCCAGCCCTTGACCACCTTGGAAAGGTCCGACGGCGTGAGCCACGGCTGGTACCCCGACATGCCAGCGAACACCGTTGGGAAGTCCTCCGGTGCCAGCGTGTAGGTCTCAGCCGGCCGAGCAAAGAAGACTGCGGCGGCATATTGGGGACGCTCGTAGAGCGGGACATCCAACGTCATCCAGTAGGTCACGCGATCCGTGTGCAGAGTCAACGTCACGTCCAAGTCCGGTCGTGCGTCCACGTCCGCCTCAAGGGCGGCACGCCACTCGCCATCCCACCCGTACCAGTGCTGCGCCGGCGCCTCTCGCACCAGCGCAGCACCGCCACGGGCCGCCGTCACTGAGCCCACGACCGCGAAGGGGTGGGAGCGGTCCGTGAGGCGACGCCAACGTTCTGGTTGCGCTTGCCCCCCTCGTCCACCATCTCATCGGCCAAGGCGTCTGCGTCGGGCTTGGGGAGGATCTCCTCGTCGCCAAGCCAGATGGAGAGCTGTTCCTGGGCCTGAAGGGGCTTGCCGGCCTCTGCGAAGTCCCGCGCCGCGGTCAGGTAGCCATTGGCCACCTTCAGCCGCTTCAGCACCTCCCCCTTCGCCATGTTTAGCTTGATGGGTGCTTCCGCAACGTCCGCCGGGTCCTCCGTCTCCCCCTGCGTCAACTGCTCGATTGCGTGCTCGAACCAAGCAACCAACGCATCCAGTTGGCTCGACGGCACGGCCAGGACATCCAAGGCCAGCGCCTTGATGTTCCACGAACACAGTGGACGGCTGTGCTTCTTGTTCCAGTGCTTGAGCAAGCGGACGACCTTTGCGAAGACGATGTCCGACGCGTCAATCGCCTGGTGCACCAACTCCGTGTGCATCTCCGGGTGCGAGCGGTCCCACGTGGGGACCCGCGGGATGTGGAGACCATCAGCCTCGGTGTAGTCAACGGCAACGATGACGTCGGCCGTGAAGTCTGGGTAGTTGGGCAAGACTGGGTCGCGGAACCTCACGAGGACCGAACGCCGCCTCCCCTCGACCTGGACCGCAAGGCCGTCGTAGTCCTCCTTGAGACTGTTGCGGATGGCTTCCGCCGCCTCGTCCATCAGCTCGCGAGGCCCCTGTCCATCAGGGCCATAGACGCCATCCGGGTCGGGGACCACTACGCCGAGGTCCACGTCCGTCAGCGGACTTAGGGCGTCGCCATGAGCCACACTGCCGTTGTAGTAGATCCGCCCACCGGGGAACGCGTCCCTTAGGGCCCGCTCGATGCTGGCCCGCCGGGCCTTCGCCTCGGTAAGTTCCTCGTCCGTCACTTCGATGGCTTCGCGAGCGCTCGTCAGGAGTGCCTCGACGCCCTCTGTCGAGGCTTCGTCACTCTCACGCGTGTAGTACTCCGCGGTTGCCGTCATGATCGTTCTCCTTCGTTCGGTTGATGTTTCTCGGCCGGCGTGCCGAGGTTGCGCGAACGGCTTCGAAGGTGATCTGATGATGATGGATAGCCCAGCAGACCACTTCTGCTTCGATGCGCCCGGTTGCCGCCGGGCGCATCGTGCTGTTCGCCCTACTTCTGATCGGTTGTCCTTCCTCAAAGCCCACCGCCCCGGCCCCCCACGAAGGGGGCCGGGGCGACTGCGTTGTCGTTGTTATCGCTCCGAGAAGCGATAACAATAAGAAATGTCACTCACGCAACTGCGTGACACTTCCGCGCATCTCGTCATCAGCTGCAGCCGCTGGTGCTGCCGCAGCCCTCGCAGACGTAGCAGGAGCCGGCGGGGCGCATCTTGGTCCCGCAGGTCATGCACATCGGGGCGTCGGCGGCCTTGGAGTTGCCGAACGCGGCCAGGAGGTCGGCCGAGCTGTGGATCTCCGAGGAGACCTCACGCGCCGAGGCCGCACCGGAGCCGGAGGCCGTGGTCGCCGCGGAGCCCGCGTCGGCCGAGGCCTCGGTGGCGGCCGCCGGAGCAGCCGTCTCCTCGTGCTTCTTCGACGAGGCACCGATGCCGACCGAGAGCGACTCGATCTCCTCCTCGAGCTCCTCGTCGGACTCCGAGGACTCCGGCGCGTACGAGCCGGTCTCCAGCTGGCGCGAGCGCTCCTCGGCCGAGTGGATCCCCATGAACGAGCGGGTCTCGAAGTCCATGTAGTCCAGGGCCAGCCGGCGGAACACGTAGTCCATGAGCGACTGCGCCATCCGCACGTCCGGGTCGTCGGTCATGCCGGCCGGCTCGAAGCGCATGTTCGTGAACTTCTCGACGAACGTCTCGAGCGGCACGCCGTACTGCAGCGCGACCGAGGTGACGATCGAGAAGGCGTCCATGACACCGGCGAGCGTGGAGCCCTGCTTGCCGAACTTGAGGAACACCTCGCCCAGGCGACCGTCCTCGTAGGTGCCGGCCGTGAGGTAGCCCTCGGCCCCACCGACGGTGAACGAGGTCGTCTGCGAGCCGCGACGCTTCGGCAGGCGCTCACGGGTCGGCCGGTAGACGACCTTCTCGATGATCTCGCCCTGCGCGGCGCGGACCGCGGCCGAGGCCTTGTCGGCCGCGGCGTCCTTGGCGGTCGAGCCGCCGTCGGAGAGCGGCTGGCCGACCTTGCAGTTGTCGCGGTAGACCGCGAGCGCCTTGAGGCCCAGCTTCCAGCCCTGGACGTAGACGTCCTGGATCTCCTCGACCGACGCCGTCTCCGGCAGGTTGACCGTCTTGGAGATGGCACCGGAGAGGAACGGCTGCGTGGCCGCCATCATCCGGACGTGGCCCATCGGGGAGATGGCGCGCGCACCCATCGCGGTGTCGAAGACCTCGTAGTGGTCGGTCTTCAGGCCCGGGGCGTCGATGACGTGACCCTTGTCGGCGATGTACTCGACGATCGCCTCGACGGTCTCCTCGGTGTAGCCGAGCTTGCGCAGGGCCCGCGGGATCGTGAGGTTGACGATCTGCATCGAGCCGCCACCGACGAGCTTCTTGAACTTCACGAGCGAGAAGTCGGGCTCGATGCCGGTGGTGTCGCAGTCCATCATGAAGCCGATGGTCCCGGTGGGGGCGAGCACCGACGCCTGGGCGTTGCGGTAGCCGTTCTTCTCACCGAGCTTGACGACCTCGTCCCACGCCTTGGTGGCGACGCGGTGGATGTCCTTGTCCATCGTGCCCAGCGTGCGCACGGCGTCGTTCGCGGCGGCGTGCTTGCGCATGACCCGCTTGTGGGCGTCCGCGTTGCGGGCGTACCCGGCGTACGGGCCGACGACCGCGGCCATCTCGGCGGAGCGCTTGTACGCGGCGCCGGTGAGCAGCGAGGTGATCGACGCGGCGAGCGCGCGGCCACCCTCGGAGTCGTACCCGTGGCCGGTGGCCATGAGCAGCGCGCCGAGGTTGGCGTAGCCGATGCCGAGCTGGCGGTAGTCGCGGGTGGTGTCGCCGATCGGCTCGGTCGGGAAGTCCGCGAAGCAGATCGAGATGTCCATCGCCGTGATGACGAGCTCGACGACCTTCTGGAAGGTGGCCGCGTCGAAGGTGTCGTCGTCGCGGAGGAACTTCAGCAGGTTGAGCGAGGCGAGGTTGCACGAGCTGTTGTCGAGGCTCATGTACTCCGAGCACGGGTTGGACGCGGTGATGCGGCCGGTCTCGGGGTTGGTGTGCCAGTCGTTGATCGTGTCGTCGTACTGGATGCCCGGGTCGGCGCACTCCCACGCGGCGGTGGCGATCTTGCCCATGAGCTCGCGGGCGTCGACGGTCTCGATGACCGAGCCGTCCTGGCGCGAGGTGAGCCCGAACTCGGTGCCCTCCTCGACCGCGCGCATGAACGAGTCGGTGACGCGGACGGAGTTGTTCGCGTTCTGGTACTGGACGGAGGTGATGTCCTTGCCGCCGAGGTCCATGTCGAAGCCGGCGTCACGCAGCGCGCGGATCTTGTCCTCCTCGCGCGCCTTGGTCTCGACGAACTCGACGATGTCCGGGTGGTCGACGTCGAGGACGACCATCTTCGCCGCGCGGCGGGTGGCGCCACCGGACTTGATGGTGCCCGCGGACGCGTCGGCGCCGCGCATGAAGGAGACCGGGCCGGAGGCGGTGCCACCGGAGGACAGCAGCTCCTTGGAGGAGCGGATGCGCGAGAGGTTCAGGCCCGCGCCCGAGCCGCCCTTGAAGATGAAGCCCTCCTCCTTGTACCAGTTGAGGATGGAGTCCATCGAGTCGTCGACCGAGAGGATGAAGCAGGCGCTGACCTGCTGGGGGCTCGCGGTGCCGACGTTGAACCAGACCGGCGAGTTGAAGCTGAACACCTGGTGCAGCAGGGCGTACGTCAGCTCGTGCTCGAAGATCTCGGCGTCGTCGGGGCTGCCGAAGTACCCGTGGTCCTTGCCGGCCTTGACGTAGGTGAGGACGACGCGGTCGATGAGCTGCTTGAGCCCCGTCTCGCGCGCCTCGGTGCCGACGGCGCCACGGAAGTACTTGGTCGTGACGATGGTGGAGGCGTTGACGCTCCAGAAGTCGGGGAACTCGACCCCGCGCTGCTCGAAGATCGTCGCGCCGGTCTTCCAGTTCTGCTGGACGACGTCGCGCTTCTCCCAGGTCACCTCGTCGTACGGGTGGACGCCCGGCGTGGTGTAGATCCGCTCGATCTTCACCCCCTTGCCCTTGGCGGCCTTGCGGGCACCTGCACGTGCTCCGGCGGTCTCGGTCATGCGAATCCCTCTCTTCTGCCCCCTCTGCCGGGGGCGGTGGTGACCTGGTCTGTGCTGCTCTGCTGAGGCTGTTCTACTGCTGGGGTCCGACAGGCGCGGCGGCCTGCGGTTCCTGCGCGGTCGCGTCCTGTTCGGCGCGCAGGAGGGTGATGGCCGCCTCGAAGTCCTCGAGGGAGTCGAAGGCCTGGTAGACGCTCGCGAACCGGAGGTACGCGACCTCGTCGAGCTCACGGAGCGGCTCGAGGACGGCGAGGCCGACCTCGTGGGCGTCGATCTCGGCGGAGCCGGCGCTGCGGATGGTCTCCTCGACCTTCTGGGCGAGGAGGGCGAGGTCGTCCTCGGTGACCGGGCGGCCCTGGCAGGCCTTCCGGACGCCGACGAGGACCTTGGCCCGGCTGAACGGCTCGGTGGCGCCGGAGCGCTTCACGACCGACAGGCTCGCGGTCTCGACGGTGGTGAACCGGCGCCCGCACTCGGGGCACTGGCGACGCCGCCGGATGGCCGCGCCGTCGTCGGTCGTGCGGGAGTCCATGACCCGGGAGTCGGTGTGCCGACAGAACGGACAGTGCATGGCGGACGCTCCTCCCCCTGTGGATGGATCAGTGGACTGTGGTGTGAACAACCTGTGGATGACCGGCATTTCGTGTGCACAACATGTGGACGAACTACAGCGGTGTAACCACTAGATGTTGTGGCCATCATGCCCTCCGTGTGACCTGTGACGCAAGGAGGCGCGGGCAAAGATCATCCGTTCGGCTGTTTGCGCAGGTCAGAGGGGGTGTGGGGCGGCGCGGGGGCCGTGGCGCGGCGTGTCGGAACACCACCCGTGGGGTCCGTGGGACGGGTGTGGCACCAGATCTGGGGTGCCGGCGCGCGGCGTCAGCCCGCCGAGGACTCGCGCCGCGTGAACTCCTCCATCGCGAGGTCGCGCAGCAGCGGCGGGGTGCGCAGGCCGTCGGCCTGGAGCTTCTCGAGGACGTCGGCGCTGACCCCCTGGAGCGACCTGGAGATCTCCTCCGGGGCCTTCTGCTCCGCGACCTGCTGGAGCATCGCGGCCCACTGCTGCTCGGCGTCGAGGGCCTCGTTCTCGAGGTGGCCACGGAGCGGGATGCTCGACCAGATGTAGAGCAGCATGAACATCGCGACGAACGCCGCGCCGGCGAGGAAGACCCCGAACGGACCGCTCGCCGCGTCGCCGCCGAGGGCCGGGGCCAGCCAGTCGGCGAGGTCGGCGAGCGCGCCGGGCACCGAGCGCAGGCTGACGAGCGAGAGCCCGACGATGATGGTCGTCACCCAGTCCGAGACCTTGAGCAGGTTGCTGTTGAACGCGTAGCGGGCGTTGGACGCACCGCGGTCGGCGCTGCGCTCGGCCTCGCGCGGCATCCCGAAGAGCATCCCCGTGAAGCCGCCGACGAGCCCGGCCGTGGCGGCGAGCCCGAAGGCCGTCGCGGCGATGCGGAGGGTCTCGCCACCGTCGGCGGCGACCCCCGCCGCGAACACCAGGCTGCCGAGCGCGATGACCCCGCCGAGGCCCAGGCCCCAGCCGCGCACGCCCCGGGCGATCAGCTCGCCTCCCCCGCGGGTGCGCGCCCTCGTCGTCGGGTCGGTGCTGCCGTCCGGTGTGCGTGCCACTGGGTGCTCCCCGCGTCCTCGGTGCCCTCGAGGCTCCCACAGCCGGTCCGGGGCTGGCTAGGTCCGGCGGCCGGCCCACGCGGCGAGCTCGACCCGGTTCGCGGTGCCGGTCTTTCGGAGCATGTTCGAGATGTGCGAGCTCACCGTCTTCTCGCTGAGGAAGAGGGCAGCGGCGATCTCCGCGTAGGTCCGGCCGGCGACGACGTGCGCCAGCACCTCCCGCTCGCGGGGGGTCAGGCCGCCCGGCCCGTCGTGGGCGGCGTCCGGAGGGACGACCGTCAGCGGGATGCGGGCCGCACGGGCCAGCCGCTCGATCGCCTCCTGCGTCGGCACCGCCCCGAGCCGGAGCGCGATCGCGTGGCCGCGGCGGAGCCGTGCCGCCGCCTCGCGCCGGTCCTGACCGCTCCCGCGGCGGAGCAGCGCCCCGGCCGCCCGCCAGCAGGCGTACGTCTCGTCCCAGGGGAGGCCGGCGGCGCCGAGGGCGTCGGCGGCAGCCACCCAGGCATCGGCCTCCTGGTCCTCCGCGAACGCCCGGGCCACCTCGGCCCGGTAGAGCCCGTCCAGGGCGGCCACCTTCTGTACGTAGTCCTGGCCGCCGTAGCCCCCCGGGATGACGTGCGGGGCCCGAGTCAGGACGGCCTCGAGCCGGGTGAGCTGGGGAGTGGGGTCGGCGCCGTCGGCTCGCGCTCGCTCGGCGAGGTCGGCGAGGACCCGGGCCGCCAGCGGGAGCTGCCACTCGTACCAGGGCGGCCTCTCCTCGCGGGGGTCGTCACCGGCGAGGGCCGCCTCGAGCGCACCCTCGAGGTCCCCGCTCTCGCACCGGACCGTCGCCCGCACCCGGGCGAGGTTGAGGTGCAGCACCGAGCGCGTCCCGAGCTCCTCGGCCCGGGCGAGGTGGGCCTGCGCCTCCTCCAGCCGGCCTCGCCCACAGGCCAGCAGCGCGGCGATCTCGCGCGCGTAGACGTCGCCGGTGGGCCCGGGGTCGGAGCCGAGCGCGACCCGGACGCGTTCCTCGCACCGCTCGACCTCGCCCATGAGGAACCACCCGATGGCCTCGCCCGCGGAGAGCCAGCCCACGTACCGGGCCGGGCACCCCGCCCCCTCCAGCAGCTCGCGGTGGTGGGCGAAGAACTCGTTCCCCTCGCGGTCGCCGGGGCTGGCGAAGCTGCTCGTCGCATGGAAGGTCGCGGAGACGAAGGCCCGGGGGTCACCGCACTCCAGGGCGAGCTGCGCGGCCCGAGCCCCGAGGCGGCGCCCACGGTCCGCTTCGCCGTCGTCGCCAGCGACCACGCAGGCAGCGATCAGGGCACGGCACCAGGCGCGCGCCGCGACCGACCCGCCCGCCGACGGCTCCGCCGGACCCCCCGGGCGGGCGGCGACCTCGGGCGTCACGCCCGCGAAGACCTCGTCGAGGACGAGGCGGGCGTCGTCCCGGTCCTCCCACAGCAGGGCCGAGGCGTAGGTGGCGAGGAGGTGTCGGCGCTCGGGCGCCCCGAGGAAGCGGTTGCTCGCCGTGACGCTCGGCTCCAGGTCGGCGCTGCTGGGCCCCAGCCCGAGGGCGAACCGGAGCTCCCACCGCTCGGCGGTACGCAGGGCGGCACTGAGGCACTCACGCTCGTCGGCCGGGTCGAGGTGCTCGAGCAGGGCCTCGACGGCCTCGAGCTCCTGCGTCCAGTCCGCCACTGCTGCCGCGGCGTCCCGGAGGTCCTCGAGGAGCGCGATCGTCTCGACACGGGCGAGCGGGACGGCCGGCGGAACGTCCGCGACGCGGCGGAGCATGCGCAGCCGCCCCGGGTGGTCGCCCGTCGAGCGCATGACCTCGGCCGCGCGCAGGGCCCAGCGGCGGGCCTGCTCTGGGTCCCCGGCCAGCGCGTGGTGGTCCGAGACCGTCTCGAGGAGCTCGGCCGTGGGGTCCCGCTCCGCGTCCTCCGCGTACTCGAGCGCGAAGCCGGCGTGCAGGGCCCGCCGCTGGTCCGGGAGCAGGCCCTGCTCGAGTGCTTCCGCCTGGAGCGGGTGGTGGAACCACACCGTGTCGTCGTCGCCGACGTCGAGCAGCCCGAGGTCGACGGCCTCACGCACCGCGGCACCGGTGTCGACGAGGCCGGCGATGTCTTCCACCCGGGCCAGCCCGTCACCGACCACCGGGCGCCCGCCGATCGCCAGGGTGACGAGGAAGCGGCGAGCATCCCGGGAGAGCACCTCCCACGACTGGACGGCGGCGGCGCTCAGCTGCTCCGGGAGGTGTGGTGGGAGACCGCGAGCCGAGGCGTCGAGACCGGCCACCAGCAGACGGGCGAAGTACGGGTTGCCGCCGCTGCGCAGGTGCACCTCGTCGACGAGGGAGGTGTGCGCCGGCTCCCCGAGGACCAGCGCGACCTCGTCCCCCACCTCCTCGCGCGTCAGGGGCCCCAGCACACGCTCCTCGATCCCCGGAAGACGCCGGGCGTCAGCCAACCAGCGCCGCAGCGGGTGGCCCGGCCCCACGTCGGAGGACCGCACCGTGAGCACCACGGCGAGCCGACGCTCCGCGAGCCCGGCGAGGACGTACATCAGGGCGTCCAGGGTCTGCCCATCGGCCCACTGCAGGTCGTCCACCACGAGGACCACCGGCCGGGTGGCCGCCCGGCTCGTCAGCCAGTCGTCGACGACGACGGGGACCGGCAGCTCCGGCCGTGCCACCCCGCCCTCACCCGTGGCCCGGAGGTCCGACCGGGACGACGCGAGAACCGCCGGCCGGTCCTCGTCGGCCAGCCCGCGCACGGCGCTGCGCAGACCGAGGAGCGGGACGCTCACCGCCGTCAGCGGGAGGCAGGCCCCGGGCAGCACGAGCGCACCCTCATCCCCCGCGGCCGCGCAGGCCGCGCGCACCAGCGTCGTCTTGCCGATCCCGGCGTCCCCCTCGAGCACGACCGCGCCGAACCGGCCGTCGTGAGCCCCGCGGACGAGGTCGGTCAGCGCCGCGAGCTCGTCCGCGCGCCCGACGAGCGCGGGGACCGCCACACAGGCAGTGTCCCGGTTCGAGGGTCGAGGGGTCCAGTGCCATATCTGAGGGGTCGGGAGCCCGGTCTGAGGGGGCGGCCCGGATGTGGGGGAACTGCGGCGGGCGCGACGGTGGACGGGTCAGGAACCGCCCCCTCCCTCAGGAGTCGTCATGAACCGCACCACCCGTCGCATCCTCGTCCCGATCGGTGCGCTGCTCGCGCTGCCGCTCCTCGCCACGCCGGCGGCGGCTCGTCAGGACGTGGGCCCGACCCTGGCCCCCACCACCATCACCACCATGCCCGGTGGCTGTCCGCTCGAGCGGGTGGGGACCCAGCTCGTGCGCTGCGACGACCTCACCGGCAACGGAGTGCCGGCGCCCAGCCACATCCCCGAGCACTGAGCCGGGCGGGGTCATGGTCCGTCGGCAGAACCAGGTGCTCTCCCAACTGCTCTCATTGCGGATCGATCGATCCGGAATGGGAGCACCTGGGGAGGGGACAGGGTGGGGACAGGGTGGGGGCCGCCCGGAGGCCGGGCCTACTCCCCCGGACAGGCGCCCTGGTGCACGAGCGCCGCGGTGACCATCCAGTGCCAGTCCGCCGGCCCCGCTCCCCCGCGGGCGCCGGCCCCGCAGCCGCACTCCCAGTGCCACCGGCCGGCGACGTCACACGTGACGGCCGGGTGGTGGGTGCGGCGGGCGGTCCGCCGGCGGAGGGTCCTCATGCGACAGAGGAGGACACGCCTGACCTGCTGATACCAGCCGGTGACCCGCCGCGTGGCGACACGGGACCCCGGGTCGTCCGTTCGGCCGGTCTTTACCCTTCACATGCCCCCAGCAGCCCAAACCACCCCCGGGTCTGGTCCAGGTCATGAGAGAGTCAAGACGTCAGCCGGACACGCAGGGGACGCGCTTCTGGGAGGACTGCGCCATGGGATACCACCTCGACGGCCCGATGGGCCGGTTCACCGAGTGCACCGCCACGCCCCGCCGCGACAGCGAGCCGGCACCGGCCACGTCGCCGATCCGCGACATCGTCCTCGTCGGCCTCACCGCCCTCGGGGCGCGTTTCCAGCACGAGACGGTCGACCCCGTCGCCCGTCGCCCGCGCCACTGACCCCGCCGGTCACCCGTCAGGGCCGGAGCAGCCGAGCCAGCTCCTCGACCCCCTCGACGACCCGGGGCCCGGGCCGCGCCCACTGACCGTCGGCGTCCACGGCGTGCACGGCGACCCCCGCCGGGAGCACCCCGGCCGCGACCAGCCCGTCGGCCTGCCGCTGGGCCCCCGCCCGGTCGTACCCGCAGGGCGCCACCACGACCACCTCCGGCCGCGCCGCCGCCACGTCGTCCCACGTCACGGCGTGCGACCGCCCGCCGGCCACGCCGAGCACCGGGTCGCCCCCGGCGAGCTCGACCATCTCCGGCACCCAGTGCCCCGGCGCGTACGGCGGGTCGGTCCACTCGAGGACGACCACCCGGGGCCGCCGCCGCCGGACACCCGCTCCGCCACCGCCGCGAGCCGGCCCCGGAGCCGTGCGACGAGCTCCTCGGCCTCCGCCGCGCGCCCCACCGCCGCCCCGACCGTGAGCACCGACGCCAGCACCTCCTCGACGGTGTGCGGGTCGACGGTCAGCACCTCCGCCGTGCACCCGAGGTGCGCGAGCGCGGCATCGACCGTCGTCACGTCGAGCGCGCAGACGGCGCACAGGTCCTGGGTGACGACGAGGTCGGCGTCGAGGTCCGCGAGCGCTCCGGCGTCGAGCCGGTAGAGGTCCTCGCCCCGCGCGACCGCGGCCCGCACCGCGTCGTCGATCTCCCGCGGTGAGAGGCCCTCCGGCAGCGTCGAGGTCGAGACGATGCGCCGGGTCCGGGCCTGCGCCGGGTGGTCGCACTCGAAGGTCACGCCGACCACGTCCTCCCCCGCGCCGACGGCGAAGAGGATCTCGGTGGCGGACGGGACGAGGCTGACGACGCGCACGCCGCCGACCCTACGACCCGTCAGCCGCGCGGCACGTACCGCCGCCGGAACGCGAGGACGCCGAGCCCCACCAGGGCCGCCGCGACGAGGACGAGCACGACGAGCGCCCCGCCGGCGACCCCACCCTGGGGCGGCGTGCCGACGTGGGTGGTCGGCGAGAGGTCGAGGACCCACTGCGGCAGCTGGAGCCCCGCCCCGAGGAGCGCGATGAACGTGACGACCCCGAAGACCCCCCACGCCGCGACGTAGGCCCGCGGTGCGAGCCCGAAGAGCAGGACGGCGACCCCCGCCACGACGAGCACCGCCGGCAGGTACGCGAACCCGGCGGCGACGAGCGACCCGACCTGGCCTCCCTCACCCGTCGACCACCACGTCGTGAGGCCGAGGACGAGGGACGAGACACCGGTGAGGACCACGAGCCCGCCGAGGACCACGACGAGGTGCGCGCCGAGCCACCGCCACCGGGGCACCGTGCCGGCGAGCTGGGGCTCGAGCCGCCCTTCGGCCTCCTCCCGGCGCAGCGTCCCCAACGACTGCACGACGTAGCCGACCGCCAGCACCGTGAGGTAGACGACGATCACCGCGAGGAAGCCGTCGGCCGGGTCCCCGCCGGCGACGGCGATGTACCCGACGAGCGCCGGGTTGCCCTCGATGACGCCGACGACCTCCTGGGCGAGCGAGCCCATGACGGCCGCGAGGACGACCGACCCGACGAGCCACCCGAGAGCGGCCGAGCGGTGGATGCGCACCGCCAGGCCGACGGGGTGCTCGAGGAAGGCCCCGGCGCGGGCCGGGCCGGCACCGCCACGCCACCAGGCACTGCCGACGTCGCGCCCCCCGGCGAGGACCACCGCTCCGACCGCGAGCACCGCGGCGACGGCGAGCGGGACCGCGAGCACCCACCAGCGCTGGGCGCCGAACGGTGCGGCGCGCTCGACCCAGGTGAGCGGCGAGAGCCACGCGACCCACCATCCCTTGACGTCGCCGACGCCCCGCAGGACGTACCCGGCGGCGACCACCGCGAGCGCGGCCCCGTACACGCCCCGGGAGTGCAGGACGACCTGGGCGAGCAGCGCGGCGAGCGCGGCGAAGACGACCGCCGACCCGCCGAGCGCCAGCGCGTAGAGCAGGGAGCCCGTCCGCGGGATCCCGGCCGCGACGAGCGCGACCGCCGACCCCACGACGACGACGAGGATGACCCCGAGCGCCCCGAGCATCGCCGCCACGACGGGCGCCCGCCGGTCGACGCGCCCCCCGAGCAGCTGCTCGAGGCGGCCGGACTCCTCCTCGCGGCGGGTCCAGCCGGTGACGAGCGCGATCCCCAGCAGCGGCAGGAGGAAGCTCGCCATGAAGCCGAACTCGTCCTGGACGATCCCACCGAGGGTGTCGATGCCCTCGACCCGGCCGTTGATCGCGACGAGGGCGTCGGTGGCGATCGCGTCGGCGTAGGTCCCCACCTTCGCCGGGGTGTCGTACAGCCCCGCGATGGACGTCGCCGTACCCCAGAGGCTGCCCACGAGGACGACCACCCAGACGGCGAGGATCTTCCAGCGCGTCCGCAGCTGGATGTGCAGCGCCGCCCCGAGCCCGGTCACCGCGCCCCCTCGACCGCACCGGAGGGCACCGGCCCGGGCACCGGCTGGTCCCGGTAGGTCCGCAGGAACAGCGAGTCCAGGCTCGGTGGTGTGACGGTCAGGGTGTGGATCCGCGCCCGGTGCAGCCGCCCGATCGTCGTGTGCAGGTGGTCGGCGTCGACGGTGAACCGGACGTCGACGTGGCCGTCGAGGCGCGTGATGGCGAGGTCGGTGACGCCCGCGACGTCCGCGAGGCTCTTGGGGTCGCCGTCGGTCACCGCGTGGACGGTCGTGCGGGTGTGCCGGCGCAGGTCGGCCAGCGTCCCGGTCGTGACGGTGCGGCCGTGCCGGATGATGCTCACCCGGTCGGCGAGCGCCTCGACCTCCCCGAGGATGTGGCTCGACAGCAGCACGGTGGCGCCCTCGGAGCGCCGTTCGCGCACGACCTCCTGGAAGACCTGCTCCATCAGCGGGTCCAGCCCCGACGTCGGCTCGTCGAGGACGAGCAGCTCGGCGTCGGTCGCGAGGGCGGCGACGAGCGCGACCTTCTGGCGGTTGCCCTTGGAGTAGTCGCGGGCGCGCTTCGTGGGGTCGAGGTCGAAGCGCTCGACGAGCTCGGCGCGGCGCTGCTCGACGAGACCCCCGCGGGCGGCCGCGAGCACGTCGAGGCACTGGCCGCCGGTGAGCCCGGGCCAGAGCGAGACGTCCCCCGGGAGGTACGCGAGCCGGGCGTGCAGGTGGGCCGCCTCGGCCCACGGGTCGCCGCCGAACAGGCTCACCGACCCCGCGTCGGCCCGGGCGAGGCCGAGCAGCACCCGGATGGTCGTCGACTTGCCGGCACCGTTCGGGCCGAGGAAGCCGTGCACCTCCCCGGGGGCCACCGCGAGGTCGAGCCCGTCGAGGGCACGGAACGAGCCGAACTCCTTGACCAGCCCCTCGATCCGGACGACGTCGTCGCTGCTCATGCATCTCCTTCGGTCGGGGTGCGGAACGCACCGTGGGCGTACACGTCGGCGACCTCCGCGGCCCAGCGCCGCATCCCGTCGGGCGACAGGGGGTCGGTGCCGATGGCTGCCGCGATCTGGCGCGGCAGGAGGACGAGGGCGAGGTCGTTGGCGAGGAGGAAGGCGGCGCGGATGCGACGGTCCTCGCTGGGCCGGGCGACCCCGGCCGCCTCGAGCTGCTCGAGGACCTCGACGGTCAGCTCGTGCCAGCGCGCGAAGAGGGCGTCGCCCGCCGCGTCCCCGGTGAGGAGGATGCGGCGCAGGTAGGCGGGCAGGGGCGAACCGGGGGGCAGCCCTGCCGCGAACGCCTCCGCGAGGGAGGCGGTGCCGCTGCCGGTCAGGGCCTCGGCCGCGTCGCCCGCCGCGAGCTGCTCCATCATCGCGGCGAACAGCCCCGTCGCGTGCTCGTCGACCGCCGCGCGCAGCCCGTCCTTGCTCCCGTAGTGGTGGAGCACGAGGGCGGCCGACACCCCTGCCGCCGTGGCGATCTCGCGCACCGTCACGGCATCGGGGCCGCGCTCGGCGAAGAGGTGCAGCGCGGCCTCGCGGATGCTCGCCCGCGCCGTGCGGTCCGGGTCCGGGGCGACGGCCGGACCATCCGTGACTGAACGCATGTTCAGCATACTAACCGTACGTTCAGCCCGCTGTCCAGACCCGGGCCCGCCGCCGGGGGCTGTCGGTGGCGGGTGGTTCGCTGGGGCGATGGCGACGCAGCGCTGGGAGACCCACCCCGTGACCCCCGACCGGTTCGAGGACTTCGCGGACGTCATCAACCCGAACCGCCGGGCCACGCACTGCTGGTGCCTGTCGCACCGGCTGCGGCAGCAGGACATCGAGGCGCTCGGCGGCGACGACCGGGAGCAGGCGATGCGCCGGCTGTGCGAGCGGGAGCACCCACCGGGTGTCGTCACCTATCTCGACGGCACCCCCGTCGGCTGGTGCAACATCGGCGCGCGCACCGACATCCCGCGGCTCGTGCACAGCACGAAGATCCGCCCCGTCGACGACGTCCCCGTGTGGAGCATCGTCTGCGTCGTCGTCCGTGCCGGCCACCGCCGCCGGGGCGTGACGCGCCACCTCATCGAGGGTGCCGTCGCGTACGCGGCCTCGTGCGGGGCACCCGCCGTGGAGGCCCATCCCGTCGACCCCGGCGACCGGCGGATGGACCTCACGATGGCCTTCGTCGGCACCCGCGCGATGTTCGAGGCCTGCGGCTTCGAGGTGGTCGGCCGCACCGATGCCGTCGCCTCGAGGATGCCGCGGCTCGCGATGCGACGCGTGCTCGGCTGAGGCCGGCCGCTCCCCGGGGCTCAGTCGGCGGCGACCCGGAGGAGGACGGTGCCGACCTTGGTGCCGGTCTCGACGTACCGGTGGGCCTCCACGACGTCCTCGAGGGTGTACTCGCGGTCCAGGACCGGCCGGAAGGCGCCGCTCGCCAGGCGGGAGCGGAGGTGCTCGATGACCTCGGGGCCCTCGGCCGGCACCGGGAAGCCGACGCGCCGGCCCCGGAACAGCGGCGTCACGAGGGCGAGCGGCGGGTTCTGCCAGCCGGGTCCGAGCTCGGAGGAGAGGTAGACGCCACCGGGCGCGAGGAGGTGGCGGCAGGCCCCGAAGGTGCTCTTGCCGACGGTGTCGAGGACGGCGACGAACGGGCCGCGGGCCGCCGAGAGGTCCTCGCGCTGCCAGTCGAGCACGCGGTGGGCCCCCAGGGAGCGGGCCAGGTCGAGGTGCGCGGTCGGCGCCGTGGCGGTGACCCGCACGCCGTGGTCGACGAGCAGCTGGACGGCGGCCGAGCCGATCGCCCCGGTGGCCCCGAGGACGAGGACCTCCTCCCCGGCAGCGGCGCCCGAGCGCCGCACGAAGGACAACGCGTAGTGCCCGCCCTCGGTGGCCGCGGCGGCCGAGCGCAGGTCCACTCCCTCGGGGACGGCGGCGACCATCGAGTCGGCCGCGACGACCAGGAGCTCGGCGTGCGCGCCGAACCGGCCCTCGCAGTAGCCGAAGACGCGGTCACCGGGCGCGAACCCGGTCACGTCGCTCCCGACGGACTCGAGCACACCGGCGAACTCGGTGCCGCCGACGGGTCGGCGCGGCGCGCGCCAGCCGGCGACGGCCCGCATGAACCACGGCGTGGCACGGCGGTAGGCGCAGTCGGTGCGGTTGACGGTGCTCCAGCGGACGCGCACCAGGAGGTCACCGGGCCCGGGCGTCGGGTCGGGGCGGTCCTCGACGCGGACGACGTCGGGTGGTCCGTACCTGGCGGTGACCGCGGCCCTCATCGCACCACCGTAGCGGCGGCTCAGAGGTCGGGGCCGGTGGCGCGGAGCCGGTCGACCGAGGTCATCGCCTCCCGCAGCTCCTCGAGCCAGCCCTCGGCGTGGTCCCCGACGAGCCGGACGCACCAGGCGAGGGCGTCGCTGCGCGAGCGCGCCACCCCGGCGTCGACGAGGGTGTCGAGGACGGACCGCTCGGGCTGGCGGAGCCGGGTCATCACCGGGACGGCCAGGTGGGTGAACAGCGCGCTCGTCTCGCCGACGCGGGCGCCCCACGAGACGGTCCGGCCGTACCTCGCCTGGGCCTCGTCGGCGACCGCCATCCGCTCCTCGCGGGTCTCCGCGCGGAAGCGGCTGATCCGACCCTCGGCCTCGGGCCCGTCGGTCCCCGGCTCGACGCCTGCGAGGGCGCCGACGACGGTGATCTCCTCACGGTCGACGGTCACGTCGACGGCGTCGAACCAGCGGTCCGGCAACCGGCCGGCGAACCACTGGGACGCGTCGTCGGCGTTCGGGAGGTCTCCCTGCTGCCAGCCGCCGGGCCGGCCGTGGCGGTGCCCGCCGCGACGGCCACGACCGCCGCCGCCGCGGGGCTCGGGGCCGGGGTGGTCGGACGAGGGGTGGGTGTCCTGGTTCATGGTGTGCTCCCTTGCAGTGATTACTTGATTACACCACTGCACACGAAGCGTGTCGAGACCCATCCCGACGCGGAGTTCCGCGCGGGTCACGGGCGACGCGGGACCGCCGAACCTCCCTGCAGGTGGCGGTCCCGCGCCGGCCGCCCTCGCCGCGGCCCCGTTGAGACCTGGCGGCGACGAGGGTGCGACCCGGGGACCCTCTGTGTATCCCCGGGCCGCACGTCTACTCCCCCGGGCTGAGGCTCTGGTGCACGAGCGCTGCCGTGAAGGCGCCGTGCCACCCTCCGGACGCGGCCATGCCCCGGGCGCCGCAGCCGCACGACCAGATCCATCGCCCCTGACCACCGCAGTGGACGTAGGGGTGATGGCTGTGGCGGTGGGCGATCCGCCGTCGGGTCTGCATGCCCGAAGTCTCCGCCGCCGCGCGACCTGCGAGGACTCGCCACGCGGCGGGGAGGCCGGTCAGCGCCGAAAGGCAACGGGTCGGAGGATCCCGGGTCGGCCGTTCGGCCGAGGGCGCGGTGCCGGCGCCGGACAGCACGGAGGGCGTCATCCCTCCTGCACGGGGGACGACGCCCTCCGGCGTCCTGAGCCGGGTCGAGGGACTCGGACGGATGGGGCCGCGCCGGGGTCCGAGGACCCCGGCGTGGAGCGCGGCTCAGCCGCGCGGGATGACGAGCCGCTGACCGGCGCTCACCTGGGCCGTGCTCAACCGGTTGGCGAGCTGGATGGCGACGATGCCGTCGCTCACCGACAGGCCGGGCAGCTCGGCGGCGGCGATCTCGGAGAGCGTCTGGCCACCCCGGACGGTGACCGCGCGCTCGGGCTCGACGGCGCCGGCCCCGCCCGGGCCGCGGAGCCCGAGGAGGGTGGCGACGAGGACGGCCGCGACCGCGAGCAGGACGAGCCGCCCGCGGGCGGTGAGCTGCAGGCCTCCCCCGGCGGACGCGCCCTCGCCGGCACCGCCGGGGATGACGACCAGCTGCGGCCGGCGGGCGCCGGCGGGCAGGCCGTGGCCGAGGTCGGCGGGCTCCCAGGCAACTGCACTCATCATGTCCTCCATCCCGGCGGCCAGGGCCACCGTCGAACCGGTGTTCGATAGAACGTCTGTACGAGTTGTAGCACGGATGTTCGAGCCGGACAAGACACGCGTCGTAAGAATGTTTGAATTCTCTGTTCGACGGTCGTAGGATGTCCTCATGCAGAACAGACTGCACGCCAGCACCGACAGGCCGTCTGACCTGCGATAACACCGCCAGGGCCGCCGCACTCGCGACGACCCGCCACCGAAGGGGTCGAGATGGCACGCCCGAAGAACGCCGACATCCACGAGATGCCCGACCGCGGGGACGGCGGCGAGCTCACGCACCGCCAGCGCAAGGTCCTCGAGGTCATCCGCAACGCCGTCGACCGGCACGGCTACCCGCCGAGCATGCGCGAGATCGGCGAGGCGGTCGGGCTCACCTCCCCCAGCTCGGTCGCCCACCAGCTCTCGGCGCTCGAGCGCAAGGGCTACCTGCGCCGCGACCCCAACCGGCCCCGCGCCATCGAGGTGGTCTCCCCCGACCGCGAGGGTGCCGGCTACCGCCGTCACGAGCCGGACGACGTCGACGTCACCGGGTCCGGCGACGCCCGCCCCGAGGCCTCCTACGTCCCGGTCCTCGGCCAGATCGCGGCCGGTGTCCCCATCACCGCGGAGGAGGTCGTCGAGGACGTCTTCCCGCTCCCGAAGCAGATCGTCGGCGAGGGCTCGCTCTTCCTGCTCAAGGTCGTCGGCGAGTCGATGATCGACGCCGCGATCTGCGACGGCGACTGGGTCGTCGTGCGCCAGCAGCCGACCGCCGACAACGGCGACATCGTCGCGGCCATGCTCGACAACGAGGCCACCGTCAAGACCTTCAAGCGCACGGGCGGCAAGGTCTGGCTCCTGCCGCACAACGAGGCCTTCGACCCCATCGACGGCGACCACGCGACGATCCTCGGCAAGGTCACCGCGGTCCTGCGCCGGGTGTGAGCCGGTGGCTCGGCGGCGTCAGTCGTCGCGGTCGCCGAGCCACCCGAGCGCCCGGCGGCAGCCCTCGACGACCTCGTCGGCCAGGCCCGCCTCGTCCCACAGCTCCCACCACTCGTTGTCGTGGGAGCGCACGGCCCGCCGGAGCACCTGGCGGGACTTCTCGATGACCTCCTGGTCGGGGTGGAGGGCCTCGGCGCCCAGCCAGACCGGGAGGTAGGGCTCACCGGCCGCCGCCGCCGGGCTGATGCTGGCTCCCACCGCGGCGGCCGCGGCCACCGCCTCGCACATCCGGGGGGCGTCGACGTAGCCCGGGGCGAGCAGCACGCCGTCGAGGGCGGCGAGCAGGTGCCCGCCGCGGCTCTCCGGCGGCAGGTCGTGCAGCTCACCGAGGTAGTCGAGCGCCTCGTCGTTCTCGAACGGTCCGGACCCGGTGGCTCCCATGCCACCAGCGTAGGCCCGCTCCGCCGACGGCCGTGGCGGCCGGTCCTGCGCCCGACGCACCGGCCACGTCGCGCTGCCGAGGCGACATCGCACCGTGGCCGTGCGAGACCGGGGTGGCAGCGCGAGGTCGCGCCTGCCTCGCTCAGCCGAGCGCCGCCGCGTCCTCCACCTCGGCGATGTGCACGACGGCGTCACCGGAGGTGACCAGCGGCGCCTCGGTCCGCCCGATGACGATGCCGGCCCGGTTGGCGTGCACGAGCCGCACCCGCTTGCCGAAGGAGTCGAAGAGGCCGCCGAGCCGCTCCCCCTCCTCGACCCGCTGGCCGAGCTCGGCCTCGAGGTGCAGCATCCCGGTGCCCCGGGCCCGCACCCAGCCGCTGCGGAACGACGGCACGGACGGTGGCGGCGGGTCCTCGGCGACGGGGTCGGTCATCCCGAGCGCGGCGAGCACCCGGCGCACCCCCAGCACCCCGGCGTCGACGGCCCAGCCGTCCATCCGCCAGGCCTCCCCCGCCTCGTAGAGGAGCACGGTGGCCCCGCGCTCGCGCGCCGCGTGCCGCAGCGAGCCGTCGCGGAGCCGGGCGTGCAGCATCACCGGCGCCGCGAAGGCACCGGCGAGCTCGCGGGTGCGGGGGTCCTCGAGGTCGGCCCGCACCTGGGGCAGGTTGGTGCGGCGGTCCGAGCCGGTGTGCAGGTCGATGCCGACCTCGCACTTGTCGACGACCTCCGTCATGAACAGGTGCGCGATCCGGCCGGCGAGCGAGCCGCGCGGTGCGCCGGGGAAGGAGCGGTTGAGGTCGCGGCGGTCCGGCAGGTAGCGGTCGCCGTTCATGAACCCCAGCACGTTGACGATGGGGACGGCGATCACGGTGCCGCGCAACGTCTTCGGGTCGAGCCCAGCCAGCACCTGGCGGACCACCTCGACCCCCACGGCCTCGTCGCCGTGGATGGCGGCGTCGACCCAGACGGTCGGGCCCTCCTCGCGGCCGTGGACGACGCGCACGGGGAGGTCGACGTCCGCGCCGGTGACGAGCCGCGTGATCGGCAGCGCCAGCGACTGGCTGCGTCCGGCGCGCACCCGCACCCCGCCGATCTCGAACGACGGTCGGAGCCGGGCCATCAGCCGCGCCCCCGGTTGCGTCGGCGCAGGCGCAGCGGCGGCCGACCCCCGAGGTAGGACGCCCCCGGGTCGACCGCGAACCCCTGGCGCAGCGCCTCGCGCCCCACGAGCAGCCGGAAGCCCATCTCGTCGCGCCGGGCCAGGGTCATCTCGACCGGCACGGTGCGCCCGATGAGGACGAGGTCCATCGCGACGACGAGCCGCTCCTCGCTGTGTCCGGAGGACGAGCGCACCTCACGCACGTCGAGGACGGGGCACTCGCACTGCACGGCGTCCTCGTCCGAGCGCTGCCACGGGTGCACGCTGAAGCGGACCCACCGCTCACCGTCCCGCTCCAGCTCGACGAGGTCGAAGGCGTGGATGGCCGACGAGCGCGCACCGGTGTCGAGCTTGGCCTTGACCCACGGCACTCCGAGACCCGGCAGGCTCACCCACTCACGCCACCCTGCAAGGATGTGGGAATGGCTGTCGGTCATCGTCCATCCTCTCCGAACGGGACGTCATGAAGCTCGCGATCCTCTCCCGCGCACCTCGTGCGTACAGTACGCAGCGCCTGCGCACCGCCGCGCTCGACCGGGGCCACGACGTCAAGGTCCTCAACACCCTGCGCTTCGCCATCGACCTCTCCGGCGACGAGCCGGACCTCCAGTTCCGAGGGCGCCGGCTCTCGACGTACGACGCGATCCTGCCGCGGATCGGCAACTCCATCACCTACTTCGGCACCGCCGTCGTGCGCCAGTTCGAGCAGATGGACGTCTACACACCGAACACCTCGTGGGGCATCACCAACTCACGGGACAAGCTGCGCGCCACCCAGATCCTCTCCCGCCACAACATCGGGATGCCCGCGACGACGTTCGTGCGCGGCCGTGCCGACGTCATCCCCGCCATCGAGCGGGTCGGCGGCGCGCCCGTCGTCATCAAGCTGCTCGAGGGCACCCAGGGCATCGGCGTCATCCTCGCGCCGGAGATCAAGGTCGCCGAGGCGATCATCGAGACCCTGCAGTCGACGCGCCAGAACGTGCTGATCCAGCACTTCGTCAAGGAGAGCAAGGGGCGCGACATCCGGGCCCTCGTCGTCGGCGACCGGGTCGTCGCGGCGATGCGCCGGGTCGCCAGGGGTGACGAGTTCCGTTCCAACGTGCACCGGGGCGGGTCGGTCGAACCGGTCGAGCTGGAGCCCGAGTTCGAGAAGGCGGCGGTGCGCGCCGCGCAGATCATGGGCCTGCGCGTCGCCGGTGTCGACATGCTCGAGGGCAACGACGGCCCGCTGGTCATGGAGGTCAACTCCTCCCCCGGCCTCGAGGGCATCGAGACCGCCACCAAGCTCGACGTCGCCGGCGCGATCATCGACCACATCGACAACCAGGTCGCCTTCCCCGAGATCGACGTCCGGCAGCGGCTCACCGTCTCGACGGGCTACGGCGTCGCCGAGATCGCCGTGCACGAGGCGTCCGACCTCGTCGGGAAGTCGTTGCGCGAGAGCGGCCTTCGCGAGCGGGACATCACCGCACTGACCCTGCACCGGGGCACGGCCGTCATCCCCAACCCCAACGGCCACCACCAGCTCGAGGCCGGTGACCGGCTGCTCTGCTTCGGCAAGCTCGAGGAGATGCGCTCGATGATCCCGAGCCGGCGGCGCCGCACCCGCAAGGTCAAGAAGCTGCCGAAGGAGCCGATCCACGACCCGCGCCCGGAGTGACGCCCGGCGCGTCGGCGCGAGGCGGAGGTCTCAGCCGTCGGCGTCGGCGGCGGCCCGCTTGGCCGCCCGCTGCTCCCGCGCGAGGCGCTGGGCCTCGACCTTGGCGTCGTCCCACAGACCGGGGTGCATCCGCTGCCAGAGCGCGGTGTCGACCCAGTGCCCGAACTTGTAGCCGACCTCGCGCAGGGTGCCGACGTGCTCGAAGCCCATCGCCCGGTGCAGCGCCTCGCTCGCCGGGTTGGGCTGGGCGATCACCGAGACGATCGTGTGGATGTCGTCGGCGTCGAGCCGCTCGATGAGCTCGTCGTAGAGACGGCTTCCGAGCCCGTGGCTGCGCGAGCCCTCGGCGACGTAGACGGAGACCTCGCGCGTCGTGTCGTACGCGGGACGACGCCGGTAGCTGTTGCTGAACGCGTAGCCGGCGACGACGCCGTCGACCTCGGCGACGACGACGTGGTCCCCGGAGCGGGTCGAGGCGACGCGCGCCGCGTAGTTGTCGTCGGGGCGTGGTTCGACGTCGAAGGTCGAGGTGGTGCGCTCGATGGCCTCGTTGTAGATGGCCGAGAGCCGGGGCAGGTCGGCCTCGACGGCGGTCCTCAGGGCGATGTGCGTCATGCGGCCTCCTGCTGGGCGAGTCGTTCGAGGGTCGGGGCGAGCGGGGCGTCGACCCGCAGCGTCATGTGCTCGTCGCCCCGGGTCGGGCCGCGGGTGACGGCCATGACGGGGACGCCGCGGCGGGCCGCGTGCCGCACGAAGCGCAGGCCGGACATCACGGCGAGCGAGGAGCCGAGGACGAGGAGGGCGGGCGCGGCGTCGGTGAGGGCGAAGCAGGCCTCGACGCGCTCGCGCGGCACCGACCCGCCGAAGAACACGACGTCCGGCTTGAGGGTGTCCGCACCGCACACGAGGCACAGCGGGAGGTGGAAGCCGCCGACCGCGGCCTCGGGGAGGACGACGTCGCCGTCCGGGCGGATCTGGCTGCTGACCCGG
The DNA here is from genome assembly GCA_963709785.1 of uncultured Actinomycetota bacterium. Classification (GTDB taxonomy): domain Bacteria; phylum Actinomycetota; class Actinomycetes; order Actinomycetales; family Dermatophilaceae; genus Phycicoccus. The sequence goes on along the minus strand of CAVPXT010000012.1, from coordinate 306,945 downwards.
GAGCCGTCGGATGCCTCGCCGCGCACCCGCTCCTCGAAGCCGGGGTTGGCCTGCACCATCCGGGCCTGGAGCAGCTCGCGGTCGGAGCGGTCGCCGCAGGTGAGGCAGACGACGTCGGCGAGGGTGCCGTGCAGCTCGGTGACGCCGGGGCTGCCCGCGGCCTGGTGCAGGCCGTCGACGTTCTGGGTGATGACCGGACCGAGCACGCCCCTGCGCTGGAGCGCCGCGACCGCGTGGTGCCCGGCGTTCGGCTCCGCGCGCGAGAACCGCTGCCAGCCGACGAAGGAGCGGGCCCAGTACCGACGCCTGTTCTCGGTGGTGGCGCAGAACTCGCCGTGCTGCATCGGCAGGACGCGGCGGGTGCCGTCGCGCCCCCGGTAGTCGGGGATGCCGGAGTCGGTGGAGATGCCGGCGCCGGTGAGCACGAGGGTGCCGGGGTGGTCGCGCAGGGTCGCCGCGAGCCGCTCGACGGCGGCCGGGTCCCGGGTCTCGGCCGGCAGGACGCGGGTCGCCCACGGCGGGGTCACGCCGACCGCGTCCCGGCTGGCGACGGAGGTGCTCGCTGGTGGGACGGCATCCGGCATGGCCCCAGTATCGCGTGCGAGCGCGGGCTCGTCCCGAGGGACCTCCCGACTCATTGCGGATCGCCCACCTCGACGAGCCCGGATCCGGCCCCGGAGGGTGGCTGATCCGCAAGAAGTCGGGACGTGCCGGGGGCGGGGACAGGGGCGGGGTGCGGCCGGGCGTTGCGGGACCGGGCGCGTCGACGACACGGGCTCCTAGGATGGGCCCATGATCGATGCCGCCGGACTCCGCGTCATGCGCGCCATCTCCGAGGAGGGCAGCTTCACGGCGGCCGCCGCGGCGCTCGGGTACACCCAGCCCGCGATCTCCCAGATGGTCCGGCGGCTCGAGCAGCGCACCGGCACCGTCCTCGTCGAGCGGGTCGGGCGCAACGTCCGCCTCACCGAGGCCGGGCAGGTCCTCGCCCGCCACGCCGGCCCGGTCCTCGCGGCCCTCGACGCCGCCGAGGAGGAGGTCGCGGCCATCGCCGGGCTCCGCAGCGGCCGGGTGCGGCTCATGGCCTTCCCGTCGGCCTCGGCCACGCTCGTCCCGCGCGCCCTGGCCCTGGTCAAGCAGCGCTTCCCCGACATCGACATCAGCTTCACCGAGGCCGAGCCGCGCGAGAGCATCGCCGCCCTGCGCGCCGGCGAGTGCGACCTCGCCATCGCCTTCGCCTACGAGGGCACCGACCTCGCACGCGGCGAGGAGGACCTCGACGCCTTCGTCATCACCCCGCTCCTCGAGGACGAGGTGCGGCTCGCCGTCCCCCGCGACCACCCCGTCGCCGACCAGGAGACCGTCCAGCTCGCGGACCTGTCGTCCGACCCGTGGATCGCGGGCTGCCCCCGGTGCCGCGGCCACCTCGTCCAGCTCGCCGACGCCGCGGGCTTCCGCCCGGACGTCGCGTACGAGACCGAGGACTACGTGGCGGTCATGGGCCTGGTCGCGGAGGGCCTCGGGGTCGCGCTCATCCCCGACCTCATCCTCCGCACGGTGCACCACGCCGACGTCGTCGCCCTGCCGATGGAGCCGGCCTCCCGCCGCACGATCACCGCGATGACCACCTCCGACCTGGGCCGTGTCCCGGCCGTCAAGGCGACGCTCGAGGCGCTCATCGAGAGCGCGGGGTCGCAGTCGCGCGCCCCGACGACCCGGATGCTCGAACCGGCCTGGTCGATCTGACCGGTGCCCGCGGCGGTCAGCGGGTCGTGACGACGCGGACCGCTCCATCGGACTCGACGAGCGCCACGTCGCCCCGCTGGTCGGTGCGGTACACCGCATAGCCCAGCCGTCGGAGCAGCGCGAGGTGCGCCGTCGTCGGGTGGCCGTAGTCGTTGTCGCGCCCGACGCTCACGACCCCGACCGGCGCCCGGACCGCGGCCATGAGGTCGTCGTCGAGGTTCGCGCTGCCGTGGTGCGGTGTCTTGACGAGCTCGAACCCGTGGGCCGCCACCGACATCGTGGGGTCGCGGCGCAGCCTCAGCAGCAGGTCGTGGGCCGCCTCGCGCTCGACGTCGCCGAGGAGCAGGGCGTCGACCCCGCCGGTGCGCACGGCCAGCACCACGCTCGCGTTGTTCGGGACCGACCCCTCCGCGATCCGTCGCCAGGGGCTCCACACGACGGCGTGCAGCTCGCCGAGGTCGACCCGGTCCCCGGCGCGCAGGGCCGTCACGGTGACGCCGTGGTCGCGGGCGACCCGGTCGACGGCGGCGGCACCGGTGGCCGGTTCGCGGACCGGTGTGACGAGCACCTGCCGGACCGTCCGTCCGCGGAACGCGCCCGCGAGACCGTCGACGTGGTCGGCGTGGAAGTGGGTGAGGACGACCGCGTCGAGGGTGTCGACGCCGAGCCGGTCGAGGCAGCCGTCGACGAGCGGCGGGTCGGGGCCGGCGTCGACGAGGACGGCACGGCCCGGGCCGCTGCGGACGACGACGGCGTCGCCCTGCCCGACGTCGCAGACGACGACCCGCCAGCCGTCCGGCGGCCAGGTGGCCACCCGGGTCGGGAGGAGCAGCGCCCCACCGAGGAGCAGCGCGCCGCACGCGATGACCGGGTGGCGTCCCACCCCGGCGACGACGGCCCGCCCGGTGAGCAGGACGAGCAGGAGCAGCCCCGCGAGGAGCACCGCGCCGGGTGGGCCGTCGGGCCAGGGCAGGGTGCCGCCCGGGACCTCGGCGAAGACCCGGGCGACCCGGGCGATGAGGGTGGTCGGCACCACCCCGGCCCACGCCACGAGCGCGGCGCCGCGCGACCACACGAGCGAGACGAGGGCCGCCGCGACCCCGGCGACCGTGGCCGGGGCCACGAACGGGGCGGCGAGCAGGTTGGCGACGACCCCGACGAGGCTCACCGACCCCTGGAGCAGGACGACGACCGGCGCGGTCATCGCCTGCGCGGCGACGGGCACGGCGAGCGCCGGCCCGAGGGGCGCGACCCGGCTCGGGAGCCGAGCGCCGATCGCCTCACCCCAGGGCCGGGTGAACAGGAGCAGGCCGAGGGTCGCGAGCGTGGACAGGGCGAAGCCGTACGAGCGGGCGAGCCACGGGTCCAGGACGAGGACGAGGACGACCGCCCCGCCGAGCACCGGCAGCCCCGCGGACCGGCGGGAGCGGCTCAGCCCGAGCAGGCCGATGGAGCCCATCGCGGCCGCCCGGACCACGCTGGGCTCGGGGCGGGCGAGGACGACGAACCCGGCCAGCGCCAGCCCCGCGAGGACCGGCCGGGCTCGCCGCGGCACCCCGACGACCGCGCACGAGCCGAGCACCAGCCCGACGACGACGGCGACGTTGCTGCCGGAGACCGCCGTGAGGTGCGTCATCCCCGTGACGAGCATCGCGTCGGTGAGCTCCGGCGGGGTCCGGGTCGTGTCGCCGATGACGAGCCCGGGCAGCAGACCCCGCGCGTCGGCGGGGGCGCCGTCGACGGCGCTGCGCAGCCCGACCCGGAGCCGCTCGGCGCCCCGGGCGACGGCGCCGGGCGGTGCAACGGGCTCGGTGGCCCCGATGACGGCCAGGGACGCGACCCGGCGCTCGGCGGGCTCGACCGGCCCGAGCCGCCCGCGGACCCGCACCGTGGCGTGCCACGCCGGATCGGCGAGGGCCGCACCCCCGGTGAGGAGCACCGGCGCCGAGACCGCCACGGTGCGTCCGCGGCCGGTGAGCACGCGGACGGTGCCGTCGCGCAGCACCCGCTCGTCGCCGTCCCGGGACGCGACCCGTCGCGGGTCGCTCGTGAGGAGCACCTCGGCGTGGACGACCGCCCTGGCGTCCGCGAGGTCACGGATGCCGCCGCGCTCGCGCAGCGCGCCCTGGGTGAGGGCGGCGCCCTGGAGCAGGGCCACGAGGACGACGCACAGGAGCACCGGCCAGCGCCACGCGGAACCGCTTCCGGCGGGACGGGCCCGGGCCCGGAGCGCCGCACCGCCCGCGAGGAGGGCACCGGCACCGACGACACCGAGCCGCACGGCGGCCCCGGACCCCAGGGCGGCGGCGGCGACCGCCCAGGCGACGACGGCCGGCCCGAGCAGCCGGAGGTCGCTCGCACCGGCGACCTCGTCGTCGTCGACGGTCACGGCGTGACGAGGGGGCGGAGCCGGCCGAGCAGCTTCTCGCCGATGCCGCTCACCTCGGCGAGCTCGTCGACACTGGTGAAGCGGCCGTTCTCGCTGCGCCAGTCCACGATGCGCTGCGCGAGGACGGGGCCGATGCCGGGCAGCGCGTCGAGCGCCGTGACGTCCGCCGCGTTGAGCGACACGAGGCCGCCCGGTGCGGCGCCGCCCCCGGCGCCGGACGAGCTCCCCACCCCCGGAGCGGCCCCCGTGACCACCTCCCCGGGTCTCGGCACCCTGATCTGCTCGCCGTCGACGAGCAGCCGCGCGAGGTTGACGGCCGAGAGGTCGGCGTCGTCGCTCGCTCCACCCGCGGCCGCGACGGCGTCACCGACCCGGGACCCCACCGCCAGCTCCTGCACCCCGGGGTGGCGGACCCGCCCGACGACGTGGACGACGAGCACCGCGCCACCGGTCGGCGCCCCCGCGGCCGAGGCTCCCGTCTGCGCCGAGACCTCCGACGCAGCCACCGAGGGCACCCCGACCGCCGCGGCCCCGGCGGTGACCCCGGTGGGCCCGGCGCGCGCGCCGCCGCCCGGCGCGACGACGTCGCCGGTGTCGGAGCGGGCCCACGCGACCCGCAGCCCGAGCACGAGGACCGCGAGCACGGTGACGAGCAGGACCCCGAGCACGGCCGCCCGCCCCGGCTGCCACCGGGCGCCGGAGAACGCCGCAGGGAGCCGGACGAACCGGACGAGACGGTCCAGTGCCGCGCGCCGGCGGTGCCGGCCGACGGGCACCCGCGGGACCACCCCGGCCACACGCTCCCCAGCGACCGCCGACGCTCCCCCTGGCTCCGACTCCGGCGCGTCCGGCGACTCCGACACCGACCACGACGGCGGCCACGACGGCGGACCGGCCGGCACCCACCCCCGCCCCTGCAGCCGCGCGCGAGCCCGCGGCGACAGGGCGTCGGGGTCCGGGCGGTCGCGCATGCCCCGACGCTAGGCAGCCCGGCACGCCCCGTCCCCGCCCGCCGACGATCTGTGGACGAGGCCCCGCCCCGCGCAGGCCTGTGGACGGACGGCGACGGGACCGGGTGTCAGGACGCGCGGCGGCGGCCCCACCAGGCGACGACGTTGCGGCGGTGCCGCGACAGCACGAGGAGCGCGAGCACGACGAGCCACCCCCCGGTGAGCGCCCCGACCCCGGGCAGGACCCCCACGAGCCCGAGCACCCCGACGACGACGAGGGCGAGCGTCACGACGACCGACGCCTCCCCGATGAACCGGACGAGGGCCAGCGCCAGCCCGAAGACGACGAGGGCGAAGAGCGCCACGAGCGGCTCGACCGCGAGGATCGCCCCGAACGCGCAGGCCACCCCCTTGCCGCCGCGACCCTTGAGGAACGGGCTGAAGACGTGCCCGAGGACCACGGCGAGGCCGACGACGAGGGCGGCGAGCAGCCCGAGGGTGCGCAGCGCGAGGACGGCGGGCAGGTACGCCTTCGCGACGTCGAGGAGGAGGACGAGCGCGCCCCACTTGCGTCCGAGCACCCGGCCGGCGTTCGTCGCCCCCGGGTTGCCGGACCCGGCGGCGCGCAGGTCCGTGCCGAGGGCCCGGGCCAGCAGCGTCGCGGGGTTGACCCCTCCGAGGAGGAACGCGACGGCGGCGACCAGGACGATCTCGACGGCGAGCAGGACGAGGTCCATCGGTCAGCCGGCCGGCCTCGGGACGACCGCCACGGCCAGCGTCCCCGGGCCCACGTGGGCCCCGACGACGGCTCCGAGCTCCACCACCTCGACAGGCACACCCGGCAGCCGGGTGCCGAGGCGCTCGGCGAGCCGCTCGGCACGCTCCCGGGAGTCGAGGTGGTGGACGGCGACGTCGACCCCCGGCGCCCCACGAGAGGTCGCCGCCTCGGCCGCCTCGACGGCCAGCTCCTCGATCCGGGCGATGGCGCGGCTCGAGGTCCGGACCCGCTCGAGCGGGACGATCTGGCCGTCGCGCAGCCCGAGGATCGGCTTGATCGACAGGGCGGACCCGAGGAGCGCCCCGGCCCGCCCGATCCGGCCCCCGCGGCGGAGGAACTCGAGGGTGTCGACGTAGAAGACGACGGTCGCGCCCTCACACGTCGCCCGGACCAGCGCGGCCACCTCGTCGACGGGTGCCCCGCCGCGGGCGGCCCGGGCGCCGGCGAGGACCGCGTGGCCCATCACCATCCCGAGGGCCCGGGAGTCGACGACGGTCACCGGCACGGGCGACTGCTCGGCCGCGAGGGCAGCCCCGGCGACCGTGCTCGAGAGCTCACCGGAGATGTGCACCGAGACGATGCCGTCCGCACCGTCGCGCGCCGCGGTCTCGTACGCCTCGAGGAAGGCCGCCGGTGCGGGCCGGGACGTGGACACGGGGGTGAAGGACCGCAGCGCCGCCGCGACCTCCTCGGCCCCCACGTCGAGGCCCTCGCGGTGCTCGTGCCCGCCGATGACGACGTGCAGCGGCACGACGCGCACGGGCAGACCCTCGAGGGCCTCCGGCGGCAGGTACGCCGTGGAGTCGGTGACGATCGCGGTGGGCACCCCCGCAGGCTAGTGCCGCGAGGCACCCCCGGCGCCGTGGCGGGTCAGTGCGAGTCGCGGGTCGGCACGCCGCCCACGCAGGTGATCTTCAGCTCGACCTCGTCGCCGGAGTCCTCCGCCGAGGCTCCCTCCGCGGCGTCGCGGCCGGACCGGCTGAAGTGCACCTCGAGCTTCCGGCTGCTGGCGTCCTCCTCGAACCTCCACCCGTCGCGCGCGGTGATGGACAGGCGGCGGACGGTCGTGCCCGTGCAGGACGCCGTGACGGTGCCGCCCACGGTCGTGAACGACGCCGTGCGCGTGGCGGGCGGGGTGGCCGTCTTCCTGGGCGTCGGAGGCGCCGCGGGGGTGGAGGCCCGGGGCCGGCTCGTCGACGGCGGGCGCGAGGTGTGCGGCGGCGAGGACGACGGCGGGGCGCTCGGGCTCGCGGTGGGCGTCGGCGTCGGCGTGGCGGAGGAGGGCGAGGTCGTCGAGCCGGTGGCGGACGGCGACGCCGGGACGGCGGCCGCGGCGCTCCGCAGGGCCGACGCCTCACCCACCTGGCTGCCGGCGTGGGAGACGACGGCGAAGGTCGCCCCGCCGACGAGCAGGACGACGACCATCCAGCCCAGCGACATGCCGACCATCCTGCGACGTGTCGGGTCCACGCGCGTCACCCCGTCCCTGCTCTACCGTGCCCACTGTGGCACACGTGCTCGTCATCGAGGACGACCCGGCGATCCGGTCCTCCCTCGTCCGCTCGCTCACCGACCGCGGTCACGCGGTCTCGAGCGCACGGTCCGGTCTCGACGGCCTCCAGCAGGCCCTCGACGAGAACCCGGACCTCGTCCTGCTCGACCTCGGCCTGCCCGACCTCGACGGCCACAGCCTGCTGAGCATGCTCCGGGCGGTGCGCCAGACGCCGGTGATCGTCGTCACCGCACGCGACGACGACCCGTCGGTGGTCAAGGCCCTCGACGCCGGGGCGGACGACTACGTCGTCAAGCCGTTCGGGATGGAGCAGCTCGAGGCCCGGATGCGTGCCGTGCTGCGCCGCACCGTGGACGACGGCACCAGCCTCTCGCTCGAGGTGGGCGACCTCGCGATCGACCCGGCGTCCCGGGAGGCCACGCTGCGCGGCGAGCTGCTCGACCTCTCCCGGCGGGAGTTCGACCTGCTCGCCTACCTGGCCCAGCACGTCGGCGAGGTCGTCAGCAAGCGCGACGTCCTCGCGGACGTGTGGAACCAGCCGTACGGCGGCGGCGAGCGCACCGTCGACGTGCACCTGTCGTGGCTGCGGCGCAAGCTCGGCGAGAGCGCGGCTCATCCGGTGTACCTCCACAGCATCCGCGGGGTGGGGATCCGCCTCACCGCGCCCACCGAGGGCACCGACGGGACCGAGCCGGCGCACCCGGCACCGGACCCGGGCGCGGACATATGACCCGCCGCATCGCGTGGCTCGTCGCCGCGACGACGTCGGCCGTCGTCGTGTCGTTCGTCGTGCCCCTGTGCTTCCTCGTCGCGAACCTCGCCTCGGACCGGGCGACGTCCGCGGCCCGGGAGCAGGCGCAGAGCGTCGCCCGCCTCGTGGGGACCCTGCCCGACCCGGCCGCCCTCGACCGGACGGTGCGGGACTTCTCGATCCAGGGGCCGGCCGTGCTCGTCGTCGAACCCGACGGCACCCAGCTGGGGGGCACCCACCAGCTCGACGTGCACACCCTCGTCGCCGTCGAGCGTGCCCGACGCGACAAGGCGGCCTTCACCACCCCGCGCGACGGCGGGCTCGACGCGCTCGTCCCCGTCCAGACCCCCGCGGGGATCGACGTCGTCGTCGCGAGCGTCAGCACCGACGAGCTGCGCGCCGGGGTGCCCATGGCCTGGCTGACGATCGGCGCCCTCGGGCTGGCCCTCGTCGGCGTCTCGGTCGCGGCGGCCTGGAACCTCGGCCGACGGGTCAGCATCCCGGTCACCCAGGTGGCGGAGGTGGCGCACCGGCTCCGCGAGGGCGACGCCTCGGCGCGGGCCGTCCCCGGCGGGCCTCCGGAGACCGCCGAGCTCGGACGGGCGCTCAACGCCCTCGCCGACCGGATCCACGGCCTCGTCGTCGCCGAGCGGGAGAACGTCGCCGACCTCGGCCACCGGTTGCGCACCCCGGTGACGGCGCTGCGGCTCGACACCGACCTCGTGACCGACCCCGAGGTGGCGGCGCGGCTGCGGGAGCACGTCGACCACCTGCAGCGCAGCATCGACGAGGTGGTCCGCCAGGCCCGTCGCACGGTGGCCTCCGAGCTCGTCGAGCGGACCGCCCCCTACCCCGTGGTCGCCGCCCGGGTCGACTTCTGGCGCCCGCTCGCCGAGGACCAGGGACGCGACCTGCGGCTGCACGGCGCACCGGGCACCCGCCCCGTGCCGCTCTCCGACGACGACCTCCGCGAGCTCGTCGACACCCTGCTCGACAACGTCTTCGCGCACACGCCCGAAGGCACGGACATCCGCGTCACCGTCGCGCCCGGCATCCGGGGGGTCGACGTCGTCGTCGAGGACGCCGGCCCGGGGATGACGCTCCCGTGGCGCGGGCGCGGTCACAGCGCGGGTGGCGGAACCGGCCTGGGCCTGGCCATCGTGCACCGGCTGGCCGAGCAGGCCGACGCGACGGTCGAGCTCGGGGAGTCCGACCTCGGTGGGCTCCGGGTCCGGGTGGCCCTGCCCACCGCGGACCGCGACTAGCCGCGCCCCCTGCGGCACGGCCGGACGGGAGGGGTCAGTCGTCGTCGTGGTCGTCGCCGCCGTGGTCGTCGCCGGGCTCGTGGTCGTCGTGCTCGTCGTCGCCGTGCTCGTCATCGTGGCCGCCCCCGGTGGTGGGATCCGTCGTGGGGGTGGTGGCCTGGGGACGGGACGCCGAGGACGTGCTGCGGGCGGCCGGGGCCCGGGTGGTACCGGCCGGCTGCGCGGCGGCGGGGATGGTGATGGTCGGGCCCGGCTTGTGCGTGACGCAGACGCCGTGCTCGAGCTTGGCGGGGGAGACGCAGTCGGCGACCTGGGTGACCGTCGGGGTGGGGACGGGCCCGTAGGTGGGGGCCACCGGCACGGTCGCGGACACCTGGTCCGAGGGAGCGGTCGTGGCGTACACGCCGACGGCGAGCAGGCCGCCGAGCAGCGTGCCGGTCGCGATGGTCGTGGAGAGAGACACGGGGGAACCTCCGGAGAACGGGCCGCGCTGAGGGCAGGGGTGCGCGGTGCGGGGAGCACCAGCCTCGGGGACGTCACGTCAAGGCGGCGTCGTCGCTGCGATAAGGCTGGGTTAAGGACTGCGGGGCGCCCGAGCGTCATGAGGGTCCCTTAACACGGCGATGACGCGCTCTTGCGGCACGCCGGTCCATCGTTGTCACCGCGAGACCCTCTGCCCCTGCTGTCGATCCCTCAGGAGACCCACGGTGAAACCCCTGCTCAGCCGAGGACAACGCGACCGGTCGCGCGTCCTCCTGACGGTGCTCAGCGGCGCGCTCGCAGCGTCGGCGGTCGCGGCGACCGGTGCCGCGACCGCCGCCGTGGCCCAGGAGACGGCCAAGGACGAGGCTGCCAAGGCCCGGGAGAAGGCCCGGGCCGAGGCCAAGGTCGCGGCCGAGTACCACGACCAGCTCGTCGCGTGGGCGGCCGACCACCCGGCCGTCGTCACGAAGCAGCGCAAGGCCAAGACCGTCGTCGGTCCGAAGGTCGTCGTCCGGGCCGCCGCGTCCGGTGCGGCGAGAGTCGGTGGCGGCTGGTCCTCGGGCGGCTCCTCCTCGGGCGGCTCCTCCTCGGGCGGTTCGTCGTCCGGCGGCGGCACCTCCTCCGGCGGTGGCGGCTCGACCGCGCCCGCCCCGGCTCCCGCACCTCCGCCGCCCCCGCCGCCCCCGCCCAGCACGGGCTCATGACGGCGGTGGCCGTCCCGGACGGGGTCCTCCTCCACCCGGAGCACGGGGCCGCGTCGTGGCGTGCCATCGGCACCTACGTCGACGTCCGCACCACCCCCGAGGCCCTCGAGGCGGCGGTCGAGCTCGTCGCCGCCGTCCTCGACGAGGTCGACGAGGCCTACAGCCGGTTCCGGCCGGACAGCGACCTCTCCCTCGTCAACGCCCACCCGGGGCGGCCGCTGCTCGTCCGCCCCGTCCTCGTCGGCGCCGTCCGGGTGGCGCTCGAGGCGGCCCACGAGACCGACGGGCTCGTCGACCCCACCCTCGGCACCGTCCTCGAGGCGGCCGGCTACGACCGCACCTACGCCCTCGTCCCCAGCGACGACCCCTCCCCCGCCGCCCTGCCCGGCCGCCGCGGCTCGTGGCGCGACGTCGTCGTCGACGACTCCACGGTGAGCGTCCCGGCCGGCGCCGCCCTCGACCTCGGCGCCACCGGCAAGGCGTTCGCCGCCGACCTCGCCGCGCTGACCGTCGTCGAGGAGCTCGGGGTGCCGGTCCTCGTGAGCGTCGGTGGCGACATCCGCATCGCCGGCCCCGACCCCGACTCCGCACCCGCGCAACCGGTCCGCCTCGGGCACAGCCTGGCCGACCTCGGCGACGAGGGCGGCTCGGTCACCGTGTCCGTCGGCGCCGGAGGCCTGGCCACCTCGAGCGTCTCCGCCCGGCGCTGGCGCCGTGGCGGCCGTCAGTGGCACCACCTCGTCGACCCCCGCACCGGCGGTCCGGCCGAGGGCCCCTGGCGCACGGTCACCGCCCTCGGGCACACGGCCGTCGCCGCCAACACCGCGTCCACCGCCGCCGTCGTGCTCGGCGCCGAGGCCCTCGGCTGGCTCACCGCACGCGACGTCGCCGCCCGCCTCGTCGACCACGACGGGGCCGTCACCCGGACCCCGGCGTGGGTCGCCGCCGACATCGAGGAGTCCCGATGACCTCCCCCCTGCTCTGGTACCTCAACCGCGGGAGCGGCATCGTCCTCGTGGTCGTGTTCACCCTGACCGTCGTCCTCGGCGTGCTCGCCACCGGCCGGGCGATCCGTCCGTGGTGGCCGCGCTTCATCACCCAGGGCCTGCACCGCGGCCTCGCGGCGGTCTCGGTCCTGCTGCTGCTCCTCCACGCCGTCGTCGCCGTCGTCGACGAGTACGTCGACATCCGCTGGTGGCAGGCCGTCGTGCCGTTCGGCTCCACGTACGAGCCACTCTGGCTCGGTCTCGGCACGGTCGCGCTCGACCTCACGGTCATCGTCATCGCGACCTCGCTGGCCCGCAGCCGGCTGCCGCACCGCCTGTGGTTCCTCGTCCACCTCACGACGTACGCGGCGTGGGCACTCGGCGTCGCCCACGGCCTGGGCCTCGGCACCGACGCCGACCTCGGGTGGTCGCTCGCCATCACCGCCGCCTGCGTCGGCCTCGTGGCGCTCGCCGCGGGGGCCCGGGTCGTCGCCGTCCTCCTCGGCCGGCGTCGCGGACGCTCCTCTCGGGGCGCCCACGCCCGGCAGGACGTCCCCGCGGAGCCCCGCCACCGCGACCTCGTCCGCGGCGGGGGTGCCCGATGAGGGCGATCGCCCCGCCGGCCCGGCTCCAGGTCCGCCCCGGCCCGCTGCTGCTCTCCGGCGTCGACGACGAGCCCGGCCTCGCCGCGCACCGGGCCCGCTTCGGCGAGCTCCCCGTCCACGACCTCGCGACCGTCGTCGAGCTCGCCGACGGCGCCGGGGTCCGGGGCCGCGGGGGCGCCGGCTTCCCCCTGGCCCGCAAGCTGCGCACCGTCGCCGAGCGCAGCGGCCTGCGCCCCTCGAAGCGCCCCGTCGTCGTCGTCAACGCCGCCGAGGGAGAACCCGCGAGCGCCAAGGACGAGGCGCTGCTCAGCGTCGCCCCGCACCTCGTGCTCGACGGTGCCGAGCTCGCCGCCCGCGCGCTCGGGGCCCGGCGCGTGCACGTCGTCACCTCCGTCGACCGCCCGCTCGTCGGGGAGTCCGTGGCCCGCGCCATCGCCGAGCGCGACGGGAGGACGAAGTGGACCACCCACGAGGCCGAGGGCCGGTTCGTCGCCGGCCAGGCCCGGGCCGTCCTCGAGCTGATGGCCGGGAGGCCCGGCCTGCCGGTCACCTCGTGGGCCCCCGAGGCGATGGACGGGCACCAGGGCCGCCCCACCCTCCTCTCCAACGCCGAGTCCTGGGCCCACCTCGCCGCCGTGGCGCACGTCGGCACCGAGCGCTACGCCGCCCTCGGCACGCCCGACGAGCCCGGCACGATGCTGCTCACGCTGACCCGCCCGCCCGGCCCGGACGGCCAGTTCGACCTCGCGCGGGTCGTCGAGGTCTCCCACGGCGACACCGCCTGGCAGGTCCTGGACCCCGCGGCGCTCGCGGCGCCGCTGCTCGTCGGGGGCTTCCACGGAGCGTGGATCCACCCGAGCGACGTCGCCGCGCTCGTGTGGTCCCAGCCGCACCTGCGCGCGCTCGGCGCCTCGCTCGGGGCCGGGGCGCTCGTCTCGCTCGGCGACGGGTCCTGCCCCGTCGCCCGGACGGCCGAGTGGACCGAGTACCTCGCCGCGGAGTCCGCCGGCCGCTGTGGCCCGTGCCGCAACGGCCTGCCCGCCCTCGCCGACGAGGTGCGCGCGCTCGCCGAGGGCGCCGACACCCGCCGCCGCATCGAGGAGCTGACCGGCCTGGTCACCGGGCGCGGCGCGTGCGCCCACCCCGACGGCACCTCACGCCTCGTCCGCTCGCTCCTGTCGACCCTCGCCGACCGGGTCGAGACCCACCTCGAGGGTGACTGCGGGTGCGTCGCCACGCTCCGGGTGAGGGTCGCGTGAGCGCCGTGCCGGCGGCCGAGGAGGGCCACGTGCTGCGCGTCGACTGGCCCGAGTGCCGGGCCCGCGGGCTCTGCGCCGAGCTGCTGCCCGAGCGCATCGTCCTCGACGAGTGGGGCTACCCCGTCGTCCTCGGCCCGGTGCCGGACGACCAGATGGCCCTGGCCCGGGAGGCCGTCACCGCCTGCCCGCGGCGCGCCCTGCGCCTCGTCCGGCGCTGACCCCCGCGCTCCCGCTCACCACGGGAGCGCGACGTCGAGGACGCGGGCGTCCTCCTCGGGCACCCAGCCGAGCGTGGCGTCCTGCCGGTAGCGGGCCCGCGGACCCTCGGCGGCGAGCCCGGCGACCGCCGCGAGCAGTCGCTCGACGTGCTCGTCGGTCGTCGCGAGGCCGGCGCTGGCGCGCACCGCCGTGCGGGGCCGCTCGCCCGGCGCCGCGGCGCCGGGACGCTCCAGCAGCGCGTCGACGAGCAGGTGCGCGCAGAACTTGCCCGCGCGCACGCCGATGCCGTGCTCGGCGCTCAGCGCGGCGGCCACGAGGTGGCTGTCGAGTCCGTCGAGGGTGAAGGCCACGACGGGGACGCGGTCGTGGCCGTCGCCGAACACCGCGTGGGTGCGGACCCCCGGCACGGCGGCGAGCCCCTCGACGAGCCGCCGCGTGAGCCGCTCCTCGTGCTCCTCGATCGCCGAGCGGTGCTCGCGGACCGCGGCGCACGCGGCCGCGAGGGCGACCGCGCCGAGGACGTTCGGGCTGCCGCCCTCGTGGCGGCCCGCCCCGGTGGCCCACGTCGTCGCGTCGTCGGTGACGGCCGCGCTCGCCCCGCCGCCCGCGAGGTAGGGGTCCGCCGCGTCGAGCCAGTCCCGCCGCCCGACGAGCGCGCCGCTGCCGAAGGGGGCGTGCAGCTTGTGCCCCGAGAAGGCGACCCAGTCGGCACCGAGGGCCGCGAGGTCGACCCGGCGGTGCGCGACGAGCTGCGCGGCGTCGAGCAGGACGCGGGCACCGTGCCGGCGCGCCACCGCGACGACCTGCGCGACCGGCCACAGCTCGCCGGTGACGTTCGAGGCCCCGGTGACGACGACGAGCGGGCGCGGCCCCTCGGCGAGCCCGGCGAGTGCGGCATCGAGGCGGCCCAGGGCCTCCTCGGGCGAGGCGGGCACCGGCAGCCGGTGGGTGCGCTCGGCGGGCCAGGGCAGCAGCGAGGCGTGGTGCTCGGAGGCGAACACGACGACCGGGGTGCCGTCGGGCAGGGCACGGGCGAGGAGGTTCGTCGCATCGGTCGTGGTCCGGGTGAGCACGACGAGGTCGTCGGCGCGCGCGCCGACGAACCGGGCCACCTCGTCACGGGCGGCCTCGTAGTGGGCGCTCGTGACCCTCGAGAGCCAGCCGGTACCGCGGTGGACCGAGGAGTACGTGCGGGTGGCGGTCTCGACGGCCCGGACGACGGAGGTCAGGGCCGGGGTCGAGGCGGCGTGGTCGAGCTGGGCGTACTCGACGAGCTCGCCGGTGACGAGGGGCACCGGGCCGGGCTGCACGACCGCCGGCAGGCGGCGGGTCAGCGACGAGGGTGCGGTGCGGACGGCGGTGGCGTGGTGCGTGGACATCGAGGCTCCCGAGGGACCGGAGGACCCTCGGGGCGTGGTCCCGGGATCCCGCGCTTGCCGACGCCACGACGGCGCCGACCAGGTCGTCACCCGGGGCACCCCACCGCGGAGGAGGGTTGCCGGCCAGCGAGCCGGGGCTTGTCACTGGCACTCATGACCTACGCGAAGGAGTCTGGCAGCGCCCGTGCGCGCTCGTCATCCGCGGTCCACACCCCGAGACACACCCGACTTCTCATGCCGGCGTCCGCGCGACACCCCGCCGCGGCGGGGTGTCGCGCGGACTGCAGCATGAGAAGTGCGGGAGGGCGGGGGGCGTCAGGCGTCGTCGGCCGCGTACACCCGGCGGCCGTCGACGAAGGTCTGCAGCACCCGCGTCGCGCCGATCTCCTCCGGCGGCGCGGCGAACGGGTCGCGGTCGAGCACGGCGAGGTCTGCGAGCGCCCCGACCCGGACCTGCCCGGTGTCCTCGAGCCCGTTGACGTGCGCCGACCCGGCCGTGTACGCCGTGAGGGCGGTCGCGAGGTCGATCCGCTGCTCGGGCAGGAACACCGGGTGCTCGGGCTCGCCCTCGCGGTGCGCCTCGGGGATCTGCCGGGTGACGGCGACGTGGATGGCCGCGATCGGGTCGGCCGTCGAGACCGCCCAGTCCGAGCCCATCGCGAGCGTCGCCCCGGAGCGCTGGAGGTCGCCGAACGGGTACTGCCAGGCACTGCGCCGCTCCCCGAGGAACGGCATCGTCAGCTCGACCATCTGCGCCTCGAGCGCGGCCCAGAAGGCCTGCATGTTGGCGACCACGCCGAGCTCGCGGAAGCGGTGGAGGTCGTCGGGGTGGATCACCTGGATGTGCGCGATGTGGTGCCGGGCGTCGCGCCGCCCGTTCGCGCGCACCGCTCCCTCGACCGCGTCGAGGCACTCACGGACGGCGCGGTCGCCGATGGCGTGGAAGTGCAGCTGGAAGCCCGCGGCGTCGAGCGCGACCGCCGCCGGGTTCAGCGTCTCGACGGGGACGAAGGAGATGCCGGAGTTGTCGGTGTAGCGGCCGTGCCCGTCGCAGTACGGGTCGAGCATCGCGGCGGTGAAGTTCTCGGGCACGCCGTCCTGCATGATCTTGACGCTCGTGGCCCGGAACCGGTCGGTGGAGTACCGGTCGCGGCGCTCGAGGATCTCGGGCACCTGCTCCAGCCCGACGTTCCGGTCCCACCACAGCGCCCCGACGACCCGCGCCGTGAGCCGCCCGGACTCCTCGGCCGCGCGGTAGGCACCGGACGGGTTCCCGCCGTCGCCGTAGTCGCCGATGATCGCGTCCTGCCACGCGGTGACGCCGAGGGAGTGCAGGTGGGCCTGCGCGGTGAGCAGCCCCTCGAGGCGCTCGGCGTCCGTGGTCTGTGGCGCGATCCGCCCGACGAGGTCCATCGCCCCCTCGTGGAGGCACCCGGTGGGGTTCCCGTCGGCGTCCCGCTCGATGCGTCCGTCGCGGGGGTCGGGGGTGTCGCGGTCGATCCCGGCGAGCCGCAGCGCCGCGGAGCTGACCCACGCGCCGTGGCCGTCGCGGTTCGGCAGGAACACCGGCCGGTCGCCGACGACGGCGTCGAGCGCCGCGGCGGTGGGCGTGCCGCCGGGGAAGGCCGGCATCGACCAGCCCGCCCCGAGGACCCACGGGAGGTCGGGGTTCGCCCGGGCGTACTCCCCCACCCGCTCGAGGTACTCCTCGGCCGTGGAGAGCTCGGTGAGGTCGCAGCGCAGCATGTCGACACCGGCCCACACCGGGTGGACGTGGGCGTCCTGGAACCCGGGGACGAGCATCCGCCCGGCGAGGTCGACGCGCTCGGTGCCGGGACCGGCGAGGTCGAGCACCTCGTCGTGGCCGACGGCGACGATGCGTCCGCCGTCGACCGCCACGGCCGTGGGTCGGTCCCGGACCGCCCTCGACGTGAAGACCGGTCCACCGGTGAAGATCGTGTCGACCATCAGCCACCTCCCATGGTGCGTGCGATGTCGGTGGCCGAGTCGCCGGAGCGCTTGAGCACGAGCGCGACGAGGCCGAGGGCGAGCAGGGTGAGGACGAGCATCACCGTCGAGACGGCGGCGATCTCGGGGCGCAGGCCGGAGCGCAGCGCCGAGAGGACGTAGACCGGCCACGGCGTCGACCCCGACACCTGGACGAACGCGGAGACGATGGTGTTGTCCAGGCTCAGGGTGAACGCGAGCAGGAACCCGGCGAGGACGGCGGGCATCGCCAGCGGCACGGTGATCCGGCGGAAGGTGCGCGCCGGCGGTGCGTAGAGGTCGCCGGAGGCCTCCTCGAGGGTCTCGTCGAGGCCGATGAGCCGCGCCCGCACGATGTAGCTGACGACCGCCGTCGAGAAGAGCGAGTGGCCGACGACGAGCCGGACGAGGCCGCCGTTGAACACCGAGAGCCCGGCGTCCTGGCCGAGGTAGACCAGCCACGGCAGCAGCGAGACCGCGTCGACGATCTCCGGCGTCACCGAGACGAGCAGCAGCAGCCCGATGAACCAGTAGCTCCAGCGCCCGGGCCGCCGCGCCAGGGCGACCCCCGCCATCGTCCCGAGGAACGTCGCGAACAGCGAGGAGACCACGGCCACCTGGAGCGAGACGATGACCGCGCTGCGGATCGCCGGTCGTTCCGTGATCGCCCGGAACGAGCCGAAGCCGAAGTGGTCCCACGCGATGAGCAGGCGCCCCTCGTTGAACGAGTAGATGACGATGACGATGATCGGGGCGAAGAGGAACGCCAGCACGAGGAACCCGAACACCGTGAGCAGCCGGTCCGCCCACGACCGCGGCGGCCGGTTGCGCGGCGGCGGCCCCACGTCGCCGGGGGTGCGCGCGGGCGCCTCGGCGCTGGTGGTCGGGGCGCTCACGGGACCTCCTCGAGGACGAGTCGGTGCCGCGCGCGCAGCGGCAGCCCCGCGAGCCACACGAGGCCCGCGATGACGGCCACGGTCGCGGCGATGACGAGGATGAGGACGACGGCCATCGCCGAGCCGAGCGCCCAGTTCTGGGCGGTCTGGAACTGGCTGGCGACGAGCTGCCCGACCATGTTGCCGCGGGCGCCACCGAGCACGGTGGCCGTGACGTAGTCGCCCATGAGCGGGATGAAGACCAGGACCGTGCCGGCGATGACGCCGGGGCGGGCCAGCGGGAGGGTGACGCGGGTGAAGGTGCGCCAGCGTCCCGCCCCGAGGTCCTTGCTCGCCTCCCGCAGCGGACCGCCGACCCGGTCGAACGCGACGAACAGCGGGAGGATCATCAGCGGCAGGTAGTTGTAGACGACGCCGATGAGGACCGCCGTGCGGGTGTAGAGCACGTCGAGCGGGCCACCGGTGAGGTGCACCGCCTGGAGCAGCTCGGAGAACCACCCCTGCGGGGCGAGGATGACCTGCCACCCGATGGTGCGCACGAGGAAGTTCGTCCAGTACGGGACCATGACGAGGGCGACGAGCAGCCCGCGCCGGTTCGGCGGCGCCTTGACCGCCATCCAGTACGCGGTGGGCATCCCGATGAGCAGGCAGAGCAGCGTGCCGGTGACGCCCACCCACAGCGTGTTCTGGAAGGTCGCGAAGAACGTCGGGGAGAACGCCTCCCGGTACCGGTCGAGGGAGAGCACGTCGTTGGCGTGCGTCCCGAACAGACCGGGCTTGTAGCCGAAGCTGAACCAGACGATCGTCCCGATGGGGACGACGAAGAACATGACCAGCCACAGCCCCGCGGGCAGGGCCAGGGCGAAGCGGGGGGCGCGCAGCCGGATCGACGGCGCGCCCGGGGGCGCCTCAGGCACCCGCCTTGGCCTTCGCCTTGTTCCAGATGTCGACGACCCGCTGCTGGTTGTCGTTGACCTCGCCGGTCTTCATCGTCGCGATCTGCTCCGGGGTGAAGAAGACGAGGTCGAGCATCTCGAGGCCCTCCTGCTTCGCCGCGGCCTCGATGTCCTTGGCGCCGGTGTGGTAGCCGATGTAGTCGAGGTTCTTCAGCTGGTTCTCGGGGGTGAGGACGTAGTCGATGAAGGCGTGCGCGGCCTCGGGGTGCGGGGCACCCGCGGCGATCGCCCAGTTGTCCATCCACAGCTCGGTGGCCGGGGCGCCGAGGACCCACTGCCACTTCTCGGGGGTGTCGCTCTCCTGGATGCCGATCCGCGCGTCACCGTTCCACACCTGCATGAGCCAGTGCGTGCCCTGCGGGATGGCCTGCCCGCCGGGGTAGGAGTCGAACGCGGCGATGTGCGGGGCGAGGGTGTCGACGACGAACTTCTCCGCGGCGTCGAGCTGGGCGGGGTCGGTGGTGTTCCAGTCGATCCCGTTGGACCAGAAGTAGATCGCGGTGACCTCGGCCGGGTCGTCGAGGACCGAGACCTTCCCGCTGGCCTCCTTCGTGGCGGCGTCGATGAAGTCCTTCC
This sequence comes from uncultured Actinomycetota bacterium, assembly GCA_963709785.1. Taxonomy (GTDB): domain Bacteria; phylum Actinomycetota; class Actinomycetes; order Actinomycetales; family Dermatophilaceae; genus Phycicoccus. The sequence continues at coordinate 287,504 of CAVPXT010000012.1, read as the reverse complement.
ACGTCTTCAGCTCGCGGGTGATCTTCGTCGTGTCGTAGACGAAGCCCGTGGTGCCCCACGCCTTGCAGATCGAGTAGTTGTTCTCGGGGTCCCACGCCTGGCCGAGGAAGGCCGGGTCCATGTGGTCGAGGTTCGGGACGAGCTCCTTGTTGATCGGCGCGAGGAGCCCGTTCTGCACCATCTGCGGGATGAAGGCGCCGGTGGGGACGACGATGTCGTAGCCGCCGGTGCCCTTGCTCGCGACGAGCTTGGAGATCAGCTCCTCGTTGGAGTTGAAGGAGTCGGTGGTGATCGTCGGGCCCTTGTCCTTGGTGAACGCCTCGAGCACCTCGGGGGCGTCGTAGTCGCCCCACGAGTACATCGACAGGGCGCCCTCGATCGGGCCGCCGGTGGCCACCTGGGAGGCGGGCGCGCCGCTGGGGACGGCGGTGGCTCCGGCACCGCTGCCGCTCCCACCGCCACCGCACGCGGAGAGCAGGCCGGCGCCGCCCGCCATGCCGGCGAGCCCGAGCAGGTTGCGGCGGGTCAGCTCGCGGCGGATGCGCGGGATGGCGGAGGTGTGGGCGAGCAGACGGATCGGTTCGTCGTGGTGGGTCATCGGGGGTTCCTCTCCGGGGACGGACGGGGGGTCAGCTGGCCTGCAGGTCGGGGACGGAGGTCGGCGGGGGCGCGGAGTGCGCGCCGTCGTGCGGGAAGACGTGGACGTGCTCGGCGCTCCAGTGGCACCACGCCGCGTCGCCGACACCGAGCCGCGGCGCCACCGGGGTGGGGCGCCGGACGAGGAGGGTGTGGCCGTGACCGACGTCGACGAGGAACTGGCGGGTCTCGCCCTGGTGGGCGACCCCGATCACGGTGCCGCGCAAGGCGTTCTCGCTCGTGCCCGCAGGCTGCTCGGCGGTGAGCTCGACGAACTCCGGGCGGACGGCGACGCGGACGCGGTCACCGGGGCGCACCGGGGCGTCCCGGTCGGTGCGCAGCGTCCCGACCTCCGTCTCCACTCCCCCGCCCTCGGTGGCGCGGCCCTCGAGGAAGTTCTGCTGCCCGACGAAGCCGGCGACGTAGGCGGACGCCGGCGAGGAGTAGATGGTGTCGGCGTCGGCCAGCTGCTCGACCCGGCCCTCGCGCATGATCGCGATCCGGTCGCTCATCGAGAGCGCCTCGCCCTGGTCGTGGGTGACGAAGACGAAGCTGATGCCGAGGCGGGACTGGAGCAGCTTGAGCTCGACCTGCATCTCCTCGCGGAGCTGGCGGTCCAGCGCCCCGAGCGGCTCGTCGAGCAGGAGCACCGAGGGCCGGTTGACCAGCGCGCGGGCCAGGGCGACCCGCTGCTGCTGGCCGCCGGAGAGCTGGGTGGAGCGCCGGTTGGCGTAGCCGCGCATCTGCACCATGTCGAGGGCCTCGGCGACCTTGTCGCGGATCTCGGCCTTCGGGGTGCGCTGCTGCTCCAGCCCGTAGGCGACGTTCTCGGCCACCGACATGTGCGGGAACAGCGCGTACGCCTGGAACACGGTGTTGACCTGCCGCTTGTACGGCGGGACGCCGAGCACGCTGCGGCCGTCGACGAGGATGTCGCCGGTGTCCGGGTGCTCGAAGCCGGCGATCATCCGCAGCGTCGTCGTCTTCCCGCAGCCGGAGGGCCCGAGGAGGGAGAGGAACTCCCCGCTGTGCACGCTGAGCGTCAGGTCGTCGACGGCCCGCACCGGGCCGTAGAGCTTGCTGACCCGGGTCAGGACGACGGCGTCGTCGGAACCGGTCGTGGACCGGGTGGTCTCGTCGGGCACGGGCGTCACGAGTGGGCTCCTCCTACGGGTTCCGGTGATTCAACCGGACGTGACCGCAGGTTCGCAACGGTTCAGCGTGACAATCGTGTTTCGATCCGTGCACGAGGAGGACACGGACGCACGGATTCCGCAGTCCGAACCGGCGCCCCGACCACCCCCGGCCCACCCGACTTCTCATGCTGACGTCCGCGCGACACCCCGCCGCGGCCGCGTGTCACGCGGACGGTGGCATGAGAAGTGCGGAAGCAGCCGGGCGGCGTCGGGTCAGGCGGGGACGACGTTGACGAGCTTGGGCGCGCGGACGATGACGGTCCGCACGCCGTTCTCCAGGCTCGCCTGCACCTTCGGGCTGGCCAGGGCGAGCTCGCGCAGGGCGTCCTCGGTGATGTCCGAGGGCACCTCGAGTCGGTCCTTGACCTTGCCGCGCACCTGGACGACGCACGTCACGGTGTCGTCGACGAGCAGCGCCGGGTCGGCGACGGGGAAGGCCTCGTGGACGAGGGACTCGTCGTGGCCCAGCCGCGCCCAGAGCTCCTCCGCGATGTGCGGCGCGAGCGGCGCGACCATGAGCACGAGCGACTCGGCGGCCGCGCGCGGCACCCCGCCCTCGAGCTTGGTCAGGGCGTTGTTCAGCTCGGTGAGCCGCGCGATGGCCGTGTTGAAGCCGAGCCCCGCGTAGTCGGTGCGGACGGCGTCGATGGTGCGGTGCAGGACCCGCGTCGTGGCGTCGTCGAGCGGGGCGTCGACGACGACCACCTCGCCGGTCTCCTCGTCGACGACGTTGCGCCACAACCGCTGGAGGAAGCGCTGGCTGCCGACGACCGCACGGGTGTCCCACGGCTTGCTCTGCTCGAGCGGGCCCAGGCCCATCTCGTAGAGCCGGAAGGTGTCGGCCCCGAAGGTCGCGTACATCTCGTCCGGGCTGACCATGTTCTTGAGGGACTTGCCGATCTTGCCGAACTCGCGGCCCACCGGCTCGCCGTGCCAGGTGAAGGCGGGGTGGCCGTCGGCGTCGACGCCCTCCTCGACCTCCTTGGCCTCGACGTACTGGCCGCGCGCGTCGGTGAACGCCGGCGCCTGGATGTAGCCCTGGCTGAAGTAGGTGCGGAAGGGCTCGTCGCTGCTCAGGTGACCCAGGTCGTGGAGCACCTTGTGCCAGAAGCGGGCGTAGAGCAGGTGCAGCACCGCGTGCTCGACACCGCCGACGTAGAGGTCGACGCCGCCCGGGTCGCGGGTCCCGACGGGCGCACCGGCGACCGGCTCGGGGCGCGGACCCATCCAGTAGGCCTCGTTCTCGGGGTCGACGAGTACGGCACCGTTCGCGGGGTCGAGGTAGCGCAGGTAGTACCAGCACGACCCGGCCCAGTTGGGCATCGTGTTGGTCTCGCGGCGGTACCGGCGGGTGCCGCGGCCGTCACCGAGGTCGAGGTCGACGTCGACCCACTCCTGCACCCGCGACAGCGGCGGCTCGGGCTCGCTGCTCGCGTCGTCCGCGTCGTAGGTCTTCGGGCTGTAGTCGGGCACCTCGGGCAGCTCGACCGGCAGCATCGACTCGGGCACGGCGTGCGCGACCCCGTCCTCGTCGAAGACGACGGGGAACGGCTCGCCCCAGTAGCGCTGGCGGCTGAAGAGCCAGTCCCGCAGCTTGTAGGTGACCGTGGCCTCGCCGACGCCACGCTCGGTGAGCCACGCGGTGATCCGCTCCTTGGCCTCGGCGACCCCGAGCCCGTCGAGGCTGACCTCGTCGTTGCTGCTGTTGACGGCCGGGCCGTCGCCGGTGAAGGCGGTGGACTCGTCGTGGCCCTCGGACGGCTGCACGGTGCGGATGATCGGCAGGCCGAACGCGGTCGCGAAGTCCCAGTCGCGCTGGTCCTGCGCCGGCACCGCCATGATCGCGCCGGTGCCGTAGCCCATGAGGACGTAGTCGGCGACGAAGACGGGGACGCGGGCGCCGGTCACCGGGTTGGTCGCCCAGCCGCCGGTGAAGACCCCGGTCTTGTCCTTGCCCTCGACCTGCCGCTCGACGTCGCTCTTGCGGGAGGCGGCGAGGCGGTAGGCCGCGACGGCCTCGGCCGGGGTCGCGGCGCCACCGGTCCAGCGCTCGCCGGTGCCCTCGGGCCAGCCGCCGTCCGGGACGAGGGCGTCGACGAGGGGGTGCTCGGGGGCGAGGACCATGAAGGTCGCGCCGAAGAGGGTGTCGGGGCGGGTCGTGAAGACCTCGATGCCCCGGCCCGCGGCGTCGCCCTCGAGGGGGAAGTCCACGCGTGCGCCGTGGCTGCGCCCGATCCAGTTGCGCTGCATGATCTTGACCTTCTCGGGCCAGTCGACCCGGTCGAGGTCGTCGGCGAGGCGGTCGGAGTAGGCGGTGATCCGCATCATCCACTGGCGCAGGTTGCGCTTGAAGACGGGGAAGTTGCCGCGCTCGGAGCGGCCGTCGTTGGTGACCTCCTCGTTCGAGAGCACCGTGCCGAGGCCGGGGCACCAGTTGACCGGCGCCTCGCTCGTGTAGGCGAGGCGCCGGGCGTCGAGGAGGGCGGCCCGCTCGGTCTCGGCCAGGTCGTCCCAGCCGCGACCGTCGTCGTTCGGCAGCGGGCGCGCACCGCTGCGGTACTCCTCGACGAGCTCGGCGATCGGCCGGGCGCGGCCACGGCCGCCGTCGGCCCGCTCGGCGTCGGGGTCGTACCAGGAGTCGAAGATCTGGAGGAAGATCCACTGCGTCCAGCGGTAGTAGTCCGGGTCGATGGTCTGGATCGAGCGGCGGTCGTCGTGGCCGAGCCCGAGGCGGCGCAGCTGGCGCGCCATGATGACGATGTTGTCCTCGGTCGTCTTGCGGGGGTGCTGGCCGGTCTGGACGGCGTACTGCTCGGCGGGCAGGCCGAAGGCGTCGTACCCGAGGCAGTGCAGGACGTTCTTGCCGAGCATCCGGTTGAACCGCGCGAAGACGTCGGTCGCGATGTAGCCGAGGGGGTGCCCGACGTGCAGGCCCGCACCGCTCGGGTACGGGAACATGTCGAGGACGAGCAGGTGGCCGTTGTCGTAGCCGGCGACGGCGTCGGGCTCGGCCCAGGGCCCGGCGGGGTTCGGCGCGTGGAACGTGCCGCGCTCGGCCCAGCGGTCCTGCCAGGCGACCTCGATCCGTCCGGCCAGCTCGGCGGTGTAGCGGTGCGGGGTGTCGCTCATCTCGTCCTCGTCGTCGTTGCGTCCTGCGGCCATGAAAAAACCCCTCGCACAGGAGGGGTCGCCGCGCGGGCCGGGGCCGGCGCGGCTAGGTAAGGAGCAGGAACCTCGTCACGGGCTCAGGGTACCGCAGCCGCGCGCGTCGCCACGGGGGCCGTCCGGGGTCAGTGCGAGGCGCCCTGGAGGTTGAGCAGCACGACGCCCGCGACGACGAGCCCCACCCCGGCGAGCTTCGTCGGCCCGAGGTCCTCGCCGAGCCAGAGGTACCCGACGACGGCGATCGCGGCGGTGCCGACTCCGGCCCAGATCGCGTAGGCGACGGAGACCTCCATCCGCCGGACCACGAGGGTGAGCAGCCAGATCGAGAGCAGGTAGCCGCCGGCGACGACGACCGACCACACGGGGTCGGTGAAGCCGCGCGCCCGGGGCAGGGCGGCGGTGGCTCCGACCTCGACGGAGATCGCGAGGAGCAGGAGGGCGAAGGCGGCGGGCACGGGTGGGCTCCGGGTCTCGGGGTGGCCGGCGCGGGGTGACGGGCCGCGCGTGCGTAGCGAGTGCTACACCCCTACTGTAGCACTCGCTACAGTAGGGGGATGGACCGCCGGGAGGAGATCGTCGAGGCCGCGACCGACTACGCCCTCGAGCACGGGCTGGTCGGGCTGAGCCTGCGGCCGCTCGCCGCGGCCCTCGGGACGAGTGACCGGATGGTGCTCTACCACCTCGGGTCCAAGGACGCCCTCGTCGTCGAGATCATCCGCTGCTCCACGCGCCGGTCGGTCGAGGAGCTGGCGGACCTGCCCGCGTCCTCCTCCCCCGGCGACGCGGTCCGCGACCAGTGGCGGCTGCGCACCGGCGAGCACCAGACCCGGTGCGAGCGGCTCTACGTCGAGGCCTCGACGCTCGGGCTGTTCGGGGAGGAGCCGTACGCCTCGGCGGTGGCGGCGAGCAACGCGCGGTGGATGGCGGCGGTGCGCGACCACCTCGTGGGCTCCGGGGTGCCGCCGGGTCGCGTCGAGGGCGTGGCGGCGCTCGTCGACGCGGCGTTCATGGGCTTCGAGCTCGACGCCCCCCTCGACGACGGGGCGACGGCGGCCGCGCTGGAGGCCCTCGCGGAGGCCGTCGAGCTGCTCAGCCGAGGAGCAGGCCCGCGACGAGCAGGGACTGCGCCAGGTGGTACGTCACCATGACGGTCAACCGGGTCCAGGGGCGCTCCTCGACGAACCGGCCGAGCGCGAGGACGGTGTCGCTCGCGACGAAGAGGGTGGCACCGAGTCCGACGAGCAGGTCCCCCGAGGCCCAGCCGAGCACCGCCATCACCCCGATGACCGCCATGTAGGCGGCGACGGCCCCGCCGAGGGCGGGGCCGGAGCTGCGGACGGCGGCGGGAAGGATCCGCCGCCCCGCGACGAGGGCGACGAGCACCACCACCGCGCCGACCGCCGCGAGGCGGGGCTCGTCGAGCCCCGCGGTGACGACCGCGGCCACCCAGGCGAGGTGCCCGACGAGGAAGGCCGCGAGGCCGCCGACGAAGCGGGTGTCGCCGTCGTCGAGGAGCAGGACGTCGCCGACGAGGCCGAGGGCCAGGGCGAGCAGGACCCACCGACCCGCCGTGGACCCGGCGCCCCCGGCCGCGAGCGCCACGGCGAGCAGGCCCACGACGACGGCCGGCTTGGCCCACCGCTCGAGGTCGCGGCGCGCGCGCCCGACGGCCCACCAGTCGAGTGCGGCCAGGGCACCCGTGGCGAGGGCGGCGACGGGGACGGCGGCGGGCACGCGCCGCATCCTGCCAGTCCGGCACCGGGCCGGCCCCTCGGCACCGCGCGGGGATCCGACCGTGCGGCTCGTCACCCCCTCGGAGGCACACCCTCCCCTCCCCAACTGCTCTCATTCCGGATCGATCGATCCGGAATGAGAGCAGTTGGTGAACAACCCCCTCGACCTTGCTCCTCCCGCCTCGTCGGCGCGGTCGGACCCGTGCCTGTGGATGACCGCGCGGCCCCGCCGCCGGAATCGGGCACGATCGGGCCAGGACGGGGACGGGAGGACGACGTGGAGCCCATGCGTGAGCGCCCGGCGGGCGGCGGGGCGTCCTCCCCGTCCTGGATGTCGCGGCGCCACATCATCCCCGACGACGCCGCGTTCCACGCCCCGTGGCTGCGGCTGCACGACCACCTGGCGCTGCGCTACGGCATCCGGGCCGACCGACCCCGCCGCTGGGAGCAGCCCGATGCCGCCGACCCCCTCAACCTCCCGGCCCTGCTCCGTCAGGCCTCCACGGCCGTCGACGACGACCTCTCCCGGACGCTGCGGGGCGCCGGGCACCCCGTGGGGCCGGAGGCCCTCGACATCCTGCGCCGGGTGCGCACCAAGCCGTCGGCCGGTGTCAACCTCGCCGAGTACCTGCACACCAGCCCGCAGCGGGTCTCCCGCCTGTGCTCGCGCCTGGAGGACGCCGGCCTCGTCCACCGCGACCCCTCCTGGCACGACCTGCGGTCGAGGCGCACGGCGCTGACCAGCCGGGGCCGGGACGTCCTCGACGACCTCGAGCGCCTCCTCGACGACCTCCTGCACCTCTGGATGGAGTGCCTCGACGACGACGAGCAGCGCGCCCTCCTCCTCGTCCTGCGCGCCCTCGCCGACGAGCCCTGACCTCCGCCCGAGCGTCAGCGCAGCTCGAGCACGCCGTCCTCGATACGGCCGAACCGGGTCGTCACGACGTCGTGGAGGTAGCTCTGCACGACCCGCCACGGCCTGCGTGACCCCTGGCGCGGGAGCAGGTGAGCCCCCCGTCGGACGTACCCCGCCGTCAGCCCGAGCAGCGGCTGGTCCGCACCGCCCGAGCCGTCCCACCGCGGGGTCGCCACCGACCGCCCGCTGCGGCCGAGGTGGTCGAGCAGGTGGCAGACCCACCGCGCCGTGAGGTCGGCCCGCAGCGTCCAGCTGGCGTTCGTGTACCCGATGGCGAGGGCGAGGTTCGGCACGTCGGAGAGCATGCAGCCGCGGTAGACGTGGCAGGACGGCACGTCGACCCGCTCCCCGTCGACGACGAGCTCGGCGCCCCCACCGACCTCGAGCCGCAGCCCGGTGGCCGTCACGACGACGTCGGCCGGGAGCACGTCACCGGAGGAGACGACCACCCCCTCCGGGACGACCCGCTCGACGGTGTCGGTGACGACCTCGGCGCGACCCTCGGCGAGGACGTCGAACAGGTCGCCGTCCGGGGCCACGCAGACCCGCTGGTCCCACGGGGCGTAGCGCGGCGAGAAGTGGGGGTCGACGGGGTACCCCTCCGGGAGGCGTTCGGCCACCCGGCGACGCAGCAGCCGCCGCCCGGCCTCCGGCCACCGCCGCAGCCCCTGGTAGGACACGGTCGAGATGGCGACGTTCTTCGCCCGCACGAGCTGGTGTGCGGCCGCGGCCGGCAGCACCCGCCGCGCGGCGTCAGCGACCCGGTCGACGTTGGAGAGGGCCGCCACGTAGCTCGGGCTCCGCTGGAGCATCGTCACGTGGGCCGCCCCCCGCTCCACGAGGGCGGGGACGAGCGTGATGGCCGTCGCGCCGCTGCCGACGACGACGAAGCGGCGCCCGGCGACGGGCATCCCCTCGGGCCAGTGCTGCGGGTGGACGAGGTCGCCGGCGAAGTCCTCCTGGCCGGGGAGGTCCACGACGTGGCCGCGGTCGTACGCGTAGTAGCCGGTCCCGAGGTGGACGAAGCGGGCCCGGTGCTCCAGGACCTCGCCGTCGGCGGTGCGCGCCGTCACCGTCCATCGCTCGTCCTCGCTCGACCACGCGAGGCGGGTCACCCGCTGGCCGAGGTGGGTCCGCTCGGTCACGCCGTACGCGTCGGCGGTCTCGCGCAGGTAGCGCAGGATCTCCTCCGCCGGGGCGATGGAGGTGCGCCCACGCCACGGCCGGAACGGGAACCCGAGCGTGTACATGTCGGAGTCGGACCGGATGCCCGGGTAGCGGAAGAGGTCCCACGTGCCACCGGTCGCGTCCCGCGCCTCGAGCACCGCCCACGTCAGCTGCGGGCAGTGCATCGAGAGGCGGCAGGCCATGTCGATGCCGGAGATCCCGGCACCGACGACGAGGACGTCGACGTCGAGGGGCGGGGGCGCCAGGGAGTCACGAGCCACCGGCTCAGGCTATGTCGCGGACCGTCGAGGGTTGCCGCTGCGGTCCCCGGGACCGTCGGGGCCCCGTGCGACGATGACGCGCATGAGCGTGGTCGCGGCCCTGGTGGTCATCGGGGTCTTCGGCAGCTTCCTCCTCTTCGTCTGGCACCGGGTGGCGGTCGCGCCGCGCTGGGGGTCCCGGTGGGTCCCCGTCGGCGTCGGCCTGCTCCTGCTCGCGCTGCTCGCCGCGGTCCTCCAGGGCTTCGACGTCTGGGGGGGCCGGTGGAGCCCCGCGACCATGCGCCCGGTCGCCTGGACCGGGCAGGCCTTCCTCGCCACGTGCCTCTACCTCTTCCTCGGCCTGGCCCCGGTGGCCGTCGTCAGTGTCGCGCTCTGGGTGCTCCGGTGGCGGCACGACCACGGGCGCGCCGCGCGGCAGCGCCTCAACCGGGTGGCCGCGCCGCTCGTCGTCGCCGTCGCGCTCGGGGTCACCGGCTACGGCGCGTGGGAGGCCTCCCACCCGAGCGTCACCGCCGTCGAGCTCGCCTCCCCCGAGCTGCCCGCCGCGTTCGACGGCACCCGGGTCGCCCTGGTCACCGACCTGCACGCCGGCGCGGTCCGCAGCGCGGACTTCACCCGCGGCGTGGTCGACCTCGTCAACGCCCAGCACCCCGACCTCGTCGTCATCGCCGGCGACCTCGAGGACGGCTACGCGGCACGCTACGGCCCCGAGCTCGAGCCGCTGCGCGACCTCGAGGCCCCCCTCGGGGTGTACGCGACGACGGGCAACCACGAGATGTACCAGGACACCGCGAACTGGGTCCGGGCGTTCGAGGACCTCGGCATCACCGTCCTGAAGAACCAGTCCGTCGAGCTGGAGCGCGGCGGCGCGACGATCACCCTCGCCGGGGTCCACGACCACGAGGGCTCCGGCGAGTTCGCCCCCGATGCGCAGGCGGCGCTCGCGGGCGTCGACCCGGCGGGCTTCACCCTGCTCTCCGCGCACCAGCCCCGGCAGGCGTTCGACGTCGAGGGGCGTGGCGTCGACCTCCAGCTCTCCGGGCACACCCACGGCGGGCAGCTGTGGCCGGGGCGCTACCTCGTGCCCCTCCAGCAGCCGGCCGTCGACGGGCTCACCACCGTCGGGGACGTGCCCGTCCTCACCTCCCGGGGCATCGGAGCGTGGGGCCCGGCCATCCGGGTCGGGGCACCGCCCGAGGTGCCGGTCGTCACGCTGAGGCGGTCGTGAGCGAGCCGGGCGTCGTCGTCGGCGACGACGGGCTGGCCCGCCCTGCCTGGGCATCCGTCGACCCTCTGCTGCGCGACTACTACGACACCGAGTGGGGGATGCCCGTCCGCGACGAGCGCGGGCTCTTCGAGCGGCTCAGCCTCGAGGCGTTCCAGTCCGGGCTGTCGTGGGCGACCATCCTCCGCAAGCGCCCGGCCTTCCGTGCCGCCTTCGACGACTTCGACCCGGAGGCCGTCGCGGGCTACGGGGACGCCGAGGTCGCCCGCCTGCTCGCCGACGCCGGCATCGTCCGCAACCGGGCGAAGGTCCTGGCGACCCTCACCAACGCCCGCGCCACCCTCGCCCTGCGCGACGACGCCGACGGCGACCTCGGGCGGTTCGTGTGGTCGTTCCGCCCGGCGGCCACCCCGCGCCCGCGCACCGTCGAGGACGTCCCGACGACCTCCCCCGAGTCCGTGGCCCTGTCGAGGGCGCTCAAGCGCAAGGGCTTCACCTTCGTCGGGCCCACCACGATGTACGCGCTGATGGAGGCCGTCGGCATCGTCGACACCCACCTCCTCGGCAGCCACCGGCGCGGCAGCAGCGGCGTCTGGCCGGGCTGACCCGCTCGACCCCGCACACGCCGCGGCCCGGCCCCCCGTGAGGAGGGCCGGGCCGCGGGCGGTGGCAGGTCAGCGGTGCAGGTCGAACCGGTCGTTCTCCATGACCGTGACCCAGGCGCCGACGAAGTCGTCGACGAAGCGCTGCTCGCCGTCGGCGCTGCCGTAGACCTCGGCGATCGCACGGAGCTGGGCGTGCGAGCCGAACACGAGGTCGGCCGCGGTGGCCGTCCACTTCCCGTCGCTGCTCTCGTAGACGTTCTCCGTCGAGGCGGAGGTCGTCCACGTGAGGCCCGGCTGGAGCAGCGTGGCGAACACGTCGTTCGTCAGCTGCCCCGGACGCTCGGTGAGCACGCCGAGCGAGCTGCCGCCGTGGTTGGCGCCGATCGCCCGCAGGCCGCCGACGAGCGCCGTCATCTGCGGGGCGGTGAGACCGAGCAGGTTCGCACGGTCGAGGAGGAGCCCCTCGGGCGCCACCTTCTCGCCGGCCCGCAGGTAGCTGCGGAAGCCGTCGGCCCGCGGCTCGAGGTACCCGAAGGACTCGACGTCGGTCATCTCCTGCGTCGCGTCGGTGCGACCCGGCGTGAAGGGCACCGTGACCTCGCGCCCCGCGTCGCGGGCCGCCTGCTCGATGCCCGCCGAGCCGCCGAGCACGATGAGGTCGGCGAGCGAGACGGTGCGCCCGCCGCGGCCGTCGAAGTCGGCCTTGACGCGCTGGAGCACCTCGAGGACGGAGGCGAGCTCCTCGGGCTCGTTGGCCTCCCACGAACGCTGGGGCTCCAGCGCCAGGCGCGCACCGTTGGCGCCGCCACGCATGTCGGTGCGGCGGAAGCTCGCGGCCGAGGCCCACGCCGTCCGGACGAGCTGCTGCACCGTGAGGCCGGAGTCGAGCAGGGCCTTCTTGAGCTCGGCGACGTCGGCGTCGGTGACGGCCTCGCCGGATGCCGCGGGCACCGGGTCCTGCCAGAGCTGGGGCTCGGGCACCCACGGGCCGAGGAAGCGCTCGACGGGGCCCATGTCACGGTGCAGGAGCTTGTACCAGGCCTTGGCGAAGGCGAGACGGAACTCCTCGGGGTTCTCGTGGAAGCGCCGCGAGACCTTCTCGTACTCGGGGTCGACGCGCAGCGCGAGGTCCGTGGTGAGCATGGTCGGCGGGCGGGTCAGCGAGCCGTCCTCGGGGTCGGGGACGGTGTTCGCGCCCGCGCCGTCCTTCGGCTGCCACTGGTGCGCACCGGCCGGGCTCTTGGTCAGCTCCCAGTCGAAGGCGAAGAGGTTGTCGAAGAACTTGGTGGACCACTGGGTCGGCGTCTGGGTCCAGGTGACCTCGAGACCGCTCGTGATGGCGTCACGGCCCTTGCCGGTGCCGTACTCGCTCTTCCAGCCCAGGCCCATCGAGTGCACGGGGCAGCCCGCGGGCTCGGTGCCGACGAGGTCGGGGTCGCCCGCTCCGTGGGTCTTGCCGAAGGTGTGCCCGCCGGCGATGAGCGCGACGGTCTCCTCGTCGTCCATCGCCATCCGCTTGAAGGTCTCGCGGATGTCGTGCGCCGCCTTGAGCGGGTCCGGCTCGCCGTTCGGGCCCTCGGGGTTGACGTAGATCAGGCCCATCTGGACCGCACCGAGCGGGTTGGCGAGGTCGCGCTCACCGCTGTAGCGCTCGTCGCCGAGCCAGGTGTCCTCGGCGCCCCAGTTGACCTCCTCGGGCTCCCACACGTCGGAGCGGCCGAAGGCGAAGCCGAAGGTCTCGAAGCCCATGTCCTCGAGCGCGACGTTGCCGGCGAGGACGAGCAGGTCGGCCCAGGAGATCGCCTGGCCGTACTTCTGCTTGACCGGCCAGAGCAGGCGGCGGGCCTTGTCGAGGTTGGCGTTGTCGGGCCAGGAGTTGAGCGGGGCGAAGCGCTGCTGGCCGCGGCCGCCGCCACCGCGCCCGTCCTCGACGCGGTAGGTGCCGGCGGAGTGCCAGCTCATCCGGATGAACAGCGGGCCGTAGTGCCCGAAGTCCGAGGGCCACCAGTCCTGCGAGGTGCGCATCACCTGGGCGAGGTCGGCCTTGAGGGCGTCGACGTCGAGCGTGGCGAAGGCCTCGGCGTAGTCGAAGTCGCGCCCGAGCGGGTCGGACTTCTCGCTGTTGGTGTGCAGGACCGAGAGGTCGAGCTGGTTCGGCCACCAGTCCTGGTTCGTGCGGGGCCGGGTGGCCTTGGGGGTGGGGGCGTCGATCGCGGGGTTCTCGCTCTCGCTGCCCTGCTCGGTCACGCCGTGCTGCTGGTCGGTCACGTGGGTCCAACTCCTTGTCGGTGGTGCGGGCGGTCGGTCGGGTGCTGGGTGGGTCGGTGGTCGGGTGATCGGGGTGTCAGGGTGCGCCGTCGACGCACTGCGGGCACCGGCCCCAGAAGACGACCTCGGCCTCGTCGAGCGCGAAGCCGTGGTCGGTGGGCGTGGTGAGGCAGGGTGCCTCCCCGACGGCGCAGTCGACGTCGGCCATCGCACCACAGGTGCGGCAGACGACGTGGTGGTGGTTGTCCCCCACCCGGGCCTCGTACCGGGTCACCGATCCGGCGGGCTGGATGGCGCGCACGAGGCCGGCGGCGGTGAGGGTGTGGAGGGAGTCGTAGACCGCCTGGTGCGAGACGGCGGGCAGCGGGCCGCGGACGGCGCGCAGGACGGTCCCGGTGTCGGAGTGGGGGTGCTCGTGGACGGCCGCGAGGACCTCGAGCCGGGGGCGCGTCACGCGGAGGCCGACGTCGCGCAGCAGCTGCGGGAGGTCCGGGGCTGGAACCATGGCCCCACCCTGTCGGGTTATCTTGAATCCGTCAAGACAACCCGTTCCGCGCTCCGGGAGGATCCCGGCGTAGACCAGCCCCGCGTTGGCATGCCACGGGCTCAGGCCGACCGCGGCCAGTGGCAGGGCGCTGGTGATCCAGCCCGGTGATCCAGCGACCGACCTGGCGGCGGTCGCAGCTGCTCAACCGCTTCGGCTGCCGGAGAGCCATGCCCGCGCGGCCGCGACGAGCGCGTCCACGCCGATGCCGATGGTGGGCACCGGGACCGGGGCGTAGGCAGGTGAGTGGTTGGACGGGATCGACGCCATGACCGCGCGGATGGCGTCCAGGTCGCGGGCCTGCGCGAAGAGAGCGGGGTCGGCACCGCCGAGCAGCCAGAACACGCACGGAGCGCCGGCGGCGCTCGCCAGCACACCGACGTCCTCGCTGCCGGTGACGGGACCGGGGTCGACGACGTGCCCCTGCCCGACGACCGACTCCAGCGCCAGGCGCACGCGCGCGCTGGCCGTCTCGTCGTTGACGACCGGTGGGGCCGACTCGATCGTCTCGATGGTGGGCGGCCGGGGGGCGCCGGACGCCTTGGCCTCGGCGTCGACGATCCGGTTGATGCCGGCCAGGATCCGCTCGCGGACGGCGGGGTCGTAGCTCCTCACGTTGACGAGCAGCTCCGCGTGGTCGGGGATGATGTTCGACTTCGAGCCCGCCCGCGAAGCCCCGACGGTGAGGACGGCGGTGTCGGCGCCGGCGACCTCGCGCGAGACGAGCGTCTGCAGACGCAGGACCGTCGCGGCGGCCATCACCACGGGGTCGACCGTGGCCTCGGGTCGCGACCCGTGCCCGCCGATGCCGTGGAGCGTCACCCGCAGGCTGTCGGTGGCGGCGAACGCCGCGCCCGGGCGCAGACCGATCACCCCGGCCGGCAGCGGCGCCACGTGCTGCCCCAGGACGACGTCCGGCCGGGGGGTGCGCTCGTACAGCCCGTCGGTGACCATCGCGCCGGCACCGCGGACGACCTCCTCGGCCGGCTGCAGCAGCGCGACGACGGTCCCCTGCCACGAGCGGTCATCGGCGAGTCGTGCCGCCGCGCCGAGCAGGCAGGTGACGTGGAGGTCGTGACCGCACGCGTGCATGACCGGCACGTCGTGGCCGTCGGGGTCCGTGCCCCGGTCCCGGCTCGCATACGGGAGCCCGGTGGCCTCGAGCACCGGCAGGCCGTCCATGTCGGCCCGCAGCAGGACGACTGGGCCGGAGCCGGTCGTCAGCACCCCCGCGGCGCCGGTCCCGCCGATGCCTTCGACGACGTCATACCCGGTGTCCTGCAACCACTTGACGGCGATCCCGGAGGTCCGGTGCTCGGCGAAGGACAGCTCCGGATGCGCGTGGAGGTCCATGTACAGCTCGTGGAGGCGGGCGAGCCGAGAATCCGGATCGCTCGGGAGGGCCATCCGTCTCATCGTCCCCGCACCGCGGGTGATCGACAAGGGTCACCTCGATGTTCCCGCGACAGGTCATCATGGCCTGCCTCGGTGATCGACGGTGGGGACCACACCGTCTTCCCGCGACGAGTACCACCACCACCGCTGCCTGCGCCACGGCCTGAACATCACCGTCCCGGACGCCCAGACCGGCGAAGTCGTGGGCCACTCCCCACACGCAGAACGGGCCGGCTGGCGCCGGCCCGTTCGTCGTGTGGAGCTGAGGGGATTCGAACCCCTGACCCCCTCCATGCCATGGAGGTGCGCTACCAACTGCGCTACAGCCCCGAGTGGGTTTCCCCCGAAGGGGCGACGGGAAGTCTACCCACGGCCCACCGGTCCCCCAAATCGACCTCAGGGCGGGCCGTCCCCGTCGACCGGCACGGGTCCGGCGGAGGCGTTCCAGGTCCGGACGAACCATCCGTTCCGACCCTCCACGAGCTCGGACCAGTGGCAGTTGCCGAGCCCACCGAACAGCCGCCACGCGCGGTCGACCTCGAGGCCGAGCAGCGACGCGACGAGCGTGCGCCCGGCCGCGCCGTGGGTGCCGATGACGAGGCACTCCCCGGGCCCGAGGTCCGCCAGGTGCTCCTCGAGGGCGGCCCGCACCCGCCGCAGGACGTCCGAGGGTGACTCCCCGGTGACCCCGCGCGGGACGTCGTCGCCCCGCAGCACCGCCACCCGCTCCTGCGGCCAGCCCTGCTCGACCTCCGCGTTCGTCAGGCCCTGCCAGCGCCCGACGTCGACCTCGCGGAAGCGGCGGTCGGTGGCCACCTCCAGCCCGGTGGCGCGCCCGACCGCGAGCGCGGTGTCGTGGGCGCGCCGGAGGTCGCTCGAGACGATCCGGGTGGGCCGCAGCGCCGCGACCGCGGACCCCGCGGCCTCGGCCTGGCGCCGGCCGAGCTCGGACAGCTCGGTGTCGAGGTGCCCCTGCCAGATGCCGGCGGCGTTGTGACCGGTCTCGCCGTGGCGCAGGACGAGGACCCGGCGCGGCGCCGTGGCGCCCGCGCTCACCGCCCGCCCTGCTCGGTGCCGACCACCCCGAGGTCGACCGCGGGGCAGTCCTTCCAGAGCCGCTCGAGCTCGTAGAACTCGCGCTCCTCGTCGTGCTGGACGTGCACGACGATGTCGGAGAAGTCGATGAGGACCCACCGGCCCTCGCGCTGGCCCTCGCGCCGGACCGGCTTGACGCCCCGTTCCCGCAGGACGTCCTCGACCTCGTCGACGATCGAGCCGACCTGCCGCTCGGACTCGGCGGAGACGATGACGAAGACGTCGGTCAGCGCGAGCTGGTCGGACACGTCGATCCCGGTGATGGTGGTCGCGAGCTTGTCGGACGCGGCGGTGGCCGCGGCGCGGGCGAGCTCGAGTGCGCGGTCTGTGGCGGTCACGGTGCTCCTCGGTAGAGGTGGTACTTGGAGATGTACTGGACGACGCCGTCGGGGACGAGGTACCAGACCGGCTGCCCGGCCCGCACCCGCTCCCGGCAGTCGGTGGAGGAGATCGCCATGGCGGGGACCTCCTGGAGGGTGACGCGGTCGGCCGGCAGCCCGAGCTCGCTGAGGACGTAGCCCGGCCGGGTGACCCCGACGAAGTGGGCGAGCCCCCAGAGCTCCTCGGCGTCCTTCCACGACAGGATCTGCGCCAGGGCGTCGGCCCCGGTGATGAAGAACAGCTCGGCGTCCGGCCGCTGGGCCGACAGGTCGCGCAGGGTGTCGACCGTGTAGGTCGGCCCCTCGCGGTCGATGTCGACGCGGGAGACGGTGAACCCCGGGTTCGAGGCGGTCGCGACGACGGTCATGAGGTACCGGTGCTCGGCCGGCGAGACGTCGCGTGCCTCCTTCTGCCACGGCTCCCCCGTGGGCACGAAGACGACCTCGTCGAGCCCGAGCAGTGCCTGGGCCTCGGAGGCGGCGACGAGGTGGCCGTGGTGGACGGGGTCGAACGTCCCGCCCATCACCCCGAGCCGGACCCGGCGGTTGCTCAGTGGTGCCCCGGGTGCTCGGGCCAGTGCGCCTCGTCGCGGGCACCCGCGCCGTGCTGGGTCGGCGGGGCGTACTTGTGGTGGGTCCCGCGGAAGGACCACGTGACACCGAGGAGGAGCGCGAAGACGATCAGCGCGAGGACGCCGATCGACCACGGCGGGATCGGCAGCTCGCGGTGGGTGGCTTCCTCGGCGGCGAGCAGGATGGCGGTCGTCGACATGGGCCCCAGCGTACCGTCCCGGTTGTCCACGGATTTCGTCCACAGGGGTGTGCACGGAGGCGGCTCCGAGCACCACGGGCTGTGGACGACCGGCCGCCGCGGCGAGACTCCGGAGGAATCTCGCCGAACCGCTTGCACCGCCCCCTCCCCGACGCGTAGAACAGTCCCCACGCCCCCTCGGCGGTGGACGTCCGGCAGACCTCCGGACCGAGCCCGTCCCGGGGGTGGGTCGATCGGATAACGGCACACAGTCCTCCCACCGGGCCACACCGGTGAGGGGCCGTACGACCCCCTCGGGGGACGTGCGCCGCGCGCGACGGTGCGGGTGCCGCGGCCGACGGCCCGAGTCGAAGCCCGTCCCTCCGGGGACGGCGCCACCGTCGCGTGGCAGACCTCTGTGCGGCTCGCCGCAGGGACCGACCGGCTCGATCTGCGACTGGTGGCGGTGCCGCCGGTGGGGGCCCCCGATCTCATACTCGGGGGCCCTCCGTCGTGCACAGGGGGCGCACGCCGAACCACAGGTGGCCCACGGGCACCCGCCCTACGCTGGGGGCATGCCCGCACCACCTGTCGAGCTCAGCGTCGTCGTCCCGATGTACAACGAGCAGGAGGTCCTCCCCCTGTTCGTCGAGCGCCTGCGCCCCGTCGCCGAGGCCTGGGGGGTCACCTACGAGGTGCTCTGCGTCGACGACGGCTCGACCGACGCCACGCCCGTCCTGCTCCAGCGCCTGCGCCGTGAGTGGGACGCCGTGCGGGTCGTGCGGCTGCGGGCCAACGCGGGGCACCAGGCGGCGATCTCGGCGGGGCTGACCCGCGCCCGGGGTGCCTACGTCGTGACGATCGACGCCGACCTCCAGGACCCGCCGGAGACGATCGGTGCGATGCTGCGGGCCGCCCGCGAGGAGCACGTCGACGTCGTCTACGGCGTCCGCGAGGACCGCTCCACCGACAGCACCTTCAAGCGGGTCTCGGCGCGGGCGTTCTACCGGTCGATCCGGGCGCTCTCCGACGTCGACGCGCACGTGGACGCCGGCGACTTCCGGCTCATGTCGCGGGCCACCGTCGACGCCGTCAACTCGCTCCCGGAGAACAACCGGGTGCTGCGCCTCGTCGTCCCGGCGCTGGGCTTCCCGAGCGCCTCGGTGGGCTACCGGCGCGAGGCCCGGGCCGCCGGGGACTCCAAGTACCCGCTCGGCAAGATGCTGCGGCTCTCCCTCGACGGCGTCACCGGCTTCTCCATCGCCCCGCTGCGGTTCGCGACCTGGCTGGGACTGCTCGGCGGCGTGGCGGCCCTGGTCGTCCTCCTCTACGCGGTCGTCGCGATGCTGCTCGGCAACACCCTGCCCGGCTGGACCTCGACCGTCGTCATCGTCGCCGGGTTCGGCGCGGTGCAGCTGCTGGCGCTCGGCATCCTCGGGGAGTACGTGGGCCGGACCTACTCGGCCCTGCAGGCGCGCCCCGCGTACTTCGTGGCGCACGACAGCCTCGACCCGCAGGGACCCCCGGCCCCGTCGTCGGAGCCATCGACCCCGGACGCCTCCCCCGCCGCCCGGGAACCGTCTCAGACCCGGATCTGACCGTCGCCCTCGACGACCCACTTCGTCGTCGTCAGCTCGGGCAGGGCCATCGGCCCGCGGGCGTGCAGCTTCTGGGTCGAGATGCCGATCTCGGCGCCGAACCCGAACTCCCCGCCGTCGGTGAAGCGGGTGCTCGCGTTGACCATGACGGCGGCCGCGTCGACCTCGGCGGTGAACCGGCGGGCCGCGGCACGGTCCTCGGTGACGATGGCCTCGGTGTGCCCGGAGCCGAACCGGCGCGATGTGCGCGAGGGCGGCGTCGAGGTCGTCGACGACGCCCACCGACATCTCGAGGCCGTGGAACTCGGTGGCGAAGTGCTCGTCGGTGGCGCCGTCGTGGGCGACCCCTGCGGCGTCGGCGCGCGAGCCGGCGGCGGCGTCGGTGTGCAGGACCACGCCCTCGGCCGACAGGGCCGCGAGGGCCTTGGGGAGGAAGGCGTCAGCGACGTCGCGGTGGACGAGGAGGGACTCGGCGGCGTTGCAGACGCTCGGGCGGTGGGTCTTGGAGTTGACGGTGATCGCCAGGGCCCGGTCGAGGTCGGCACCGGCGTCGACGTAGACGTGGCAGTTGCCGACCCCGGTCTCGATGACGGGCACGGTGGAGCCGGTGACGACGGCCTGGATGAGGTCGGCGCCACCCCGCGGGATGAGCAGGTCGACGAGCCCGCGGGCGGTCATCAGCGCCCGGACGACGCCGTGGCCGCCCTCGAGCAGGCTCACCGCGTCGGCGGGCAGCCCGTGGGCGGCGAGCGCACCGCGCAGCACGGCGACGGTGGCGCGGTTGGTCTCCGCCGCGGCGCTGCCACCCCGGAGGATGACGGCGTTGCCGGACTTCAGGCCGAGCCCGGCAGCGTCGACGGTGACGTTGGGGCGGGCCTCGTAGATCATCCCGACCACCCCCATCGGCACCCGGACCTGCCGGATCTGGAGGCCGTTGGCCAGCGTCGAGCCCCGGACCACCTCGCCGACCGGGTCGGGCAGCGCGGCGATGTCGCGGAGCGCCTGGGCCACGGCCGCGACGCGCGGCGGGTCGAGCCGGAGCCGGTCCCGGAGGCTCTCGGCCATCCCCTGCTCGCCGCCTCGGGCGAGGTCGAGCGCGTTGGCGGCGACGACCTCCTCGGTGGCGGCGTCGAGGGCGTCGGCGAGCACGTGGAGGGCTGCGTCCTTCTCGGCGCGGGAGAGCAGGGCGAGGCGACGGGAGGCGGCACGGGCGGCCTCGGCGACGACGCGGACCTGCTCGACGTCGGCGGGCTCGGTCCCGGAGGTGCGCTCGGACATGCCACCTAGGGTAGGCCTCCCCCGCGCCGGGGCCCGCGGCCTTCCGGGCCGCGGGACGGTGACAGGATGGACGCCGTGACGACGATCCTCTCCATCCAGTCCTCCGTCGCGTACGGCCACGTCGGCAACTCCGCGGCGGTCTTCCCGCTCCAGCGGCTCGGCGTCGAGGTGTGGCCGGTGCACACGGTGCACTTCTCGAACCACACGGGCTACGGTGCCTGGCGGGGCCCGCTGATGCCGGCCGACGACGTCCGCGAGGTGGTCACCGGCATCGAGGAGCGCGGCGCCCTCGGCGAGGTCGACGCGGTCCTCTCCGGCTACCAGGGCGGCGAGGAGATCGGCGGGGTGATCCTCGACGCGGTCGCGCGGACCAAGGCCGCCAACCCGTCCGCGATCTACGCGTGCGACCCGGTGATGGGCAACGCGACGTCGGGCTGCTTCGTCCACCCGGCGATCCCGGTGCTGCTCCGCGAGAAGGTCGTGCCGCAGGCGGACCTCATCACCCCCAACCAGTTCGAGCTGGGCTTCCTCACCGAGACCGAGCCCGAGGACCTCGACTCCACGCTGGCCTCGGTCGAGGCGGCCCGGGCGATGGGGCCCTCGACGGTGCTCGTGACGAGTGTGCTGCGCCCGGACCGGCCCGCGGACACCATCGAGATGCTCGCCGTCCACGACGACGGCGCGTGGATCGTGCAGACCCCGCAGCTGCCGCTCAAGGCGAACGGCTCCGGCGACGTCACGGCGGCCCTGTTCACGGCGCACCTGCTGCAGACCGGGGACGCCGGCGTCGCGCTCGGGCGCACCGTCTCGAGCGTCTTCGACCTGCTCCAGCGCACCCTGGACTCCGGGCGGCGCGAGCTCCAGCTCGTGCAGAGCCAGGACGCGATCGCCGACCCGCGGATGCAGTTCGAGGTCCAGCGCCTGCGCTGACCCCCCGGCGGGTTTATCGGGTCACCCGAGAAACCCCCGCTTCACCCCGGAAGTCTTCTCGGGTGAAGTGCGGTCTTATCGGGTCACCCGAGAAAGCTGCAGGGGGGCGGGGCGGTCAGAGCACCACGAGGTCGTCACGGTGGACGACCTCGCGCTCGTACTCCGGCCCGAGGTCGCGGGCGAGGTCACGGGTGGAGCGGCCGAGCAGGCGGGGCAGCTCGCCCGAGGCGTAGTTGACCAGG
This sequence comes from uncultured Actinomycetota bacterium, assembly GCA_963709785.1. Lineage (GTDB taxonomy): Bacteria > Actinomycetota > Actinomycetes > Actinomycetales > Dermatophilaceae > Phycicoccus. The sequence goes on along the minus strand of CAVPXT010000012.1, from coordinate 266,099 downwards.
CCGCGGGCGATGACCCGCCCGTCCGGCGCGCACACGTCGACCGGGTCACCGGCCGCGAACGAGCCGGCGACCGAGACGATGCCGGCCGGGAGCAGCGACTTCCGACGGTCGGTCACCGCCTCCACGGCCCCCTCGTCGAGGACGAGACGGCCGCGGGCGGTCGTCGCGTGGGCGAGCCAGCGCTTGCGCGAGGCCCGGGTGGCGGCAGCGGGCGCGAAGACGGTGCCGAGGTCGGCGCCCTCGAGCGCCGCGACGACGTCCGGCAGCCGGGTCAGCAGCGTCGGCACCCCGGCGGCACCGGCGATACCCGCGGCCTCGACCTTGGTGACCATGCCGCCGCTGCCCACCGAGGACCCCGTCCCCCCGATCGTCACCGCGTCGAGGTCGCTCGTCGTCGCGACGAACGGCACCCGCCGCGAGCCGGGGCGCGACGGCGGGCCGTCGTGGAGGGCGTCGACGTCGGTGAGGAGGACCAGCCCCCCGGCCCCGACGAGGTCGGCCACCAGCGCGGCGAGGCGGTCGTTGTCCCCGAACCGGATCTCCTGCGTGGCCACCGTGTCGTTCTCGTTGACGATGGGCACGATGCCGAGCTCGAGGAGGCGCTCCAGGGTGCGCCGCGCGTTCGTGTAGTGGCTGCGTCGGGTCGTGTCCTCGGCCGTGAGCAGGACCTGACCCACGGTGAGCCCGTGGCGCCCGAACGCCGCCTGGTAGGCCGCGACGAGGGCGCCCTGCCCCACGCTCGCCGCCGCCTGCTGCGTCGCGAGGTCCGACGGGCGGCGGTCCAGGCCGAGCGGGCCGATGCCGGCCGCGATCGCGCCGGAGGAGACGAGGACGACCTGGAGCCCGGCGGCACGACGGGCCGCGAGCACGTCGACGAGCACCGTCAGCGCGTCGAGGTCGAGGCGGCCCCCGGCCGAGCTCGTCAGCGACGACGAGCCGACCTTGACGACGAGCCGCCGGGCCCGGCCCACGGCGTGCCGCAGGCGCGCGGCGTCGTCGCTCACGGGGGTCAGCCCTCGTCGTCGGTGCTCGCCCAGCGCCCGGCGCGGCGCTCGGCCGCCAGCTCGTCGCGGGCGGCGGTCTGGGCGTCCTTGCGCGCGTGGAACGCCTCGCGCTTCTCGCCGCGGGACTTGCGGGCGGGCTCCTCGAGGCGCACGTCGCTGCCGCGCGGCCCGCCGAGGAGCTCGGCGCCGCTGCTCATCGTGGGCTCCCAGTCGAAGACGACGGCGTTGTCCTCGGGGCCGACGAGCACCGTGGACCCGGCGACCGCACCCGCCTTGAGGAGCGCCTCCTCGACGCCCAGCCGGCCGAGCCGGTCCGCGAGGTAGCCGACCGCCTCGTCGTTGCTGAAGTCGGTCTGCCGGATCCAGCGGGTGGGTCGCTCGCCGAGGACCCGGAACAGCTCACCGTCCGGGGTCTTCTCGCGGCGGACCACGAAGCCGCTGTCGTCGACGGCCCGGGGGCGCAGCACGATGCGCGGCCGCTCGACGACGCCCGCCTCCACCTCGGCGCGCGCCTCGGCGACGTGACGGGCGAGGGCGAAGGTCAGCTCCTTGAGGCCGATGTGCGCGACGGCGGAGACGATGTGGACCTCGAGCCCGCGCTCCTCGAGCATCGGCCGGACCATCTCGGCGAGCTCGCGGGCCTCGGGCACGTCGGCCTTGTTGAGGACGACGACGCGGGTGCGCTCGGAGAGGGGCTGCCCGCCGAGGCTGTCGTCGGTGACGTACGCCGACAGCTCGGCCTCGATGACGTCGAGGTCGGTCAGCGGGTCGCGGCCCGGCTCGAGGGTCGCGCAGTCGACGACGTGCACGAGGACCGAGCAGCGCTCGACGTGCCGGAGGAACTCCAGGCCGAGGCCCTTGCCCTCGCTGGCGCCGGGGATGAGCCCCGGGACGTCGGCGATCGTGTACCGCGCCGAACCGGCGGTGACGACGCCGAGGTTCGGCACGAGCGTCGTGAACGGGTAGTCCGCGATCTTCGGCTTCGCGGCCGACAGGACGGAGACGAGCGAGGACTTGCCGGCCGACGGGAAGCCGATGAGGGCGACGTCGGCGAGCGACTTCAGCTCGAGGACGAAGTCGAGCTCCTCCCCCGGCTCACCGAGGAGGGCGAAGCCGGGCGCCTTGCGCCGGGCGCTCGCGAGCGCCTTGTTGCCGAGGCCGCCGCGCCCGCCCCGCGCGACGACGAAGGTGGCGTCCGCCCCGACGAGGTCGGCGAGGACGTCGCCGTTCGCGTCCTTGACGACCGTGCCCGCGGGGACCGGCAGGACGAGGTCGGAGCCGTCGGCGCCGTCGCGCTCGTCACCGGCGCCGGGCTTGCCGTTCTCGGCCTTGCGGTGCGGGGTGTGGTGGTAGTCGAGCAGGGTCGTCGCCTGCGGGTCGACCACGAGGACGACCGAGCCGCCCCGCCCCCCGTCGCCGCCGTCCGGGCCGCCGAGCGGCTTGAACTTCTCCCGCTTGACCGAGGCGACCCCGTGACCGCCGTTGCCGGCCGTCACGTGGAGGACGACGCGGTCGACGAAGGTTGCCATGCGGGGCTCCTGGAACTCGTGGGATGCGTGAGGGGCGGGCCGATCCTGGCCCGCCCCTCACGTCGTGCTGCGTGGGTGCCGGGCCCGGGGCCCGGCGACGCCTCAGTTCGCGGCGGTCTCCGCCGGAACGATGTTCACGGTCTTGCGGCCGCGCTTGGCGCCGAACTTCACCGCGCCCGCGACGAGGGCGAACAGCGTGTCGTCGCCGCCGCGGCCGACGCCGTCACCGGGGTGGAAGTGCGTGCCGCGCTGGCGGACGAGGATCTCGCCGGCCTTGACGGCCTGGCCGCCGTAGCGCTTGACGCCGAGGTACTGAGCGTTGCTGTCACGACCGTTGCGGGTCGAGGACGCACCCTTCTTGTGTGCCATGTCTGATGTCCTGTCAGTGAGGTCCGAGCGGGGAGCTCAGGCGTCGATCGCGGTGATCTTGACCTGGGTGAGCGGCTGGCGGTGGCCCTGGCGCTTGCGGTAGCCGGTCTTGTTCTTGTACTTGAGGATCGTGATCTTCGGGCCCTTGGCGGCCTTGACGACCTCGGCCGTGACGGTGACCTTCGCGAGCTTGCCCGCGTCACTGGTCACGGTGCCCCCGTCGACGACGAGGAGCGGCTGGAGCTGGATCTTGTCGCCGGCCTGGCCGACCTTGTCGATGAGCAGGACATCGCCGACGGAGACCTTCTCCTGGCGACCACCTGCGCGCACAATCGCGTACACGTTCGCTCTCACTTCCTGTTCGGGCGCGCTCTCTGAGACCGGCCGGTCGCTACCCCGTGGACGACACGGGACACCGACGCGGTGGGCGCACCGACGCACCAGACTACCGGCGGGCGGGGCGGCCCTCCAAATCCCGGGCCGCCCCGACCCGTCAGCCGTCGGTGGGCTCCGCCGGGACGACGACGGGCTCGGTGCCGGGCGGCGGGCCCGCGGGGGCCACGACCCGGCCGCGACGGCGGCGCGAGCGGGGAGCCGGCGCGGGCTCGGCGCTCTCGTCGACGACCGGCTCGGGGTGCTGCTCGAGGACCGGCGCGGGCTCGGAGGCCACGCCCTCGGCCGGTGCCGGTTCGGCCGGTGCCGGCTCGGGGGCCACCGGCTCGGACGCCGGCGCGGCATCGCTCGGGGCCTCCTGGGACGCCGCGGCGGCGACCTCGGCCGCCACCTCGTCGGCCACGTCGGCGGTGTCCGTGTGGCGCAGCGCCGCCGCGTGGGCCGCGGCCGCGATCTGGGCCGCGGTGGGGCCGTTCTGCCGGGCCTCCTCGTCGGGGGCGCCGCCCGAGGAGGCCGCCTGGCCGCCCCCGGTGCCGGTGCCGTTCCCACCCGAGGTGCCGCGGCGACCGCGCGAGGAGCGGGCCGAGCCGCCGTCACCGGAGCCGCCCCCGCGTTCGACGGGCTCGGCCTGGACGACGATCCCCCGGCCGTTGCAGTGCTCGCACTGCTCGGAGAAGACCTCGATGAGCCCGGAACCGACCCGCTTGCGCGTCATCTGCACCAGCCCGAGCGAGGTGACCTCGGCGACCTGGTGCTTCGTGCGGTCACGGCCGAGGCACTCGAGGAGCCGGCGCACGACGAGGTCGCGGTTGGACTCCAGGACCATGTCGATGAAGTCGATGACGATGATGCCGCCGATGTCCCGCAGCCGGAGCTGGCGGACGATCTCCTCGGCCGCCTCGAGGTTGTTCTTGGTGACGGTCTCCTCGAGGTTGCCGCCGGACCCGACGAACTTGCCGGTGTTGACGTCGACGACGGTCATCGCCTCGGTGCGGTCGATGACGAGCGAGCCCCCCGAGGGCAGCCAGACCTTGCGGTCCATCGCCTTGGCGATCTGCTCGTCGATGCGGTGGGCCGCGAAGACGTCGTCCTCGGAGGTCCACCGGGTGACCCGGGAGGCGAGGTCGGGCGCGACGTCCTCGACGTACTCGCTCACCTCGGACCAGGCCTTCTCGCCGGACACGACGAGCGAGGCGAAGTCCTCGGTGAAGACGTCGCGGATGACCCGGATGGTCAGGTCGGGCTCGCCGTGGAGGAGCACCGGGGCCCCGCCGCTGCCGGCCTTCTTCTGGCCCGCCTTCTCGGCCTTGGCGCTGATCCGCTCCCACTGCTTCGTGAGCCGCTCGACGTCGGCCTTGAGCTCGGCCTCGGAGGCGCCCTCGGCGGCGGTGCGGACGATGACGCCGGCACCGTCGGGGACGACCTCCTTGAGGATGGCCTTGAGCCGGGCGCGCTCGGTGTCGGGCAGCTTGCGCGAGATGCCCGTCATCGAGCCCTCGGGCACGAAGACGACGTACCGGCCGGGCAGCGAGATCTGCGAGGTGAGCCGCGCACCCTTGTGGCCGATCGGGTCCTTGGTGACCTGGACCAGGACGGTGTCGCCGGAGGAGAGCGCGTTCTCGATCCGCTTGGCCTGGCCGCCCTCGAGGCCGGAGGCGTCCCAGTTCACCTCGCCGGCGTAGAGCACGGCGTTGCGGCCCTTGCCGATGTCGACGAACGCGGCCTCCATCGACGGCAGGACGTTCTGGACCCGGCCGAGGTAGACGTTGCCCGCCATCGAGGCGGTGGTCTCCCGGGAGACGTAGTGCTCGACGAGGACGCCGTCCTCGAGCACGCCGATCTGCGTGCGGCCGTCGCGGCCGCGGACGACCATCGTGCGCTCGACGCTCTCGCGGCGGGCGAGGAACTCGGCCTCGGTGATGATCGTGCGGCGGCGCCCGGCCTCACGGCCCTCGCGGCGGCGCTGCTTCTTGGCCTCGAGACGGGTCGAGCCCTTGACGGCCGTCGGCTCGTCGCGCTCCGAGCGCGGCTCGCGGACGCGGGTGACGGTGCCGGGCGGGTCGTCGCTCTCCCCGGAACCGGACCCACCCCGGCGGCGGCGGCGCCGGCGCCGGCTCGAGGAGGAGTCGCCGTCGTCGTCCGCGGTGTCCGCGGTGTCCCGGCCGGAGCGTCGGCGCGACGAGCCGGCGGGCTCATCGGCTGCCTCGTCGGTGCCCTCGGCGGAGTCGGCGGCCGCCCCGTCGGACCCGGAGCCCTGTTCGTCCTCGCCCCGGCCACGTCCCCGGCGACCCCGGCCCCCGCGACGACGACGGCGCGAGCCGCCCTCACCGTCGGAGGAGTCGTCGTCCGAGGAGCGCTGCTCGGGCCCGGAGGTGTCGTCCTGCTGGGGTGCCTCGTCCGCCCGGCCCGCGTCGGGCTCCTCGGCGGCGGCCGCCGCCGGCTTGCGGCGGGACCGGGACCGCTTCGGGGGCGCCGCGTCGGCGGGCTCCTGCCGCGCGGACCCCTCGGCCGGGGTGGGCTCGTCGGCCTCGTCGGCCTCCTTCTCGACCGGCGCCTGGACCGGGGAGGTCGCCCGTCGGCGGCGCGGTGCGACCGTCTGCTCCGGCGGCTGGAAGAGCAGCCCGAACGTCGGGCCGGCGGCGGCCGGCTCCTCGCCCCGGGTCTCCGCCGCGGTGGGAGCCGGGGCGGCCTCGCTCGGGGCCCCCTCCTCGGCGACCGCCGGAGCGGCCTTCTTGCGGCTGCGTGTGGCCTTCTTCGCCGGGGGCGCGTCACCCTCGGGGGCCTCGTCCACGGTCTTGGCCGCCGCGCGCTTGCGGGTGGCCTTCTTCGCCGGGGGCGCGTCACCGGCGGGGGCGTCACCCGCGGGCGTGCCGTCCGTGGCCGGGGCGGCCTCGGGGGCAGCGGCCTTCTTCGTCGCCCGCTTGCGGGTCGCCCGCTTCTTCGGGGCGACCCCCTCGTCGCCGGCGGGGCCGGTCTCGACGGGCAGGGTGTCCGCGTCGGTCTGGGGGGTGGTCTGGTCGTGGTCGGAAGCCATCGTCGGCCCCTTTCGTCACCCGTGGGCCGACGACCACACCGGGACGCCCTGGGGGGCTCCTCGTCGACCGCGCGGTGTGCGATCGAATCGTGTGGGCCGGTGGCCCCCACGGAAGTCAGCTGCTACCCCGGTCCGGTTCGCGCGAGCGGCGCGTCACCGTACGGAGCCGGCGGCCTCCCGGTCGGCGGCCAACGGATCGGCCACCCCGGCACGGTCCGGGAGCACGGGGCCCTGCGCGAGCCGGGTGACCAACGGTGCCACCGGCGGCGAGAACCCCGTCACTGCGAGGAGTGCGGTCAGGATGTCGTCGGGGCGTACGGCCGGTGTGGTGTGCCGTACGACCACCCGCAGTATCGCACACCCCTGCTCGTCGACCCCGGACACGACCATCCGGAGCACCGCCTCGCGCGTGTCGAACGTGCGCGGTCCGGTCTTGAACGTGCGGGTCGCCTCGGCCCGCTCGGTCGCCAGGTAGGCCGCGACGACGGGGGCGAGCTCCTCGGGCGCGACCCCCCGCAGGCGCAGGTCCCACTCGCTGCCCTCGAGGCGGTCGGCGAGCGCGCCGGGACCGGCCTCGACGACCTCGACGACGTCGAGCCCCGGGGGCAGCGCCTCGTCGAGCGCCTCCCGCACGGCGGCGGGGTCGACGCGCTCGGTGACCTTGATCTCGAAGTACTCGGCCTCGCTCGCGGTCCCGGTGGGGGCGGCGTTGGCGTACGAGATCTGCGGGTGCGGGTGGAACCCGGCGGAGAACGCCATCGGCACCCCGGCGCGCCGCAGGGCGCGCTCCAGGGCCCGGGAGAAGTCGCGGGAGGAGGAGAAGCGCAGCCGACCGCGCTTGGCGTACCGGATGCGCAGCTTCTGCACCGCCGGGGGCGGTGGGGGTCCCTCGGGGGTGCGCTGGCGGGCCATGACGCACCAGCGTAGGAGCGCCGTGCCCCGGTGCCGAATCGGCCTCCCCGGCGAGCCGACACCAGAGGCCCGCCGGAGGCCACCGATCCGACGGCCCTCCGGCCCGCCGGACACGGATCGAGTGGGCGCGCCCCCTGTCGGCCACGCCATCCGCAGCACTATCGTGCACCCATGCCGCCGACCGACCGCGCCCGCCTGCACCGTCTGCTCGCCGCGGAGCAGGAGACGTACACCGCCGCCCACCCCCGCAGCCACGAGCTCTTCGACGCCGGTCGCAACCTCTTCGGCCGGGTGCCGATGACGTGGATGAACAAGTGGAGCGGCGGCTTCCCCCTCTCCCTCGACCACGCCCGCGGCAACCGCATCACCGACGTCGACGGCCACACCTACGTCGACTTCGCGCTCGGCGACACCGGGGCGATGGCCGGCCACTCCCCGGCCGCGACGACGGCGGCCGTCGCGCGCCGGATGGGCGAGCTCGGGGGCGTCACGACGATGCTGCCGAGCGAGGACGCGCAGTGGGTGGGCGAGGAGCTGACCCGGCGCTTCGGGATGCCCCTGTGGAGCTTCACCCTCTCGGCCACCGACGCCAACCGCTGGGCCGTGCGTCTGGCCCGGCTCGCCACCGGCCGCTCGAAGCTCCTCGTCTTCGGCTACGGCTACCACGGGTCGGTCGACGAGACCTTCGCGGTCCCCGGCCCCGACGGCACGACGGTCTCCCGGCCGGGCAACGTCGCGCCCCCGGTGCCGCTCGACCTCACGACCCGGGCCGCGACGTGGAACGACCTCGCCTCGGTCGAGCGCCAGCTCGCGCACGGCGACGTCGCGGCGATCCTCACCGAGCCGGCCCTGACGAACATCGGGATCGTGCTGCCGGAGCCCGGCTTCCTCGACGGCCTGCGCGACCTCGCCACCCGGTACGGCGCCCTGCTGATGATCGACGAGACGCACACGTTCTCGGCGGGCTGGGGCGGTGCGACCCGGGCCTGGGGCCTGGAGCCGGACGTGTTCGTCATCGGCAAGTCGATCGGGGGCGGCATCCCGTGCGGCGCCTACGGCATCTCCGAGGAGGTGGCGGCCGCGGTGACCCGGCACACCGAGACCGGCGAGGCCGACATCGTCGACGTCGGCGGCGTCGGTGGGACCCTCGCGGGCAACGCGCTCTCCACGGCGGCGATGCGGGCCACCCTCGCGGAAGTGCTCACCGAGGACGCCTTCGCACACATGTGCGCGCTGGCCGAGGCCTTCACCGACGGCGTGCAGGGCGTGCTCGACGCGTACGACGTGCCGTGGTCGGTCCAGCGGCTCGGGGCGCGGTCCGAGTACCGGTTCACCCGGCCGGCCCCCCGCACCGGCGAGGAGTCGGCACTCGCCCACGATGACGACGTCGACGCGTACATGCACCTCGCGATGTGCAACCGCGGCATCCTCATGACGCCGTTCCACAACATGGCGCTCATGTGCCCGGACACGACCCGTGAGGACGTCGACCGGCACACCGAGGTGTTCCGCGAGGTCGTCGGCGCGCTGTACGCCTGAGCGCCGGTCGCCGTGCCGTTCACGCGGTGCGGAGCCGCCGCACGGTCTCGACCTGGTCCCACACGGTGACGAGCAGGACCCCGAGCGTCACCGCGAGCGGGAGGTCGCGCGCGGCCGTGGCCCAGCCGCCCTCGACGAGGACGTCGAGGAACGTGGGGTCGAAGAGCCGGTCGCCCTGCGCCAGCCAGACCAGCACGGCCGCGAGCGCGACGTCGAGGGCCGCGCCGGCCCCGGCAGCACCCCAGGTCCAGCGCCCGGCCCGGTGGACCAGGAGGAGGAGGACCCCCTGGCCGCCGAGCAGCGCGAGCACGAGCGGCAGCCACCCGGACCACAGCGCGGGGTCGAGCACGGGCACCACGGCGCCTCCGGAGCGCACCGGGGAACTCGTCTGCTGCCACACCAGGGCGAGCCCGATGACCAGCAGCGCGGCGAGGGCCCCGAGGGTCTCGCCCCGGGTCACCGAGCGTCGGGACGCACCGTCCTCGGGCAGCTGCTCGGGGGTCCAGGGCATCACGCCGCGGGCCTGCCGGCCACGCTCGACGAGGGCGTAGACGACGGTGGTCCAGAACGCCACGTGCAGGGCGGTGGTGAGCCCGGTGAGGGCGGCCGCACCGAACGCCGGGCCGACCCCGCGTCCCGCGATGTCGTCGGTGAACAGCCGGACGACGAGCGTGAGGACCGTGGCGATCGGCACGACCGTCACGAGGAGCAGGGTGAGCAGCCGGCGCCACTCGGGGTAGAGCACCGGCCCGATGAGGTGGAGCGGCCTGCCGGTGTAGCCCGAGGCGAGCCGCATCGGGTCGCCCAGCTCGACGAGCACGGCGCGCTCGGCGTCGGCGGGCTCCGCTCCCCCGTCGAGGCGGGCCTCGACCATGTCCGCGATCGTGGCGCGCAGCTCGCGTTCGACGTCGTCGCGCTGGTCCGGGTCGAGGTCGCGCACGGTGGCGACGACGTAGCGGTCGGTGAGGGTGGTCATGGTCGTCCTCTCGGGTCCGGGTCAGGCGAGGTCGGTGATGGCGGCGTCGAGGGCGCGCCAGTCGGCGCGCAGGGCGGCCAGGACGTCCTGCCCGGCCGGGCTGGTGCGGTAGTACTTCCGCGGTCGGGTGTCCTCGGTGTTCCACTCCGCCGTGAGCAGCCCCTGCTTCTCGAGCCGTCGCAGGAGCGGGTAGAGCGTGTTGGCGTCCACCTCGAAGCCGCTCCGGGCGAGGGACTCCAGCAGCCGGTACCCGTACCCGGGCGTCCGCAGGCTGGCCAGGGCGGCCACGACGACGGTGCCGCGCCGCAGCTCCTGGAGGTGGCCCGCGAGGGTGCCGTCGACGTCGCTCATCTCCGACACGATAGTGTCTCTCACACACTATAGTCAACGACACAGGCTCAGCCTGCGGCAGGACACCCCCGGTCGACGGGCCCGGCGCTCAGTCGCCGAAGCGGTCGCGGATCGCGACGAGCTCGAGAGCGTGCGCGTCGAGCGAGCGGTCCTCGTCGCTCACGGGGGTCCACGACGGGGTCGGGACCGCATGACGCTCCTCGTCGATGGCGACGAACACCGTGCGGCAGTAGGTCGTCAGCTCGAGGGCGTCGGCGCCCTCGGCGGGGTCCCCCGAGCGGACGTGGACACCGACGTGCATCGAGGTCCGCCCGGTGTGGAGCAGCCGGGCCTCGACCTCGACGAGGTGGCCGATGCGCAGCGGCCGGTAGAACCGCACGCCCCCGGTGAAGATCGCGACGTTGCTCGCGCTGCCCGTCCAACGGGTGGCCAGGACGTGGGCGGCCTCGTCGATCCAGCGCATGACGACGCCGCCGTGCACCTTGCCACCCCAGTTGACGTCGGTCGGCGCGGCGAGGAAGCGCATCGTCACCCGCGGCGCGGTGCCGGCGTCGGAGTAGACCTGGCTCGCCATCGCCGCCTCGACCTCGGCCCGCAGCTCGGCGCGGCGCACCGCCCAGCCCTGCTGGAGCTCCTCCCCCAGCGTCGCCGGCACGAGGGCGGGGACGGGGGTGGACCGGCCGTCCTCGTCGACCGCGACGAACACGATGAGACATCGTGTGGCGGGTTCGAGTGCTCGGGTGCGGGGTTGGCCGGACGCGACGTCGACGGTGATGTGCATGGAGGTGCGCCCGGTGTGGACGACGGTGGCGGTCACCTCGACGAGCTCACCCACCTCGACGGGGCGGGTGAACCGCACGTTGCCCACGTAGGCCGTGACGCAGTAGGTGCCGCTCCACCCCGCCGCTGCCGCGTACCCGGCCTTGTCGATCCACTCGAGCACCCGGCCGGCGGAGACCGACCCCGAGTGCCCCGCGTCGGTGGGGGCGGCGAGGAACCGCAGGGTGATCTGCGCGGCGGGGCGCGGCGGGTCGTCCACGACCGTCATCCTGTCAGCCGCGTGCTGGTGGCGTCAGGGGTGGAGGGGCACCGGCTCCTCGGCCGGGCCCCGCGCGCTGGTCGCCGACACGGTGGGTCGGCTCGCGGGGACGAGGTGCAGCGGGAGATGGGTTGCGGGAGATGGGCTGCGGTGGTGCTGCGGTGGTGCTGCGCTCGGCGGTCGGACACGAGGCGACCGCAGGGGACGCGTGGTCGGCAGGGCGTCCCGCGACGCGGCGGCGCGCCACACGGTGGTGGTTCGACCGCTCGTGGATGCTTCACCCCGCGAAGCAACTCCGACGACCAGCACGCTGCCCCGTCCTGGGGTGCAGGTCCGACGAGCGGAAGGGTGCTTCCCGTGGCGACGCACGCGGTCACTCGTCTGGCGTGCCCCCACCCGTGACGCGCGACCGGCCGCCCGTCTGACGCGCCCCCGGTGGTGACGCACGAACAGCCGCCCGACTCAGGCGCCCCCACCCGTGACGCAACCGGGCCACTCGGCTCGGTTGCATCTCGGGGCGGTGCATCCAATAGCGGTGCGCGTGCACCAGTCGGGGACCGTCGTCCGCCACTCCCTCAGAGGTCGAGGCGCATCAGGTCCTCGGCCGGGCGGAACCCGACGGCCCGGTAGAGGGGCAAGGACACCTCGCTCGGGTTGAGCACGACCCGTACGAGCCGCTCGGTGCGGCACCAGTCGAGGACGGAGTCCATGAGCATCCGGCCCAGCCCGCCGCGCCGGAGCGCGGGGTCGACCCACACGTTCGCGACGTACGCCCACCGCGTGTCCGGCCGGCCTGGCCGTGGCATCCGGTCGAAGACCTGGAGGTTGGCCATCCCGACCGGCCGGCCACCGGGGTCACGCACGACCCACGCGTGACGCACCCCGCCCTGCCGCTCCCACCAGGCCCCGAGGCGGTCGGCGAACCCCTCCTCGGCCGTGGGCGACTGCTCGAGCATCCAGGCCGTGCGCATCGCCGCGAGCCCGGCGAGGTCGTCCGGCCGTGTCGGGTCGAGCCGCTCCACCCGGTAGTCGCTCATCGGCCGTCGGCTCAGTGGGTGTGGCCGGCCCCGGACTCGGCCATCTGGGCCCGACCCGCGCCGAGGACGGTCAGCGGCAGCAGGGTCTTGCCCGTGGGACCGATCTCGATGTCGGTCCCCATCTGGGGGCAGACGCCGCAGTCGAAGCACGGGGTCCAGCGGCAGTCCTCGACCTCGGTCTCGTCGAGGCTGTCGAGCCAGTCCTGCCAGAGCCACTCCTTGTCGAGCCCGGAGTCGATGTGGTCCCAGGGCAGGACCTCGGACTCCTCGCGCTCCCGGGTCGTGTACCAGGCGACGTCGACCCCGACCTCGGGCAGGACACGCTCGGCGGCCTCCATCCAGCGCTCGTAGCTGAAGTGCTCGGACCAGCCGTCGAACCGGCCACCGTCACGCCACACGGCCTCGATGACCCGGCCCACGCGGCGGTCACCGCGCGAGAGCAGGCCCTCGACGATGCCGGGCTTGCCGTCGTGGTACCGGAACCCGATCGCGGACCCGTAGCGCCGGTCGGACCGGAGCGCGTCGCGGAGCTTCGCGAGCCGGGCGTCGGTCTCCTCGGCGCCGAGCTGGGCGGCCCACTGGAACGGGGTGTGCGGCTTGGGGACGAACCCGCCGATCGACACGGTGCACCGGATGTCGCGCCGGCCGCTGACCTCGCGGCCGGTCTCGATGACCCGCTTCGCGAGCTCGGCGATCTGGAGGACGTCCTCGTCGGTCTCGGTCGGGAGACCGCACATGAAGTAGAGCTTGACCTGCCGCCACCCCGCGCCGTACGCGGCCGAGACGGTGCGGATGAGGTCCTCCTCGCTGACCATCTTGTTGATGACCTTGCGGATGCGCTCCGAGCCGCCCTCGGGCGCGAAGGTCAGCCCCGACCGGCGGCCGTTGCGCGTCAGCTCGTTGGCGAGGTCGATGTTGAAGGCGTCGACCCGCGTGGAGGGCAGCGACAGACCGGTGTTGGTGCCCTCGTAGCGGTCGGCGAGGCCCTTGGTGACGTCGGCGATCTCGGAGTGGTCGGCCGACGACAGGGAGAGCAGCCCGACCTCCTCGAACCCGGTGGCGGCCAGTCCCTGCTCGACCATCTCGCCGATGCCGGTGATCGACCGCTCGCGCACGGGGCGGGTGATCATCCCGGCCTGGCAGAAGCGGCAGCCACGGGTGCAGCCACGGAAGATCTCCACCGACATCCGCTCGTGGACCGACTCGGCGAGCGGCACGAGCGGCTGCTTCGGGTACGGCCAGGCGTCGAGGTCCATCACGGTGTGCTTGCTGACCCGCCACGGCACGCCCGGCGTGTTCGGCGCGACCCGCTGGATGCGGCCGTCCGGGAGGTACGTGACGTCGTAGAAGCGCGGCACGTACACCCCACCGGTGCGGGCGAGGCGCAGCAGCAGCTCGTCGCGTCCGCCGGGGCGGCCCTCGCGCTTCCAGCCCCCGACGATGTCCGTGATCGCGAGCACGGCCTCCTCACCGTCGCCGACGACGGCGCAGTCGACGAAGTCGGCGATGGTCTCGGGGTTGAACGCGGCGTGCCCGCCCGCGACGACGAGCGGGTGGCTCTCGTCGCGGTCGACGGCGTGCAGGGGGATGCCCCCGAGGTCGAGCGCGGTGAGCATGTTCGTGTACCCGAGCTCGGTGGAGAACGACATCCCGAGCAGGTCGAAGTCGCCGACCGGGCGGTGGGCGTCGACCGTGAACTGGGGGACGCCGTGCTCGCGCATCAGTGCCTCGAGGTCGGGCCACACCGCGTAGGTGCGCTCCGCGAGGGCGTCCGGGCGCTCGTTGAGCACTTCGTAGAGGATCATGACGCCCTGGTTCGGGACCCCGACCTCGTAGGCGTCGGGGTACATGAGCGACCAGCGGACGGTCTCCTCCCCCGCGACGTCCCAGGGCTTGACCGTCGAGTTCAGCTCCCCACCGACGTACTGGATCGGCTTGCTGACCTGCTCGAGCAGCGGCTCGAGGGCGGGGAAGACGGACTGACCGGGCATCCCCCAAGGGTAGGTGGGGTCGGGACGTGTCCCAAACCGCCCCGAGCCTCCCCACTTCTCATGCTGGCGTCCGGTCTCGGCGGCCCGCTCACGGCGTGTCGCCGGACGCGGGCAGGAGAAGTGGGTTCCGGTCGGGGCCGGACGGTGCTTGGGTGGGTCCATGAGCGATGCGCAGCAGGTGGACCTCGTCGTCATCGGCCTCGGACCGGGTGGCGAGCAGCTCGCCACCGAGGCGGCGAAGGCGGGGATGCGCGTCGTCGGCGTCGACGAGCGCCTCGTCGGGGGCGAGTGCCCGTACTACGGGTGCATCCCCAGCAAGATGATGATCCGCGCCGCCAACTCCCTCGCCGAGGCCCGCCGCGTGGGGTCGCTCGCGGGCAGCGCCGAGGTCTCGCCCGACTTCGGCCCCGTCGCACGGCGGATCCGCGACGAGGCGACGAGCGACTGGGACGACGCCGTGGCCGTCGAGCGGCTCGAGAAGGCGGGCGTCACCTTCGTCCGCGGGCACGGGCGACTCGCCGGCGAGGGCGTCGTCGACGTCGCCGGCACGCGGTACGTCGCGTCCGTCGGCGTCGTGCTCAACACCGGCACCGCCCCCGCGGCTCCCCCGGTCGACGGCCTCGACGCCGCCCCCTACTGGACCAACCGGGAGGCGCTGCGGGCCACCGAGGCCCCCAACTCCCTCGTCGTCGTCGGGGGCGGCGCGATCGGGGCCGAGCTCGCGCAGGCCTTCGTGCGGTTCGGCAGCCGGGTCAGCCTCGTCGAGGCCGCCCCGCGGATCCTCGCGCTCGAGGAGCCGGAGTCCTCCGAGGTCGTCGCCCGGGCCTTCGCCGCCGACGGCATCCAGGTGCTCGCCGGGGCCCGGATGCAGTCGGTCGCCCACGCCGACGGTCGCTTCACGGTCACCGTCACCGACGAGGGCGGCTCCGACCTCACCCTCGACGCGGACCGGCTGCTCGTCGCGGCCGGCCGCCGCCCCAACCTCGCCGACATCGGGCTCGACACGGTCGGGCTCGACCCGTCCGCCCGCTCGGTCGAGACCGACGAGCGGATGCGGGCCGGCACCCGGCTCTGGGCGATCGGCGACATCACGGGCAAGGGAGCGTTCACCCACATGTCGATGTACCAGGCGGGCATCGCGCTGCGCGACCTCACCGGCGTCGACGGACCCTGGGCCAGCTACCACGCGGTCCCCCGCGTCACCTACACCGACCCCGAGGTCGGCGCCGTCGGGATGACCGAGCAGCAGGCCCGCGACGCCGGCCTCGACGTGCGCACCGCCTCGACCCCGCTGGAGTCGAGCTCGCGCGGCTGGATCCACGGGCCGGGCGGAGAGGGCGTCGTCAAGGTCGTCGAGGACCGCGCGGCCGGTCACCTCGTCGGCGCCACCTCCGTCGGCCCCACGGGCGGCGAGGTCCTCTCGATGCTCGCCACGGCCGTGCACGCGAAGGTCCCCACCGCCGTCCTGCGCGAGCAGGTCCTCGCGTACCCGACGTTCCACCGGGCCGTCTCCACGGCGCTCGACGGGCTCGACGGGTAGCCCGGTGGGCGGGCGGGGTGCCCTCGACGCGGCGTTCGCCGCCCAGCCGCGCGAGCGCTTCCTCCCCCCGTCCCGCCGTGGCGAGGCGGCACGCGACGGACCGGTCGACATCGGGGCCGGCCAGACCAACAGCCAGCCCCGCACCGTCCGGGCCATGCTCGAGCTGCTCGACGTGCGCCCCGGCCAGCGCATCCTCGACGTCGGGTCCGGCAGCGGGTGGAGCACCGCCCTGCTCGCCGAGCTCGTCGGTCCGGGCGGCTCCGTGCTCGGCGTCGAGCGCGTCCCGGAGCTCGTGGTGTTCGGCGCGGAGAACGTCGCCGCGGCCGGCGTGCCGTGGGCGCGGGTCCGCGCCGCCGACACCACCGTCCTCGGCGCCCCGCAGGAGGCGCCCTTCGACCGGGTGCTCGTCTCCGCGATGGCCGACCGGCTCCCGGCCGACCTCGTCGCCCAGCTCGGGCCGGGGGGTGTGCTCGTCTGTCCCGTCCGGGGGGTGATGACGCGCGTCATCCGGGGCGCGGCACCCGGCGACCTCACGGTCAGCGAGCACGGGTCCTACCGCTTCGTGCCGCTCATCGCCCCCTGACCGGCGTCCCGGCCTCGCTCGCCGACGTCCTCGATCCGGGGCCGGTCAGCCCGAGTAGTGGGCGTCCAGGACGTCCTTGTACTTCTCCGAGACGACCTTGCGCTTGAGCTTGAGGCTCGGCGTCAGCTCGCCGTCCTCGACGCTCAGGTCCTGCTCGAGGATGGTGAACTTCTTGATGGTCTCCCACCGGTTGAGCCCGGCGTTGAGCTCGTCGACGTACCCCTGCACCATCTGCCGGCAGGCGTCCGAGGAGACGATCTCGCTGTAGGAGCGGCCCTCCATCCCGTGCTGGGCCGCCCACCCGGCGATGGCGTCGGGGTCGAGCGTGATGAGCGCGGAGACGAAGTTGCGGTCGGCCCCGTGCACGACGAGCTGGCTCGCGTACGGGCACAGCCCCTTGAACATCGCCTCGATGATCGAGGGTGCGACGTACTTGCCGTTGCTCGTCTTGAAGAGGTCCTTCTTGCGGTCGGTGATCTTCAGGAAGCCGCGCTCGTCGAGCTCGCCGATGTCGCCGGTGTGCAGCCACCCCTCGGCGTCGATCGTCTCTGCCGTGGCGTCGGGGTTGTTGTGGTAGCCCTGCATGTTGCCCGGGCCCCGCAGCAGCACCTCACCGTCCGCGGCGATCCGCACCTCGATGCCGGGCAGCGGCCAGCCCACCGAGCCGTACCGGTAGGCCTTCGTGCGGTTGACGAAGGACGCCGCGCTCGTCTCGGTCATGCCGTAGCCCTCGGCGATGAGCATCCCCATCGAGTCGAACCACCGGGCGACGTCCTGGTTGAGGGCCGCCGAGCCGGAGATGAAGAAGCGGATGTTGCCGCCGAACCGCTCCCGGATCTTCGACGCGACGAGCTTGTCGAGGACGGCGTGCTTGCGGGCGAGCATCCCGGAGGGGGCCTTGCCCTGCTCGCGCAGGATGCTCACCTCGCGGCCCGTCGCGCTCGCGGCCGTGAACAGCTTGGCCTTGAGGCCGCCCTCGGCCTCCATCATCATCTGGATCCGGGCGTAGGCCTTCTCGAAGATGCGGGGCGCCGCGCCCATGAAGGTCGGCTTGACGACCGCGAGGTTGTCGACGATCTTGTCGATCCGGCCGTCGATCGCGGTGGCGAAGCCGATCTGCAGCGGCAGGGTGAGCAGGTTCTTCCCGAAGACGTGCGCGAGCGGCAGCCACAGGTACTGGACGTCGTCCTCGCTGAGGATGTTGATGGCATCCGTCGCCGCGCCCTCGAAGGTCCACGCGCTGTGGAGCAGGCGCACGCCCTTGGGGCGCCCGGTCGTGCCGGAGGTGTAGATGATCGTCGCGAGCTGGTCGGAGGCGATGGTGTCGATCCGGGCGTCGACCGCGCCGGGGTCGCCCTGGAGGTACTCGCGCCCGAGCATCCGCAGCTGCTCGAAGGTGAGCGTCCAGTCGTCGGAGTCCGGGGTGCCCTCCATGAGGATGACCCGACCCACGGCCGGGACCCGGTCACGGACCGACCGGACCTTCTCGAGCTGCTCGGCGTTCTCGGCGAAGACGACGCGAGCGCCCGAGTCGGAGAGGATGAACGCGACGTCGTCGGCGATCGTCGTGGGGTAGATCGTCGTCGTGGCGGCCCCCGCAAGCATCGTCGCGAGGTCGGCGAGCGCCCACTCGTAGCGGGTCCCCGAGGCGATGGCGACCCGCTCCTCGGGGTCGACCCCGAGGGCGACGAGGCCTGCCGCGAGCTCGCGGACGACCTCGTCGAGCTCCCGCCAGGTGACGGTGACCCACTCGTCGCCGGCGTCGGACACCACGGCGTGGAGGAAGGCGGGACGGTCGGCGGAGGCGGCGACGCGGTCCCGGAACAGGTGGGCGACGCTCTGCGCCCGCTGTTCGAGGACGGTGTGGTCGACGGGCTCGTCGGCTGGCGTGTTGATCTGCGGGGTCACCCGGTGCATGGTTCAACGTCCTCGGCATCGGTGGCGTGGTGGGCAGATCCTGTCACAGTGGGGTGCCGCAGGGGAATGGATCCGGTGTCGGGCGGGTCACGATCGGGTCAGCCGCCGCGCGGCCGGGTGTGCGCGGCGTCCACGAGACCCACCGCGAGCCAGGAGACGAGCATCGAGGACCCGCCGTAGGAGACGAACGGCAGCGGCAGCCCGGTGACGGGCAGGAGGCCGAGGTTCATCCCCACGTTCTGGACCACCTGGACCGCCAGCCAGGTCGCCACCCCGACCCCGACGAGCCGCCCGAACGCGTCCTCGGCCCGGGCGGCGACGACGAGCACCCGGACGACGACGACCGCGAGGAGCACGAGCAGCCCCGCGGCGCCCGCGAACCCGAGCTCCTCCCCCGCGACCGAGAAGACGAAGTCGTTGAGCTGGAACGGCACGAAGCCGCCCTGGGTTCGCGGCCCGGACATGAACCCCTGCCCCCACAGGCCGCCACCGCCGATGGCCAGACGCACCTGCCGGATCTGGTAGCCGGCGCCCTGCGGGTCGGCCGAGGGGTCCGCGAACGAGGCGAGCCGGGCCCGCTGGTAGTCGCTGAGCAGGGGTGTGGTGAGCGAGAGCACGACCACGGTGGCCGCCAGGGCGGCCGCGAGCGCCACCCAGCGCCGCGGGGCGCCACCGACCACGACGACCACCGCGCCGGTGGCCGCGAGCACGAGCGCGGTGCCGAGGTCGGGCTGGAGGACGACGAGGAGGGTCGGGACGCCGACGAGGACCCCGGCGAGCAGCACCTCCCGGCCTCCCGGGTCGGCGCCGCGGTCGAGGCGCCCCGCGAGCAGGGCCGCGAGGGCGAGGACCACCCCGACCTTCGCGAGCTCCGCAGGTTGCAGCGTGAAGCCCGCCACGAGCGGGATCCACGACCGGGAGCCGTTGACCGTCGCGCCGAGCGGCGTGGGGACCAGGAGCAGGAGGAGGACCGCCGCGACCCAGGCCCACGGCGCGGCCCCTCGCACGCGGCCGCGGCCGGCCCGGCTCACGAGCACGGCGACGCCGAGGCCGACCGCCGCCGTCAGGAGGTGCCGGACGAGGTAGGCCGACCCGGCCGTCCGCACGGTCGCCGACCAGACGAGCAGCGCGCCGACGACGGAGGCGCCACCCGCCGCGACGAAGAGCCCGACGTCGTGCCGGGCCCAGCCGCTCAGGCGGGAACGATCTTGGCCAGCAGCTCGCGGCACCGCTCGACGTCCCCCGCCATCGCGTCCTGGAGCTCCTCGACCGACTCGAAGCGCAGCGTCGGCCGGATGTGCTCGACGAACTCGACCATGACGGTCTCGTCGTAGAGGTCGAGGTCGTCGCGGTCGAGGACGTACGCCTCGACGGTGCGGCGGTCCTCGGTGGCGAAGGTGGGGTTCGTGCCGACGCTCACGGCGGCCGGCATCGTGCGCTCCGCGGCCTCGGCCTCGAGGTCGAGGCGGGTGAGCCAGCCGGCGTACACACCCTCCTTCGGGACCAGCCCGAGGGAGTCGGGCGCGAGGTTGGCGGTGGGGTAGCCGAGCCCCCGCCCGCGGTGGTTGCCGTGGACCACGGTGCCGACGACCCGGTGGGGGCGGCCCAGGATGCGCGCCGCCTCGGCCACCGCGCCGGCCCGCAGCTCGCGGCGCACGACGGTCGAGGAGTAGCGCTCGCCGTCGCCGACGTCGTCGAGGGCGATGACCTCGAAGCCGAACTGCTCGCCGAGGTCGACGAGGGTGCCGACGTCGCCGGAGTTGCGGTAGCCGAAGCGCGTGTCCATCCCGACGACGACGCAGCGGGCGTCCAGGCCCCGGACGAACACGGAGCGGACGAAGTCCTCCGGGGTCTGCTGCGCGAACTCGGTGGTGAAGTCGAGGACGAGCAGACCGTCGACACCCGACTCGGCGATGAGGTCGTCCCGCACCCGGGCGGGGGCGATGAGCTCGGGCGCGCGCTCCGGGTGGAGCACGGCGACCGGGTGGGGGTCGAAGGTGATGGCGACCGACGGCAGGCCGAGCCGGGCGCCGGCCTCGACGAGTGCGCCGAGCACGGCCTTGTGGCCGCGGTGGACGCCGTCGAAGTTGCCGAGGGTGAGGACGCAGGGGCGCAGGGCCTCGGGCGTCCGGGCAGGGTCGGACCATCGGTGCACGGGGACCACTCTACGAACTCGCGGGGGCGAACACGACGAGGGACCGCGCGGTGGCCGACTCCTCGTCGAGGACGGCGACGAGTGTGCCGTCCGGGGCGAAGGCGGCGACCGGGCCGTGGCGACCCGGGACGGCGGAGGGGATGCGCTGCCCGTAGCCGACGGCCCGGGCCTCGCCGGCGTCCAGCGACCGGGCCGGGAACGCCGCGCGGGCCGCCTCGGCGAGGGGCAGGGTCGGCATGGGGTCGCCCTGGCGCGCCTCCAGGTCCGCGAGGCGGTGGGCCCCCTCGAGCGTGAAGCCGCCGACCCGCGTGCGCCGGAGCGCGGTGAGGTGCGCCGCGCTGCCGAGCGCGGCCCCGAGGTCGCGCGCGAGCGCCCGGACGTACGTGCCGGAGGAGACCGTGAGCTCGACGTCGACGTCGAGCACCGGGGTGCCGTCGACCTCGGCCGACCGTGCGTCGAGGACGTCGAACCGCGCGACGGTGACGGGGCGGGCGGCGAGCCGGACGTCCTCGCCCTCGCGCACCCGGTGGTAGGCGCGCCGCCCGTCGACCTTGATGGCGCTGACGGCGCTCGGGACCTGCTCGATGTCGCCGGTGGACCGGAGCACCGCCGCCTCGACGGCGGCCCGGTCGAGGTCAGCGGCCCCCGGGGCGGAGACCACCTCACCCTCGGCGTCGTCGGTGACGGTGCCCTGCCCGATCCGCACCGTCGCCGTGTAGTCCTTGTCCGCCCCGACGAGGAAGGTCAGCAGCCGGGTGGCCCGTCCGACGCCGAGCACGAGGACACCCGTGGCCATCGGGTCGAGGGTGCCGGCGTGCCCGACCTTGCGGGTCGCGCAGAGCCGCCGGGCGCGGGCGACGACGTCGTGGCTGGTCCAGTCGGCCGGCTTGTCGACGACGAGGAGGCCGTCCGCGGTCGGCTCAGCGGTCGCCGGCACCCGGGTCCTCTGCACCGGAGCCCGGCGCGTCCTCGACCCGCTCCTTGCGGTAGGGGTCGGCCTCGCCGGCGGGCCGCGCCTCCGCGGCGGCGCGCGCCACCTCGGCGTCGCGCTCCTTGGCCTGCCGGAGCAGGTCCTCGAGGTGGGCGGCGGTCTCGGGGATCGCGTCGGCGATGAACTCCAGGCTGGGCGTGAGCCGGATGCCGAGCTGCTTGCCGACGAACGAGCGCAGCCGGCCCTTGTTCGCCTCGAGGAGCTTCGCGGTCCGGGCTCGTTGCAGCTCGTCGCCGAAGACGGTGTAGAAGAGCGAGGCGTGCTGGAGGTCGCCGGTGACCCGGACGTCGGTGACCGTGACGAACCCGAGGTCGGGGTCCTTGACGATCGACTCGAGGTTCGCGGCGGTGAGCGTCTTGATGCGGTCGGCGACCTTGCGGGCCCGTGCTTCGTCGGCCACGGCTCCTCCTCTGCTCGGCGGGACGGGGGCGCCCCGGACGCCGGGGCCCCACCACCCTAGTGACCCGAACCCGCGACGGCCGCGGCACCCGGCGGGTACCCTCGTCGCCATGACGACGGCAGGGGTCGGGCTGGTGCGCGCCGCGCGCGCCGCCGTCGCGCTGCTCGCCGTCCTCGGGATCTCCACCGCCGCCCACGAGGTGGGAGGCGGCCGGGCACCCGGCGTCGTCGCCCTGGCGTTCCTCGCCCTGCTCGTCGGCCCCCCGGTGTGGGTCGCGACCGGCCGCCGGCTCACCACTCCCGCCCTCGTGGCGCTGCTCGGCGGCGCCCAGGTCGTCGTCCACCTCGTCCTGCGCACGATGGTCCCCGGCCACGGCAGCGGGGCCGCGCTGCACGTCCACGGGGGTGTCCCCGGGGCCCTCGTGCCGGGCGCGGCACCCGCGATGCCGGAGATGGCGAGCCTCGACGCCCCGATGCTGCTCGCGCACGTCGCCGCGACGCTCGTCCTCTCGGTCGTCCTCGCCCGGGCGGAGGCCGCGCTCTGGCACGTCGTGTCCGCCCTGCTCCCCCGGCCCGTGCCGACCCTGCGCTGGCCCCTCGTGCCGCGCTTCGCGGTGGCCGTCGTCGCTCCCCGTCCCGCCGGTCGGGCCCCACGGCCCGTCGGGGGGCGGGCACCACCCGTGGTCCCCGCCTGAGTCGGCTCGTCACATCCCCCGGGTCGGCTCCGAGCCGACCCGTGCGCACCCCCGGGTCGGCTCGCCCTCCCCCTCCGCACGACCCCCCAGGCGGCGCGGCGCGCTGCCCTCGTACCCCCAGGAGCTCCCCATGCACCACCTCATGTCCGCGACCCGTCGGGTCGCCCTCACCGCGGCGCTGGCCGCCCTCACCCTCGGGGTCGCCGGCTGCGGCACCGAGACCGCCGACCCCGGGGCGTCCGGAGGCGCAAGCAGCGCCGCCCCGGCCGCCCTCGTCATCGAGGACGGCTGGGTCAAGTCCGTCGACGAGATGCCGATGGCCTCACCCTCGACGTCCGCACCGATGCCGAGCGGGTCCTCGAGCGGGATGGACGGCATGGACCACGACGCCATGGACATGTCCATGCCGATGAGCGCGATGTTCGGCACGCTGCGCAACACCACGGACTCCGAGCTGACGATCACCGGCGGCTCGTCGCCCGCGGCCGACGAGGTCCAGCTCCACGAGGTCGTCAAGACCTCGTCCGGGACGATGCAGATGCAGCAGAAGCCGGGCGGCTTCGTCCTTCCCGCGGGTGGCACCCACCTGCTGCAGCCGGGTGGCGACCACGTGATGCTCCTCGGCCTCACCGGTGCCCTCCCGACCGGGTCGGAGACGACCGTCACCCTGACGACCTCGGCCGGGGACGTCACGCTCACCGTGCCGGTGCGGGCCTTCACCGGGGCCGAGGAGAGCTACGACCCCTCCCCCACGAGCTCGTGACCGGGGGGACGTCGCGTCCCGAGGATGCGCCGGCGGGCCCCCGCCGGCGCACCGTGATCCTCTCCGGCCTCGCGGGCGCCGGTGCCGGTGTCGTCACCGGCGCCGGCGCCGCGGTGGCCCGGGACCGCAGCACCCCCGAGCCGGACCGGCGCCTGGAGCGGGCCCGGGCCAGAGCCCGCGCGTTCCGCGGCGAGCGGCAGGCGGGCATCCTCGAGGCCCCGCCGCCGCACGCCTCGTTCGTGGCGTTCGACCTGCGCGAGGACGCCGACCGTGACGCCGTCCGGCGGCTCCTCACGGTGTGGACCGACGACATCGAGCGGCTCACCGCGGGACGGGGGACGCTCACCGACCTCGAGCCCGAGCTGGCGGCGGTTCCCGCGTCGCTGACGGTGACCGTGGGTGTCGGGCCACGGGTCGTCGAGCTCGCCGGGGCCGAGCACCCGGCGTGGCTGGCGCCGTTGCCGGCCTTTCCCGAGATCGACCGGCTCCAGGACGAGTGGAGCGGCGGGGACCTGCTGCTCCAGCTCTGCGCGGAGAGCCCGACCACGGTGGCGCACGCCCAGCGGCGCCTCGTGACGGCGGTCGCCGACCTCGCGTCGGTCCGCTGGGTCCAACGCGGGTTCCGCGAGCCGTTCGAGGGGCCGGGTGTCCCGATGCGCAACCTCCTCGGCCAGGTCGACGGGACGGTGCAGCCGGACGTCGCCGGGATCGACGCCGACCTGTTGTGGGTCGGCGACGCGGGGCCCGCGTGGCTGCGCGGCGGGTCCTCCGTGGTGGTCCGCCGCATCGGGATGCAGCTCGACGCGTGGGACCGGGTCGACCGGGGCTCGCGGGAGAACGCCATCGGGCGCCGCCTCGACACCGGCGCCCCGGTCACCGGCGGCTCGGTCGACACCCCGGCCGACCTCGAGGCCACCGACGCGCTGGGGTTCCACGTCGTCGACGACGCGGCCCATCTGCGCCGGGCTCACGCGGCGGCACCCCACGAGCGGTTCCTCCGGCGCCCGTACTCGTACGACGACGGGACGGGCGGGCAGACCCGCTCCGGTCTGGTCTTCGTCGCCTACCAGGCCGACCCGGTGCGGCAGTTCGTCCCGGTCCAGCGGCGGCTCGCGGAGATGGACCTGCTCAACCTCTGGACCGTGCCCGTCGGGTCCGCGGTGTTCGCCGTGCTGCCGGGGGCGCGCGCCGGGGAGATCCTCGGCGAGGCGATGCTCGCCTGAGCCCGCGGCCCGACCGACCGACCGGTCGCCGACCCGCGGCCCGACCGTCGAGTGAACAGAACACGCCGCGCACCCCGAGGGGCACGCGGCGTGTCCTGTTCACTCGACCGCGAGGGTCACCGCATCAGGCGCGCGGCTTCTCCCGCATCTCATACGTGGTGATGAGGTCCTCGAGCTGCAGGTCGTTGTACGACCCGAGGTTGATGCCGCACTCGAAGCCCTCGCGGACCTCGGTGACGTCGTCCTTGAACCGGCGCAGACCGGCCACCTCGACGTTCTCGGCGACGACGACCCCGTTGCGCGTGATGCGCGCCTTGGTGTTGCGTCGGATCTCGCCGCTGCGGACGATCGAGCCGGCGATGTTGCCGAACTTGCTCGAGCGGAAGATCTCGCGGATCTCCGCCGAGCCGAGCTCGACCTCCTCGTACTCCGGCTTGAGCATGCCCTTGAGCGCCTGCTCGATCTCGTCGATCGCCTGGTAGATCACCGAGTAGTACCGGATCTCCACGCCCTCGCGCTCGGCGACCTCGGCGTTCTGGCCCTCGGCCCGCACGTTGAAGCCGATGATGACCGCGTCGGAGGCCATCGCGAGGTTGATGTTGTTCAGCGTGATCGCACCGACACCGCGGTCGATGATCCGCAGGTCGACCTCGTCGCCGACGTCGATCTGGAGCAGGGCGTCCTCGAGCGCCTCGACCGAACCCGACACGTCACCCTTGAGGATGAGGTTGAGGGTGTCGACCTTGCCCGCGGCGAGGGCCTCGGTGAGGTCCTCGAGCGAGATGCGCTTGCGGGCCTTGGCCAGGCTGGCCTGACGGTCGGCCGCCTCGCGCTTCTCGGCGATCTGCCGGGCGGTGCGGTCGTCGGGGGCGACGACGAAGGTGTCGCCGGCCCGCGGGACCGAGGAGAGCCCGAGCACCTGCACCGGACGCGACGGGGTGGCCTCCTGCAGGTTGTTGCCGTGCTCGTCGAGCATCGCCCGGACGCGCCCGTGGGCGGACCCGGTGACGATCGCGTCGCCGACGTGGAGCGTGCCCGACTGGATGAGCACGGTCGCCGTGGCGCCGCGGCCCTTGTCGAGGTTGGCCTCGATCGCGACACCGCGGGCGTCCCGGTCGGGGTTGGCCCGCAGGTCCAGCGCCGCGTCCGCCGTGAGGAGGACCGCCTCGAGCAGGGAGTCGATGTTCTGCCCCTGCTTCGCGGAGACGTCGACGAACATCGTCTCGCCGCCGTACTCCTCGGCGACGAGGTTGTACTCGGTGAGCTGCTGGCGGACCTTCTGCGGGTTGGCACCCTCGACGTCGACCTTGTTCACCGCGACGACGATCGGGACGTCCGCCGCCTGCATGTGGTTGAGCGCCTCGATGGTCTGCGGCATGACGCCGTCGTCGGCCGCCACCACGAGGATCGCGATGTCGGTGACCTTCGCGCCACGGGCACGCATGGCGGTGAACGCCTCGTGACCCGGGGTGTCGATGAAGGTGATCGGCCGGTCGACGCCCTCGTGCTCACGGTGGACCTGGTAGGCACCGATGTGCTGGGTGATGCCACCGGTCTCGCCGCCCGCGACGTCCTCGTTGCGGATCGCGTCGAGGAGGCGGGTCTTGCCGTGGTCGACGTGACCGACGACGGTGACGACCGGCGGGCGTGCCGCGAGGTCCTCCTCGTCCTCGGCGTCGACGCCGATCTCGAGGTCGATGTCGAAGGCGTCGTAGAGCTCGCGCTCCTCCTCCTCCGGGGAGACCATGCGGATGTCGTAGCCGAGCTCGGAGCCGAGGACGCGGAAGGTGTCCTCGTCGAGGCTCTGCGTGGCCGTCGCCATCTCACCGAGGTGGAACAGCACGGTGACCAGCGATGCCGGGTTCGCGTTGATCTTGTCGGCGAAGTCCGTGAGGCTCGCGCCCTGACGGACCTGGACCACGGTCGAGCCGTCGCCACGGGGGACCGAGACGCCGCCGATCGACGGTGCCTGCATCTCCTCGAACTCCTGGCGCTTCGCGCGGCGGGACTTGCGCCCACGCTGCGGACGACCGCCACCGCGACCGAACGCACCCTGGGTGCTGCCACGGCCACCACGGCCGCCGGGGCCACCCGGGCGACCGGCGAAACCGCCGCCGCCGGGACGACCCGCACCGGCACCGCCGGGACGACCGCCACGGGCGGGACGGTCACCGGGGCGCGCGACAGCGCTGCGGTCGGGCATCATGCCCGGGCTCGGACGCACGCCACCGGGACGCGGGCCGGCGGCACCCGGGGTGCCACCGGGACCACCCGGACCACCCTGGCCACCGGGACGCTGCTGCCCCGCACGGTTCTGCGGGCGCGGCATCCCCTGGCTCTGGGCGAAGGGGTTGTTGCCCGGGCGCGGCGGCGACTCGCCGCGGCTGCGGCCCATCCCCTGGCTCGGGGCGTACGGGTTGTTGCCCGGACGCGGACCCGCGGGACGCGGGGCCGGACGCGGCCCGCCCGGGGTGCCGCCACCCTCGCGGGCAGCGGGCTGGGCCGGTGCCTGCGGAGCCGGAGCCTGCGGAGCCGGAGCCTGCGGAGCCGGTGCCTGCGGCGCGGGGGCAGCGGGCGTCGGGGCCGCGGGGGCCTGCGCGGCGGGGGCCTGGGGAGCCGGCGCCTGCGGGGCAGGAGCCTGCGGAGCCGGGGCCGCGGGGGCCTCGGCGGCGGGGGCGGCCGGGGCCGCCGGGGCCTCGGCAGCAGGGGCGGCCGGCGCCTGGGGCGCGGGGGCCTCGGCGGGCGCCGCGGGAGCGGCCGGAGCCGGGGCGGCGGCCTGCTTCGCGGGGGCCTTCTTGGCGGGCGCCTTCGGGGTCGCTCCACCGGTGTCCGCCGGCGCGGACGCCGGGAACTTCTCGTTGTAGCGCCGGACGACCGGGGCCTCGATCGTCGAGCTGGCGCTCTTGACGTACTCGCCCATCGCGTTCAGGCGCTCGAGGACGACCTTGCTGGTCTCCCCTCGCTCCTTCGCGAGTGCGCTCACACGGACTTTAGACACATCTCTCCTGTCCAGGTCCGTGCCGGGGCGGCGCGGACCGTCTTACAGCTGGGGGGTGCTCATCGCTGAGTACTCATCGGGTGCTCATCGCGTTAAACCCGCTTCCGGTCTTCGATCTCTTCTGACGGTTGTCCCTGCGCGAGGCCCTCCACCCACCGGGCCACCAGGGTGGTGTCCGGGCCGCTGCTGCTGCGCAGCGCACGCCCGAACGCCTTGCGGCGCACGGCGAGGTCGAGACACGAGACGTCGGGGTGCAGCCATGCGCCGCGCCCCGGACGACGGCGCTCGGGGTCGGGGACGACCGTGAGGCCGTGCTCCCCCTGCCCGAGTACCACTCGCAGGAGTGCCGACCGGCTATCCGTCCCGCGGCACCCGATGCACGTGCGCAGCGGGCCCGATGGCCGGAGTCCAGTCCGGTCGGTCCGCACCAGTCTACCGCCTAGGCGGGCTCGGGCGTGTCGCGGGGACCCGGCGAGGTCGTCGAGGCGGCCTCGGTGTCGGGCCGGATGTCGATCCGCCAGCCGGTCAGCTTGGCCGCGAGCCGGGCGTTCTGGCCCTCCCGGCCGATGGCCAGAGAGAGCTGGTAGTCGGGCACGATGACGCGCGCCGAGCGCAGCTGGGGGTCGACCACCTCGACCGAGGAGACCCGGGCCGGCGACAGGGCCTGGGCGATGAACTCCGCGGGGTCCTTGCTGTAGTCGACGATGTCGATCTTCTCGCCCTGGAGCTCGGCCATGACGGCCCGCACCCGACCGCCCATCGGGCCGATGCAGGCGCCCTTGGCGTTGAGTCCGGGCACGGTGGTGTGCACCGCGATCTTCGTGCGGTGGCCGGCCTCGCGGGCCAGCGCCGCGATCTCGATGCTGCCGTCGGCGATCTCGGGGACCTCGAGGGCGAAGAGCTTGCGGACGAGGTTCGGGTGGGTGCGGGACAGCCCGATCTGGGGACCGCGCATCCCCCGCTTGACCGAGACGACGAAGGTGCGCAGCCGCTGACCGTGCTGGTAGGACTCGCCGGGGACCTGCTCGGCGGCCGGGAGGATCCCCTCGACGGTGCCGAAGTCGACCGTGACGTGGCCCGGGTGCGGGCTCTGCTGCACGACGCCGGCGACGATGTCGCCCTCGCGTCCCTTGAAGTCGCCGAGGATCGCGTCGTCCTCGATGTCACGCATCCGCTGCACGATGACCTGGCGGGCCGTCGCGGCGGCCACCCGGCCGAAGCCGGTCGGGGTGTCGTCGAACTCGGGTCCGAGCTCGCGGCGGGGACGGAGCGGGTTGCCCTCCTCGTCGACCTCGCCCTCGGGCGCCGGGACCTCGGTCTCCTCGCGGGCCCAGATGACGACGTGGCCCGAGGCGCGGTCGAGCTCGGCGCGGGAGGTGCGGTAGTGCCCGTCGGTGCGCTGGTAGGCGAGCAGCAGGGCCTGCTCGATCGCCGGGACGATGACGTCGAGGGAGATGCCACGCTCCCGCTCGAGCGCGCGCAGGGCGGCGAGGTCGATGTCCACGGGGGTCAGCTCTCCTTCGGGTCGTCGTGCCGCGCGAACTCCACCTGGACGGTGGCGCGGTCGACGTCGGCGTACGGGACGGTGGTGGTGCGGGCGGCGGTGGTCTTCGTCGCGGGGAGCTCGACCGTGGCGGTCGTGCGATCCGCGGCGACGAGGCGCCCGGTCAGCTCCTCGCCTGCGGTGTGGAGCGACAGGAGCCGGCCGACGTTGCGCTGGAAGTGCCGCGGGGTCGTCAGCGGGCGGCCGACACCGGGTGAGGAGACCTCGAGGGTGTAGGGCTGCTCCCCGAGCACGTCGGAGGCGTCGAGGGCGTCCCCGACGGCACGGGTCGCGTCGGCGACCTCGTCGAGGGAGAGGGGCTCGGTGGGCTCGGTGACCGTGTCGACGTCACCGAGGTCACGGTCGAGGAGGACGCGGACCACGCGGCGCTTGCCGGCCGGGGTCACGGTGACGTCCTCGAGGACGAGGCCGCTGCCGTCGAGGCCCTGCTCGAGGACGGGTCGGACCTGCTCCGCGGTGGCCATGTCGGTGCTCTCCTCTCGCTGTGCAGTTCTGGGTGCCGGGCGTGCCGGGGGACCTACTCTAGGCCCCGCCGAGCACCGCCCGCACCGTGGGATGATGCTGCCCGTGCCGGACCAGGACCCCCGGCGTCCCGGGCGGCGCCTCTTCCTCGTCGGGGTGGGGACGGTGGTCCTCGCCCCGCTGTCCGGTTGCGGCATCCGCCTCGAGGACGACGCCCCTCGCGTCCCCCTCGTGCCCGTTCGCACGCCCGTCGCGGGCGAGGAGCTGCTCACCGCCCTGACCCGCGAGTGCGACCGGCTCGCGGCGATGTGCGCCCGTGCGCCCGGCGGGGTCGCCGGCGACCTCCGGGTGCTCCACGCCCGGCAGCACACGGTGCTCCGGACCGCCCTGCTCCGGGAGGGGGTCCCGGAGGACGCCCTCGACGAGCCGGTCGCGGGCCCGTCGCCGGGTGCGACGGTGTCCCCGGCACCGGTCACCGTGGCCGCGCTCGGGTCCGCCGAAGCGCTCTCGGCCGCCGGCGCGGCCCGGTTCTCGGTGTGCGCGGGGCCGCTGCGGGTCTCGGTCGCGGCGCTGCACGCGCAGCGGTTCGCGGCGGCCACCCTGCTCGGCGGCACCGTGCCCCGGGTCGCGGGGGCGGCTCCGACCGGGGCGGTCGTCGACGGCGTCGTGACGGCCACGGACGCCGCGGTCTACCTCGCCGAGGTCGGCACGGCGCGCTCGGACGGCGCCCGGCGGAAGCGGGCCGCGGCGACCCTCGCCGCCCTGCGTGCCCTGCGCAACGACCTCGTGGCCGGCGGCGACCCGCCCTCCCCGGTCCTCGGCGTGCCGCTGCCCTTCGCGGTGCGGACCGGCACCGACGTGGACCGCCTGTTCCGCGAGACGCTGACGACGTTGCGCAGCACGCTCGGCTCCTCGCTCGACGCGCTGCTCACCGTGGACGCGGCGGCCGGGCTCCCCGCGGCGACCCGGTGGCTCGGCGCGGTCGAGGTGGAGGCGCACCGCTGGGGGGTCCCCCTGGCGCCGTTCCCGGGCCTCGCGTGAACGACGTCACCCTGCCCGCCGCGTGGGTCGAGCGGGTCCGGGGCTACCCCGCCGACGGCGGACCGACCGGTGCCGCCTGGGTGGCCACCGTCCCCCGACTCCTCGACGACGCCCTGGCCCGCTGGGGCCTCGTCGTCGACGGTCCGGCGCGTACCGGCTGGACCGCCCTCGTCGTCCCGGTCCGGCGTGGCGGGGAGCGGCTGGCGCTCAAGGTCGCCTGGCCGCACCCGGAGGGCGAGCACGAGCACCTCGCCCTGCGCACGTGGGCCGGCGAGGGCGCCGTCCGCCTCGTCGCCGCCCTGCCGTCGGAGGGCCTGCTGCTCCTGGAGCGGCTCGAGACCGAGGACCTCACCGGGATGTGGGCCGACGAGGCCTGCGCGGTCGTCGGAGGGCTGCTGCGCCGGTTGCACGTCCCCGCTCCCCCGCAGGTCCCCCGGATCGGGCCGTACCTCGCGCCCCACCTCGAGCGGATGCAGCGCCGCCCGGCCGTCCCCCGACGGGTCGTCACCCGCACCCTCGGCCTGGCTCGCGAGCTGCTGACCCGCGTCGTCCCCGAGCTGCTGCTCCACACCGACCTGCACTACGAGAACGTCCTGCGGGCGCCGTCGGGCGGATGGACGGCCATCGACCCGAAACCGGTGGCGGGGCACCCCGGGTTCGACCTGTGGCCGGTGCTGCGCAACCGGGCCGACGAGCTGGGCACCGGGGCCGCGCTGCGCTGGTCGGTGCGGAACCGGCTCGCCGTCGTCGCCGAGGCGGCCGGCGTCGACGAGGACGAGGCCCGTGCCTGGACGCTCCTGCGTGCCGGGGTCGAGGTGAGCTGGACGAGCGTCGTCGAGGGCGCCGACGCCCTGTCGACGGTCGTCGCGCTGCACAAGGCACTCGACGGCTGACCCCGCCCGCGGGCGCGCGGGCCGGCCATCCGCGGGGGCGCCGTACGGTGGAGCGATGGCGAACCGGCTCGCGGACTCCCTGTCCCCCTACCTCCTCCAGCACGCCGACAACCCCGTCGACTGGTGGGAGTGGGGTGAGGAGGCCTTCGCCGAGGCCCGCCGCCGCGACGTCCCCGTCCTGCTGAGCGTGGGGTACGCCGCGTGCCACTGGTGCCACGTCATGGCGCACGAGTCCTTCGAGGACGAAGGTGTGGCGCGGGTCGTCAACGCGCGCTACGTCGCCGTGAAGGTGGACCGCGAGGAGCGCCCCGACGTCGACGCGGTCTACATGGCGGCGACGACGGCGCTGACCGGTCACGGCGGGTGGCCGATGACCTGCCTGCTCACTCCCGACGGCGACCCCTTCTTCGCCGGCACCTACCTCCCGCGCCAGCAGCTCCTGGGCCTGCTCGACAACGCGGCCGACGTGTGGCGGGACCAGCGCGAGCAGGTCCTCGCCTCCGGTGCCCACGTCGCGGCCCGGCTGCGCGAGGTCACCGGTCCCCCGGTGCCGGCCCCCGTCCCGGTCGAGGTGCTCGACCGGGCCCTCGCGCGGCTGCGCACCGAGCACGACGACGCGCGCGGCGGCTTCGGGGGCGCCCCGAAGTTCCCGCCGTCGATGGTCCTGGAGTTCCTGCTGCGCCACCATGCGCGCACCGGGTCCCCGGACGCCCTCGCGATGGTCCGCTCGACGTGCGAGGCCATGGCCCGCGGCGGCCTGTACGACCAGCTCGCGGGAGGCTTCGCGCGCTACTCCGTCGATGCCGGCTGGGTGGTGCCGCACTTCGAGAAGATGCTCTACGACAACGCGCTCCTGCTGCGGGTGTACGCCCACCTGTGGCGGGCCACGGGCGACCCGCTCGCCCGACGGGTCGCTGCGGAGACCGCCGACTTCCTCGTCCGCGACCTGCGCACGCCCGAGGGCGCGTTCGCCTCCGCGCTCGACGCCGACACGGTCGTCGACGGGCACTCGCACGAGGGCCTCACCTACGCGTGGACCCCGGCCCAGCTCGTCGAGGTCCTCGGCCCCGAGGACGGTGCGCGCGCCGCGGGGCTGCTCTCGGTGACCACCGCCGGGAGCTTCGAGGAGGGCACCTCGACCCTCCGCCTGCTCGAGGACCCCGACGACGACGCGTGGTGGGCCGAGGTGCGCGGCCGGCTCCTCACGGCGCGGGCGTCACGGCCCCAGCCGGCCCGCGACGACAAGGTCGTCACGGCGTGGAACGGGCTCGCCGTCGCCGCCCTGGCCGACGCCGGGGTGCTGCTGGACCGGCCCGACCTGGTCGCCGCGGCGGCCGCGGCCGCGGACCACGTCCTCGTGACCCACGACGTCGACGGTGTCCTGCACCGGACGTCGCGCGGCGGTCGGGTCTCGTCGGCCCCCGCGGTCCTCGACGACCACGGCGACCTCGCCGAGGGGCTGCTCGCCCTGCACCAGGCCACCGGGGAGGCCCGCTGGCTGGCCGCCGGCGGCGACGTCCTCGACCGCGCGCTCGCCCGGTTCGTCGACGCGCGCGGGGCGGTGCACGACACCGCGCACGACGCCCCGGCCCTCTTCTCCCGGCCGGCGGGGCGCAGCGACAACGCCGAGCCCGCCGGGGCCTCGGCGCTCGCCGGGGCGCTGCTGACGTACGCCGCCCTCACCGGCTCGACCCGCCACCACGAGGCCGCCGAGCAGGCGCTCGCCGCGTGCGGCTCGGTGGCCGGGGCGGAACCCCGCTTCGCCGGGTGGGCGCTGGCGGTCGGCGAGGCACTGGCCGCGGGACCCCTCCAGGTCGCGGTCGTCGGCTCCGGGGACGCGGCGGCCGCCCTCCTCGCGGAGGTCCGGGCCTCGTCCTCCCCGGGGCTGGTGCACGTCGGCGGCGTCCCGGACGCACCGGGGGTCCCGCTGCTCGCGGGGCGTCCGCTCGTCGCGGGGTCGGCGGCGGCGTACGTGTGCCGGGGCTTCGTCTGCGACGCCCCCGTGACGGACCCGGGCACCCTGCGGGCGGCCCTCGCGCCGGCCTGACCGGCGGCGCCTGCGTCGGGAGTCGCCCCGCGGGAGGCGGCGGCCTCCCGCGGGGCGGGTCCCGCGGACACCGGGAGGCACAGAGGGGGGCGACCCGTGCACGAGCCACCGCCGTCCCGGCATCCGCCGACCCGTCACGCCGACCACGAGGGTGCGACGACGGGCCGAACGGTTCCGCGCGCCGCGGCGCGCGTCCCCGTCGGGTCAGACGGGCGGACCGTGTCCCGGTGCCGGAATGGAGCGCACCACCGTCGCCCCCGGGTCGGGACGGGTCCCGCCGAGCGCTCGGGTGCCGTGTGATCGAGACATGGCACAGCCTGGTGTCCTCACGCCGGGCTCCCCTGCTGAAACCCGGCTGAACGTCCCGAGGCTAGCAGCGGGCGGCGTCGCCGAACAGGCCCCCGCTGGGACATCCCGGGGTCCGGGACGCCGCGGGCGCCGGGGTCAGAGCACGACGAGCCGGTAGGCGGGGTCGCGCTGCGCGAGCAGCGTCGCGGCGCGCTGGGGGTCGACCCAGGCGGCGGTCGCCCACACGTCGGCCCAGGTGAGGTCGGGCCCGACGACGGTGGTGGACCCGGGGCGGGTCACCGCACGGCCGGTCCGGGGGTCGACGACGTGCCCCCCACGGGCCGCGGCGCCGGAGGTCGCGACCGCACCCCGGCGGAGGGTCACGACGTCGGCGACCCGACCGGGGACGTACGGGTCCTCGAGACCGATCCGCCACGAGGGCGCCGCCGCGGACGGCCCCGGACCGGCACCGACGACGACATCCCCCCCTGCGCCGATGCTGTACGCGACCTCCGCGACGACGTCGAGGTGGGCCGCGGCGGCCGCCACCGCCCAGCCCTTGACCAGGCCCGTGGGGTCGAAGACGGTCCGCCCCCGGCCCCGGGAGCGCCATGCCCGGAAGAGTCCGTCGGTGCGCTCCTCCGCCTCGAGGGAGAGCTCGGTGACGTCGGCGACCCAGGCGTGGACGTCCTCGACCTCCCCGTGCTGGAGTCGCAGGAGGTCGCTGTCGGCGCGCCACGTCGACAGCACCTCGTCGACGCGGTGGAGGTGGCCGAAGACCCGCCGGACGGCGGCCTCGACGTCGGGCCGGGTCGGCTCGACGGCACGGACGTGGACGCTGACGGCCGTCCCCATGACGTGCTCGACCCAGGCGCGCCGGGCGAGGACGGGCTGCGGCGGGGCGGCCGGTGTCACCGGGATCTCGGCGGTGATCACAGGTTCGCCTGGTCGAGCGCGGACTGCAGGGACTGGATGTAGCCGTCGGAGGTGAAGGTCGCGCCGGAGACCATGTCGATGCCCGCGCCCTGCGCCTGGACGGCCTCGTCGTTGAGGATCGGCACCGCGTAGGAGTTGATCTCCTGGTCGCGGCGGTCGTTCCACGGCACCTGCGTGACCACGGACTTCGTGACCTGCCCACCGGAGACGGTGATCTCGACCTGGACCGGGCCGAAACGGGTCTCGATGGCGTCGCCGGTGAAGGTCCCGCTGCTCGCGGCCGGGGCGGCGGGCTCGGACGGGGCGGGGTCCGGGGTCGCCGCGGGCGCGTCGCTCGAGCCCGAGGTCCCCGGGTCGGTGGTGGTCGAGGGGGTGTCGGTCGAGCCGGTGGACCCCGAGCCCGTCGTCCCGGAGGACCCCCCGGGTCCGGCGGACCCCGACGACGAGCCGTTGACGTCCCCGGCCGCGACGATGCTCGTGCCGGTGCCCGAGCCCGTCGACGTGTGGTAGCTGAAGAGGAGGACCAGCGCCGAGATCGTGCTCAGCAGCCAGGTCGTGATCCGTCGCATCGGTGGTGTCCTTCTGGGGTCAGTAGGCGAAGCGTTCGAGGTGGACGGCGTCCTTGGCGGCGCCGGCCTCGAGGGCCGCGGAGCGGACGGCGTCCATCCAGCCGTCGCTCCCGCAGACGTAGACGTCGTGGTCGGGAAGGTCGGGGGCGATCTCGAGGAGCGCCTGGGCGTCGCCCAGGTGCCGTGCCTGCCGCGGCAGCCAGCTCTCGCGGCCGCGGATGCGGTGACCCTCCACCTGGAGGTACCGGGCGCCGCGGGCCGCGGCCAGGGCGCGCATCTCGTCCGCGAGCACGGCCTCGCGCCGGGACCGGATGCGGTGCACGACCGTCACGTCGCCGGGCGCCTGCGGCAGCTCCTCGAGGAGGGCGCGCATCGGGGTGATGCCGATGCCCGAGCCGATGAGGAGCACCTTGCGACGGGACCGGATGCCGCCGTGCAGCCGGCCGTAGGGGCCCTCGACGAGGACCCGGGTCCCCGGGCGGAGCCTCGCCAGCCGGGCGGAGCCGTCCCCGACGTGGGCGGCGGTGAACCGCAGCGTCCGGCCGTCCGGGGCGGCGGAGACCGAGTACGGGTTGGCGCGGGTCCAGCCCGGGCCGTCGAGGAAGCGCCACTGGAGGAACTGCCCGGCCCGCACGGGCAGGTGCCGCACGCCGTCACCGCCGACCGTCACGGTCGTGACGCCGGGCCCCTCGGACCGGACCTCGAGCACCCGGACGGGGGCACGCAGGGAGCGCCGGAGCGGAACGCCGACGCGGAAGACGAGCACCGCCGCGGCGGTCGTGCCCCACAGGCCCCACCAGAAGACGGTGGCGGGCGTGGAGCGCAGGAACTCGGCGCCGGTCCACAGCTGGTGCGGGAGGACGAGCCCGGCCCCGAGGTAGCCGTAGAGGTGGATGAGGTGCCACGACTCGTACCGCAGCCGGCGCCGGGCACGGCGGACCGAGGTGACCACGACCATGACGAGAGCCGCCGTCCCCGCGAACGCGAGCAGCATCCCCGGGTAGTTCACGACGAAGTCCCACGTCGTGCCCCACAGGCCGAGCGTCGTGGCGGCCGCGTAGCCGAGCGTGATGAGGACGACGTGCGCCATGAGGAGGGTGAAGGAGGTGAAGCCGACGAGCCGGTGCGTGCGCGCGAGGTCGTCCTGCCCCCAGGCCTGCTCCACCCACGGCACCCGCGCCATGAGGATCACCTGGATCAGCAGCAGGGCCGACGCCACGAGGCCGGTGAGCCGACCGGTCGAGGTGAGGAAGCCCGCGGCGGTCGCGAGGTCCTGCACCCCTCCGCCACGGACCCAGAGGGCCACGACACCGAGGAGCACGGCCCACCCGGCCGCGCCCGTCGCGTCCCGCCACCACCGCGGCACCGGCGCCAGGGCCCGGCGCGCGCGGCGCCGGGGCCGCCCGGTCGCCCACGCCTCGTCGGGCGCGGCGGTGCTCGTCGTCATGGGGCCACTCTCGGCCCCCTCCCTATGCGCCACCTGTGAGCGGGGTCGGTGTCCCCCGTGAGTCCGGACGCCCGTTCCCGGGTGGTGTGGAAACGCTTGCGCACTTCCGACAGAATGCCCGACGTGAGCGCACCGGTGCCCCCGCCCCCTCCCCTGCCCACCTCGGGGTGGAGCCTCGACCGCGCCGAGATGCTGCGCGCCCGGCTCGACCGGTGGTGGCCGGACCTCCACACCGGCCTCGCCGCGCTGTACGGGCCGGAGCGTGCAGAGCGCACCGGCACCGAGCTCGTGACCCTCGCGGCACGCTCGTACGCCCGGCGCCCGGACCGCCTGCACCGGCGCGACCTCGACCGCATGCTGCGCCCCGACTGGCTCCAGGAGCCGACGATGGTGGGGTACGCCGCCTACACGGAGCGCTTCGCGGACGACCTCCACGGCGTCGGAGAGCACCTCGGCCACCTCGAGGAGCTGGGCGTGCAGTACCTGCACCTCATGCCGCTGCTCCGGCCGCGCGAGGGCGACAACGACGGCGGCTACGCGGTCGCCGACTACCGCGAGGTGCGTCCCGACCTCGGGACGATGGAGGACCTCACCGCCCTCGCCGACGACCTCCACGACCGCGGGATGAACCTCGTCCTCGACCTCGTCCTCAACCACGTGGCGCGCGAGCACGAGTGGGCCCGCCGCGCCCGCGAGGGCACCCTGCGCTACCGCTCCTACTTCCACGTCTTCGCCGACCGCCGCCTCCCCGACGCCTACGAGCGGACCCTGCCGGAGGTCTTCCCCGACTTCGCGCCGGGCAGCTTCACGTGGGACCCCGACCTGCGGGGCTGGGTCTGGACGACCTTCAACGCGTGGCAGTGGGACGTCAACTGGGGCAACCCCGACGTCCTCACGGAGTACACCCAGATCATCCTCGACCTCGCGAACCGCGGCGTCGACGTGCTGCGCCTCGACGCCATCGCCTTCATGTGGAAGCGGCTCGGCACCGACTGCCAGGGCCAGCCCGAGGTGCACGCCATCACCCGGGTGCTGCGCGCGGTGACCCGGATCGCGTGCCCGGCCGTGGCGTTCAAGGCCGAGGCGATCGTCGCGCCGAGCAAGCTGCTCGCGTACCTCGGCGAGGGCGAGCACACCGGCAAGGTCAGCGACATCGCCTACCACAACAGCCTCATGGTGCAGGTGTGGTCGATGCTCGCCGCGCGCGACGTCCGGCTCGCGGCGCACGCCCTCGGGTCGCTGCCGCACAAGCCGGCCACGGCCACGTGGCTCACCTACCTGCGCTGCCACGACGACATCGGCTGGGCGATCATGGACGAGGACGCGGCAGCCGTGGGGGTCTCCGGGTACGGCCACCGCCAGTTCCTCGCCGACTGGTACTCGGGCGACTTCTGGGGGTCGACGGCCCGCGGGCTCGTCTTCCAGTTCAACCCCGAGACCGGCGACCGGCGCACGTCCGGCACGGCGGCCTCGCTCATCGGCCTCGAGGCCGCGGAGACCCCGGAGGAGGTCGACACCGCGCTCGCGGCGCTGCGCCTCGCCCACGCCGTCGTCCTCGGCTGGGGCGGCATCCCGGTCATCTGGAGCGGCGACGAGCTGGGGCAGACGAACGACCCCCACTGGGCCGAGGAGCCCGGCCACGCGGACGACAACCGGTGGGCGCACCGCCCGCGGCTGGACTGGGCGCGAGCCGAGCAGCGGCACGACGCCTCGACCGTGCCGGGGCGGGTCTTCGGCGACCTCGTCTCGCTCGTGCGTGCCCGGGCCGGGCTGCCGCACCTGCACGCCTCGGTCGAGACGACGATCGGTCCGGTCGACGACCCCGGGGTGCTCGTGACACTGCGCGACCACCCCCTCGGCCGTCTCGCCGGTGTGTACAACGTCACGCCGGAGGAGCGGGTCTGGCCCGGCTGGCGGGTCCACGAGCTGGGCCTCGCCGACGCCCACGACGCCATCACCGGCGAGCCCCTGCCCTGGGGCCCCGACGGCGACGTCCACCTGCCCCCCTATGCCGCGCTCTGGCTCACCACCCCCTGACACCCTCCCCCCTCCCCCTCCCCGGGATGTGTGTGAACTCGCCGGGGATTCCCGGCGAGTTCACACACATCCCGCCAGCCCACGACGAACCTGGGCCATCACCTCGCCCTCGTGGAGGCGCAGCGCCAGGAGGTCGAAGCGCAGGACGCGTTCACCGTCGAGTGTCACGTCGTTCTGCCGCAGGTTGTCGGCCGTGACGGCGAGGCCCCTACGGTGTCCGGAACCGTCGATCTCGACGACGAGTCGGGCACCGGCCCAGCGCACGTCGAGGTAGACCCGCCCACGGGCGCCGCGTCGCACCTCCTGCCGAACCGGCTCCGGGAGTCCGTACCGGCGGCACAGGACGGCGAAGTCGAGCTCCCCGAGGGACTCCGCCCCGGCGGCGACGTCGCGGACCACCTGTCGGATGAAGGGTCGGCGCCCGCGGTTCCGGACCACCCGGACGGCTGCCTGCAGCTGGGCGCCCGTGGCCAGACGTTGCTGCACCGTCATGGCCAGGAGGAGGGCCGCCTGCCGGTCGCTCACGGCCCACCCTGCTGCCCTCACGGCCGCCACCGCAGGAGCGGTTCGCGGAACCGATCCCACGTCGCAGGGATCGGTCGGTAGGCGCCGGACCCGGTGGACCCGCACGCCGTCGACGCTCGGACACCGTGAGTTGCGGGTGACCGAGACGTGGACGACGGGCTCCTCGAAGCCCGAGAGCCCGGCCACGACGAGGCTGCTCACTCCGTCGAGGAGCGCCACCTGGTGGCCCACCTCCCAGAGTGCCCGCCAGCGAAGGGCCTCCGGTGGCAGCGGTCCGCGGTGGACCGCCACCGTGAGT
Source organism: uncultured Actinomycetota bacterium (assembly GCA_963709785.1). Lineage (GTDB taxonomy): Bacteria > Actinomycetota > Actinomycetes > Actinomycetales > Dermatophilaceae > Phycicoccus. Next base: position 226,554 of record CAVPXT010000012.1, on the reverse strand, counting down.
CGTCCGTGGACGGCCCAGCGCCCGGCGTCGACCTCGCGCGCCACGGCGTCCCGGTCGATGCCGAGGTGGGTGAGGCGCCGCCGCGACAGGACACCACCGTGCGCCTCGGAGGCCTCCTCGGCAGCCCGTCGCATCCCTCGGTTCATCCCCGCAGGGTGCCCGGAACCGTCGCCTCGACCTCGGCGTCATCCACAGGCCCGCGAACGTGTGTGAACACGCCGGGTTTCCCCGGCGTGTTCACACACGTTCGGGGAGGGGGTGGGCGGGAGGGGGTGGGGTCACCAGAGGGTGAGGACGTCCCCGCCGATGCGGACGACGAAGGCGGCGACGACGACGATGAAGACCACCCGGATGAAGCGGCTCCCCCGCGCCACGGCGGTGCGCGCCCCGACGTAGCCACCGAGCAGGTTGGTCACCGCCATGACGCCACCGACCGCCCACATGACGTGACCCCCGGGTGCGAACACGGTCAGCGCCCCGAGGTTCGTCGCGAGGTTGGTGATCTTCGCCTTCGCACTGGCCTCGAGGAAGGCGTACCCGAGCAGCCCGACGAGCGCGAAGACGAGGAACGACCCGGTCCCCGGCCCGAGCGCCCCGTCGTAGACCCCGATGACGAACCCCGTGAGCACCGCCGCCGTCGTGTGCCGTGCCCCCGCCCAGCGCAGCCGGGTCAGCTCCCCCACCGACGGCTTGAGCAGCGTGTACGCGCCGACGACGAGCAGCATCACGAGGATGACGGGGTTGAACACCGACTTCGGGATGTGCAGACCGATGAGCGCCCCGCCGATCGCGCCGACGTAGGCCACGGCAGCCATCGGGAGCGCGGTGCGCAGGTCCGGTCGCACCCGTCGGTAGTACGTGACCGAGGCCGTCGCGGTCCCCCACACCGACCCGAACTTGTTCGTCGCGAGCACCTGTGCCGGGCTCGCCCCCGGCAGCCCGAGGAGCAGCGCGGGCAGCTGCACCAGCCCTCCCCCGCCGACGACCGCGTCGACCCAGCCGGCCAGGAAGCCCGCGAGCGCGAGGAGGACGAGGACGTGGGTCGAGACCTCAGCCACGGGCCTCGGCCAGCCACCCGTCGACGATCGCGAGGACGTCGAGCAGCTCGTGCGCGTGCCCGTCGGGGACGGCGGTCACCTCGACCTTCTGGTTCTCGGGCAGCACGGAGTGGGGCACCCAGATCGCGCGCATGCCGACCTGCTGCGGACCGTGCACGTCCTCGAACATCCGGTCACCGACGTACACCGCCGCCGCCGGCTCGACCCCGAGCTCCCGGCACACCGTCCGGAACGCCTCGGGGTGCGGCTTCACGTGGTCGATCTCGCTCGAGTAGACGTCGGCGTCGACGAGGTCGAGGACGCCGTCGCGCGCGAAGATCTCGCGGTGGTAGTCGCGGCTCCAGATCGTGTTGGAGAGGACCCCGACCCGGATCCCGCGCTCGCGCAACCCGGTCCACAGCGGGAGGACCTGCGGGTCGGTGAGGGTGTGCGGCTCCCAGAACCGGCGGTACGCGGCGAGCGCGAGGTGGTGCCGGTCGTGCTCGGCGTCGACCCCGGCGGCGTCGAGGATCTCGGCGAGCGACGCCGACGAGTGCTCCTGGCGGCCCCGGCCCCACGCATCGGCCTCGACGGCGAGGATGCGGTCGGCGAGCCGGTGCGCCTCGTCGAGGTCGGCCCGTGAGACCTCCGGGGAGTCGACCGGCACCCCGTGCACCTCGCGGGCGAACACGCGCCACTGCTCGGGCAGGTCGACGTCGTGCCAGGGCGTCAGGGTGCCGCCCCAGTCGAAGACGACGGCCTCGACGGGCCGGCTCACGCGCGGCCGATCTCGCGGAGCACCTCGGCGACGGCGTCCCCGGTGCCGATCTCGCGGCGCTCGCCCGAGCGGCGGTCCTTGAGCTCGAGCACCCCGTCGGCGAGACCGCGCCCGACGACGACGATGGTCGGGATGCCGATGAGCTCGGCGTCCTTGAACTTCACGCCCGGGCTCGCCTGGCGGCGGTCGTCGAGCAGCACCGAGACCCCCGCGGCCTCGAGCGCCCGGGTCAGCTCCTCGGCGTGGGTGAGGATCGCGTCGTCCTTGCCGGTGGCGACGACGTGCACGTCGGCGGGCGCGAGCGCACGGGGCCACACGAGCCCGAGCTCGTCGTGGTTGCCCTCGGCGACGCACGCCACGGCGCGCGAGACCCCCACGCCGTAGGACCCCATCGTCACGGTCCGGAGCTTGCCGTTCTCGTCGAGGACCTTGAGGTCGAGCGCCTCGGCGTACTTCGTGCCGAGCTGGAAGATGTGCCCCATCTCGATGCCGCGGGCCGACTCCAGGCCATGACCGCACGAGGGGCAGGCGTCGCCGTCGCGGACCTCGGCGGCCTCGATCGTGCCGTCGGCGGTGAAGTCCCGCCCGGCGACGAGGTCGAGCACGTGGTGGCCGGACGCGTCGGCGCCGGTGACCCAGGCCGTGCCCTCCGACACCCGCGGGTCGAGGAGGTACCGGATGCCCGACGCCTTCTCCGCGCCGAGCACGCCGGGGCCGATGTAGCCCTTGGCGAGCGTGGGGTGGGCGGCGAAGTCCTTCTCCTCGAACGCCTCCACGGTCGCGGGCTCGACCTGTGCCCCGAGCCGCTTCTCGTCGACCTCGCGGTCGCCCGGCAGGCCGATGGCGAGCGGCTCGCGGGTGCCGTCGGGGTGCACGAGCACGACGATGACGTTCTTCAGGGTGTCGGCGGCGGTCCACGCGCGGCCGTCCGACCGCGGGAACGCCGACTCGAGGTGCGCGACGAGGCTGTCGATGGTCGGGGTGTCGGGGGTGTCCTCGACGTGGGCGGCGGGCACGCCGGAGGCGTCGACGGGGTCGGGGACCGGCACCCGGACGGCCTCGACGTTGGCGGCGTAGCCGCAGTGGGCGCAGCGGACGTAGGTGTCCTCGCCGTTCTCGGCCGTCGCGAGGAACTCCTCGGACCGCGAGCCGCCCATCGCGCCGGCCATCGCCTCGACGATGACGTAGTGGAACCCGAGCCGGTCGAAGATCCGGACGTAGGCGTCACGGTGCAGCTGGTAGCTCTTGTCGAGCCCGGCGTCGTCGAGGTCGAAGGAGTAGCTGTCCTTCATGACGAACTCGCGGCCGCGCAGCAGGCCGGCCCGCGGACGCGCCTCGTCGCGGTACTTGGTCTGGATCTGGTAGATCGACAGCGGCAGGTCCTTGTACGAGGAGTACAGGTCCTTGACCGTGAGGGTGAACATCTCCTCGTGCGTCGGGCCCAGGAGGTAGTCGGCTCCCTTGCGGTCCTGCAGCCGGAAGACGTTGTCGCCGTACTCGGCCCAGCGCCCGGACGCCTCGTAGGGCTCGCGCGGGAGGAGCGCGGGGAAGAGCAGCTCCTGGGAGCCGATGGCGTCCATCTCCTCGCGGACCACCGTCTCGACGTTCCGCAGCACCCGCAGCCCGAGCGGCAGCCAGGTGTAGATGCCGGGGCTCACCCGGCGGATGTAGCCGGCCCGGACGAGCAGCTGGTGGCTCGGCACCTCCGCGTCCGCCGGGTTCTCGCGAAGGGTTCGCAGGAACAGGGACGACATGCGCATGGCCACGGGGAGGCTCCTGGGGGTCGGGCGGGCAACCCGGCAAGGATAACGACCGCGGGGCCGGCCGCCTCCACCCGTTTCCCGACGGCGCTCAGGCGGTGAGGACGCTCTGCCCGAGGACGAAGACGCCCATCGCGAGGACGAACCACCCGAAGACGGTGCGGAGCCGCTCCTGCGGGATCCGGCCGGCCAGCAGCCCCCCGGCGACGCTGCCCACGACGGCGGTGCCGGTGACGGCGAGGGCGAACGGCCAGTCGAGCTGCACGGAGTGCAGGTGCCCGGCGAGCCCGGCGGCGCTGTTCATGGCGATGACGAGGAGCGAGGTGCCGACCGCGGCCGCCATCGGGAGGCCGCCGAGGAGCACGAGCGCGGGGACGACGAGGAACCCTCCCCCGGCCCCGACCGTGCCGGTGACGAGGCCGACGCCGACCCCCTGGAGCAGTGAGGCCCACAGCGGCGGCCGGGGGCGGTCACCGACGTCGCGGCGCCCGCGGATCATCGCGACGGCGGTCACGAGCATCATCACGGCGAAGAGCACGAGCAGCAGCCAGCCCGGGAGGAGGCCGGAGAGCCGGCCGCCGACGTAGGCACCGACCATCGCGGCGAGCCCGAAGGTGAGGCCGGTGCGCCAGGCGATCCGCCCCGCGAGCGCGTGGGGGGCGAGGGCGGCCACGCTGGTGACGCCGACGACGAGCAGCGAGGTCGCGATGGCCTCGGCGGGCGCGGTCCCCGCGACGTAGACGAGCAGGGGGACGGCGAGGATGGAGCCGCCACCACCGAGCATCCCGAGGGCGACACCCACCGCGATCGCGAGGACGAGAGTCAGCCAGAGCACATCGGGCACCATACCCCATGGGGTATTACCGGCGGGACCGCGCCTACCCCACCTGCTCGTACCGGGCGCGCAGGCCGGCGTCCGCGAAGCCCAGCCGCAGGTACAGCTCGTGGGCCGGGTTGTCGACGTTGACGGCGAGCCAGGCCTCGCTGCACCCGGCCCGGCGCAGGGCACGGAGCGAGCGGGCGACGAGGTGGGCCCCGAGCCCGCGGCCCCGCCACGCCGGCACCACCCCCACCTGGTCGACCCAGTCGTCGGTGAGGGTGACGAACCCCACGTGGTCGCCGGCCTCGTCCAGGACGACCCGCGAGAGGTCGGGGCGGAACCCCGGGTCGGCCGCGACCTCGCCCAGCCACTCCTCGAGCGGGGGGTCGGGGAAGCCCGGGCGCTCCGCGAAGGAGGCCCGGTACGCGGCGTGGAAGAGCGGCGCGGTCGACTCGTCCCAGGCTCGCGCGCGCAGCCCCTCGGGTCGGCGTACGCGCGGGACGTCCTGGAGGTCGTGGCGCATCACGTGCTCGGCGAAGGTGCGGACCAGCCCGAGGTGGGTGAGGAAGTGCTCGGTGTCCGGCGACGTCGTCTCGACGGACACCCGCAGCAGGGTGCCCCCGGACCGCTCGCGGCACCAGGCCGCCAGCTCCTGGCCGAGGCCGCGGTGGCGGGCCGACGGTCGCACGAGACCGGTGGCGGTCCGCCGGCCGGTGCCGTCGACGAGCACCCCGGCCGCCGCGACGAGGTCACCGGTCTCGTCGCGCCCGCCGATCCCGGCGCCGTCGAGGTAGTGGCGCCGCAGCATCGGGTGCTCCGCGAGGAGCGGCAGGCCGCCGTCGGCGCGCAGGCAGGCCCGGGCGAGGTCGCCCAGGGCGGGCAGGTCCTCCTCGGCCAGGGGGGTCCAGACGACCTGGGACACCTCAGCCACCACCGGACATCAGAGGAGCACCGTGGAGAACGCCCCGACCTCACGGAAGCCGAGGTGCTCGTAGGTGGCCCGCGCCGCGGTGTTGAAGTCGTTGACGTAGAGGGAGACCACCGGGGCCGGCCCGGCCATCACCTGCTCCAGCACGGCGGCGAGCATCGGCACCGCGAGGCCACGGCCCCGCAGGCGCGGCGCGACCCAGACCCCCTGGAGCTGGGCGCACCCGAGCGCGAGGCTTCCGACGTCGGTCTTGAAGACCACCTCGCCGTCCTCGACGACGACGTACGTGTGCCCGCGGGAGATGAGACCGGCGAGTGAGGCCCGGTAGCCGCGGCTGGAGCCGCTGTAGGGCCGGTAGCCGATCTCCGCCGTGAACATGTGCTCGGCCGCCGGGAGGACGAGGTCGACCTCGTCCGGCCGCGCGGGTCGCACCCGGTCATCGAGCGCGACCCCGAGGGCCGACGGCGGGACGTCCGCGACGAGGAGCGGCTGGTGCGTGCGGACCACCCGGGGCCGGCCCCACTGCGGCTCGAGGTGTGCCCACAGGCCCTCGACCTCCTCGCGGGGGCCGAACACGGAGGCGGACCGGCCGCGCCAGCGCCGCAGCCGGTCGGCGAAGTGCGGCTGGTCGGCGGGGGTCGTCCCGACGGGCACGACGTTGGCGCTGGCCCAGCACAGCGACTGCATCCGGCCGTCCTCGCGGTGGCCGAGGACGGACCCGAGCGACCCCGTCCGGGCACCCTCGAGGATGCGCGCGGCGACGAAGACGCCCCGCGGCAGGTCGCGGGCGCACAGCTCGAGGGCGGCGTCGCGGTCGGCGAGCGACAGCGGCCGGACCGGGGAGCGTGTGCGGAGCACGTGCCCAGCCTAGGGCCACCCGCGCTGCGGACCGGTCGGGATCAGCCGACCGAGACGCTCGGCGTCCCCGCGGCGGCCTCGTCCTCGGGCTCGCCCATCTCCTCGGCGATGCGCATGGCCTCCTCGATGAGGGTCTCGACGATCTGGCTCTCGGGCACGGTCTTGATGACCTCGCCCTTGACGAAGATCTGGCCCTTGCCGTTCCCGGAGGCGACGCCGAGGTCGGCCTCGCGGGCCTCCCCCGGCCCGTTGACGACGCAGCCCATGACGGCGACGCGCAGCGGGACGGTCATCCCCTCGAGGCCGGCGGTGACCTGGTCGGCCAGCGTGTAGACGTCGACCTGGGCCCGGCCGCAGGACGGGCAGGACACGATCTCGAGCTTGCGGGGGCGCAGGTTGAGGCTCTGGAGGATCTGGATGCCGACCTTGACCTCCTCGACGGGCGGGGCCGAGAGGGAGACGCGGATGGTGTCGCCGATGCCCTGGCTGAGCAGCGCGCCGAAGGCGGTCGCGGACTTGATGGTGCCCTGGAACGCGGGCCCGGCCTCGGTGACGCCGAGGTGGAGCGGCCAGTCGCCCCGCTCGGCGAGCATCTGGTAGGCCCGGACCATGACGACCGGGTCGTTGTGCTTGACCGAGATCTTGAAGTCGTGGAAGTCGTGCTCCTCGAAGAGGCTCGCCTCCCACACCGCCGACTCCACGAGCGCCTCGGCGGTCGGCTTGCCGTACTTCTCGAGGATCCGCTTGTCGAGGGAGCCCGCGTTGACGCCGATGCGGATCGAGACGCCGGCCTCCTTCGCGCGCCGGGCGATCTCACCCACCTGGTCGTCGAACTGCCGGATGTTGCCCGGGTTGACGCGGACGGCGGCGCACCCGGCGTCGATCGCGGCGTACACGTACTTCGGCTGGAAGTGGATGTCGGCGATGACCGGGATCTGGCTCTTGCGCGCGATGGCCGGCAGCGCCTCGGCGTCGTCCTGGGTCGGGCACGCCACCCGGACGATGTCGCAGCCGGACGCGGTGAGCTCGGCGATCTGCTGGAGGGTCGCGTTGACGTCGGTCGTGGGCGTCGTGGTCATCGACTGCACGGAGACCGGGGCGTCGCCGCCGACCTCGACCTTGCCGACCCGGATCTTCCGGCTGGCACGACGGGGGGCGATGACGGGCGGGGGCGCGGCGGGCATGCCGAGGGAGACGGACATGCCCCCAGCCTACGGGGCGCGGCTGGGCGTTCCCTGCACGGCCGGGCCACCGCCCGAGGGTGCGGTGCGGGCTCAGCCGCCGAGGTTGACCGGGTTGACGAGGTCGGCGTAGATGAGCAGGGCGGACATGCCGATGAGGACGACCGCCACCGAGTAGGCGACGGGCAGCGCCTTCGCGACGTCGACGAAGCCGGGGTCGGGACGCCCGCGCAGCCTCGCCCACTGCCGCTTGGTGCCCTCCCACAGCGCCCCGGCGACGTGGCCGCCGTCGAGCGGCAGGAGCGGGACGAGGTTGAAGACGAAGAGCATGATGTTCAGGCCGGCGAGGAGGGTGAGCAGGGTCCACAGCTTGTCGCCGACGGAGTCACCGAAGATCGCGTCGTAGCGGCCCGAGCCGACGTCCCCCGCGACCCGGCCGACGCCGACGACGGACATCGGGCTGTCGATCGCCCGCTGCCCGCCACCGAAGGCCGCGCTCCAGACGCCGCTCATCCGCTCGGGGATGCGCACGAGCGCCTGGGCGGTCTGGCTCGTGTAGGTCCACACGATGCCCGGGACGGCCGTGACCGGCTGGGTCTCGTAGGCCGTGGGCTGGCGGCTGGTCACCCCGAGGAAGCCGGCCTCGGTGGTCTCGACCGACCCGTCGGCCCGGGTGACCGCGTTGCCGTCGGCGTCGAGGACGGGCACGGTGTTGCTGATCGGGGTGACCGAGAGGGTCAGCTGCTCCCCGCCGCGCTCGACGACGACCGGGACGGAGCGGCCGGTCTCGGGGCGGACCAGCCGGCCGACGTCGCGGATGTCCTCGATGGGCGTGCCGGCGATCGAGACGAGGTGGTCGCCGGGCTGGATGCCCGCGGCGAGCGCCGGGGTCTCGGGGCGACCCTCGCACGTGGTGGTCGCCGAGTACTCGGTGGACGGCACGACGCACTGCGCCACCGACGCCACCTCGGCGCCGGGCTGGAGGGTCTGGACGCCGTGGACGGTCACGAGGACGGTGAGCAGGACGACCCCGATGAGGAGGTTCATCAGGGGTCCGCCGAGCATCACGAGGACCTTCTTCGGCACCGACAGCCGGTAGAAGACGCGGTCCTCGTCGCCGGGGCGGACCTCCTCGAGGCTCGCGGCCCGGGCCTCGTCCATCAGCTGGCTGAACCGGCCGGTGCTCGAGGCCCGCAGCATGCCCTCGCGGTCACCGGGCCGGGGCGGGAACATGCCGATCATCCGGATGTACCCACCGAGCGGGACCGCCTTGACGCCGTACTCGGTCTCCCCGCGGTGCCGGGACCACACGGTGGGGCCGAAGCCGACCATGTACTGCGTGACGCGCACCCCGAACCTCTTCGCCGGCACGAGGTGACCCACCTCGTGCAAGGCGATGGACAGGGCGACCCCGACGGCCATGAAGAGGACGCCGAGGACGAACGCGAAGGTGCTCACCCCGGCAGGATACGTCGCCGACCCGACAGCCCGCCCCCGGATCCGGGGGGCGGGCGCTCGCCCCCGGCACTCAGTCGATGAGCGCCGCCGCCTCGCGGCGGGCCCACGCGTCGGCGGCGAGGACGCCCTCGACGCTCGAGGCGTCCCCCGGGGCCCGGGTGTGGGTGTCGACGACCCGGGCGACGGTGTCGACGATCCCGGTGAACCCGAGCCGCCCCTCGTGGAAGGCGTCGACGCAGACCTCGTTCGCCGCGTTGTAGACGGCCGGGTACGTGCCCCCGGCCTCCCCGACCTGCCGCGCCAGCCGCACGGCGGGGAACGCCTCGTCGTCGAGGGGGTGGAACTCCCACGACTGGGCACGGGTCCAGTCGCACGGCACGTCGACGTCCTCGAGCCGCTCCGGCCAGGACAGCCCGAGGGCGATCGGCACGAGCATCCGCGGCGGGCCGAGCTGGGCGATGGTGGAGCCGTCGTGGAACTCGACCATCGAGTGGATCTGCTGCTGGGGGTGGACGACGACGTCGATCCGGTCGAAGGGGATGTCGAAGAGCAGGTGCGCCTCGATCACCTCGAGCCCCTTGTTGACGAGCGTGGCCGAGTTCGTCGTGATGACGCGGCCCATCGAGAAGTTGGGGTGAGCCAGTGCCTGCTCCGGGGTGACGTCCGCCAGCTCGGCCCGGCTGCGCCCGCGGAACGGGCCCCCGCTCGCGGTGACGACGAGGCGTCGCACCTCCTCGACCCGGCCGCCGCGCAGGCTCTGGGCGATCGCACTGTGCTCGGAGTCGACCGGCACGATCTGGTCCGGCGCGGCCGCGGCCCGCACCAGCGGGCCCCCGACGATGAGCGACTCCTTGTTGGCGAGCGCGAGGGTGGACCCGGCAGCCAGGGCGGCCAGGGTGGGGCGCAGGCCGATCGAGCCGGTGACGCCGTTGAGCACCACGTCGGCACCGCAGGCCGCCGCGACCGTCGCGGCGTCGTCACCGACGACCACCTCGGGGCGGTACCCGCGGTCGCCGGTCGCCGCGGCGACGGCCGCCCGCAGCTCCTCGGCCTCGCCGCGGGCCGCGGCGACGAGCGGGGCGCGGGTGGCCGCGGCCTGCTGCGCCAGCAGCGCGGTGTTGCCCCCGGCGGACAGCGCGACGACGCGGAACCGGTCGGGGTGGGCGGCGACCACCTCGAGGGCCTGGGTGCCGATCGAGCCGGTGGAGCCGAGGACGGCGACGGTGCGCGGGGTCACCGGACCATTGTCGGGGACGGCGGACCGGGACCGGAGCCCGCCCCGGCTCAGGAGGTGAAGACGCGCTCCTCGATGAGCCGTTCGGAGACCATCCGCGCCCGGGGCACGAACCGTCCGTGCTCGAAGTCCTTCTGCACCTCGAGCTCGAAGGAGCCGCCGCCGAAGCGGTTCTTCTCGACCGAGATGATCGCCCAGCGACGGAAGAGCTTGACCGCCCCGAGGTCGTACGTGAGGTGCTCCCGGGCGACGATGTTCTCCTTGCTCGAGAGGATGAGCACGATGTCGGCCTCGTACGCGAGGGCGCTCGAGCCGCGCAGGTCACGGGTGCGCATCCGGTGGCCGGCACCGAGACCCTCGCGGTCGGCCGCGGTGATCGCGATGACCGGGCACTCGAGCTCCATCGCGAGCTCCTTGAGCGTCTCGGTCACGAAGGTGACGCGCGTGGTCTCGTCCTCGACGTCGTGACCGCTCGGCACCTTCTGCAGGTAGTCGACGAGCACGACGGGGGGCTCCCCGGCCTCGTCGGCGACGGAGGCCACGGTCGCGGCGAGCTGGGTGATCGACGTCTGCCGGCTGGCCTCGACGATGTGCAGGCGGTCCGAGTAGCCCTCGACCATGGTCAGGGCGTCGCGGCCGTAGGGCAGCCGCCCGAGGGCGGCCCCCAGGCCACGTCGGTCCGGGTCCTCGGACTCGAGGAGGGCGCGGAAGGACCGCACGTCGGCGGCCGGGGTCATCGGGTCGTCCGCGACCTCGGCGGCGGCCGCCGCCTCGAGGCCGAGGAGTCGTTGGATGAGGGAGGCGGCGGTCAGCTCGAACGAGAAGACGACCGCGTGCCGGCCGGCGGCGACGGCGTTGCGGACGACCTGCAGGGCGAAGGTCGTCTTGCCCGACCCCTCGGTCCCGCCGAGGAGGACGAGCTCACCCGAGCGCAGGCCGCCGTCGAACGTCGAGTCGAGGAGGTCGAAGCCGGTGGGCCAGAGGACGGCACCCGGCCGGGCCCCCTTGCGCAGCGCCTCGTCGGTGTCGTCCAGCAGGTGACGGACGGACCGGTGACGGTCCGCCCGCTCGGAGTGTCGGGCCCGGCTCATGGCCACAGTGGACCACTCCCGCCACAGCGGGCGCACGGCGTTCGCCGCGATCCTGTCCCAACGGACGAGGCGGCCTCAGGTCGCGAGGCCGACGTACTTCACCTCGAGGTACTCCTCGATGCCCTCGAAGCCACCCTCGCGGCCGAACCCGGACTGCTTGACCCCGCCGAAGGGGGCCGCCGGGTTGGACACGATGCCGGTGTTGACCCCGACCATCCCGAACTCCAGCGCCTCGGCCACCCGGAGCACCCGGGCGTTGTCGCGGGTGAAGACGTACCCGACGAGCCCGTACTCCGTGGAGTTGGCCCGCTCGACGGCCTCGGCCTCGGTGGCGAAGGTGCAGATCGGGGCGACCGGGCCGAAGATCTCCTCGGTGAGGCAGCGGCTGCCCTCGGCGACGTCGGTGAGCACGGTCGGCGCGTAGAAGTGGCCGCGGCCGGCGATCGGCTCCCCGCCGGTCAGCACGGTCGCGCCCCGCCCGACGGCGTCCTGGACGAGCTCGTGCACGCCGGCACGGGCCTTCTCGGTGATGAGCGGCCCGACATCGACACCCTTCTTCGTGCCCTTGCCGACCGTCAGCGCGCCCATCCGGCCCGCGAGCTTGCTCGAGAACTCGTCGGCGACGTCCTCGTGGACGAAGAAGCGGTTGGCCGCGGTGCAGGCCTCGCCGATGTTCCGCATCTTCGCGAGCATCGCGCCCTCGACCGCGGCGTCGACGTCGGCGTCCTCGAAGACGACGAACGGGGCGTTGCCGCCGAGCTCCATCGAGACCCGGAGCAGCTGCTCGGCGGACTGCTCGACGAGCTTCTTGCCCACCGCCGTCGAGCCGGTGAAGGTCAGCTTGCGCAGCCGCGGGTCGCGGATCACGGGCTCGCAGACCGCCCCCGAGGTCGTCGTCGTGACGACGTTGAGGACCCCGTCGGGCAGCCCCGCCTCCTGGAGGACCTCGGCGAGCAGGAGCATCGTCAGCGGCGTCTCGGCCGCGGGCTTGACGACCATGGTGCAGCCGGCCGCGACGGCGGGCCCGATCTTGCGGGTGCCCATCGCCAGCGGGAAGTTCCACGGCGTGATCATGAGCGTGGGGCCGACCGGCTGGGCCATGGTCAGCAGGCGGGTCGCCCCGTTCGGCGCCACGGAGTAGCGCCCGTGGACCCGGACGGCCTCCTCGGAGAACCAGCGGAAGAACTCCGCCCCGTAGGTCACCTCACCCCGGGCCTCGGCGACGGTCTTGCCCATCTCGAGGGTCATGAGCGTCGCGAACTCGTCGGCGCGGGCGGTGACCGCCTCGAACGCGCGGCGGAGGATCTCGGCCCGGTCGCGGGGGGCGGTGGCCGCCCACCCCGCCTGGGCCTCGTGGGCGGCGGCGAGGGCGGCGAGGCCGTCCTCGGGGGTGGCGTCGGCACAGGTCGTCAGCGTCCCGCCGGTGGCCGGGTCGTGGACGTCGAACCGGGCACCGCCGCTCGCCTCGCGCCACCTGCCGCCGATGAGCAGCCGCGTCGGGACCGAGTCGATGAGTGCCTGCTGCGTGATGGCCATGGGTCTCCTCCGGATGGTGCGGTGGGCGCGCGGAGCGCCGTGGATCGAGCGTAGGCCGCGGGCGGGCCCGCCGGGGCACGGGGGTCAGCGGTCCTCGAGGCCCCAGGGCGAGCCGTAGCCCACCGGCTTCGGCGCGGCGAGGAGGTCGAGGAAGGGCACGGCGTCGAAGGCCTCGGGACCGAGCACGCCCGCCCCGGACCACGTGCCGGCGGCGAGCAGCTCGAGGGCGATGACGGGGTTGATCGCGGTCTGCCACACCACGCACTGGCTGTCGTACTCGCGCATCGTGTCGGCGTTGTCGACGACGTGGTAGAGGTACGTGCTCCGGGGCCGGCCGTCCGTCCCGGTGCCGGTGACCCACAGCCCGGCACACGTCTTGCCCTCCATCCGGGGGCCGATGGTCAGCGGGTCGGGCAGCACCGCGGCGACGACGTCGCGCGGGCTCACCTCGACGCCCTTGACGCTCACCGGGTCGGTGCGGTCGAGCCCGAGCGTGTGGAGGGTCCGCAGGATGGTGATCATCTCCTCGCCCAGCCCGTACTTGAAGGTGACCCGCTGGGCGTCGACCCAGCGCGGCATGAGGAGCACCTCCTCGTGCTCGACGTGGACGCACTCGACCGGGCCGATGCCCTCCGGGAACTCGAAGACCTCGGGCTCGCTGAACGGGGGCAGCGTGAACCACCCGCCGTCGGCCTCGGCGGCGCGGGCCTTCTCCCACACGACGGGCGGGTTGAGGCACTCCTCGATGATCGTCCACATCGAGAACCCGGGCGCGAAGACCTCGGTGCCGTCCTCGTCGCGGATCACGAGGTTGGCGCCGTCGCGGGTGCCGAGCTCCTCGATGTCGGAGAACAGGTGGTCCGCGGCGTAGCGCGCGAAGACGTCGGACAGGCCCGGCTCGACCCCGATGCCGACGAGCGCCAGCCGCCCCTCGGCCTCCCACTCCCCCGCCTGCGCGAACTGCTCGTCGCCGAGCTTGACCCCGACCGTCTCGTACGGGGTGTCGGGGTGGCGCCGGGACAGGCTCATCGCCATGTCGAGGTAGTCGGCGCCGGCCGCCCGCGTCCCCTCGAAGATCGACACGACGAAGCGCGGGTCGACGGCGTTGAGGACGTGGGTCGCCCCGACCTCGCGGGCGAGGGCCTCGACCGCCGCCGCGTCCGAGGCGTCGACCCGGGCCGCCGAGAACCGTGACTCGCCCTCCCGGCGCGCGGTGGCCGCGGCGACCGTGCGCTCGGCGCGTGAGAGGTCGTGGTCGGCGACGACCCAACGGTCGAAGAAGTCGCGTTCGGCCGCGATGCGGGCGGCGGCGTCGCCGACGCCTCCCGCACCGATCATGAGGACGTGCACGTCAGACCTTCCTGGACGAGGGAGCAGCGGGGGTCACTTGCCGGAGCGGCGGGCGTTGCCGATGACCTGCCCGAGGATGACCAGCGCCAGGGCGATGACGAACATCGAGAACCCGATGACGTTGGCCTGGGCGGGGATTCCGCGCAGGTAGGACACGTAGACGAACTTCGGGAACGTCGTCTCGTTGCCGGAGACGAAGTTCGTGATGATGAAGTCGTCGAACGAGAGCGAGAACGACAGCAGGGCGGCGCCGACGATGCCGGGCAGCACGAGCGGGAAGGTGACCCGCCAGAACGTGGCCGCCGCGCCGGCGTAGAGGTCCTGGGCCGCCTCCTCGATGCGTGGGTCGAGGCTCTGCAGGCGCGCCTTGACGGTGACGACGACGAAGCTGATGCAGAACATGATGTGGGCGATCGTGATCGTCCAGAACCCGAGGCCGAGGCCGAAGCGGGAGAACCCCTGGACGAAGATCGTCAGCAGGCTCGCCCCGAGGACGATCTCGGGGGTGGCCATCGGGACGAAGACGAGGACGTTGCTCGTCGAGCGCCCGATGAACTTGTGCCGCACCAGGGCGAACGCGAGCAGCGTGCCGAGGACGGTCGCCGACGACGGTCGCGAGGACCCCGATCCGCAGCGAGACCCCGAGCGCTGTCGCAGACCCCGGGCGCGCCGCACGGGTCCTTCCAGTGCTTGAGCGTCGGGCTGCCCTGGGGGTTCCAGACGATGTTCGACTTCCGGTAGTTGTTGAACGAGAAGACGAACGTGTAGGCGACCGGCAGGAAGAGGTAGAGGAGGACGAGGACTGCGACGATGACCGCGAACCGGTCCCTGGCCCAGCGGATCACAGGAGCTCCTCCGTCCCGAAGCGACGCACGTACAGGAAGACCATGGCGAGGATGAGCGCCATGAGGGTGAACGAGAGGGCGGCCGCCACGGGGAAGCCGCCGAGGACCTTGAAGAACTGGCTCTCGATGACGTTGCCGACCATCTTCGTGTTGTCGGCACCGAGCAGGTCGGCGTTGACGTAGTCGCCCGCGGCGGGGATGAAGGTGAGCAGGGTCCCCGCGATCACCCCCGGCATCGACATCGGCAGGGTGACCGTGCGGAACGTCGTGAACCCACTGGCGTAGAGGTCTCCCCCGGCCTCGATGACACGGTGGTCCGCGCGCTCCAGGGAGGCGTAGATCGGCAGCACCATGAAGGGGAGGAAGTTGTAGGTGAGGCCCGCGACGACGGCCGCCCAGGTCTCGGTGATGTGCCCACCGGGCAGCAGGTGGAGGGCGTTGAGCGTGCTCGCGACCGGGCCCTCGTCGGCGAGGATCTGCCGCCACGCCACGGTGCGGAGGATGAAGGAGGTGAAGAACGGGGCGATGACCGCGATGAGCATGATGTTGCGCCACCGCCCGACCTTGAAGGCCATCGCGTAGGCGAGCGGGTAGGCGAGGCAGAAGGCGAAGAAGGTCGCGAGGCCGGCGAACAGCAGGGAGCGGCCGAACTGGGGTGCGAAGTCGGTGAGCGCCCGGACGTAGTTCGAGAAGTTGACGTCCCGGTAGTAGTAGCCGGGGTACCCGGGGAACTGCGACTGGAGGCTGACCGTGAAGAGCTGGGTCAGCGGGACGACGAAGAAGACGAGCAGCCACACGGTGCCGGGGAGCAGCAGCAGGTACGGCAGCCAGCTGCGGCTCGGCCGCTCCTGGGGGGTGGAGTCCTGCCCGGTCCCGGTGGTGCCGCTGGTCCCGCCCACGTGGGCGAGGGCGCTCACGCCGTCGCCTCCGCGGCGGCCCTGGCCGCGGCCTCGTCGACCGGGACGGTGAAGGCGTGCGCGGGGTTCCAGGAGATCCACACGTCGTCACCGGGCCGCAGGTCGACCGGGTCGACGTCGAGGTTCTGCTCGTAGCAGCTCCACACGGTGCCGCTCGGCAGCCGGACGAGGTACTCCGTCGCCACGCCGGTGAACGAGACGTCGAGGACGATCCCCCGGACGTCGTCACCGGCGCCCTCGGGGGCCTGGCGCAGGACCCGCACCTTCTCGGGCCGGACCCCGAAGGTCACCGACCCCTCCGTGGCGCCGGCCCGGGCGAGGGGCACCTTGACCCTGGTGCCCTGGATCTCGGCGACCACGTGCTCGCCGTCGCGGTCGACGACCTCGCCGGTGCCGAGGTTGGAGCGGCCGACGAAGTTCGCGACGAACGTCGTGCGCGGCAGGTCGTACAGCTCGGCCGGGTGGCCCATCTGCTCGATCCGCCCGTGGTTCATCACCGCGACGGTGTCGGCCATCGTCATGGCCTCCTCCTGGTCGTGGGTGACGTGGATGAAGGTGAGGCCGACCTCGGTCTGGATCCGCTTGAGCTCGACCTGGAGCTGTCGGCGCAGCTTGAGGTCGAGGGCCCCGAGCGGCTCGTCGAGCAGCAGCACCTCCGGGCGGTTGACCAGGGCCCGGGCGAGCGCCACGCGCTGCTGCTGCCCACCGGAGAGCTGGGCCGGCTTGCGGGACCCGAGGTGGTCGACCTCGACGAGCTTGAGGGTCTCCTCGGCGAGGGCCGCCGCGTCCTTCTGTCCACGTCGCTTCGGGCCGAACGCCACGTTGTCGCGGATCGAGAGGTGCGGGAAGAGCGCGTAGCTCTGGAAGACGGTGTTGACGGGCCGCTCGAAGGGCCGGCTGCCCGTGAGGTCGGTGTCGCCGATGAGGACCCGGCCGGACGTCGGCTGCTCGAGGCCGGCGACCATCCGCAGGGTGGTCGTCTTGCCGCAGCCGGAGGGGCCGAGCAGGGCGAAGAACGAGCCCCGGGGGACGACGAGGTCGAGGTCGTCGACCGCGACGAAGTCGCCGAAGGACTTGGTGACGGCCTCGAGGCGCAGGTCGCCGGTGGCCTCGCGGAAGCCCTTGCCGTTGCGTGCCATCAGTTCCCCATCACCTTCTGCCAGAGGGCGCTGTACTCCTGGTCCTCCTCGGGCGTGAGCGCCCGGAAGCCCTGGATGTTGTGCTCCGCGATGTAGTCCGCACTCGGGAAGATGAACGGGCTGTCGGCGAGCTCCGGGTCGCTCTTCGCGAGCTCCTCCTGGGCTCCCTGCACCGGGCACACGTAGTTGACCCAGGCGGCGACCTCGGCGGCCACCGCCGGGTCGTAGTAGTGGTTCATGAGGGTCATCGCGTTGCGGCGGTGGGTCGAGGTGATCGGCACCATCATGTTGTCGCTCCAGAGGGTGCCGCCGGACTCGGGGATCACGAACTGCCAGTTGTCGTTCCCGGTCTCGGCCTGGAGGACGAACAGGTCACCGCTCCACACGATGCCCGCGATCGCGTTGCCCGACTTGAGGTCCTCGAGGTAGCTGTTGCCCTTGATCCGGCGGATGTAGCCCTCGGACATCTTCTGCTCGATGACCGCGACGGCCTTCTCGAACTCGGCCTTGCCCCAGCCGGAGGTGATGTCGACGCCCTGGCTCTGCATGACGAGGGCGACGGTGTCGCGGAACTCCGAGAGCACGACGATCCGGCCCTTGAGCTCGGGGACCCAGAGGTCGTCGAGGGTCTTCAGCTCCTTGCTGACCTTCGACCTGTCGTACCCGATGCCGGCGAAGCCCGACTGCCACGTGAGCGAGTGCGTGCGCCCGGGGTCGAAGCTGACGTCCTTGAGGCTGTCGAGCAGGTTGGACGCGTTGGGCATGCGGATGATCTCGAGCGGCTGGCACAGCTGGTCGCGGATCACCCGGTTGGCCATCCAGTCGGTGAAGACGAAGATGTCGGCGCCGACGTCCTGGCCGGCCCGCAGCTGCGGGGCGATCTTGTTGAAGTACGAGTCGTTGTCCTCGATGTCCTCCGAGTACGTGGCCTGGATGCCCGTCTCCTCGATGAACGCCTGGAGGGTCGGGTACTGCTTGGTGTCCTCGTCGTAGTCGAGGTAGGCCGTCCAGTTCGACCACCGGACGATCTTCTCGGTGTCGGAGACGTCGGTGGGCAGCTTCAGGGCCGCCGCACCGCTCGCGGGCGGGGTCGGGGGCGCGCAGGCCGCGAGGGCCGCGGCGGCCCCACCGATCGTCGCCGTCCCGAGCAGGGAGCGGCGCGACAGCTGGGAGGCCCGCGCGGCGCGGACCAGCCCGCGGACCGCGGGGTCGGCGGGGGGCCGCCGTCGAAGGGGTGCCATCTGCGTCCTCAGCTCTCGATGTTCGCCATGACGTGCTTGATCCGGGTGTAGTCCTCGAAGCCGTACATCGACAGGTCCTTGCCGTAGCCGGACTTCTTGTAGCCGCCGTGGGGCATCTCGGCGACGAGCGGGATGTGGGTGTTGATCCAGACGCAGCCGAAGTCGAGGGCCTTGCTCATCCGCATCGCGCGCCCGAAGTCCTTGGTCCACACCGACGAGGCGAGGCCGTAGTCGACGCCGTTGGCCCAGCGGACCGCCTCGTCCTCGTCGGTGAACCGCTGCACGGTGATGACCGGGCCGAAGATCTCCTGCTGGACCGCCTCGTCGTCCTGGTGCAGCCCGGAGACGACGGTGGGCTCGAGGAAGAAGCCGTCACCGAGCGCGGCGACCCGGTGGCCGCCCGCGGGGACGCTCGCGTGCGACGGCAGCCGGTCGAGGAAGCCGGAGACCCGGGCGAGCTGGGCGGCGTTGTTCACCGGGCCGAAGAGGGCGTCGGCGTCGTCGGGCATCCCGACCGGGGCCGAGCCCTTCGCGTACTCGGCGAGCGCGGCGACGAAGTCGTCGTGGATGCCGGGCGCCGCGAGGACACGGGTGGCCGCGGTGCAGTCCTGACCGGCGTTGAAGTACCCGGCGATGGCGATGCCCTCGACGGCGGCCTCGATGTCGGCGTCGTCGAAGACGACGACCGGCGCCTTGCCGCCGAGCTCGAGGTGGACCCGCTTGACCTGCGGCGCGGCCGAGGCGGCGACCTGCGCCCCGGCCCGCACCGAGCCGGTGATCGCGACGAGCGAGGGCGTCGGGTGCTCGACGAGCAGGCGGCCGGTCTCGCGGTCACCGGTGACGACGTTGAGCGTGCCCGCGGGGAGGAACTCCGAGGCGATCTCGGCGAGCAGGAGGGTGGACTCCGGGGTGGTGTCACTCGGCTTGAGGACCACGGTGTTGCCGGCCGCGAGGGCCGGGGCGATCTTCCAGACCGCCATGAGCAGCGGGTAGTTCCACGGGGTGACCTGCCCGACGACGCCGATGGGCTCGCGGCGCACCCACGAGGTGTGGCCGGCCAGGTACTCGCCGGCCGCCTTCCCCTCGAGCACCCGGGCCGCGCCGGCGAAGAACCGCAGCTGGTCGACCATGGGCGGGATCTCCTCGCTCGCGGTGAGCGCGTGGATCTTGCCGGTGTTCTCCGACTCGAGGTGGATGATCTCCTCGGCGCGGGCCTCGAGGGCGTCGGCGATCTTGAGCAGCGCCTGCTGGCGCTCGCTCGGGGTCGTGCGGCCCCACTCGCCGAAGGCCCGGGACGCCGCGGCGTAGGCGGCGTCGACGTCCTCGGCGCCGCTCACCGGGGCGGAGGCGACGACCTGCCCGGTCGAGGGGTTGACGACATCGCTCGCGGCGTCGGTGAGTGCCTCACGGGGCGCTCCGTCGACGAAGTTGCGCAGGGCTCGGGGACTGCTCATCGGTCGGGGCTCCCTGGGGTCGGTGGCGGCGGATGGCGTCGTGTGCGGGCACAGTAGTCCCTACAACCGCGAAATCACTAGGGTCCGTCCACGATTCACAGCGAATCGAGCGAACCTTCCCCCGCGGAGTTGCGGAATCAGTGTCTGCACACTTGCGCGGGGTGCCCCCAGCGGCCACGATGGGCCGGTGACTTCTCGGCAGCCCCGCGACCGCTCACCGGAGATCCGCCTCGACGACGTCGCGAAGCGGATCATCGAGCTCCTCCAGGAGGACGGGCGGCAGTCGTACGCGGCGATCGCCAAGGCCGTCGGCCTCTCGGAGGCCGCCGTGCGCCAGCGCGTCCAGCGTCTCCTCGACGCCGACGTCATGCAGATCGTCGCCGTCACCGACCCGCTCCAGGTGGGCTTCCGGCGGCAGGCGATGATCGGCATCCGTGCCTCGGGCAGCCTCATCGAGCTGGGCCAGGCCCTCTCGGACATGCCGGAGGTCGACTACGTCGTCACGACGGCGGGGTCCTTCGACATCCTCGCCGAGGTGGTGTGCGAGGACGACGACCACCTGCTCGACCTCCTGACGAAGCGGATCCGCACGCTCCCGGGAGTCACCACGACCGAGACCTTCGTCTACCTCAAGCTCAACAAGCAGCACTACAACTGGGGCACCCGATGACCACGACGAGCCAGCCGAACCTCGACGCCGACGCCGCGACGCGCCGCACGCCGCGCGGGTCGAGCTACTCCGACGCCGCGCGCGACCACCTGTGGATGCACTTCACCCGGCACTCGGTCTTCGAGGACCGCGACCGGGGTGGGCTCGGGCAGGCGGTCCCCGTCATCACCCGGGGCGAGGGCTGGCGCATCTGGGACGACCGCGGCAACGAGTACATCGACGGCCTCGCGGGGCTGTTCGTGGTCAACGCCGGGCACGGCCGCACCGAGATCGCGGAGGCGATGGCGAAGCAGGCGTCCGAGCTCGCGTTCTTCCCCCTCTGGTCCTACGCGCACCCGCGCGCGATCGAGCTCGCGGAGCGGCTCGCGGCGGCCGCCCCCGGCGACCTCAACCGGGTCTTCTTCACCACCGGCGGAGGCGAGGCGGTCGAGACCGCGTGGAAGCTCGCGAAGCAGTACTTCAAGCTCACCGGCAAGCCGACCAAGCACAAGGTCATCTCGCGCTCGGTGGCCTACCACGGCACCCCGCAGGGCGCGCTGTCCATCACCGGCATCCCCGACGCCAAGGTGCCCTTCGAGCCGCTCGTCCCGGGCGGCCACAAGGTGCCCAACACCAACCTCTACCGCGCGCCCGAGCACCTGCGTGAGGACGAGAAGGCGTTCGGGCGCTGGGCCGCCGACCGCATCGCGGAGGCCATCGAGTTCGAGGGGCCCGACTCCGTCGCCGCGGTCTTCCTCGAGCCGGTCCAGAACTCCGGCGGCTGCTTCCCCCCGCCGGCCGGGTACTTCGAGCGGGTCCGCGAGATCTGCGACGAGTACGACGTCCTCCTCGTGTCCGACGAGACGATCTGCGCGTTCGGTCGGATCGGCTCGCTGTTCGCCTGCGACGACTTCGGCTACGTCCCCGACATCATCACGACCGCGAAGGGCGTCACGAGCGGCTACGCCCCCCTCGGCCTGATGATCGCGAGCGAGCGCCTCTTCGAGCCCTACCGCAGCGGCACGACCGCGTTCCCGCACGGGTACACGTGGGGCGGGCACCCGGTGTCGTGCGCGGCGGCCATGGCCAACCTCGACATCTTCGAGCGCGAGGGGCTCACCGACCGCGTCAAGGAGAACGCCCCGACGTTCCGGGCCACCCTGGAGCGGCTGCTCGACCTGCCGCTCGTCGGTGACGTCCGTGGGGCCGGCTACTTCTACGGGATCGAGCTCGTCAAGGACAAGCAGACCCGCGAGACCTTCGACGACGCCGAGTCCGAGCGGCTGCTGCGCGGCTTCCTCTCGCGCGCCCTCTTCGACGCCGGCCTCTACTGCCGGGCCGACGACCGGGGCGACCCGGTCATCCAGCTGGCCCCGCCGCTCACGATGGGCCCGGCCGAGTTCGACGAGATCGAGCGCCGGCTCCGGGGCGTGCTCGTCGAGGCCGAGAACCACCTCTGAGGATGACCGAGGGCACCGGGACCACCCCCCTGTGGTGGGACACCCGCGCCGCCGCGTCCTCCGCTGCCGACACCGACCACGGCACCGACCTGCCGCTGCGGGCGGACGTGGTGGTCGTCGGCGCCGGGTTCACCGGGCTGTGGACCGCCTACTACCTCCTGCGTGAGCACCCCGGCCTCGACGTGCTCGTCCTCGAGGCCGAGCACGTGGGCTTCGGGGCGAGCGGCCGCAACGGTGGGTGGGTCTCGGCACTCTGGCCGGTCTCCGCGGACACCCTCGCCGCGCGCTCCGGTCGCGCGGCGACCCTGGCCCACCTCGCCGCCCTCCGCGACACGGTCGACGAGGTCGGCCGGGTCGAGGCCGAGGAGGGCCTCGGCAGCGGGTTCGTCAAGGGCGGCGCCCTCCTCGTGGCGCGCACCGAGGCCCAGGAGTGCCGGGCCCGGGCCGAGGCCGAGCACGCGGCGGGCTGGGGCGACGGCACGGTGTGGCTCGACGCCGACGCGGCCCGCGAGCGCCTGCACGCCGCCGGGGCTCGCGGCGCCACCTACACCCCGCACTGCGCCCGGGTGCAGCCGCGCGACCTCGCCGACGGCCTCGCCGCCGCGGTGCGCCGGCACGGCGGGCGCATCGTCGAGGGGGTGCGGGTCGGGCGCGCCGGGGACGGCGTCGTCGTGCTCGCCGACGGACGTCGGGTCGGGGCCGGCTCGGTGGTCCTGGCCACGGAGGGCTGGACGCCCCGCCTCCCGGGCCACGAGCGGGCCGTCGTCCCGGTGTACTCGCTCATGGTGGCGACCGCACCGCTCTCGGCGCGCCAGTGGGACGAGGTCGGCCTCGCCGGGCGGGAGGTGTTCGGCGACCACGGGCACATGGTGATCTACGGCCAGCGGACCCCCGACGACCGCATCGCCTTCGGGGGGCGTGGGGCGCCGTACCACCTCGGGTCGACCGTCCGGCCCGAGTTCGACCACGAGGAGCGCGTCTTCGCGTCGCTGCGCAGCACCCTCACGACACTCCTACCGGCGCTCGAGGGCGTCCGGTTCACGCACGCGTGGGGCGGGCCGCTGGGCATCCCCCGCGACTGGCACCCCTCGGTGACCTGGGACCCCGCGACCCGCACCGGCCGCGCGGGCGGGTACGTCGGCGACGGCGTGGCCGCGACGAACCTCGCCGGGCGCACCCTGGCCGACCTCGTGCTGGGGCGCGCGACACCCCTCACCGAGCTGCCGTGGGTGGGCCACCGCTCCCCCTCGTGGGAGCCCGAGCCGCTGCGGTGGCTCGGCATCAACGGCAGCCTGCAGCTCGCGCGGCTCGCCGACCTCGAGGAGGACCGCACCGGCCGACCCAGCCGGGTCGGGGCGCTGCTCGGCCGGCTGACCGGCCACTGACGCGCCAGCGGTAGGTTCGCGAGATGCGCGAGATCGAGACCCTGGCCGCCCTCGACGCGGCGCTCGACGCCGGCACGCCGCTGCGCGGCCTGCGGCTGCAGGACCTGGACCTCAGCGGTCGCACCGCGCGGCTCCTCGGGCGCGACGACGTCGAGGGCCTCGTCGTCCTCGGTGGCCGGCTCCCCGACGACCTCGAGCACCACCTGCGCGAGCACGGCGCCCTCGTCTTCCCCACGGACCCCCGGGCCCCCGTCGACCCGTACCGCGCCACGCTGTACACGCCCGAGGAGCTCTACGACGGGCTGCGGGAGGTCGGGTACGCCGCGACGCCCGACGCCCTCGCCCATCGGTGGTCGCGCGACGCCGCGGTCGGGCACGACGCGTTCGTCACGCTGCTCCGGGCGATCCACGACGACTCGATGAGCGACGCGCTCACCGACGCCCTGCGCGACGCCCCCGTCGTCGGCATCATGGGCGGGCACGCGCTGGAGCGCACCGACCCCGGCTTCGCGCGCGCGGCCGCCCTCGGGCACGCCCTGGCCCGGACCGGGCACGTCGTCGCCACCGGTGGGGGCCCGGGGGCGATGGAGGCCGCCAACCTCGGCGCCCTGGCCTCCTCCAGCGAGGCCCTGGCGGACGCGCTCGCCCGGCTGGCCGCCGTGCCCTCCTTCCGGCCGGACGTGCGGGAGTGGGCGGCCCTGGCGCTCGACGTCCGGCACGACCTCGTGACCCACGCGCGGGCGGGTGTCCGCAGCATCGGGATCCCGACGTGGTTCTACGGGCACGAGCCGCCGAACGTGTTCTGCGACGGGATCGCGAAGTACTTCTCGAACGCGATCCGCGAGGACGGCCTGCTCGCCCGCTCCACCGCGGGGGTCGTCGTGCTCGAGGGCGCCGCCGGGACCGTCCAGGAGGTGTTCCAGGCCGCGACGCGGCTCTACTACGAGGCAGAGCCGTCCGACGGTCGGCCGCTCCCCCGGCTCGTGCTCGTCGGGACCCGGCACTGGAGCGAGACCGTGCCGGTGTGGCCGGCCCTGACCGCCCTCGCCGCCGGGAGGGCGATGGCGCACCAGGTGCACCTCGTCGACGACCTCGCCGACGCGCTCGCCCTGCTCACCGCCCGCTGACCGGCGCGCCGTCCACCTCGTCGTCGCGCCCGGGCATCGCCATGAGGAACAGCGGGACGACGACCCCGACCGGTGCCAGGGCCAGGAGCTGCCACCACGGGCTCTGGCCGGCGTCCCGCAGCCGCCGGCTGCCGACGGCCGCGAGCGGGACGAGGCACAGGACGAGCGCCGCCGACCCGAGGCGCTCGTCGAGGGCCGCGAGCGCCCCCACGACGACGAGGACACCCACGAACGCGAACCAGTACTCCGAGCGGCTCGCCCGCCCGTCGAAGTCCGCCCATCCCCGGAGCCCGCGCCGCAGGGCCTCGGCGAAGGTCACCTCGGGGGCGGGGCCGGCGACCGGAGCGGGGTCGGCAGGCCCCGCGGCGAGCTCGCTCGGGTCGACGCCCAGGGCTCGGGCGAGGGCCGCGGTCGTCGCGAGCCCCGCCGGCGCTCCGCCCTCCACCCGCTGGACGGTGCGCACGCTGACGCCGCTGGCACCGGCCAGCTGCTCCTGGCTCCACCCGCGGCGACGCCGCAGCTCCTGAAGGCTCACCCGCCCAGTCTCGCGCCCGTCAGGATGCCGGCGCCACGTCGTCGACCCGCCACCGGCCCGCCACGGGCCCTGTCGGGCCGCTCACGGCCGGGTGAGCAGGACGATCCCGAGGCACATCTCGTCGGTGGTGCCCTCACCCCAGACGACGTAGCGCTCGCGCTGGCCCGCGAAGGCCGGGAGCCGGTCGCGCAGGGACTGGTCGTGCCGGCAGGTGACCGTGATGGTGTCCCCGGGAGCCACGGCCACCGGCGTCGCGAGCGGGATGCTCCCCTGGTCGTCGAAGTCCCAGTTCGCGATGTCGAGGACCCGCTGGGCGCTCGCGCTGCCCTTGTCGACGTCGACGGTGATCGCCCGGCCCAGCAGGTGCATGTGCCCCGAGACCGCCCGGATCGTCCCGGCCTCGCGGACCGGGCGGGTGCAGCTCTGGACGGGCCCCGGGTCGACCGGGCCACAGAGCAGGTGCAGCAGGTCGGCCCGGGCCGGGCTCTCCCCGAACCGCTGGGCGGTGTCGGCGACGGAGACCACCCGGCTGCACAGGCCCGCCGTCCGGTTCTCCCGGCAGGGCAGCTCCACCGGTGCGGGCAGGAGCATCGTCTCGAGGGCCCTCTTGGGGCTCTCCGCGGCGTCGGAGAGGCGCAGCCGCACCGTGCTGCGGTCGGAGCCGGTGCCCGCGAGGAGGTTGTAGTGCATCTGCACGACGAGCCGGGAGCCCGCGGCGAGCGGGATGCCGATGTCGTCGGCCATCACCCGCTCTCCCCCGCCGGGTGCCCAGGCACCGACCCAGTCGGCGTCGTCGAGCGAGACGCCCTGGGCCTGGATGCCGCTGCCGCCGAAGCAGGTCCACCCGTCGCCGGGGTCGGCGGCGTCGACCTCCTCGGCGCGGGCCACCTCGCCGGGCGCGACCTTCGAGACGATGACGTGGTGGACGAGGGCCGCGTTGTCCGGCCGGATGTCGACCCCGCTCACGAGCTGGTCGCTCGTGAGGTGCGGGTCGACGAGGAAGCAGCGGTAGTCGTCGGTGCCCTTCCCGGTCGGCGCCGACGGGGTGTAGGCGGCGGGCAGGCGCACCTCGACGAACCGCTCGCCCGTGCGCAGCGGCACGCTGGGCCTCGCGGGGGTGCTGGCGGGGCTCGTCGCGGCCGCGGCGGCGGCCGCCGCGTGCGAGGCGTGGGAGTCCTTGCCCCGGAGGTTCTCCGGCAGCCGGTCGGCGCCGGCGCACCCCGCGAGCGCCACGGCGAGCACCGTGGCGGCACCGAGCAGGCTGCGTCGCACCCCTGCAGCGTAGGTCAGGCCGGGCCCGGGAGGTGGTCGTCCCGCGGAGCCGGGGGTCAGGCGGTCGAGGCCGCCAGCTGCCCGCACGCCCCGTCGATGTCCGAGCCGCGGGTGTCGCGGACCGTCGTGGGGATGCCGTGCGCGCGCAGCCGTTCGACGAACTGCTGCTCGACGCCCCGGCGCGACGCGGTCCACTTCGAGCCCGGCGTCGGGTTGAGCGGGATCGGGTTGACGTGGACCCAGCCGCGGCCGCGGGCCGCGAGCTTCTCGCCGAGCAGGTCGGCACGCCACGCCTGGTCGTTGATGTCGCGGATCAGGGCGTACTCGATGCTCACCCGGCGCCCGGTGACCTCGTAGTAGCGGTACGCGGCGTCGATCGCCTCGTCGACCTTGTACCGGGTGTTGATCGGCACGAGCTCGTCGCGCAGCTCGTCGTCGGGTGCGTGCAGGGAGAGCGCCAGGGTCACGGGCACGCCCTCGGTGGCGAGCCGGTCGATGCCGGGGACGAGCCCGACCGTCGACATCGTGATCCCCCGCGCCGAGATGCCCAAGCCGGACGGGGCGGGCTCGGTGAGCCGGCGGATGGCCCCGATCGCCGCCTTGTAGTTGGCGAGCGCCTCCCCCATCCCCATGAAGACGACGTTGCTGACCCGGGCCGGGCCCGTCGCCGGCGCGGCGTCGGGGCCGTCGGCCTCCTCGCCGAGACCGGCCCCGGAAACCTCCCCGCCGACCTCCGGCAGCCCGCCGTGGCGCAGCATCCGGGCCGCGGCGACGACCTGCTCGACGATCTCGGCGGCGGACATGTTGCGGGTGAGCCCCTCCTGCCCGGTGGCGCAGAACGGGCAGTTCATCCCGCAGCCGGCCTGGCTGGAGATGCAGACGGTGACGCGGTGCGGGTAGCGCATGACGACCGACTCGACGAGGGCGCCGTCGAAGAGCCGCCACACCTGCTTGACGGTGGCGCCG
Organism: uncultured Actinomycetota bacterium; assembly: GCA_963709785.1. Classification (GTDB taxonomy): domain Bacteria; phylum Actinomycetota; class Actinomycetes; order Actinomycetales; family Dermatophilaceae; genus Phycicoccus. The sequence continues at coordinate 199,533 of CAVPXT010000012.1, read as the reverse complement.
GCGTCCGCGCTGATCGAGCGGACCGGCGTGACGAGCGGCGGGAGCAGGTCGCGGACGAGGTCGTCGCGGACCGCCTTCGGCAGGTCCGTCATGTCCTCGGGGTCCTCGACGAGCCGGTCGAAGTAGTGCGTGGACAGCTGGTTGGCCCGGAACGCGGGGTGCCCGAGGGCGGCGGCGGCCTCGCGGCGCTCCTCGACGGTGAGGTCGGCGAGGTGGCGCGGTGGCTTGCCCCGGCGCGGCGCGACGAGTGTCAGCTGGCCGGGGACGGGGCGGGGGGCGGGCGCGGTGGGTTCGGACATGGCTCCTCGATTGTCGCAGGTCGCGCACGCCTCCCCCGCGTCCGCGTCCGCACGGACCGCCGGGTCGGCCACGAGCCGAGAGCCCGGACTGCCGGACGGCGGACCCTCCGGTGACCGTTCGGCCGATTGCGGCGATTCGCCCCGCGGACCACCTCGGAGGACCTACCCTGAACTCCAACCTCGTTCGCAGGGGAACGGGGATGCAGGGAAAGGCATGGCCATGGGCCTGTTCGATCGCTGGCGCGCGCCCGCAGGGGGTTCCGCCCAGTTCACCGGAAGCACGCTTCCCGTCCGTCGTCCGCTCGTCCCCGTCCCGGACGTGGACGCCGACGGACCGTCACTCGACGAGGAGGTGCGCCGGCACCTCGAGCGGCTCACCGCCGCGGCCGAGACCGACGTCGACTCGTTGACCTCGGAGCAGTTCGACGCCGCGCTCACCACGCGCCTGGTCGCCCGCGACCGGCTGCACGCCACCGGGCTCGGGTTCTCCTACGTCGTCCCGTTCACGGACCACATCGACGAGGTGCTCACCCTCGACCTCCCGACGACGGTCGTCACGCTGCCGGACTCGCGGATCGCCGCGACCCGGCGGCACCTGCCGACCCTCGTCGACGTCGGCCGGGCCAACCTCGTCCGGCTCATGGAGACGGCCGAGGTCGAGGCGGTCCGGCTCGGCTCCGGTCGGCGCTCGTCGACGGCGCTGGTCAGCGACTCGCCGTACACCGCCTCGTTCGCCCGGTTCCTCGTCGACGCCGTCGATCGCTGGATGCCCGGCGCGGACCTCCACGGCGGGATCGTCTTCTCGGTCCCGCACCGTCACGCCATCGTCCTCCAGACGTGCGCGACGCCGGCCGAGGCGCGGATGGCCCTCGACCTGGTCCCGGAGCAGACGGCGGAGATGTACGCCGACGGTGTGGGGCCGGTCGCCCCGCACGTCTACCACTGGTACCACCGCGAGATCACCTGTCTCACCGAGGAGCAGGCCGACGGCTCGCTCCGGGTGCGGCCGAGCCCGATCCTCGAGGGGATGCTGGCCCGCACCAACCGCCGCGCGGGCTGAGCTGCGCGGGGTCCGGCCGACCCGGCCGGACCCCGCGGTCAGCCCACCGGGACGAACAGCAGGAGCAGGGCCCAGGCGACGGGCGCCACGACGACGAGCGAGTCGAGCCGGTCCATCAGGCCGCCGTGCCCGGGCAGCAGCGTGCCCATGTCCTTGATGCCGAGGTCGCGCTTGATGCTCGACTCGATGAGGTCGCCGGTGGTCGCGGCCCCCGCCGCGACCGCGCCGAGCACCGCGCCGGCCCACCACGGCCCGTCGAGCAGCAGCGGCATCGCGATCGCCCCGACGACGGCACAGGTGAGGACGGACCCCGCGAACCCCTCCCAGGACTTCTTGGGGCTGAGCGAGGGCGCCATCGGGTGCCTGCCGAACACGACGCCGACGGCGTAGCCGCCGATGTCGGAGAAGACCGTCACGAGGACGAAGACGATGATCCGCTGCCGGCCGTCCGGCGCGGCGAGCATCAGCGACGCGAAGCCCCCGAGGAAGACGGGGTAGAAGGCGACGAGTGTGGACGCCGCGAGGTCGCGGGCGGCCCCGGCGAGGCCATCGGCCACCCGCCACACGAGCATGCCGACGACGGTGAGCCCGAACGTCACGACGAGCGCCTCGGCACCGCGCAGGTAGGCGGAGGCGATCATCCCCACCGCCCCGAGGACGAGCGGGACGAGCGGGACCTGCAGCCCCCGGCTCGCCACCGCGCGGCGGACCTCCCAGGCGCCCCGGCCGATGGCGATCGTCACGACGACGAGGAAGGCCCGCGGGTCCAGGACGAGGGAGGCGATGACCAGGGCGCCGAGGAGCAGGCCGACCCCCACGGCGGCCCGCAGGTCACGGCCGGCCCGCGGCGGGGTGGGAGCGTCCTCCGCAGGGACCTCGGGCTCGGCCGGGCCCGGGCCCCGGGTCGCGACGGACCCCTCCTCGTGGACGGGGTCCTCGGGAGGGGTGTCGGGGTCGCTCGGGGCGTCGGCCATCGTCCGGTCAGACCTCGAGGAGCTCGGATTCCTTGTGCTTGAGCAGCTCGTCGATCTGCTCGACGTTGCGCTTGGTGACGGCCTCGAGCTCCTTCTCGGCGCGGCTGCCCTCGTCCTCGCCGACCTCGCCGTCCTTGACGAGGCGCTCGAGGCTGGTCTTCGCGGCACGCCGGATGTTGCGCACCGCGACGCGGGCCTCCTCGGCCTCGGTGTGGGCCATCTTCACGTACTCGCGACGCCGCTCCTCGGTGAGCTGGGGCATCGTGCAGCGGATGATGTTGCCGTCGTTGCTCGGGTTGACGCCGATGTCGGCCACCTGGATGGCCTTCTCGATGGCGTGCATCGAGGACTTGTCGAACGGGCTGATGATGATGGTCCGCGCCTCGGGCGTCTGGAAGGACGCGAGCTGCTGGAGCGGGGTGGGGGCGCCGTAGTAGTCGACGGTGATCTTCTGGAACATGCCGGGGTGCGCACGGCCGGTGCGGATCGCGGCGAAGTTCTCCTTGGCGACCTCGACGGCCTTCTCCATCTTCTCCTCGGCCTCGAACAAGGTCTCGTCGATCATCGCGGCGGTTCTCCTTCGGTCGGCGCCACGATCGCGGCGCGCTGCGGGGTCCAGTGTGTCAAACGGGCGCAGGGCCCGGAGGTCAGCCGGCCGAGACGAGCGTGCCGATCGGCTCGCCGCGCAGCGCCCGGGTGATGTTGCCGTCACCCTCCATCCCGAAGACCACCATCGGGAGCTGGTTCTCCATGCACAGGCTGAACGCCGCCGCGTCGACGACCTTGAGCCCGCTGCGCAGGGCCTCCTCGAAGGTGACCCGGTCGAGCTTGCGGGCATCCGGGTTCTTGCGCGGGTCGGAGTCGTAGACCCCGTCGACCCCGTTCTTGCTCATGAGGACCGCGTCGCACTGGCACTCGAGGGCGCGCTGTGCGCTCACGGTGTCGGTGGAGAAGTACGGCATCCCCGCGCCGGCGCCGAAGATGACGACCCGGCCCTTCTCGAGGTGGCGGATCGCGCGGCGCGGGATGTACGGCTCGGCGACCTGCCCCATCGTGATCGCCGTCTGCACGCGCGTGTCGACGCCCTCCTTCTCGAGGAAGTCCTGGAGGGCCAGGCAGTTCATGACGGTGCCGAGCATGCCGATGTAGTCGGCGCGGGCGCGCTCCATGCCCTTCTGCTGCAGCTCGGCGCCGCGGAAGAAGTTGCCGCCGCCGACGACGATCGCGACCTCGATGCCCTCGCGGGCGGCCTCGGCGATCTGGCGGGCGATGGCGCGCACGACGTCGGGGTCGACACCGACCTGGCCGCCGCCGAACACCTCACCGGACAGCTTGAGGAGGACGCGGCGCCCGCGGCCGGGGACGGCGGTCGGGGCCGGAGCCTCGGCGGTGGCGGACGTGGTCACAGGGCCTCCTCGGCGGGGGTGCACAGCGGTCACCCGATCCTGTCACACCGCGCGCGGCACCGGCCAACCGGGAAACCTGCCGGGCCACCCCGGGCCGGCGGGTTTATCGGGTGACCCGAGAAACCCGCACTTCACCCGGGAAGCGTTCTCGGGGGAAGCGCGGGGTTCCCGGGTGAAGCGGGTGCTGGGAGGGTGCGCGGTGCGGGTCGCAGGTGGCCGCGGGGTCCCGGCTCGCTCAGAAGAGGACGCCGGCGTAGCGCAGCATGAACTCGGTCTCGGTGTCGCGACCACCCAGGGGGTCGCGGCCGGGCTCGACGTCCTGGGTCGACACCATGTCCTCGGGGCGCACCCGTGGCAGGTCGACGTGCACACGGCGGGCGAGGGACCCCTCGGCGGGCGCCGGCGCGGGAGCACCCCGGTCGGTGTCGTGGTCGTGGTCGTGGTCCGGCATCGTGCACCACCTCCGGACCCCAGTATGCGCCGCCCGCGCCCCCGGCCACCTAGGCTCTGACCCGATGAGCGCCACCCTGGTCGTCAAGGACCTCGCCGCCGGCCACGGGGACCGCACCCTGTTCTCCGGCCTCGACCTCGTCGTCGCCCCGGGCGACGTCGTGGGGGTCGTCGGCGCCAACGGCGCCGGCAAGTCCACGCTGCTGCGGCTGCTCGCCGGGCTCGCGGACCCCGAGCACGGGACCGTCCGGGTCAGCCCACCGCACGCGGTCGTCGGCCTGCTGCCCCAGGAGGAGCGACCCAGGGCCGGCGAGACCGTCCGGCAGCTCATCGAGCGGCGGACCGGCGTGGCCGCCGCACAACAGGCCCTCGACGAGGCGACCGAGGCCCTCACCGAGGGACGCCCCGGAGCCGACGACGCCTACTCCGAGGCCTTCGAGCGCTGGCTGTCCCTCGGCGCCGCCGACCTCTCCGAGCGGATCGCTGCCGCGGACGTCCCCGACCCCGACGCGCTCGTGAGCACCCTCTCCGGGGGCGAGGCGGCCCGGGCCGCGCTCGCCTCGCTCGTGCTGAGCCGCTACGACGTCGTCCTCCTCGACGAACCGACGAACGACCTCGACCTGGCCGGCCTGGCCCGCCTCGAGCAGTTCGTGACCGGCCTCGGGACCGGGGTCGTCCTCGTGAGCCACGACCGCGAGTTCCTGGCCCGCACCGTGACCACCGTCGTCGAGCTCGACCTGGCCCAGCAGCAGGTGTCCACCTACGGCGGTGGCTACGAGGCCTACCTCGAGGAGCGAGCGGTCGCCCGGCGCCACGCCCGCGAGGCCTTCGAGGAGTACGACGACACCCGTGCCGCCCTCGTCGAGCGGGGTCGCGAGCAGCGGGCGTGGATGGACAAGGGCGTCAAGAACGCCCGGCGCAAGGCCCCCGACAACGACAAGATCGGCCGCAAGTTCCGCACCGAGGCCACCGAGAAGCAGGCCGCGAAGGCGCGCCAGACCCAGCGCCGCATCGAACGGCTCGAGGTCGTCGAGGAGCCTCGCAAGGAGTGGGAGCTGCGGATGGAGATCGCGGCCGCACCGCGCGCCGGTGCCGTCGTCGCGACCGCCCGACGGGTCGTCGTGCGCCGGCCGGGCTTCGTCCTCGGGCCGGTCGACCTCCAGCTGGACTGGGGCGACCGGGTCGTGCTGACCGGCGCCAACGGCTCGGGCAAGTCGACCCTGCTCTCGGTCCTCCTCGGACGGCTGACACCGGAGGAGGGCGCCGCATCGCTCGGGCCGGGCGTCGTCGTCGGTGAGGTCGACCAGGCACGCGGGGCGTTCGTCGGGACGCGGACGCTGCTCGGGACGTTCGCCGAGCTCCTGCCCGAGCTCCCGGACGCCGATGTCCGCACGCTGCTCGCCAAGTTCGGCCTCCGGGCCGCCCACGTGCACCGCGCCGGCGACACCCTCTCCCCCGGTGAGCGGACCCGCGCCGCGCTCGCGCTGCTCCAGGCCCGGGGCGTCAACCTGCTCGTGCTCGACGAGCCGACCAACCACCTGGACCTCCCCGCGATCGAGCAGCTGGAGTCGGCCATCGAGGACTTCGGCGGCACGCTGGTCCTCGTCACGCACGACCGGCGGATGCTCGACGCGGTGCGCTCGACCCGGCGGCTCGAGGTCGCCTCCGGCCGGGTCACCGAGAGCTGAGCGGCCGGCCCCGCCCGGGGACGAACGACGACGCCGCCCCCGGATGACCGGGGGCGGCGTCGTGCGGTGAGCGTCGGGAGGGTCAGTTCCCCACGCGGAAGCGGGCGAAGCCCGTGGCCTGGGCACCGGCCTCGTCGAGGACCTTGCCGACCGTCTTCTTGGGCTCCTTGGCGAACGGCTGCTCGAGGAGCACCTGCTCCTTGAAGAACCCGTTGACCCGGCCCTCGATGATCTTCGGCAGGGCCGCCTCGGGCTTGCCCTCCTCCTTGGCCGTGGCCTCGGCGACCCGACGCTCGTTCTCGACCGTCGCGGCGTCGATCTCCTCGCGGCGCAGGACGCTCGGGCCGAACGCCGCGACGTGCATCGCGACGTCGCGGGCCGTCGTCTCGTCGCCACCACTGGTGGAGACGAGGACGCCGATCTGCGCGGGCAGGTCGGGGCTCGTCTTGTGCAGGTACGAGACGACGTGCTCGCCCTCGAGGCGGGCGACCCGCTTGACCTCGATCTTCTCGCCGATCGTCGCGTTCGCGTCGTCGAGGAGGTCCTTGACGGTCTTGCCGTCCGCCAGGGTCGAGGCGAGGAGGGCGTCCGCGTCCGCGGACCTCGTCGCCACGGCCTGGGTGAGGACCTCGTCGGCCAGGGCGATGAACCGCTCGCCCTTGGCGACGAAGTCGGTCTCGCACAGGACCTCGACGAGGGTGCCCTCGCCACCGGTGGCCCGCGCGGCGACGAGACCGTTGGAGGTCGTGCGCCCCTCGCGCTTGGTGACACCCTTCTGGCCCTTGACGCGGAGGATCTCCTCGGCCTTGGCCATGTCGCCGTCGGCCTCGTCGAGAGCCTTCTTGACGTCCATCATGCCGGCCGCGGTCTTCTCGCGGAGCGCCTTGATGTCAGCGGCGGTGTAGTTCGCCATGGGTTCCTATCTCGCTCGTGTGTCGTGGTGGACGGGTGAGGTGGCGGCTCAGGCCTGCTCGGCCGGAGCGGCCTCGGCGGTCTCCGTGGCCTCGGCCTCGGGAGCAGCAGCCTCGGGGGCCTCGGCCTCGGGAGCAGCAGCCTCGGGGGCAGCAGCCTCGGGGGCAGCAGCCTCGGGGGCAGCAGCCTCGGGAGCAGCAGCCTCGGGGGCAGCAGCCTCGGTGGCCTCGGCCTCGACGGCCTCCGGCGCGTCCGCGGCAGCGGTCTCGCCGGCCTCGGGCGCGGCGGACTCGGCGGCCTGCTCGGCGTCACCGGTGAGGAGCTCGCGCTCCCACTCCGCCAGCGGCTCCTCGGCCTGCGGCTGCTCACCCGCGGCGGTGTCGCCACCGGAGCGGGCGATGAGGCCCTCGGCGACGGCGTCGGCGATGACGCGGGTCAGGAGGGTGACCGAGCGGATCGCGTCGTCGTTGCCCGGGATCTTGTAGTCGACCTCGTCCGGGTCGCAGTTCGTGTCGAGGATCGCGATGACCGGGAGGCCGAGCTTGCGGGCCTCGTCGACGGCCAGGTGCTCCTTCTTGGTGTCGACGATCCAGACCGCCGAGGGGACCTTGGACATCGACCGGATGCCGCCGAGGGTCTTCTCGAGCTTGTCCTTCTCGCGCTTCATCATGAGGAGCTCCTTCTTCGTGCGGCCGGAACCGGCCACGTCGTCGAAGTTGATCTCCTCGAGCTCCTTGAGGCGCGTGAGGCGCTTGGAGATCGTCTGGAAGTTCGTGAGCATGCCACCGAGCCAGCGGTGGTTGACGTAGGGCATCCCGACCCGGGTCGCCTGCTCGGCGACGGGCTCCTGTGCCTGGCGCTTGGTGCCGACGAAGAGGATGGTGCCGCCGTGGGCGACGGTCTCCTTGACGAACTCGAACGCGTTGTTGATGTAGGTCACCGACTGCTGGAGGTCGATGATGTAGATCCCGTTGCGCTCGGTCATGATGAAGCGCTTCATCTTCGGGTTCCACCGACGGGTCTGGTGCCCGAAGTGGACGCCGCTCTCGAGGAGCTGGCGCATGGTGACGACGGCCATCGTCGTTCTCCTTGCTCTGTGGTTGTCAGTTTCGTCGGTGCGCACCCGGCCCCGGAGGGTGGCCGCACCTGCCTGGCGTCCTGACGCACCCCGGACGGACGTGGTCGCTGGGGACCGCCTCCGCCACTGCCGTGGTGCGCCCCTGCTCGGAGGAGACCTCGTCGCAGGAGAGTGACGCGCGAATTTCGGCTCCCGCGTGCACGCACACGAGGGCCACCCGACATGGTACGTGGACCGGGGCCGGGACGAGAAATCGCGCCCGGCCACCTCCCCCGCCCGCACCGACCCCCCGCGGCCACCCCGGGTGGGGGTAGCGTCTCGCCCTCGTGAGGAGGCTCGTCGACATCGTCGCACCACCGCGGATGGGACGGGCCTTCCGGTGGAACCTCACCTCGTCGTGGGTGGCCCAGGTCGGCGACGGCATCGCCCTCGCGGCGGGGCCGCTGCTCGTGGCGAGCCAGACCCGCTCCCCCCTCCTCATCGCCTCCGCGGCGATCGTGCAGCGCCTCCCGGGCCTCGTCCTGGGCCTGTACGCCGGGGCGGTCGCGGACCGGGTCGACCGACACCGGCTCGTCATGGCGGCCAACCTCGTCCGCGCCGTGGTCCTCGGGGTCCTCGTGGCGGCGGTGGCGACCGGGGCGATCTCCATCGGGCTGCTCCTGGCCCTGCTGTTCCTCGTGGGGACGACCGAGATCTTCGCGGACACCGGATGGCGCGCCGTCCTCCCGATGATCGTGCCGCCGGCAGACCTCGGCCTCGCCACCGCACGGCAGATGTCGGGGTTCCTCGTGGCGAACCAGCTGCTCGGGCCGGCGGTCGGTGCCGGGCTGTTCGCCCTCGGCTCCTTCGTGCCGTTCACGGTGCAGACCCTCACGGTGCTGCTCGCCGTCGGCCTCTTCTCGCGGGTGCGCCTGCCCGTGGCGGAGCGCCGGCCCCCCGAGCAGCACGTGGGCCGGGACATCGCCGACGGCCTCCGGTGGATCGCGCACCACGCCCCGGTCCGCACGCTCACCCTCGTGATGTTCGTCTTCAACATCACGTGGGGTGCGCCGTGGGGCGTCCTCGTCTACTGGGCCCAGGAACGCCTCGGGGTCGACGCGATCGGCTTCGGGCTGCTCACGACGGCCTCGGCGGTCGGCGGCGTCGTCGCGGTACTCGGCTACGGCACCCTCGAGCGCCGTGTCCCGCTGGCCCGCCTCATGAAGGTGTGCCTGTCCCTCGAGGTGCTCACCCACCTCGCCCTCGCGGTGACGACCGTGTGGGTGGTGGCGATGGGCATCATGGTGCTCTTCGGTGCCTACTCCTTCGTGTGGGGCTCGCTGGCCTCGGCCGTCCGGCAGCGGGCGACGCCGATGGAGTACCAGGGCCGTGTCGGGTCCGTGTACTGGGTGGGCCTCGTCGGAGGGTTGCTCCTCGGCCAGTTCCTCGGCGGGCTCATCGCCGCGCGGTTCGGGGCGGCGGCGCCGTTCTGGTTCGCCGCCGCCGGGTCGGGCACCACGCTCGTCCTCGTCTGGCGCCAGCTCGACCACATCGCGCACGCGGAGCCGGGGGACGCCTAGCCTGCAGGGCATGCCCTCGATGCCCGGACACCCCGCCCTCGCCCCCTTCGGGACGACCGTCTTCTCGACGATGAGCGCCCTGTCCGTCGAGCACGGCGCGATCAACCTCGGTCAGGGCTTCCCGGACACCGACGGCCCCGCCGAGGTGCTCGAGGCCGCGGTCGCCGCCATCCGCGGGGGGCGCAACCAGTACCCGCCGGGAGCCGGCGTCCCCGAGCTGCGGCAGGCGGTGGCCGAGCACCAGGAGCGCTTCTACGGGCTGCGGGTCGACCCGGCCTCCGAGGTGCTCGTGACGGTCGGCGCCACCGAGGCCATTGCCGTGGCGATGCTGGCGCTCGTGCGCCCCGGCGACGAGGTCGTGACGTTCGAGCCGTACTACGACAGCTACGCGGCCACGGTGGCGCTCGCCGGCGGGGTGCGCCGCACCTCGGTGCTGCGCTTCCCGGACTTCGCGGTCGACGAGGCCTCACTGCGGGCGGCGTTCTCGGACCGCACACGCGTCGTGCTCCTCAACACCCCGCACAACCCGACGGGGAAGGTCTTCACCCGCACCGAGCTCGAGCTCGTCGCCGAGCTGGCTCGCGAGCACGACGCCTGGGTGGTCACCGACGAGGTCTACGAGCACCTGACCTTCGACGGCGCGGAACACGTGCCGATCGCGACCCTGCCGGGGATGCGCGAGCGGACCCTGACCATCTCGTCCGCGGGCAAGACCTTCTCGACCACCGGATGGAAGGTCGGGTGGGTCAGCGGCCCGGCCGAGGCGGTCGCGGCGCTGGAGGCGGTCAAGCAGTTCACGACGTTCGGTGCCTCCGGCCCGTTCCAGCCCGCCGTCGCCACGGGACTCCGGCTGCCGGACAGCGTGTTCCGCGACCTTGCCACCTCGCTGGGCGCCAAGCGTGACCGGCTCGTCGCGGGGCTCGGGGCGGCCGGGCTGGAGGTGGCGGTGCCGTCCGGCACCTACTTCGTCGTCGCGGATGTCGCGCCCCTCGGGGCCACCGACGGCGTGACCTTCTGCACCGAGCTGCCGGCCCGGGCCGGCGTGGGCGCCATCCCGGTCTCGGCGTTCCACGACGACGTCGAGGCCGCGCGCACCCTCGTCCGGTTCGCGTTCTGCAAGTCCGACGCCGTGATCGACGAGGGCTGCCGGCGGCTCGCAGCGCTCCACAGGGGCTGACCGCCGGGCGCCACGGCCGTCCCCAGGTGGGCCACGGCGGCTCCGTCGTCCACAGATCCGTTCCCGGCCCGGCCGGCGACGCGCGGCCGGCGGCAGGCTCGGTGCATGAGCCCATTCTCCGTTCTCCTCGCCGCGCTGCTCGCCGCCGGCGCGGTGGCAGCGACGACGGCGCCGGTGCCGTCCGCCCCGGAGCGACCGCCTCCCGCAGCGGGTCACCCGGCGCGGCCGGCCCGTCCCGCCCCGGTCCCCACGGCGCGGTGGCAGTGGCCGCTGGCTCCGGGCACCGAGGTGCTCCGGCCGTTCGCGGGCCCGTCCACGCCGTACGGCCGGGGCCACCGGGGGCTCGACCTCTCGGCGCTCGCCGGGGCCACGGTGCTGGCGGTCGAGGCCGGCACCATCACGCACGCCGGGGTCGTCGCCGGGCGCGGCACCGTGACGGTGCGGCACGACGACGGCCTCCTGAGCACGTACGAGCCGGTCCTGGCCTCGGCGCGGCCGGGGCAGCGGGTCTCCGCCGGGGATCAGCTCGGGCTGGCCGAGGACGTCACGGGCGGCGGGGGCGGCCACTGCGGCGCACGGGTGTGCCTGCACCTCGGCGCACGCCGGGGTGGCCTCTACCTCGACCCGCTGCCCCTGCTCGTCGGTGGGGGACGGGTCCGGCTCCTCCCGCTCGGCGGTGGAGCGTGACGGCCTCGACGGTCACCGGCGGCCAGGACTAGCTGTGGGTCAGCGGCGTGGTGGCGGACCGGTCGACCACGAGCCCGAGAGCCGAGTGCTGGGCGGTGGTGGTGTCTGCCGAGACCGGCTGGGTCGGGCGCATGACCCACCAGGTGGTCGCGACGACCACGAGCAGCACGAGGGCCGCGACGAGCGCGCGACGACGCCGCGAACCCCAGGCCGACGCCTGACGTCGAGCCGCCGCCCGGGCCTCGGCGCGGGTCCTGGGTGCGGGGGGCGACGGGGCGGCGTGGTCGTCCGGGGGCGCCGGGTCGGTGTCGGGGGTGTCCGTGCGCGAGCCGCTGTCCCCACCCTGGTGGCGGTCCGAGCGGCGCGGGAGCGCGTCGAGACCGCGCGTCGGGGCGGTGTCCTCCGGGAGTGTCCACGGGCGGAACACCGGCGTCGCCTCGGCGTCGACGGGCTCGGCCTCGGGGTCACCCTCGTCGAACCACGACCGGACGTGAACCGGTTCCTCCTGGGCCGGCGGGGTGGGGTCGACGGGGCCCTCCTGCGCCTCGGTCCCCCGGCCCCCCGTGCGGTGACGGTCGGCCCGCCGGACCAAGGGCTCGGGCTGGATCGCGACCGGTTCGACCTGCGGCTCGGGCTCGGGCACGGGCTGGATCGCGACCGGTTCGACCTGCGGCTCGGGCTCGGGCGGCGGCGACGGGAGGGCTCGCGGGGCCGGCGCGGCGATGAGGTCGGCGAGGCTCGGCCGGTCCGGGACCTCGGCGGGCGCGGGCGACGTCGCCTTCTCGTGCCGACGGCCACGCCCCAGGTGCGGCAGGCCCCAGCCCCGGGCCGGTCCGTCGTGCCCGGCCTCCGCGACCTCGTCGGCGGCGGGATGCCCGTAGATCTCGGTCGCACCCTTGGGCTCGACGTAGAGCCGGCGGACCTCGGAGATCCACTCCGAGTACCCGTTGTCGGCCGCAGCGCCGGCGGCGTCGTGGTCGGTGCGGCCCCCGCCGCGCTCGTCAGGCACGGGGATGCGCCTGGGCGAAGGATCGCTTGAGCCGGTCGACGGAGACGTGCGTGTAGAGCTGGGTGGTCGCGAGGGAGGCGTGCCCGAGCAGCTCCTGCACCATCCGCAGGTCGGCACCGCCCTCGAGGAGGTGGGTGGCGGCGCTGTGCCGGAGGCCGTGAGGGCCCAGGTCGGGGGCGTCCGGGACGTGCTCGAGCAGCCGGTGCACCGTGGTCCGCACCTGCCGGGGGTCCACGCGGCGGCCGCGGCGACCGAGCAGGAGGGCGGCGCCGCTGCCCGAGGTGGCGAGGCGTGGCCGGCCCCGCTGGAGCCAGGCGAGGACGGCCTCGCGCGCCGGGCCGCCGAAGGGGACGCGCCGCTCCTTGTCGCCCTTCCCGACGACCCGCAGGACGCAGGCGTCGAGGTCGAGGTCGTCGACGTCGAGCCCCGTGAGCTCGCCGACGCGGATCCCGGTGGCGTAGAGCAGCTCCAGCGCGGCGCGGTCCCGGAGGTGGACCGGGTCGTCGTCGTCCGCCGCGACCGCGGCGACGTCGAGCAGCGCTGCGGCAGACCGCTGGGCGAGGACGGGTGGGAGGGTTCGCTGGCGCTTGGGCGCCGCGAGGCGCAGCGACGGGTCGCTCTCGACCCGGCCGGTGCGTTCGCACCAGCGGAAGAAGGTCCGCAGCGAGGCCGAGGTGCGCGCGAGGGTCGAGCGCGCAGCGCCCCCGCGGGCGACGGCTCCGAGCCAGGCGCGCAGGTCGGCGAGGGTGACCGCACGCAGGGCGTCGGCGTCCTGCGCGCCGACCTCGTCGAGGAAGGCGCTGACGTCGCGGGTGTAGGCCCGCACCGTGTTCTCCGATCGACCACGTTCGGAACGCAGGTGGCGTTCGAACGCGGACAGCGCTTCGTGGCGGCCAACGGTCACCCTGACACCGTCGCACCACGGCGACGCGCGCGCAACGAGAACCGCCGCAACTCAACCGTTCGTCCAGTCGTCGCGCGCCCCGACGCTACCGCCCCCCTCGCCACCGCGCGACCCGAGCGAGGACGAGGTCTTGCGCCACCTCCCGTCCTCCTGGTCGAGCAGCCCCAGCGCCTCGAGCACGGCGAGCGCGGCCGGCACCCGTACCGGGTCGACCCCGGCGACGGCGGCGATCCGGTCGGGGGTGGCCCGGCGACGCACGGGCGCGGCCGCCCACGCCGCGTACTCGACGGGGTCGAGCTCGTCGGTGGGCAGGCTCTCGGCGCGCCGCTGCGGCCCGAGGTCCTCGCCGATCCGGGCCGCCAGCTCCGCGACGTCGGCGGCATCGGTGACGAGCGTGGCGCCCGTCTCGCGGACGAGGTCGTGACAGCCGGCCGAGGTCGCGCTCGACACGGGTCCGGGGACCGCCCCGACCGGCAGGTGGTGCTCACGCGCCTCGCGGGCCGTCGACAGCGAGCCGGACCGGAGCCCTGCCTCGACGACGACGGTGGCGCGCGCCAGCAGCGCGATGATCCGGTTGCGGGCGAGGAACCGGCCGCGGTGGGGTGCCGAGCCGACCGGCACCTCGCTGACGACGGCACCGGCCGCGGCGACGGCCCCGATGAGGCGGCCGTGCGCCTTCGGGTACGGCACGTCGACGCCGCACGCGAGGACGGCGACGGTCGGGCCCTCCGCGGCGAGCGCCCCCCGGTGGGCGGCCGCGTCGATGCCGAAGGCGGCGCCGCTGACGACGCTCCACCCGCGCTGCGCCAACCCCTCACCGAGCTCGGCCGCCACCCGCACCCCGTACGCGCTCGCCGCGCGCGACCCGACCACGGCGACGGCCCGCTCGGTGAGTGCGGCGAGGTCGGCCCGACCACGCACGTAGAGGCAGTAGGGCGGCAGGGCATGCCGGTCGAGGGCCTCGGGCCACTCCGGGTCCCCGGGGACGAGCACCCGGACCCCGCTCGCGTGCACGGCGTGCTCGAGCTGCCCGAGGTCGAAGTCGGAGAACCGGACGTACAGCTCACCACCCCCGGCGGCCCGTCGACCGCGGAGCGAGGCGAGGGTCGCCACCGCGCCCTCGTCCGCCAGGGACCGCACGACGTGCCCGTTCCTGGGCTCGACGAGGTAGGACAACCCCACCCGGGCCCAGCGCTCGTCCCGCTCGAGCAGGCTCGGGGGCCGCGCGGGGCTGCTCATGCGGCCACCCCCTCGGCACGCCGCAGCAGCAGGCCGGTCGCGACGTCGTCCCGGGAGGGGACGGCGCGCCCGGCGAGGTCCGCCGCGGACCAGGCGAGGCGCAGCACCCGGTCGTAGCCACGCAGGGTGATCCGGCCGGCGTCGAGGGCACGGTCGACGGCGACGGTGGTCGACCCGGGGAGTCGGAACGGTGGGCGCCGGAGCACGTGCCCGGGGACGAGACCGTTGACCGCCCACCCCCCGGGCGCCCAGCGCTCCGCCTGGGCCGCCCTCGCCGCCTCGACCCGGGCGGCCACGACCTCGCTCGCCTCCCCCGCCTCGTCGGCGAAGGCGGCCCGCCGGACCGGCGGGACGTGCACCCGGAGGTCGACGCGGTCCAGGAGCGGCCCCGAGAGGCGGTTCGTGTACGCGCGGAGCTCACGCGGCTCGCAGGTGCAGTCGGCGCCCTTGCCGAAGGACCGGCCGCACGGGCAGGGGTTCGCGGCGAGGACCAGGAGGAAGCGCGCGGGGTAGCGCACGGCCTGACGGGCCCGGGCGATGACGACCTCCCCGGACTCCAGCGGCTGACGGAGGGCCTGGAGGACCGAGGACCGGAACTCGGGGGCCTCGTCGAGGAAGAGCACCCCCCGGTGGGCCCGGGACACCGAGCCGGGGAGCACCGTGGCGGACCCGCCCCCGACGAGGGCGGCGACGGACGTGCTGTGGTGGGGGGCGACGAAGGGGGGCGTGGGGTCGAGCGCCGTCACCTCCCCCACCGGCGCGACGAGGGAGCGCACGGCGTGCACCTCGAGGGCGTGCTCACGGCTGAGCGGCGGCAGCACGGTGACGAGCCGCTCGGCGAGCATGGTCTTGCCCACCCCCGGTGGGCCGGTCATCAGCAGGTGGTGCGCCCCGGTGGCCGCGAGCTCGATGGCGGCGCGGGCCTCCGGCTGCCCCACGACGTCGGCGAGGTCCACCCCGCCACCGCGGTCTCCGGCCGGTGGAGGGCGGCGCTCGGCCACGGGGACCGGCACGCCCTCGGCGACCCGCCGGTACCAGTGGACGACCTCCGCGAGCGTCTCGGCCCCGTGCACGGTGACGGCGTCGACGAGCTGGGCCTCCGTGACGTTCTCGGTCGGGACGACGACGTGGCGCACCCCACGGCGGGCGGCCTCGAGCACGGCGGGCAGCACCCCGCGCACCCCACGGAGCCGGCCGTCGAGCGCGAGCTCGCCGAGGTGGACGACGTCCTCGACGGCCTCGCGTGGCACCACCCCCGCAGCGGCCAGGACGGCGACCGCGATGCCGAGGTCGAAGCCGGAGCCGCGCTTGGGGATCGACGCGGGCGAGAGGTTGACGGTGACCCGGTGCGGGGGGACGGGGGCACCGCTGTTGGCCGCCGCCGCCCGCACCCGGTCGGGGGCCTGCCCGCAGGCGGTGTCGGGCAGTCCGCCGACGGTGAAGCACGGCAGTCCCTGGCCGATGTGGGCCTCGACGTCGACGAGCGTGCCGGCCAGCCCGGTGAGGGCCACCGAGCGGGTCCGCCCGAGGCCGAGCGTCACGACCCCACCCCGACGACGTGGCGCACCTCGGCGGGGCGGCCGGGCCGGCACAGCACCCCGACGACGTCGACCCGCAGGCCGCGCGACGGCGCGGGGTGCTCGCGGGCGTAGGCGGCGGCCAGCCGGCGCAGCCGCAGCGCCTTGGCGACGGTGACGGCCTCCACGGGCTCGCCGAACCCGGTGCCGCGACGGGTCTTGACCTCGCAGATGACGAGGCAGCCGTCGTCGAGCGCGACGAGGTCGACCTCGCCGTGCTCGCACCGCCAGTTGCGCTCGAGCACCTCCATGCCGAGGTCACGCAGGTAGCGGGCCGCGAGGTCCTCCCCGTAGCGCCCCAGCGCCGCGCGCCCGTCCCCGTGTGCCGCGTCCGTCGTCGTCCCCATGGAGCGAGCCAACCCGCCCACGGGAGCCGACGGCAGCCCCGGGACCCGATCTGTGGACGACGGCGGGCGACCGGGCCACCTGTGGACGACGCCGGGTGCTCAGCGGGTCAGAACTCGCCCTTCGGCAGCTCGAGCTCGCTCTTGGCGAGCTCCTCGACGTTGACGTCCTTGAAGGTGACGACCCGCACGGTCTTCGCGAACCGCGCCGGGCGGTAGATGTCCCAGACCCAGGCGTCGTGCATCGTCACGTCGAAGAACACCTCGCCGCCGTCGCTGCGGACCTTCACGTCCACGCTGTTGCACAGGTAGAAGCGGCGCTCGGTCTCGACGACGTGGCTGAACAGCCCGACGACGTCGCGGTACTCGCGGTAGAGGGCGAGCTCGGCCTCGCTCTCGTACTTCTCGAGGTCCTCCGAGCTCATCGCTCCCCCACCCTGGTCAGTTCGGTCTCGACGGTCTGCGGCACGACGCCATCATCGTCCATCGCCCCGGGCAGTCGCCACGACGTCCGGTGCCACACGGACGGACCGTGCACGCGCAGCGCCTCGAGGTGCTCCGGTGCCGCGTACCCCTTGTTGCCGACCCAGCCGTAGGCGGCGTGCTCGCCGCCCTCGGCCCCCAGCTCGACCATGAGCCGGTCGCGGGTCACCTTCGCGAGCACGCTCGCGGCGGCGACCGAGGAGCACGTGAGGTCGGCCTTGACCAGGGTCTGGACCGGAGGGGTGAGCACGGCCCCCTCGTGCGCGAACGCGAGCAGCCCGACGTCCTCGGGGGCGGTGAGCCAGTCGTGGTTGCCGTCGAGGATCACGAGGTCGGGGCGCACCCGGCACGCGGCGATCGCGCGCGTACCGGCGAGCCGGAGCGCGGCGATGATGCCGATCTCGTCGATCTCCGCGGCGCTCGCGTGGCCGACGGCGTGGCACAGGGCCCACCGCTCGATGCGGGGCACCATCGCCTCCCGGGCGTGCGGCTGGAGCAGCTTGGAGTCGCGGACGCCCTGCGGCGCCGTGCGGCAGGTCTCGTCGATGACGACGACGCCGACCGTCACCGGTCCGGCGAGGGCGCCGCGGCCCACCTCGTCCATCCCGGCGAGCACCCGGTGGCCGTCGCGCTGGAGCGCTCGCTCCACCCGCAGGTTGGGGCGCTTCGAGCGCGGGGCGGGGCTCACGGCTCCGGCGCCCGCGAGGGGACGCCCGAGAAGGTGTCGGGGAAGTCGGAGAGCCACGAGAAGCGGGAGAACGGCCAGACGACCGCGACCGCGCGCCCGGTGATCCGAGCCACGGGGACCGACCCTTGGCTGCCGTCGCCCGGCTCGTCGTGGAACCGGGAGTCCTCGCTGTCGGAGCGGTGGTCGCCCATCACCCACACGTGGTCGGCGGGGACGGTGATGTCGAAGGTGATCGAGCTCGCGACGTCGCCGCGCCGGACGTACGGCTCCTGGATCGGGACGTCGTTGACGACGAGGCGGCGCTGCGCGTCGCAGCACACGACGTGGTCCCCGGAGAGGCCGACGACCCGCTTGATGAGGTGGTCCTCGGACTCGCTCGGCAGCAGCCCGACGAACACGAGCGCGTCGTGGACGACCTTGGACGCCCCCGTGCGCTCGACCGTGGGCACGTCGCCGAGCCAGCCGCCCGGGTCCTCGAAGACGACGACGTCGCCACGGTGCAGGTCGAAGGGCCCGGGGGTCAGCTTCGAGACGACGACCCGGTCACCGACGAGGAGGGTGTCCTCCATCGAGCCGGACGGGATGAAGAAGGCCTGGAGGAACCAGGTCTTGACGACGAACGAGAGCACCATCGCCATGACGAGGACGAGGGCGACCTCCTTGACGGCCGCGCCGATGACGTGGGCGGCCGACCGGTCGCGGTCGCGGGGCTGCTCGAGGTCGTCGTCGAGGTGGTCGCGGGGCTCGTCGGCACCGTCGTGGGTGCGCTCGGGCGCGCTCACGGGGCGACCGGGCCGGCGGCGGCCGACGGGGCGTCGAGCGCCGGGGCGGGGCCGAACCGGTCGAGCGGCCAGAACCGCCACACGACCGAGCCGACGACGTCGGCCGTGCCGGCCGCGGCGTCGGTGGCCGGGACGAGCCGCAGCGCCCCGTCGGCGTCCTCGACGAGGGCGGTGTCCCCCGACGCGGCGGAGCGGTCGGTCTTGAGGACGAGCACTCGGTCTCCTGGCTCGAAGGTCGGCGCGTGTGCGGCCGACGGGACGTGGTAGGACTCGAGGAGCAGCCCCCGCACGAGCGCCGCCGCGACGACGCCCACGGCGAGGACGACGAGCACCCCGGGACGCCGCGACCCGGTGCTCGCCTCGCGGGCGGGCACCGGGTCGGTGGCGGGTCGGGCACTCACTCCGTCGAGGGTAGCCCCCGTGCGGGAGCGGTGTGCCCGGGTCGTCGGCGTGCCGCTCAGGCGTTCGCCGGGGTCTCGCGCTTCTCGCGGATCTTGGCGGCCTTGCCGCGCAGGTCGCGCAGGTAGTAGAGCTTCGCGCGGCGCACGTCACCACGGGTGACGACCTCGATGTGGTCGACGATCGGGGTGTGGAGCGGGAAGGTCCGCTCGACGCCGACACCGAAGGAGACCTTGCGGACGGTGAAGGTCTCGCCGACCCCGCCGCCGTGGCGACGGATGACGACGCCCTTGAAGACCTGGATGCGGGAGCGGGTGCCCTCGACGACCTTGACGTGGACGTTCACCGTGTCGCCCGCGCGGAACGCGGGGATGTCGGTCTTCATCGACGCCTGGTCGATGTCGTCGAAACGCTGCATGACGTGTCGCTTTCTCGCGGGCTGCCACAGGTCATCCGCGGTTCTCGGAACTGCTCGGGATCGTTCGGGGCGTTCGTCGGGCCTCATGCCGGGTCGGACCGTGGTCCGGGGGCACTCCCCCTGTGGCGGGGGCCGTTCGTCGACGGGACGCAGCGACCCATGATGCCAGAGCGGGCGGGCCCGGGAGAAATCGGTGACCGTCGCGGGGTGGGGTCCGCGCTGCCCCGCCACCGCGACGCCGCCCCGCCACCGCGCCGGGGCACCCCGGCAGCGCAGGATCGCCGGTGCGGGCCACGAGGGCCCGTGCTCGGCAGCGGGACGGGAGCCCCGGAGCCCTAGGTTGGGGCCGTGACGATCGACCCGGGACTGCCCGTCGCCCTCGCCGTGGTCCTGCTGCTCGGGGTCACGGTCGTCCTGTACGTCGTCGGGCGGCTGCCGCAGCCCTCGTCGCCGGTCCTCGCGATGGCCCGGGCGATCGGCCAGCTCGGTGTGGCGGCGCTCGTCATCACGGCGGTCGTGCGCTCGCTGGCGCTCTCGGTCCTGCTGCTCGTCCTGATGTTCTCGGTCGCGGTGGTCACGACGGTGCGGCGGGTGGACGCCCGTGCGGCCTGGCCGTGGGCGACCGTCGCGATGCTCGCGGGGCTGCTGCCCGTCGTCGTCGTGGTCCTCGCCACGCGGACGGTCCCGCCGACCGGGCTGGCGCTCGTCCCGGTCGTCGGCATCATCGCGGGCAACACGATGAACGGGCACACCCTCACCTGCCGACGGTCGTTCGCGGCACTGCGCGAGGAGCACGGGCAGTACGAGGCGGCGCTCTCGCTGGGGATGACCCGGGCCGACGCGGTGTCCGAGGTCATCCACCGCCGCGTGCCGGAGGCGCTCGTCCCCGGCCTGGACCAGGTGCGGACGGCCGGCGTGGTGACCCTGCCGGGGGCGTTCATCGGCGTGCTCCTCGGGGGCGGGACCCCGGCCCAGGCCGCCGCCGCGCAGGTGCTCGTCCTCGTCGGCATCATGGCCGCCCAGACCACGACCGCGGTGGTCGCCGAGCGGCTCATCGGGATGGCCCGGCTGCTGCCGGACGACCTGCGCGCCTCGCTGCGGCCCTGACGCCGGGCGTCAGCGGCGGCGGCGCTTGGTGAGGTCGACCGTCCCGGGGAACGCGCCCTCCCCCGGCACCTGCCGGTAGCCGGCGCGCGTGTACCGGCGGATGTTCGCCTCGCTGACCCGACCGGTGTTGATCCAGAACGTCGAGACGGACTCGGGGGCACCGGACTCCGCGAGCTCGAGCAGCGCCCGCCCGAGGCCGTGGCCCTGGAGGTCGGGGGCGACCATGAGCCGCCCGCTCTCCCAGACGGACCCGTCCCCGGGGCGCAACCGACCACGCACCGAGCCGACGAGCCGTCCGGGGGCCGGGCCACCGGACGGCACCCGCACGACCCACGTGGTCCACGTGCCGAGGCCGGCCACGACGTCCTCGAGCGACTCCTCGAGCGGGGGGATGTGCCACGAGCCGGAGACGCGCCCCTCCGGCATCCAGCACGCGCGCTGGAGGACGAGCAGCTCGGGGGCGTCCGCAGCGGCGGCGACACGCACGTCGAGGTCCTCGATCCCGGCCACCGTCGCCGAGGCCGCGACGAGGTCGGGGCGGCGGGCCAGGGTGCGGGCGACCCGCTGGGCGTGCCGCCACGACGCGATCGCCGCGTGGTCGCCGGAGAGCAGCACCGGCGGCACCTCGCGCAGCGTGCCGGCGTCGTCCCACGCCGCCGGGCGCGTGTAGACGGGGTACTCGAGCAGCCCGCCCTCGTGCGACTCCTCGACGAGCGACTCGGCGTTCCCCACGACGCCCGGCAGCAGGCGGCCCACGGCCTCGACCATCGCGAGGACGGCGACCTCTCCCCCGTTGAGGACGTAGTCGCCGAGCGAGACCACGGTGACCGGCATCCGGTCGGCCGCGTGCTCGTAGACGCGCTCGTCGATGCCCTCGTAGCGTCCGCACGCGAAGGCCAGCCACGGCTCGGCGGCGAGCCGGTGGGCCAGCGACTGGCTGAAGGGGACGCCCCCGGGCCCCGGCACGACGAGGTGCGGCACCGGGGCGGCGTCGGTGCCGCCCGACGCCACGACGTGGTCGAGCGCCTCGGCCCACGGTGCGGGCTTCATCACCATGCCCGCGCCACCACCGAACGGGCTGTCGTCGACCGTGCGGTGGCGGTCGTGCGTGAAGTCCCGCAGGTCGTGGACGTGCAGGTCGAGGACACCCTCGCGCCGCGCCTTCCCGATGAGGGAGAGGTCGAGCGGGGTGAGGTACTCGGGGAAGATCGAGACGACGTCGAGGCGCACGCGGCTCACTCCCCGAGGTCGAGCAGCCCCTGCGGGGCGTCGAGGACGACCCGCCCGCCCTCGACGTCGACCTCCGGCACCAGCGCCGCGACGAAGGGCACCAGGGCGCGGCGCCCGTCCGGCAGCAGCACGACGAGCCGGTCCTGGACCGCCCCGAGCTCGAGCCCCGCGACCTCGCCGAGCGTCGCGCCGGAGGGGTCGACCACGGCGAGCCCGACGAGCTCGTCCTCGGTGAAGGTGTCGTCGTCGGCCTCTGCGACGACCGGCTCCTCGGCGTCGAGCAGCAGCCGCGTGCCCCGCAGGCCCTCGGCGCCGGTGCGGTCGGGGACCCCCTCGAAGCCGACGAGCCAGATGCCCTGGTGCACGCGGGTCGAGCGCACCGTGAGGGCGCGCGGCACCCCGGAGCCGGCGTCCGCCTGGGTCTCCAGGACCGTGCCGACCGCGAGGCGACGCTCCGGCTCGTCGGTGTGCAGGCGCACCGTGACCTCACCGTGCAGGCCGTGCGGCCGGCCGATGCGGGCGACGACGGTCGGCTCGCTCACGGGGTGCTCCTGGGGATGACGTGGTGGGGGGACGACGACGGCGGGGCGCACCGGGGAGTCTCCTCCCGGCACACCCCGCCGTGGTGGACGCGGGTCAGCGGACCCGGTCGGTGTCGACGATGTCGATGCGGACCTGGTGCCCACCGGAGAGGGCGCCGAGGACCGTGCGCAGCGCGCTGGCGGTCCGACCGGAGCGACCGATGACGCGACCGAGGTCGTCGGGGTGCACACGCACCTCGAGGACCTCGCCGCGGCGCAGGTCACGACGTCGGACCTGCACCTCGTCCTTGTGGTCGACGATGCCGGTGACGAGGTGCTCGAGAGCCTCCTCGAGCACGGTCAGGCCTTGTCGGCGTCGACGTCGGTGCCCTCGGCAGCAGCCTCACCGGAGTCGGTGTCGGCGGCCACGGGGGCCTCCTCGGCGGCCGGGGCCTTCGTCTCGGCCTTGGGCTCCTCGGCGGGGGCCGGGGCCTTCTTCTCGGCCTTCTTGCGCGGCGTGGTCGCGGCGGACCCGTCGGCGTCGGCCTTGCCCGCGGCGGCGAGCGCGGCCTCGTAGAGGTCCTTCTTCGAGCGCTTCGGCTCGGCGACGCGCAGGGTGCCCTCGGTGCCGGGCTCGCCCTTGTACTTCTGCCAGTCGCCGGTGATCTTCAGCAGGGCGGCGACGGCCTCGGTCGGCTGCGCGCCGTTGCCGAGCCAGTACTGCGCGCGGTCGCTGTCGATCTGGATGACCGAGGGCTCCTCGGTGGGGTGGTACTTGCCGATCTCCTCGATCGCCCGGCCGTCCCGCTTGGCGCGGGAGTCCATGACGACGACACGGTAGAACGGTGCACGGATCTTGCCCATGCGCTTGAGGCGGATCTTGACGGCCATGGTGGTGCTCCTGTGCTGTTGTGAGCGCGGCGAGACCGCGCACGGTTCGCGCGGGGGGCCGACAGCTCGGTGTAGGCGTCCGGTCCGGTTCCGGAGGACTCCGGGCGGACGGGTACAGCCCGCCATTCTGCCAGAGCACGCCCGCGCCGCCGAATCGGCCTCAGCCGACGACGGCACCGCGCAGCACGATGGCGCGCGGGTGACCGAGGACGCCGACGTCCTCACGGGGGTCCGCCGCGTAGACGACGAGGTCGGCCGCGGCCCCCTCCTCGAGGGCGGGACGCCCGAGCCAGGCGCGTGCCCCCCACGTCGCGGCGTCGAGCGCCTCGAGCGCCGAGAAGCCGCAGCGGGTGAGGCGCTCGACCTCCTGACCGACGAGGCCGTGCGGGAGCGAGCCACCGGCGTCGGTGCCGACGTAGACCGGGATGCCGGCCTCGCGGGCGGCGCCGACCGTCTCGTACCGCCGGGCGTGGAGGTCGAGCATGTGCCGGTGGTACGCGGGGAACTTCTCGCGGGCCGGCGCGGCGATCTGCGGGAAGGTGTCGATGTTGACCAGGGTCGGCACGATCGCGATGCCCCGGGCGGCGAAGGCGTCGATGCTCTCGGGCACCAGGCCGGTCGCGTGCTCGATGCAGTCGGTGCCGGCGGCCGCGAAGTCGTGGAGGGACTGCTCGCCGAAGCAGTGCGCGGTGACCCGGGCCCCTTCCTCGTGCGCGGCCGCGACCGCCTCGGTGAGGACGTCGACCGGCCAGCAGGGCGTGAGGTCGCCGGCGTCGCGGTCGATCCAGTCGCCGACGAGCTTGACCCACCCGTCGCCCGCCCGGGCCTCCATCCGGACCCGCTCCACGAGGCCCTCGGGCTCGACCTCCCACGCGAAGTTCCTGATGTAGCGCCGGGGTCGGGCGATGTGCCGGCCGGCCCGGATGACCTTGGGCAGGTCGGCGCGGTCGTCGACCCAGCGGGTGTCGCTCGGCGAGCCGGCGTCGCGGATCAGGAGGGTGCCGGCCCCGCGGTCGGCGAGCGCCTGCTCCTCGGCCGTCGCGGCGTCGGTGGCCCCGGTGGCGACGAGCCCGATGTGGCAGTGCGCGTCGACCAGGCCCGGGAGCACCCAGCCGTCGAGGGTCGTGACGTCGTGGTCGCCCGAGGGTCGCTCGAAGGTCAGCGTGCCGCCGACCACCCACGCCTCGGGGCGCTCCTCCTCGCGGCCGACGAGGACGGGTCCGGTGAGGTGCAGCACCTGTGCCATGGGCCGACCCTAGCCGGGCCCGGCCGCCGGCTCCCCGCCAGGCTCGCCCGCCGGCTCCCCGCCAGGCTCGCCCGCGAGGTGCAGCTGCAGGGTGGGCGCGAGGGCCGCCACGATGTCGTCCGCCGCCGCCTCGCGCAGCACGTCGAGCCCGACGACGTGGCGGGCCATCGTGAGCCCCGCGATCTGCGACATGGCCATCGCCGCGCGGAACTCCGGACGCTCCCGGCCGAGCCGCGTGGCGATCGGCTCGAGGATGTCGCGGGTCAGCCGGGTGCGCAGGATCTCGGCGATCTCGGGGTCGGCGCTCGCCGACTGGAGCAGCCCGGTGAAGCGCTGCCGCCGGTCGGGGTCCTCGAGGACGCCGACGACGAACCGCGCCAACCGCTCCCCGACGCCGGCCGGGTCGCCGTCGAGCACGGCCGGGATGACGACGGACGGGTCGACGGGCAGGTCGATGGCCTCGAGGAACAGCCCGCGCTTGGTGCCGAAGAAGTACATCACCAGGGCGGGGTCGACACCGGCCGCCGCCGCGATGGCCCGCACGCTCGTGCGGTCGAGCCCTCGCTCGGCGAAGAGCACCCGCGCGGCCGCGAGGATCTCCTCACGGCTCGTCGAGGGGCCCGTCCGGCGTCCCGCGCCGCGGCTCGTCGCCATCGCTCCCACTCCCGTCCTGCCGGTCCGCCGCCAGCCTGCCACGTCCGATCCGCCTCCTCCCTTGACACGAGGAGTTCAACGCGTCCAGAATACTTTATTGAACATCCGTTGAACTAGGAGTCCGTCATGCCACACCCCTCCTCCCCCGACACGCAGGCCGGCAGCGGCACCTCGGCCGGCGACCTCGGCCCCCGCCGTCGCCGCGCGATCCTCGCCGTCGTCGCCCTGGCGCTGATGATGGTCGTCTCGGCCGTGAGCGGCCTCAACGTGGCCCTCCCCGACCTCCAGCGGCAGACCGGCGCCACGGCCACCGAGGTGCAGTGGATCGTGGACGCCTACACGCTCGTGTTCGCGGGGATGCTGCTCCTCCTGGGCGCCCTCGGCGACCGGTTCGGTCGGCGGCCGGTCCTCGCCGCCGGGATCCTGCTCTTCGCCGGGGCCGCGGCGGTGGGCCTGGCCGTCGACGACCCGGGCGCGCTCATCGCGGTGCGTGCGGTCATGGGGCTCGGCGCCGCCGCCGTGATGCCGGTGACCCTCTCGGTCATCACCACCTCGTTCCCGCCCGCCGAGCGGGCGCACGCCATCGGGGTCTGGGTGGGCGTCGCCGGGGGTGGCGCCGTCATCGGGCTGTTCGGCTCCGGGATCCTCCTGGAGTTCTTCGACTGGTCCTCGTTCTTCGCCCTCAACGTCACCCTCGGCGCCCTGGCGCTGGTCGGGACGCTGCTCGTCATCCCGGACTCGCGTGACGCCGAGGCCCCCTCGCTCGACGCGGTCGGCGGGGTGCTGTCCCTGCTCACCGTCGCGGGCCTGGTCTACGGCTTCATCGAGGGTCCGTCTCGTGGCTGGTCCGACGGACTCACCGTCGCGGCCTTCGTCGTCGGGGTCCTCGCCGGTGTCACGTTCGTGGTGTGGGAGATGCGGCGGCACGACCCGCTGCTCGACCCCCGGCTGTTCCGACGGGCGGGCTTCGGGATGGGCAGCCTGACGATCACGGTGCAGTTCTTCGCGAGCTTCGGCTTCTTCTTCATCATCCTGCAGTACCTCCAGTACGTCGCCGACCTCTCCCCGCTGCTCGCCGCCTGCGCCCTCGCCCCGCTGCCCGTGACGCTCATCCCGCTGGCGCGCAACGCTCCCCGGTTCGCCCTGCGCTTCGGAGCCAACCGGGTCGCGGGCCTCGGCCTCGCGCTCGCGGCCATCGGGATGCTCCTCATGACCCGCCTGTCGACCGACTTCGTCTACTGGGAGCTCGCCGTCGCCATCGTCGTCTTCGCGGCGGGGATGGCGCTCGCCACGACACCCGCGACGATGGCGATCACCTCCTCGCTGCCGGCGGGCAAGCAGGGCGTCGGCTCCGCGGTCAACGACGTCTCGCGCGAGTTCGGGTCGGCCCTCGGCATCGCGGTGCTCGGCAGCGTGCTCACCGACGCGTACGCGGCGAACATCGAGCCGGTGGCCCGCCAGCTCCCGGCGCAGGCCGCCGACGCGGTGACGTCCTCGCTCGCCGCCGTCGAGCAGCTGGCGCCGCGCTTCGGCGAGCAGGGCGCCCGAGTGCTCGAGGCGGCCCGGACCGCCTACGTCGACGCGACGGGCTCGGCGTTCCTCGTCGCCGCGGCGGTCCTCGCGGTCGCCGCGGTCGTCGTGGCACTCAAGGCACCGGGCGCCGCCGAGCTGACGGCCGCGGTCGAGGGGACGCCCGCGGCGGAGCGTGCGGAGGTCGCTCCTTGATCTGAGAGGAATCTCTCGATACGGTCCTCTCACGTTGACGAGAGGACCCGGCGTGACCAACCCGTACGGCGACATCGAGCTGGACGCCACCGGTATGCGCGCCCTCGCGCACCCGGTGCGGGTCCGCATCCTCACCGAGCTCCAGCGGCACGGACCGAGCACGGCCACGCGCCTCTCCCCCGACGTCGGTGCGACGCCGTCGGTCACGAGCTGGCACCTGCGCCACCTCGCCGAGCACGGGCTCGTCCGGGACGCCCGCACCCACGGCTCGGGGCGGGAGCGCTGGTGGGAGGCCTCGAGCCGGGGCTTCCGCCTCACGACCGACGGGCCCGGCGCCCGCGAGGCGGGGCGCCTGCTCGCCGAGGTCGTCGAGCAGGCCGAGGGTGACGTCGTCGGCCACTGGCACCACGACGTCGAGCCCCGGCTCGGGCCCGAGTGGCTCGCCGTCGCCGGCCGCGCCAGCACCCGGGTCCTGGTGACACCGGAGGAGGCGGCCGCGCTCGAGTCCGCCGTCGAGTCGCTGCTCGCGCCCTTCGTCCTGCGCAAGGAGGACCCCGGCTCGGCACCCCCGGGCGCCCGGACGGTGCTCCTCCTGCGCCACACGCTGCCCGACGCGGAGCCGGACGGTGCCTGACCCCCGGGTCGGGGCCCCACGGGCCGCACCGCCGGTGCCGCTGCACCGCGACCGGCGCTTCGTGACCTTCTGGTCCGCGCAGGGCGTCTCCGAGGTCGGCGACCGCGTCAGCGAGATCGCGCTCCCGCTCGTGGCCGTCACGGTGCTCGGGGCGAGCGCCACGGAGGTGGGCCTGCTCGCCGCGGTCCTCTGGCTGCCGAACCTCCTCGCCCTCGTCGTCGGGTCCTGGGTCGACCGGCAGCCCCGCCCCCGCCGGCTGCTCGTCGGGGCGGACCTCGCCCGCGCCGTGGTCGTCCTCACCGTCCCCGCCGCGGCACTGCTCGACGTCCTCACCCTCGCGCACCTGTTCGCCGCCGCGCTGCTGCTCGGGGCCGGGTCCACCCTCTTCCGGTCGGCCTGGCAGCCCTTCTTCGTCGCCCTCGTCCGCCGCGACCGGTACGTCGAGGCCAACGGGCTGCTCAGCGCCACCCGCTCCGGGTCGTTCATCGCCGGGCCCGCCGTCGGCGGCGGTCTCGTCCAGGCCCTCACGGCACCGTTCGCGCTCGTCGTCGACGGCCTGTCGTTCCTCGCCTCCGCCGCCCTCCTGCGCCGTGTCGACGTCGCCGAGCGGGCACCGGCACCGGCCGACGGGCCCCTGGGGACGCGCCTGCTGGAGGGCCTCCGCTTCGTCACCCGGCACCCCCTGCTGCGGCCCGCCCTGGCATGCGTCACCTGGGTCAACCTCTTCACGATGATGGTGAGCGCCCTGCTCGTCGTCTTCGCCAGCCGCGACCTGGGCCTGTCCGCGGGGACCATCGGGCTCGCCCTCGGGGTCGGCGCCACCGGAGGCCTGCTCGGCGCGGTCCTCGCCGGCCGGGTCGCCCGCGCCATCGGCACCGGCCGCACCATCGCCGTCGGGGCCGTCGTGTTCACCGCCCCACTGGCCGCCCTCCCCCTGGCCCACGGCCCGGACCTCGCGAGGGCCGCCACGCTCACCGGCGTCGAGGCGGTCAGCGCCTTCGGGGTGATGCTCTTCGACGTCAACCTCAACGCCGCGATGACCGCGGTCATCCCCGATGCCGTGCGGGCCCGGGTCCAGGGCGCCTTCACGAGCGTCAACTACGGGGTGCGTCCCCTCGGTGCCGCCCTCGGCGGCGTCCTCGCCGGGCTCCTCGGCACCGGCCCGACCCTCGTCGTCGGGGGTGCCGGAGGCGCCTTGGCGGTCCTCTGGCTGGTGCACTCGCCGCTGCTCGCGCTGCGCTCCGTCGACGACCTGCCGGACCCGAACCGGGCCTGACGTCAGCCGGTCAGGGAACGCAGCACGCGGCGGAGGGTCTCGACGACGACCTCGGGGGCGTCGGTGTGCACCCAGTGCGCCGCACCGTTGACCCGCACCAGCCGGGTCCGGGGGAAGTGCGCCCGCATCGTCGGGACGTCCTCGTCGCGCACGTACCCCGACTCGCTCCCGGCCAGCCACACGACCGGGCCGTCCCACGTCGGGGCCCCGAGGTCGGGGAAGTCGGCGATCCGCGACTCGCCCCCCCGTTCGGCGTCGGCGTGGATGAGCTCGAGGTTGGCCTGCCACGACCAGTCGGTGCCGGAGCGGCGCAGGTTCTGGAGGAGGAAGGCCTTGACGCCCGGGTCGGGCTCGGCGAACCGCGCCTCGGCGTCGGACCGGCTGGTCAGCTCGGCCAGCGGCAGGGCGCGCATCTCGTCGATGTAGCCCCGGAAGCGGTCGAGGTCGCCGTAGCCCTTGGGCGCGATGTCGACGACGACGAGGCTCGCGACGAGCTCGGGGTGGGCGAGCGTGAGCACCATCGCCACCTTGCCCCCGAGGCTGTGCCCGACGACGACCCACGGCTCCCCCGGCGCCACCGCCGCGAGCGTCTCGGCCACCGCGTCCGCGTAGCCCTCGTACGAGAAGTCCTCGGTCCACGGCGAGCGGCCGTGGTCGGGGAGGTCGACGAGGAGGCAGCGGGCGCCGGTGCCGTCCGGCCCCGCGAGGGACTTGGCGACCTGGGTCCAGTTGCGCCCCTGCCCGAACAGGCCGTGGAGGAACGCGACGCGCGGCCCCTCCGTGCCGACGGCGAGGGTGTTGAGCCGACCCGCGGCCGGGTCGCTCACTTCCCCAGGAACTTCTCGAAGCCCTTCGGCAGCTGCGCCGGGTCGAGCGAGGCCGGGTCGAGGCCCGGGGCCTCACCCTCGGCGCCGAAGCTCGAGCCTGCGGGGCGGGTCGCAGCCTTCTGCGCCGCCTCCCGCTCCTCGGCCGCCCGCTTCGCCGGGTTGCCGGACTTGGACTTCTTGCGCTGCGGCTGCTGCTTCCCGCGCTTGCCCGGGCCGGACCCCATGCCCGGCATGCCGGGCATCCCCGGCATGCCGCCGCCCTTCGCGAGCTGCTTCATCATCTTCTGGGCGTCGCCGAAGCGCTCGAGCAGCTGGTTGACCTCGGAGGTGCTGACCCCCGAGCCCTTCGCGATGCGCGCCCGGCGGGAGCCGTTGATCTGCTTCGGGTGGTTGCGCTCGAACGGGGTCATCGAGCGCACCATGGCCTCGACCCGGTCGAACTCGCGCTCGTCGAAGTTGTCGAGCTGGGCCTTCATCTGGCCCATGCCCGGCATCATCCCGAGGATCGACTTCAGCGACCCCATCTTCTTGATGGCGGCCATCTGCTGGAGGAAGTCGTCGAACGTGAAGTCCTCGGCGGCGAGGAACTTCCGCTCCATCTCCGCGGCCTGGGTGCGGTCGAAGGCCTTCTCGGCCTGCTCGATGAGGGTGAGCACGTCGCCCATGTCGAGGATGCGCGAGGCCATCCGGTCCGGGTGGAAGACCTCGAAGTCCTTCACGCCCTCGCCGGTGGAGGCGAACATGATGGGGCGGCCGGTGACCGAGGCCACCGAGAGCGCGGCGCCGCCGCGGGCGTCGCCGTCGAGCTTGGTGAGCACGACGCCGGTGACGTCGACGCCCTCCTGGAACGCCTCGGCCGTCTCGACGGCGGCCTGGCCGATCATCGCGTCGATGACGAAGAGGACCTCGTCGGGCTGGATGGCCGCGCGGATGTCGGCCGCCTGCTGCATGAGGTCGGCGTCGACGGCCAGCCGTCCGGCGGTGTCGACGATGACGACGTCGTGCTGCCTGGCCCGGGCCTCGGCGATGCCGTCCCGCGAGACGCGGACGGGGTCGCCGTGCGAGCGGGTGCCCTCGATCTCGCCGCCGACGACGTCGTGACCGGAGACGTTGCCCCGCTCGGGCGCGTAGACGGGGACCCCGGCGCGCTGGCCGACGACCTCGAGCTGGGTGACGGCGTTCGGGCGCTGGAGGTCTGCCGCCACGAGGATCGGGGTGTGGCCCTGCTCGCGGAGCCAGTGGGCGAGCTTGCCCGCGAGCGTCGTCTTGCCCGAGCCCTGGAGGCCGGCGAGCATGATGACGGTCGGGGGCTGCTTGGCGAACCGGATGCCACGGGTCTGCCCGCCGAGGATCCCGACGAGCTCCTCGTTGACGATCTTGACGACCTGCTGCGCCGGGTTGAGCGCCTCGCTGACCTCCGCCCCCAGGGCACGGTCGCGCACGTTCCCGGTGAACGCCTTGACGACGGGCAGCGCGACGTCGGCGTCGAGCAGCGCCATCCGGATGTCGCGGACGGTCTTGTTGACGTCGGACTCGCTGAGGCGGCCCTTGGTCCGGAGGTTCCGGAAGGTCTCGGTCAGGCGGTCGGACAGGCTCGTGAACACCGCACAAGGTTAACGGGCGCGCCGGACTCCTCGGTCCCCCACCGGCCCGGCTCGGCACCGGGGTCGTGCGATGCTGCGGAGATGGTGTCCTCATCCCCCCGGACCACGCTGCTCATCCTCGGTGCCGGCGGTGACCTGACCCGCCGGCTGCTGCTGCCCGGACTCGCGACGCTGCTCGCCGTGCAGCCCGACCGCCCGCTGCGGGTCGTCGGCGCCGACCGGGTCGAGCTGTCCCCGGACCAGTGGCGCGAGCGGGTCACCGACGCCTTCGCCGGCGTCGACGCGGCCCCGGAGGTGGCGGAGTCGCTCGCCGGGACCACGACGTACGTGCAGGCCGACCTCTTCGACGAGCAGTCGCTGCGGGACCTCGTCGCCGACTGCGGCGACGGCCCGCTCGTCCTCTTCTTCGCCCTCCCCCCGGAGGTGACGATGACGGTCTGCGACCTGCTGCGCGGGGTCGACCTGCCCGAGACCACCCGCCTCGCCCTCGAGAAGCCGTTCGGCACCGACGGCGAGTCCGCGGTCCGCTTCAACCGGCTCCTGCACCACCTCGTCCCCGAGGAGGACGTCTACCGGATCGACCACTTCCTCGGCGTCGCGACCGTCTTCAACCTCATCGGCCTGCGCTTCGCCAACCGGATGCTCTCGGCGATCTGGAGCGCGGAGCACATCGAGCGGGTCGAGGTCGTGTACGACGAGGACCTCGCCCTCGAGGGGCGCGCCGGGTACTACGACCACGCCGGCGCCCTCCGGGACATGCTCCAGAGCCACCTCCTCCAGGTGCTGGCCCTCTTCGCGATGGAGTCGATCGCCTCGCTCGACCCCCGCGAGCTCCAGGACCAGAAGGCCCAGGTGCTGCGGGCGACCCGGCTGTGGGACGGGTCGCCCGCCCGTTCCTCGCGGCGTGCCCGCTACACGGCGGGGACGATCGGCGAGCGCTCGGTCCCCGACTACACGGCCGAGGACGGCGTCGACGCCGCGCGCGGCACCGAGACCCTGGCCCAGGTGACCCTGGAGGTCGCCAACGCCCGGTGGAGCGGGGTGCCCTTCGTGCTCCGCAGCGGCAAGGCCCTCGGCACGGCGCGCAAGCAGGTCGTGGCGCACTTCCGCGACGTCGCCCACCTCCCCGACGGCTTCGAGGGCGGCTCCGGGGGCGACCGGCTCGTCATCGACCTCAAGCCCGGGGCGGTCTCCCTCACCCTGACGATGAACGCCGAGGGCGACCCCGTCGACCTCGAGCAGAAGGCGCTCACCACGACGCTCGCGGCGCCCAGGATGCTGCCCTACGGCGAGGTGCTCGGCGAGGTCCTCGACGGCCACCAGCTGCTCACGGTGCGCGGTGACACCGCCGAGGAGTGCTGGCGGGTCATGGCGCCGGTCATCTCCGCCTGGGCGCGGGACGCGGTCCCGATGGAGGAGTACCCCGCCGGGTCGGCGGGCCCGGAGGGCTGGCTCCCGGAGTGAGGACCGGCTCCCCGGCCACCGGGGTCAGGCCGGGTCCACGCCGTCACACGTGTCGATGACCAGGCTGACGGCCTGCGCCACGCGCGCCGGCGGGAGCGGGAGCCCGTCGGTCCCGGTGAGGTAGAAGGTGTCGAGGGTCTGGCCGGCATAGGTCGCGATGTGCGCCGAGCGCACCGAGATCCCGGCACCGGCGAGGCAGGCCCCGAGCTCGTGGAGCAGCCCGGGCCGGTCCTGGGCGCGCACCTCGAGCACGGTCGCCTCGGTGCTCGCCCCCGGCACGACGAGGGC
Source organism: uncultured Actinomycetota bacterium (assembly GCA_963709785.1). GTDB lineage: Bacteria > Actinomycetota > Actinomycetes > Actinomycetales > Dermatophilaceae > Phycicoccus. The sequence continues at coordinate 166,933 of CAVPXT010000012.1, read as the reverse complement.
GCGTGCCTGGCCCGGCGAGCCGAGGCCGGACTGGCCGGAGGGCCGGGGCAGGTGCGCCCGCCGCCGGTCGAGGGTCTGCAGCGGCCCCCGGTCGCCGCGGGCCAGCCGGGCCAGGCCCCGGACGATGCGCTCGGGGTCCGGGACGGCGCCGCTCGGGGACTCCACGTGCCACTCGTCGACGGCCACCCCCTCGACGGTCCGCAGGATCGCGGTGCGCACGGTGTGCCCCTCCGCCGCGAGCAGCCCGGCGGTGTCGGCGAACAGGCCGACCCGGTCGACGTCGAGGATGTCGAGGCGGTGCGAGCCACCCCCCGAGACCACCTGGACGCGGGGCTGCCCGGCGCGGACGGCCGCGGCGACCTCGGGGTCGAGCCGGCGCACCGCGGAGGCGTCCGCCGTCTCGACGGAGCGGTCCGGGGCGGGGCGGGGCGCGTCGAGCCGGGCCCGCACGGCGACGGCGAGCTGCTCGAGGAGGGTTGCGCGCCAGTCCGTCCAGGCCAGCGGGCCCGCGGCGGAGGCGTCCGCCTCGGTCAGCGCGAGCAGGATCTCGAAGACCTCGCGGTCACCGCCGACCGCGGCGACCGCGGCGTCGACCGTGGCCGGGTCCTGGTGGTCGCGGCGGGTCGCGAGCTCGATGACCGTCAGGTGCTCGCGCACCAGCGTCACGAGGATCTCGACGTCGCGCGGTGAGAAGCCCCACCGCGTCGCGACGGCCCGGGTGCGCTCGGCCCCGGTGACCGAGTGGTCGTGGGCCCCGCGCACCTTGCCGATGTCGTGGAGGAGCGCGGCGGCGAGCAGGAGGTCCGGGCGCGACGTGCGGCGCACGAGGCCGGCCGCGCGGACGACCGTCTCGACGAGGTGCCGGTCGACGGTGTGACGGTGGACGGCGTTGCGCTGCGGGCGCGAGCGCACGGCGGCCCACTCCGGGAGCCACCGCTCGACGATGCCGACCTGGTCGAGCCCCTCCCAGACGGTGACCAGCCCCGGGCCGGCGGCGAGCAGGTCGCCCAGCAGGTCGCGGGCGCTCGACGGCCACGGCGTCGGCAGCTCCGGCATGCTCGTCGCGAGGTTCTCCAGTGTCGCGGGCGCGATGGGCATCCCGGCACGGGCGGCGACGATGCCGGCCCGCAGCGCCATCCCCTCGTCGGTCTCGGCGAGGCGCGAGGACCCGAGGACCACCTCGCCGTCGCTCGCGAAGAGACCGTGGCCGAGCGGGGTCATCTGCGGGCGGCGAGGGCCGACCCGCAGGGTCCGCGCCCGCTGCGACTGCCCGGCGCGGCGCACCGTCCCGTCGAGCGAGTAGGCGATGAGCCGGCCGGCGCGCGAGACCGCGGTGAGGAGGTCGTCGGCGTCGGGGTACGCGAGGAGGGCGGCGACGGCGTCGTGGTCCTCGCGGCCCAGCCGGTCCCGGCCGCGGCCGGTCACCACGTGGACGGCGTCGCGGACGTCGAGGAGCAGCTCGTGGGCGGCGTCGACCCCGCCGTGCGGACGGTCGGCGAGCCACGCCTCGGCGAGCGCCGCGAGGACGGTCATGTCGCGGAGGCCGCCGTGGGCCTCCTTGAGCTCGGGCTCGATGGACTGCGCGAGGTCACCCTGCCGGGCGTGCCGCGCGGCCTGGGACTCGACGAGCTGCGGCAGGCGCTTGCGGGCGTTGCCGCGCCAGTCGTGGGCCACGGTGGCCCGGGCCGCCGCGACGAGCTCGTCGTCGCCGGCGAGGTGCGAGAGGTCGAGCAGCCCGACGGCGGCGGTGAGGTCGGCGGCCGCCACCTGACGGCACTGGGTGACGGTGCGGACGCTGTGGTCGAGGCGGACCCCGGCGTCCCAGATCGGGTACCAGATCCGGTCGGCGAGCGCGGTGAGCTCCTTGGTGGGGAGGGAGCGCTCGGAGTGCAGCAGGACGAGGTCGTAGTCGCTCAGCGGCCCCGCGTCACCGCGGCCCAGGCTCCCGACGGCCGCGAGGGCCACCCCCTCGAGGCGCGCCCCACCGGTCGCGGAGCGCCAGACGTCGGCGAGCCACTCACGGTTGAAGGCCGACAGGGCCGCCCGGCGCGACCGGCCGGCACCCGCGACGGCGAAGTCGCGGGTGCCGGCCAGGTCGAGCCTCCGGGAGCCGATGTCGCTCGAGGAGGGGGCCATCGCTCAGATCGCCTCGACCCCACGCTCTCCGGTGCGGACCCGGGCGACCTCCTCGACGGGAGTCACCCAGACCTTCCCGTCACCGATGCGACCGGTCTGCGCGGCCTTGAGGACGACGTCGACGACCGAGGTGGCGTCCATGTCGTCGACGAGGACCTCCAGCCGGGTCTTCGGGACGAAGTCCACCGTGTACTCCGCACCGCGGTAGACCTCACTGTGCCCACGCTGCCGGCCGTAGCCCTGGGCCTCGCTGATGGTCATGCCCTGGATGCCGAAGGCCTCGAGGGCCTCCTTCACCTCGTCGAGCTGGTGCGGCTTGATGATGGCGGTGACGAGCTTCATCACTTGGCTCCTTCGAGGTCGAGGCTCTCGTCGGTGGTCCGCGACGAGCCGTGGGCGGCTGTGCTGAGGCCACCGAGACGGCCGCCGCGGTCGGCGAGCTCGTAGGCGGACTCGGCGTGCTCGGCCTGGTCGATCCCGGCGACCTCGACGTCCTCGGGGATCCGCCAGCCCATCGTCGCCTTGAGGGCCAGGGCGATGACGAGGGTGACGACACCCGAGATGACGAGGGAGGCGAGGGCGACGAGGACCTGGACGACGGTCTGGTCGATGCCGTCACCGTAGAACAGGCCACCGCTCGTGGCGAGCAGGCCGGAGCCGATGGTGCCCCAGAGGCCGGCGACGAGGTGGACGCCGACGACGTCGAGCGAGTCGTCGTAGCCGAACTTGTACTTCAGACCCACCGCCCAGGCGGAGAGGGCACCGGCGACGGCGCCGAGGGCGATCGAGCCGAGGGGCGAGAGTGCACCACAGGCCGGGGTGATCGCGACGAGGCCGGCGACGACGCCGGAGGCGGCGCCGACGGAGGTGGCGTGACCGTCCCGGAGCTTCTCCAGGAGCAGCCAGCCCATCATCGCCGCGCAGGTCGCGACGGTCGTGTTGACCCAGACCAGGGCCGCGGTGCCGTCGGGGGCGAGCTCGGAGCCGGCGTTGAAGCCGAACCAGCCGAACCAGAGCAGCCCGGCGCCGATCATCACGAGCGGGACGTTGTGCGGCCGCATCGGCACCTTGCCGAAGCCGACGCGCAGGCCGACGACGAGGGCGAGGACGAGGCCCGCCATGCCGGCGTTGATGTGGACGACCGTGCCACCGGCGAAGTCGATCGGTGCGACGTTGGCCGCCCCGTCGGTCGAGCCGTAGACGAGCGAGGCGAGGCTGGACTCGGCACCCGAGAGGAGGCCGCCACCCCACACCATGTGGGCGATCGGGAAGTACGCGAAGGTGACCCACAGCGCGCTGAAGACCATCCACGTGGAGAACTTGACGCGGTCGGCCACGGCACCGCTGATCAGGGCCACCGTGATGACGGCGAAGGTCAGCTGGAAACCGACGAAGGCCAGCTCGGGGACGTTGCCGTACCCCTCGTAGCCGAAGCCGTTGAAGATGTCCTGCATGTTCGAGAGGCCGAACTTCTCGAACGGGTTCGCGATGATCCCGCCGAGGTCCTCGGTGCCGAAGGACATCGAGTAGCCCCAGAGGACGTACACCATGCCGACGACGCCCATCGAGGCGAAGGACATCATCATCATGTTGAGGACCGACTTGGACCGGGAGAGGCCGCCGTAGAACAGCGCCAGACCCGGAGTGGTCATGAGGAGGACGAGGGACGCGCAGATGATGAGGAAGCCCGTCGAGGCGTAGTCGAGGGTCTCCGCAGCATCTGCCAAGGGGAGGAGTGTCGTGCTCATGACGCAGTACTGTCACGGGCTCCGGTTTCGCCCCCCGCCGTGTCCTGTTACGCGCATGTTGCGTCCCGGCCCCCGGTGTAAGCATCGGGTTTCGGACCCCTGCTGGTCCCGGATGGTGAGACCCGGTGGGCCACCGACCCGGGTCAGCGGCGCGTGGTGGGGAACACGCGGAGCAGCCGGCGACCCGCGGCGAGACCCGGGTCGGTGCGCGCGGTGAGCCGGGTCAGGCCCGGGTAGCGGGCGCGCAGCCCGGTCTCGATCCGCTCGGTGAGCGTGCCGTCCGAGGCGGGGCAGTGGGCGCACGCGCCGTCGAGCCGGACGACGACCTCGTCGTCCGCGGCGCTCAGGAGCTCGATGCGACCACCGTGGGAGCGGATGTAGTCGCCGACCTCGCCGCCCAGCACCTCGTCGAACGCCATCCGCAGGACGTCGTCGGCGTTCGCACCGCCGGCCGGGGGCTGCCAGCCGTCGGGGGTGGCGAGGGCGGCCTGCAGCGCCTCGCGCACCCGGCCCCCGTGCTCGCGCCACGTGAGCCCGGCGGCGAGGGTCGTGCGCACGGCGGCGGGCTCCACGGCCAGGGCTGCGAGGACGCCGCCGTCGAGGAGGTTGCGGAGGGCCGGCGGCACACCGGCGGGGACACCGACGAAGCCGAGGGCGTCTGCCGGGACCACCCAGCGCAGCACCTGCGCCTCCCCCGGCACCGGCTCGGGATGCACCGGGACGAGCGGCGCCGGCGGGCCGTCGCCACCCTCGGGGCCGGGGTGGCCCACCTCAGGTCACCGCCTCGACGACCGTCCGGGCCACCCACGCGAGGCTCCAGGCGAGGACGAACATGTACCCGAAGGCGATGGCCGGCCACCGCCACGACCCCGACTCGCGGCGGAGCACGCCCACGGTCGACATGCACTGGAGCGCGTAGAGGAAGAAGACGAGCAGCGCGGCGACGACCGGCGCGGTGAACAGCGGTTCGCCCCGGCGTGGTCCCTCGTCGACGGTGAGCGCCTGGAGCGCCGCTCGCGGGTGCTCGGGGTCCTGCGCGGAGGCCACCTGCCCCATCGTCGCGACGAACACCTCCCGCGCCGACAGCGACGCGAGCACCCCGACGTTGATCCGCCAGTCGAACCCGAGCGGTTCGAAGACCGGCTCGACCGCGTGCCCCACGGCCGCGGCGTAGCTGTGGTCGATGACGTACGCGGAGACCGCCGTGTCGTCCCGCGGGTCGACACCGGCCTGCCGGAGGTCGGCCGCACCCTGCACCGGCAGGCTGAGCAGCACCCAGAGCAGCACCGTGGTCGCGAGGATGATCTTGCCGATCTTCCGCAGGAAGGTGCGGACCGCGTCCCACACCGACAGCGCGACCGAGCGCAGCGACGGCAGCCGGTAGGGCGGGATCTCCATGTAGAACGGCAGCAGCGGCCCCCGGCTGCGCCCGAGCCGGGAGAACACCCACGCCGAGGTCATCGCCGACAGGGCGCCGAGCAGGTAGAGCCCGAACATCGTCGCGCCCTGCGCGCTCACCCAGCCCCAGCCCGCGTTCGGGTCGACCGCCAGCCCGATGAGCAGCACGTACACCGGCAGCCGGGCCGAGCAGGTCATGAGCGGGGCGCCCATCATCGTCGCGATCCGGTCGCGCGCCGACGGCAGCGTCCGGGTCGCCATGATCCCCGGGACCGCGCAGGCGACCGAGGACAGCAGCGCGACGAACGCGCGGCCCTCGAGCCCCGCCTTCGCCATCACCCGGTCCATGAGGAAGGCCGCGCGCGCCATGTACCCGATGCCCTCGAGGAGGGAGATCATGAGGAACAGCAGGGAGATCTGCGGCAGGAAGACGAGCACACCGCCCACGCCGCCGAGCAGGGCGTCGGAGACGAAGCTCCTCAGGGTCGCGTTGGGGATGCCCGCCGCGGCCACTCCCCCGAGCCATCCGAACAACCGCTCGATCCCGTCCTGCAGCGGCGCGGCGGCGGTGAAGATCACCTGGAAGAAGACGAACATCGTCACGAAGAAGACGAGCGTCCCCCAGACGGGGTGCAGCAGGATGCCGTCGACACGGCGGGTGCGGGCGTCCTCCTCGGGCAGCCGGTAGGCGGCCCCGGCGAGGACGGAGGCCACCCAGCTCGTGACCTCGGCCGGGGCCGACGGGGGCAGGACCACCGGGCGCGCCCACGCGGCGGGGTCGCCCATCAGCTCGCGCAGCGTCACGAGGTCCTGGCGACGGCCGCTCGTCACCGGCACGACGGGCACGCCGATCCCGCGCGCCAGGGCCGCGGTGTCGAGGGCACCGAGGCGACGGGCCAGCTCGTCGGTGAAGGTGAGGACGACGCAGACGGGCAGCTCGGTGTGCAGCACCTGCGCGAGGAGCCGGAGCGACCGCTCGAGGGTCGTCGCGTCGAGGGTGACGAGGAGGCCGTCGGGGGTCCCCGCCGGGTTGTCCGGGTCGAGCTCGTCGGCCAGCACCTGCTCGTCGGGGCTGATCGGGTCGAGCGAGTAGCTGCCCGGGAGGTCCTCGATCACCGCCTGGCGGCCGCGGACCTCGGTCGTGCCCTCGTAGCGCGAGACGGTGACGCCGGGGTAGTTGCCGGTCTTGGCGCGCAGCCCGGTCAGGGCGTTGAAGAGGGTGGTCTTCCCCGAGTTCGGGCTGCCGACGAGGGCCAGCCGCAGGGCGCGCTCGGGGGCGAGCCGCCCCGGGTCGTCCGTGGGGGCGCTGGAGGTCACGCGCCGACGGTCACGCGGATGCACCGTGCCTGGCGACGACGCAGCGCGACCTCGCCGCCCGCGACCCGGAAGACCACCGGGTCGGCCATCGGGGCGCGACGGACGACGACGACGGGGGCGCCGGGAGCGAAGCCGAGGTCGACGAGGCGGCGTGCCGTGGCCGGGTCGAGGTCGTCGCGCACGTCGACGATCCGGGCCGAGGTGCCGGGGGCGATGTCCGCCAGCGAGGGCAGTGCGTCGACCACGGTGCCGGGCGAGGGCTCGATCGCCCGGTCGCGGAGGGCGACGGACAAGAGGGACATCGGGCTCCTCGGCTCGTGGCGGACGGGTGCGTGCGCTCCCAAGGTAAGGCACCCCTCACTTCCACCACAACACGATGTGGGGAGCGTCTCGGACCGGTCAGTCGATGAGGGCGTCGACGAAGGCCTCGGCGTCGAACGGCGCGAGGTCGTCGGGACCCTCGCCGAGCCCGACGAGCTTGACCGGCACCCCGAGCGCGCGCTGCACGGCGACGACGATCCCGCCCTTGGCGGTGCCGTCGAGCTTCGTGAGGACGATGCCGGTGATCCCCACGACCTGCGAGAACACCTCCGCCTGACGCATGCCGTTCTGGCCGGTCGTGGCGTCGAGGACGAGCAGCACCTCGTCGACCGGGCTCTGCTTCTCGATGACCCGCTTGACCTTGCCGAGCTCGTCCATGAGCCCGACCTTGTTCTGGAGCCGCCCGGCGGTGTCGATGAGGACGACGTCGGCCTCCATCTCGGCGCCCGCCCGCACCGCGTCGAACGCGACCGAGGCGGGGTCGGCGCCGTCGCGGTCCGAGCGGATGGTCGGCACGCCGACCCGCCCGCCCCAGGTCTCGAGCTGGTCGGCTGCGGCGGCGCGGAACGTGTCGGCCGCCCCGAGCACGACGTCCTTGTCCTCGGCGACGAGGACGCGGGCGAGCTTGCCGACGGTCGTCGTCTTGCCCGTGCCGTTGACACCGACGACGAGGATGCACGAGGGCCGGCCGTCGACGCGCTCGTCGGCGAGCGAGCGGTCCATCGACGGGTCGACGAGGGCGAGCAGCTCCTCGCGGAGCATCGCCCGGACGGCCGCCTCGTCCGTGACGCCCTCGACCGCCACCCGGGTGCGCAGGGCGTCGACGAGCTCGGTGCTCGCCTGGACGCCGAGGTCGGCGGCCAGCAAGGTGTCCTCGACCTCCTCCCACGCGGCGTCGTCGAGCGAGCCTCCGGAGAGGAGCGCGAGGAGGCCCTTGCCGAGGGCGGAGTTCGAGCGGGCCAGGCGCGCACGCAGTCGCCGGAGCCGGCCGGCCGGAGCCGAGGGCGTCTCGACCGTGGGGGTCGTGGGCTCCGGGGCGACGGGCGCCTCCGGCTCTTCGACGACCTCGCCGGGGTGCTCGATCGTGCCGATCGCGCCGTCCGGGGCCAGGTCGGCGTCGGCGGGCCCGGGCGCCCCGGGCACCTCCGGGAGGTCGCGCTCGAGGTCCGGCGCCCCACCCCGCCCACGGAGCAGCCCGAAGACGACCCCCCCGACGACGACGAGGACGGCGACCGCGATACCGGCATAGACCAGGAAGGACTCACTCACGCGGTCATCCTGTCAAGGTGCGGGCCGGGGGCCCAAACGGCGGGCATCAGAAGATCCGGACCCGCTCGTCCTCGGGCACCCACATCCCGTCGCCGGGGGCGGTGCCGAACGCCTCGTGGAACTCGTCGAGGTTGCGGGCGGCGTTGGCGCGCAGGTCCATCGGGCTGTGCGGGTCGATGGCGAGCAGGCGCTCGGCCTCGGCGGCGCGGGACTTGCCCCGCCAGATCTGGGCCCAGCCGAGGAAGAACCGCTGCTCCCCCGTGTAGCCGTCGAGCTCGGGGGCGGGGGCCTCACCGAGGGAGATCCGGTAGGCGGAGTGGCCGATGGTGAGGCCGGCCACGTCGCCGATGTTCTCGCCGACGGTCAGCGCACCGTTGACCGGGTGCCCGGGGGCGTCGCGGGACTCCAGGGCGTCGAACTGCGTGACGAGGGCGTCCGCGAGGGCCTGGAAGCGGGCGCGGTCGTCCTCGGTCCACCAGTCACGCAGCTCACCGCGACCGTCGAACTGCGAGCCCTGGTCGTCGAAGCCGTGCCCGACCTCGTGGCCGATCACCGCGCCGATGCCTCCGTAGTTGGCGGCGTCGTCGGCCTCGACGTCGAAGAAGGGAGGCTGGAGGATCGCCGCCGGGAAGACGATCTCGTTCATCCCCGGGTTGTAGTACGCGTTGACCGTCTGCGGCGTCATGAACCACTCGTCGCGGTCGATCGGGCCACCGAGCTTGGCGAGGTTGCGGTCGACCTCGAAGGCGCTCGCCCGCTTGACGTTGCCGAGCAGGTCGCCCGCCTCGACCACGAGGGTCGAGTAGTCGCGCCAGCGGTCGGGGTAGCCGATCTTCGGGGTGAAGGACCCGAGCTTGGCCAGCGCCTGCGCGCGGGTGGCCTCGCCCATCCACGGCACGCCGGAGAGGCTGCGCCGGAAGGCCTCGACGAGGTTGTCGACGAGCTCGAGCATCCGCTCCTTGGCGTGGGGCGGGAAGTGCCGGTCGACGTACAGCTGCCCGACCGCCTCACCGAGGGCGTCCTCGACGAGGGTGACCGCCCGCTTCCACCGGTCGCGCAGCTTCGGGACACCGGAGAGGGTGCGCCCGTAGAAGTCGAAGTTCTCCTCGACGAACGCGGCGGAGAGGTACGGCGCGTGGGCGTGCACGACGTGCCACGCGAGCCAGTCGCGCCACGCCTCGACGGGGACGTCGGCGAGCGCGGCGGCCAGGGCCACGAGGTAGTCGGGCTGGCGGACCACGACCGCCGCGAAGGTCTCCTCCGGCGCGCCCATGCCGGCGAGGTAGGCCGACCAGTCGATACCGGGGGCGAGCGCGTCGAGGCCGGCGCGGTCGAGCAGCGTGTACGTCTTGACGGGGTCGCGGTTGGTCACCTTGTCCCAGTGCCCCGCGGCGAGCCGGGTCTCGAGCGCGAGGACGCGCTCTGCGGCGACCTGCGCCCCCGGGTGGCCGACGAGCTCGAGCATGCGGGCGACGTGCGGGCCGTACGCCTCGCGCTTGTCCGCGTGCTGGGGCTCGCGGTAGTACGACTCGTCGGGCAGCCCGAGGCCGGCCTGCTCGAGGTAGACGACGTAGCGGTCGGGGTCGCGGTCGTCGGTGTTGACGAACGGGACGACCGGGCCGGGGACGCCGTCGCGGGCGAGCTCCCCGAGCAGGCGCATGAGGTCCGAGGCGTCGCGGACACCGGACACTCGCTCGAGGTCGGCGAGGACCGGGCCGGCGCCGAGGGCGTCGACGGCCGCCTCGTCCATGAAGCTCGAGTAGAGGTCACCCACCTTCGCGGCGACGGTGCCGGCCGCGGGCGAGGCCGCGGCCACCTCCTCGACGATCGTGCGGACGTGCTCCTCGGCGCGCTCACGGAGCACGTCGAACGTGCCGTACCGGCCCCGGTCGTCGGGGATCTCGGTGCGCGCCACCCACGTGCCGTTGGCGAAGGCGAACAGGTCGTCCTGCGGGCGGACCGTCTCGTCGACGGCCTCCGTGTCGATGCCGGACCTCATCCGGGCGGCTCCTCACTCTCGGGTGGTCCTCATTCGACCACACGGTCCGGCGCCCGGGGGCGGGTGGGAGCGGCGGGCCTCAGGAGGCGACGGGGAGGCGCGGCTCGGCCCCGGCGTCGTCCGGCTGCTCGGCCCCGGCGCCGTCCGCCTGCTCGGCGCCGTCGCGGCCGGGGACGTGCTCCTTGAGCGTCTCGAGCACCGAGGAGCCACGGTCGGTGAGGACGGCGCGGCCGGCCCGGTGCGCGGGGACGGCGACGACCCCCACGACGGCGACCGCGAGCGCGAGGATCAGGAGGAGGGCGAACACGACGGCGACCACCCTCCCAGTCTCCGCCGCTGGGGCCGGTGCGGCCAAATCGACACCTGTGACAGGGCCGGACTAGGGTGACGGACGTGACCGATGCCGGTGCGCCGGACCCGCCGGCCCCCCGCCCCCGACGCCGCCTGCCGTGGTTCACCGAGGTGCTCGTCGCGCTCGTCGCCGTCGCCCTCGTCCAGGCCTTCCTCGTCAAGCCGTTCGGTGTGCCGTCCCAGTCGATGGAGAACACGCTGCACATCGGCGACCGCATCCTCGTCAACCGGCTGGACGACACCGTGGGCCGTGGCGACGTCGTGGTCTTCGGCCACGGCTCCTCCTGGCAGGAGCGGCGGCTCCCGACGGCCAGCAACCCTCTCGTGCGCGCCGCGCGGTGGCTCGGCGACCTCACGGGCATCGGGCCGAGCAACACGTCGTACACGGTGAAGCGCGTCGTGGGGCTGCCCGGCGAGAAGGTCTCGTGCTGCAGCACCGACGGCCGGGTGCTCGTCGACGACCGCCCCCTCGAGGAGCCCTACGTCTTCGAGGACCTGCCCTTCACCGCCGGCGCGCTCGACTGCTCGAGCACGCCCCGCTCGACCCGCTGCTTCCCCGAGATCACCGTCCCGCGGGAGAACCTCCTCGTCCTCGGCGACCACCGGTCCCAGTCCGCCGACTCGGTCATCGGCTGCCGCGGGGCCACCGAGGGCGGCGAGTGCGCGCGCTTCGTGCCCTTCGACCGGGTCGTCGGACCCGTGGTGCTGCGCTTCTGGCCGCCGGGCGACGTCGGCGGCCTCGCCCGCTGACGTGCCACCCGGGACGTGTGTGAACACGCCGGGGTTCCCCGGCGAGCCCACACACGTTCGTGGCCGGTCCGCTCCGCCCTGCGCGAACACCCCTTCCCCCGGCGGCCCCCACGTGGTCGGCTGACCCGATGCGACTCCTCGTCCTCGGCGGCACCGCGTTCCTCGGCCGGGAGGTGGCCCGCGCCGGGCTGGCCGCCGGCCACGACGTCGTCTGCGTCGCGCGCGGCGCCTCCGGGGCGGTCGCCGGGGGCGCGACCCTCGTCGTCACCGACCGGGACGACCCGCGCGCCGGGCTCGGGGGTGTCGAGGACGCGTCCTGGGACGCCGTCGTCGACGTCTCGCGGGAGCCCGGGCAGGTCGCCCGCGCCGTCGCGGCGCTGCGGGGGCGGACCGCCCACCACGGCTTCGTGTCGACGGGCAACGTCTACGCCGACCACTCCGTCCGGGGCGCCGACGAGTCCACTCCCCTGCTCGCGCCCCTCGAGTCGGGCGACGACGGCCCGGACGAGTACGGCGCGAAGAAGGTCGCCTGCGAGCGGCACGTCCTCGACGGGTTCGGCCCCGACCGCGTGCTCGTCGCGAGGGCCGGCCTGATCGGCGGGCCCGGCGACACCTCGGGCCGCAGCGGCTGGTGGCCCTGGCGGTTCGCCCACCCGGCCACCGACGGCGAGGTCCTCGCGCCGGACGTCCCCACCGACCCGGCCCAGCTCGTCGACGTGCGCGACCTCGCAGCCTGGCTCGTGCGCTGCGCCGAGGAGCGCACGGCAGGCATCGTCGACGCCGTCGGCCCACGCGGGACGTTCGGGGGCCTGCTCGACGCCGCGGCCCAGGCGGCCGGCTCCGGGGCCCGGACGGTGGCGGCCGACCCTGCCTGGCTCACCGAGCAGGGCGTGGACGCGTGGATGGGGCCGCGGTCGCTGCCCCTGTGGCTGCCGTTCCCCGAGTACGCCGGCTTCGCGGACCGGACCGGTGCTGCGGCGCGTGCGCTCGGCCTGGCCTGCCGGCCCCTCGTCGACACCCTCCGGGACACCCTCGCGTGGGAGGAGCGACGCCCGGCGGACCAGCCGCGCCGGACCGGCCTCACCGACGACGACGAGCGAGCGCTGCTCGACGCCTGGCACGCCCGCGGCTGACCCCCGCCGTCAGGCGGTGGCGGCCACGTCGCGGATCCGCTGGCTGACCACCGTCGTCACGCCGTCACCGCGCATCGAGACGCCGTACAGCGCGTCCGCGACCTCCATCGTCCGCTTCTGGTGCGTGATGACGATGAGCTGGCTGGAGTCGCGCAGCTCCTCGAAGAGCGTGATGAGCCGGCCGAGGTTGGTGTCGTCGAGCGCCGCCTCGACCTCGTCCATGATGTAGAACGGGCTCGGCCGGGCCTTGAAGATCGCGACGAGCAGCGCCACGGCCACGAGCGAGCGCTCGCCGCCGGAGAGCAGGCTGAGCCGCTTGACCTTCTTGCCCGGCGGGCGGGCCTCGACCTCGATGCCCGTCGTCAGCATGTTGTCGGGGTCGGTGAGGACGAGCCGGCCCTCGCCCCCGGGGAACAGCCGGTCGAAGACGCGCTCGAACTGCTCCTTGGTGTCGTGGAAGGCCTCGGTGAAGACCTCCTCGACCCGCTCGTCGACCTCCTTGACGATGTCGAGGAGGTCGCGCTTGGAGCGCTTGAGGTCCTCGAGCTGGGTCGTGAGGAAGGTGTGCCGCTCCTCGAGTGCCGCGTACTCCTCGAGGGCGAGCGGGTTGACCTTGCCGAGGGCGGAGAGCGCCCGCTCGGCGCGGCGCAGCCGCTTCTCCTGCTCCTCGCGGACGTACGGGACCGGCTCGGGTGCGGCGTCGGGGTCCTCGTCGGGGCCGGCGACGTGGGGCACCGGCTGGTGCGGGCCGAACTCGTCGACGAGGACCTCGGGGTCGACGCCGAGCTCCTCGACCGCGCGCGCCTGGAGCTGCTCGATGCGCGCGATCTGGCGGGCCCGGGCCATCTCGTCGCGGTGCGCGGCGTCGGTGAGGTCGCGCAGCTCGTCCTGGACCGTCGTCAGCTCCTGGCGCAGCCCGGAGGCCACGCGCTCGCGCTCGGCGCGCTCGGCCTCGGCGGCGTCGCGCAGGGTGCCGGCGCGGGTGAGGGCCAGCGCGACCCGGTGCACCGCGTACCCGGCGGCCTCGTGGACGGCCGCGGCGACCTCGGCCTCGCGGCGGCGCTTCTCGCGGCGCTCGCGCAGCCGCTCCCGCGCGGCGATCTCGTTGCGGGCGGCCCCCTCGAGCGACTCGGCCCGGCCGGCGAGGGCGCGGGCCCGCTCCTCCTTGGTGCGCAGCGCGAGCCGGACCTCGGTCTCCCCCGTGCGGGCCCGGCTCGCCTCGAGCTCGAGGCGGTCGCGCTCGTCGGTGGAGGGGTCGGCGTCGTCCTCGACGGGCTGTTCCTCGGCCTCGGCGAGGCGGGTGGTGAGGGCCTCGAGCTCGGCCCGGTCGGCCTCGAGCGTCTCGTGGGCCGCGGCGATGGAGCGCTCGGCCCGCTCGGCCTCGGCGCCGGCGGTGCGCATCGAGGCGCCGAGGGTGCCGAGCCGCTCGGCGATGGCCGCCATCCGGGCGTCGGACTCGTGCAGGGCCTCGAGCGCGGCGTCGACCTCGGTCGTCAGCGCCGCCGCCTTCTCGCGGGCCGCGGTGAGGGCGAACCGGTTCCGCTCGACGCGTGCGGTGGCGTCGTCGAGGGCGGCGCGGGTCTCCTCGACGGCGGCCTGCACCTCGAGGAGGCTCTCGCCGTCGCTGCTGCCGCCGCGGGCCCAGCCGGGGCCGAAGACGTCGCCGTCGGCGGTGACCGCCGTGACCCCGGGGTGGCGGGACACGAGGTCGAGCGCGTGCCCTGCGGTGGGGACGAGCGCGACCCGCTCGAGCAGCTGCTCGACGGCACGTGCGACCTCGCCCCGGGCGTCGACGACCTGCCGCGCCCAGACGGCGTCGCCGTCGAGGTCGGGCCAGGTGGCGGGGTCGCTCGGGCTCGCGGTCTGGCCCATGAGCAGCGCGGCCCGACCCCCGTCGGCCTCGCGCAGGGTCGCGAGCGCGGCCACCGCGGCGTCCGCGGAGGCGACCGCCAGCGCGTCGGAGGCCCAGCCGAGGGCGGCGGCGACGGCGGCCTCGTGGCCACCGGAGACGTGGAGCAGCGAGGCGACGGTGCCGAGGATGCCGTGGCTGGCGTCGGCCGCCTCGAGGAGCGTCGCCGCACCGTCACGGCGGCGCAGGCTCATCTCGAGCGCGCCGAGCCGGGCCTCGGACGAGGTGCGGTCGCGCTCGGCGGCCCGCTCGGCGGCGAGCAGCTCCTCGATCTCGGCCTCGAGGACCGCGAGCCGCTCGGCGGCGGCCTCGTACGTCGTGTCGAGGCCCTCCTCGCCCTCCTCGTCGTGGGCGATGCCGCCCTCGAGGCCGTTGAACTCGGACTCGGCCTCCGCGGCCCGCTGGCGCGCCTCGGCGACGAGGTCGCGGAGCCGGCCGATCTCGGCCTCCCCCGCCTCGATGCGGCTGCGTCGGGCCCCGACCTGCCCGGCGAGCTTGGCCAGGCCCTCGCGGCGGTCGGCGGCGGCGCGGGCGAGGCGGGCGAGGCGCTGCTGCTCGGCGGCGAAGGCGACCTCGGCGGCCTCGCGGGCGGCGACGGCCTCCTCGAGGCCCTCGGTGGTCTCGGCGATCTCGGCGAGCAGGAGCGCCTCGGCCTCGCGGGCCTGGGCGGCCTGGGCGCGCAGCTCCTCGGGGTCGCGTCCCGAGGTGCTCTCGTGCTCCTCGTCCTGGGAGAGCAGCCGGACCCGCTCGGCGGCGACCGAGCCGGTGCTCTCGAGTCGGTCGCGCAGGCTCTGGAGCCGGACGACGCGCTCCTGGGCGCGGCCGAGCTCGGGGGCGGCGTCCGCCGTCTGGCGCTCGACCTCGGTGAGGCGGCCGCGCACGGTGGCGAGGGCGTCCTCGACGGCGGTGCGGCGCTCGAGGAGGGCCGTCTCGTCGGCGACCTCCTGCTCGACGACCGCGGTGAGCTGGACGAGGTCGTCGGCGAGCAGGCGCAGGCGGGAGTCTCGGACGTCGGCCTGGACGACGGCGGCCCGGCGCGCGGCCTCCGCCTGGCGCCCGAGCGGGCCGAGCTGGCGGCGGATCTCGCCGGTGAGGTCCTGGACGCGGGTGAGGTTGCCCTCCATCTGCTCGAGCTTGCGCAGCGCGCGCTCCTTGCGGCGGCGGTGCTTGAGGACGCCCGCGGCCTCCTCGATGAAGCCGCGGCGCTCCTCGGGGGTGGCCCGCAGGACGGTGTCGAGCTGGCCCTGCCCGACGATGACGTGCATCTCGCGGCCGAGGCCGGAGTCGCTGAGCAGCTCCTGGACGTCGAGCAGGCGGCAGCCGGTGCCGTTGATGGCGTACTCGGAGCCGCCGCCGCGGAACATCGTCCGGGTGATCGTCACCTCGGTGTAGTCGATGGGCAGGGCACCGTCGGTGTTGTCGATCGTCAGGCTGACCTCGGCGCGCCCGAGCGGGGGGCGGCCGGCGGTGCCGGCGAAGATGACGTCCTCCATCTTGCCGCCGCGCAGGGACTTCGCGCCCTGCTCGCCCATGACCCAGGCGAGGGCGTCGACGACGTTGGACTTGCCGGAGCCGTTGGGGCCGACGACGCACGTGATGCCGGGCTCGAGGCGCATCGTCGTCGCCGAGGCGAAGGACTTGAACCCCTTGAGGGTCAGCGTCTTGAGGTACATGCGGCGGGTCGTCGTCTCTCGTCGGGGTGCGGTCCCGGCCGGGTCCGGGTCGCGGGCGATGCTACCGGGGTCGCGCTGGGGCGGCGGGACGCGCAGCCCGCCCCGTGGTGCACGGGTCGCATGTGACCAGTGGGGCCGCCGGGGGTCAGGCGCTACCGCCGGCGATCCGCTCGTGGTGGTGGATCACCTCGGCGATGATGAAGTTCAGGAACGCCTCCGCGAAGTGGGGGTCCAGGCCCGACTCGTGGGCCAGGTCGCGCAGCCGCGCGACCTGGGCCTCCTCCCGGCCCGGGTCGGCCGGCGGCAGCCCCGCGGACGCCTTGAGCTCACCGACCGCCTGCGTGCACTTGAAGCGCTCCGCGAGCAGGTGCACGAGGGCGGCGTCGATGTTGTCGATGCTCGAGCGCAGCCGCGCGAGGTCCGGGGGGATGTCACTCACCCCGCCATCGTAGGAACGCCGAGCCACCCGGCGCGCCCCGTCCCACCGACCGGCCTCCCCCACTTCTCATGCCCGGACCCGCGCCCGGGCCCCGATGTGCGGCGTGTCGGGCGGAGCGGGGCAGGAAAGGTGCGGGTCAGCGCTCCCGGAAGCCCCGCTCGCCCCGGGCGTCCGCCCAGAGCGGCTCGGAGACCGCGTCGACCCGACCCGGACGCCCGGCGCGGGAGGGGTCCTCACGCAGCAGCGCGACGAGCCGCCCGACCGAGGACGGGTCACCCTCCGCGACCACCTCGACGCGTCCGTCGGCCGTGTTGCGCGCCCAGCCGGCGAGCCCCAGCTCGAGGGCGCGGGCCCGGGTCCACCACCGGAACCCGACACCCTGGACGGCACCGCGGACGAAGACGGTGCAGCGTGCGGTCTGGGACGAGCCGGCCATCGGGCCATCGTAGGCAGCCACCGGGCCGCCGGAGGGGTGCCGGACGACCGCGCGCCTCCGTCACGGTGTCACCACCCGTCACTACCGTTGCGCCCATGCAGCCGGTGGAGCCTGACGCGCAGGGTGGGGCGGTCTCCACCGCGCCGCGTCCGGCGACGCCGCCGACCGGGTCCGTCGCGTCCACGGGCCGGCTCCCGGGTCTCGACGGCCTCCGCGCGCTGGCCGTCGCCGCCGTGATCGCCTTCCACCTCGACCCGCGCTGGCTGCCCGGCGGCTTCCTCGGCGTCGACGTCTTCTTCGTCATCTCGGGCTTCCTCATCACGACCCTGCTGCTGCGCGAGCGCGCCCGCAGCGGGCAGGTCGACCTCCGGGGCTTCTGGACCCGCCGGGCCCGCCGCCTGCTGCCCGCGCTGCTCGTCGTCGTCCCCACGGCCGTCCTGCTCGCCCGGCTCACCGAGAGCGACCTCCTCGTCGGGGCCGGCCGCCAGGTCCTCGGCGCGCTGACCTTCACGTCGAACTGGCTCGAGATCGGGGCCGGGACGGACTACTTCGCCGCGACCTCGCCCACCCTCCTCGCGAACCTCTGGTCGCTCGCCGTCGAGGAGCAGTTCTACCTCCTGTGGCCGCTCGCCCTCCTCGTGCTGCTGCGCGTCCTCCCGAGCCCCCGGGCCCGCGCCGGCGCCGTCCTCGGGCTCGCGCTGCTGTCCTCGCTCCTCATGGCGCTGCGCCTCGACCCCGAGCACCCGACCCGCGTCTACTACGGCACCGACACCCACGCGACCGGCCTCATGGTCGGCGCCGCCCTGGCCCTGGCCCTCGCCGCCCCCCACGGCGCCTGGACCCGCACCGCGCCCTGGGAGCGGCACCGACGCACCGTCGCCGCCGCCGCGCTCGCCACCCTCGGCGCCCTCCTCGTGCTCGCCGACGAGCGCTCGGCGCTCACCTTCCGCGGCGGCATCCTCCTCGCGTCCCTCGCCACCGCCGCCCTCGTCCTCACGGTCGTCGAGCGCCCCGGTCGCCTCCGGGCCGTCCTCGAGCTGCCGGCCGCCCGCTGGGTCGGGGCCCGCAGCTACGGCCTCTACCTGTGGCACTGGCCGGTCGTGCTCGTCGTGGGCCAGGACCTCCAGGTCGCGCCCGGAGGTGTCGACTACGTCCTCACCCGCGCCTGGGCGCTGCTCGTGACCTTCGCCGCCGCCGACCTCTCGTACCGGTTCGTCGAGACCCCGGTCCGGCGGCTCGGGTTCGGCGGTGCCTTCGCGGCGCTCACCCGCCGGATGCGCTCGGTCGGCACCCGGCGGGCGCGCATCGCCTGGTCCGTCGTCGCCGCGGCCTCGCTGGCCGTCGCGGTGGTGCTCGCCACCGCTCCCGACCGCACCGCCACCGAGGAGCTCATCACCGCGAACGAGGCCGCCCTCGCGCGCGCGGCCGCCGCGACCTCCGCCGCCTCCCCGGCCCCGTCCGCGGGCGACTCTGCCCGCCCCGCCCCCAGCACCTCCCCCAGCACCTCCCCCGCGGCCCCGGTCTCGTGGGCCATGCCGGCGGGGAACGAGATCGACGCGTTCGGCGACTCGATGCTCGTCGGCGCCAAGCAGGCGATGGAGTACTACTTCCCGGAGGTCCGCCTCGATGCGCGGTCCAACCGCCGCTGGAGCCAGGCCCCCGGCCTCGTCGAGGCCCGGGGCGACGGGTTGCGGCGCGCGGTCGTCCTGGCGTTCGGCACGAACTTCGGCACCGACGAGCGGGCGATCGAGCGCACCCTCGAGGCCGTCGGGCCGGACCGGATGGTCGTCGTGCTCACCGTCCACGGGCAGTACGCCCGCGCCGAGACCGACAACGAGGCCCTCCGCGCCGTCGTGCAGGGCCACGACAACGTCGTCCTCGCCGACTGGGACGCCGCCCTGGCCGACACCCGCGGGATGCTCCAGTCCGACGGCATCCACCCGAGCATCCGCGGGGCGCACCTCTACAGCGCGACGGTGCGGGCCGCCTTCGCCGAGCTGTCGGAGCGCAGGACCGGGACGGCCGTCCCGCTCACGCCGATCCCGCTGCCCTGACCCTGCGGGGACGGGGCTGGCACCGCGGGCACGAGAACGAGCCGCGGTTCATGAACTGCTCGCGGCGGATCGGCGTCCCGCACCGCGGGCACGGCCGGCCCTGCTGCCCGTACGCGGCGAGCGAGCGGTCGAAGTACCCCGACGCCCCGTTGACGTTGACGTAGAGCGCGTCGAAGCTCGTGCCGCCCTGGTCCAGGGCCGCCCGCATCACGTCGGCGGCGTGGTCGAGGAGGGCACCGATGCGGGGCCGGGTCAGGCTGCTCGCCGGCCGCTCCCCGTGGATGCCGGCGCGCCACAGCGCCTCGTCGGCGTAGATGTTGCCGATCCCGGAGACGACGGTCTGGTCGAGCAGGACCCGCTTGACCGCACTGTCCTTGCTCTTGACGCGCCGGACGACCGCGGCCCGGTCGAACGCCGGCTCGAGGAGGTCGGGCGCGATGTGCGCGATGGCGCGCGGCACGCCGTCGGCGCCGAGGTCGGCGAGGGCCAGCCCCCCGAAGGTCCGCTGGTCGACGAAGCGCAGCTCGGGGCCCCCTCCCTCGAAGGAGAACCGCGCGTGGAGGTGCTTCTCGTCCGGGGCGTCCGGCTCCTCGACGAGGAGCTGACCGCTCATCCCGAGGTGGAGGAGGAGGCCGACCGAGTCCTCGAGGTCCCACCAGAGGTACTTGCCCCGGCGACACACGGCGGCGATGCGGCGTCCGGCGAGGCGGGCCGCGAGGTCGTCGGGGCCGGGCACGTGCCGGCGGGCGACACGGTGGCCTCGCAGCTCGACCGCGGCGAGCCGGCGTCCCTCGACGTGCGTGGCCATCCCGCGGCGGACGACCTCGACCTCGGGGAGCTCAGGCACCGGTGTCGTCGGCCGGCCGGGCCTCGTGCGCGTCGCGGATGCTCGTCCACGCGAGCGCGGCGGCCTCCTGCTCGGCGACCTTCTTGGTCCGACCCGAGCCCCGGCCGAGGACCTCTCCCCCGATGACGACCTCGGCCTCGAAGGACTTGGCGTGCTCGGGGCCGTCCTCGCTGACGACGTACTCCGGGGAGCCCAGCCCGAAGCGCGAGCTGATCTCCTGGAGGCTGGTCTTCCAGTCCAGGCCGGCGCCGAGGGTCGCCGACTGCGCGAGCAGCGGGTCGACGAGGCTGTGCACCAGCTCACCGGCGGCCTCGATCCCGGCGCACTGGTAGACCGCCCCGATGACGGCCTCGACGGTGTCCGCGAGGATGGAGTCCTTGTCGCGCCCGCCGGTGCTCTCCTCGCCGCGTCCGAGGTAGACGAAGTCGCCGAGGCCGAGGGTGCGCCCGACGTCGGCGAGGGCGCGCATGTTGACGACGGCGGCACGCAGCTTGGCGAGCTGGCCCTCGGTCTCGTCGGGGTTGGTGTCGTAGAGCGTCGTCGTGACGACGACGCCGAGCACGGAGTCGCCGAGGAACTCGAGCCGCTCGTTGTGCGGCAGCCCGCCCATCTCGTACGCGTACGAGCGGTGGGTCAGGGCACGCCGCACCAGCGCCTCGTCGATGCCGGCGCCGGTGACCTCCGTGAGGTGGTCGACCAGCTCGGTGACGGGGCGCAGCGGGGTGAGCTCAGCGGCGGCAGCCGTGGCCTTGCCCATCGGGCGCTGGGTCAGCCCTGGTGCTCGGTGCGCTCGGCGGTGCCGTAGTGACGGCCCTTGTACGAGCCGCAGGACGGACACGCGGTGTGCGGCTGCGTCGGCGCCTTGCACTGCGGGCAGGTCGTGGTCGCAACGACCGTCGCCTTCCAGTTGGCGCGGCGCGAGCGGGTGTTGGAGCGCGACATCTTCCGCTTCGGAACGGCCACGTCAGGTCCTCTTCTCTGTCGGCGAGGGCGGCTCGGCCAAGGCCGAGAGGGCCGCCCAACGGGGGTCGATCTCATCGTGCTGGTGCTCCGGGTCGTCCGCGAGCGGTTGGCCGCACACGGAGCAGAGCCCGGGGCAGTCCGGCCGGCACACCGGCTGGAACGGCAGCGCAGGCACCACCGTGTCCCGGATCACCGGTTCGAGGTCGATGTAGCCGTCCTCGATCCGGCGCTCCTCGTCGGCGTCCTCGTCCCCCACCTCCTGGTGGTGGACGTGACGATCGGCGTGAACGAACAGCTCCTGGAAGGTCCCGTCGACCTGCTCGGTGACGGGGTCCAGGCACCGCACGCAGGCGCCGGTCGCCGTGCCACGCACCGAACCGGTGACGAGGACGCCCTCGACGACCGACTCCATCCTGATCGAGAGGTGCAGCGTGCTGCCCTCCTCGACGCGGATGACGTCGGTACCGAGGTCGCTCGGCGCTCCGGCTTCACGATCCAGCTCGTGCATCGTCCCGGGTCGACGGCCGACGAGCTTGGTGTCGAGCACCAGCGGGGACCGAGGGTCGAGTCGAGACATGGCTTTCACGTGTTGTCGGAGTGGTTCGGGTCACGTCGCACGGACGCAGACCGAAGGACAAGGCTACCGGCAGGTCCCCCACCTGCCCAAACCGGAGGGGTCGCGGGCCCGGTCCGGCCGGGGTCGCGCCCGCTCACCCCTCTCCCGGGGCATGCGGTGCGTACCGTGCGCCAACACCGTGGTGCAGATGGCCAGCGCACCGGAACGGCTGGTCGACGTCGTGTCCGTCGCGCCCTCCGGCACCGGCCGGCTCGTGTGACGTCAGCAGCAGGGGTGGGCCTGCCGGCGGCCCTGAGTCCCCCCGACCCACCCGGCGATCAGTCGGGTGTCCCGGTGCGGATGAGGAACATCAGGTCCGAGCCCTCGGTCGACTGCTCGAGGAGCTCGTGGCCGTTGGACTCGGCCCAGGCCGGGATGTCGCTCAGGGCGCCCTTGTCCGTGGCGAGGATCTTGAGGACCTGGCCGGGGTCCATCCGCCGCACCGCCTTGGTGGCAGCCATGACGGGCATCGGGCACATCAGCTCGCGGGCGTCGACGAGGACGTCCTCGGTGATCTCGCTCATCGGGCTCTCCTCGTGATCAGACGAACAGGGTCATGTTGGACTTGCGGGCCTCGGCCATGAACGCGGCTGCCCCGCCGAACTCGACGCCGTCGAGGAACTGGCTCTGGTCGTAGCCGAAGACGTCGACCGTCATCTGGCAGGCGATGAGACGAACGTCCATCTCCAGCGCGGTGTCGATGAGCTCGCGGATGCTGGCGACCTTGTGGTCGGAGAACCGCTTCTTCATCATCTTGGACGCGAGGGAGACCATGCCGGGCATCGCCGTCAGGAGGTCCGGCATCGGGACCGGCATGGGCATCGCGGGGTTTCCGACGGGGTCCACCTTGAGCTTCTTCTCGAAGTCGCGGTGCACGATGTTGAGCCCGTAGAACGTGAAGAAGACCGACACCTGCATCCCCACGGCAGCCGCCGCGTTGGCGAGGATCAGGGGTGGGTAGGCCCAGTCGAGGGTGCCCTTGGAGGCGACGATCGCGCCGGTACGCATTCCGGGGTCCTTCTTCAGCGCGGCTCCGACCTCCTCCCGGACGATGCGGCGGACGTCGTCCTCGGTGACGGGGGCGGCGTCGGTGGTGGTGAGGGGTTCAGCGGACATCGGACAGCACCTCTTCGATGATGACCCGCCGGGATCGGCAGGTCGTGGCGGTGGTTGCGGCACGCTGGGCCCAGAAGCGAGCCACCGGCCCGAGCGTGTCGATGTCACGGGAGTGGTGCGCCGCCCAGTCCTCCGCGCGGCGGGCGACCCAGTCCAGCGTCGCGACCGGGTCCTGTTCGAGCATCGAGGCCAGGACGAAGGCCCGCTCCCCGATCCGCAGGCCGAGGCCGAGGTCGCGGGCGGCCCGGGCGAGCTCGACACGGGTGAGGACGAGCCCGCTGCGGACGGGCGTCAGCAGGGCGGCCGCGAGGTTCCGGGGCGACTCGGGCTCGCTGGGGAGCGCAGGGGCCACCGCCAGGGCGGTGGGGAGGCCGTCGGGGGCGTCGACGGTCGCGGACCCGGCGACGAGGACCTCGACGAGCAGGGAGGCCCAGTCCGTGTAGAAGTCGGACCCCGACGCCGCGACACCCCGTGCGAAGGTGGGGACCCAGGTGAGCAGGTGCTCCCAGAGCAGCACGGCCCGCGCCCGGCCGAGGAGGACGGCGCGGGCCGGGTCCACCTCGGCGGCCTCGGCCTCCGTGAGGGTGGCGAGGAGCCCGAGCAGCGCGGCCAGGTGGTCGGGCTCGGCCGGGGGCACGTACCCGAGGGCCCGCCAGAAGCCGGCGACCCGGTCACCCGCCTCCCCCCCGAGCATCCCCTCGCCGCCGAGGTACACCGCCGCGTACGGCACCGACCCCAGCGAGAACACCTGGGTGTGCTCGGCGGCGGGCGGTGGGGAGCCCAGCTCGAGCGCCGAGGCGAGCGCGACGTGCGAGGCGTGCGGGGCCTCGCACAGCACACCGAGGGCCCGGAAGACCTCGGAGAGGTCCGGGGAGCGGGCGGGTTCGAGCGTCATCCGCGGGCCTGGTCCGGGATGCGGAAGACCTCGGGGCCGGGCTTGAGGGGGCGCATCAGCCAGTACGGGCGGCGGGTGCCGTCGGGCGTCACCTCGCGGGCGTCCCGGGTCCGGCCGAGCCATTCGCGGTAGAGCGCCCGGGACTTGTCGGTGTCGACGCTGATGTCGCCGTAGGAGTCGCCGGGCGCGGCGCGGGTCACCCGCACGGCCTGGTGCCAGCAGTGCATCCCGGAGATCGGGTCGGGGTGCACCGGGAAGGTCATGTTCTGGTGCACCCCCACGTCGGACCACCAGATCCGGGCGGTGTCGGGGTCGCTGGAGTCGTAGGGACCGACGCCGCGCAGGCGCTTCATCGTCCAGGTCGAGCCGGCACGGGTGAGGTCGACCGTGGCCGCGGTCTGGCCGCCGTGCCGCTCCGGCTGCTCCTTCGGGACCCACCGGCCCATGTGGTGGCTGCAGGCGACGACCCCCGGCCGGATGCCCTCGGTGACCCAGGCCTTGACGACGAAGTAGCCGATGTCGGTGGAGACCCGGACGAGGTCGCCGGAGCGGAGCCCGAGCGGCGACGCCTGGGTGGGGTGGATCCACAGCGGGTTGGTCTGGGCGAGCTCGTTGAGCCACTTGGCGTTCGCGCTGCGGGTGTGGATCTGGGTCGGCAGCCGGAAGGTCGAGATGAGCGGGACCTGGTCGGCCGCGAGGTTCTCGCGGTGGATGTGGCTCTTGATGTACGTCGGCACCGCGTACTCCGGCCACCCCCAGTCGGCGACGGTGGAGGAGTAGAACTCGAGGAGCCCACTGGGCGTGGGGAACCCCCGCTTCACCTCCCCGTCGACCTCGACGCCGACGGGGTGACGGCCCTCGGCATCCGGGACCGGGGCGCCCGTCGGGGCGAGGTTGGTCGCGGCCGGTTTCGGTACCGGGGAGTAGACCCGGCCGAGGTCGGTGGTCGCGGCACCGTCGAGGAGGCCCTCGTCGACCCGCTCCTCGAAGACCTGCCCGACGTGGCTGCTCACCTCGAAGGCTCCGTACCGGCGCATGAACGCCAGCGGGTCCAGACCCTCCTCCGCCGCCTTCTCCGGAAGTCCGGGCACGGAGTTCTCGAAGATCCAGCGGTAGTACTCGTCGACCGAGAGCCGCTTCCCCGGGTCGGTCTGGGACTCGTAGAACTTCCGGATGCCGAGCGAGCCGTCGGGATCGATCCGCCACGACAGCTCCATCCAGAACTCGTTCTCCTCCCACACCTCCCCGGGGTTGGACTGCCGGGTGTCGGTGACCGGCTCGCCGAGCCGCTCCCGCGCGGCCCGGACCACCGGCTGGCGGAAGCCGATCCACTGCCCGTCGTACTGCTCGTAGGAGTGCAGGTCGTGGCGCTCCGAGGCGAGCCCCATCGGGAGGACGTAGTCGGCGAGGTAGGCCGTCTCGTTCCACGTCGGCGTCAGCGCGACGTGCAGGCCGATGAGCGACTCGTCGCGCAGGACCTCGGACCACACCATCCCGTCGGGGTTCGTCCACACCGGGTTGTAGACCCGGGTGAAGTACACGTCGAGGGTGCCCCGCCCCTCCTGCATCATGTGCGGCAGCAGGAAGGAGAGCTCGTTCATCGCCAGGGGGTACTCCAGCGGCCAGGTCAGCTCGTTCCACTGGCTCGGGTGGCCGGGCACGTGCATCGGCTTGGGGACGAACTTGTTCCACGCGTTGAGGTGCGTGCCGCCGGGGGACGCGACCGCCCCGAGCAGCGCGCTGACGAGGAAGAGCGTGCGGGAGACCTGCCAGCCGCCGAGGTTGCCCGCGGCCGCCGAGCGCCAGTTGTGCGTCGAGAGGGCCGTGCCGGCGCTCGCGACGACGTCGGTGATCTCGCGGATGACCGCCGCATCGATCCCGGACTCCGACGCCGTGTACTCGGGGGTGTACTCGGCGTAGAGCGTCGAGAGGACGTCCTCGAACTCCTCGAAGGTCTCGGCACGCTGCGGGTGCACGGCCCGCAGGTACTCCTTCCAGTTCCACCAGCGCCGCACGAACTCGCGGTCGTAGCGCTTGGAGGTGATGAGGCCGTGGGCGATCGCGAGGTTGATCGCGGCCTCCGACCCCGGGTACGGGGAGATCCAGTGGTCCGCGTGGGTCGCGGTGTTCGACAGGCGGGTGTCGACGACGATGATCTTGGCCCCGTTGGCCTTGGCCTCCATGATCCGCTGGGCGTGCGGGTTGAAGTAGTGGCCGGTCTCGAGATGGCTCGAGATGAGGAAGATGACCTTGGCGTTCGCGTGGTCCGGGCTCGGCCGGTCGATGCCGGTCCAGTAGTGGTAGCCCGCGCGGGCGCCACTCGAGCAGACATTCGTGTGGGAGTTGTGGCCGTCGACGCCCCAGGAGGCCATGACCCGCTCGGTGAAGCCGTCCTCGCCCGGGCGACCCACGTGGTACATCACCGCGTTCGGGCGGTTCTCCGTGATGGCGGTGCGGATCCGGCCGGCGATGTCGTCGAGCGCGGTGTCCCAGTCGACCTGCTCCCAGCGCCCCTCACCCCGGGCGCCCGCCCGGCGCATCGGGTGCAGGATGCGGTCGGGGTCGGTCACCTGGTTGACCGTCGCCGGCCCCTTGGCGCAGTTGCGCCCCCGCGACCCGGGGTGCTCCGGGTTGCCCTCGAACTTGCGCACCTGGAGGGTCTCGGGGTCGACGTAGGCGAGCAGCCCGCACGCCGACTCGCAGTTGAAGCAGGTCGTGGGAACGAGCATGGAGCGCTTCTCGACCCGTCGCGGCCAGGCGCGCGAGTCCAGCTCCACCCAGTCGTCCCAGCGCTCCTTCGGGGGGAAGGCCGCGAGGTGGATGCGGCTCGGCCCCGGGTAGAAGGTCTCGCCGCGGCCGGTCACCGCGTCGCGGGCGGCGCTGACCCGCTCGCCGAGGCGCTCGACGGGGATGCGGTCGTTCGTCGTCGTCATCGGGTGGCTCCTCAGGCGAGCGGGACGGACTGGCCGGACTGGACGTAGGCGTGCTCGTGGGCGAGCAGCCCGAGCAGCGCGGGGAGGGCGAGCCAGGCCGTCGCCGGCGCCGCGAGCGGCGCGAGCAGGCCGAGCGCCACGAGGACCACCCCGGCCCAGAAGAACCGGGCGTAGCGACCGTGGGTCATCGTGTGCGCCGCGAGCCGGGCGTGCGCCGTCGGGTGCGCGACCGTTGTCTCACCGGCGACCAGGAGCAGGTGCACGCCGGCCGCGCCCGCCACCGTCCACGCGAGCGGCTCGAGAGCCTCCGACGACATCGCGACCGTGAACGGCACGAGGGCCGCGGCGCCCGCGAGCACCGCCTGGACGGCCAGGTGGGGGGCGAGGAGCGGGCTCTGCCACAGGTCGCGCGCCTTCGCCTGGGCGAAGAGGTAGGCCGTGTACACGGCGGTCCCGACGGCCAGCGGCAGCCCGGCGACGGCGAGGGCGGTGCGCAGGCCGTCCCAGCCGAAGAGGCTCGCCGCGAGGTGGGCCCCGAGGACGGCGGCGTAGGCGCCGAGGATGATGCCTCCGCGAACGAGCCACGACCGCCACTGCGGCCGGGTGAGGATGTAGATGAACCGCGTGGGGTGCTCGAGGTCCCACACCAGGACCCCCGCCGTGATCGCGAGGAAGCCCGCCGACACCAGGGGTGCGACCCAGGTCCACAACGTGTCGTCGCCGGTGAGGTGGCCGGTCATGAGGAGGAGCAGGGCGACGAGGTAGGCACCGGCGCCGATGCCCTTGGTCCACGTGTACAGGCTGACCCGCCAGTCCCAGGGCGCCGTGTGGGCGATGTCGTAGTTGAGGATCGCGGCGGCGCTGGAGGTGCTGCCCTCGGGGTTGCCCGGGTCGACGAGGTGGGCGCCGCGCGGCTTCTCGGCCCACGCGTAGCTGTCGCCGTCGGGGGCGCGCGCCGCGAGCGGGTCGAGCGTGGCCTGGGTGGCGCCGCGGTAGAACAGCTTGGGGCGGGTCCCCTTCTCGGGGCGCCGCACGGCGACGGGCATCCGGTTGACGACCTGCGCGACCGCGCTGTCCGGGTCGTTGATGTCGCCGACCATGATCGCGCCGGTGGGGCAGACCGTGACGCACGCGGGCTCGAGGCCGACGTCGAGGCGGTGGGCGCAGAAGTTGCACTTCTCGGCGCAGTGGTCGTCGGGGTTGATGAAGATCGCGTCGTAGGGGCAGGCGGCCATGCAGGCCTTGCAGCCGATGCACGAGTCCTTGTCGAAGTCGACGATCCCGTCGGCGCGGATGAACATCGCGGAGGTGGGACAGGCGGCGACGCACGGCGCGTCGACGCACTGGTTGCACCGGGTCACCTGGAAGGCCCTGCGGGCCTGGGGGTAGGTGCCGACGTCGACACTCTTGACGTACGTGCGCGTGACCCCCACCGGGACGTCGTTCTCGGACTTGCACGCCGTCGTGCAGGCGTGGCACCCGATGCACTTCGTCTGGTCGATCACCTTGACCATCCGGACCGGCGGCGCGTCGCCCTCCGGCCGGACCATCGGAGTGGGCAGGTTCACGGACGTCATGGAGTCTCCATCAGCTCACGTCGGCATCGGACTCGGGAACGGCGGGAGCCTCGGTCACGATCGACAGGCTCGCGCAGACGATCGTGCAGAGCTGGTCGATCGCCGGCTCGGTGATGCGGTAGACCACCGTGCGGCCCTCACGGCGCCGACCGACGACGCCCCCGAGGGCGAGCCGGCCGAGGTGCTGGGAGGCGTTGGCGACGGAGACGTCGGCGGCCTCGGCGAGGGCGCTGACCGTGGACTCCCCGGCATCGTGCAGCTCGCGCAGGATGCGCAGTCGAGTCGGGTCGCTCAGCAACGCGAAGCGTCGGGCGACGTCCTCGAGGGCCTCCGTTGGCACTCTCACCATGGGCAGGACCCTAGGTGATGTGGTTCACTCATTCAATTGATTGATCGAATATTTCTCGATCGGTCCCACGACCCACCACCGGCGGCGGGCCGGCGCTCCTCGGGGCGCGTCCTGCCCCGCACCGCGGCGAGCAAAGGAGCTCAGGTATGGACATCCAGGTATTCGTCACCCCCGGCCTCGGGGACAACAGCTTCCTCCTCACCTCCGGTGACGAGGCCCTGGTCGTCGATCCGCAGCGGGATGCCTGGCGCTTCCTGGAGGCGGCGGACTCCCGGCACGCCAGGGTGCGAGCGGTGCTGGAGACCCACGTACACAACGACTACGTCTCGGGTGCGCACGAGCTCCGCGCAGCGCACGGGGCGGAGCTGGTCCTGCCGGCCGACGGTGGCTACGAGTTCGACCACCGCGGGGCCCGGGAGGGTGAGGAGGTGCGCGTCGGTGACCTTCGCGTCGTCGCGATGGCCACCCCGGGGCACACCTTCGAGCACATCGCCTGGCTCGTGTACGAGGGTGACTCCGACGAGCCCGTCGCGGTGTTCAGCGGGGGGTCCCTCCTCGTCGGCTCGGCAGGCCGCACCGACCTCGCCGGCCCCGACCACACGGCGGCCCTGACGAGGCACCAGTACGAGACCGTGCAACGACTGCGTACCCTGCCGCCCGCCACCCAGCTGCTCCCGACCCACGGCGCGGGGAGCTTCTGCGTGTCGGCCATGCCGTCGACGTCGCGCACCAGCACCCTCGGCGCCGAGCTGCGCACGAACGAGCTCGTGCTCTCCGCGACCCCGGAGGAGTTCGAGCAGGAGCTGACCGGCGAGCTGATGGCCTACCCGGCCTACTACGCACAGATGGCACCGCTCAACCGCACGGGCGTGGAGGTCCTCGGCGGCGTCCCCGGGATGCCCGTCCTCGACGTCGAGTCCGTCGCGGCCGCGATGGACCGAGGAGTCGCCGTGGTGGATGCCCGTGACCGCGACGACTTCGCGGCCGCCCACATCCCGGGATCGCTGAACATCGAGCTCAACTCCGGGTTCGGCAGCTACGTCGGCTGGATGCTGGAGTTCGGCGCCCCCCTGGCCCTCGTGCTCCCCGACTCCCCGGACGCGGACAGCGAGGCCGTGACCCAGCTCCTCCGGATCGGCTGGCCGCTGCCCGAGGGGTACCTCGGTGGCGGCATGCAGGCCTGGGCCGAGAGCGGACGGGAGGTCCGCTCCTACCGCGTCGCGGAGGCAGCGGACCTGGCCGCGGCGGTCACCGCCGACCCGAGCCCGGCGGTCGTCGACGTCCGCCAGCCCCTCGAGTGGCAGTGGGGCACCCTGCCGGGGAGCCGCACCCTCTTCATCGCGGACTGGCCCCGACGGATGGCCGAGGTCCCCACCGACGAGCCGGTCTGGCTCCTGTGCAGCAACGGGCACCGGGCCGCCATCGCCGCGAGCCTCCTCGACGCCGCGGGGGGCGAACCGGTGCTGGTCGGACACAGCGGGGTCGGCGAGGTCGTCCGCCTGGCGCAGGAGCAGCGAGCCGCGCCCACGGCGTGAGGCTGCCCCGGACCGTCACCGGGGGGTGCCGTCGGGCAGTGCCCCCCGGCACTCACGGAACAGTCGGACGGTGCAGGCCCGGCAGGTGTCCGGATCCAGGCGCGGGTAGATCGCCGCCAGCGCCTCACCCTTGCGCTCGAACACGTGCTCCGCGCCGATGACCTCGTCCTGCTGGCTCCGGCGCAGCATGGTGGCGAGGTCAGGCTGGACACCCACGAGGTAGAGCCCGCCACCGAGGGCGCGGCGGCGGGCGGCTTCCCGGCCGAGCATCTCGCAGCCGGCCCTGTCGCTGAAGCCGATGGGCCGGGTCGTCACCATGAGGTGCCGTTTGCCCGGATCGGTCTCGTCGACGGCGCGGAACCGGGTCGTGACGAACTCGACCGCTCCGAAGAAGAGCGAACCCTCGACCCGGAGCGTCGTGAGCTGCGGGCAGGTCGGAGTGTCGGGACCCACCGGGACGAACTTCCGACGGGAGTCCGACAGGGCCGTGGCATCGGGAACGAGCTCACGGACCGATGGCCGCGAGGTCCGCCAGAGGTAGAAGACGAGAGAGACCAGCACGCCGACGAAGATCCCCTTCTCCAGGTCGATGAGGGTGCCGACGAACGTGACGAGAAAGATGATGCGCTCTCGCGGGTGCCGCCGCAGGATCGGGCCGATGTGGTGGACGTCGACCAGTCCCCACGCGACGACGAAGAGGATCGCCGCCATCGAGGGCACCGGCAGGTATGCGGCCAGCGGTGCCGCGACGAAGAGGACGAGGAGCAGGAACACCGCCGAGAACGCCGCTGCGAGAGGAGTCTTCGCTCCGGCGGAGTAGTTGACACCGCTCCGGTTGAACGAGCCGCTGGCCGTGTAGGAGGAGAAGAAGCTCCCCGCGATGTTCGAGAGCCCCTGGCCGACGAACTCCTGGTTGCTGTCGATCCGCTGACCGGACTTCAGGCCCACCGACCGCGCGATCGCGACGGCCTCGGTGAGCGCGAGCAGGGCGACGACGGCCGCCGGGAAGATCGTGGCCTGGAGGGCGCCCGGCGACAGGTCCGGCACGGTGAACGGCGGGAGCGAGGCCGGGAGCGCCCCGACGGTGCGGATGCCGTTCTCCGCCGGGGGGACATGCCTCCCCAGGAGGACCGCCGTGAGACTCCCGGCTGCCATCGCGAAGATCATGTAGGGCAGCTTCGGGGCCAGACGTCTGGCGACCAGCGCCACCACCAGGGTGACGAGGCTGACCGTGAGCACCCACGGCTGGACCGACAGCACGTTCACCCCGAGGTGGATGAGGATCTCGTGGATCTTCGCCTCGCGGGGGATGTCGAGGCCGAAGAAGTTCTTCACCTGGCTTCCTGCGATGAGCAGGGCAGCACCCGCGGTGAACCCGAGGATGACGGTGTGCGAGATGAAGTCCACCAGGGTGCCCAGCCGCGCGAGACCCATGGCGAGCTGGATCAGGCCGGTGAGCAGCGTCAACGTGAGAACCAGTCCGATGAAGGCAGGGGTCCCCGGCTGCGCCAGGGGGCTGATCGATGCGTAGACGACGACGGAGATCGCCGTCGTCGGGCCGGAGACGAGGTGCCAGCTGGAGCCGAAGAGCGCCGCCACCACGGCGGGGACCATCGCGGCGTAGAGGCCGTACTGCGGAGGCAGCCCGGCGATCGTCGCAAACGCCACGGCTTGCGGGAGGACGACCAACGCGCCGGTGAGCGCCGCGAGCAGGTCGGCCCGCAGCGTCCGCGGGGTGACCTTGGGCCACCACAGCAGCATCGGCAACGCGCGGGACACACGTCGGCCACGGACGCTTGCTGCGGTCACACCAGGCTCCAGGGGCTACCGGGTCGGGATGCCCCCGAGGGTATCAAGCCCGGGCAGGGCGGCGGTGACGGCGGCGCCCAGCTGTGGCGCGAGGGTGCGCGCGTACGTGGCCGTCACGTGGTCGCCGGGGCGGTGGACCGCCACGTGCCCGATGACGACGGGGCACCGCCCGCCGGGGCAGATCCACGGGGTGAGGTCGAGGAGGGTGACCCCCTCCCCCGCGGCGGCCACCGCCTCCTCCTGCACGGGCAGCCCGCTGCCCGCGACGGCGGGGGCGGCGGGGACGGTGCAGGCGTCGAGGTCCTCGGCGTGCCGGGCGGCGCACACGTCGAGGTCGTCGGGCGAGAGCGGGCTGTCGCCGACGACGACGACGGGCACGCCGTCCCCCGCGAGGGCCGACCAGCGGTCGGTGTAGCCCCGCGCGAGCAGCCCGGCGTCGGCGGCCCGCCCGTCCCAGGCCCCCCGTGAGACTCCGGAGGTGACGACGACGTCCGGCGGGTCGTCGGCCAGGGCCCGCACCACGGCGGCGTTCCAGGCGTCGCACTCGGGGTAGGCCGCGCCCGCGACGGTCGCCGGGGCGTCGGCGAAGGCGCAGGAGGACTTGCCGTAGGTGACGATCCGCCAGTGCTCGCGCGCCGCCGTGGCCTGCAGGGCGGGCAGCCACTGCATCGCCTTGGAGTCCCCGACGAGGGCCACGGTGACCTGCCCCTCGGGGTCGCCGAAGGTGCACGCGACCGGGTCGGTGGCGCCGTGGTCGACCTGGCAGCGGTCCACGTCGGCGTCGGGCCGGTCCTCACCGGCGACCAGGGGGTCGGGCACCACCCAGGACGGCTGCACCCGGTCGGCGACGACGCGCCCTGGCACGACCGTGGCGGCACCGAGCCGGCTGTCGGGAGGCATCCGGCCCCCCGGCGGCTCGGTGACGAAGGGTGAGCGCACCGGCAGCAGCGGCAGCGCGGCGAGCACCCCGACGGCCGAGAGGGCGAGCCCGGCGGCGAGCAGGGCCCGGGGCCGGGTCCGCAGCAGGGGCCCGCGGTGGAGCGGCTGCTCGACGAACCGCCACGAGACCCAGGCCGGCCACACCGACGCGAGGGCGACGGCCACGCGGGCCCACCCGGGCAGCGCGGCACCGGTGACCCACTCCACGGCCCAGTCGGCGAGCACGATCGCCGGCCAGTGCCAGAGGTAGATCGAGTACGAGAGGCCGCCGACCCAGACCATCGGCCGGGTCCCGAGGAGCCGGACCGGGCCGTGGCGGGAGCCCTCCCACCCGGACCAGAGGACGAGAGCGGCCGGCAGGGTCGCGAGCAGGGCCCAGGCGCCGGGCCACTCGACGTCGGTCGGGAGCCGGAGGGCGACGACGACGAGCGCCAGCAGCCCCGCCCAGCCGAGCGCCACGGACGCCGGGGACGCCACGTCCGGTCGGGTCCGGCCGCTCAGCCACACGGCGAGCAGGGCACCCACGCCGAGCTCCCAGACACGGGTCGTCGTCGTGAAGAACGAGCCGGCCGGCGACGTGTGCGAGGCCCACACCGACCACACGAAGGACGCCCCGGCGAGGACCCCGAGCGCCAGCCCGATGCTGCGCCGGTCCGGTCGCCGCCCGAGCCGCCTCGCCACGAGCGCCACACCGATGAGCAGCAGCGGCCAGACGACGTAGAACTGCTCCTCGACCGAGAGCGACCAGAAGTGCTGCACCGGGGAGGGGCGGACGTCCGAGGCGAGGTAGTCGACCTCCCGCGCGGCGAGCACCCAGTTGACGACGTAGGTGGCGGCGGCGATGACGTCGAGGCCGACCGTGTGCCGGCGCAGCCCCGGGACGACGAACCACGACACCGCGGAGACGACGACGAGCACGAGGACGGCCGCCGGGAGCAGGCGCCGGATGCGCCGGCCCACGAAGCGCAGCCACGAGATCGTGCCGGTGCCGTCGAGCTCGGTGACGAGCAGCCCGGTGATGAGGAAGCCGGAGATGACGAAGAAGATGTCGACCCCGACGAAGCCGGCACGCACGGGCAGCCCCGCGTGGTACGCCAGCACGCTGAGGACCGCGAGCGCGCGCAGCCCCTCGATGTCGCGCCGGAAGCCCGTCCGCCGCCCGGCGGTCACGGGGCGTGCGGGGGCCGCCTCAGCCGTCTGCACGGAGCCGGGCGACGAGGGCGTCGCGGACCTCGTCGGGGACCAGGCCCACGACGTCGCCGCCATAGCGGACGACCTCCTTGACGAGCGAGCTCGAGACGTGCTCGAGCGCGGGGTCGCCGGGGAGGAAGACGGTCTCGACACCGGTGAGGTGCCGGTTCATCAGCGCCATCGGCAGCTCGTACGCGAAGTCCGTGCCTCCGCGGAGCCCCTTGACGACGACGTCCGCCCCGAGGTCGCGGCAGACGTCGACGAGCAGGCGGTCCGCGAAGGCCTCGACCCGGACCCGGTCGGTGAGCCCGGCCTCGGCGACGGCGTGCTCGACGAAGGCGACCCGCTCGGGGACGGTGAAGGTGCCGGCCTTCCCGGGGTTGTGCAGGATCGCGACCACCACCTCGTCATGGAGGGCGGCGGCGCGCACGACGACGTCGAGGTGCCCCCGGGTCAGGGGGTCGTAGGAGCCGGGGCACACGGCCCGGCGGACGCGGTCGCTCACGCGCGCCAACCTAGCAAGCGCCTGGGCCGACCCGGTCAGCCCCGCTTGGCCTCGTCCTGGACCTCCTCGGCCCTCTCCTTCGCCTCGGCCGTGATCTCGTCGGCCTCCTCGCGGGCCTCCTCGGGGGCGAGGGTGCCCTCGGCGACGGCCTCGTCGAGCAGCGCGGCGACCTGCTCCTCGGACGCGCAGCCCTCCTCCAGGAGCTGGTTGCGACGGGTCAGCCACGCGACGCCGAGGTCCTCGCGCACGTCGGCAGCGACCTCCTCGCGGGCCGGGTTGAGGATGGTCTGCTCCTCCTCGTTCGAGTGGTGGTTGACCACCGTCGCGAGCTCCTCGAGCGCGTCGTCGTACTTCTGCGTGTCGGTGCCCGCGCAGCGGAGGAACGCGAGCAGCGCCTCGGTGATCTCGGCGTGCTCCTCCTCGCCGTGCTCGGCCTCGTGCGGGGTGATGTCCTCGGCCTTGCGGCGCAGCGTCGGGTAGACCTTCTCCTCCTCGGCGGTCGCGTGGGCGACGAGGACCTCGGCGAGGGCCTGCCGGGCCGCGGCGCGGTCGGAGTCGGTGCGGCGCGCCTCGCGGAGCAGCTCCTCGAACAGCCGGTGGTCGTCGAGGATGAGCTCGATGACGTCGCCACTCACGGGTCGGGGGATCTCGTAGTCGCTCATGCGGGTCATCCTGTCAGACAGGGCCGCTGACCTGCGGGGACGGCGCACGACGTTCGACGGCCCGGCCGCGCTCGGCGAGCCAGACCGTGGTCTCCCCGTAGCGGCGCGGCTTCCCGACCCGTTCCAGGCCGGCCGGCCACGCGGGCTCGGGCGAGCGGGAGGAGCGTTCGACGACGACGAGCCCGTCATCGGCCAGCCAGCCGGCGCCGAGGCGCGTGAGCACCACGGCCAGGGCGTCCTCGGGGACGTCGTAGGGCGGGTCGAGGAACGCGAGGTCGGCGGCCTCCCCCGGGGCGGGGTCGGCGGCCAGGGCGGCGGCCACCGTGGAGGCGCGGACCCGCACCTCCCGGAGGCCGAGGGCGCGCACGTTCTCGCCGATCGTCGCGGCCGCGCGGCGGTCGGACTCGACGAGCACCGCGGAACGTGCGCCCCGGCTCATCGCCTCGAGGCCGAGCGCCCCCGAGCCGGCGTAGAGGTCGAGGACGTGGGCACCGGCCACGGCGCCCCGGGCGTCGAGGGCCGAGAACAGCGCCTCGCGCACGCGGTCGCTCGTCGGACGGGTGCCCGACCCGGGCGGGGTCCGCAGCGTGCGCCCGCCGTGGGTGCCGGCGATGACCCGGGTCATCAGCCCCGCTCCAGGTAGGCGGCCTGCTCGGCGTCGACGCGGGCGCGGACCGCCTCGGCGAGGAGGGGGTGGGCGGTGAGGTCGGGGTCGGCCTCCACGACGGCGAAGGCGTCCTCCCGGGCGGCGGCGATGACGTCCTCGTGCTCGAGGATGTGGAGGAACTCCAGCTGGGTCCGGCGGCCGTGCTGGGCGGCGCCGAGGATGTCGCCCTCGCGCCGCTGCGAGAGGTCGAGGCGGGCCAGCTCGAAGCCGTCCGTCGTGCCGGCCACGGCGGCCAGCCGGGTCAGCGCCGGCTCGGCGTCGGTGCCGGTGACGAGGAGGCAGAGCCCCGGGAAGCCGCCGCGCCCGATCCGGCCGCGGAGCTGGTGCAGCTGGGAGACCCCGAACCGGTCGGCGTCCATGACGACCATGACGCTCGCGTTCGGCACGTCGACGCCCACCTCGATGACGGTCGTCGAGACGAGGACGTCGGTCTCGCCCCGCTGGAAGCGCGCCATGACGGCGTCCTTGTCCTCGGGCGGCATCCGGCCGTGGAGCACCTCGACGGAGAGGCCGGCCAGCGCCGGCTCGTCGGCGAGCGCCGCGTGCACGGCCGTGACGCTCTTGAGCGGTCGCGGCGGTGCGGGCGCCCCGTCGTCGGGGTCGTCGGGCGCCTCCCCCGCGGTGATGACCGAGCCCTCGTCGGGGGCGTCGTCCTCGCCGATCCGGGGGCACACGACGTAGGCCTGCCGGCCCGCGCGCACCTCCTCCGCCACCCGCTGCCAGGTGCGCTCCATCCAGCCCGGCTTGTCCTCGGGGACGACGTGGGTGGTGATCGGGGCGCGCCCGGCGGGGAGCTCGCGCAGGGTGGAGGTCTCGAGGTCACCGAAGACCGTCATGGCGACGGTGCGCGGGATGGGCGTGGCGGTCATCACGAGCACGTGCGGCGGGGTGGCGCCCTTGCCGCGCAGGGCGTCGCGCTGCTCGACCCCGAAACGGTGCTGCTCGTCGACGACGACGAGGGCGAGGTCGAGGAAGTCGACGTGCTCCTGGAGGAGGGCGTGGGTGCCGACGACGATGCCGGCCTCGCCGCTCACGACGTCGAGGAGGGCCTTGCGCCGCTCCGCGGTCGACATGCTGCCGGTGAGGAGGGCCACGCGGGTGCCGTGCTCGGAGCCGCCCAGCATCCCGCCCATCGCGAGGTCGCCGAGCATCGCGGTGATCGTGCGGTGGTGCTGGGCCGCGAGCACCTCGGTGGGGGCGAGCAGCGCCGCCTGCCCCGCGGAGTCGACGGCCTGGAGCATCGCGCGCAGTGCCACGACGGTCTTGCCGGAGCCGACCTCCCCCTGGAGCAGGCGGTGCATCGGCGCCTCCCGGCCCATCTCCTCGGCCACCGTCCCGCCCACCTCGCGCTGGCCGGCGGTGAGGGCGAACGGCAGCCGCTCGTCGAAGGCGGCGAGCAGCCCGTCGGGATGCCCGGCCCGAGGACGGGTGGCCTGCGCGGCCGACGCCCGCCGCCGCTGGGCGAGGGTCGCCTGGAGGACGAAGGCCTCCTCGTAGCGCAGGCGGCGCCGGGCCTCCTCGACCTCGTCGAGGGTGTTCGGGGTGTGGATGCCCCGCAGGGCCTCGGTGCGCCCGACGAGGTGGCGCCGGGTGCGCACCTCGTCCGGGAGCGCGTCGGGCACGTCGTCGAGGACGTCGAGGACCCGGCGGACGCTCTCGGTGACCGTCCAGGTGTGGAGCTTGCCGACCCGGAGGTAGAACGGGATGAGGTCCTTGCGCTCCCCGGCGTCGAACTCGTCGAGCATCGAGTAGCCGGGGTGGGTCAGCTGGTTCCGCGAGCCGTACCGCCCGACCGTGCCGGCGAAGATGCCGCGCGCACCGGGCACGAGCGCCTTCTGGTGCCCCCAGGCCTTGAAGAAGGTGACGTCGAGCTCGTGGCGGCCGTCGGTGATGACCGCCTCGAGCATCGTCCCCTTGCGGCGCTGCATCGGGCGCGTGCGGGCCGACTTCACCTCGGCGACACCGACGAGGAACTGCCCCACCTCGACGGCTCCGAGGTCGGACTCGCGGCTGCGGTAGCGGCGCGGCCAGAAGGCGAGGAGGTCGCCGACGGTGTGGATGTCGCGGTGCTTGGCGAACTCGGCGGCGGCCTGGGCGATGATCGGCCGCAGCGGGCTGGTCTCGGTGGCCATCACTCGACCCCGACGAGCAGCGGGTACACGGGCTGTCCGCCGTCGATGACGACGACCTCGACCTCGGGCCGGTCGCGCCCGAGCGCGGCGGCGACGCGCTCGGCGAGGCCCGCCCCGGCGTCGGCCCCGGACACGAGCGTGACGAGCTCGCCGCCGGCGGACAGGAGGCGCTCGACGACATCGCGGGCGGAGCCCTCGAGGTCGGTGCCCAGCAGGGCGACGTCGCCGTCGACGATCCCGAGGACGTCACCGGGGTGGCAGACACCGGCCCAGGTGAGAGCCTCCTTCGTCGCCACCGTGACCGCGCCGTGCCGGGTGGAGACCGCCGCGCCCGTCATCGCGACGATGTTGGCGTGCACCGTGCGCTCGGGGTCGAGGACGGCCAGGGCGGCGAGCGCCTGGACGGTGGTGCGGGCCGGCACGACGTGCACGTCGAGGCCGTCGCTCGTGGCCGCCTCGGCCGCGACCTCGGCGGCCATCAGCCCGTCGGGGTCGGCGGGGAGGATGACGACGGAGGCGGCGCCGGTGCGGCGGGCGGCGTCGAGCAGCTGGGTGGCCGACGCCCGGCGGCCGGGGCCGAAGTCGACGGTGACCGCACCGGCCTGCCCGAGCAGTGCGGCGATGCCCGGCCCGGCGGCACCGGCGACCACGCCGAGCGGGACGACCTCCTCGCGGGCGGCGACCTGGCTCGGCAGGTGGGTGATCCGGACGCGCTCGGGGCGGCCGGCGACGATGCCCGCCTCCACGGCGGCCCCGGCGTCGTCGACGTGCACGTGGACGTTCCAGAGGTCCGGCCCGCCGACGACGAGGAGGGAGTCGCCGAGCCGGTCCAGGGCCGCCCTCAGGGTCTGCACCGCGTCGGCGTCGCTGTCGGCGAGGAGGTACATCACCTCGAAGGCGGGGCCGTCGCTCGCGGCGTCGTCCTCCGTCGTCGGGGTGGGCGGCGTCGCGTCCCGGCGGGCGGCGTGCCACTCCACCCCGGCGAGGTCCGGGCCGGTCGTGAGCAGGCCGTCGTCGGTCGCGGTCCACGCCCCGGTGACGACCCGGTGCAGCGCCTCGAGGAGCAGGACGCACCCCGCACCGCCGGCGTCGACGACGCCCGCCCGGGCCAGGGCCGGCAGCTGCTCGGGGGTGCGGGCCAGGGCCTCGGTGGCCGCCTCGACCGCCGCGGCGGACACCTCGCTCATCGAACCCCCGGCGTCCCCCGCGGCCCGCGCGCCGGCCGCGGCGGCGTCCGCCACGGTGAGGATGGTCCCCTCCTGCGGGTGCGCGACGCTCGCCCGCGCCTTCGCGGCCCCGCGTTCGAGGCACTCGACGAGCATCGCGGTGTCGACGGTCTCGGCCTCCCGCTCGATGACGACGTCGCAGAGGCCCCCGACGACCTGGCTGATGATGACGCCGGAGTTGCCGCGGGCGGACATGAGGATGGCCCGCCGCAGCGTGCGGCACTCGTCGACGAGGCCGGCGGTGCCGAGGACGCCGCGCGCGCCGTGGGCAGCGACGACGTCGTCGATGGCGCCGTCGAGGGTGAGGTAGAGGTTGGTGCCCGTGTCGCCGTCGGGGACCGGGAAGACGTTGAGCTCGTCGATCTCGGTGCGTCGGGCGGCCAGGGCCGCCCGGGTGAGGAGGGCCCAGTGCCGGGCGTCGTCAGCGGTGAACACGTCGGGCACGCGCTCAGGGTAACGGGGACCCCCGTCGGCCGTGGTCCCGCCGTTTTGGTCGCGCGGGTCGCCCTCGGCTACGCTTGTCCGGTTGCGTGCGCACCACTGTGCGCCGCCCCCCGACCACTCATCACGATAACCTCGTAGGAGATCCCCGTGGCTGCCAACTGCGACGTCTGCGGCAAGGGCCCGTCTTTCGGGCACAACATCTCGCACTCGCACCGCCGCACGAAGCGCCGCTGGAACCCGAACATCCAGCGCGTCAAGGCCCTCGTCGGCGACGCCGGCGTCACGCCGAAGCGGCTCAACGTCTGCACCTCCTGCCTCAAGGCCGGCAAGGTCAAGCGCTGAGCGCCTGACGCACCCGGAACGGGCGGCCTCCCTCGTGGAGGCCGCCCGTTCCGCGTGTCCGAGGGCTTCGGGGGGTCGTTCCCGGTCGGGTCGCTCCCGGGCGCGGTCATTCCCGGTCCCGGGTGGCGTCGTTCCCGCGCGCGTCGTTCCCTCGTGCGGGTCATTCCCGGTCCCGGGTGGCGGTGACCTGCGGGGACCGCGGCCGGCCGCGGAGCCGGCGGCGCAAGAGCGCCGCCACCCGGGCAGCACGACACGACGTCCGCAGCCCGACCCGACCCCCGCAGCCCGACCCGACCCAGGACCCCGCGTCGCCCGACCCGACTCCCGGCGGCGGTCACCGCGCGAAGTGGTCCCACCCGCGGGCGTCGGGCACGACGCCGTCCACGGTGACCCCGGCCCCGCCCCCGGCCGGTGCCTCGAGGACCCGGCCGATGACGACCCACGGCTCGCCGGCGAGCCCCGCGAGGTCGGTGCCCGCCGGGAAGCAGCCCACGAGCGAGTGCTCCTCGCCCCCGGCGAGCACCTGCCGCAGTGCCTCCTCCGACCCGAGCACTGCCGTCAGCTCCCCCGCGGCGAAGTGCTGCCGCAGCACGGCTCCGTCGAGGTCGACGCCCACCGCGCTCGCCCGGGCGACCCGGCCGACGTCGGTCACGAGGCCGTCCGAGACGTCGACGAGCGCGGTGGCCCCCGCGTCTGCGGCGACCGGGCCGGACTCCCACGGCGGCCGGGGCGCCAGGTGGTGGCGCACCAGCCCCGCGCCGGCCTCCGGCACGTGCCCGGCGAGGAGGAGCGCGAGGCCCCCACCGGAGCGCCCCAGCGAGCCGCACACGGCGACGACGTCCCCCACCTGCGCCCCGGAGCGCAGGACCGGTGCCCGCCCGCGCAGGTCGCCGAGCGCGGTGACGGTGACGACGACCACCCCGGGCGGCCCCGACGACAGGTCTCCCCCGACGACGGGCGCACCGGCCTCGCGCGCGACCGACGCGATCCCCCGCGCGAGGTCCTCGGCCCAGGCCACGGCGGTCTCGGGGTCCGCGACGAGCGAGACGAGCAGGCCGGTCGGCTCGGCGCCCATCGCCGCGACGTCCGCGACGTTCTGGGCCGCGACCTTGACCCCGACGTCGTGGCCGCTCGACCACTCGTCACGCCAGTCCCGCACCCGCACCATCGAGTCGGTCGTCGCGACGACGGTGCCCGCGGGGGCGCCGACCACGGCCGCGTCGTCACCGGGGCCCACCGGGACCGAGCCCCACGGGCGCGGCAGGGCGTCGGCGTACAGCGGGAAGATCCGGGCGAGCAGCCCGGACTCGTCAAGGTCGCGCAGGCGCTCCATGGCTGCTCCTCCCTGCGGTGACGTCCGGACCACCGGCACGGTAGCGTCTGACCTGCGCCCGCCCCTCACGGTGGGCCTCCCGGGCCGGTTCGAGCAGGACCCGGCCGACTCGACGACAAGGTGGAGAGCAGTGGTCCAGGCCTACATCCTGATCCAGACCGACGTCGGTCGCGCAGCGGCCGTGGCCGCGACGATCGCCGACATCGACGGCGTCGTCCTCGCCGAGGACGTCACCGGTCCCTACGACGTCATCGCCCGGGTGGAGGCCGCCACCGTCGACGAGCTCGGCAAGCTCGTCATCTCCCGCATCCAGGACACCGAGGGGATCACCCGGACGCTCACGTGCACGGTGGTCCACGTCTGAGCCACCACCGACTCCGCACGACGGCGGCAGCGCTCGGCGTTGCCGCCGTCGTGCTGTCCGCGTGCTCCTCGGCGGTCGAGGTGACGGTTCCCGGCGGCGCGGGCGTCGCCGCCTGTGCCGACGCCCCGTGGCCCGACACGGTGAGCGGGATGGGACGCCGGGACACCTCCCCGAGCGACCCCGCGGTGGCCGCCTGGGGTGACCCGGCCGTCGTCGCCCGCTGCGGCGTGGCGGCCCTCGGCCCGACCGACACCGAGTGCATCGAGGTCGACGGGGTGGGCTGGGTCCCCGAGGCGCTGACGGACGGCACCCGGCTCACCTCGTTCGGCACCGACCCCGCGGTGGAGGTCCTCGTCCCCGCGGACTACGACCCCGCTCCCCTGCTCCTGCCCGCCTTCAGCGCGGTGGCGACGGCGCTGCCGCCCGACGGCCTGCGCTGCCGCTGAGGGTGATCCCGAACCCGCCCTCGGCCCGGGCGCTCAGCGCAGGCCGGTGCGGCGCTCCAGGGCCAGGCCGATCAGCTCGTCGATGAGCTCCGGGTAGGTCATCCCGGCGGCGGCCCACATCCGCGGGTACATCGAGCTCGGGGTGAACCCCGGCATGGTGTTCACCTCGTTGACGACGACCTCCCCGTCGTCGGTGAGGAAGAAGTCGACCCGGGCCAGCCCCTCGCACCCGGCCGCGTCGAACGCCACCGCCGCCATCTCGCGGATGCGGGCCGCCACCTGGGTCGGGACGTCGGCAGGGGCCTCGAGCCGGACGTCGTCGGCCGCGAGGTACTTGGCCTCGTAGTCGTAGAAGTCGTGGTTCTGCACGACGACGCACTCGCCCAGCTCGCTCGTCCGGGGCGCCTCGGTGCCGCGGCCCTCGAGCACGCCGCACTCGATCTCGCGGCCGAGGACCCCCTGCTCGACGACGACCTTGGGGTCGTGCTCGCGGGCCACCTCGATGGCCGCCTCGAGGTCCTCGAGCGAGCCGACCTTCGTGATGCCCATGCTCGACCCGGCCCGCGCCGGCTTGACGAACACCGGGAGGGTCAGCGCTCCGACGGCGTCCATCGCGGCGGCCGGGTCCCGGCGCCACTCCTTGTCGGTGATGACGACGTACGGGCCCACCGGCAGCCCGGCCGCGATGAGCACGGTCTTCATCATCGCCTTGTCCATCATCACGGCCGAGGCGGTGACCCCGGAGCCGACGTAGCGGACGTCGGCGAGGTCGAGCAGGCCCTGGATCGTGCCGTCCTCCCCGAACGGGCCGTGCAGGAGCGGGAAGACGACGTCGACCTCGCCGAGGGTGCGCGGTGGCTGCCCCGCCTCGTGGACCACGAGGGTGCGGTCGGTGGCGCTCGTCGGGACGATGACGCTCGCCGAGCCGCCGTCGACCTCCGGCACGTGCCCGGGGGCCAGCCGCAGCGGCTCGGGGTCGTCGGCGGCCAGCACCCAGTGCCCGTCCCTGGCGATGCCCACGGGCACCACCTCGTAGCGGTCGCGGTCGAGGGCCTCGAGGACGCTCGCGGCGGTCGCGCACGAGACGGCGTGCTCGGAGGAGCGGCCGCCGAAGACGAGGGCGACGCGGATCTTGTCGGCGTGTCGGTCGGTCATCGCACGCGACTCTAGCCGCCCCTAGGGTGGGTCCTCGTGACCGACGGCCCCGCCAACGCCCCCGACCCGCTCGCCCCCGCGACCCGCCTCGTCGCGCTCGGCCGGGAGCCCGCAGTGCCGGGCGCCCAGGTGGGAGCGCCCCTGGTGCTCACCTCCACGTTCCACGCCGACGGCCCGGTCAGCTACGGTCGCGGCGGCAACCCCACGTGGTCGGCGCTCGAGGAGGCGCTCGGATCCCTCGAGGGCGGCGACGCCCTCGTGATGGCCTCCGGGATGGCCGCCGTCGCCGCCGCGTTCTCCCTGCTCCCCCACGGCGGCACCGTCGTCGTGCCCGACGCCGCCTACAACGGGGTGATGGCCACCGTCGCCGACCTCGAGGCCGGTGGCGCGGCGGTGGTCCGTCGGGTCGACGTCACCGACACCGCCGCGGTGGTCGCCGCCCTCCCCGGCGCGGACCTGCTGTGGCTGGAGTCCCCGACCAACCCGCTCCTCGAGGTCGCCGACCTCGCGGCCCTCGCGGCCGCAGCGCGCGAGCACGGCGTGCTGAGCGTCGTCGACAACACCTTCGCGACCCCCCTGCTCCAGCAGCCCCTCGCCGACGGCGCGGACGTCGTCGTGCACTCGGTGACGAAGTACCTCGCGGGCCACAGCGACGTCCTCCTCGGGGCCGTCGTCACGGCGCCGACCGCCGGGGGGCGCGCCCTCGGTGAGCGGCTGCGCCGGCACCGCCAGCTCCACGGCGGCATCGCCGGGCCGATGGAGGCCTGGCTCGCGCTGCGTGGGATGCGCACCCTGCACCTGCGCCTCGAGCGGGCCTGCGCGAACGCCGCCGACCTCGCCGAGCGGCTCCTCACCCACCCGGCCGTCGAGCGGGTCCGCTACCCCGGGTTCGGGGCGGTCGTCAGCATCGAGGTGGCCGGCGGGGCGCAGGGCGCCGAACGCGTCGCCGCGGCCACCCGGGTCTGGGTGCACGCCACGAGCCTCGGCGGGGTCGAGAGCCTCCTCGAACGACGCCGGCGCCAGCCGAACGAGCCCGAGAAGGTGCCGGAGGAGCTGGTCCGGCTGTCGGTGGGCGTCGAGGACGTCGAGGACCTCTGGCGCGACCTCTCCACCGCCCTGGACCACGCCCGGGGCTGAGCCACCCGGCGCGGCTCAGTCGGTCTCGGCCTTGCGCGGCCGCGCGAGCAGGGCGGCCACGACCTCCTGCGCCGTGCGCCCGTGCCGGATCATCGCGTCGACCTGCTCGATGATCGGCACGTCGACCCCGTGCGCCCGGGACAGGTCGAGGATGGACGTGCACGACTTGACGCCCTCCGCCGT
Organism: uncultured Actinomycetota bacterium; assembly: GCA_963709785.1. Taxonomy (GTDB): domain Bacteria; phylum Actinomycetota; class Actinomycetes; order Actinomycetales; family Dermatophilaceae; genus Phycicoccus. The sequence continues at coordinate 122,634 of CAVPXT010000012.1, read as the reverse complement.
CTGCCGGGTGTGCGCGATGACCTCGTCGACGTCCATGCCCTGCCCGAGCCGGACCCCGAAGGAGTGGTTCCGCGACAGCGGCGACATGCACGTGGCGATGAGGTCGCCCACCCCGGCGAGCCCGGCGAACGTGACGGCGTCCCCACCGACGGCGGTCCCGAGCCGCATCGTCTCGGCGAGGCCGCGGGTGATGATCGAGGCCTTGGAGTTGTCGCCCATCCCCAGCCCCTCGGCCATCCCGACCGCGAGCGCGATGACGTTCTTCACGGCCCCCGCGATCTCGGTGCCGACGACGTCGGTCCCGGTGTACGGGCGGAAGTACGGTGCGGCACAGGCAGCGGCGACACGCTCGGCCATGGCCTGGCTGCGTGAGGCCACCACCGACGCAGCGGGCTGCTTGGCCGCGATCTCGCGCGCGAGGTTGGGTCCGGACACGACGACGACGCGGTCGTCCTCGACCTGCCCGACCTCGGCGATCACCTCGGACATCCGCTTCGTCGTGCCGAGCTCGACACCCTTCATGAGCGAGACGACGGCGGCGTCGCGGGGCAGCACGTGCCCCCACCGGACGAGGTTGTCGCGCAGGGTCTGCGAGGGCACGGCGAGCACGACGACGTCGGCGCCCTCGGCGGCCTCGGCGGGGTCGGTCGTGGCCCGGACGGTGCCGGGAAGGCGCAGCTCGGGGAGGTAGTCCTCGTTGGCGCCGGCGTTGATCTGGGCGACGACGTCCTCTCGTCGGCCCCACATGGTCACGGGGGTGCCCGCATCGGCGAGGACGGCGGCGAACGCGGTCCCCCAGCTGCCGGTGCCGTAGACGGCGGCGTGGCTCACGAGGCCTCCTCGAGCGGTCGGGGGCGGCCGGTCGGGGTGACGCCGGCCCGGCGTGGGTCGAACCGTACCGTCGGAGCCTGCTCGTCGCGCAGCACCTCGAGCTCGGCGGTGATGGCGGCCATGATCCGGGTGGTCGCCTCGGCGAGCACCTCGGCGCTCACCGGCAGGTCGTAGAGGTCCTCGAGGTCGACCGGCGCCCCGGCCCGGACGCGCATCGTCGGCCGCGGGACCAGGTGCGGGACCCGACCGTACGGGGCGAGCAGGTCCTGGGGCCCCCACACGGCGACCGGCACGACGGGGCACCGGGTCTCGAGGGCCACCCTGGCCGCACCCGTCTTGCCGCGCATCGGCCACAGGTCGGGGTCGCGCGTCAGGGTGCCCTCGGGGTAGATGGCGACGCACTTGTTCGCCCGTACCGCGTCGACGGCCGAGCGGTACGCGTCGGCGGCACGGCCCGACTCGCGATGGACGGGGATCTGGTCGGCCGAGCGCAGCACCGCCCCGACGACGGGGACCCGGAACACCTCGTTCTTGCCGAGGAAGCGCGGGGAGCGCCCGTGGTCGACGAGGAAGTGCGCGAAGGCGAGCGGGTCGACGTGCGACACGTGGTTCGGGCACACCACCCAGCCGCCCTCCGTCGGCAGGTTCTCGGCCCCTGACCAGGCACGACGGGTCAGGAGCATGAGGAGGGGGCGGAGCACCCGGATCGCGAACCGGTAGCCGAAGGGACGGGAGTTGTCCGTGGGGGTGCTCACCTGGGGCCTTCCGTGCGTCGGGTCACCGCATTGTGGTCCGCGGTCGGGGCGATGTCGAGCGTGCCACGACGGCTTGGCAGGATCGGTCCCGTGGCCACTCCACCGCAGCGCGCGGTCGTCGTCCCCGTCAAGGGCGGCCCGCTCGCGAAGTCGCGCCTCGCGCTCCCCCGCGGCGTCCGCCTGGCGCTCGCCGAGGCCTTCGCCCGCGACACGGTCGCCGCCGCCGCCGCCGGTCTGCCCGGCGCGCTGGTCCTCGTCGTCACCGACGACCCCGTCGTGCAGGCCTGGGTCCGCGACGCCGGCCAGCAGGCCGTCACCGACCCCGGCGGAGGGCTCGACGCCGCCGTGGCGGCCGGCCTGGCGGCCGCCGCCGCCCGGGGCGCCGCACACACGAGCGTCCTGCTCGGCGACCACCCCGCACTGACCGCCGACGAGGTGGCCCGGGCGGTGCGCGCCGTGGAGCGCGTGGGACGCGCCGTGGTCGCCGACGCCGACGGCACGGGCACCGCCCTGCTCCACGTCCCCGGCGTCGCGGGCGGCTCCCCGCCGGCCACGCGCTTCGGGCCGGGCAGCGCGGCAGCCCACGAACGGCTCGGCTTCACGCGCACCGAGGTCGACGCCCCCGGACTGCGGACCGACGTCGACGACGCCACATCCCTCGCGGAGGCGATCGCACTCGGGGTCGGGCCCCACACGCGGGCGGCGCTCGCACGCGCTAGCCTGCCGGGCGTGCAGGCGACCATCCACCGGGTCCCCGGAGCCGACGGCGGCAGTGCCCTCCTCGACGACGGGCGCGAGGTGACCCTGCCCATCGAGTCCCTCGTCGACAGCGGGCTCCTCCACCTGCGCACCGGGCAGCGGGTGAGCCTGGAGCTCGACGAGACCGGACGGACGGCGACGCGGGTGTGGATCGTCGGGATCGGCCCGGGCGAGACCATCCGCTGAGGGAGGACCCCGCCCGGCCGAACCGTCAGCGCTTCGCGGCCTTCTTCGCGGGAGCCTTCTTCGCCGGCGCCTTCTTCGCGGGCGCCTTCTTGGCGGGAGCCTTCTTCGCCGGCGCGGCCTTCGTGGCCGTCGTCCTCTTCGCCGCGGCCTTGGCCGGGGCCTTCTTGGCGGGAGCCTTCTTCGCCGGCGCCGCCTTCGTGGCCGTCGTCCTCTTCGCCGCGGCCTTGGCCGGGGCCTTCTTGGCGGGCGCCTTCTTGGCGGGAGCCTTCTTCGCCGGCGCCGCCTTCTTCGCGGGCGCCGCCTTCGTCGCCGGAGCCTTCTTCGCCGGCGCCGCCTTCGTGGCGGTCTTCTTCGCCGCCGTCTTCGTGGCCGTCGACGCGGCCTTCTTCGCCGGGGCCTTCTTGGCCGCCGCCTTCTTCGCCGGGGCGGGAGCGGTGCCCGCGGTGCCGGCCGGGGCGCGGCCGGTGGCCGGGGCGGACTTCGGGAGGCTGCTCGGCTTCTTGACGAACGCCTTGAAGGCGGTGCCCGGGCGGAACCGGGGGGCCTTGCTCTTGGCGATGCGCACCGAGGTACCCGTGTGCGGGTTGCGGCCGGTGCGGGCGGCGCGCTCGGCGCGGTCGAAGGTGCCGAAGCCGGTGATGGCCACCTTCCCCCCGCGCACGACCTCGCGGACGATCGAGTCGAGAACCGTCTCGAGGGCGTCGTTGGCTGCCTTGCGGCTCCCGAGCGACTTCTCGAGCTCCTTGATGAGGTCTGCCTTGTTCACGTGGTTCCTCCATGGATGGGCGTCGGGCTGACGCACCGACGGTGGTGACGTGATGGCCGGGGCACCGACCTTGGTCCGACGGTATGCCTGCCGGAGAGGCACGTCCACCACTCGCCCGGCGTGTTCCGGTTGCGCCACAGACGGTTTGGAGGGTGCCGAAGGGTCACATCCGCCTCAGGAACACCACCGCCGCCACCCGGTGGGCGACGGCGCGTGGACGACGGTCAGCGCGAAAAGCGTTCCGGCACAGACGATCAGGTCAGGAGGTCACGGTGGGCTTCCACGACGGACGAATTCCCTCGTAGGCCGTGATCTCGGCCTCGTGACGCAGCGACAGGCTGATGTCGTCGAGCCCCTCGAGGAGGCGCCACCGCGTGTAGTCGTCGACCTCGAACGGTGCGACGAGGTCGCCCGCCGTCACGGTGCGCGACACGAGGTCGACCGTCACCGAGGTGCCCGGCTCGTTCTCGAGCAGCTTCCAGAGCAGCTCGACGTCGTCCTGGCCACACTGGGCGGTCAGCAACCCCTGCTTGCCGCTGTTGCCGCGGAAGATGTCGGCGAAGCGCGAGGAGATGACGACCCGGAAGCCGTAGTTCATGAGGGCCCAGACCGCGTGCTCGCGCGAGGAACCCGTGCCGAAGTCCGGACCGGCGACGAGCACCGAGCCGGCCGAGAAGACGGGGTCGTTGAGCACGAAGGTCTCGTCGCCCCGCCAGGCCGCGAAGAGCCCGTCCTCGAAGCCGGTCCGCGTGACCCGCTTGAGGTAGACGGCCGGGATGATCTGGTCGGTGTCGACGTTGCTGCGGCGCAGTGGCACACCGATGCCGGTGTGGCTGGTGAACGCGTCCATCAGTGGCTCCCCTCGGTGACGGGCTCGAGATCGGCGGGGCTCGAGAGCGTGCCGCGCACCGCCGTGGCTGCGGCGACGAGCGGGCTCACGAGGTGCGTGCGCCCGCCCTTGCCCTGACGCCCCTCGAAGTTGCGGTTCGAGGTCGACGCGCTCCGCTCCCCCGGCGCCAGCTGGTCGGGATTCATGCCGAGGCACATCGAGCAGCCCGGCAGGCGCCACTCGGCACCGGCGGCACTGAACACCTCGTGCAGCCCCTCGCCCTCGGCCTGGAGGCGGACGCGCGCCGAGCCGGGGACGACGAGCATCCGCACCCCGTCGGCGACCCGGCGGCCCTTGATCACCTCGGCGGCGGCCCGCAGGTCCTCGATCCGCCCGTTCGTGCACGAGCCGACGAAGACGGTGTCCACGTGGATGTCGCGCAGGGGCGTGCCGGCGGTGAGGCCCATGTACTCCAGCGCCCGCTGGGCGGCGACCTTGTCGTTCTCGTCGCCCAGCGTCTCCGGGTCGGGCACCGCCTCGGCGAGCGGGCTGCCCTGGCCGGGGTTGGTCCCCCACGTGACGAAGGGGGTCAGCTGCGTCGCGTCGAGGACGACCTCGGCGTCGAACTCGGCGTCGTCGTCGCTGCGCAGCTCGCGCCAGGCGGCGACGGCGGCGTCCCACTCGGCGCCGGACGGGGCGTGGTCGCGCCCCTTGATGTACTCGAAGGTCGTCTCGTCGGGGGCGATCATCCCGGCCCGGGCCCCGGCCTCGATCGACATGTTGCAGACGGTCATCCGGGCCTCCATCGACAGCGCGCGGATGGCACTGCCGCGGTACTCGAGCACGTAGCCCTGGCCGCCACCCGTGCCGATCTTCGCGATGACCGCGAGGACGACGTCCTTGGCCGTCACGCCGGTCGGCAGCTCGCCCTCGACCGTGACCGCCATCGTCCGGAAGGGCTTGAGCGGCAGGGTCTGGGTCGCGAGGACGTGCTCGACCTCCGAGGTGCCGATGCCGAACGCCAGCGCGCCGAACGCCCCGTGGGTCGAGGTGTGGCTGTCGCCGCAGACGATGGTCGTGCCGGGCTGGGTCAGCCCGAGCTGCGGTCCGACGACGTGGACGATGCCCTGCTCGGCGTCGCCCATCGGGTAGATGGTGACCCCGAACTCCGCGCAGTTGCGGCGGAGCGTCTCGACCTGCGTCCGGCTCACGGGGTCGGTGATCGGCCCGGGCGTCGTCGGGACGTTGTGGTCCTCGGTGGCCAGGGTGAGGTCCGGCCGGCGCACCGGACGCCCGGCGAGGCGCAGCCCGTCGAAGGCCTGCGGGCTCGTCACCTCGTGGAGGAGGTGGAGGTCGATGTAGAGCAGGTCGGGCTCACCCTCGCCCCGGTGCACGACGTGCTGTTCCCACACCTTCTCGGCCAGCGTTCCGGCCATCCCACACACCTCCGAGAGCGCGGGCCGCGCGTGCGGCCCCGACGACTGATCACGGGCGAGCGGCGCCGGAGCGTCGTCGCCGTCATGCCGAGATTCGCACGGGGACATCGCGCGTGGACTTGCGTCTCAGGCAATGAGACGTCAATATCAATGCATGGACAACTCCAGCGGGGTCGGAGTCCTCGACAAGGCGGCCATCGTCCTGTCAGCCCTCGAGGCCGGCCCGTCGACGCTCGCCCAGCTCGTGACGGCCACCGGCCTGGCCCGCCCCACGGCGCACCGCCTCGCGGTGGCGCTCGAGCACCACCGGCTCGTGACCCGCGACCTCCAGGGACGTTTCGTCCTCGGCCCGCGCCTCGGCGAGCTCGCCGCGGCCGCGGGCGAGGACCGGCTGCTCGCGGCGGCCGGACCCGTGCTCGGTGCGCTGCGCGACCACACGAACGAGTCGGCCCAGCTCTTCCGGCGCCAGGGCGAGTACCGCGTCTGCGTCTCGGCGGCCGAGCGGCCGGTCGGCCTGCGCGACTCCATCCCGATCGGCGCCACGCTCTCGATGCGGGCGGGGTCGGCCGCCCAGGTCCTCCTCGCCTGGGAGGAGCCCGACCGCCTGCACCGGGGTCTCCAGGGGGCGGCGTTCACCGCCACGGCCCTCTCGGCCGTGCGCCGTCGCGGATGGGCCCAGAGTGTCGGCGAGCGCGAGCCCGGGGTCGCCTCGGTCTCGGCGCCGGTCCGCTCCCCCTCCGGCCGGGTCATCGCCGCGGTGTCGATCTCCGGGCCGATCGAGCGCCTCTCCCGCCAGCCCGGTCGGCTGCACGCCGCCACCGTCATGGCCGGCGCGGGCAAGCTCACCGAGGTGCTGACCCGGCACGCCGCCCAGCAGGACGTGCAGAACAACGCCTGAGCCCCGGGGGTGACCAGCCGCTGACCGGATGTTCACCGGCTGGTCACCGCCCGGGCCTCCCGCCGGTTCCCGGAGCGGACGAGGGTGTGCGGGACGGACCACCGCTCCGGGTGGCCCGCGTCCACCTCTGTGCCCTGGAGGAAACAGTGCCCCTCGACACCCACCTGCACCGACGCTCGTTCATCGGCCTGACCGCCGCCGGCGTCGGCGCCACCGCGCTGGCGTCGGCCCCGGCCGCGACCGCAGCGAGCCGTCACGACGACGACGACCACCACCACCGCCACCACGACCACGGCGTCGGCTACGGGCCGCTCGTGCCCGACCCGGACGGCCTGCTCGACCTGCCGGCCGGCTTCTCGTACACCGTTCTCGCCGTCGCGGGGAACAGCGGCAACCCGGTGCCGGCCACCACCCTGTCCGACGGCGGCGAGCCGAGCCCCTCCCGCTACGACGGCACCGGCTCCTTCCGTGCCCGCAGCGGCGGCTGGGTCCTCGTGTCCAACCACGAGAACGGCGACGGTATCTCCTACCCCGTCTCGATGCCGGTCCCCCACCGCGACGGCGTGACCTACGACGCCGGCCAGGCCTTCGGCGGCACCACCTCCATCACCGTCGACCGTCGCGGCCGCCGGGTCCGCGAGGTCGTCTCCCTCGCCGGCACCCTGTCCAACTGCGCCGGTGGCGTCAGCCCCTGGGGCACCTGGCTCAGCTGCGAGGAGAGCGAGCAGCTCGCCGACCCGGCCAAGGGCATCGAGAAGGACCACGGCTACGTCTTCGAGGTCCGCCCGTTCGAGCCGACCAACCCCGCCAACGCGCACCCGGTCAAGGCCTTCGGCCGCTTCCCCCACGAGGCCGTCGTCGTCGACCCGCGCTCCGGCCACGTCTACCTCAGCGAGGACGCCGGCAGCCCGAACGGCCTCGTCTACCGCTGGTCCCCCGACCGGCGCTCCGCCCGCCGTCGCGGCTTCGAGCACCTGGCCGACGACGCGGGCACGCTCGAGGCGATGTACTGCACCGACCGCGGGCGCTTCGTCCCGGACCTGTCCGTGTACTCACGCCTCGGGACGACGTTGACGGTCCGGTGGAAGGAGGTCCCCGACCGCGACGCCCGGACGACCTCGGTCCGCAAGCAGTTCGACCACCTCGCCAAGGACGCCACCGGCGCCTACACCGTGCCGGTCTCCGGCCCCGGCGGCCCGATCACCCGTTCCCGCAAGTTCGAGGGAATGTGGTGGGGCGACGGCGGCTTCTACGTCGACGCGTCGTTCGCCCGGACCTCGGACGGCTCGGCGGCCGAGCACGACGGACAGATCTGGTTCGTCGACCCGAAGCGCGGCACCATCACGCTGAAGTCCTCCTACGCCTACACCCCCGGTGACCAGGACTCCGACCCCGACGGCCCAGACAACATCACGGTGAGCCCGTACGGCGGGCTCGTCGTCTGCGAGGACGGCGACGGCGCGAACCACCTCGTCCTCGACGACCTGCGGGGTCACACCGCGTTCCTCGCCCTCAACCGGCAGGACAGCGAGATGGCGGGCGCGAACTTCTCCCCCGGAGGCCCGTTCCTCTTCGCCAACTCCCAGGACCCGGGGGTCGTCTTCGCGATCACCGGTCCGTGGCGCCGCGGCGACGACGACCACGGTCACGACGACTGAGCCCGACCGGCCCGCACCGGCCGCCCGGACCCCGAGGGGTCCGGGCGGCCGGTGCGTTCCCGGAGGGATGCAACACGGATGTCACACGCGGCGCCGGCCGTGGCAACACGACCGCGGGACGCTGTGCCCATCCGACCCGGAGGAGGCCTCGTGACGACGACCGCAGCGCAGCGCATCGCCCTCGACCGCACGCGGCTGCTCGCCTTCCCCCGACCGGACCGCGCGGCGCTCGTCGTCGGTGGCGGCCCGGTCGCGGCGCGACGGGCGGCCGCCCTGACCCGCTCACGCACGCCGGTCATCGTCTTCGCCCCGGCGCTCTGTGACGACGCCTTCGACCTGCTCGCCGAGCACCTCGTCACGTGGGAGAACCGCTGGCCCACCCTGGAGGACCTGCGCTCCGCCTGGCTGGTGCACGCCGCCACCGGTGACGCCCGACTGGACGCCCGGGTCTGCGCCCTGGCGACGGCGGTGCGGGCCCGCGTCGCCTGAGCCTCAGGTCAGCCCGGAGCCCATCCGTTGCCGGGCGGCGTCCCCGCGGCGCCGCACGGGCAGCACGCCCGCGAGGTCGGCGAGCCCGAGGGGCTTGGGGCCGGAGTAGACGCTCTCGGCGCCGTGGGGCGCGAGCTGGTAGGTCTCGTGCCAGATGGTGACGGCCGAGGGGTCGGCCTTCGCGACGCGGTAGAACTCCGTCCACGCCGGGCGGTGCTCGTGGCCGGCGGCGTTCGCGTAGGCGTAGATGTCGTCGACGCTGCGCCACCACTGGATCATCGTCGTGGCCATGAGGTGCACCGTGGAGCGGCTGCCGAGGTAGCCGAGGGACTCCGCCTCCCCCCGCTCGGCCGCAGCCTTGTTCGCCTCGAGCTCGGCGATCATCCGGGGCATCGCCGCCCCGGCCTGCTGGACGATCCGGCGCTTCCAGGGCTTGTGGACCCGCAGACCGATGAGGAAGACGGCGAGCGGGCCGTCGTAGGCGTGGGTGACTCGGTCCATCGGAGGGCTCCTCGGGTGGTTGGATAGTGCTACTGTCCGATGAGGACATACTGGACAGTGGCACTATCCGGTGTCAAGGGCCGATGTCGGACGAGGAGGACGGGTGCGGATCTCGGAGCTCGCGGAGCGGGCCGGTGTCCCGGTCCACACGCTGAAGTTCTACCTGCGCGAGGGGGTGCTCCAGCCCGGACGGGCGACGAGCCGGACGAGCGCCGAGTACGGGGAGGACCACCTCGCCCGCGTCCGCCTCGTCCGGGCGCTCGTCGAGCACGGCGGGGTCGCCGTCGCGGACGTCCGCCGGATCGTCGGCGCCCTCGAGGACCCGCCCGCGTCCCGTCACGAGCTCCTCGGCGCCGCCCACTGCACGCTGCCGGGCGTGGTGCCGGACGCCCCCGTGTCCCCCGAGATGGTCGACCTGGTCGCCGCGCTCGGCTGGGCCGTGTGCCCCGACGGGCCGCTCGTGGCCGCGCTCGGTCGGGCCGTGGAGGCGGCCCGCGCCGCCGGCGTCCCGCTGGGCCCTGATGCCCTGCGCCGGTACGCCACCGCCATGCGAGCTGCCGCGGAGGTCGACGTCGACGAGGCCCTCGCCGCGACCTCGCCGGCCGACGCGATGCGGATGGTCGTCGTCGGCACGGTCATGGTCGACCCCGTCCTCGTGGCGCTGCGCCGGGTCGCCCAGGAGGCCGCCAGCGCCGACCGCACCTGACGCCACCGCGACCTCGCGCCGCCACCCTCAGGTCGCCGAGCCGCCGCGCGACGGCACCCCGGCTGCGCAGCATCGCCCGGGCACGGCCCTGCACGGGCTCACCGGACCCGGATCTTCAGATCGGGCGGCAGGTCGTGGAAGAGCTTGTACCGGGCATCCCACGGCGGCCGGCTGGGGTCGGGCACGTGCAGCCAGTCCTGGTGCGGAAGCCGCGGGACGACGACCGAGGACGCCCCGTCGGCGACCTGCTCCCGGATGGACGCCAGCCGCGCCTCGCTGGCTGCGTCGATGGTCGAGTAGATGTCGACCAGGTGGACGAGCATGACGGTGACTGCGACGAACATCGCGACGGACCACAGCCGGCCCCACTGCACCCCCCAGGCGGCGACGGCCCGACGCAGCAGGACGTTGACCGCGACGAGGAGCAACACGTACGTCGGCAGGAAGCACCGTGGCCCCAGGGGGGTGACCACCAGCAGGGGAAGTGCGACCACGAGGATCGACCCGGTCACCAGCAGGATGGTGGCCCGGTCGGTGACGCCGTCGACGAGGAACGCCGAGAGCACCAGCGTTGCGAGGACCACCACGAGGGCGAGGACCTGCCGGCCCGGCGTCAGCGGCGGGGCATCGACGATCGCCGCCGCCACGAGCCCCCCGGCGACGAGGGCGAAGACGAGGGCACCACCGAGCCCGACCGCCCTCCCCCACCCGGCCGAGCGGCGTGCACGGTCCAGGGACAGCACCGACACGAGCACGAGGAGGACGATGTTCAGCTTGCTGTTGTCGGAGACGAGGTACTTGCTGATGATGGACGCGAAGACGGTGTGCAGCGTCTCGAGTCTCGTGCCGGAGGTCTCCCCGACGCTCTGGTAGGTGTTCCCACCACCCAGCGCCAGACGGTAGGCACCGTTGGTGAACATGGCCACCGCGCCGGCGACGAGGCCGGTGAGCCAGGCCAGCGAGACCGGAGACGGCCGGCCCCGTCGCGACCAGGAGAACGCCACGTAGGTGGCCCCCGCGAGGAGCAGGTAGCTGGTCACGTGCTCGATGAACAGCTGCCCGACGAACCCGGTGGCCGCCACGAGGAGGAGCCGGGGCCAGTGGGGCGTGGCAGAGGGGTTCGCGGCGTCCCGCTTGACCGACCGGAGGAAGACGAGCATGAAGAGCGTGGCCAAGGCGTAGTTGCTGAAGCCCGAGGTCCACACGATGCCCTGGCGCCAGACCTCGATGGGCGTGCCGAGGAGGAGGGCGAACGTCGTCAGGTACCCAGCGAGGGTGCGGTGGTCGCTCAGGTCGAGGACGAGGAAGGTGAGCGCCACCACGGTGAGGGCCATGACGACCGGGAGTGCCGGACCGGCCCGCGTCAGCACGAGGACCGCGAGGTTCCCGGCGTAGCGTCCGTTGTAGTTCGTGAACCAGGTCGAGAGCCGGTCGACACCGAGCTGGGACCCCCACGCCCAGTCGTCCCCGCTCAGCGGAAAGTGTGACGCGAGGACCGTGAACGCGATGGCGAGGACGGCGACGACCGCCACCTCGGCGCCTCGGGACAGCGATGGACCCCTGCGGGTCGTGGCCTCCCGCACTAGTGATCGGCCGGCGCACGCCGGGGCCCCGCCACGGACGGGCCCGACGAGGGGTCCCATCCCAGGCGTCCGTGCATGAGATACCGCCCCAGGAGGTAGGAGAACGGGATCGCACAGACGCCGGCGATCAGGGGTGCGATGCGCTGACCGACCTGCAGCCACTCCACCAGCAGGACCACGCCGAAGGTCGTGAAGACGATGTTGGGCAGGTTCGACACCGGGAAGAGCGCGTACCGGCGCCAGGTGGGCGCGACCCGGTAGGTGAACCGGCAGTTCAGCAGGAACGACGTCGAGATGGAGACGGCCCAGGCGATGAGGTGCGCCACGACGTACGGAAGGACTGTCACCAGGACCAGGTAGACGCCGTAGTAGACGGCGGTGTTCACCAGGCCGACCAGCGAGAAGCTGGCCAGCGGACCGGCGTGCGTCCGGGCGAGCTCCCTCATGCTGGTCAGTTGGCCTTTGATCGCAGTTCCAGGACCGTCGGCTCCGAGTGGAGCCCGCCGTTCGAGGCGACCGGCATCAGTCGCGCGCTCGCCGATTCCCCCGAGCTATCGTACGACAGCAGGTAGACCGGTCGACGCTTGGTCTCGTTGTAGATCCGGCCGACGTACTCCCCGATGACCCCCAGGGTGACCAGCTGGACACCACCCAACAGGGACCCGATGGTGATGGTCGTGACGTACCCGGGGGTGGTCACGCCGTTGAGCACGGTCGAGACCAGCAGCCAGATGGAGTAGGAGACGGTGAACAGCACCACGCCGAGCCCGATCCAGATGGCGAGCCTGAGCGGCTTGGTGTTGAACGAGAGCAGGCCGTCGATCCCGTAGTTGAGCAGGCTGCCGAGGGTCCACGTCGACGCGTCGCGGCTGCTGTGCACGTTCTCGTAGCTCAGCTCCATCTGCGAGAAGCCGACCCACGCGAACATCCCCTTGGAGAACCGGTGTGTCTCCCCGAGCCCCAGCAGCGCGTCCACGCACCGCCTGCTCAACAACCTGAAGTCCCCCGCGCCGTCGGTGAGGCGCACGTCCATCAGACGGTTGACCGTGCGGTAGTAGATCCGCGAGAGGGTCTTCCTGACGAGCTTCTCGTGGGTCCGGTTGCGTTGGGCCACGACCTGGTCCCAGCCCTCCGCTCCGTAGCGGAGCATGGCGGGGATGAGCTCCGGCGGGTGCTGGAGATCGGCGTCCATGATGATGACCGAGTCGCCCTTGGCGGCACCCAGACCGGCGAACATCGCGGCTTCCTTGCCGAAGTTCCGGGACAGCCCCAGGACCCGGACCCGGGAGTCGGCAGCGCTGAGCTCGCTGGCCACCACCCGGGTCCTGTCGAGGCTCCCGTCATCGACGAGGACGAGCTCCCACGAGCCCTGCTGCTGCGCGAGCTCCTGGACGAGCGCGGAGTAGAGCTGCCCCAACGTCGCACTCTCGTTGTAGCAGGGGACCACGATGGAGACATCCACCGCGCCATTCAACGCGGAGGCGGGGTCTTCTGGGGGCATTCGCGCAACGTAACATTCATCGACCGGCGCGTCCTGACGGGCGCTCCGCGGGGTCGCCCGGGAGGCGGCCGGTGCCGACCGCACCTGACGCCACCGCGACCTCGCGCCGCCACCCTCAGGTCGCCGAGCCGCCGCGCGACGGCACCCCGGCTGCGCAGCATCGCCGGGGTACGGCACAGCCACACCGGCGACGCACGCGGCAGCGCCGCTCGAGCGCGACCCGGCCCCGGACGCGACGAAGGCCCGGTCCTCGTGGACCGGGCCTTCGACCGATGTAGCCCCGACGGGATTCGAACCCGCGCTACCGCCTTGAGAGGGCGGCGTGCTAGGCCACTACACAACGGGGCCGTGGTGTCGTCCGGACCGCTCTGACGGCGAACCGGGCAACGGGAGAGAACCTTACCGAACGGGAGGGCCTTCTCCGAAATCGCCCCCGAGCACTCTCGGAGGCGATGGCTGGGGTACCAGGACTCGAACCTAGAACGGATGAACCAGAATCACCAGTGTTGCCAATTACACCATACCCCATGGGGTATGCCGTCCGACGTCCCGTGAGGGGGCCGTCGAGCGGCGAACCGAGTGGCGATACTACCGGCCCGGCTCCCCCGGCCCAAATCGCGCGGCATCCGGCTCGAGGAGCCCGACGACCTCGGCCAGGGAACGGATGACGGGGATCTTCCGGGCCTCGACGAGGCGCACCGACCGCTCGTCCGGCTCGGGGTCGCGAACCAGCCAGGCGGCGCGCAGGCCGGCGTCCGCGGCCCCGAGCGGGTCCGTCGCCACCTCGTCACCGACGTACAGGGTGCGGCTCGGCTCCACCCCGAGACGGCGGCACGCCTCGTGGAAGGCGCGGGAGTCCGGCTTGCCGTACCCGAGGGTGTCCCGGCTGCACACGACGTCGAAGAGGTCGTCGAGCCGGGTGGCCGCGAGCTTGGCCCGGGTGTACTCCCCCGAGGAGTTCGTGAGGACCCCGACCGTGACCCCCGCGGCGCGGAGGGCGGAGACGGTGGGACGCACGTCGTCGAAGCCCGTCATCGCGGCGAGGAACGCCGGCTCGTAGCGGTCCTCGAAGGCGTCCCACCAGTCGCCGTCCTCGCGCTGGTCGAGCCAGGCCGCGACCTCGGCGATCCGGGCCCGCCGCATCTCGTCGAACTCGATCTCGCCGCGGGCGTAGGCGGTGAAGTGCCCCTCCGGGTCGTCCCGGAAGCGCACCCCGGCCGCCGCCAGGCGCTCGGGGTCGGCCTCGGGCCAGAGCGCGGTGGCCGCGGCCGCGCCGGCGGCGTGCATCGCCGCGCGGGTGTCGTAGAGGGTGTCGTCGGCGTCGAGGAGGACGGCCTCGACGCCGGGGCCCGTGACGGCCGTGCTCACAGCGTGGCCCGCAGGGCGCTGAGCCGGGTGAGGGTCGCCGTCTTGCCGAGGATCTCCATCGACTCGAACAGCGGCGGGCTGACCCGGCGTCCCGAGACGGCGGTCCGCAGCGGCCCGAAGGCGAACTTCGGCTTGATCCCGAGCCCGTCGACGAGGGCGGCCCGCAGGGCGGCCTCGATGGGCTCCGCTCGCCACGTCGGCTCCGACCCGAGGACGCCCTCGTGCTGGTCCGGCACGTCCCCGAGGGCGGCCAACGCGGCGTCGAGGACCGCCGCGGCGTCGTCCGTGAGCTGGGCACGGGCGTCCTCGGCGACCTCGACGCCGTCGTCCGGGACGTAGAACGGGGCGACGAGCTCGGTGGCCTCGGTGAGGTGGGCGATGCGGGTCTGGATGAGGGCGGCGACCTGCTCGAGGCGGGCGAGCTCGCCGAGCGAGGGGTCCTCGCCGAGCACGCCGTCACGCTGGAGGAAGGGCAGCAGGCGCGAGGTGAAGTCCCCGAGCTCGAGCGCGCGGAGGTGGACGCCGTTGATCCAGTCGAGCTTCTTGAGGTCGAAGATCGGGCCGACGGGGTTGACCTCGCGCCAGTCGAACCGGGCGGAGAACTCGTCGAAGGTGAACACCTCGACGTCGTTGCCCTCACCGTCCTGGGCCGGCGGGTACGCGAGCAGGCCGAGGAAGTTGACGAGGGCCTCCGGGAGGTAGCCCTCCTCCTGGAACCACGTGAGCCGCGCCTCGGGGTTCTTGCGCTTGCTGATCTTGGACTTGTTCGTGTTGCGCAGCAACGGCATGTGCGCGAACTTCGGCGGCTCCACCCCGAGCCACCGGTAGAGCAGGACGTGCTTCGGCGTGGAGGAGATCCACTCCTCGCCGCGGACCACGTGGGTGATCCCCATCTCGTGGTCGTCGACGACGACGGCGAGGTGGTAGGTCGGGAAGCCGTCGGCCTTGAGGATGACCTGGTCGTCCGGGCGGGGGGCGGTGACCCGGCCGCGGATGAGGTCGTCGAAGCCGAGGTCGACGTCGTCGGGGACGAGCATCCGCACGACCGGGGTCTCGGAGAACCCGGGGAGCTCGCGGCGCTCGGCCTCGGTCCTCCCGACGCAGAGCCGGTCGTAGCCGGTGGGCTGCTTGAGGCGCTGCTGCTCCTCGCGCATCGCGGCGAGGCGCTCGGTCGAGCACCAGCAGTGGTAGGCGTGGCCGTCGGCGAGGAGCCGCTCGACGTACGGCGCGTACGTCGTCAGCCGCTCGCTCTGCCGGTAGGGCGCGCACGGGCCGCCGACGTCCGGGCCCTCGTCCCAGGTGAGCCCGAGCCACCGGAGGGTGTCGAAGACCTGCTGCTCGGAGTCCTCGCGGAACCGGGCGCGGTCGGTGTCCTCGATGCGCAGGAGGAACCGTCCGCCCTGCTGGCGCGCGAAGGCGAGGTTGAACAGGGACATGTAGGCCGTGCCGACGTGCGGGTCACCGGTGGGCGACGGGGCGACGCGGAGTCGGACCGGGCCGGGGAGGTCGCCGGCGGGGCTCGCGGGGGTCTCGGGGGTGTGCTCGCTCATGGTGCGACCAGCGTAGTGGGGGCCGAGCGGGACCCCCCGCTCGCCCGGCGCCGCCCGGCCCGGCGCAGCTGCCGGGTGCGACCTCAGTGGCGCACGACGGGGTTCGAGAGCGTCCCGATGCCCTCGACCTCGACCTCGACCCGCTGCCCGGCCACGACCGGCCCGACCCCGGCGGGCGTCCCGGTGAGGATGACGTCCCCCGGGAGCAGCGTGAACGCCTTCGAGGCGTACGAGACGAGGGCTGCCACGCCGTGCACCATGTCGGCGGTCGTGCCGTCCTGCACCACCTCGCCGTCGAGGCGCGTGACCACCCCGAGCGCCGACGGGTCGAGGTCGGTCTCGATCCACGGCCCGAGCGGGCAGAACGTGTCGAAGCCCTTGGCCCGGGCCCACTGCCCGTCCGAGCGCTGCAGGTCGCGAGCGGTGACGTCGTTCGCGCAGGTGTACCCGAAGACCACCCCGAGGGCGTCCGCGGGCTCGAGGTCCTTGCAGATCCGGCCGATGACGACGGCCAGCTCGCCCTCGTAGTGGACCTCGCTGCTCTGCGGTGGCAGGACCACGGGGTCGCCGGGCCCGACGACGGCGGTGTTCGGCACGAGGAACATCAGCGGCTCCTCGGGCACGTCCCCGCCCATCTCGGCCGCGTGGTCGGCGTAGTTCTTGCCGATGCCGACGACCTTGCTCCGCGGGATGACCGGCGCGAGCAGCCGGACGTCCTCGACCCGGTGCGTGGCGCCGGTCAGCTCGATACGGGTGTAGAGGGGGTCTCCGGTGATCTCGGCGATCTTCTCGCCGGCCCCGTCGACCAGCCCGTAGACGGGGTCGTCCCCGGTGGTGAACCTCGCGATGCGCATGCCCCGAGCCTACGGTCCCGGTGCCCGGGGTCCCTAGTCGCCGTGGTCCCGTCGGGCGCGGGCGTCCTCGTCGACGAGCCGGTTGATGAGCTGCTGCACCTCGTCGCTGTCCGGCACGTTGACGAGGTCCTCGTCGGGGCTGTCCCCCGCGGACTCGATGTGCAGCGACCCGGCGCCGATCATCCGGTCCAGCAGCGTCTGCCGGAACCCGACGTCGGTGATCTTCGCGAGGGTGATGTCCTTGCCCGACTTCGTGAGCACCCCCCGCCGCACCATGACCCGGTGGCTGGTGATGACGTAGTGCGTCGAGCGCCACCGGGCGTACGGCCCCACCACCGCGACGAGCAGCACGAGCACCGCGGCGCCGAGGACGACCCAGAGCAGGACGGTGCCGACCGACCCGTCCGGCAGCACGAGCAGGGCCACGGCGGCCGCGGCGACCACCACGACCCCGACGACCGTCGGGAGGAGCACGGTGAACCAGTGCGGATGGAGGTGGCGCACGACCTTCTCGTCCTGCGCGAGCACGTTCTCGGGGAAGCCCACGGCGCCAGCCTAGGGCCGAACCCCCGGCCGCGTCAGGCCACTCCGGCCTTGGCCGCGGCGTCGGCGAGCACGCGGCCGACGACGGCGGCTCCCTCGTCGGTCAGGTGGATGTCGAACGCGGTGCAGATGTAGGTGAGCGAGCAGACCTGCGCGACGTTCTTCGGCACCGACCTGCCGTTGAAGGTCGTCGGGCTGGAGTCGTCGAGGGCGAAGGCGGCGTCGAGGGAGACGAAGCGCCCACCGGCCTTCTTCGCACCGGCGGCGATCTGCGCGTCGAGGTCGGTGAAGGCCTTCGTCGCCACCTCGAGCTGGGCCCGGCCCGCCCCGAGGTAGGCCGACGCGAGCCAGGGGTTGTAGTAGCCGAGCACGAGCACCGGCACGTCCGGCCCGGCGGCGGCACGGAGCCGCTCGACGATCGTCGGCAGGTTCTTCTCCACCGTCCCGAGGCCGGTGGAGGCGCAGGCGGCGTCGACCTGGAGCCGGGCAGCGCAGCGGAGCAGGTCGTTGCCACCGATGTCGATGGTGACCAGGCGCACGTCCGCGCGGCGCTCGCGCAGGACCGACTCGGCCTGGGCGAGCTGGCTCCCGGCGGCGTAGTCGCACTTCCCGCCGTCGATGAGGGTCCCCGTGGTCTCGCCGCTGCAGGCGAGGTTGACGACGCCGAGCGACCCTCCGGCGCGCTCCAGCCGGGCCGCGGCGAGGGCCGGGTAGGCGCTGTCCCGCAGCTCGGTGCCGCCGGGCTGGTACCCGGCCGCGAGGGAGTCGCCGAGGGCGAGGTACAGCGCGCCGTCCGGCAGCGGGGTCGACGTCGGGCTCGGGCTCGCGGACGGGGACGCGGCGGTCGGCGACGGCACCGACGTACTCGGCGCCGGGGCGCTCGAGGCCGGGTCCTCACCGCCCCCCGAACCGCACGCCGTGAGCGCGAGCAGCGCGACGAGCGCGGACGCGACGGTCGAGCGGCGCACGGGGGTCCTCCGGGGTGGTCGTGAGCGGGAGTGGTTCCATCCTCTCTCGACGCAACGCGCGGGAGGGCGCCGGTGTGCCCGCGGGTACCGTGGCCGGGTGCACGACGTCCTGACCCGCGAGGAGTGGACCGAGCGCGAGCGGGCCCACGCCGCCCGGGTCGACGCCGCCACCGCGGGCCACCGGGCGCGGCGCGAGGACGGGCGCACGCACCCCGTCGAGGACTTCCTCTTCCGGTACTACAGCCACTCCCCCGCCCGGCTGCGCCGGTGGCACCCGGGGGTCGGCGTGCTCCTCGAGGACGCCGCCGGGACCGAACGCGCCGGCTGGCGCCACCACCGGGTCGTCGGCGACGCGGTGGTGCTCGACGTCGCCTCCTTCCTCGAGGCGCGGGGCTCGACGGTCCGTTTCGTGCACGACCTGCTGACGGCCACGCTCTCCCGTCCGCCCCACCTCGGCTGCTTCGGCCTGCACGAGTGGGCGATGGTGCACCGCCTCCCCCGCGACGACGTGCGGCACGCCGGCTGGCCCCTCCGCCTCGGCTCCGCGGGCACCGACGAGGTCGTCGAGCGGCACACCATCCGGTGCTCGCACGTCGACGCCCACCGCTTCTTCACCGAGACGGCCGCACCGCTCAACCAGCTGCGACCGACGCGCGAGAGCCAGGTGGCGATGGAGCAGCCGGGATGCCTCCACGCCGGCATGGACGTCTACAAGTGGGCCTTCAAGCTCGCACCGGCGGTCCCCAGCGACCTCACGGCCGACGCCTTCGACCTCGCTCGGGAGATCCGGGTCCTCGACATGGAGGCCTCCCCGTACGACCTGCGCGAGCTCGGCCACGACCCGGTGCGGATCGAGACGCCGCAGGGCCGGGCCGAGTACCTCGAGCGGCAGCGAGCCTTCACGGTTCGCTCGAACGCGTTGCGCCGCAGGCTCATCGTCGTCCTCGAGCATGCGAGAGCGAGCGCGACCGGCGACGTCGCCGACTGAACGACAGCCGCGGCCGCACTCAGCGCGGAGCGACCCCTGCGCGCACGAGGCCGTAGGTGACGGACTCCACGAGCGCCTGCCAGCTCGCCTCGAGGATGTTGGCCGCGACCCCGATCGTCGTCCACGACGTCGTGCCGTCGGAGGTCTCGATGAGCACCCGGGTCACCGCGTCGGTGCCGTGCGCGGCGTCGAGGATCCGCACCTTGTAGTCGATGAGCTCGAGCTCGCCGATCTCCGGGTAGGTCGCCGACAGGGCGGTGCGCAGCGCGTGGTCGAGGGCGTTGACCGGACCGTTGCCCTCCCCGGTCTCGACGTGCCGCTCCCCCGCCGCGCGCACCTTGACGGTGGCCTCCGACAGCGCCTCCTCGGGGCCGCGTGCGTCGGTGATGACCCGCCACGACTCGACGCGGAAGAAGTCGGGCAGCGTGCCGTCGATCTCGCGGCGCAGCAGCAGCTCGAAGCTCGCGTCCGCGGCGTCGAAGGTGTAGCCGCGCAGCTCCTTCTCCTTGACCGCGGCCAGCACCCGACGCAGCGTCGCGGCGTCGGTCTCGTCGCCGGCGTCGAGGTCGAAGCCCAGCTCGCGGGACTTCAGCTCGATGGAGGCCCGGCCGGCCATGTCCGAGACGAGCATCCGCATGTCGTTGCCGACCTGCTTGGGGTCGAGGTGCTGGTAGAGGTCGGGGTCGACCTTGATGGCGCTCGCGTGCAGCCCGGCCTTGTGCGCGAAGGCGCTCGAGCCGACGTACGGCTGGCGCGAGTACGCGGGGACGTTGGTGACCTCGGCGATGGCGTGGGCGATCCGGGTCGCGTCCTGGAGCCGGTGCGGGTCGAGCAGCTCTCGGCCCTGCTTGAGCTGGAGGTTGGCGACGACCGTCAGCAGGTCGGCGTTGCCGGTGCGCTCGCCGTAGCCGTTGATGGTCCCCTGCACGTGGGTCGCGCCCGCGTCGACGGCCGCCATCGAGTTCGCGACGGCACAGCCGGTGTCGTTGTGGCAGTGGATGCCGACCCGGGCGCCGGTGGTGCGGACGACGTCGTCGACGACCTCGGCCACCTGGCCCGGCAGCAGCCCGCCGTTGGTGTCGCAGAGGGCGACGACCTCGGCCCCCGCCTCGACCGCCGCCCGGACGGCCTCGAGCGCGTAGTCGCGGTCGGTCCGGTACCCGTCGAAGAAGTGCTCGGCGTCGAGGAAGACCCGGCGCCCCTCCCCGCGGAGGAAGGAGACGGTGTCGCGGATCATCTCGAGGTTCTCCGCGAGGGTGGTCCGCAGGGCGCGCTCGACGTGGCCGGTGTGCGACTTCGCGACGAGGGTCACCACCTCGGCCTGGCTGTCGAGCAGCGCCCGCACGAGCGGGTCGGTGTCCGCACGGCCCCCGGCACGACGGGTGGCGCCGAACGCGGCGAGGGTGGCGTTCCGTAGGCGCAGGTCCCGGGCCGCGCGGGCGAAGAACTCGGTGTCCTTGGGGTTCGCGCCCGGCCAGCCGCCCTCGATGTACCCGACGCCGAGGTCGTCGAGGTGGGACGCGATGGCCAGCTTGTCGGCCACGGAGAGGTTGAGCCCCTCCTGCTGCGCCCCGTCGCGCAGCGTCGTGTCGTACACGTGCAGGTCGGTGCTCATCGTGTCCATCCGCGAGTCGGGCCGGTGTCCCGGCGCTCGTGCCCCGGCCCGGGTGGGCCGGGGCGTCGACGCGTGCTGTTCGGTGCCCATCATCGTCCAGCGTCCGCCCGGGCCGCCCAGGAGGTGGGCAGGCGACCCGCACTGCCGGGTCGGGGCCACCTCGGGGTGACGTCCCGTCCCAACAAAAAGACCCCCCGGGGTGTGGGAGGTCTGCGCGACGAGGAAGGTCCTCGTCGCGCTACACGATGATGATCGCGGTGGTGGCCGCGTCACGGAACGTCACGCGACGAGGATCCCACGCATCGCGCACCCCCGCCATGGCCCGTCCACATCGTGGCGCGGGTGGACAGGTCGCCCGCTCAGCGGGCGCCGACCCCGACGGCGCCCTCCCACCACGGGTCGAGGCGGGGCGGGTCGGACACGTCGACGCGGTCGCCGACCCGGGGGACGACGACGGGCACGCCCTCGGTCGCGGCCGCGACGAGCATCCGCTCGACGGGCTCGGCCCACGGGTGCGGCGCGAGGACGAAGGTGCACCAGTGGATCGGCAGGAGCAGCCCGCCGCCGAGCTCGGCGGTCGCGCGGACCGCCTCCTCGGGGTCGAGGTGGATGTCCTGCCACGCCGGGTCGTACGCCCCGACGGCCATGAGCGAGACGTCGAAGGGCCCGTGCTCCGCGCCGATCCCCGCGTACCCGTCGAAGTACCCGGTGTCACCGCTGAAGAAGACCCGGCCGGCCCGGCCCGCGAGCACCCAGGACGCCCACAGGGTGCCGTCGCGTCGCAGCCCGCGCCCGGAGAAGTGCTGGGACTCCACGGCGGTGACCCGCACCCCGCCGACGTCGTACCCCTCGCCCCAGTCGCACTCGACGATCCGGGCGCCCGGGACCCCCCAGACGTCGAGGTGGGCGCCGACACCGAGCGGCACGACGAAGACCGCGTCGGTGGAGGTGGCGAGGGCCTGGATGGTCGCCATGTCGAGGTGGTCGTAGTGGTCGTGCGAGATGACGACGGCATCGACCCGGCCCACCCGGTCGAGCGGGACGGGGGTGGCGTGCAGCCGCCGGGGGCCCACGTGCTGGCTCGGCGAGCAGCGCTCGCTCCACACCGGGTCCAGGAGGAGGCGGACGCCGTCGAGCTCGACGAGCGCGCTCGCGTGCCCGAACCACGTGACGTGCAGGCCCTCCGTGGCGGCCTCGCGCTGGGCGCTGACGACGGGGATCGGGCCCACCGGGCGGCGGGTCTCGGCGTTGGCGCGGTACCGCTCGAGGACCTCCCGCTGGCTCGTCGGCATCGAGACCGTGCCCCGCCGACGGTTGTGGAACGCCCCGGCGCGGTAGTGCGGCGAGCGCCGCATCCGCTCGAGCCGCACCCCGTCCGGGCGGGCGCCCATCGCGGCACCGACACCCCGGCCGGCAGCGGCGAGGGCTCCGAGGGCGCTCGCGGCACCGGCGGCGACGGCAAGTCTGTTGAGGCGGCTCACCCGGACATTGTCACCCGGTCCGGCCCGGGACCGACGACCTATCCTGAGCGATGGGAAACGCAGCCGACCCGGAGAGGACGATGGACGACACCGGCGACCTGACCCGCACCCCCCTGGCCTACCCCGGCAGCCCGGTCCCGGGGCCGCGGCTCGTCGTGGGCGACTGTGCCCACACCGTCCGGCCTCGGCGGTCACGGGGCCTGGGCGCGGCGCGGTCCGGAGGCTGCCTGCGGTGCGACGTCCCGGTGGGGGGCGGTGCGGACTCCCTCGACCGCACCCTGCGGCGCCTCGGCGCCGCACCCCTCGCCGAGCGCACGCCGCTCCTGGCCGTCGGCTCCAACGCCGCCGCGTCGGTCGTGCGGCACAAGCTGGCCCGCCGCGGGGTCGGCATCGTCGTCCCGCTGCTGACCGGCGTGGTCCGGCACCTCGCGGTCGGCCACACGGCCTACGTCTCGCGAGGTGGCTACGTCCCGGCCGCCCCGGTCCACCGGTCCCGCGCGCGGACCCCCGTCGTCCTCCAGCTGCTCGACGACGACCAGCTCGCCGCGATCGACGCGACGGAGCCGGGCTACGACCGGGTCGAGCTCTCCTCCACCCGCTACCCCCTGCTGCTCTCGGGCGGCTTGCGCCCCACCCGCTTCCACGTCTACGAGGCCAGCGGAGGCGTCCTGAACCTCCCCCGGCACGGCCGCCGCCTCCTGGCCCAGCCCGAGGTGCTGCGTGCACTCCGCGACGCGGGACTCCCGCACACCGACCACGACGAGCCCGCGGCCGTCGCCGCCTCGCTCGCGGAGTCGGCCGCGCGCCGCGAGGACGTGCGCCGCGGACTCGCCGAGCGTGAGATGGCGGCCGCGTCCGGCCTCGTCGCCCGTCCCGCGGGACGGCTGCGCTGGCCGGAGGTCGTCAGGTCGTCGCGCGCAGGGCGGCGCCCGCGGCGCTGACGAGGGCGGCGAAGAGGTCGGCGGACTCCGCCTCCTCGGCGTGCCACTGCACGGCGAGGCGGAAGCGGCCGGACCGGTCCTCCATCGCCTCGAGGGTGCCGTCCTCGTGCCAGGCCGAGGGGACCCACCCGGTCCCGCTCAGTGACCCCGCGACGACCGCCTGGTGGTGGTAGGTCGGGACGTCCAGGGGCAGGTCGCCGAGGACCTCGGCGAGCAGGCTGCCCGCGACCGGCGCCACCTGGTGCGCCGAGTACACCCCCGGACTGGGCGAGTGGCCCTCGTGCCCCACGCGGTCGGGCACGTGCTGCTCGATCATGGCGCCGGCCGCGACCGCCGCGACCTGCATGCCGCGGCAGATGCCGAGCACGGGCAGGTCGAGCTCCTGCGCGGCGCGCACCAGCGCCGTCTCCCAGGCGTCGCGGTCGGGACGGGGGTCCTGGGACGACGGGTGGGCAACGGCTCCGTACCGGCCGGCGGCGACGTCGGCTCCACCGGCCACGACGAGGCCGTCGACGCGCCCGAGCACGTCGCGCGCCATCGCCTCGTCGACGTCCGCCCGGGGCGGTAGGACCACGGCGATGCCCCCGGCCGCCTCGACCTGCGCCACGTAGCGGTGCGGGAGCACGACGCTGCGCTGCCCGAGCCACGGGAAGCGGTCGACCTCCTCGACGTAGCTCGTGACACCGATGACCGGCCTGCGGGTGGGCACCGGGGCCTCAGACGGGGGTGACGTAGGCGCCGGAGATGCCGCCGTCGACGAGGAAGGTCGAGGCGGTCATGAAGCTCGACTCGTCGGAGGCGAGGAAGAGGACGGCGTTGGCCATCTCCTCCGGCTCCCCGAACCGGCCCATCGGCACGTGGACGAGGCGGCGGGCCGCGCGCTCGGGGTCGGAGGCGAAGAGCTCCTGGAGCAACGGGGTGTTGACCGGCCCGGGGCAGAGGGCGTTGACCCGGATGCCCTGGCGGGCGAACTGGACGCCGAGCTCGCGGGTCATCGACAGCACGCCTCCCTTGGAGGCCGAGTACGAGATCTGCGAGGTCGCGGCCCCCATGACGGCCACGAAGCTCGCCGTGTTGATGATCGAGCCGCCCCCCTGCTCGATCATGATCGGGATGACCGCCTTGCAGCACAGGTACACCGAGGTCAGGTTGACGTCCTGCACGCGCTTCCACGCCTCGAGGTCGGTGTCGAGGATCGAGTCGTCCTCCGGCGGGCTGATGCCGGCGTTGTTGAAGGCGATGTCGACCCGGCCGTGCCGCTCGAGGGCGGTCGCGAAGAGGCGGTCGACGTCCTCCTTCGACGACACGTCGCAGTGCACGTACGTGCCGCCGAGCTCCTGCGCGAGGGCCTCCCCCGTCTCGTCGGCGAGGTCGGCGACGACGACCGTCGCGCCCTCCTCGGCGAAGCGGCGGACGGTCGCGAGGCCGATGCCCGAGCAGCCGCCCGTGACGACGGCGACCTTGCCCGCGAGCCGGTCTGACATGTTCTCTCCTTGGGGTGTGCGTCGGGGTGGGGGTCAGTCCTCGGTCGAGATGAAGACGTTCTTCACCTCGGTGAACGCGTCGAGCGCGTCCGGGCCCAGCTCACGGCCGAGGCCGCTGGACTTGAAGCCGCCGAACGGCGTGCCGTAGCGCACCGCCGAGTGGCTGTTGACGGAGAGGTTGCCGGCCTCCACGCCGCGCGCCACCCGCAGCGCCCGCCCGACGTCCCGGGTCCAGATCGACCCGGCCAGCCCGTAGGCGGTGTCGTTGGCCTTCGCCACGGCGTCCGCCTCGTCGTCGAACGGGAGGACCGCGACGACCGGGCCGAACACCTCCTCGCGCCAGACCCTGTCCTCGGTCCCGCCGGGGAGGACGACGGTCGGCGGGTACCACCACCCGGCACCCTCGGGGGCGGTGCCCCGGAAGGCGATGTCGACCGCGTCCTGCCCGTCGCCGCCGTCGACGTAGCCGCGGACGGTCTCGCGCTGGCGGGAGCTGACCAGCGGCCCCATCTGGGTGGCCTCGTCGCCGGGGTCGCCGACGACGACGTCCCGCACGGCGCGCTCGAACCGCTCCATGAACGCGTCGTACACGCTGCGCTGGACGAGGATCCGGGTGCGGGCGCAGCAGTCCTGGCCGGCGTTGTCGAGGAAGCTCATCGGGGCTGCGGCCGCCGCCTTGTCGAGGTCCGCGTCGGCGAAGACGATGTTCGCGGACTTCCCGCCGAGCTCGAGGGTCACCCGCTTGAGGTGGTCGGCGGCGCCGCGCATGACGCCCTGCCCCACCGCCGTCGAGCCGGTGAACGCGACCTTGCGGACGTCGGGGTGCGTGACGAAGCGCTCGCCCACGACGCGGCCCGCACCGGGCAGGACGGTGAGGACGCCCTCGGGGATGCCGGCCTCGAGCGCGAGCTCGCCGATCCGCATGGCGGTGAGCGGCGTGAGCTCGGCGGGCTTGAGCACGACGGTGTTCCCCGCGGCGAGGGCGGGCGCCATCCCCCATCCCATGATCGGCATGGGGAAGTTCCAGGGGACGATGATCCCGACGACCCCGAGCGGCTCCTTGAAGGTGACGTCGATGCCCCCGGCGACGGGGATCTGCTTGCCGAACAACCGTTCCGGGGCGGCGGAGTAGTAGCGCAGCACGTCGACGACGTTGCCGGCCTCCCACCGCGCGTTCCCGATGGTGTGGCCGGCGTTGCGCACCTCGAGCCGGGCGAGCTCCTCGCGGTGCTCCTCGACCCGGTCGGCGAAGCGACGCAGCAGCGCCCCGCGGTCGGCGGGCGAGACCGCGCGCCAGGCGGGGCCGACCTCGACCGCGCGCGCGATCGCGGCGTCGGTCTCCTCGACGCCGGCGAGGTCGACCGTCGTGACGACCTCCTCGGTCGACGGGTCGATCACGTCGTGGGTGGTGGTGCTCATCGGTGCGTGCTCACAGCCTCTCGAATCCTCGGACCCGCTCCCAGTCGGTCACCGCGGCGTTGAACGCGCGGATCTCGACGTCGGCGGCGTTGACGTAGTGGTCGACGACCTGGTCGCCGAGGGCGGCTCGCGCCACCTGGCTCGTCGCGAGGAGCTCGCGCGCCTCGGCGAGGGTCGACGGGACGTGCTCGTACTCGGCGGTGTACGCGTTTCCCTCGCACACCGGGGGCAGCTCGAGCCCCTCCCGGATGCCGTGGAGGCCGCCCGCCATCATCGCGGCGACGGCGAGGTAGGGGTTGACGTCCCCGCCCGGGACGCGGTTCTCCACGCGCAGCCCGCTCCCGTGCCCGACGACCCGGAGCGCGCAGGTGCGGTTGTCGGTACCCCAGGCAACGGCGGTCGGGGCGAAGGACCCCGCGGCGAAGCGCTTGTAGGAGTTGATGTTCGGTGCGTAGAAGTACGTGAGCTCACGCATCGTCGCGAGGAGCCCGGCGAGGAAGTGGTCGAAGAGCTCGGAGCGACCCCCGTCGCGCTCGTCGTCCGCGAACACGACCTCACCGTCCGAGCCGCGCAGCGAGAGGTGGATGTGGCACGAGTTGCCCTCGCGCTCGTCGTACTTCGCCATGAAGGTGAGCGACTGGCCGTGCCGCGCCGCGATCTCCTTCGCGCCGGTCTTGTAGACGGTGTGGTTGTCGCACGTGCGCAGGACGTCGTCGAAGAGGAAGCCGATCTCGTGCTGGCCGAGGTTGCACTCGCCCTTGGCCGACTCCACGGTCATCCCCGCCCGGTACATCTCGCCGCGGATCTCGCGCAGCACCGGCTCGACGCGGCTGCCGCCGAGGATCGAGTAGTCGACGTTGTAGCGGTTGGCCCCGGTGAGGTCGTGGTAGTGCCGGTCCCAGGCGGACTCGTAGGAGTCCTCGAAGAGGATGAACTCGAGCTCGGTGCCGGCGTAGGCGGCCCACCCGCCGTCCGCGGCCGATGCCATCTGGGCCTTGAGGACGCTGCGGGGGGACTGGACGACGTCGCCGGTGCCGTCGAGCCAGCGGAGGTCACACTGGATCGTCACCGAGGCCGGGTGGGCCGGGGTGCGACGCAGGGTGGCGAGGTCCATCGCGAAGAACATGTCCCCGTAGCCGCGCTCCCACGAGGAGATCGCGTAGCCGTCGACCGTGTTCATGTCGACGTCGACGGCGAGCAGGTAGTTGCAGCCCTCGGTGCCGTCGTCCAGGACGTGCTCGAGGAAGAACGGAGCGTGGATCCTCTTGCCCTGCAACCTGCCCTGCATGTCCGTGAAGGCGACGATGACGGTGTCGACCGTGCCGTCGTCGACGTCGGCCCGTAGCTGCTCCAGGGTGAGCTGCGGCGGTCCGCCGCGGTGGATCGAGCTCGACATGGTCGTCCTCCCGGTCATCCGATGAGCCCGCGCAGCAGCGCGGACGTGGCGTCGCAGTGTTCCTCCATGGCCGCCCGCGCGTCGTCGGCCGCCCCGGTCAGGATGGCATTCACGATCGCGTCGTGCTGGTCGTGGGAGTGCTGGATGTTCTTCGGCAGGACCGGGATCGCCTCGAGCAGCTCGCCGAGAGCCGACTGCGCCCGGGTGACCGCCTCGATGAGCATCGGCGACCCGGAGGCCGTGGCGATCGCCAGGTGGAGCCGGCTGTCGGCGAGGCGGTGCGCGCTGTCGCCGGTGGCCGCCCGCACCTCGCGGGCCGCGGCGACGATCCACGCGCGCCGCTCGCCGTCCAGGGGCTGCAGCGCAGCGAGCCTCGCGGCCCCCGGCTCGACGACGCGGCGGAAGTCGAGGGCGTCGGAGAGCGCGGGGCCGACCCGCGGCCTCGGGCCCGCGTCGGCGCCCTCCTCCGCGACGCGCGGACCGGCGTACGTGACGACCGTCCCGCCGCTGCGCCCGCGCCGGGTCTCGACCAGCCCGGCGTCACGCAGGGCGGCGATCGCGTCGCGCAACGTGTTGCGCGCGACACCCAGCCGCTCGCTCAGCTCGCGCTCGGGTGGCAGCTGGTCCCCGTCGACGAAGACCCCCAGGCGGATGGCGGTCGCGAGCTGCTCGACGGTCGACTCGAAGACGTTGCTCCCCCGCGCCGGACGCAGCACCGTGTCGACGAGGTGCAGGTGCGGCTCCGCGGTCATGGGCGTGAGTCTCCGTCCCCGGCCGCAGCGCTGTCAAATGGTGCTCGTTCACACCATTTTTACCCGGAGACTCTGGACGGGCGCGGCGTCCCGGGTCTAGCCTCCGGACCGTTCGGCACTGTCGTGCACCGCGGTATCCCCCGCGCGACGGGTCCGCCGACACCCGGCCCCCGGGCCGCGGTCCCTCACGAGAGGACGGTCAGCGTGTCGCAGAACCCCTCGGGCGGTCCCCCCGTCCGCAAGACCTCGGGCGGCGTCAGCTACGCCCACGCCGATGCCAGCTACTTCGAGGAGCGTGGCCTCACCCGGCACGCCGGGGCCTGGTCCCTGTGGGCCCTCGGGGTCGCCGCCGTCATCTCCGGCGACTTCTCGGGCTGGAACCTCGGGATCGGCGAGGCCGGCTGGGGCGGCATGCTCATCGCCACCGTCGTCATCGGCCTCATGTACCTGCTCATGGTCTACTCCATCGCCGAGATGTCCGCGGCGATGCCGCACACCGGCGGCGCGTACTCCTTCGCCCGGTCCGCGATGGGCCCGTGGGGCGGCTTCGTGACCGGCCTCGCGGAGTCGATCGAGTACGTCATCACCACCGCGGTCGTCGGCGTCTTCGCCGGCACCTACGCGGACGCCATCACCGGTGACCTCCTCGGGTTCTCGATGCCGCTGTGGCTGTGGGTCATCGTCTTCTACGTGATCTTCGTCGGGCTCAACTCGGCCGGTGCCGCCGCCTCGTTCAGGTTCGCGATGGTCATCGCGATCGTCTCGCTCTCGGTGCTCGCGCTGTTCGCCGTCCTCGCCGTGACGTCGGGCAAGTTCGCGTGGAGCAACCTCTGGGACGTCGGTGACGGCAGCTTCCTGCCGTACGGCGCCGGTGGCGTGCTCGCCGCCCTGCCCTTCGCGATCTGGTTCTTCCTCGGCATCGAGGAGCTCCCCCTCGCGGCGGAGGAGACGCACACCCCGGCCCAGGACATCCCCCGCGGCTCCCTGATGGGCATGTTCACCCTGCTCGCCACCGCGTTCGTCGTCCTCGTCCTCAACCCGGGGGTCGTCGGTGCCGAGAAGCTCTCGGGCAGCGGTGAGCCCATCCTCGACGGCTTCCGGGCGATCTTCCCGAACAGCAGCATCGCCTCCCTCCTGGCGCTCTTCGCGCTGGCCGGGCTCGTCGCGTCGTTCCAGGGGATCATGTTCGCCGCCGGGCGCAACCTCTACTCCCTCTCGCGCGCGGGCTACTACCCGAAGGCCCTCTCCCTCACCGGGAGCCGCAAGGTGCCCTACATCGCGCTGCTCACCGGTGCGGCCATCGGCGTGCTGCTCGTCATCCTCCTCACGGTCCTGCGCAACGAGCCGGGTGAGAGCTCGTACGACGCCACCGTCGCGGTCGCCGGCCAGCTGCTCAACATCGCGGTGTTCGGTGCGGTCATCGCCTACGTCCTGCAGATGGTCGCCTTCGTGATGCTGCGCCAGCGGTTCCCGAACGCGGAGCGGCCCTACCGCAGCCCGGTCGGTGTCGGCGGGGCGGTCGTGGCGGCCGTCATCGCCGGCGGGACGCTCGTCATCCTCCCGTTCAACCCGGACTACCGGTCCGTCGTGCTCGGCGTCGCGGTCTTCTTCGCGATCGGGCTCGCGTACTTCGCGATCCGCGGCCGCCACCACCTCGTCTTCTCCCCCGAGGAGGAGTACGCGATGTCCGGCGGGCTGCACGGTGCCCACCCGGACACCGAGGGCTACGACGTCACCGACCGCGAGGCCGACTCGGGTCACGGCGGCTGACGGAGCCACGCCGAGCGGCGGCCGGGACGCAGCGACGCCCCGGCCGCCGTCGGGCGTCCGGGGCGTCGCCGGCCGGTGGGGCCGCCCGTTCAGGCCAGGCGGGTCAGCCAGCCGTGGGTGTCCTCGGCGGCGCCGTACTGCACGTCGAGGAGCGCGGCACGGACCGCCCGGGTGACCTCGCCACCCTCATCGCCCGCGGTCGACGGCGCGTCCCCGCCCTCCCAGCGGAGCTCGCCGACGGGCGTGACCACGGCTGCCGTCCCGCAGGCGAACACCTCACGGATGCTGCCGTCGCGGACCCCGTCCTTCCACTCCTCGATGGCGATGCGCCGCTCCTCGGGCTCGAGGCCGAGGTCCTTCGCGAGCTCGAGGATCGAGCTGCGGGTGACCCCCTCGAGGATGGTGCCGGTGAGCTCGGGGGTGACCAGCCGGTTGTCGTCGGTGACGAAGAAGAGGTTCATCCCCCCGAGCTCCTCGATGTAGGTGTGCGTCGCGGAGTCGAGGAAGACGGCCTGGTCGCAGCCGTGCTCGATGCCCTCCAGCTGGCCCGCGAGCGAGGACGCGTAGTTGCCGCCCGTCTTGGCCGCGCCCGTGCCGCCGGCGCCGGCGCGTGCGTAGTGCTCGGAGATCCAGAGGGTCACCGGCTTCAGGCCCCTCGGGAAGTACGCGCCCGCCGGGGACGCGATGACCGAGTAGGTGACCTCGTCGGCCGGGCGCACGCCGAGGAAGGCCTCGGACGCGTACATGAACGGGCGCAGGTAGAGGCTGGTCTCGCCGGTGCCGGAGGGCGGGACCCAGCCCGCGTCGACCTCGACGAGGGCCTTGAGCGAGGCGAGGAAGTCGTCGGTCGGGAGCTCGGGGAGCGCGAGGCGGCGGGCGCTGCGCTGCATCCGCTCGGCGTTGGCCTCGGGGCGGAAGGACCACACCGAGCCGTCGGCGTGCCGGTACGCCTTGAGGCCCTCGAAGACCTCCTGGGCGTAGTGGAGGACGGCCGCGCTCGGCATCAGCATGATGGGGCCGTAGGGGTGCACGCGCGCGTCGTGCCAGCCCTCGCCCTTGGTCCAGGTGGCCGAGGCCATGTGGTCGGTGAAGTGGACCCCGAAGCCGGGGTTGGCGAGGATCTCGGCGCGCCGCTCGTCGCTCGCGGGATCGGGACGACGGTGGACGTCGAAGGTCAGGCTCATGGGACGGGTCAGTCCTTTCCTCGGGGAGCGACGGTGCTCCTCGAAAGGCTACCGGTGGCGCGGCCGGGAGGGCGCCGCTGCCCCGGCCGCCCCCCGCACCCCGCAGGCGCCGCGCGGTGGCGGTGGGGTCAGAGGCGGGCGGCGATGGCGTCGCCGACGGCGCTCGTGGAGCGGCCGGCGGTCCCCCGCTCGGCGAGGTCGGCCGCCACCGCCTCCTCCACCCGCGCCGCGGCGCCGTCGAGGCCGACGTGCGTGAGCAGCATCCCCACCGAGAGGATGGTCGCCGTCGGGTCGGCGACGCCGGTGCCCGCGATGTCCGGCGCCGAGCCGTGGACCGGCTCGAACATGCTCGGGAAGCGGCGCTCGGGGTTGATGTTGCCGCTCGCGGCGAGCCCGATGCCGCCGGCGATCGCGGCCGCGATGTCGGTGATGATGTCGCCGAAGAGGTTGTCCGTGACGACGACGTCGAAGCGCCCGGGGTCGGTCGCGAGGAAGATCGTCGCGGCGTCGACGTGCAGGTAGGAGGTCTCGACGTCGGGGAACTCCGCCCCGACCTCCTCGACCGTGCGCCGCCACAGGTGGCCGGCGTGGGTGAGCACGTTGTGCTTGTGGACCAGGGTGAGGTGCCGGCGCGGGCGGGCCTGGGCCCGGGCGAAGGCGTCGCGCACGACGCGCTCGACGCCGAAGCGGGTGTTGACGCTGACCTCGGTGGCCACCTCGTGGGGGGTGCCGACGCGCAGCGCACCGCCGTTGCCGACGTACGGCCCCTCGGTGCCCTCGCGCACGACGACGAAGTCGATGCCGCCGGGCGCCACGCGCTCGAGCGCCAGCGGCGACTCGACGCCGGGGTAGAGCTTGGCCGGCCTGAGGTTGACGTAGTGCTCGAGGGCGAAGCGCAGCGGGAGGAGGACCCCGCGCTCGAGGACACCGCTCGGCACGCTCGGGTCGCCGATGGCGCCGAGCAGGATCGCGTCGTGCGCCGAGACCTCCGAGAGCACCGACGCCGGGAGGGTCTCGCCGGTGGCGTGCCAACGGCGGGCCCCGAGGTCGTACTCGGTCGTCGTGACCTTGGGCCCGTCGGCGCCGACCGCGGCCTCGAGGACCTTGAGGCCCTCCGCGACGACCTCCGGTCCGATCCCGTCGCCGCCGATGACCGCGAGGTCGAGCGAGGTGGGGGCGGGGTTGTCGCGCGTGTCCGAGGCGTCGGTCATGGTGTCATGGTAGGGAGTTGAGTCCGGAATGCGGACGGCCGTCCCAACCCGTGGAAGGGTGGGACGGCCGGCCGAACAGGCAGAGGAACGTCAGTCGTCGCTGTGCCCCTGGTCCCGCAGGTCCATCGACTCCTGGAGGGCCTGGCGGGCCATCGCCGTCTCGTCGTTCGTCGTCTCGGTGTTCATCGTCGTCTCGCTGTCCGCGGCCTCGGCCGCACGTCGTGGTGGAAGGGTTCGGTGCTCGAGCCGGCGGTCCGTGCCGGCGAGCTGTCAGCGACGTCGCGGGGTCTCCGCGGCGAGGGTGCTGACTACCGAGCCTCGCCGCGGCCGGGAATGAGGAGTACCACGAGCCGCGTCATGCCCTCGACGATACGTGGACGTCCTACCAACCGTCATTGGCTTCCACCATGTGGACGCAGTGGTCACGCGGATCCGCGCCACGGCCCCGCGCTCACGACGGAATCCATGGCAGGGCGAGGCGTCGACGGCAGCGAACCGTGGCGCGGCCCGCGCACGCCTACAGTGCCCGCGGCGCCGCCCGAACGCGGACGGCGACCCACCCGGGAGGGGTGGGCCGCCGTCGGGCGGAGCAGGTGTCAGCCGAGGTTGACGACCCGGACCGTGTCGGCGCCGATCTCGCCGCCGATGGCGGTCACGACGTCGTCGGGGATCGCGTTGTCGACCGACAGGGCGACCAGCGCCGTCCCGGACTCGTCGTTGCGGGAGACCTGCATCGCGGCGATGTTCACGTCGGCGTCGCCGAGCAGCTTGCCGAGGGCGCCGATGACGCCCGGGCGGTCGACGTAGGAGAAGAAGGCCAGGTGACGGCTCAGCGGGAACTCGATGTCGAAGCCGTTGACGCCGATGATCTTCTGGACCATCTTCGGCCCGGTGAGCGTGCCGGCCACCGAGACCACGGTGCCGTCGGCGAGCGTGCCGTGCAGCGTGGTGACGTTGCGGAACTCCTCCGAGCTGGAGTCGGTGACCAGGCGCGACTCGCAGCCGCGCTCCTTGGCGAGCAGCGGCGCGTTGACGTAGGTCACCGGGTCCTCGGTGACGTCGGTGAACAGGCCCTTGAGCGCCGCGAGCTCCCAGATGGAGACGTCGTGCGCGGTGATCTCGCCGCGGACCTCGACGTCGAGCTGGACCGGCACCGAGCCGGCGATCGCGGTGAACACGCGGCCGAGCTTCTCGACGAGGTCGATGCCCGGGCGGACCTCCTCGGCGACGGCTCCACCGGAGACGTTGACGGCGTCGGGCACGAGGTCGCCACCGAGGGCGAGGCGCACGGACCTCGCGACCGCGACGCCCGCCTTCTCCTGCGCCTCCTCGGTCGAGGCCCCGAGGTGCGGGGTCACGACGACCGACTCGTGCTCGAAGAGCGGGCTGTCGGTGCACGGCTCGGTCGCGAAGACGTCGAGCCCGGCGCCGGCGACCCGGCCGTCCGCGATCGCCTCGGCGAGGGCCTGCTCGTCGAGCACGCCACCGCGGGCCGCGTTGATGACCCGCACGGTCGGCTTGACCTTGGACAGCGCCTCCTTGCCGATGAGGCCGAGGGTCTCGGGCGTCTTCGGCAGGTGGATGGTGATGAAGTCGGACTCGGCGAGCAGCTCGTCGAGGGTCACGAGGCGCGCGCCGAGCTGGCCGGCGCGCTGGACCGAGACGTAGGGGTCGTAGGCGAGGATCTCGACGCCGAAGCCCTTGAGCCGCTCCGCGACGAGCTGGCCGATCCGGCCGAAGCCGACGATCCCGACCTTCTTCTCCAGGAGCTCGACGCCCCCGTACTTGCTGCGCTTCCAGGCGCCGTTCTTGAGCGCCTCGTTGGCCGGCGCGATGTTGCGGGCGCACGCCAGGAGCAGACCGACGGCGAGCTCGGCGGCGGAGGTGATGTTGGACGTCGGGGCGTTGACGACCATGACGCCCGCCTTCGTCGCGGCGTCGACGTCGACGTTGTCCAGGCCGACACCCGCGCGGGCGATGACCTTGAGGTGCTTCGCGGCGGCGATGGCCTCGGTGTCCATCTTCGTCGCGGACCGGATGAGGACGGCGTCGACGTCGGCGAGCGCCGGGAGCAGCTGGGAGCGGTCGGCTCCGTCGGTCTGGCGCACCTCGAAGTCGGGTCCGAGGGCGTCGATGGTGGCGGGCGAGAGCTCCTCGGCGATGAGGACGACGGGCTTGGTCACGAAGAGGTCCCTCTTTCCGTGCAGGGTGGTGGGTCCGCCGGGTGTGGCGGCTGCCGTCGGCACGCCGCTGTGCCGGATTTCCATGGTAGGTCCACGCCAGCATGTGGACGCCGGTGACCACCATGTGATCCCGACCGGGCGTTCGTCGGCCCTCAGGCGGCGTCTGCGGACTCCCGGTCCAGCCGGCGGCGCAGCCTCCGTGTCCCGAGCACGACGACGAGGACGAGCGCCCCGGCGAGGAGCAGCCACCACCACGGCAGCCGTCCGAGGGCCGCGTCGACGACGGTGAGCCCGACCGTCGTGTAGAGCACCGCCCACAGCAGTGCACCGAGCACGACGGCCGGGACGAAGCGACGCGGCGGCATCCGCAGCATCCCGGACGAGGCGTTGATCGCGCTCTGGAGGCCGACGGTGAGGAAGCCGAGCGTCACCGCGGGAGGGCCGATGCGGCGCACGAGGCGTTCGGCGCGCGCCACCCCGGGCCGTTCGAGGTGGTGGGCCCAGCGGGAGCGCGCTCCCCCGGCACGCATCCCGCGCCCCACCCAGTACGTGGCCGTCCCCCGGGCGAGGGCGCCGAGCCAGAACACGACGAGCACGACCCAGAAGGGCCAGCCGTCGACGAGGTCACGCACCCGGCCAGCCTAGGGCCGCCCTCCCACCCGACCTTTCATGCTGACGGCTCCGCGCGACACCCCGCCTGGACGGGGTGTCGCGCGGAGCCCAGCATGAGAAGTCGGGGTCAGCGGGCGGCGGACCCCTCGACGTAGTCGCTGTCGCGGTCGGTGTCGACCCAGGCCATGAGCTTGCGCAGCTCCCGGCCGGTGCCCTCGATGGAGTGCGCGGCACCCTTGGCCCGCAGCTCCCGGAACTCCGGCGCCCCGGCGTCCTGGTCGTCGATGAAGCGCTTCGCGAACGCGCCGTTCCTGATGTCCTCGAGGACGGCCTTCATGTTGTCCTTGACGTGGGGGTCGATGACCCGGGGCCCGGACACGTAGTCGCCGTACTCGGCGGTGTCGGAGACCGACCAGCGCTGCTTGGCGATGCCGCCCTCGATCATGAGGTCGACGATGAGCTTGAGCTCGTGGAGGCACTCGAAGTACGCGACCTCGGGCTGGTAGCCCGCCTCGACGAGGGTCTCGAACCCGTACATGACGAGCTGCGAGGCACCGCCGCAGAGGACGGCCTGCTCGCCGAAGAGGTCGGTCTCGGTCTCCTCCGTGAAGGTCGTCCGGATGCCGCCGGCCCGCAGGCCGCCGATCGCCTTCGCGTACGACTTCGCGAGGTCCCACGCCGAGCCGGAGGCGTCCTGCTCGACCGCGAGCAGGACCGGCACGCCGCGACCGTCGACGAACTCGCGACGGACGATGTGGCCGGGGCCCTTGGGGGCGACCATGAGCACGTCGGAGCCGGCCGGCGGCTCGATGTAGCCGAAGCGGATGTTGAAGCCGTGCCCGAAGAGCAGGGCGGCGCCCTCGCGCATGTTCGGCTCGATCTCGGCGGCGTACAGGCCGCGCTGGACCTGGTCGGGGGTGAGGATGACGATGAGGTCGGCGTCGCTCACGGCGTCCGCGACGGACTGCACGGTGAGGCCCTCGGCCTCGGCCTTGGGGCGGCTCTTGCTGCCCTCGGCGAGGCCGACGCGGACGTCGACGCCGGAGTCGCGCAGGTTGAGGGCGTGCGCGTGGCCCTGGCTGCCGTAGCCGATGACCGCGACCTTGCGGCCCTGGATCACCGCCAGGTCGGCGTCGTCGTCGTAGAACATCTCGGCCATCGGGATCCGGCCTCTCCTTCGTCTCGGGGATGCTGCTGGGGGGTCTGGGTCAGGACTCTAGGTGGTGCGGGCTCACGCGCTCCGGAGTGCCCGGTCCGTGATCGACCGGGGTCCGCGGCCGATCGCGACCATCCCGGACTGGACGAGCTCGCGGACGCCGAACGGCTCGAGCACCTCGAGGAGCGCGGTGAGCTTCTCGGACGTCCCGGTGGCCTCGATGGTGAGCGACTCGGTGGCCACGTCGACGACCTTGGCGCGGAACATCTGCACGAACTCGAGGACCTGGCTGCGGGTGGCGGCGTCGGCGCGGACCTTGATGAGCATGACCTGGCGCTGGACGGCCGACCCGGGCTCGAGCTCGACGACCTTGAGCACCTCGACGAGCTTGTTGAGCTGCTTGGTCACCTGCTCCAGCGGGAGGTCCTCGACGTCGACGACGACGGTCATCCGGGAGACCTCGGCGTGCTCGGTCTCCCCGACGGCGAGGCTGTCGATGTTGAAGCCGCGGCGGGAGAACAGCGCCGCGATCCGGGCCAGGACGCCGGGCTTGTTCTCGACGAGGACGGACAGGGTGTGCTTGGACATCGTCATCTCCTCACTGACCGTCGTGGTCGGCGTCGGTGGGCTGCGGGACCGCCTCGGACTCCTCGCGGTCCCACTGGGGCGCGGTGTCGCGGGCGACCTGGATCATGTCGTTGCTCACCCCGGCGGCCACCATCGGCCACACCATCGCGTCGCGGTGGACGACGAAGTCGACGACCACCGGGCGGTCGGTGATCTCCATCGCCTGCCGGATCGTCTCGTCGACGTCCTCCGGTCGCTCGCACCGCAGCCCGGCGCAGCCGTAGGCGTCGGCGAGCTTGACGAAGTCCGGCACGCGCGAGCCGACGGACGTGTGGAGGTCGGTGTTCGAGTACCGCTCGTTGTAGAAGAGGGTCTGCCACTGGCGGACCATCCCGAGCGAGCTGTTGTTGATGATCGCGACCTTGATCGGGATGTGGTTGATGACGCAGGTCGCGAGCTCCTGGTTGGTCATCTGGAAGCATCCGTCGCCGTCGATCGCCCAGACGGTGCGGTCGGGCTCGCCCACCTGGGCACCCATCGCCGCCGGCACCGAGTAGCCCATGGTGCCGAGGCCGCCGGAGTTCAGCCACGAGTTGGGCCGCTCGTACTGGACGAACTGGGCCGCCCACATCTGGTGCTGGCCCACGCCCGCGACGTACACGGCCTCCGGGCCCGCGATGGCGCCGAGTCGCTCGATGACGTACTGCGGTGAGAGCGTGCCGTCCTCGGGCGAGGTGTACCCGAGCGGGAAGGTCTCCTTCCACCCCGCGACGCGCTGGCGCCACGCCGCGTAGTCACCGCCGTTGCCGGCCTCCATGTCGGCGTCGACGACCTCGGCGAGGTCGGTGATGACCGCCTTGCAGTCGCCGACGATCGGGACGTCGGCCTTGCGGTTCTTGCTGATCTCCGCCGGGTCGATGTCGGCGTGGATCACCTTCGCGTGGGGGGCGAACGTCGACAGCTGGCCGGTGACGCGGTCGTCGAACCGGGCGCCGAGGGTGATGAGGAGGTCGGCCTTCTGGAGTCCGGTGACGGCCGCGACCGACCCGTGCATCCCGGGCATCCCGAGGTGCAGGGGGTGGCTGTCCGGCAGCGCGCCCCGCGCCATGAGGGTCGTGACGACCGGGATCTGGGTCAGCTCGACGAAGCGGCGCAGCTCCTCGCTCGCCTCGGCGCGGATGACGCCGCCGCCGACGTAGAGGATGGGGCGCTCGGCGGCCGCGATGAGCCGTGCGGCCTCGCGGATCTGCTTGCCGTGCGGGCGGGTCACCGGGTGGTAGCCGGGCAGCGCGATCTTCGGCGGCCAGGAGAAGGTCGTGCGGGCCTGGAGCGCGTCCTTGGAGATGTCGACGAGCACCGGGCCGGGCCGCCCCGTGGAGGCGATGTGGAAGGCCTCGGCGATGACCCGCGGGATCTCGTCGGCGTCGGTCACGAGGTAGTTGTGCTTCGTGATCGGCATCGTGATGCCGCGGATGTCGGCCTCCTGGAAGGCGTCCGTGCCGATGGCCGCGGAGCTGACCTGACCGGTGATCGCGACGATCGGCACGGAGTCCATGTGCGCGTCGGCGAGCGCGGTGACGAGGTTCGTGGCGCCCGGGCCGGAGGTGGCCATGCAGACGCCGACCCGGCCGGTGGCGGCCGCGTAGCCCTCCGCCGCGTGGCCGGCGCCCTGCTCGTGCCGGACGAGGATGTGGCGCACCTTGACCGAGTCGAGCAGCGGGTCGTAGGCGGGCAGGATCGCCCCGCCCGGGATGCCGAAGACGGTGTCGACCTCCATCGCCTCGAGGGAGAGCACGAGGCTCTGGGCGCCGGTGACGTCCACCGGCGACTTGGCCCGCGCCTGCTGGGCCACCTGGGCCGGGCTGGGAGCCGGGTGGAGGCTTGCCGGGGTCGCCGGTCGGGTCTCGCTCACGATGGGGTCACCGCTCTCTGGTCGCCGTGGGGGCTGGTCCGTGGTCCGCGCACAAAAAAACCCTCCAGTCCCGTGACGGGACGACGGAGGGAGCGCGCCTGGCGTGAAGTGTCAGGCGCGCGGTCGAAGTACGAGGACTCGGGCCACGGGACAACTGTCGCCCCTGCCCCGGGGGGTGTCAACCGGCGAGACGGCCGGTCCCACCATCCGGGACCGTGACGTCGGACACGCGGGTCAGATCTGGGCGTGCGCGAGCTGGCCCAGCATCTCGGGGGCCCGACGGTCCAGCCGCCTCCCCCCGAGGACGATCCCGGCCGTGAGCAGCCCGACCCCGTAGGCCGTGCCGACGACGAGGACGACCCACCGGCCGAGCGGGCTGCCCGCCGTGAGGACCGCCGCCACGACGACCGGCAGGGCGAGGACGAAGGGCCCGACGAAGGAGATCGCCGCCGTGAGGCAGCCCTGGGCCGCTCCACCGGAGGACGCGGCGAACGGGTTGCCGCCGGTGCGCGGTGCGGTCCCGGGGAGCACCGCGCCCACGCCGACGGCGAGGCCGAGGCTCGCGAGGAACGACACGACGACGACGCTGAGCCACGGCACGACCGCGGTGATGACCCCGAGCGCCACGGAGACGCCGAAGGTCAGCGCGAGCACCGGCCCGAAGACCACCGCGGACGCGAGGGCCCGGCCCAGCCGGTCCTCCCACCCGCGCACGCCGGTGCTCACGTGCAGCCACCAGGCGGGCCCGTCGAACGCGAGGTCGTTCATGAGCGTCAGCCCGGCGAAGACGGCGAGCGTCACCACCCCGGCCCCCGCCATCCCGCCGGTGCCGGTGAGGACGGCCTGCACGACGAAGAAGACGGGGAGCACCGCGGTCCGCAGCGCGATGCCGACGAGCCGGCTGTCGCGGTACCAGGCCCGGACCCTGCGGGCCGCGATGGTCGCCGCGGGGCTGCGGCCCAGGAGGACCGGCAGCAGCCGGGCCCGCCCGATCCGCTGCCCGCCACTGCTCGTCATCGGCGAGGTGAGGGTGATGCCGAGCTGGCGCACCCACCCGCGCCAGAGCACCGCGACGAGGAGGACGGCGAGCGCGAGGTGCGCCGCGGCGGTCCACCACCGGCCGGTCGCGGCGTCGTAGGGCAGGCCCCACGCCCAGCCGACCGGCGTCCAGCCGGCGACCCGCGCCGACGCGCCGGCGTCGAAGGTCGCGACGTCGAGCCCGACCGCACCCGTGGTGAGCACGAGGTTGAGGGCGAGCGGGAGGAGGGTGACGAGGGAGACGACGGCCGCGCCGAGCACCCGCCCCCCGCGGGAGGTCATCACCCGAGCCAGGGCGCTCGTCACCGCCCGTGAGGCGAGGATCGCGGTCAGCGTCCCGAGCACCGCGGCGAGCAGGGCGGCGGGCAGGGCCATCGGGTGCCCCGCCCACGCGACCACCTGGGCGAGGGCCAGGAGCGAGAGCATCACGGCGGGGATGCCGGTGTAGGCGGCGGCGAGCAGGCCGCGCGCGAGCTCGTGCGCCCGGAGCGGGAGCACGGTGAACCGGGAGGGGTCGAGCACGTTGTCGACACCGGAGGCGATGAGGCTGAGCACCACCCACATGAGGGTGAACGTCGCGAAGAGCGGGACGGTGAGGGCGGTGAGCCGCAGCGGGCGAGCCGCGAGCAGGGCGATGCCCGGGCCGAGGACGCCCACCACGCCGAGCGCCACGAGCCCGCCGATGATCGAGGAGGTGAGGTGCAGCGAGCTGCGCGCCATCGCGGTGCGCCACATCGTGACCCGCAACCGGACGATGAGCCAGGTCACGACCGGCCCTCGGCCGCGGCCGCCGGCCGGGTCAGCCGCCGAGCCACGTGAGCCCGTCCCCCGCGATCTCCCCGGCGCCGACGAGCTCGAGGAACCGCTGGTGCAGCGACCCGCCGCTGGTGAGCGCCCCGACGGTGTCGTCGGCGAGGACCCGGCCCGCGGCGAACACGGCGACCCGGTCGCAGAGCCCCTCGACGAGCTCCATGACGTGGCTGGACATGACGACCGTCCCGCCGGTGGCGACGTAGCGGCGCAGGATGGTGCGGATCGCCTGGCCCGAGACGGGGTCGACGGCCTCGAACGGCTCGTCGAGCACGAGGAGGCGGGGCGCGTGGATGAGCGCGGCCGCGAGGCTGATCTTCTTCACCATGCCGGCGCTGTAGTCGGCGACGACGGTGCGCGCGTCGTCGGCGAGGTCGAGGACGGCCAGCAGCTCCTCGGCGCGTGACCGGCTGACCTCGACGGGCATCCGCCGCAGGTCGCCGACGTAGTGGAGCAGCTCGCGGCCGGAGAGCTGCTCGAAGAGCCGGAGGCCGTCCGGCGCGACCCCCATGACGGCCTTCGCCGCGGCAGGGTCGGCCCACACGTCGTGGCCGAGCACGCGCGCCGTCCCGCCGTCCGGGCGCAGCAGGCCGGTGGCCATCGACAGCGTCGTCGTCTTGCCGGCGCCGTTGGGCCCGACGAGCCCGAACAGCGAGCCGCGCGGCACGCTGAGCGACAGCTCGTGCACCACGCGGCGCCCCCGGAACTCCTTGACGAGGCCGACCAGCTCGAGCGCCGGCCCCTCCCCCGTGGGTTCAGTCACACACGGCTCCGGTGCTCGCGCTGCGGACGAGCTGCCGGTACTTGGCGAGGACGCCGCGGGTGTACTTGGGCTCGGGGTGGGTGACCCCCTCGGCGCGGCGGCGCTCCATCTCGGCGTCGTCGACGAGCAGGTCGAGGGTGCCGTGCGCGACGTCGAGGCGGATCGGGTCGCCGTCGCGGACGAAGGCGATCGGGCCCTCGTCGACCGCTTCCGGCGCGACGTGACCGACGCACAGGCCGGTCGTGCCGCCGGAGAACCGGCCGTCGGTGAGGAGGAGGACGTCCTTGCCGAGGCCCGCGCCCTTGATGGCCCCGGTGACGGCGAGCATCTCGCGCATGCCCGGGCCGCCCTTGGGGCCCTCGTACCGGATGACGACGACGTCGCCGGCCCCGAGGGAGCCGTCCTCGACGGCGTCCATCGCGAGCCGCTCGCCGTCGAAGACCCGGGCGGTCCCCTCGAAGACGTCGGAGTCGAACCCCGCCGACTTCACGACCGCCCCCTCCGGGGCCAGGGACCCGGTGAGGATGGTGATGCCGCCGGTGGCGTGGATCGGCTCGCGCATGGCGCGGACCACCTTGCCGTCGACGTCGGGCGGGGCGATGTCGGCGAGGTTCTCGGCCATCGTCCTCCCGGTGACGGTGAGGCAGTCCCCGTGCAGGAGACCGGCGTCGAGCAGGGCCCGCATGACGACGGGGACGCCACCGACCCGGTCGACGTCGGTCATGACGTACGCACCGAACGGCTTGACGTCGGCGAGGTGCGGCACCTTGGCACCGACCCGGCGGAAGTCCTCGAGGGTGAGGTCGACATCGGCCTCGTGGGCGATCGCGAGGAGGTGCAGCACGGCGTTGGTCGAGCCGCCGAAGGCCATGACGACGGCGATGGCGTTCTCGAACGCCTCCTTGGTCATGATGTCGCGCGCGGTGATGCCGCGGCGGAGCAGCTCGACGACGGCCTCACCGGACTTGCGGGCGAACCCGTCACGGCGGCGGTCGGTGGCCGGCGGTGCGGCCGAGCCGGGCAGCGACATCCCCATCGCCTCGGCGACCGACGCCATGGTGTTCGCGGTGTACATGCCGCCGCAGGCGCCCTCCCCCGGGCAGATGGCGCGCTCGATGGCGTCGACGTCCTCGCGGCTCATGAGGCCGCGTGAGCACGCGCCCACCGCCTCGAAGGCGTCGATGATGGTCACCGTCTTCTCGGTGCCGTCGGACATCTTGGCGATGCCGGGCAGGATCGAGCCGGCGTAGAGGAAGACCGAGGAGAGGTCGAGGCGGGCGGCCGCCATGAGCATCCCCGGGAGCGACTTGTCACAGCCGGCGAGGAGCACCGAGCCGTCGAGCCGCTCGGCCATCATCACCGTCTCGACGGAGTCGGCGATGAC
Organism: uncultured Actinomycetota bacterium; assembly: GCA_963709785.1. Lineage (GTDB taxonomy): Bacteria > Actinomycetota > Actinomycetes > Actinomycetales > Dermatophilaceae > Phycicoccus. The sequence continues at coordinate 79,787 of CAVPXT010000012.1, read as the reverse complement.
CTCGCGGCTGACGAGCGAGAAGTGCATCCCCTCGTGACCCATCGAGATGCCGTCGGAGACCGAGATCGTGCCGAACTCCAGCGGGTAGCCCCCACCGGCGTGCACACCGTCCTTGACGGCCTTCGCGAGCCGGTCGAGCGAGAGGTTGCACGGCGTGATCTCGTTCCACGAGCTCGCGACGCCGATCTGCGGCTTGGCGAAGTCGTCGTCGCCCAGGCCCACGGCGCGCAACATGCCTCGCGCAGCAGTCTTCTCGAGGCCGTCGGTGACGTCGCGGCTGCGGGGCTTGATGTCGGGGGACGTCGTCATGCGGTCATCCTAGGTTCGCGACCGGCCGCGCGCCGGGGTGTCCCGTCGACTGGCCCCGCGCGTGTCCCGCAGCGACCATGCAGGCCACCTGTCGAAAGTTTGTCGAATCAGGTGCATCCATGACCGGGATCTGCGCGGAAGAAGGGGTGTCAGCACGACCACCCCCTCGGAAGGACCCATCATGCGACGCACCCTGGCCACCGTGGCCGCCCTGACCCTGGCCCTCACCGTCTCCGCCTGCGGGTCGGACGACACCGAGTCCGCCGACACGACGACCTCGACGACCAGCGCCCCGACGAGTGAGGCCCCCAGCCCCACCGAGGCCCCGGCCGCCGACATCGTCGACACCGCCGTCGCGGCGGGCGGCTTCACGACCCTCGCGACCGCCCTCACGGCGGCCGGCCTGGTCGAGACCCTCAAGGGCGACGGTCCGTTCACCGTCTTCGCCCCGACCGACGAGGCCTTCGCGGCGCTGCCCGACGGCGCGCTCGACGGGCTCCTCGCCGAGCCGGACGGCGCGCTCAAGGACGTCCTGACCTACCACGTCGTCCCCGGCACGGTGATGGCCGCCGACGTCGTCGGCCTCGACGGCCAGACCGTCGAGACCGTGCAGGGCGGCACGCTGACCGTCGGCGTGGACGGCAGCACCGTCACCCTCACCGACGCGGCCGGGGGCACCGTCACGGTGACCCAGACCGACATCGAGGCGAGCAACGGCGTCATCCACGTCATCGACGGCGTGCTCATGCCGACGAGCTGACCCACCCGACCCAGGAGCCCCGGCCGCGAGGCCGGGGCTCCTGCGCGTCCCCCGCCACCCTGCCTGCCGGGCCGCCCACCCTGCGGGTTGCTCGGGGGAAGCGGCGCGACGGACGGCCCGGTCGGCTCAGAGCGCGAGGGTGCCGCGGGCCAGGCTGTCACCGGAGTGCTGGGGCTTGTCGTCGAAGCCCTCTCGGGAGATGTCGACGATGACGTAGCCCTGGTCGATGAGCTCCTGCTCGATGGCGAACCGCTGGGTCCCCTCCCCCGGCCTCAGGACCCCGACGGACACCATCCGCGTGAGGTCGCGGTTGATGAGCCACACCTCGAGGTACCCGGCGCCCGGGTCGAGTGACGCGGTGCTCACGTCGAGGTCGAGATGGCCGTCGACGCGCACGGCGTCCGCGGACCCCAGCGCGCTCCCGGTGTCGAGCGTGTCGAGCGACGCGCGGGCCAGGACCGTCGTCGGCTCCGGCACGGGTCCGTCACCGTCGAGGGCGCCGCGTCCCACGCCACCGAGGACGATGCCCGCGGCGGCCGCGCCGAGCAGCCACCACGCCGAGACCCGGGAGGTGCGGGCGCGACGGCGGTCGGCGAGGTCGGTGACCTGCGGCGCCGGCGCCTCGTCGAGCCCGGCGACCACGGCCGACCACACACCGGCCGGTGCCGGGGCGAGCTCGGGTGCGCCCTCGCGGACGAGGCCGACGACCTCGCGCAGGCGGGAGAGCTCCTCGGAGCAGCGGTCACAGGCGTCCACGTGCCGTGCGGCGTCCGGGTGCGACTCGGCGCCGGTCGCGAGGTCGACGAGCACGTCGTCGTCGGGATGGGTGCTGGGCTCAGCGGACATCTCGGGTCACCTCCTCGAGGTGGGCTCGGAGCGAGGCCAGCCCGCGGCGGACGTGGCTCTTGACGGTACCCAGCGGCAGCTCGAGCCGCCGGGAGATCTCGTCGTGGGTCAGCTGGTCGACGACCGCGAGCCGGACGATGCTCGAGCGCGGTTCGCCGAGGCGGTCGAGGGCGTCGGCGAGGAGGAGCCGTGCGGCGAGCCGCTCGTCCGGCGGCGGGGCGTGCTCCTCGACGCGGTCGGCGGTCGCGACGGCACCGAGGTCGCGGGCGGCCCGTGAGCGCTGGGCGTGCAGGTCGGCGATCTTGTGCCGCGTGATGCCGACCAGCCAGCCCGGCACGCTGCCGCGATCGGGGCGCAGGGTGTGGCGTCCCCGCCACGCGGCGACGAAGACCTGCTGCGTCACGTCCTCGGCGTCGTGGTGGTTGCCCAGGGACCGCAGGGCCAGGGTGTGCACGAGCGAGGACCACCGGGAGTAGGCCTCCTCGAGGGCCGCCTGGTCGCCCGCCCGCAGGCGCACGGCGAGGTCCTCGACCGCCGGGTCGGCCCGCTCGTCTGCTCGCACGCCCCTCACGATAGGCGGGAGCGTCCGCGGCGCGGGAGCCGCCCGGCGCGGCAGGGTCGCCGGAGCCGGCCGCGACAGGGCCGCCATCTCGGGCACTGGCGTCTCCTTCCGGGGCCGTGGGCTCCCTCGGCGAGGGTCCTCAGTGGTGATTCGGTGCGGAGGGCGCCCTTGGATGCACCCGAGGGCGGCGCGTCGAGGCCCACACCCGCGTGGTGCGGGTGTGGGCCGGTCGTCGACGGGTCAGAGGTCGAGCGGTCGGAGCACGAAGACGATGCCGTGGGCGACCTGCTTGTTGCCCGTGTTGATGTCGAGCGCCCGGGGGTTGAGGAAGGGGTTGATGTCGTTCCGGTCCTGGTCCCTCAGCTCGATGATCGGGATGCGGCGGTCGTAGACGCGGACCCCGATGGTGCCGCCCTGAGCCGTCGTGAGGGTCGCACCGTTGGCCTTGACGGCGTCCCGCTTCGTGATCGTCGCGCCGGGGACGACGTGGTAGAGCAGCACCTGCTCGATGGCGTCGACGCCCACGGCGTCGACCAGGGCAGTGAAGACCTTGGCCTCCGAGGGGTACCACCTCTTCGTGAGGTCGCGCGCGAGCACCTGGAAGGCGCGGTCGTTGGGGATGAAGGCCGTGAGCGCGACGCTGCCGTCCGTCAGGACGCCCACCGCACTGTCGGGCTTGGCGTCGAGCACCGCGAGCACCGCTTCGGTGACGATGTCGTAGTCGTACCAGTTGCGGTCGAAGGTGTTGCCGTCCGAGGTGAGCACCGCCGCGAGGCTGCGCTCCCCCGTCGGGGCGGAACGACCCTGGGCCATGGCCGCGGGGGCGACGAGTGCGGTGGCGAGGCCGAGGGCGGCGGTGGTGACGCCGAGGCGACGGAGGTTCATCAGGGGGTCCTCTCTCACGGTGGGGGCCGCGGCGCTGCGACCTACCCCTCCTTCCGCCGTGGGACGCTCCGCGGATGCACCCGGGCCCGTCTGCGGTCCGGCGCCGCCCGTCAGGCTCCTCGCGCGGCCCACCAGTAGCCCACCGACAGGCTCGTCGCGATGCTCATCCAGACCGCGTACGGCACGAGCACCCAGCCCGCCCACGGCAGCGAGGCGCCGGCCACGACCGCGAGGAGCCAGGTCAGGACCGCGGCGGCGCCCAGCGACACCGCCGCCCGGCCGAGCTCGTGCGGGACGTAGAACGCGTACGCCCACCCGAGGGCCAGGACCACCGAGGCCACGAGGACGACGAGGAACCACCCGCTCTCGGCCGCCGGACGGGTCCAGCCGAGCGCCACCCCGGACACGGCGAGCGCGAGGAAGTTCAGGGGCCAGGCGACCCCGAAGACCCACGGCGGCGGTTGCCACGCAGGCTTCGGCAGCGCCTCGTACCAGCCCGAGTCCGTCGAGACCCAGCGCCCGGAGAGCACCGCGTAGGCGGCGACGACCACGAGGACCGCCACGACGACGACGACCCGCGCCATCAGCGCACCGGCTCGGGAGCCGCCGCTCCCTCCGCCGCCGGCCCCGACGCCTCGGACGCCCCGCCGACCCGCCGCGGCCACCAGAACCGGTCACCGAGCTGCACCGCGATGGCGGGGACGAGGAGGGTGCGGACGACGAGGGTGTCGAGGAGGACCCCGACGCAGATGACGATGCCGATCTGCGCGAGGACGACGAGCGGCAGGACCCCGAGCACGGCGAAGACGGCCGCGAGCAGCACGCCGGCACTGGTGATGACCCCGCCGGTCGCCGCGAGCGCGCGGAGCATCCCCTCGCGCGGACCGTGCCCGCGGGCCTCCTCGGCCGCGCGGGTCACGAGGAAGATGTTGTAGTCGACCCCGAGGGCGACGAGGAAGACGAAGGCCAGCAGCGGCACCCCCTCGTCGAGCCGCTCGAAGCCGAACACCTGCGTGAACAGCACCCACGAGATCCCGAGGCTCGCGAGGTAGGTGGCGACGACGGTCGCGACGAGGATCACCGGCGCCACCACCGAGCGCAGCAGGGCCCCGAGGGCGAGGACGACGAGCGCGAGGATGATCGGGAAGACCAGCGCCCGGTCGCGTCCCGACGCGTCGGCGGTGTCGAGCGCCTCCGCCTCGGTCCCGCCGACGTGGGTGCCCGGGGTGCCGGCGAGCGCCTCCCGGACGGCGCGCACGGTGTCGCGCACCTCCTCCGACCCCGGGTCGCCGGCGAGGACGGCGTCGACCTCGGTGACACCACCGCCGCTCGCGGCGACCCGCGTCGACTCCACCCCGGGCACCTCGCCCACGGTGGCGGCCACCTGCTCGCCGTCGCCGGTCGTCATGACGACGACCGGGTCGACCGAGCCGGCGGGGAAGGACTCGGCGTAGCGCTGGGAGGCGGTGATCGACTCGGGGGTGTCGAGGAACTGGTCGGAGGTGGAGAGGCCGGCCCGGATCTGGGTCATCGCCGAGGCGGCGACGGCGAGCACGACGAGGGTCCCGCCGACGACGACGAGGGGGCGACGCGCGACGGTGTCGCCGACGCGGCGCCAGAGGGACCGGCCGTCGGCCAGGCCCTGCTGCCCCACGCGGGGCACCTGCGGCCAGAACACCCAGCGCCCGAAGACGACGAGCGCCGCGGGCAGGACGAGGAGGACGAACGCGGCGGCCACGACCACCCCGACCGCACAGGCCAGGCCGAGCCCGCGCGTCGTCGGGAAGAGCGAGAGGAGCAAGGTCAGCAGGCCGAGGACGACCGTCGAGGCGCTGGAGAGGACCGCCTCCGCCGTGCGGCGCAGCGCGTGCGCCATCGCGGACCGCCGGTCCTCGGTGCTCCGGAGCTCGTCGCGGTACCGCGAGATGAGGAGCAGCGCGTAGTCGGTGCCGGCACCGAAGACGAGGACGGAGAGGATGCCGACGGTCGACTCGTCCCAGGGGATGTCGACGACGGCGAGGGTGCGGGTGGCCAGGACGGCTGCGAGCTGGTCGGCGGCCCCGACGACCGTGAGCGGCACGACCCACAGCACCGGGCTGCGGTAGGTGAGCACGAGCAGCAGCGCGACGATCGAGGCGGTGGCCAGGAGGAGGCGGGTGTCCGCACCGTCGAACACGGCGGCGAGGTCGGCCTGGATGGCGGCCGGGCCCGTGACCTGCGCGGTGAGCCCGTCCGGCAGGTCGGCCCTCGCGGCCTCCCGGATCGCCGCGACCGCGTCGGCGGTCCCCACGGCGTCCGGCGACTCGACCGGGACGACGACGACCGCGGCGGTGCCGTCCTCGCTCCGCTGTGCGGGCATCCCCGTGGCGCCCGGGAGGGTCGACGCCGCGGCGTCGATGGCCTGCTGGTCCGCGGTGGTGAGGGCCCCGTCGCGCGAGAAGAGGACGACGGCGGCCGACCCGCCCTCCTCCGGGAGCCGGGCCCGCAGCTCGGCGGCGGCGAGGCTGTCCGAGCCGAGGGGCAGCGCGGTGGTCGACGACGGCGGCTGCTCGGCCTGCCCGACCACGCCGATGACGGCGCCGGCCGAGAGCAGGGCGGCGAGGGCGAACAGACCGGCCACCCAGCGGCGGGTGACGAGATCGGCGATGCGTGCCATGGCGGGGCCCTCCGGGGTCCGACGTTGCTAGACTTACGTGACTAGGTGATTCACCTGATGACTAAGTTGGTGAGCGATATTACGAAGAGCCAGGCCGACGACGCAAGTCGCGCGATGGAACGCGCCGTGCCGGAGTGGACGGGGTCGAGCACCCTCGACGCCCTCCAGGAGCTCGTCGACGTCGCCGCCCTCATGCCGGCCGAGGTGGCCCACCGGGCCGGCCTGTCGACCTCCGAGCTCCACGCCCTGCGCCACCTCATGGGCACCCCGATGGGGCCGGTCGACCTCGCCCGGGCCCTCGGCGTCACCTCGGCGGCCGCATCGGGTGTCGTCGACCGCCTCGTCTCGCACGGCCACGCCGAGCGCCGACCCCATCCCCAGGACGGCCGGCGCACGCAGGTCGTCATCACCGATGGTGGCCGCGAGGAGACCTTCGGGATGCTCGCGCCGATGTTCCGGGCCCTCGCGGCCCTCGACGGTTCACTCACCCCCACCGAGCACGAGGTGGTCGGGCGGTACCTGCGCGGGGCCACCGCCGCGATGAAGGAGCTCGTGCGATGACCCCCTCCCCCGGCCCGGGCGCGTTCTCCCGTGCGGTCGACGTCGCCCTCGACCGCACGGTCGTGCCGGGGTTCACGGCCTTCGGCCTCGCCGTGCGCCGCCGCCTCCCGGGCTGGCCGGCGGACCCGTCACCGGGGGCACTCACCGGCCACCACGTCGCCGTCACGGGCGCGACCTCCGGCCTCGGGCGCCGCACCGCCCTCGACCTCGCGGCCCTCGGCGCCACCGTGCACCTCGTCGTGCGCGACACCGGCCGCGGCGAGGCCGTCGCCGCGGAGGTCGACGCCGCGGTGGGGCGCGAGGGCGCCGCCCGCGTCTGGCGGTGCGACGTCGGCGACCTCGACTCCGTCCGGAGCTTCGCCGAGGCGTTCCTCGCGGCGGGCGTCGCCCTGCGGGGCCTCGTGCACAACGCGGGCGCCCTTCCGGCCGAACGCACCGAGTCGGCACAGGGACACGAGCTGACGCAGGCCCTCCATGTCCTCGGGCCGGTCCTCATGACCGAGCTGCTGCTGCCGTCCCTGGAGGCCGACGCGGGCCGCGTCGTGCTCGTGACCTCGGGCGGCATGTACACCCAGGCCCTGCCCGCCGCCGACCCCGAGTACCAACGAGATGCCTACAGCGGGTCGGTCGCGTATGCCCGGAGCAAGCGCGGTCAGGTCGAGCTGCTGCCGGTCCTCACCGAACGCTGGGCCCCGCGCGGGGTCACCGTCCACGCGACGCATCCCGGCTGGGCCAGCACCCCGGGGCTGGACTCCTCGCTGCCCGGCTTCTCGCGGGCGTTGCGGCCGGCGCTGCGCACGGATGCCGCCGGGGCCGACACGACGGTCTGGGTGGTCGCCACCGAGCCGGCGGTCGAGGGTGGCCGGCTCTGGCACGACCGGCGGCCGCGACCGGAGCACGTGCGCTCCGGCACCCGACCGGATGCCGGTGAGCGCGAACGGTACTGGTCGTGGGTGGCCGACGCCGTCGGCATCACCCCCTGACGCTCAGCGGCTGGTCACTCGGCCCGAGCCACGTGGAAGCGCTCGAGGCTGGCATCCCCGAAGGCCAGGTCCGACCAGCGACCCGCATAGTGCAGCACGGCGATGCCGCACGTCGGGAAGCCCTCGGCGAGCGCCCGGTGCCCCTCGAGGCTGCCCTCGCCGTCGGCCAGGAGCTCGGTGAGCGCCGGGACGCCCGGGGCGTGGCCGACGAGCATCACGACGTCGGCGTCGTCGTCGGCCTCGCGCACCACCTCGAGCAGGGCCTCGGCCGAGGCGTTGTAGATCCGGCGGTCGTGGTGGACGTCCGCCTCGGGGCAGCCCGCGCTCCACACCACCTCGCAGGTCTGCTTCGTGCGTTCGCTCGTGCTGCACAGGACCTCGTCGATGCCGATGCCGTGCTCGAGCAGCCAGCGCCCGGCCACCTCGGCGTCGTTCCGGCCCCGTTGCGTCAGCTCGCGGTCGTGGTCGGCAGCCCGGTCGTCCTGCTCGGCCTTCGCGTGCCGAAGGAGGATCAGCGTGCGGTCTCGGGCTGCGCGGGTCATGTCCCGATCATGCACCCGCCACCGCCCGCGGTCACCCCTGTCGTGACCAACCAGCCCCTCGCCACGGTCGGCCGCCGCGTGGTTGGCTGTCCCGGCGGCGGCAGGTGGCCGCCCCGACGGGAAGGCACCCATGAGCGCGTACGACGACATCCTCGGAGCACTGCCGGTCGACGACCTCGCGAGCCGGGTCGGCGCCTCGCCCGACGAGGTCCGCCAGGCCGCCGCCGCCGTCATCCCCGCCCTCCTCGGCGGCCTCGACGCGAACGCGCAGGGCGGGGGCGCGGGATCCCTGCTCGACGCCCTCGGGCAGCACGACCCCGGCCTGCTCTCCGGCGGCGTCGACGTGGGACGGCTCGAGACGCAGGACGGCGAGGCCATCGCGAACCACGTCTTCGGTGACCGTCGCGACGACGTCGTGGCCCGCCTCGGCGAGTCCCCGCTGAGCGGGCAGGGGGTCGGCGGCGCGCTGATCCGCAAGCTCCTCCCGCTCATCGCCCCGATGGTGCTGTCGTGGCTCGCCTCGAGGGTCCTCGGGGGTGGGTCGACCGACGCTCCGGGATCGCTCGAGGACATGCTCAAGGACGTCCTCGGATCGGCCACCGGCGGTGCGGCCCGGGGTGGTTCGACGGGTCAGGCCCCCACGTCCGGCGGCATCGACGCCGGCAGCATCATCGGCGACGTGCTCGGCGGCATCCTCGGCGGCGGCCGCCGCTGACCGTCCCGGACATCCCCACAGCTGCTCCCGACTTCTTGCGGATCCGCCACCCTCCGGGGCCGTTCCGGGCCCCCCGGAGGTGGGTGATCCGCAAGAAGTCGGATGGGGTCAGGACTGGCCGAGCTTGTCCAGGATGATGCCGCGCGCGGTCGCGGCGTCGGCCTGGCCGCGCATCTCCTTCATCACCTGGCCGATGAGCGCGCCCACGGCCTGGACCTTGCCGTCGCGGATCTTGTCGGCGACGGCGGGGTTGGCGGCGATGACGGCATCCACCGCGGCCTCGAGGGCGCCGGTGTCCTGCACGAGCTCGAGCCCACGCGCGTCGGCGACCTCGGTGGGCGTGCCCTCGCCGTCGAGGACCCCCTCCCACGCCTGGCGCGCCATGGAGTCGTTGAGCCGACCCCCGGTGACGAGGCCCTCGAGCTCGACGACGTGCGCCGGGGTGACGCCGAGGCGCTCCGCGTAGGTCGGCACGTCCTCGCCCTCGGTGTTCGCGCGCCGCGCGACCTCGCCGGACCACCACTTGCGGGCGGCCCCGGGCGACGCACCGGCGGCGACGGTCTCGCCGATGAGCTCGACGAGGCCGGCGTTCATCACGTCGCGCATCTCGAGGTCGCTGAACCCCCAGTCCGCCTGCAGCCGGCGGCGGCGCTCGGCCGGCGGCTCGGGCAGCGTCGCCCGCAGCGCCTCGACGGTCTCGCGCGTCGGCGCGACCGGGACGAGGTCGGGCTCGGGGAAGTACCGGTAGTCCTCGGCGTCGGACTTGATGCGCCCGGACGTCGTGATGCCGGTGTCCTCGTGCCAGTGCCGGGTCTCCTGGGTGATCGACCCACCGCCGGAGAGGATGGCCGCGTGCCGGCCGACCTCGTACCGCACGGCCCGCTCGACGGACCGCAGCGAGTTGACGTTCTTGGTCTCGGTGCGGGTGCCGAGCGTGCCGGACCCCGCGGGCGAGAGCGAGAGGTTGACGTCGCAGCGCATCGAGCCCTGCTCCATCTTCACGTCGGAGACCCCGAGCGCCTTGAGCAGGTCGCGCAGCGCGGAGACGTAGGCCTTGGCGACCTCGGGCGCCCGCTCGCGCGTGCCGAGGATCGGCTTGGTGACGATCTCGATGAGCGGGATGCCGGCGCGGTTGTAGTCGACGAGGCTGTGCGTCGCCCCGTGGATGCGGCCGGTCGAGCCCCCGACGTGGAGGGACTTGCCGGTGTCCTCCTCCATGTGGGCGCGCTCGATCTCGACGCGGTGCGTCGAACCGTCCTCGAGCTCGACGTCGAGGTACCCCTCGAAGGCGATCGGCTCGTCGTACTGCGAGGTCTGGAAGTTCTTCGGCATGTCCGGGTAGAAGTAGTTCTTCCGGGCGAACCGGCACCACTCGGCGATGGAACAGCCCAGCGCCAACCCGATCCGGATGGCCGACTCGACGGCCACCTCGTTGACCACCGGCAGCGCGCCGGGCAGCCCGAGGCACACCGGGCAGACCTGGGTGTTCGGCTCGGCGCCGAACCCGGTCGGGCAGCCGCAGAACATCTTCGTGTTCGTCCCGAGCTCGACGTGCACCTCGAGCCCCATCGCGGGGTCGAAGGCCGCGAGGGCCTGCTCGAACGAGAGCGTCGGCTCCGCGCCGGTCGTCGTCGTCATCGGGACACCTCCGTCAGCTCGGGCGCACGGCCCAGGATGGGGCCGCCCCAGGCGGCGGTCAGGCGGGCCTCGAGCGCGGCGCCGACCGAGTACAGCCGGTCGTCGGCCATCGCCGGCGCGAGCACCTGGAAGCCGGCCGGCAGGCCGTCCTCGTCGGCGAGACCGCTCGGGACGGACAGCCCGGGGATGCCGGCGAGGTTCGCCGGGATCGTCGCGATGTCGTTGAGGTACATCGCCATCGGGTCCTCCATCTTCTCCCCGAACCGGAAGGCGGTGGTCGGCGCGGTGGGGCTCACGAGCACGTCGGCGGTCTCGAACGCGGCGGCGAAGTCGTTCGCGATGAGGCGCCGCACCTTCTGCGCCGACCCGTAGTAGGCGTCGTAGTAGCCGGACGACAGTGCGTAGGTGCCGAGGATGATGCGCCGCTTGACCTCGTCGCCGAACCCGGCGTCACGCGTGGCGGCCATCACCTGCTCGGCCGACGGGGCGTCGACGCCCTCGGGCGCGACGCGCAGGCCGTACCGCATGGCGTCGAACTTGGCGAGGTTGCTGCTCGCCTCGCTCGGGAGGATGAGGTAGTACGCCGCGAGGGCGTAGGTGAAGCTCGGGCACGACACCTCGACGACCTCGGCCCCGGCGTCGGTGAGGTGCTGGACGGCCTCGTCGAACCGCGCCTGCACCCCGGGCTGGAAGCCCTCGCCGGTGAGCTCCTTGACGATGCCGATCCGCATCCCCGAGACGTCGGCCCGGCGGGCGGCCTCGACGACCGGCGGGACCGGGGCGTCGATCGAGGTGGAGTCCATCGGGTCGTGGCCCGCGATGACCTCGTGCAGCAGGGCGGAGTCGAGGACGGTGCGCGAGCACGGGCCGGCCTGGTCGAGCGAGGACGCGAGCGCCACGAGCCCGTAGCGCGAGACGCCGCCGTACGTCGGCTTGGCCCCGACCGTGCCGGTGACCGCGGCGGGCTGGCGGATCGAGCCGCCGGTGTCGGTGCCGATCGCGAGCGGGGCCTGGAAGGACCCGACGACCGAGGACGACCCACCGCCGGAGCCCCCGGGGATGCGGTCGAGGTCCCACGGGTTGCGGCTGGGCCCGTACGCGCTGTGCTCGGTCGAGGAGCCCATCGCGAACTCGTCCATGTTCGTCTTGCCGAGGATCGGCATGCCCGCCGCGCGGAGGCGGGAGACCAGCGTCGCGTCGTACGGCGGCACCCAGCCCTCGAGGATCTTCGACCCGCACGTGGTCGGCAGGCCCTGGGTGGCCATCACGTCCTTGACCGCGATCGGCACCCCGGCGAGGGCGTGCAGCCCCTCCCCCGCGGCCCGGCGGCGGTCGACGTCGTCGGCGGCGGCGAGCGCGCCCTCGGCGTCGACGTGGAGGTAGGAGTGCACGGCGCCGTCGACGGCGGCCGTGCGGTCGAGCAGCGCCTGCGTCACCTCGCGCGAGGAGACGGTGCGGGCGCCGAGCAGGTCGGTCAGCTCGGCGGCGGTGGCGCGGGTCAGGTCGGTGGTCACGATGAGGTCCTCAGGAGGTGCGGGAGCGACGGGCGACGGAGGCGGCCCGGTGTCACTCTTCGTCCAGGATGCGCGGGACGCTGAAGCGCTGCTGCTCGGAGTCCGGTGCGCCGGCGAGCGCCTCCTCGGGCGTCAGGCAGGGCCGGACGACGTCGGGGCGGGTGACGTTGACGATCGGCATCGGGTGGCTCATCGGCTCGACGTCGGCGATCGGCGCCTGCTGCACGGTGGCCACCGCCTCGAGGATGACGCCGAGCTCCCCGACCATCCGGTCGAGCTCGGCGTCGGAGAGGTCGATGCGGGCGAGTCCGGCGAGGTGCGCGACATCCGCACGGGTCAGGTCGGCCATGGCGGCCAGTCTATGGGTGCCGCGGACCGCACTCGCCCCGGTCCCCGACCGGCTCCGCCCGGCACCCTGCGAGAATCGCGCGGTGCTCACGGACACCGCGTCGCTCCAGGCCGTCCTCGACGTCTGCGGGGTCTTCGTCTTCGCGCTCTCCGGGGCCCTGGTGGCGGTGCGGCGCGGGCTCGACCTCTTCGGCGTGCTCGTCCTCGCGTGGGTCGCGGGCCTCGGCGGCGGCATCATCCGCGACGTGTTCCTCGGGGTGACGCCCCCGGTGGCCGTCAGCGACTGGCGCCTGCTCGCGGCGGCGCTCCTTGCGGCATCCCTCGTCTTCCTGCTGCACGGCCGGTGGCAGGAGGCCGCGGTCGTGAAGGGCGGGCGCCGCCGCATCGTCTCGCGCGCGGTCCGCCTGCTCGACGCGGCCGGCCTCGCCCTCTTCGCCGTCAGCGGGGCCCTGGTCGCCCTCTCGCGGGACGCGGGGCCGCTCGCCGCCACCCTCATCGGCGGCATCACCGCCGTCGGGGGCGGGATGCTGCGCGACGTCCTCGCCCGGCAGGTGCCCGAGGTGCTCCAGCGCGAGCTGTACGCCCTGCCCGCCCTCGCGGGGGCGGCCCTCGTCGTCGGACTCGACCGCACGGGGCACCTCAGCGCCACCACCGCCTGGGTCGCCGTGGCGCTGGTGTTCGCGACACGCGTCGTCGCCGTGACGCTCGACCTCAACGCACCGCGCGCCCTCCGCAGCGGCTCCTGAGGCTCAGGCCGCGTCGACCGGGCCGAGCAGGCGCTCCCGCGAGTAGTCGTCGTGGACGAGCTCGGGTCGGCGTCGCGCCCACTCGCGGAGCACGGCCAACGCCGTCGGCCACTGCCGCGCCGACTCCTCGACCTGTGCGACGACGGCGCCGCGCGCGTCGACGGCCTGGACGCGGGCGCCGCGGTTCGCCCGGTCGACCGTCGCGGGGGGCAGGGCCCGCAGCTCGCGCAGCGCGGACACCGGCACCGACACCGCGCCGGGGCGGCGCTCGACCCGGTCGTTCGCGACGTCGAGGACGGTCCGGGCCGTCAGGAGCACCCACACCGCCGGTGGGATGACGAGCACGAAGAGGACGACGAGGACCCAGCCGACCGCGGCGGCGAGGAAGGGCGTGTCCTGCCCCGCCCCCTCGCGGACGAGCCCGACGAGGCCGACGAGGCAGCCCACCCAGAAGGCGAGCATGACGGGCACGGCGGCGAAGCGGGCCCACCCCGGGGACCTGAGGACGACGCGCGAGGGGAGTTCTCCCCGTTGAGGGCTGGTCACCACCTCAGTATGGTCTCGAGCCGAGGCGCCGCATCCGGGGGCCGCGCCACACCACAGAGAGGAACGGTCCGTGGGCTACGACGTCTCACCGGGCGACATCCGCCGCCACGCCAACCAGGTCGCGCCACTCGCCACGCGGCTCGGCCAGATGCAGGAGGCCGGCTCGGTCTCGGGCGACAGCTACGGGATCCTCCTCCAGTGGCTCCCCGGCCTCTTCAACGCCGTCAACGGCGACGTCGAGGGTGCGATGGGGCAGGTCGCGACGAACGCCGAGCAGGCCGTCAACGGCCTCCGGGCGATGGCCGACCAGTACGAGACCGACGACGCGAACGCCACCTGGCGCCTGCGGAGGGCCTACCCGTGACCGGCCCCAACCCGTACGCCGTCGCCGACACGTCGAGCTCCCCGGACGGGACGACCTTCGGCCTCCAGGAGGGCTCCGGCTGGACCTCCGGCGCCGGGATCATCGACAGCGGCTACGGCACGGTCACGGCCATCTGCGACGGGAACTGGGTCGACGCGGCGCTGAGCGGCGTCGCCCTCGTCCTCGACGCCGCCGCCACCGCCGCCGACCCCCTCGGCTCGGCGCTGGCCGCGGGCATCGGCTGGGTCATCGACCACCTCAACCCCATCAAGGGGTGGTTCGAGGAGGTCGCCGGCAACCCGGGCGGCGCCATCGCGCAGGCGCAGACCTGGGGCCGCATCAGCACCGACCTCACGCCGACGGCGCAGGACTGGTCGGCGAGCGCCGGTGGGCTGATCTCCCCGCAGTCCGGGCCGGCCGTCTCCGCCTACCTCGGGTGGGAGGGCGTGCACACCCAGGCCATCTCGGCGCTCGCGGGCGTCGCGGAGGCCATGGAGACCGGCATCACGATCGCCGCCGGGATCACCGGCTTCGTGCACGGCTTCCTGCGCGACGTGCTCGCCCAGCTCGTCGGTGCGGCGCTCAGCTGGGTCGCCGAGGCCTTCCTGTCCTTCGGCACGCTCATCCCGTGGATCTGCGGCCAGATCGCCACCCGGGTCGCGGCGGTGACCGCGAAGTGCTCGACCTTCGTCACCGGCCTCGCTCGCTCCGGCAGCCGGCTCGGTGACCTGCTCGGCGCGCTCGGCACCTTCTCGGGCCGGCTGCTTCGCCTGCTCGACCGGGTCAAGACCAACCCGTCGCTGCACCGCCCCACCCCCCGGCACGCCGGCCCGCCGGGGGCGCCACCGGACATCCCGCCGTTCACGGTCAGACCGCCCGACGGCTGGAGCCCCGGCGGGCGCCACGAGCTGCCGCAGCCGAGCTTCCCCGAGCACATGGGCGATGCCGTGCGCGGCGGCATCCGCGACACGCCCCACGGGGCGGCGACCACGGCCACCGACGCCGGCAAGAACGCCCACGAGGCCGGGACCGACCCCGACGAGTGAGGCGCGGCCCTCAGCGGCGGAGCAGCCGGACCGCGTCGACGACGATCTGCAGCGGGTAGGCGGCGAGCGCGACGACGACGACGGTCCACACGCCCCACCGGACGGCGAGGCCGCGGCTGCTGCGGTGCTCCGGAGCGCGGAACGCGGCGAGGAAGTGGGAGCGGGCCAGCACGCCGTAGCGTCCGTCGGGGCGCTGCGCGAACGGGGTCCACCAGTCACGGGTCCGCAGGCCCACGACGAGGCCGCGGAGCCACGGCACCGCGAAGAGCAGCCAGATGCCCCCGAACAGGGCCAGCCCGAGCCCGGCCGGGACGAGGATGCCCGCGATCGGCTGCTCCGGCACGTCCGGCATGGCGTCGTCCCCCCGTGGCCCTCGTCGGTGTCGGCACGAGGCTAGCCGAGGCGGGCACCCACGACTCCGCGGCGGCGCACGGTGCGGGTTAGGCTCGGCCGCATGGATGCACGGGGGTACTCCACGCCCGAGGAGACGCTGGCGGCCGTCGCCGAGGCCACCGCCGCGGCGGGTCCGCAGGCGGAGCGGGCGCAGGCGTGGCAGCGCGAGGTCGAGGCGCTCACCGCGACCGGTACGGCGGAGGCCGGGCGGGTCCGGGCCGTCGTCGACGTCCGCGGGATGCTCACCGGTCTCGCCGTCGGGGACGTCGTGGCGGCGCGCGGCGGCCGGGCCGTCACGGCCGCGGTCCGCACCGCCCTCCGGGCCGCCCAGGAGGGGGTCCGCGGACGCGCCGCCGCCTCGGCGGAGGAGGCATGGGGCGCGGGCTCGGCGACGGCCGTGGCCTTCCGCGCCGAGGTCGAGCGGGCGACGCCGCTCGTCGAGGTCGAGCCGCCGGAGACCGACGGTCGGTCGATGCCGGGCGCGCCCCCGCAGGGCCCGACGCACGGCGGCACCTGGTGAGCGGCACGCAGCCGACCCCCGGCCCGGACCCGCACCTGTTCGAGGGCGACACCCCCGGAGCCGTCGAGCTCCAGCGCCTCGTCGAGCAGGCGCAGGCGGCGATGGCGTGGCGTGCCTCGGTCGAGGCCCTGCGCGGCCGCGGTCGCTCCGAGGACGGGGTCGAGGTGGAGGTCAGCGCCTCCGGTGGCGTCGTCTCGGTGACGGTCCCGGATGCGGCGTGCACCGCCGGCGGGGAGGCCACGGCCGGGCAGGTGCTCGACGCCGTGCTCGCGGCGCAGCAGGACCTCGCGGCCCAGCTGCGGCGCTCGAGCACCGACCGGTTCGGTGAGGACTCCTCGTCGGCGCGCACCGTCGCCGCCTCGCTCGAGTCCCGGTTCGCCCGCGCCCGGGTCCTGCCCGACGACACGAGCGCCCGCGGCGACGACCCGCGCTGACTCGAGGTATCAGGGGCCCCACGGGCCCACTCCTCACCACGAGCGGCCAGACGGACTGGGGATCGGCCCGCCACGCTCGGAAGTGACACGTCATGCCCACGAAGAAGAGGAAGCCCACCACCTTGCCCGCCGCCGTGCGGGACCACCTCGCCGAGGTACTCGGCAGCGAGACCCGGCTCGGCGCGAGCGCGGAGGGCAGGTTGCCCACCGGCGAGGCCGTCACCGTGTTCCACGCGGTCTCGGACGACCGCCCGAACGAGGTGGCCAGCGTCGTCCTCGGTGCCGACGGCACCCTCACCTCGTTGACCGACCTCACCGCGACCCTCGGCCACGACCCGTTCGTCCCGGTCTTCGACCCACCCCTCGTCCTCACCCCGGGGACGCCGCGCGAGCCGGTGACCATCGACCCGACGCGCAACGACTGGCGGCTGGACCAGTGCGACCGGCGCACGGAGACGATCACCGTCACGGTGCCGCCCAACGGCACGACCCCGAAGGCCGACGTCTACCTGCTCGCCGACACGACCTTCAGCATGTTCCCGGTCATCGAGGCGGTGAAGGCCGGCGCCGACGCGATCCTCGCCGACCCCGCGCTCGCCGCGTTCGACGTCGCCTGGGGTGTCGGCAACTACCGCGACTTCCCGAACCCCGTCCCGAACTCGTACGCCTTCCAGCACCAGCTGAGCCCCGCGACCGACACGACCACGGCGGCGACGGCGATCGGGACCTGGTCCGCCGGCCAGGGGGGCGACATCCCCGAGGGCCAGCTGTACGCCCTCCACGAGCTCGCGACGAACGGCGCGATCGGGTGGCGTCCGGACAGCAAGCGGATCGTCGTCTGGTTCGGGGACGCCCCGGGCCACGACCCGATCTGCACCGACCTCACCGGGCTCGGCGCGGCGATCACCGAGGCGTCGGCGACGGCAGACCTGACCGGCGCGGAGATCACGGTCGTCGCAGTCAGCACGACGACCGGGACCACCGATGCCCTCGACGGTGACCCGAACGCCGGCGTCACGGACTACGGCACCTGTGCGCCCGCGGGGACCGCGGGCCAGGCCACGCGGATCACCGCCGCGACCGGTGGCGAGCACCGCACCGGCGTCGACCCGACGAGCATCGTCACGACGCTCTCCGAGCTCATCGCGGCTGCCGTCACGGCGACCGGCAACGTGCACCTCGTCCCCACCGGCGACACCGCGCAGTTCGTCGAGTCGATCACCCCTGCAGGGGGATACGGCCCGCTCGCCGGTGACGAGACCCACGTGCTGACCTTCGAGGTCGTGTGGGTGGGCACCAAGGCGTGCGCCGAGCGCGACCAGGTCTTCACCGGGACGATCGACGTCGTCGCCGACGGGGTCGTCGTCGCGAGCAAGCGGGTGCGTGTCGTCGTGCCGAAGTGCCGCTACCACTACGTCGTCGAGGTGGTCTGCGGCGCCCGGCCGCCCTCCGAGCGGGACGACGACGGCCACGACGACCACGAGGAGCGGGATGGTCCGTGCGCGGTCGTGCCGGGCCGCTACGCCACCGCCGTGCTCATCGACAACCCGGCGACCTGCCCGGCCCGCATCGAGAAGCGGTTCGCGCCGCTCGTCGTCGACGGGAAGACCATCGGGCGCGAGCCCGACGTCCAGCCGGCGCGGCCGTTCGCCACGCTCGAGCTGCCCCCGGGGCACGCCACGATGGACGACTGCTGCGCCCTGGGCGAGGCCGTCGACCACGGGAAGGGCCTGCTGCTCGGCGTGCTCGACATCGTCAGCGACCGGCCGCTCGAGGTGCGCGCCGTGCACACGGCCGACGGAGGACCCAGGTCCACGGGTGCGCCGTCGATCACCACCCGGCCGGTGGAGGCGCGCCGCGCCCCCTGACCGGGAACCCGCGTGGCCCTCGGGTCACGCTCCGGGACGCGACCCGGCGGGCCGATGCCGATCCGGGCCCGTCGGGTCGCTCCCGTGCGCGCGGCGCCCTGCGGTCAGTCGGGGCTGCCGGTCTCGAGGAGGCGGCGGAACTGCGCCTCGTCGAGGACGGTGAGCCCGAGCTCGCGCGCCTTGGTCTCCTTGGTGCCGGCGTTCGCCCCGACGACGACGTAGTCGGTCTTCTTCGAGACCGACCCGGAGGCCTTGCCCCCGCGGGCGAGGATCGCCTCCTTGGTCTCGTCGCGGCTGAACCCGTCGAGCGACCCGGTGACGACGACGGTGAGGCCGTCGAGGGTCTGCTCGATGCTCTCGTCGCGCTCGTCCTCCATCCGCACCCCGTCGGCGGCCCACTGCTCGACGATCCGCAGGTGCCAGTCGGAGCCCTCGCCGTCGAACCACTCGCGGACCGCCTCGGCGATGACCGGCCCGACCCCCTCGACCGCCGAGAGCTCCTCGACGGTCGCCGCGCGCACCGCCTCCAGCGACGAGAAGTGCTGTGCCAGCGCCCGCGCCGCGGTGGGCCCGACGTGCCGGATCGACAGGGCGACGAGGACGCGCCAGAGCGGCTGCTCCTTCGCGCTGCCGAGGTTGTCGACGAGCCGCTGCCCGTTCGCCGAGAGCACCCGGCCGTCGACCACGGACTCCTCGGGGTCGGTCTTCTTCGCGGCGCGGGTGTACAGCGGGACCCGCGCCACGTCGTCGGCGGTCAGGGTGAAGAGCATCGCCTCGCTCGGGCCGCCGAGCTCGGGGTCGTCGAGGACGCCGGACTCCAGGAGCGCGGTGGAGCCCTCCCAGCCGAGGGCCTCGATGTCGAAGCCGCCGCGCCCGGCGAGGCTGAACAGCCGTTCGCGGAGCTGGCTCGGGCAGCTGCGCGAGTTGGGGCAGCGGATGTCCTTGTCGCCCTCCTTCTCGTACGCGAGCGCGGTGCCGCAGCTGGGGCAGTGCGTGGGCATCTCGAAGGAGCGCTCGGTGCCGTCGCGCAGGGCGACGACCGGGCCGAGGATCTCGGGGATGACGTCGCCGGCCTTGCGCAGCACGATCGTGTCGCCGATGAGGACGCCCTTGCGGACCACCTCGTGCGCGTTGTGGAGCGTGGCCATCGAGACCGTCGAGCCCGCGACGGTGACCGGCTCCATGACCCCGAACGGGGTGACCCGGCCGGTGCGGCCGACGTTGACCTGGATGTCGAGGAGCCTGGTGTTGACCTCCTCCGGCGGGTACTTGAACGCCATCGCCCAGCGCGGCGCCCGGCTCGTCGAGCCGAGCTGGCGCTGCACCGAGATCTCGTCGACCTTGACGACGACGCCGTCGATCTCGTGCTCGACGCTGTGCCGCTGCTCGCCGTAGCCGTCGACGAAGCCCTGGACCTCCTCGATGGTGTCGAGGACCCGGTAGTGGCTGCTCGTCGGCAGGCCCCAGGCGTGGAGGAGGGCGTAGGCCTCGGACTGCCGGGCGATGTCGAAGCCGCGGCGCGCCCCGATGCCGTGCACGAGCATCCGCAGTGGACGCGTGGCGGTAACGCGGGGGTCCTTCTGCCGCAACGACCCCGCGGCCGCGTTGCGCGGGTTGGCGAAGGGCGGCTTACCGGCCTCGACGAGGCCCGCGTTGAGGTCGCCGAAGGCCTCGAGGGGGAAGAACACCTCGCCGCGGATCTCGACGAGGGCGGGGACGTCGTCGCCGTGCAGTTCGGTGGGGACGCCGTCGATGGTGCGGACGTTGAGCGTGACGTCCTCGCCGGTGCGCCCGTCGCCGCGCGTGAGGGCCCGGGTCAGCCGGCCGTCCTCGTAGAGCAGGTTGACGGCGAGGCCGTCGATCTTCAGCTCGCAGAGGTAGTGCAGCGTCGCTCCCCCGGCGTCGCGCTCGACCCGGGCGGCCCAGGCCGCGAGCTCCTCGGCGGAGAAGGCGTTGTCGAGGCTGAGCATCCGCTCGAGGTGGTCGACGGCCTGGAAGTCCGTGGAGAAGACGGCACCGCCGACCTGCTGGGTGGGGCTGCCGGGGGTGCGCAGGCTCGGGTGGGCCTCCTCGAGCGCGTTGAGGCGCTTCATCAGCGTGTCGTATTCGCCGTCGCTGACGGTCGGGGCGTCCTTGACGTGGTACGCGAACTGGTGGCCGCGGGCCTCCTCGGCGAGGTCCTGCCACTCGTGCCGGACGTCGTCGGGAACGGCGTCGGCGGGCTGCTGCGCGGCGGGGTCGGTCGGGGTCTCGCTCACCCGCTCATCCTGCCGCACACCACCGACGGCGGGGCGGCCGCGGCCCACACCGTCAGGGCTGCGGCGGGTACGGCGGGCGGCCCCTCCGCGCGCCGCGGTGAGCCTAGCCAGCCGGGGTGTGCCCTGTCCGGTGCCGCGCCACGAGGACGTCGCGGGTCACCTCGAGCTGGCCGAGGTGCTGGGCGAGCTCCTCGTAGACGTGGAGGAGCACCTCGCCCTGGGTGCCGACCGGGTCGTGGTCAGCCGGCGGGTTGGCGGGCGGGTCCGCGGGGGTGGCGGCGCGGGCGTCGTCGTGCAGGTCGGCGCGGCCCCGGTCGAGGAGGGCCAGCGCCTCGTGGACGGTGCCGGTCGCCGTGAACTCGGCGTCGCGGTCGCGCGGGACGACGAGGCCGCGGTTGACCGTCCTCCCCCACCGCGCCATCACCCCGACGACGTGGGTGACGAGGGCGAAGGCGCTGTTGGAGCCGGGCACGTCCGCGAGCCGGGCGTTGACGAGGTCGTCGCCGAGCTCGCGGCAGGCGGCGGCGTACTGGTCGAGCGCGGCGTCGCAGGAACGCAGGTACTCCTCGACGGTGATCACCCGCCGGACGCTACCGCCGCGCCATCGCCAGTCGGAGGCGACGGACGGCCCACACCCCCAGAACCGGCCCGGCGAGGAGGACCAGCACGACGACCGTGCCGACCACGACGTTCTCGCGGAACACCTCCGGGATGCTCGCCTCGTAGCCGCGGTCGATGCCCGAGAAGATGACGATGTTGACGGCCACGATCGCTCCGAGGACGCCGCCCGGGACCCCACCGAGGAGGACGTCCAGCACCCAGCCCCGGGTCCCGCCCCCCGTCCTGGAGGTCATGCGTCCATCCTCCTCGACCCTGGGGCGGGTGACGCGAGCCTGTGCGCGCCGTCACGACCTGCGAGCGCGAGCGTGCTCCACCATCGGGTCGCACACGAACCGCCTCGGCACGCGATCACCGGCACTAGGTTGGAGGGATGCCGGTGGGGTCCGTCTTCGATTTCTCCGCGTTCTTCGCCGCACTCGACGCCGAACGCGATCGGCGCGGCCTCGGCTGGTACGACGTCGCCGACGAGTTGTGGGAGCAGTCCGAGCAGCTCAACGCTGAGCGGGATGACCACCCACTCTGCGGTGGCGCGGTGGGCCGGATGGGAGACCGGGGAGCGACCTCGTGCCAGTACGCCCTGTTCATGCTGCGGTGGCTCTCCCGCCCTCCGGAGGACTTCCTCGCCGGGCCGCCCCGGCACGTCGGTGACACCGCCCTGCCCTCGGCGGGTCCGGACCGCCGCCTCCGCTGGGACCTGGCAGCCCTGCACCGGGTGCTCGACGAGGAGCGCCGCGCGCGGGAGCTCACCTGGACCCAACTCGCGCAGGACCTGGGGTGCACTCCCAGCAGGCTCACGAACCTGCGCACGGCCAGAATGGCCGACCTCGAACTCACCATGCGGGTCACCCAGTGGCTCCGGCGGCCCGCCGCTGAGTTCATCCACCCGACGGAGTGGTGATCGCGCGCGCTACGCGGCGGTGTGGAGCGGCTGTGAGCGGGCGGAGATCCGACCGGATCTGCGGACGAGCGCGCTTCGGTCACGATGCGGTGTCGCCGCCGAACGTGGGCATCTTTCGACCGTTGTCCAGGCTTATGTTTCTGGCATGTCCACGACTCGCAGGGTCGCCGTCGGCGCCCTCGTCGGACTCGTCACCCTTCTTCTTTGCGGTTGCACGCCATCACCGCCCGGCTTCGTTGTCGTTGGCCGTGACAGTCGCGGCACCACCATTGGGGGGATGGTCATATGCAGCGATCCTCCCGATCGCGCCGTATTCGAGGCCACTGCGCTGCTGGAGACGGACCCCGCGGCCGGGACACACGCGACATGGCAGTTCAAGCGCGAAGCGCTTCAGCCAGGGGGCCTCATCACGTGGCCCCTGCTTGATAGCACCGACCGCGACAGCATCCGCTCCCTGACAACGTTGAAGACTGCCCCAGAAGACGCGATGTCGCTCTATGTGCAAAGGGACCCCCAGGACGGCGCCTCCGGGATCGACTTCACGATGACTCAGGTCAACGAGCTCCCGACCTCGCAGTTCCTCTACAGAGACTCAGAGGACAAACTCCGCCGCGGAACCGAGGCCGATCTGCTCAGCGCCTCCCACTGCTAGCGCTGAGGATCAGACAACCACTATCCAGTCTGGCCATCGCTCCAACGTCCGGAAATGCCGCGGACCGGGCGATGTTCCCGGCTGGGCCAGGCGTTTGCCGCGCCTATTTCGAAGCGCGCGCGGAGTGTGCGTCGAACGCCCACGACATGGCGGTGATCTCGTGTGAGGACAAGCCGTACTGTCGGGCGACCGGCGCCCAGTGTGAGACGGCCGTCTGAACCTGCGAGATGACCTCGTTGGCCTCCTCGGCGCTGAGGCGGAAATAGTCCGCGACCGAGAGCGCGAGCGCGACGCTTGCCGTGTCATCACCGAGGTCGATGGCCGTGCTCAGGTGCTTGGGACCTGGTTCGGGGTTCGGGTTGATGTCGAACGCCGGAGACAGCCGCCAGGTGTCTCCGTCCTCATGGAGGAATCCGTGGTTGCGCAGGTGGTCGTCGGTGTTGGAGATGAGAATGGAGAAGACGATCCGGCGCCAGAGCTGGTGCAGGTCCGCCGTTGCGCGGGACGAGCGCGTTTCGATGGCCTCCGCTATCTCCAGGTAGCTGCCCTGTTCGCCGTCGGTGGACTGGAGCATCGTCATCGCGCTGACGTAGCCGACCCGGCCGGCGGGTCCACCGTCGGCGTCTTGGGTCCGGTCGAATCGGTCCACGACTAGGACGCTGCGGTCGGCAAGGTTCAGCAGGGTGCTATCTGGAACGGTGATCCCGGCCCGGGCGGCGAGTTCGAGTGCCGTCTTCTCCCACGCCATCACGTTCCACGTGTCATGTGCGCCACTGGGGAACTTGGCAATCGCGAGGTTGCCGTCGGCGTCGCGAACGTGCGCTTTGGGCCGCGCCCCACCGAGGGAGCTGCCGACGCGGATGAGGCGCTGAAGGTCCGGCAGGTCGGCTGAGTCCGCCTCGGCTCGCGCAGCGAGAGTCAGCAGTTCGGGGAGGTCAGTCAGGGCAGGGACGCCGCGGTCCTCCACTGCCTCGAAGGGGCCGTCGCCGTGGCGAAAACGCAGCGCGCCCTGTCGCAGGTCGTCGCGAACCCCCAAGAGGTAGTCGACCTCGCCGAGGCTGCGCGGTTCGCGGCCTTCGGCGCGGGCCTGGGCGGCCTCGCGCCGCTTGACCAGAGTCCGGCCCCATCGGTCCGGGGCGCAGTCACCGAACGCGCCGAACGTCGAATGCCCAATGGTGCTCTGGTGAGCGCCGGCCTCGAGGGGGAGCCCCGGCTCCAGTGAGTAGGCGTGCGGGTTCGCGATGTACTCGTCCAAGTAGGTGAAGCTGGCGCTCTCGGCGCTCCCACCGCGGCGGCGGTGCGGGTACAGGGTCCCGGCACGCACGTCGACGCCCCCGATAGATACCCAGACCTCGACGGCGTTCACCTGTCGGCTCCACGTGCGCGCACCCTGGTCGGCAGTTCCTCGTCGGCGCGGAGGCGACCCACGTCGGTCGCGTACGGGTCGAGGGCCTTGGTTAGCAGGTCCAGCACACCCAGCGCCCGAGCGACCCGCAGCAGGTTTTCCAAGGAAGCTCCCCGCCCGGCTTCAAGTCGCAGGACGGTGCTGCGGCTAAGGCCGGCACGGTCGGCGACCTGCTCGACCGTCAGGTGGCGTAGTTTGCGCCATGTGGTCACGTCTCTGCCCAGTCCGTCGAGAGCGCGCGCTACCGCGACCGGGGTTCGCCCACTGATCGTGCCAGCCATGATCTGCTCCTTGAAGTATCAAACCTGACGCTTTAACGTGCTTATGGTATCAAATCTGAAACCTTACGTGCCACAGGGAGGCCATCGGAGAACCGCGCTCGAAGCCCGCGCCAGAGGGCTGACCGCGTCCCTGCCTCTCTCAGCACGCGCCTGCCCGTCCCCGTCCTCGTCTCCGTCTCCGTCTCCGTCCTCGTCTTGGTCTTCGTCCTCGTCTTCCTCCTGGTCTTTGTGCACTGCCCTATATCCGCCGGCCGCGACAGCTGGTCGCCGCTGCGGCATCAACCGTCCGGAACTGCCGCTGCCCGAGCGGTCAGCCCGATGAGCGATGTGTGGATCGGCTGCGGACCGGGGCGGCCTGTCAGAGGATCTGCTTGTGGGTTTCAACACTGCCGTTCTGGCGTACGCGGACGACCTTTCCTCCCTCGATCTAGGGCAGCCGGGCGCTGATGAGTCCGTCGTCCAGACGGCGGTGAAGGCGTTGTTCCCGCGTACCACCTACGCCGATCGGGGTTCGGTCGACCTGGTCGAGGGCGGCTTCCCCGAGCGCAGCGTCTTGAACGTGGGGACTTTCCAGGGTGGCGAGTTGGTCGCGACTCTCGACGCGCACCTCTACAACCCCTCCAAGCTTCACCAGCGGTACCTCAAGGCGGCCAGGGGACGCACGCTCGTGCTGCTGACGCAACGGTCTGTCAACGACATGTTCGCCTACGCCCGATGGGAGGACCGCGAACTAGTCCGGTCGATCAGCGTGAACCCGGTCGGGGGTGTGTGGGAAGACATCGGCGCCCCGGAGGAGTTCGAGGCTCCCTACTGGCGCGGCGACCATCCGGTAGATCCCGACTATCCGCTCTCATTTCATCCACTCGACTTGAGCGAGGCTGCGCTGCGTTCAGTGCTGGGCCTCCTCTTCGAGGGGAAGCCCGACCCCGCGTTGACGATGCCCCAAGACGTCAGGCTTCTGTCCTGGGCGCCCGAGCGCAAGTGACTGAACCGCACTCACATGCCGCACCCTGCGAGTTCGCTCCGCGGCGCGATGACGCACTGCCCCAGAAGTCGTTCACGCCGACGACGCCGTGGTTCGAAGCCCGGTCTCCTCCTCGCCCGCGGCGACCGGGTGCCCTCCGTGCAGTGATCGCGGTTCCTGTCCCAGTGCAGGCTCCACCATGTCCGGGCTCGGACCCCGCCGACGCAGCACGGACACGAGGTACGCGGCGTATCCGACGCAGAGCGTCGTCGTCGCGGCAAGCATCAGCGACTCCGAGGCGGGATTCGCAACAGTCACGGTGCCGCTGATGTTGAGCAGGGTGTGGAACACGATGAGCGGGACGATGGTCCCGGTGACAGCGAAGAGCAGCGCCAGTACGATCCCGAGAACGACGCCGAACCCGATCTGGATGGCTTGTTCGAGAGGAGCCATTCCCCGGGCCAGGTTCACGATGTGCCCGACGCCGAACGTGATGCCGGAGACGACGACGGCGCGCGTCAGGTTGCTGGTGCGCTGGATGCCACGCAAGAGCATGCCGCGGAAGATGAGCTCCTCCAGGAAACCGACGCAGATCATCAGAGCAATGATCAGCAACACGGCCTTGAGATCGAGGTCGCCCCGCAGGCCTTTCGTGTACTGCATCACCGCGATGAGGACGAGCGGTATGTACAGCAGCGTGCACTTGACATCGCTCCGCCGGAAGGGGCGGACTCCGTGATAGCTCAGTAAGCCATCCCCACGCAGGTAGAGGATGAGGAAGGCGGAGAGGGCGACGAGCAGCACGGTGGTGACAGAGTTCGGCACGCCGACCAACTCCGACAGCCAGTCACCGATGCCCACCAGCGCCACGTAGACACCGATCCACGCAACGGCGTGCCAGACAGGGCTCTGCACCTGGAACCTTCGCACCACGTCCACCTTCGTTCGCTGAAGCGAATCTCGACGGGGCCGGCCGCCCGAGACGCGACCCTTGCCGGGGCGTCTCGCCGAGCCATCCAGCTTGCGGCGGGCGCCGATTCCCGCGCTTCGATCTTCGCACCGGAACCGCCCCGTCGGCGGGCCGGGGCCGGTCCTCGGCCGGTGACATCTGTCACCGCGTTCGCATGCACGGTTCTCGTACTGTGCCCGTACACGGCACTCTGGGCTACCAGACACTTTCGGCAGGGCCGGTGCCTGGCCAGACTCGGTCCAGGTGCTCGGCGGGACGCTCTCTTTTGGGCTGCCCACCCTTCCCGGGTGTGGCTCCCTTCCGGCGTGCTGCCTGCCGGGCACCGCTGACGAGGCGTGGCTCAAGAAGGGACTGCCCTGCTCGTCGCAGCACTGCCCACCTCACCGTCCATCGGTTCGAGACCAGGCGGGAGTGCGAGCATGGAGCACGTCATCATCGGGGTCGATCCCCACAAGCTGTCAGCGACGATCGAGGTCGTCGACCACCAGGAACGCAGGCTCGGCCTGGGCCGGTTCACCACCGACAAGGCCGGCTTCGCCGCGATGCGCACGTACGCCAAGCCGTGGCCGCACCGGGTGTGGGCGGTCGAGGAGAGCCAACGGGGTCGGCCGGTCCTTGGCGCAACGGCTGCTCGAGGCCGGCGAGGACGTGCTCGACGTCCCGGCCAAGCTCGCCGCCCGGGCCCGGCTGCTGGACCCCGGCACGGCCGCAAGACCGACGCCCGGCGAGCAGGTTGACGGATCGCCGGGCCGAGCCCCGCCTGAACAGTCTTCCCGATGTCATCGACCCACGACACGATCCACATGTTCCCGACTGCCGACAGAGGGCGAGTCCGCGAGGGCGGACACCGTGACGAATCGCGTCCTGGGACCCCGGTCAACGTGGGCGCCGACGTAGGCGGTGACAGGACGCACGTCTGTGGTGACGGATTCGAATGAGTAGGACACGCCGTCCACGGAGCACCCGAGGCGGCGTGTTCTGTTCACTCGACGGGGTGGAGCCGAGGGCGCCCCTTCTGGGTGCCGGAAGGACGCGGGGTGGTGTCAGGAAGCTCGGACGGGTCAGGGCGTGTCGAGCGGGAGGCCGTTGGCGCCGTGCGAGGCATGCCGTGCGCAGTCACCGCTCTCGCCGGCGAGCGCCAGCTCGTCGACCCGTGCCCCCTCCCCCTGGGACGCGGCCACGACCCCGAGGAGCCAGCACAGCTGGGGGTCCGCGGGCACGACGCCGAACCCCGCGGACGTGTCGACCATGTCCACCTGGTCCTCGAGCAGGCGGAACCGTGTCTCCTGCCGGTGGTCGACGACGACCAGCGCCACGAGGAGCACGCCGACCAACACGAGCGCCTCCCCGAACCGCAGCGTCCGACGCATCGGCGGTGTCTCGTCGTGGTCCATGGCTCCCCCTCCTCGCACGGTGCGGACATGCTCCCACCGCCGGACCGGCCGCACCAGCACCGTCGCTCCCACGCGCACGGCCCGGCGCCCGGGGCGGGATTGTCCAAGGCTCTGGCGGTGGGGGGCCGATCCGGGTGAGGATGGACACCCGTCACCGCAGCCGGACCCCCAGGAGCCCCGATGACCAACCTCGCGACCAACCTCACGACGACCGCCGCCGCGCACGCGGAGAAGGACGCCCTGAGGGTGAACGGCCAGGGCGTCACCTACGCACAGCTGCACGCCATGGCCGCGAAGGTCGCCGGGGCCCTGCGCGAGAACGGGATCCAGCCGGGCGACCGGGTGGCCGTCATCCTCCCCAACGTCCCGAGCTTCCCGGTCGTCTACTGGGGCATCCTGCTCGCCGGCGGCATCGTCGTGCCGATGAACCCGCTGCTCAAGGCGGGCGAGATCGACTACTTCTTCACCGACTCCGGCTCCAAGATCGCGTTCGTCTGGCCCGACTTCGTCGCCGAGGCCACCAAGGGCGCGGAGCGCAGCGGCACGCGCATCGTCGAGACCGGCGCCATGGGACCGAACGACTTCGAGGGCGGAGAGCCGATCTCCGACCCGACCCCCCGTGAGGACGACGACACCGCGATCATCCTCTACACCTCGGGCACGACGGGCCGCCCCAAGGGTGCGGAGCTGACGCACAGCAACATCCACCTCAACGCGATGCGCTCGGCCCAGGTCATCCAGACCATGAGCTCCGACGACATCGTCATGGGCTGCCTGCCGCTGTTCCACGTCTTCGGGCTCGTCGTCGGGCTCAACGCCGCGACCATCTCCGGCGCCTCGCTCGCCCTCATCCCCCGCTTCGACCCGCAGGCGGCGATCGAGGTCATCGAGAAGGAGCGGGTGACGATCATGCAGGGCGTGCCGACGATGTACGCCGCGATCCTCAACCACCCGGCCTCGGACGGCATGGACGCCTCCTCGCTGCGGACCTGCGCCTCCGGCGGCTCCGCGATGCCGCTCGAGGTGATGCGCGCCTTCGAGGAGAAGTTCGGCTGCGTCATCCTCGAGGGCTACGGCCTGTCGGAGACCTCCCCCGTCGCGTCGTTCAACATGCCCGACAAGGAGCGCAAGCCGGGCACCATCGGCGTCGCCATCCCCGGCTGCGAGATGAAGTGCGTCGACCTCGACGGCCACGAGGTGCCGGTCGGCGAGGTCGGCGAGATCGCGATCCGCGGTGACAACGTCATGAAGGGCTACTGGAACAAGCCGGAGGCCACGGCCGAGGCGATCCCCGACGGCTGGTTCCGCACCGGGGACCTCGCGACGATGGACGACGAGGGCTACTTCACGATCGTCGACCGCAAGAAGGACATGATCCTGCGCGGCGGGATGAACGTGTACCCCCGCGAGGTCGAGGAGGTCGTCTACACCCACCCGGACGTCCTCGAGGTCGCGGTCGTCGGCATCCCCGACGAGCTCTACGGCGAGCAGGTCGGCGCCGCGGTCGCCCTGCGCGAGGGCTCGACGGCGACGCCGGAGGACATCATCGCGTTCACGAAGGAGCGCATCGCCGCCTACAAGTACCCGCGCACGGTGTGGGTCGTGGACGCCCTGCCGAAGGGGCCCACGGGCAAGATCCTCCGGCGTGAGGTCCACGCCCCGGCGGAGTGACCGGCTCGCCCGTGTCCGACGAGCACACCGCCGTCGGGGCGCACGCCCCGGTGGAGACCGAGGTCCGCACCGCCGACCTGTGGCGGGCGACCGGCATCGGCCTGTCCGTCGTCTGGGGCGTCGTCCTGCTCCTCGTCGTCGGCTACGGCGCCCGCCTGACCTTCGCCCCGACCGCCGGCGACCCACCCGGCTTCGTCCGGCTGCTGCTGGCCCCGCTCTCGCTCGTCGCCCTCGCCCTGTTCGTCTGGGTGGCGGTGGCCGCCTGGCGCATCCAGGCCCGCCGCACGGCCGGCTGGGACGCGGTCATCGTCATCGGCGGGCTGGCCATCGCGAGTGGGGTGTTCGTCGCCGCACCCTGGCGCTTCGACGGTGGCCCCGGCAAGGGCCTGACCCCTCTCAGCGTCGGGCTCGTCGTCCTCGGCACCCTCTCGGTCGCCGCCGGCCTGGTCGCCCAGCGGTCGTGGCGGCGGGCCGCCGAGGCGCTCGAGGAGTCACACGCGGGCGGCGCGCTCCCGGGCCCGGGTGAGGACGGCCTCGGGTGAGCGCGGGCTGCGGTTGACCACCCACGCCGCCCCCAGGACGACGGCGAACCCGACGAGCTGCCACGTGCCGAGCCGCTCCCCCAGCACGAGGACGCCGAGCAGCACCGAGACGACGGGGATGAGGTAGGTGATCGTCGAGGCGGCGACCGGCCCGGCACCTCGCACCACGTCGAACTGCAGGACGTAGGCGAAGCCCGTCCCGACGACCCCGAGCAGCAGCACGCTCGCGAGCGGCAGCCAGCCCGGACCGTCGGCGGTGGCGGCGTGCGCGGTGACGGACGCGAGGCCGCCGGGTGTCGAGGCCGCCCAGCCGAGCGTCACCGGCACCATGAGCACGAGCCCCATGAGGAGGGTCGCCGACGGCATGGCCAGGCCCCCGAGGTCGGCGCCGGCGAGGAAGCGGCGGTTGTAGGTCCAGCCGAGGCCGTAGCTCGCCCCGCCGCCGAGTGCCATCGCGAAGCCGAGCAGGTCCGGGCCCGCGGTGGTCGTCCACGGCTGCATGATCGTCACGACCCCGACGAAGCCGATGCCGACCGCGACGAGCCGGCGACCCGTGACGCGGGCCCCCGGGAGGAGGGCGATCGTCGCGAGGACCGTGGCGATGGGGGTGGCCGCGTTGCCGATGCCCGCGAGGGCCGAGGAGATCCGGGTCTCGGAGAGCGCGAACAGCGTGAACGGCAGCGTCGCGAGGAGGAAGCCGCACACCACGAGGTGCCCCCACGTGCGGGCGCCCGTGGGCAGCCGTCCGCCGCCCGCCACGAGCAGTCCGGTGACGACGGCCGCGCCGGTGACGATGCGCAGGGCGGAGATCTGCACCGGCGCGAGCGACTCGAGCCCGACCTTCATGAGCAGGAAGCTCGACCCCCAGATGAGGACGAGCGCGACGAACTTGACCTGCCAGGGAACCCGCGGCTGCGACATTCAGTGACCCACGTCCTCGAGGAGACGGCGCGCGGTGTCGAGCGCCGTCCGGAGAACGGTCCTGGCCCCCTCCGGTGTGAGTGCGGGCAGCCCGCAGGTCGGCGTGACGACGAGCCCGTGCACCGCGTCGAGCCCGAGCCCGGCGCGCTCCAGCCCGTCGAGGAGGGTGCGTCGGGCGGCCGAGTCCGTCGTCGTGCCGTCGGTCTCGAGCACGCCGGCGAGGATGCCCGTGCCGGCCTCCAGGGTGGCCGCCACCGACTCCCAGCGCGCCGGCGAGGCGTCGGTCAGGTCGAGCGCGAGCGACCCGGCCCCGGTGGAGCGCAGCAGCGGCAGCGGGGCGCGGGGGTGGCAGGAGTGGACGACGGTCGGGCCGTCGTGCCGCCCGACGGCCTCGCGCAGCGTCGACGCGATGACCTGGGGGTCGACCGCCCGCGCCCGTCCGTACCCCGACGCCGTCGGCAGCGTGCCCTCGAGCACGGGGTTGAGGGCGGGCTCGTCGAGCTGGAGCACCACCTCGGCCCCCGGCACGAGCCGCCGGACGTCGGCGACGTGGGCGGCGACCCCCTCGGCGAGGGACGCGGCGAGGTCGGCGACGGCCCCGGGGTCGGTGAGCACGCGCTCCCCCCGGGTCAGCTCGAGGGTGGCGGCCAGCGTCCACGGCCCGCAGACCTGCACCTTGAGCGGGCCGTCGTACCCGTCGTAGGCCTCGGCGAGCTCGTCGAGGTCCTCGCGGAGCAGCGCCGCGGTGCGGGCGGCGTCGTGACCCCGACGGTCGACGAGCCGCCAGCCGCTCGGCTGGAGGTCGACCGCGAGGTCGACGAGCATCCCGGCCGCCCGCCCGACCATGTCGGCACCGGGTCCGCGGCCCGGGGTCTCCGGCAGGAAGGGGATGCCGATTCTGTCACCGTCGACGAGGAGGTCGCGGACGGTGCGGACGGCCTCGCGGGTCGAGGTCCCCGGCCAGGACCCGATCCCGGTGGCGCGCACCCGCGCCGGCGCGCTCATCGCCGCCACCGCTCGACGAGCGAGGTGACCGAGGCGGGCACGGGTGCCCCGAGGTCGACCGCGTGCGGCGCCGCCTCGGGGTCGCCGGCCACCGTGCGGAACGGCACGACACCGGTCCAGGCGGTCGTCTCCTCGTCGGGGTCGCCCGGTCCACCGGAGCGGACCTTGAGGACCCAGCGCCCGTCGGTGATCGGCAGCGCCATCGCGAGGGTGGCGCTCTGCTCGCGGCGGGTCATCGGGCGCACCTCGTCGGTCCGCCCGGGGATCAGGCGCTCGGAGATGACGTCGAGGGCCCGCGTGCGGTCGGTGTCGTCGAGGGTGACGAGCTCGCCGTGGAGCACTGCCGAGCGGTAGTTGGCGGAGGACTCGAAGGTCGTGTGGGCCACGACGAGGCCGTCGACGGACACGACGGTCAGCGCGGCGGGCGCTCCGGCCGCGACCTGGCGCAGCGCCCCGGCGCCCGTCGAGCCGTGGAGCAGGACCCGGTCGCCGTCGCGCGCGAAGAGCATCGGGACGACCCACGGCCGGCCGTCGACGACCGTCGAGAGCGTGCCGGCGAGCACCTCGTCGAGCAGCGCGTCGAGGTCGGCCCGGTCCGCGGCCCCGCGCTCGGGCTTGCGGGTCAGCCGCTCCAGGGGAGCCGTCCCCCCGCCGTAGCCGCGGCCGGGGCACGGCGTGTCGCTCCGGACCCGCTCGGTCGCGGCGGGAGTCCGGCGCAGCGCCTCCCCCACCCGCGTCGGGCGGGGCATGAACTCGCCTCCGCAGGTGGGGCACTGCCGGCCGAGGTGCTCGGCACACCCGGTGCAGTACGTGCACTCGAAGGAGCAGATGACGGCGCCGACGGCGTCCGGGGGCAGGTCGAGGTCGCAGCACTCACAGCTGGGGAGCATGGCCAGGGTCACGCGCCCATCCTCCCTCACCGACTGGTCCACTCCGGAGATCCACTACCGCACTCTTCCGGGGACCAGTATCGTCGAACCGTGCCCCGCACCGCCCCCACGGTCGAGCTCCACCTCGACCTCGCCGACGGACCGGCGCCGCTGCGCCACCGGCTGGCCGACGCGGTGGTCGGGGCCCTGCGCGCCGGGCGCCTCCGGCCCGGGGACACCCTCCCCTCGACCCGGGCCCTGGCAGCGACCCTCGGCCTCTCGCGCGGCCCGGTCGTCGCGGCCTACGACGAGCTCGTCGCGGCGGGGTTCGTCGTGACCCGCGCCGGCTCCGGCGCCCGGGTCGCTCCCGAGGCGGACGCCGCGGCGCGCGCGGGCGCCGCGAGCCACGTGCCGGATCCCACCCCGCAGCGCGCACCGGTGACGGCGACCGAGGACGGCGGGGCCCGGTTCGACCTCCGGCCGGGCCGCCCCGACACCACCCTCGTCGACCGGGCCGCGTGGCGGCGCGCCTGGCGCGACGTCGGCGCCACACCGCCCGGCAACGACGCCGGCGAGCTCCCCCGCCACACCCGGCTCCGCGGCGTCCTCGCCGAGCACCTCCGTCGCAGCCGCGGCGTCGCGGTCGACCCGGAGGACCTCTTCGTCGTCCCCGGCGTCGGCGGCTCGCTCCGGGCGCTCCCGGAGGCGTTCGGGCTCGTCGGCCGCCGGGTGGCCCTCGAGGACCCCGGCTACGTCGAGGCCTGGACGGCGTTCTCGGCCGAGGGCGCCCGGACCGTGCCGGTGGCGGTCGACGACGACGGGCTCGACCCCGAGACCCTGCCCGCGGGGAGTGCCGCCGTCTACGTCACGCCGTCGCACCAGTACCCGCTCGGGGCGCGGATGCCGGTGACCCGCCGGGTCGCGCTCCTGGAGTGGGCCCGCACGACCGGGGGCCTGGTCATCGAGGACGACTACGACGGCGAGTTCCGGTACGACGTCTCACCGCTGCCCGCGCTCCGCTCGCTCCCGGGTGCCGCCGAGCACGTCGTCTACGTCGGGACCGCCTCGAAGCTGCTCGCCCCCTCGCTGCGCGTCGCGTGGGTCGCCGTGCCCCCGCGCCTGCGCGACCCCCTGCGCGTCGCCCTCGAGTCGCGCGGCCTCGCCGTCAACGAGCCCACCGGCCTCGCCCTCGCGGCGTTCGTCGAGTCCGGGGCGCTCTCGGCGCACCACGCCCGGGTCAGCCGCACCTACGCGGCGCGGCGCGCGGCACTCGTCGCGGCGGTCGATCGTCACCTCCCCGGCGCCACGCTGGCCGGGGTGGACGCCGGGCTGCACGTCGTCCTCCGGCTCCCCGACGAGGTCGACGACCACGAGGCCACCGACCGCTGCCGCGCCGCCGGCGTCGCGGTGAGCCCGCTGTCGGCGTACGCCGTCGACTCCCCGGCCCGCGGCCTCGTGCTCTGCTACGCCGGGCTGCCGGAGAGCCGCGCCGACGAGGCGGTGCGCCTCCTCGCCCGCGCCCTCCGACCGGTCGAGGCCCCTCGGGGGGTGCGGTCATGACCTCGCCCTCGCCCGAGGTCCGGCTGGCCGAGCTCGCCACGCGCTGGTCCTCGGCCCGTGACCTGCGCGCCGTCTTCGCGGACTGCTACCGCCTCATGACGGTCAGGCTCGGCGAGGGCGTCCGGGACGGGCTGTTCGAGGACGGACCGTGGGTGGCGCGGCTGCGCGACCGGTTCGCCGACTACTACTTCGAGGCGCTCGACGCCTACGCCGGCGCGGAGGGGGCCCAGGACTGCCCCCGGACGTGGCGGGTCGCCCTCGACGCCTGCGCCCGCCCCGGCTGCCACCCGCTCGAGGCCCTGCTCCTCGGCATCAACGCGCACATCAACCACGACCTGGCCCTCGCCCTCGTCGACGTGCTCGACGACTGGGACGGTCTCGACGCGGACGCCCGGACCCGTCGCCGCCGCGACCACGACCGGGTCAACACCGTGATCCGGTCCACGACCGACGAGGTGCAGGCCACCGTCGTCGACGGGTGGTCCCCCGCGGCGACCCGCCTCGACGCCCTCCTCGGGCGGCTCGACGAGTGGGCCTTCGGCGAGGTGGTCGAGCGCTGGCGCACCCAGGTGTGGGACGACGCGATGGCGCTGCTCGCCGCGCCGAGTGCCGAGCGGCCCGCCCTCGCGGCGAGCATCGACATCCGCTCGCAGCGCCTCGCGCGCCTCATCGGCCTCACCCCCGGCTGAGCCCCCACCCCGGACGCGGCGACGCCCCGGACCGGTGGGTCCGGGGCGTCGTGCGCGGCGTGGTCAGAGGACGTCGTGGCCGGGGTGCGGCTCGCTCGGGATGGTCCCGAGACGGCCGGCCTGGAAGTCCTCGAAGGCCTGGACGAGCTCGGCGCGGGTGTTCATGACGAACGGGCCGTACGCCGCGACGGGCTCGCGGATCGGGCGCCCGCCCATGATGTAGAGGTCCATGCTCGGGCTGCGCGACTCCTGGCTCTCGTCGGCCCCGACCTCGATGACGTCGCCGCCACCGAGGACCGCGAGCTGACCCATCCGCAGGGGGCGGCGGTCCGGCCCGACCGAGCCCTGCCCGTTGAGGGCGTAGACGAGCGCGTTGTAGCCGGGGTCCCAGGGCAGGCGGACCCGTGCGCCCGGGGCCACCGTCGCGTGGAGCACGGTGATCGGGGTGTGGGTGATGCCGGGGCCCTGGTGGCCGTCGAGCTCGCCGGCGATGACGCGCACGAGCGCACCCCCGTCGGGGCTGGAGAGCAGCGCGACCTCGCCGCCGCGGATGTCCTGGTAGCGCGGGGGCGACATCTTCTGCGAGCCCGGGAGGTTGACCCACAGCTGGAGGCCGTGGAAGAGGCCACCGGACTGCACGAGGGACTCCGGGGGCACCTCGATGTGGAGCAGGCCGGAGCCCGCCGTCATCCACTGCGTGTCACCGTTGGTGATGACCCCGCCGCCACCCTGGGAGTCCTGGTGCACGAAGGTGCCGTCGATGATGTAGGTGACGGTCTCGAAGCCGCGGTGGGGGTGCCACGCGGTGCCCTTGGGCTCGCCCGGCGCGTACTCGACCTCCCCCATCTGGTCCATGTGGATGAACGGGTCGAGCGCGGCGAGGTCGACGCCGGCGAAGGCCCGGCGGACGGGGAACCCCTCGCCCTCGAAGCCCTGCGGTGCGGTCGTGATGGACCGGACGGGACGGGACACCGCCTCGACGGCGGGCTGGGAGACCCTCGGCAGGGTCAGGATGTTCTCGACGGTCACGGCTGGCATGTCGCTCACGCTCCTTGCTGGTCATCCTCCGCGGTGGAGGTTCGCCACGTCCAACGATAGTTGATCATTCAACATTCCGGGAGGGCCTCGCGTCCTGCACGGCGTCGAGGACGAGCGCCATGATCTCCGCCTCGTAGTCCAGATGCGCCCAGCGCCCGGCGGGTCCGGTGTGCGCCCCCGCCCCCGTCTCGGCCCGGAAGAGCACCCGCGCCCCGGGCGGCCCCTCGGCCCGCATCCTGGCCACCCACTTCGCCGGTTCGTGGACGAGCACGCGCGGGTCGTGCAGTGCTCCGGTGACCACCAGGGTGGGCCAGGGCGGCTCGGGCAGGTTCTCGTAGGGGGTGTAGGCGCGCATCCAGCGGTAGTCCTCCTCGCGATGCGGGTCACCCCACTCCTCCCACTCGTTGACGGTGAGCGGGACGCTGGCGTCGAGCATCGAGGTGACACAGTCCACGAAGGGGACCTCCGCCACGACGATGCGCCAGCGGTCGGGGCGCATCGTGAAGACCGCGCCCTGCAGCAGCCCGCCGGCCGATAGCCCCCGAGTGGCGATCCGATCAGCGGCGACGACCCCGTCGGCGGCCAGGCCGTCTGCCACATCGACGAGATCGGTGAAGGTGGTGCTCTTCGCGGCCAGCCGGCCCTGATCCCACCATGTCCGACCGCCCTCACCCCCACCGCGGACGTGCGCCTGGACGTAGACCACCCCCCGGTCGAGCCATTCGGGGAGCACCGGGTCGAAGATCGGCCAGTCGCACGACTCGTACGCTCCGTACGCCCAGACGAGGCAGGCGGCCGTCCCGTCCAGTGAGGTGCCGGCCGCCCGCGCGAGCGTGATGGGGATGGGTACCCCATCGCGGGCGATGACGGTCCGCGCCTCGACGAGGTAGGCCCGAGGGTCGTGCCCCGGTGCGGCGGTGCGGTGCACGACGGTGGCCGTCCCGGCGCCGAACGGGACCAGCGAGAAGATCGGGGGTTGCACGAGCGAGGACTCCTCGACCAGCAGGCCCGCGGCGTCGTAGTCCTCGTTGTGCCCGGGCAGGAGCGTGCCCGCACCCTCACCCCGGAGCCGTCGCACCATCCCGTCGTCGGCTCCGAGCAGCGCACCCCGCCAGACCTCGAGCTCGGGCCGCGCGTCGACCCGCCAGCCCAGGACGACATGACCGGAGAAGGCGTCACACGAGGCGAGCCGGCTGCCGTCGCGGCCGGGAACAAGCTCCTCCCACACCGGGTCGGCGGCGGACACCGGAGCGCTGAGCAACGAGAACTCCGGCCACAGCTCGTTGCTCAGGAGCAGCCAACGACCGCCACCGGGACCGTCCTGGTGCTCGACCGCGTCCTCGACGCCGGCGACACGCACCCGCACCGGCAGGGGTCGGGCGTACGCGTCGGCCGCATCGAGGACCCACTCCTGTCGGGTGGTCCGGCTCGTCGCGCTGATGACGACATAGGCCCCGGATCGCGTGCGGTGGATGTCGAGCTCGAAGCGCTGGTCGTCCTCGACGAGGACCAGCTCGTCCGCGGTTGCGGGGGCTCCGAGCCGGTGTCGCCAGACCTGATGCGGCCGGTACGCCTCGTCGTGCACCGTGTAGTAGAAGGCACTTCCATCGGCCGTGAAGGCGCCACCGTAGTAACTGCGGGGGACGCGGTCGGGCAGTGCGGCCCCCGTCAGCAGGTCGCGGAACCGCAGCTCGTACACCTCCTCACCGGTGACGTCGAGGGAGTAGGCCAACAGCCTTCCGTCATCGCTGACGACCTCCAGCCCGGTCTGCGCGTACGGTGCGCCGTGGGCGACCTCGTCGAGGTCGAGGACGACCTGGACGTCCGCGGCCCCATGACCGTCCGCGGCACTCGCCGGGAGGTACGGCCACCGCACCAGCCGCGGGTACTGGGCCCCGGCCGGGTAGCCCCGCTGGTAGGTCCATCCGCGACAGGACCACGGACACCCCCACTCCTCGACCGCCGAGCGGGCGCGCAGCGAGGACGAGATCTTCCCGCGGAGGCTCCCGAGGTGCTCCGTCGCGGCATCGTAGTAGGCCCGCTCCTCGTCGAGATTGGCGAGAAGCTCGGGGTCGGTGTGGTCGCGCATCCAGAACCACGGGTCCTCGACCCGGTCGCCATGCATCTCCCGGATGTGAGCGCGCTGAGGGGCTACCGGCGTCCGAGATACGAAATTCACGGGTAAAACCTAGTCGTACCTTCGATTTTTCGCCATGATGCCGTCATGGCTCAACGGTATCCGGCCTCGCGAGCCGCGACCGCAAAGGATTCAATGCTCATGAGATTCCGGCTCGTCGGGGCCATCGCCGCCCTGATCACCCTCCTCCTGCCATCAACGGCCCTCGCTGACTCCGCCTCCCCGTCCCCCTCGAGCACCGGGGAGAAGGTCCTCACGGTCGGCCTGGTCCAGGACCCGGACTCGCTCAACCCGTTCGTCGGATTCGTCGTCGAGTCGTACGAGATCTGGGGGCTGATGTACGACACCCTCACCGGCTACAGCGCAGACGACTTCGCTGCCGTCCCGGGCCTCGCCGAGTCCTGGACCACGAGCAAGGACGGGAAGACGTGGACCTACACGATCCGCTCCGGCCTGAAGTGGTCCGACGGTGAGCCGCTGACCGCGAAGGACGCGGCGTACACCTTCAACCGGATCATCAACGGCGGGGCCGAGAAGACCAACTACGGGAACTACGTCGCCAACATCACCAAGGCCGAGGCACCCGACGACACCACCCTCGTGCTCACCACGTCGGTCCCGACCCCGACGATGCTGCACCTCGCCGTCCCGATCCTTCCCCAGCACATCTGGCAGCAGGTGAGCGAGAAGCAGGTCACGACCTTCAAGAACGAGCCGGGTGACACCCCCGCGCCCGTGGGCTCCGGCCCCTATGTCCTGACCGACCGCAAGATCGGGCAGTACATCACCCTCGAGGCCAACAAGGAGTACTGGGCCGGCGCTCCGCACATGGACAAGATCACCTTCCGGGTCTACTCCAGCGCCGAGGCCCTCGCCCAGGCGCTGCGCAAGGGCGAGATCGACATCGCCGACAGCCTCGAGTCCAACGTGTTCGACTCGCTGAAGAACGTCGAGGGCATCACCACCCTCCCGGCGAAGTACTCCGGGTTCAACGAGATCGCCTTCAACGTCGGCGCCGCACTCACCGACGGCACGCCCATCGGTGACGGACACCCGGCACTGAAGGACCAGAGGGTCCGCATCGCACTGGCCCACGCCGTCGACCTCAAGACGATCCTGCAGCGAGCGATCGGCGGCTACGGCTCCGTCGGGAGCGGCGTCATCCCGCCCATGTACGCCTCACTGCACTACCAGCCCCCCCAGCCGTACGCCTTCGACATCGCCGAGGCCAACCGGCTGCTCGACGAGGCGGGCTACAAGAAGGGGTCCGACGGCATCCGCAGGATGCCGGACGGGACGCACCCGCTGAAGTTCCGCTTCTTCGCCCGCAGCGAGTCCAAGCCGTCCCAGACGACGATGCAGTTCGTCAAGGAGTGGTTCGCCCAGATCGGCGTGGAGATCGAGCCCAAGGTCATCTCCGAGGACCAGCTCACCGAGGCGGTGACCACCGGGAGCTTCGACCTGTTCGACTGGGGCTGGGTCGTCGAACCCGATCCTGACTTCCAGCTCTCGGTGTTCACGTGCGACCAGCGGGCCTCCAAGGACGGCGGACAGATCCAGCCGGGGCTCTCCGACTCGTACTACTGCAACCCCGCGTACGACAAGCTCTACGAGAGGCAGAAGACCGAGGTCGACCCGGCCCAGCGTGCCGAGACGGTCAAGGAGATGCAGAAGATCCTGTACGACGACGCGCCGTACCTCGTCGAGTACTACTACGACGACCTCCAGGCCTACCGCAGCGACCGCATCGCCGGGGTCGTCAACCAGCCCGCTCCGGACGGCGTCATCGTCTTCCAGTACGGCACGTACACGTACCGGAACATCATGACCAAGGCCGACTGGGACGCCAGCCACGCGTCGGCGGCGGCGCAGCCGACCTCGGGCAGCACGAGCGGTGGGAGCACCGCCCTGGTCGTGGGCGGGATCGTCGTCCTGCTGCTTCTCGCCGGTGGCGGCTTCATGCTCGTCCGCCGCAGCCGCGCGTCGGAGAACCTGCGCGAGTGAACACCACCGTGCGGTGGGTGGGCGCCAAGGTCGGCACCTCGGCGCTCACCCTCCTCTTCGTCCTGGTCTTCAACTTCTTCCTCTTCCGGATGCTGCCCGGGGATGCCGTCCGCAGCTACACCCGGGGGCGGCAGGTGGACCCCGAGCAGCTGGCCGCGCTCCGGCGCAGCCTGCACCTCGACGACCCCCTGTGGGTGCAGTTCCTCTCGTACCTGCGCAACCCGTTCAACCCGGAGGTGCTGTCACTGCAGTTCCGGCAGCCGGTCTTCTCCGTCATCGCCGAGCGCATCTGGCCGACCGTGCTCCTGGTCGGGACGGCGACGATCCTGGCGACGCTCATCGGCACGTGGATCGGCATCCGCAGCGCCTGGCGAGCCGGAAGCCGCTTCGACAAGAACGCGACGACCGTCTCG
The DNA here is from genome assembly GCA_963709785.1 of uncultured Actinomycetota bacterium. Taxonomy (GTDB): domain Bacteria; phylum Actinomycetota; class Actinomycetes; order Actinomycetales; family Dermatophilaceae; genus Phycicoccus. Next base: position 39,259 of record CAVPXT010000012.1, on the reverse strand, counting down.
ATCGTGCTGTATGCCATGCCGGAGTTCTGGCTCGGCATGCTGCTGCTCATCCTGTTCTCGGCTGGCATCGGCTTCTTCCCGGCGGTCTTTCCCAGCGGCGGCATGACGTCGGCGACCGGTGAGACCTCGATGGGTGACGTCCTGAAGCACCTCGCTCTGCCGGTCGCCACCCTGACGTTGGCCTACATCGCCGAGTACGCCCTCGTCATGCGTTCCTCCCTGCTCGACGAGATCGGTTCCGACTACCTGGTCACCGCACGAGCCAAGGGTCTGCGCGACGACATGGTCCGGCGACGGCACGCGGTGCCCAACGCGATGCTGCCGACGATGACACTGATCTTCCTCAACCTCGGGTTCGTCATCGGAGGAGCGATCACGGTCGAGTCCGTGTTCTCCTGGCCCGGGCTCGGTCAGCTGACCTACCAGGCGCTGCGCGGCCCGGACATCCCTCTGCTGCAGGCGATCTTCCTCGTCATCTCGGTCGGGGTCGTCGTGGCCAACCTGTTCGCCGACCTGCTCTACGGCGTCCTCGACCCCAGGGTGCGGACCTCATGACGACGACCACGACCGCACGCTCGATCGCCTGGGAGCGTCGCCGCCGCGCCGCAGGACGGTTCTGGGGTCAGTTCCGCCACGACCGGGCCGGGATGTTCGGGCTCGGCATCCTCGTGGTCTTCGTCCTCGTCGCGGTCCTCGCTCCGGTCCTGGCCGACAGCGACGGACTGTTGGTGACCAGGGCCACCGCCCCGTCGCTCGCGCCCCCGATGTCCGGCTATCCGTTGGGCACCGACGAGAACGGCCGCTCGGTGCTCACCCTGCTCATCTGGGGCTCTCGGGTCTCGCTCGTCGTCGGGCTCGCCTCGACGGCCATCTCGATGCTGCTGGGCACGTTCGTGGGGATCTCGGCCGGCCACTTTCGCGGCGTCGGCGGTGAGATCTTCAACCGGGTCACCGACTGGTTCCTCGTCATCCCCTTCCTGCCGCTCGCGATCGTCCTGGCCAGCGTCCGCGGCGCGTCGCTGGTCAACGTCATCGTCATCATCGGGATCACGTCCTGGCCGGGGACCGCACGCCTGGTGCGCGCCCAGACCCTCGCGATCGAGGGGCGCCCCTATCTGGAACGGGCCAGCGTGCTCGGCGCCGGTCACTGGCACCGGATGTCGCGCCACGTCCTGCCCAACGTCATGCCCTTGGTCCTGGCCAACACGACCCTCACGGTGGCCATCGCCATCCTCTCCGAGACGACGTTGTCGTTCCTCGGGCTCGGGGACCCCTCCCAGATCTCCTGGGGGACCATGCTCGACGGCGCCCAGTCGACCGGCGCGATCACCGCCGGGAAGTGGTGGTACGTCCTGCCGCCGGGCATCGCCGTGGTCGTCGTCGTCCTCGCCTTCATGCTCGTCGGCCGCGCCCTCGAGCGCGTCCTGACCCCGCGTGCCCAGGAGGGGCCATGAGCGAGCTGTTGAGCATCGAGGACCTGCACGTCACATACTCCTCACGCAGCGGACCGGTGCCCGCGGCGCGCGGGGTCGACCTCACGGTCGGCGCGGGCGAGATCGTGGGTCTCGCCGGGGAGTCCGGATGCGGCAAGTCGACGGTCGCCTCCTCGGTGCTGCGGCTGCTCCCGTCCACCGCCGAGGTGTCCGGACGCGTCATGATCGACGGCCGGGACGTGCTGACGATGACCTGGGGCGAGGTTCGTGCCGTGCGCTGGGCGGCGGCATCGATGGTGTTCCAGGGTGCGCTGCACTCGCTGAACCCGGTGCAGAAGGTGGTCCGCCAGATCGTCGAGCCGATCGTCCTGCACGAGAAGGTCACCGCCCGGGAGGCAAGGAATCGGGCGGTCGACCTGCTCGGCCAGGTGGGCATCCCCGCCAGCCGTGCCGACGCCTACCCCCACCAGCTCTCCGGCGGGCAACGGCAACGCGTGATGATCGCGATGGCCCTCGCGTGCAACCCGCGCCTGCTCATCGCCGACGAGCCGACGACGGCTCTCGACGTCATGGTCCAGGCCCAGATCCTCGACCTCCTCCGCTCCCTGGTCCGCGAGCGCGGGCTCGGCCTCGTCGTCATCAGCCACGACCTGTCCGTCCTCGGCCATGAGTGCGACCGGGTCGCCGTGATGTACGCGGGCCGGGTGGTCGAGTCGGGGCCGGCGTCCGGCGTCTTCGCCACGCCTCGCCATCCGTACTCGGCCGGCCTGTCGGGCGCCTTCCCGACCATCGGTGAAGCCGCCTCGCGCTACCACCCTGCCGGGCTCGAGGGGGACCCGCCGGACCTCGCGGACCTTCCGGGCGGCTGCGCCTTCCACCCGCGGTGCCCACGAGCGCAGGACGACTGTCGCGTGGGCGACCTCGGGTTGCGTCCCCTCGGCGACCGTGCAGTGGCCTGTCACCATGCCGAACCCGTGGAGGAGCCGCGATGAGCGCCCAGCCGATGCCCGAGCAGCCGGTGGGCGAGCACCCCATCCTCGCGGCCCGGGATGTCGCGGTGACCTTCCGGCGCGGACGCGACGTCGTGCGGGCCGTGGACGGGCTCGACCTGGAGGTCGCGCGCGGCGAGATCCTCGCGCTGGTCGGCGAGTCCGGCTGCGGCAAGTCCACCCTCGCCCGCAGCCTGCTCGGTCTGGTGGCTCCCGGCACGGGGACCATCAGCCACGACGGTCGACGCCTGCCCACCCGCGGCAAGGAGCTGACCTCGTACCGGCGCCGGGTCCAGCTCGTCCTGCAGGACCCGTCCGGTGCGCTCAACCCGCGCCACAGCGTCTACGAGGCCGTCGCCGAGGGGCTGCGCATCCACAAGGTGCCCGGCGACGAGACCGAGCTCGTGGCCGCGGCCCTGTCGAAGGCCGGCCTGCGGCCACCGGAGCGGTTCTTCCTGCGCTATCCACACGAGCTGTCCGGGGGCCAGCGCCAGCGCGTGGTCATCGCGGGGGCTCTCGTCCTCGAGCCCGACGTCATCGTCGCCGACGAACCGGTCTCGGCCCTGGACGCCTCGGTGCGCGGCGAGATCCTCGCCCTGCTGCTCGCCTTGCGGGAGGAGCTGGGACTGACCGTCGTCGTCGTCACGCACGACCTCGGGCTGGCCTGGAACATCGCCGACCGGATCGCCGTCATGTACCTGGGACGGATCGTCGAGGCGGGCACGGTCGAAGAGGTGCTCGACGACCCTCGTCATCCCTACACCCAGGCACTCCTCTCCGTCGTCCCCGAGATCCACGAGGTGGAGCCGGTGGTTCTCGCCGGGGAGCCCCCGGACGCGACGGCGATCCCCTCCGGATGCCGGTTCCGGCCGCGCTGTGTGGTCTACGCGGCCTCGGCGGACGCGGAGCTCCGCACGCGGTGCGAGACCCAGTCCCCGGCGATCCTTCGTGGTGCCGGCCCGCACGCCGCCGCCTGCCATGCGGTGGACCATGCCTGAGCCGGCGGTGTCACCCTCGCGCAGCTCCTCGCACCGGGGCACCGGCTCGGCGCAGCGCATCGCGTGCCTGCTCCAGGGTGAGCCCGGGCACGGTGTGTCCCGCTCGCCCGGTGACGCTCGGCGATGCGAGGAGGCTGGCGATGACGGCCTCCTCACTCGCGTCGACGACGGCCTCGAACAGCTCGTTGTGTCCTGCGCCGTGCAGGGGCGTTCGCTCGGGACGGCTCCCGCGCCGGGCAGCCATCGAGGTCGAGGCGGCGAGGAATATCTCGCCGCTGCCGTGCGTGGCGACGCTTCCCGTCCGGGCCAGGCCGAGCCCGACCCGTCGGGCGAGGCGGGCGCATCCCGCGGCATCCACCGGGGCGTCGGTGAGCACCACGCCGATGCACGAGCCCGCGTCCTCGGGGACCGGGTCGGGCCGTGGCGCCTCCACCAAGTCGCCGACCGGGTACCCGCCGATGGTCAGTCGATGACGGGCTCCGAAGTTGGTGAGCAGCAGCACGCCCACCGTCCAGCCGTCCCCGACGACGCGGGAGGCCGACCCGATGCCACCCTTGAAGCCCAGGCAGCTCATCCCGGTGCCGGCGCCGACCGCGCCCAGCGCGGGTGGGGTGGCCGAGCCGACCGAGGCCTTCGCCGACGCATGGGCGGCCGCGACGTCCGCCGCGGTCACCTGCATCCGGCGCGCATCGTTCAGGTCGCTGTCATCACACTCCGCGACGACCGGGATGACGACGTCGGTCGCGATCTCCTCGTTCTCCGCCAGCATCAGCTCGACCGCCGCGTCGTACACCCTGCCGAGCTGCAGGGTCGAGGTGAGGAAGACGGGCGACTCGAGCAGCCCCCACTCGCCGGCGGCGAGGAATCCGGTGCACTCACCCGCACCGTTGAGGACCGCTCCACCCGCCGCCAAGGGGAAGCGGTACGGGTCGTCGGAGGGCAACAACACCGTGACGCCGGTGCGGGCCACTCCCCGACCGATCGGTGGGTCGGGCTCGTCGCGCCAGACCGTGGCGTGACCGAGGCCCACTCCGGGCACGTCGACGATCGAGGCGGTCGGTCCCGAGGGGAACCGACCGAACGCGACGGGAAGGTCGCACGCTCGAGCCATGGGTCACAGCATGCCTGACCGCCCGCTCGGCGGCCTGACGGTGGTCACCGACACCGCCACCGAGCGCCACCGGCCGGGCGCCGAGATCTGGGTCGGCGTCCGGACTCCCGCCACAGAGGTCGCCGAGCGGGTGGCCGCGATCCGGGAGCACCTGTCCGGGCTCGGCGCCCTGCTGGTGCCCGCACTCCCCCACGACCCGTCCGTGCTGGAGTCGGTGCACGACGCGGGGCTGCTCCGGTGGCTGGCGAGCGCGGCCGAGCGCTGGGAGGCCGGCCCCTACCGGGCCGAGGTGGGTCAGGACCGAGTCGTGCCGTACGTCTTCCCCACCGACGGGATGCTCGACGGCCTGCCGGTGCGGGAGCCGACGGCGACGCACGCCGCCGCCGGAAGGTACTGCTACGACACGATGACGCTGGTGGGGCCGGGCACCTGGGAGGCCGCGCGCGCCTCGGCCGACATCGCCCGGACCGCGGCCGTCCGCGCGCTGCGCTCCGGGAGCGCGTACGGGCTGTGCCGCCCCCCGGGGCATCACGCGACCCGCGCCGCGTTCGGCGGCTCGTGCTACCTCAACAACGCCGCTGTCGCCGCGGAGACGATGCGGTCGGCCGGCCTCTCCAGGGTCGCCATCATCGACATCGACGCCCACCACGGCAACGGGACCCAGTCGATCTTCTATGCCCGCGCCGACGTCTTCTACGGGTCGGTCCACGTGGACCCGGGCGCCGGCTGGTTCCCGCACTACCTCGGGTACGCCGACGAAGCCGGGCGCGCGGACGGCCTCGGGTGGACGGCGAACCGACCGCTCGCCCCGGGCAGCGGTGACGAGGCCTTCGTGCCAGCGGTGGCCGCACTGGCCGCACTGGCGCGCGAGCGCGACGTCGAGGGGCTCGTGGTCTCCCTCGGTGTCGACGCCGCCGGCGGTGACCCGGAGAGTCCCTTGCAGGTCACGCCGCGCGGCTTCGCCGAGGCAGGAAGCGTCCTGAGCGACCTCGGGCTACCTACCGCCCTGGTCCAGGAGGGCGGTTACCGGCTGGACACCATCGGACCGCTGGTGGCCCAGGTGGTTGCTGCGTTCGTGTGACCTCAGGCGGGCAGGTGCGTGCGGAGCCAGCCGATGACGTCCGCGGTGACCTCGTCGCGCTGGGTCTCGTTGCGGATCTCGTGGCGCGCCCCGGGGAACACCGTGACCGTCACGTCGCCGAGTCCGGCCTGGTGGGCCCGCAGCGCCGTCCGGCGACGAGGCTGAGTCGGGCTCAGCCGGCGTGGGCGAGGCAGGTGCGCGCCGTCGGCCTTGCCTCGAGGCGACCGGCCGGGATCGGCTCACCGCACACCTCGCACCGGCCGTAGCTGCCGTCCGCGACGCGCTCCGCGGCCCGGTCGAGCTCGGCGAGGTGCTCGCGGGCGCGCGCGGTGAGCGAGGCCAGCTGAGACCGCTCGTAGGCGATGGTCTGCCCCTCCGGGTCGTGCTCGTCGTCGGCGTTGGAGTCGCGGGAGGCCTCGACCATCCCCGCCATGTCGCGCTCCATCGCCGCCACCCGGGCGAGGAGCTCGGTGCGCTCGCCCGCGATCCGCGTGGCCGCCGCGGCGAGGGCACCGTCACCGGACCCGGGGGCCACCGGGCTCATGAGGCGCGCGAGGCCGCGCTGATCGTCGCGGACCCCACGACCCGGGTGCCGTCGTAGAGCACCACCGACTGGCCGGGCGCGACGCCGCGGACGCGTGCGGTGAGGTGCACCCGCACCGTGCCGTCCTCGACGCGTGCGGTGGCGGGCACCTCCTCGCCGTGGGCCCGCACCTGGGCCCCGACGCGCACCTCACCGACCGGCACCGGCCCGCACCATCGCAGGTGGGATCCCTCGACGACGTCCACCCCGAGCAGGTCGGCGGTGCCGATGACCACCCGGTTGCGGGGCGCGTCGACCTCGACGACGTAGCGCGGGTCGCCGTCGAGGCGCGAGCGGTCGACACCGAGCCCGCGGCGCTGCCCGACCGTGTAGCCATGCGTGCCGGCGTGCTCGCCGACGACCTCGCCGGACACGGCGTCGACGAGCTCGCCGGGCCGCTCCCCCAGCCGCCGGGCGAGGAAGCCGCGGGTGTCGCCGTCGGGGATGAAGCAGATGTCGTGGCTGTCGGGCTTGCTCGCGACCGAGAATCCGCGCTCGGCGGCCTCCTCGCGCACCCGCGACTTCGGGGAGTCGCCGAGCGGGAAGAACGAGCGGGCCAGCTGGTCGGCGTCGAGCACGCCGAGGACGTAGGACTGGTCCTTCGCCGGGTCGACCGCGCGGTGCAGCTCGCGCCCGTCCGGGCCGTCGACGACCTGCGCGTAGTGGCCGGTCGCCACGGCGTCGAACCCGAGGGCGACCGCCTTGTCGAGCAGCCCCGCGAACTTGATCTTCTCGTTGCAGCGCAGGCAGGGGTTGGGAGTGCGGCCCGCCGCGTACTCGGCGACGAAGTCCTCGACGACGTCGCGCTCGAAGCGGGCGGCGAGGTCCCAGACGTAGAAGGGGATGCCGAGCCGGTCGGCCACCCGACGCGCGTCGCCGGCGTCCTCGATCGTGCAGCAGCCGCGCGCGGACTCGCGCAGGGTCGCGGCGGACCGGGACAGGGCCAGGTGCACACCGACCACGTCGTGCCCGGCGTCGATCATCCGGGCGGCGGCGACGGCGGAGTCGACCCCGCCGGACATCGCGGCGACGACCCGCATCAGAGCAGCCCCCCGGCCCTCCGCGCCCGCTCCACGACACCCGGGAGGGCGGCGACGAAGGCGTCGACGTCGGCGTCGGTGGAGGTGTGCCCGAGGGTCAGCCGCAGGGCTCCGCGTGCCTCGGCCTCGGTGTGCCCCATCGCGAGCAGGACGTGGCTCGGCTGCGGCACCCCGGCCTGGCAGGCCGAGCCGGTGCTGCACTCGACCCCGGACGCGTCGAGCAGGTAGAGCAGGGAGTCGCCCTCGCACCCGGGCACGAGGAGGTGGGCGTTGCCGGGGAGGCGGCCGAGGCCGTCACCGGGCTTCCAGCAGCCGCTGACGGTGATGCCGAGACCCAGGGCCAGGGTCTCCTCGACGAGCCGGTCGCGCAGGGCGAGGACGCGCTTGGCCTCCACGTCGCGCACGGCGACGGTCTCGTCGAGGGCGACCGCGAACGCGTGGATGGCCGCGACGTCGAGGGTGCCGCTGCGGACCTGCCGCTCCTGGCCACCGCCGTGCAGCTGCGGGACGAGGGTGGCGTCGCGGCGGGCGAGCAGCGCACCCACTCCCATCGGGCCGCCGACCTTGTGCGCGGTGACCGACATGAGGTCCGCACCGGAGTCGTCGAACCGGAGCGGGAGGTGCGACAGGGCCTGGATCGCGTCCGTGTGGAAGGGCACGCCGTGCTCGCGGGCCACGGCGGCGAGCTCGGCGACCGGCTGCACCGTGCCGACCTCGTTGTTGGCCCACATGACGCTCACCACCGCCGCGTCGTCACCGTGCTCGGCGAGGACGGCCCGCAGGTCGTCGACGCCGATGTGGCCGCAGCGGTCCGGCTCGAGCCAGGAGACCGACGCCCCGCGGGACCCGACGAGGAACTCGACGGGGTCGAGCACCGCGTGGTGCTCGATGCCGCTCGCGACGATCCGGGTGCGGCGCGGGTCGGCGTCCCGCCGCGCGGCCCAGGTGCCCTTGACGGCGAGGTTGTCGGCCTCGGTGCCACCGGAGGTGAAGACCACCTCGGAGGGCCGGGACCCGAGCGCGGCGGCGATCCGCTCGCGCGACTCCTCGACGACCTTGCGCGCCGCGCGCCCCGCCGTGTGCAGCGACGACGCGTTGCCGACCCGCCCGGCCGACTCGACGAACGCCTCGACCGCGGCGGGCAGCATCGGCGTGGTCGCCGCGTGGTCGAGGTAGTGGGTCACGAGGTGCGAGTCTACGTTTCGCCGGCGGCCCACAGGCCCTCGCGGTCAGCCGGGGAACAGGCAGAACGGGTGGCCCGCCGGGTCGGCGAGCACGTAGAGCGGCTCGTCGGGGTCGTCGGTGCGGTCGAGCAGCAGCCGCGCCCCGAGGGCCTCCGCACGAGCGCGCTGCCGCTCGAGGTCCTCGGCGTCCTCGACGGTGAGGTCGAGGTGGAGCTGCATCGGCACGTCGTGCGCGGGCCAGGTGGTGGGTGTCAGCTCGGACACCTCCTGGAACGCGAGGCAGCGCGTGCCGTCGGGTGCCGTGAGGACGAGCCAGTCGGCGTCGTCGACCTCACCGGGCGCCGGCGGTTCGTCGCCCGGCCGGTACACGAGGCCGAGCAGCCGCCGGTAGAACTCGGCGAGCGTGCGCACGTCGGTGGTGTCGAGCACCGTGTGCAGCAGTCGTGGCGTCATCGCATCGCCCGTTCCCTCCGGTCTTTCACCCCACCGTAACCTCGCGCCACCCCCCGCGAACGTGTGTGAACACGCCGGTGATCTCCGGCGTGTTCACACACGTTCCTGGTGAAGAACGACCTCGTGCTCAGCCCTTGCGCTTCTTGACCTCGCTCGTGGCCTGCGGCAGCACCGAGAAGAGGTCGCCGACGACGCCGAAGTCGACGAGCTCGAAGATCGGCGCCTCCTCGTCCTTGTTGACGGCGATGATCGTCTTGCTCGTCTGCATCCCGGCGCGGTGCTGGATCGCGCCGGAGATGCCGGCCGCGACGTAGAGCTGCGGCGAGACCTGCTTGCCGGTCTGCCCCACCTGGTTGCTGTGCGGGTACCAGCCGGCGTCGACCGCGGCCCGGCTCGCGCCGACGGCGGCGCCGAGGCTGTCGGCGAACTCCTCGACCGGCCCGAAGTCGCCGCCGGTGCCACGGCCGCCGGAGACGACGATCGCGGCCTCGGTGAGCTCGGGACGCCCGGTGGCCTTCTTCGGCTGCGCGTCGGTGATCCGCGCGGCCTTCGCGGCGTCGCTGATCGTCACCTCGACGGCCTCGACCACGGCGGCCTCGGGCGCGGCCTCGATCGCGGCGGAGTTCGGCTTGACGCAGATGATCGGCGTGCCCGTGGTCACCCGGGCGGTCACGGTGTAGCCACCGGCGAAGACCGACTGGGTCGTCTCCGGGCCGTCGTCACCCTGACGGACGTCGACGGCGTCGGTGATGATGCCGGAGCCGGTCTTGATGGCGAGCCGCGCGGCGATCTCCTTGCCCGCGGCGTTGCTCGGGATGAGCACCGCTGCGGGAGAGGTCTTCTCGATGAGCTGCGCAAGCACCTCGGCCTGCGGGGCCACGAGGAACGAGGCGGCGTCACCGTCGTCGACGGCGTACACCTTGTGGGCGCCGTACTTCGCGTAGGTCTTCTGCGCGGCCTCGGCACCGGGGCCGATGTGGACGGCGGAGGGCTCGCCGAGGCGGCGAGCGAGGGTCAGCAGCTCGGCGGTCGCCTTGCGCAGGCGCCCCCCGGCGTGGTCGGCGAGGACGAGTACTTCAGCCATGTGTCTGTGCTCCTGGTCTCGTGGCGGCCGTCAGAGGAACTTCTGGGCGCTGAGGAACTCGGCGAGCTTCGTGCCGCCGTCCCCCTCGTCGGTGACGATCTGGCCCTGGTCGCGCGGTGGGCGCTTGGCGAACGCGACGACCGAGGTCCACGCGGCACCGAGGCCGACGTCACCGGCGTCGACGCCGAGGTCGGCGAGCGACCACGTCTCGACCGGCTTCTTCTTCGCGGCCATGATCCCCTTGAAGGAGGGGTAGCGCGGCTCGTTGATCTGGTCGGTCACCGAGACCAGGGCCGGCAGCGCGGCCTCGATCGTCTCGGAGGCGGTGTCGCCGTCGCGGCGGATGGTGACCTTGCCGTCGGCGACCGTGAGCTCGGAGGCGTAGGTGACCTGGGGCAGGCCGAGGCGCTCGGCCATCATCGCGGGGACGACGCCCATGACGCCGTCGGTCGAGGACATGCCGGTGAGCACGAGCTCGGGGCTGCCGTCGGTGGCCTTCTTCACGGCCTCGGCGAGCACGAGCGAGGTGGCGACGGCGTCGGAGCCGTGCAGCGCGTCGTCGAGGACGTGGACGCCCTGGTGCGCGCCCATCTGGAGGGACTTCTTGATCGCGTCGGCGGCGGCCTCGGGGCCGACCGTCACGACGGTGACCTCACCCTCGCCCGCGGCCTCGACGATCTTCAGGGCCTCCTCGACGGCGTACTCGTCGAGCTCGGAGAGCAGCCCGTCGACGGCACCGCGGTCGACGGTGTTGTCGGACTCCTGGAACGTCCGCTCGGACTGGGCGTCCGGGACGTACTTGACGCAGACGACGATGTTCATGCGTGCCTCGTCCTCTTTCCTTCGGTCGGCGGTCTCGCACCGGGGGTGCCCGGCGCACATCGCCGTCCATCCTCTCAGCCGGTGAGCGCTCGTTCACCACCGACCGGGCGTGACGGTCACCACCCCCCGACGGGGAATCCGCCCGGCTCGAGCGGGCGCGTCTGACAGGATCGGTGCCGTGAGCAGCGAGGACGAGGTGGGGCCCGGCTCGGTCCGCCGCACGGTCGGGCCGCTGGGAGACCCCGAGACGGTCGGCTGGTGGGAGTCGCTCTGGCGGCCGTTCTGGGCACTGCCGGCGGTCATCCTCGGCGTCTCCGTCGTCGCCGGGGTGCTCGTGCCGCTCCTGGACGAGCACCTCCTCGGCGAGGTGCCGTTCCTCTTCAACGGCAACGCCGACTCCGCCCGCAGCCTGCTGAGCACCATCGCGAGCGCGATGATCTCGGTCACCGGCCTCGTCTTCTCGATCACGATGGTCGTCATGCAGCTGGCGAGCAGCCAGTTCACCCCACGCCTGCTCGGCAGCTTCCTCGGCAGCCGGGTCGTCCAGGTGACCCTCGGCGTCTTCACCGCGTCGTTCGTCTTCGCCCTCATGGTGCTGCGGGACGTGCGCGCCGGTGACAGCCCCTTCGTCCCCCAGCTCTCCGTGACGATCGCGTTCGGTCTCGTGCTCGCGAGCGTCGGCCTCTTCCTCGCGTTCATCCACCACATCACCGACTCCATCCAGGTCACCGAGGTCGTCGACCGCGTCGCCGTCGGCACGGTGCGCTCGCTCGAGCGCGGGTCGGACGCCGAGTGGGACGACACCTCGGCGGTGCCCCCGTCGTGGTCCCAGCAGCCGGGGCCGTCGGTGACGGTGACGACGGGGCAGCGCCACGGGGTCGTCCAGCGGATCCACTACTCGCGGCTCGTCGAGAGCGCCGAGCGCGCCGGGGTGGTCGTCGAGCTCCTGACCCGCGCGGGGGACGTCCGGCACCGCGGCCAGGAGCTCGCGGTGGTCCACGGGGCTCACGCGGGCGACGACGTCGTCGCCGCGGTCCGCGACGCGGTCGGGCTCGGCGCCGACCGCACGCTGCAGCAGGACCCGGAGTTCGGGCTGCGCCAGCTCGTCGACATCGCCGAGCGTGCCCTCTCCCCGGGCATCAACGACCCGACGACGGCCGTCCAGGTGCTCGACGAGCTGCATCGCATCCTGCGGATCGCCGCCATCCGGCCGGACCGCTCCCCCTACCTCGTCGACGGTTCGGGCGCGGTGCGCGTCGTCGACCGGCCGCCGACCTTCGCCGGCATGCTCGACCTCGCCCTCGACGAGGTCGCGCACTACGGCAAGGAGACCCTCCAGGTTCCGCGGCGGATCGAGGCGCTGCTCGACGACCTCGAGGGGATGGCGCGCACCGAGCACGCCGCGACGGTCACCGCCAAGCGGGCCGACCTCCGGGCGCGGCACGGCGGCCGCCACCTGGCCGGCGACGCCTGACCCCGGAGCAACCCCCTGACCCCGGCGGGTTTCTCGGGTCACCCGAGAAACCCGCGCTTCACCCGAGAAGGGTTCTCGGGTGAAGCGCGGGGTTCCGGGGTGAAGCGGCCCCGAGGGGCGGACGAGCCGCGGCTCAGGCGCCCTCGAAGGTCGCCTTGCCCGGACCCTTCTCGACGAAGCTGCGCATGCCGGTGGCGCGGTCCTTCGTGGCGAAGAGCGCCGAGAAGAGCATCCGCTCGATCTCCAGGCCGCTCTCGAGGTCGACCTCGACCCCGCGGTCGATGGCCTCCTTGGCGGCGCGCAGCGCGTAGGACGGGCCGCCGACGTACCGGCCGACCATCTCGCGCGCCGCGTCGTACACGTCCGCGGCCGGGACCACCCGGTCGACGAGCCCGATGGCGAGCGCCTCCTCGGCCGCGACGAAGCGACCGGAGAACACGAGGTCCTTGGCCTTCGCCGGGCCGACGAGGCGCGCGAGCCGCTGGGTGCCACCGGCGCCGGGGATGATGCCGAGCAGGATCTCGGGCTGCCCGAGCCTCGCGTCGTCGGCGGCGACCCGCCAGTCGCACGCGAGTGCGACCTCGCAGCCCCCACCGAGCGCGTACCCGGTGACCGCCGCCACGGTCGGCTTCGGCAGGCGGGCGAGCGCCCGGGTGAAGTCCTGGAGCAGCGCGGAGTGGTCGACCATGTCGGTGTACGACATCGTCTCCATCTCCTTGATGTCCGCGCCGGCGGCGAAGACCTTCTCGCCGCCGTAGACGATGACGGCGGAGACGTCGTCGCGCTCGGCGGCCTCGCGGCAGGCGGCGATGAGCCCCACCTGGATCTCGGCGTTGAGCGCGTTCATCGGCGGCCGGTCGAGCCGGATGGTGCCGATGCCGCCGTCCACCTCGAGGCGGACGAGGTCGGTCACTGCCCCTCCTCGGTGGGCTGGCCGGTCTCGGGGTCGATCCCGAGGACCCGCTGGTGCCACAGGTGCACCGCGGAGAGGACCACCTGGATGGAGACCTGGGTGAGGGTGCTGAGGTCGGCGCCCGGGGTGACGACGTGCTCCCCGGTGACGACGAGCGTCGACCCCGCGAGCCCCGTCTTCACGTGGTTCATGTGGAGGTTGATCTCGTTGCAGGTCTCGTGCAGCTTGAGCCGGTCGCCGGCCAGCTCGTCCTGGATCTGCCACTGGCCGAAGAGCCGCATGATCTCGACGTCGCCCTCGGTGCACCGCACGAACAGCTGCTGCTCGTTGGCGGAGAAGGCCACGTCGCCGTCACCGTCGATGTTCGGCGCGAGGCCCAGGTCGACGAGGACGTCGAGGACGCGGCCGCGCAGCGGGTGCTCGTCGGCGGGCGGGGGGAAGTTGGGCAGGGAGGTCGGATCCGTCATGGTCACCACCGTATCGACCGCCGCGGGCCGCGGGCGGGTCGCGGGGGGTGACGATCCGGGACAGCCGCGACCCAGGACTCGCCACGACGGCGGATCCAGTAGTACATTGCGGGTCAGACACGCGGGATGGTGCGCCCACACCCTTTCACGCGACGGATTCCGTCACACCACGACCCGAGGAGAGCGACGCATGACCGCGACCGAGACCCCTGCTCGATCCCACCCGGCCCACGACCCGGCCACGTACCGGCGGCTGCCCGAGGCGAGCACCCCGGTCGACCCCGCCCGCGTCGAGGCCCTCCTCGCCCGGGAGTGGGACCGCTTCGCCGCGAGCACCCCCGCCTCCGGGGAGCACAACATCCGGGCGAGCCACACCCTCCCGCTCGGCGTCACCTCCTCCTTCCAGCACTGGGACCCCTACCCCGTCTCGGTCGCCTCGGCACGGGGGGCGTGGCTCACCGACGTCGACGGCCGGCGGATGCTCGACCTCTCGATGGGCTTCGGCGCGATGCTCGTGGGCCACCTCAACCCCGTGGTCGTCGAGCACGTCCAGCGCGCCCTCACCGAGACCGGGACGCTGTTCGTCACCCCCTCCCCCCAGGCCACCGAGATGAGCGAGCGGTTCTGCGCGCGGTTCGGCATGGACATGGTCCGGTTCACCAACTCCGGCACCGAGTCGCTCATGTACGCGATCCGCGCCGCCCGCGCCTACACCCATCGCAAGGCGGTCGTGAAGATCGAGGGCGGCTACCACGGCGGCTACGACGCCCTCCAGGTCTCGGTCAAGCCCGACCTCGCCGACATCGGGCCGGCGGACGCGCCGATCCCCGAGGTCCCCTTCGACGTCGAGGCGGGCACGGTCCACGTCGTGCCCTACAACGACCTCGACCGCCTCGAGGCGGTCCTCGCCGAGCACGGCCACGACGTCGCCGTCATGGTCATCGAGCCGGTCGTCGAGAACCTCTCGATCGTCGTGCCCGACGCCGGCTACCTCGCCGGGGTGCGGGAGGCCTGCGACCGCCACGGCGTCGTCCTCCTCTTCGACGAGGTGAAGACCGGCCTCACCGCCGGGTACGCGGGCGCCGCCCAGCGGCTCGGGGTGCAGCCCGACCTCATCACCCTCGCCAAGAGCATCGGCGGCGGACTCCCCCTTGCCGCGTTCGGCGGGAGGCGTGAGGTGATGGAGGTCGTCGTCGACGGGCGGATGGCCCACTTCGGCACCTACAACGGCAACCCCCTCGTCATGGCGGCGGCCAAGGCCGTCGACGAGATCTGCACGAAGGAGGCGCTCGACGCGGTCGAGGCGATCAACGTCCGCGCGCTCTCGGCGATCGACGACGTCATCGACGCCTACGCCCTCCCGGCGCACACCGTCGGGCTCGGCACCAAGGGCTGCGTCACGTGGTCGACCACCCCGGTCCGCAACTACCGCGACTACAAGGCCACCGACTTCGCCCTCGCCGAGCTGTCCTGGCTCTGGGGCGTCAACCGCAACATCCTCACCCCGCCCGGGCTCGACGAGCAGTGGCTCGTGTCGCTCGCGCACACCGACGAGGACATGGGGCTGCTCGTCGAGCACGTCACCGAGCTGGCCCGGGCGCTGCGCGCCTGAGCCGCGTGCTCGCCCGAGCCGCGTCGTCACCCGAGTCGCCCCGGCGCCCGCGCGGGGGCGGCTAGGGTCGGCGCATGCCGACCCGGTACCTCCCGACCCCACCCGGGTCGGCCGTCCGCGACCTCCCTCCCCCGCCCGGCGTCACCCTCGTCCCCGGGGGCGCCGACGTGGCGGTCTACGCGGGCCACGCCGACGGGGTCGAGGTGTGCCTGTTCGAGGCCGACGACCCGGCGGGCGAGAGCGAGCGGCGGGTCCGGCTCGAGGAGCGGGCCCACGGCTGGTGGTTCGGCCTCGTCCCGGGCATGGCGGCCGGGCAGCGCTACGGCCTGCGGGTGGACGGGCCGTGGGAGCCCGAGAGCGGCCTGCTGCACAACCCGGCGAAGCTGCTCGTCGACCCCTACGCAGGGGCGCTCGAGGGTGGCGTGACGTGGGGTCCGGAGGTGTACGGGCACCTCGTCGACGCGGCGTGGCAGGGCGACGTCGAGGCCCGCTCGACCCTCGACAGCCGGGGGAACGTGCCGCGGGGCGTGGTCGTCGACCACGCCTTCGACTGGGGCGAGGACCGCCCGCCGGGGCACTCGCGCAGCGAGACCGTCGTCTACGAGGCGCACGTCCGCAACCAGACGATGCTCCACCCGGGGGTGCCCGAGCACCTGCGCGGAACCTACGCCGGCCTGGCCCACCCGGCGTCGATCGAGCACCTCACCTCGCTCGGCGCCACGGCCGTCGAGCTGTTGCCCGTCCACGCCTTCACGCACGAGCCGCACCTCGTCCGGCGGGGGCTGACCAACCACTGGGGCTACAACACCCTGGGCTTCATGGCGCCCCACGCCCCGTACGCCGCGGCCGGCGACCCGCAGGGCGCGGTCGACGAGGTCAAGGGCATGGTCAAGCTGCTCCACGAGGCGGGGCTCGAGGTGATCCTCGACGTCGTCTACAACCACACGGCCGAGCAGGGCCGCGCCGGCGCCACGCTCTCCTGGCGCGGGCTGGACCAGCGCGCCTACTACCGGCTCGACGAGCGCGGCCGCGACATCGACGTCACCGGCTGCGGCAACACCCTCGACCTGCGGCACCCCGTCGTCTGCCGGATGGTCCTGGACAGCCTCCGGCACTGGGTGCGGGAGTACCACGTCGACGGGTTCCGCTTCGACCTCGCCGTCGCCCTCGGCCGGGGGCGCGGCGACGAGTACGACCCCGACCACCCGTTCCTCGTCGCCCTGCGCACCGACCCCGTGCTCTCCCGCGTGACGCTCATCGCCGAGCCGTGGGACGTCGGGATGCACGGCTGGCGCACCGGCCAGTTCCCGCCGCCGTTCCTCGAGTGGAACGACCGCTTCCGCGACACCGTGCGGAGGTTCTGGGTCGGCGACGTCCGGGCGCAGGCCGACGGCCACCGAGGCCACGACGCCCGCGAGCTGGCCACCCGGCTCACCGGCTCACGCGACCTCTTCGGGGTGCGGGACCGCGGCCCGACCGCCTCGGTCAACTTCGTGACCGCCCACGACGGCTTCACCCTCGCCGACCTCGTGTCCTTCGACCACAAGCACAACGAGGCCAACGGGGAGGACAACCGGGACGGCTCGAACGGCAACTCCTCCTGGAACCACGGGGTCGAGGGCCCGACCCAGGACCCGGCCGTCCTCGCCGCGCGCACCCGGGCGCTGCGCAACCTGCTCGGGACGCTGCTCCTCTCGGCCGGGGTCCCGATGCTCACCGCGGGGGACGAGCTCGGCCGCTCGCAGGGCGGCAACAACAACCCCTACTGCCAGGACAACGAGATCTCCTGGGTCGACTGGCGGCTCGCGCCGTGGCAGGAGGACCTGCTCGCGACGACGCGGCACCTCCTGGCGCTGCGCCGTGCGATGCCCTCGCTCCGCCAGCGGGTCTGGCTCACCGGCCGCCCCGTCGACGAGGACGGCACCCTGGACGTCCAGTGGTACGCCGGCGACGGCCACCCGATGGGCGACCGCTGGCACGGTGAGGGCACCCGCGTGCTCCAGATGGCCCTCGCGCCGCCCCCCGGGGCCGACGACGGGGCGCTCGTCGTCGTCAACGGGTCCGCGGACCCGGTCACGGTGACCCTGCCCGCCGGCCCGGCCGGCTACCGGCTCGCGTGGGACAGCGCCGAGGACCGCCCGGGACCCCCGACCCCGGCCGAGCCGGGCGACGGGGTGACCCTGGCCCCGACGTCGATGCACGTCTACGCGACCTGCTGAGCACCGGCTCCGACCCCGGGCCACGACCCTGCGCGACCTCACAGGACAGTCACAGCGCAGGGTCCCGAGGAGACGCCACGCCCGGCCTACACTGGCCGAAACGGCGTGTCCGCGAGCGTGCGGGCCGCTGCGGGAGGGGTGCCCCCGCCGGAGACGGCACCACGTGAGGAGCATGTCCAGCATGACCGCGACCACGACCAGCCCCACGGGCTTCGAGCCGCTCGACCCAGCCGTCCGCGAGCAGTACGACCGCGACGGGTTCGTCGTCATCAAGGGGGCCCTCCCCGAGGAGGACCGCGCCTACTTCGAGGACGCCGTCGACCGGATCTACGCCGAGGAGGAGGCGGCGGGCGAGCTCCGCCCCGACCGGTCGATCCACGTCATGGGCTGGCTCCACAAGGACCCGCGCTTCCCCGAGCTGCTCAGCTGGCCGACGACCTTCCCCTACATCTGGGGGAACATGGGCTGGAACATCTACACCCACCACAACCACATCGACGTCAACCCCCCGAAGGACGAGCCGCCCTTCTGGAACTGGCACCAGGACGGCTACCGGCAGAACTCCGACATCGACATGGACGTCCGCCCGATGTTCATGACGAAGATCTGCTACGCCCTCACCGACCTCTCCGAGCCGGGCTACGGCAACACCAAGGTCATCCCGGGGAGCCACAAGGACAACACCCTCGCCGGGCGCCCCGAGAAGCCGGGCGACCCGATCATCGAGCCCGAGGGTGCCGTCGAGGTCTGCCTCGAGCCGGGCGACGCGTTCATCTTCGACCGCCGCCTCTGGCACAGCCGCTCGATGAACACGAGCGAGCGCACCCGCAAGCTGATGTTCATCGGCTACACCTACCGCTGGATCCGCCCGCTCGACGAGGCCGTCGCCGACCAGGACTCCGACTGGTTCAAGGGCCTCTCGCCGCTGCACCAGCAGCTCCTCGGGTACGGCCCGGACCACGCGTCGTTCTGGGGCATCAAGCAGAGCGGCTGGATCGACGACGAGATCCCGCTGCGGGCCGAGCTCAAGGAGCGCGGCCTGCTCGACCGCGCCATCCCCTACCTGCGCTGAGACCGCCCACCCGGTCGAACGGGCCCCCGGACCACGTCGGTCCGGGGGCCCGTTCGCGCGCGCGGCGGCGAGGGCCTGCTCAGCCCCGGGCGAGCCAGCCGGCGCGGGCCACGCGCTGCAGGAGGACCACGGTGAGGACACCGACGACGGTCGTCGCGAGCCGGCCGAGGAGCACGAGCGCCCCGACCCCCACGAGGGCTCCGAGGACGGCGAGGACGCCCAAACCGAGGAGCAGGTAGGCCCCGGTGCGCAGGCGGCCCGCCCAGCGCCGCGTCTCCTCGTCGTCGGCCGGGGCCGTCTCGAGCAGCCCCTCGCACAGCTGGTGGACGACGACCGCGAGCACGAGGGTGTCCAGGACCAGGGCGACGATCCCGACCCCGACGTTGAGGTAGAGCAGCGGCGTCCCCGTGACGAGTGCGACGACGACGCCCGTCCCGGCCGCCGCGCGGGCGGTGAGGAACGGCCGCGCGACGGCGCCGCCGAGCGCGACGACCACCCACACGTACCCGACCGCGTCGGGGAGGACGTCCCACCCGCCGAGGGGCAGGTCGAGGACGACGACGAGCAGGCCCCACGCGGCCCAGACGAATCGGTGCACGGGTGAACCCTAGGTGCACCGGGGCCGGGCAGCGGGTCGGGTTCCGCCGGACGGCACCTTCGGGTAGACAGGCGGTCGTGACGGCTCACGACATCGGACGCCTGGCCCAGGGCGCGATCTACCGCGCAGGCTCCTTCGGGCGCCGCCCCGCGGTGCCCACCGACGGCGCGCGCCTCGAGGCCGCCGCCGAGAAGGTGATGTCGCGCCGAGGCTTCGCGTACGTGGCCGGCTCGGCGGGCAGCGAGTCCACGGCGGACGCCAACCGGGCCGCCTTCGACCGGTGGCAGGTCGTCCCCCGGATGCTCGTCGACACCACTGAGCGCGACCTCTCGGTCGAGCTCCTGGGGCGCCGGCACCCGAGCCCGCTCCTCGTCTCCCCCGTCGGGGTGCTCGCGGCGGCCCACCGCGACGCCGACCTCGCGGTGGCCCGCGGCGCACGGTCGCAGGGCGTCACGCCCGTGCTGAGCACCCAGGCGTCGGTGCCGATGGAGGCGGTCGCGGCAGCGCTCGGCGGCAGCGGGTTCTGGTACCAGCTGTACTGGAGCCGCGACGACGACCTCGCGGCATCCCTCGTCGGCCGCGCCGAGGCCTGCGGCGCCGAGGCACTCGTCGTCACGCTCGACACCGGTTTCCTCGGCTGGCGCCCGCGCGACCTCGACCTCGGACACCTCCCGTTCGCCCGGGGCGAGGGCATCGCGCAGTACACCTCCGACCCGGTCTTCCGGCGGCTCGTCGAGGAGCGGGTCGCCGCCGCACCGTCCGCAGGACCCGAGCCGACCCCGCGGCCCACGCCGGCCGCCGTGCGCACCCTCCTCGCGATGAGCCGCAACCACCCCGGCTCCACCCGCGAGAACGTCGCCTCCCCGGTGCCGCGGGCGGCCGTCGAGACCTTCCTCGACGTGTTCTCCCGCCCCTCGCTCACGTGGGAGGACCTTTCGCGCCTGCGGACGATGACGAGCCTGCCGGTCGTCCTCAAGGGGATCCTCCACCCCGACGACGCCGCCCGTGCCGTCGACGAGGGTGTCGACGCCGTCTGGGTCTCGAACCACGGGGGCCGCCAGGTCGACCGCTCGGTCGGCGCGCTCGACGCCCTCCCCGGCGTCGTCGACGCGCTGCGTTCCCGGGGCTCGACCACGCCGGTGGTCTTCGACTCCGGCGTCCGCACGGGCGCCGACGCCCTCGTGGCCCTCGCGCTGGGCGCGACCGCCGTCGGGATCGGGCGCCCCCACGTCTACGGCCTCGCGCTCGCCGGCCAGGAGGGCGTCGCGGAGGTGCTCCGCAACCTCCTCGCCGAGCTCGACCTGACGATGGCGCTCACCGGCTGCCGGTCGGTCGCCGACCTCACCCGTCAGCGCCTCGTCAGAGCCACCTGCCCCTGACGGACACGGACCGGCGGGCTCGCCGGTCCCGATGTGCGTAGCCTGTCCTGCGCACCGTCGTCGCTGCGCCCTCTCCGAACCCTCGCCGCCGAAGGACGAGTCCCGATGACCGAAACCGACCACACCGCTGCCGTCGTCTCCGACGAGTCCCCCTCGATGGACGCCCGGCAGATCGGCCCCGCCTTCCGGACCAGCCACCCCATGGCCTCCGGCCCGGTCGTGCAGCCGCCGGCCACCGTCGACGGCTTCGTCGCGGAGTTCCTCGCCGAGCTCAACTACGGGCAGGGCGTGCTCCTGTCGCGCTCCTCGGTCAACGACCAGTACCTCGCGCTCGCCCGCACGGTCCGCCGCTACCTCATGGCCGACTGGCTCGAGACCGGTGCGCGGCGGCGGCAGTCGCAGCAGAAGACGATCGGCTACCTCTCGGCCGAGTACCTCCTCGGTCGCCAGCTCGGCAACAACCTCCTCGCGACGAACCTCCAGGACATCGCCGAGGTGGCGATGACCCAGTGCGGCATCGACATCTCGACGCTGCGGGCCCAGGAGGTCGAGCCGGGCCTCGGCAACGGGGGCCTCGGCCGGCTCGCGGCGTGCTTCGTCGACTCCCTCGCGACGATGGACGTGCGCTGCATCGGCTACGGCATCCGCTACGAGTACGGCATCTTCCGGCAGACCTTCGAGGACGACCGCCAGGTCGAGGTGCCCGACTCGTGGCTCTCCCTCGGCAGCCCCTGGGAGTTCCCGCACCCCGAGCGCCAGGTGAGGGTCAGCTTCGGCGGGCGCACCGAGACCGGGACCGACGTGGACGGCCACGAGCACACCCGGTGGCTCCCCGACTGGGAGGTCATGGGGGTGCCGTACCACTACATGGTCCCCGGCCACCGGAACGGCGTCGTCAACACCCTGCGGCTGTGGAGCGCCAAGGCGACCCAGGCGTTCGACCTCCAGATCTTCAACTCGGGCGACTACGCCGAGGCCGTGCGCGCCCAGACCTTCGCCGAGAACATCTCGAAGGTCCTCTACCCCGAGGACTCCACGCCGCAGGGCAAGGAGCTGCGCCTCCAGCAGCAGTACTTCTTCGTCGCGTGCTCGCTCCACGACTTCATCGACAACACGCTGCCGGCCGACTTCGACCTGCGCCGGCTCCCCGAGCGGATCATCTTCCAGCTCAACGACACCCACCCGGTCATCGCCATCCCCGAGCTGATGCGGATCCTCGTCGACCGCAAGGGCTTCGAGTGGGACGAGGCCTGGGAGGTCACGAAGCAGTGCTTCGCGTACACGTGCCACACGCTGCTGCCGGAGGCCCTGGAGGTCTGGTCCGCCGAGCTGCTGGGCCGGCTGCTGCCCCGGCACCTCGAGATCATCTACCGCATCAACGAGGAGTTCCTCGAGGAGGTGCGCGAGGCGTTCCCGGGCGACGAGATGCTCGCCCGGCGGATGTCGATCATCGCCGAGTACCCGCAGCGCGCGGTCCGGATGGCCTACCTCGCGACGGTCGCGGGCTCGAAGGTCAACGGCGTCGCCGAGCTGCACAGCCAGCTCCTGCGCGACAAGGTCCTGCCGGACTTCTCGAGGCTGTGGCCGGAGAAGTTCACCAACGTCACGAACGGCATCACGCCGCGCCGGTTCGTGCGGCTCGCGAACCGCAAGCTGTCCGACCTCGTCACCGACACCATCGGCGAGGGCTGGGTCACCGACCTGGACCGGCTGCGCGACCTCGAGCCGTACGCCGACGACGCCGGCTTCCGTGAGGAGTTCCGCCGGGTCAAGCAGGCGAACAAGGAGCGCCTGCACGAGCTCCTCGTCGTGCGCGACGGGCTCGACCTGCCCCGCGAGGCGATGCTCGACGTCATGGTCAAGCGCCTGCACGAGTACAAGCGCCAGAGCCTCAAGCTGCTCCACATCGTCTCGATGTACGACGACATCGTCTCCGGCCGCGTCCCCGCCGACGAGGTGACGCCCCGGACCTTCGTCTTCGGCGCGAAGGCGGCCCCGGGCTACCACCTGGCGAAGGAGACCATCTTCCTCATCAACTCGGTCGCCCGTGTCGTCAACGCCGACCCGCTCGTCGCGGGCCGGCTCTCGGTCGCCTTCCCCGCGAACTACAACGTGACGCTCGCCGAGAAGCTCATCCCCGCGGCCGACCTCTCCGAGCAGATCTCGCTGGCGGGCAAGGAGGCCTCCGGGACCGGCAACATGAAGTTCGCCCTCAACGGCGCGCTGACCATCGGTACCGACGACGGCGCCAACGTCGAGATCCGGCGCCTCGTCGGCGACGACCACTTCTTCCTGTTCGGGATGAGCGAGCCGGAGGTCGCCGACCTGGCGGCCCGCGGGTACACGCCCTCGGACCACTACGCCTCCAACCCGCGGCTGCGCAGCACGATCGACCTGCTGGCGAGCGGCCACTTCACCGGCGGTGACCGCCAGGCCGTCGCACCGGTCATCGACAACCTGCTCCACCAGGACTCGTTCATGGCCCTGGCCGACTTCCAGTCCTACCTCGAGGCCCAGGCCCGGGTCGACGCCGCGTACGCCGACCAGGACGCGTGGTCGCGGTCGGCGATCCTCAACGTCGCGCGGTCGGGCTACTTCTCCTCGGACCGCTCGATGCGCGACTACCTCGACCGGATCTGGCACGCCTGAGCAGCGTCGAACGGTGGAGCCGGGCCTGCGAGGTCCACGGCTGTCCGTGTAGGTTCGGTGAGGTGAGTGACGCCCCCCACACCGCCCCTCCGCAGGTTCCCATCGGACGGATCCCCGTCCTCGACGTCAGACCGGTCGTCGACCACGGCGACCGGCCCGCCAAGGCCGTCGTCGACGAGGAGTTCGAGGTGGTGGCCACCGTGTTCCGCGAGGGCCACGACGCGGTCAACGCGACGCTCGTCCTCACCGACCCCGACGGCGTCGCCCGGCACCTGCCGATGACGTGCACCAACCCCGGCCTCAACACGTGGGTCACCCGCGTCGCCGCCGACCGCACCGGCTGGTGGTCCTACCGCGTCGAGGGCTGGTCGGACCCCTACGGCACGTGGGGGCACGACGCGACGATCAAGGTGCAGGCCGACGTCGACACCGAGATGATGCTCGAGGAGGGCGCCCGCGTCCTCGAGCGGGCCGTCGACGAGGTCGACCGGACCGCCGAGCAGGAGCAGGTCCTCGTCGACGCCGTCACGACGCTGCGCGACACCACCCGGCCAGCCGTCGTGCGGCTCAAGGCGGGTACCGACGCCGCGGTCGAGGACGAGCTCGGCGAGCGCCCGCTGCGCGACATGCTCTCCCCGACGCGCGAGTACGCCCTCCTCGTCGAGCGCGAGCGTGCCCTCGTCGGGGCCTGGTACGAGCTGTTCCCGCGCAGTGAGGGCGCCCGCTACGACGCGGCCGAGCACCGCTGGGTCGGCGGCACGCTGCGCACGGCCGCCGAGCGGCTCCCCGCCATCGCCGGGATGGGCTTCGACGTCGTCTACCTCACCCCGATCCACCCGATCGGCCAGGCCGCGAAGAAGGGCCCGAACAACACCCTCGACGCCCGGCCCGAGGACCCCGGCAGCCCCTACGCCATCGGGTCGCCGGACGGCGGCCACGACGCGATCCACCCCGAGCTCGGCGACTTCGACGACTTCGACGCGTTCGTCGCCGAGGCCGAGCGGCTGGGGATGGAGGTCGCGATGGACCTCGCCCTCCAGTGCTCCCCCGACCACCCGTGGGTCGCCGAGCACCCCGAGTGGTTCACCACCCGGGCCGACGGCACGATCGCGTACGCCGAGAACCCCCCGAAGAAGTACCAGGACATCTACCCGGTCAACTTCGACAACGACCCCGCCGGCATCTACGCCGAGGTCCGCCGGGTGGTCCAGGTGTGGATCGACCACGGCGTGAAGATCTTCCGCGTCGACAACCCGCACACCAAGCCGGTCGAGTTCTGGCAGTGGCTCATCGCCGACGTCGCGGAGGACCACCCCGAGGTCGTCTGGCTCGCAGAGGCGTTCACCAAGCCCGCGATGATGCACACGCTCGGCAAGGTCGGCTTCCAGCAGAGCTACACCTACTACGCCTGGCGCAACACCGCCGAGGAGATCGAGGAGTACCTCACCGAGCTGTCGGGCGAGGCCGCCGCGTACATGAGGCCCTCGTTCTGGCCCACGACGCACGACATCCTCACGCCCTACATGCAGTTCGGTGGCCCGGCTGCGTGGAAGGTCCGGTCCGCCCTCGCGGCGACCCTCGTGCCGACGTACGGCATCTACGCCGGCTACGAGCTGATGGAACACGTCGCGCGCCCGGGCGCCGAGGAGCAGATCGACAACGAGAAGTACGAGTTCAAGGACCGCCGCTGGGCCGACTACGAGCCCGGCGGGGCCCAGGAGGGCCAGTCGCTGGCGGGCTGGCTCACCCGGCTCAACGAGATCCGCCGCGAGCACCCGGCCCTGCACCGGCTCCGGAACATCCGCTTCCACGACGTCGACGACGAGAACTTCGTCGCGTACTCCAAGCGCCGCACCCTGGCCGACGGCACCGACGACCTCGTGCTCGTCGTCGCGAACCTCGACCCGCACTCCACGCGCGCCACGACGCTCCGGATCGACATGGCGGCGCTCGGCTTCGACCCCGGCGACTCCATCGAGGCCCACGACCTCCTGAGCGACCAGCGCTGGGTCTGGCAGCGCGACGTCTACGTCCGGCTCGGCCCCGAGGTCGAACCGTGCCACATCGTGTCCCTGAGGAGGCCCTGGTGAGCGTCATCCCCGGCATGGGCCACAGCATGCCCGGCCTGGGCATGAACCAGCCGGGCCTGCGGCACGACCCCGAGTGGTTCCGCACGGCCGTCTTCTACGAGGTGCTCGTGCGCGCCTTCGGCGACTCCACCGGCTCCGGCGAGGGCGACTTCGCGGGCATCATCAACCGGCTCGACTACCTCCAGTGGCTCGGCGTCGACTGCCTGTGGCTGCCGCCGTTCTACGCGAGCCCGCTGCGCGACGGCGGCTACGACATCTCGGACTACACCCAGGTGCTGCCCGAGTTCGGGACCCTCCCGGAGTTCCGCGAGCTCATCACGCAGGCCCACGCCCGCGGCATCCGCATCGTCACCGACCTCGTGATGAACCACACGAGCGACCAGCACCCGTGGTTCCAGGCCTCGCGCAGCGACCCGGAGGGCCCGTACGGCGACTTCTACGTGTGGTCCGACACCGACGACAAGTACACCGACGCGCGGATCATCTTCATCGACACCGAGACCTCGAACTGGACCTTCGACCCGATCCGCCGGCAGTTCTTCTGGCACCGGTTCTTCAGCCACCAGCCCGACCTCAACTTCGAGAACCCGGCCGTCCACGAGGCGATCTACGACGTCGTGCGGTTCTGGATGGACATGGGCATCGACGGGTTCCGGCTCGACGCCGTCCCCTACCTCTTCGAGGAGGAGGGGCACAACTGCGAGAACCACCCGAGGACGCACGAGTTCCTCGCGAGCCTGCGCGCGATGGTCGACGCCGAGTACCCGGGCCGCATCCTCATCGCCGAGGCCAACCAGCCGCCGCAGGACGTCGTCGACTACTACGGCACCGAGGACGCCCCCGAGTGCCAGATGTGCTTCCACTTCCCCGTCATGCCGATGCTCTACTACGCGCTGCGCGAGGAGACCGCGGCCCCGATCATCGACGTCCTCGCCGACACCCCGGCGATCCCGCCGGGCACGCAGTGGGGCACCTTCCTGCGCAACCACGACGAGCTGACCCTCGAGATGGTCACACCGGAGCAGCGGGCCGCCATGTACGGCTGGTACGCCCCTGACCCGCGGATGCGGGCCAACGTCGGCATCCGGCGCCGGCTCGCCCCGCTGCTCGACAACAGCCGCCCCGAGTACGAGCTGATCCACGCACTGCTGCTCTCGCTGCCCGGCTCGCCGTGCCTGTACTACGGCGACGAGATCGGCATGGGTGACAACATCTGGCTCGAGGACCGCGACGCCGTCCGCACCCCGATGCAGTGGACGCCCGACCGCAACGCGGGGTTCTCCACCGCCGACCCCGGCAAGCTCTACCTGCCGGTCATCCAGTCGCTCGTCTACCACCACAACCACGTCAACGTCGAGGCGCAGATGGCCTCGGGCTCCTCGCGCCTGCACTGGGTGCGCGGCATGCTCGCCGTGCGCCGCGAGCACCCGGTCTTCGGCCTCGGCGACTTCGACGTCTGCGACTCCACGCACGACCGCGTGCTCGCCTACACCCGCATCGACCGCCGCGACCGCGACATCGAGGACCGTTCGGCACGTGCGGTGCTGTGCATCAACAACCTCTCCGCCAGGCCGCAGGCCACCACCATCACGCTCCCCGGGGAGCTCGCGGGGTGGCAGACCCGAGACCTCTTCGGCGGCACCGGGTTCCCGGACGTCGGGCCGGACGGCACGCTGAGCGTCACCCTCGGGTCGCGGGACTTCTTCTGGCTCGCCGTGGACCCGCCGGTCGGCGGTGAGCATGGCTGAGATCCACAGGGGCGCCTCCCTCACCCCGGGCAAGCTCGAGCTGCTCGAGGAGTGGATGGGGAGCCAGCGCTGGTACGCCTCGAAGGGCCGTCGGCCCCACCTGCGTCGGCTCGCGACGTGGCGGCTCGACGACCCCGCCGGGGAGGTGGGCGTCGAGACGCTCGTCGTCGCCGACGAGTCGGGCGACGAGACGGTCGTCTACCAGGTCCCGCTCACCTACCGGGGCGAGCCGCTCGCGTCGGCGGACCACGCACTCGTCGGCACGATGGAGCACTCGGTCCTCGGTCGACGCTGGGTCTACGACGCCCCCCACGACCCCGTGTACGCCACCCAGCTGCTCGAGCTCGTCCAGGGTCGTGTCCCGGCGGCGTCCTCGGCCGAGTCCGACGCCGTCGAGGACTCCGTCGCCGGTGTGCCGCAGCCGAGCTGGACGACGCAGGTCCGGGTCCGCTCGTCGCGGGTCCTCACCGGCGAACAGTCGAACACCTCCGTCATCCTCGACACCGAGGCCGAGGACGGCGCCCACCTGCCCCTCATCGTCAAGGTGTTCCGGATGCTCTCCCCGGGAGAGAACCCCGACGTCGTGCTCCAGGGCGCCCTCGTCGACGCCGGCTCGCGGCGCGTCCCGGCGGTCGTCGGTGCCGTCACCGGCGCCTGGCCGCACCCGACGCCCGAGGGCGACCGGCCCGCCACCGGCCACCTCGCCTTCGTCCAGGAGTTCCTGCCGGGCGTCGAGGACGCCTGGCGGGTCGCGCTGCGGGCCGCCGAGGAGGGCACGGTCTTCACGGATGCCGCCCGCGAGCTCGGCGCCGCCACGGCCGAGGTCCACCGCGTCCTCGCGGACGTCCTCGGCGCCACCCCCACCCGCCCCGAACAGGTCGACGCCATCCTCGCCGGGATGCGCACCCGCTTCGACGCCGCCGTCGACGCCGTCCCCGAGCTCGGCGACACCCGCGCGGCGGTCGAGTCCGTGCTGGCTGCGGCCGGGGCCGCCGAGTGGCCGGACCTCCAGCGCATCCACGGCGACTACCACCTCGGGCAGGTGCTGTACTCGGCCGAGCGAGGCTGGGTGCTCCTCGACTTCGAGGGTGAGCCCCTGCGCGCCCTCGACGAGCGCTCCCTCCCCGACCAGCCGCTGCGCGACGTCGCCGGGATGCTCCGCAGCGTCGACTACGTCGGGGGCACGCGCGAGCAGGTCGTCGGGCACTCGGCGCGCACCTGGGTCGCCGCCACCCAGGAGGCCTTCCTCGACGGCTACGCGGCAGCAGCCGGCGAGGACCCCCGTGACCGCCTCGCCGTCCTCGCGGCCTTCGAGCTCGACAAGGCCCTCTACGAGGTCGTCTACGAGGCCCGCAACCGTCCCGCGTGGGTCGCCATCCCCCTCGGGGCCGTCCGACGCCTCACCGACCGCTTCTCCCCCGCCCCCTCGCAAGGAGATCTCTCGTGACCGCCACTCCCAGCCCCGAGGTCGGGGGCGCCATCACCGCCCTCGTCCAGGGCCGCCACCAGCAGCCGCACGACCTGCTCGGCCAGCACCTCGAACCGGGCGGGCTCCGCATCCGGGTCGTGCGGCCGATGGCCGACTCGGTCCGGGTGCGCTTCGAGGACGGCGAGCACCTCGAGCTCGCCCACGAGGCCGAGGGGGTGTGGACCGGTGTGCGTGCCGACGCCACCCGGACCATGGACTACCGCCTGCTCGTCGCGTGGGGCGACGGCATCGAGCACGAGCAGGACGACCCGTACCGCTTCGCTCCCACCCTCGGCGAGGTCGACCTCCACCTCGTCGGCGAGGGGCGTCACGAGCAGCTGTGGACCGTGCTCGGCGCCCGCGTCCGTGAGTACGACGGACCGATGGGTCCCGTGAGCGGCGTGTCGTTCGCCGTCTGGGCGCCGCGGGCCAAGGCCGTCCGCGTCGTCGGCGACTTCAACGGCTGGGACGGCCGGGTGCACCCGATGCGGATGGTCGGCTCGAGCGGCGTCTGGGAGCTCTTCGTGCCCGGCGTCGGGGTCGGCGATGTCTACAAGTACGAGATCCGCGGGGCCGACGACGTCGTGCGCACCAAGGCCGACCCGATGGCCCGGCGTACCGAGTGCCCGCCGCGGACCGGCTCCGTCGTCGACCACTCCACCCACGAGTGGGCCGACACGGAGTGGATGACCGAGCGCGCCACGGGCAACCCGCACGAGGGCCCGATGAGCGTCTACGAGGTGCACCTCGGCTCGTGGCGGCAGGGCCTGACCTACACCGAGATGGCCGAGCACCTCGTCAACTACGTCTCCGACCTCGGGTTCACCCACGTCGAGCTGCTCCCGGTCATGGAGCACCCGTACGGGCCGTCGTGGGGCTACCAGGTGACCGGCTACTACGCGCCGACCGCCCGCTTCGGCACTCCCGACGAGTTCAAGTACCTCGTCGACGCCCTCCACCGGGCCGGCATCGGCGTCCTCCTCGACTGGGTTCCCGGCCACTTCCCCCGCGACGAGTTCGCCCTCGCCCGCTTCGACGGCCTGCCGCTCTACGAGCACCCGGACCCGCGACGCGGTGACCAGCCCGACTGGGGCACGCACGTCTTCGACTTCGGTCGGCTCGAGGTGCGCAACTTCCTCGTCGCCAACGCCATCTACTGGCTCGAGGAGTTCCACATCGACGGCCTGCGGGTCGACGCCGTGGCCTCGATGCTCTACCTCGACTACTCCCGCCGCGACGGCGAGTGGATCCCGAACGTCCACGGGGGCCGCGAGCACCTCGAGGCGATCGGGCTGCTCCAGGAGGCGAACGCGACGGCCTACAAGCGCGTCCCCGGCATCGTCACCATCGCCGAGGAGTCGACCTCGTGGCCGGGCGTCACGAAGCCGACGAGCACCGGCGGGCTGGGCTTCGGGCTGAAGTGGAACATGGGCTGGATGAACGACACGCTCCGCTACCTGCAGGAGGAGCCGGTCCACCGCCAGTACCACCACAACCTGCTCACCTTCTCGCTGATGTACGCGTTCAGCGAGAACTTCGTGCTCCCGATCAGCCACGACGAGGTCGTCCACGGCAAGGGCTCGCTGCTCACGAAGATCCCCGGCGACCGTCCCGAGCAGCTGGCGACGCTCCGGTCCTTCCTCGCGTACATGTGGAGCCACCCGGGCAAGCAGCTGCTCTTCATGGGCTGCGAGTTCGCCCAGCCGCAGGAGTGGGCCGACGGTCGCTCCCTCGAGTGGTGGCTGCTCGACCACGCCGCGCACTACCGGGTGCACAACCTCGTCAAGCAGCTCAACACGCTGTACCGCGAGCACCCGGCGCTGTGGGCCCTGGACGCCCAGCCGGCGGGCTTCCGCTGGCTCGACGCCGACGACAACACGGGCAACCTGCTGTCGTACCTGCGCCACGAGCGCGCCGACGGGACGGGTGACGTCGTCGCCACCGTCGTCAACAACAGCGGCGAGGACAAGGAGTGGGTGCGCCTCGGCGTGCCCCGCTCCGGGCAGTGGGAGGTCGTCCTCGACACGAGCGGCTACGACGAGGCGAGCTCGCCGAGCCAGGCCGGCGCCGTCCTCGAGGCCGAGGCGGCCCCGTGGAACGACCAGCCCTTCTCGGTCTCCGTCCGGGTCGCCCGGCTCTCGACCCTCTACCTCGTGCCGGTCCCCGGCACGGAGAAGCCGGTCACCGAGCTGAACCTCTGAACCCCTGAACCGCTGAACGGCTGACCCACGACCGACGCGCCGACGTCAGACCCCGTGCGCCGCGAGCACGGTCCGGCCCGGGTCGAGCCGCTCCCGAGTCGCGTCCAGGCGGGCCAGCACCTCGGGGGCGTGGAAGCGGGCCGGGTCCACCCGGTGCTCGGTGAAGGTGGGCAGGAGGGTCGGCACCGCCCACGGCGCCAGGGCCCGGACGACGGCGAAGGCGGCCGCCCGACCCGCCACGACGGCCGCGGGGTCCGGGGCGACGGCGACGGCGAACAGCGCGTGGTCGGCCGCGACGGCCGCGAGCGCGCCCGCCCCCTCCGGGCCCCGCGCCAGCGCTCCCCCGAGCTGGCGCAGCTCGGCGAACATCAGGCCCGAGCGGGTCCCGGGCCCCACCTGCCCGAGGAACGCCTCGAGCGCGGCGTCGTCGAGCGGTCCGAGCAGGGCGTGGTCACCGACCACGGGCACCGGGGTGGGCGGGTCCATGTGCACGGCGAGGAGCCCGGCGGCCGGCATCCGGCCCATCGTGTCGACCTCCGGTGCGAGCGCCCGCAGCGGGGCGAGCAGCTCCGCGGCCCGGTCGTCGTCCTCGAGGACCGCGCCGTCGACGACGACCACGTCCCGACCGGAGAGGAACGGCGGCAGCTCGGGCAGGGGCGGGAAGCTCATGACGCGCAACGAGGTGGTCACCGACTCGGGCACCGTCGTGGTCCAGTCGCGCCAGGCGCGCAGCACCTCGGGCGAGCGCTCGCGGTCCCAGAGGAGCATCCCCGCGACGACGTCGGCGTAGGGCAGGAGGTCGATCTCGACGGCGACGACGACGCCGAGCGAGGCGCCCCCACCGCGTACGGCGTAGAACAGCTCCTCGTCGTCCGCGTCCACCCGGCGGAGCGTCCCGTCCGGGAGGACGACCTCGACCGCGCGGACGGTGTTGACGGCGAGGCCGTGCCGGCGCCCGTAGAACGACAGCCCGCCGCCGAGGAGGTACCCGACCACGCCGACGTCGGGGGCGCTCCCGTGCGCCGCGGTCAGGCCGTGCGCGGCGGCCGCCTCGACGACCGTGCCCCACGTCGTCCCGCCGAGCACCCACGCCGTGCGGCGCTGCGGGTCGACCGTCACGCCGGTGAGGGCCGAGAGCCTGACGAGGACGGCCCCGGCGAGTCCGTGCTCCCCGAGCGGGCCGGCACCGTGACCGGTCGTCTGCGGTGCCAGCCGCAGGCCGGCGGCGGTCGCGGCCCGGACCACGTCGACGACCTCGTCGACGGTGCGCGGGAGGGCGACGGCCTCGGGGCGCAGCTGGACGGCCAGGTTCCAGGGAGTGCGGGCCGTGTCGTACCCGGGGTCGCCGGGGAGGTGGACCTCGCACCGGGAGCGGAGGTCGTGCAGCGCGGTGGGGCCGGGCAGCCCGGACACCGGGGCGGTGGCGTCCGGCGCGGGGGTCGTGGCGGTCATCGGAGGTCCTCTCGAGGGTGGTGGTCGGCCCGGGTGCACCCCCGGGCGATGACGACCACGGTCCGCGCCGGACCCGGCCGCCCACCATCCCCGGGACGTGGGGACCTCGCGCCCCGGAGGTCTGGGGGTGCCCTCCCCCACGAAACTGGGATGTACGGCCCGGGCGCCGGGTCCCATACTCGGAGGATGGCCAGGGGACTCACCGCGGCGCGGGTGCGCCAGGACGTCGACGTCGTCGCGCGGGCCGGCCTCACCCTCGGCGAGTTCCTCGAGGAGGCGGTCGACTCGCTCCGCCGGGCCGTCTGGTGGGACGCCGCCTGCGTCGGGACCCACGACCCCGGCACCGTCCTCCTCACGAGCGCCTACAAGTACGGGCAGCTCGCCGGCGTCGACAGCCACGACCTCGAGTTCGGGGCGCTGGAGTACGGCACGGTCGAGCCCACCGCCTTCACCGAGCTCTCCCGTGCCGAGGTCCCGGCGGCGGGCGTCCACCTCGCGACCGGCGGCGACGTGGAGCGGTCGCACCGCATGGCCAGCTTCATGCGCCCCCACTTCGGCTTCGCCGACGAGGCCCGGATGTCCTTCCGGGACGACGGGCTCGCCTGGGGTGCCCTCGCCCTGTTCCGCGGCACCGACACCGAGCCCTTCGGTCCCGACGAGGTCGAGTTCCTCGCCTCGCTCTCGACCCCGTTCGCCCGCGGCGTGCGCACGGGACTGCTCGCACGGCTCGCCGACGCACCCACCCCGCCCCGCGCGGGCGGCCCCGGGGTCGTCATCGTCGACGCGGCCGACGAGATCGTCCGGATGACCCACGGCACCCAGGAGCGCCTCGAGGACCTGCGCCGCGGCGCGGTGGGCGGCAACCCGCTCGTCCCGCTGTACGCCCTCGTCGGGGCCGCGCGGCGCTACGGGCGCGGCGAGGTCCCGGAGCCGCCGCGCAGCCGCATCCGGGGTGGCAGCGGGATGTGGCTCGTGCTCCACGCGGCACCGCTCGTCGGTCGGGACGGCAGCTCCGGCGAGGTGGCCGTGACCATCGAGGAGGCCCGGCCGCCGGAGATCGTCGGCCTCGTCGTCGCGGCCTTCGGGCTGACCCCGCGGGAGCGCGACGTGACCCAGCTCGTGCTCCAGGGCGTCGACACCCGTGAGATCGCGGCCACCCTGCACCTGTCGACCTGGACGGTCCAGGACCACCTCAAGTCGATCTTCGACAAGGCCGGGGTCCGCTCGCGCCGCGAGCTGACCTCCCGGGTCTACTTCGACCAGTACGTGCCGCGGATGGGCCGGGAGATCGCGCCCGGCGGCTGGTTCGCCTGACGGGTCACCGTGTCGGCAGGCGACGCGACCCGGCGGGGACCGGTCCCACCGGGTCGCTCGCGCAGCGGGCTCAGATGAAGAGCAGCTGCGCGCCGTCCGTGATCTCGATGAAGTCGCTCGCCGAGATGATCGCCTCGACGCCGTCGTAGAGGTCGTCCTCCCCGACGTGGTTCATGTCAGCCGACATCCGGCACGCCCACAGGTGGACCCCGGAGCCGACGAGCATCTCGAGGAACTCGGGGACCTCGGGGACGTCGAGGTCGGCGATCTGCTTCTTCATCATCTTCGTCGCCATGTTCGTCGCGCCGGGGAGGGCGCCGAGCATGTGGTGCACACCCATGCCGGAGTGGCCGGGCGGGTGCATCGCGGTGTTGCCGACGAAGCTGAACTTCAGGTCGTCC
This sequence comes from uncultured Actinomycetota bacterium, assembly GCA_963709785.1. Lineage (GTDB taxonomy): Bacteria > Actinomycetota > Actinomycetes > Actinomycetales > Dermatophilaceae > Phycicoccus. The sequence goes on along the minus strand of CAVPXT010000012.1, from coordinate 5,424 downwards.
ATCGTCTCCTTCATGATCATGTCGAAGCCCCAGAAGGTGAAGAACATGTGCGTCTCGACGCCCTCGCCGACGGCGGCGTTCGCGAGGATGAGGCCGGGGTAGGCCATGTCGAGGTTGCCCTTGGAGCAGATGATGGCGAGCTTGCGGCCCGAACCCTCCGGCTCGTCGAACGAGGGGACGACCGCGGGGGCGGTCTCGGTGGTGCTGGTCATGACACTCTCCTGGAGCTGGTCGTGGCGGGTGGGGTCGGAGGTCAGACGCAGCCCTTGGGCTTCGGCAGCCCGGAGACGTACGCCATCTTCTTCGCCGGCTTGCCGGGGAAGAGCGCGAAGAGCGACTTGACGGGGGTGCCGGTCTGGGTCGAGACCCGGCGCAGCGTGGCCGTCTCGCCCTGGGCGGCGTAGTCCTCCCGGAGGAACTGGATGATCGTCCAGTGCGCGTCGGTGAGCTCGAGCCCGATGAGCTTGGCGAGCTCCTGGGCCAGCTCCTCGGTCCACTGGTCGGGCTGGGTGAGGAAGCCCTCGTCGTTGACCTCGACCTGGTAGCCGGCGATCGTCGTGGCGGTCATGGTGTGTCGTCCTTTCGGGGGTGGTTCAGGCGGGGTTCTTGCCGGACATCGACATCTCGGCCGGCAGGCCGAGCGGGCGGCCGGGAAGGAGGGCGTTCCAGTAGATGTGGCGGAACGCGAGCTTCCCGAGGTGGTTGGCCCGGGACTCGCCGAGGAGGGTCATCGGACCGACCTTGGGGAGGGGGAAGGTTCCGGTGAGCGGCTCGGTGTCGTAGTTGAAGTCGAGGAGGAGGGCCTTGCCGTGACCCGACTCGACGAAGCAGTTCGCGTGTCCGTCGAAGCTGTGGGTCATCGGGCGGCCGGCGATGTGCTCGAGGAAGTTGTCGACGAAGACGTCCACCGAGAAGTGGGCGACCGAACCCGCCTTGCTCGTGGGGATGTTGCTCGCGTCCCCGAGGGCGAAGACGTCGTCGAGGCCGTCGGCGAGGAACGTGTGCTTGTCGACCGGGACGTAGTTGAGCTCGTCCCCGAGCCCGGAGGCCGCGACGAAGTCGGCGCCCATGTTGAGCGGGACCGTGACGAGCTGGTCGTAGGCCACCTCGCGCTCGTCGAAGGAGACGAGGACCTTGCGGTCCTGGTCGATCCGCTCGACCATGAAGTCGGGCTCGACGGTGATGCCCTTCTCCTCGAGCAGGCCACCGAGGGTGCGGCTCGCGACGGGCTTGGTGAACGCGCCGTCGAGCGGGGTCACGAAGACGAGCTCGGTCTGCTCGCGCAGGCCCCGCTGGCGCAGCCAGTCGTCGGCGAGGAAGGTGAACTCCAGGGGCGCGACGGGGCACTTGATCGGCAGCTCGGTGATGTGGACGACGAGCCGGCCGCCGGTGAACCGGTCGAGCTGGTCGCGCAGGGCCACCGCACCGTCGTACGTGTAGAACTCGCCGACCTCCTTGTGCCACTGCGGGCCCAGGGTGCCCTCGGTCTGGTCGGGGCGCGGCGTGGTCCCCGTCGCGATGACGAGCTGGTCGTAGGGCAGGACCCGGCCACTGGCGAGGCGGACCTCGTGCGCGGTGGTGTCGACGCGCTCGATCTCGGCCATGACGAGCTGGACGCCGTCGTGCACGAAGCGCCGAGTCGTCTTGCGGATCTGGTCGGGGGCGTTGAGGCCGAAGGGGATGAAGAGGTATCCGGGCTGGTAGTCGTGCACGTCGTCCTTGTCGACGACGGTGATCGACCACTCGTCCGCGCGGAGGCGGCGGCGGAGCTTGTTGACGATCATCGTCCCCGCAGTTCCCGCACCGAGGACGACCAGGTTCTTCGTGGTGTTCATGCTCTATTACTACACCCAGTAGTAGGTCTTGGGTACCCCTGGGGGCATATTCGGGTGTGACCTTCGGAACACGCCTCCTGTACCGCCGGCGGTGGGCTCTGCGAGGATCGGGGACATGACCTCATCGCGCGCCGGACAGCTCGCCCAGCCCTCCGACCTCGTCGACGTCGCGGCGCTGGTCACCGCGTACTACACGCGCGACCCGGACCCCGAGAACCTCGACGAGCAGGTGGTCTTCGGGACGTCCGGGCACCGCGGGTCGAGCCTGAAGACCTCGTTCAACGAGGCGCACATCCTTGCGACGACCCAGGCGATCTGCGACTACCGCCGCGACCAGGGCTACGACGGACCGCTGTTCATCGGCCGCGACACGCACGGGCTCTCGGAGCCGGCGTGGTCGAGCGCGCTCGAGGTCCTCGTCGCGAACGACGTCACCGTGCTCGTCGACGCCGCCGACCGGTACACGCCGACGCCGGCCGTGTCGCACGCCATCCTCGTGGCGAACCGCGGAAAGGTGTCGGGCGTCTCCGACATGCCCGGTGGGCGGGGGCTCGCCGACGGCATCGTCGTCACGCCCTCGCACAACCCGCCCTCTGACGGCGGCTTCAAGTACAACCCCCCGCACGGCGGTCCGGCCGACTCCGACGCCACGAAGGTCATCGCCGCGGCGGCCAACGCCTACATCCGCGCGGGGCTCGACGGCGTGCAGCGGGTGCCGTTCGCCCGGGCCCGCGCCGCGGTGCAGTCCTACGACTTCCTCGGCGCCTACGTCGACGACCTCCCCAGCGTGCTCGACATCGACGCCATCCGGTCGGCGGGGGTCCGGATCGGCGCCGACCCGCTGGGCGGTGCGGCCGTCGACTACTGGGGCGCCATCGCCGAGCGGCACCGCCTCGATCTCACCGTCGTCAACCCGCTCGTCGACGCCACGTGGCGGTTCATGACGCTCGACTGGGACGGCAAGATCCGGATGGACTGCTCCTCCCCCTCGGCGATGGCCTCGCTCATCGAGCGGCGCGACCAGTTCGACGTCGCGACGGGCAACGACGCCGACAGCGACCGGCACGGCATCGTCACCCCGGACGCCGGGCTGATGAACCCCAACCACTACCTCGCCGTGGCGATCCAGTACCTCTACGGCGGCGCGCGGCCGGACTGGCGGGCCGACGGGTTCATCGGCAAGACGCTGGTGTCGAGCTCGATGATCGACCGGGTCGCCGAGGACCTCGGGCGCCGGCTCGTCGAGGTGCCGGTCGGCTTCAAGTGGTTCGTCCCGGGGCTGCTCGACGGCTCCGGCCCGTTCGGCGGCGAGGAGTCGGCCGGGGCGTCGTTCCTGCGGCGCGACGGCTCGGTCTGGACGACCGACAAGGACGGCATCCTGCTCGCGCTGCTCGCCTCCGAGATCATCGCGACGACCGGGAAGTCCCCTTCGCAGCTCTACGGCGAGCTGACCGCGCGGCACGGCGAACCGGCCTACGCGCGCATCGACGCCCCGGCGAACCGCGACGAGAAGGCCAAGCTCGCGGCCCTCTCCCCCGGCGACGTGTCGGCCGAGACCCTTGCGGGAGAGTCGATCACCGCCAAGCTCACCGAGGCCCCCGGCAACGGCGCGGCCGTCGGCGGACTCAAGGTCGTCACCGAGTCGGCCTGGTTCGCGGCCCGACCGTCCGGGACCGAGGACGTCTACAAGATCTACGCCGAGTCCTTCCGGGGTGCCGAACACCTCGCTCAGGTCCAGGCCGAGGCCAAGGACGTCGTGAGCGCCGCCCTCGCCGGCTGACCGGGCCGGGGGCGCGGGGTCAGGCCGGAGAGGGCCGATCCGAGCGAAGGATCCCCATCCGCACGATGTCCTCGTACGCGCCCCTGACCCAGGCGTGCTCGCGCTGTCGGCCCTCCACCACGAAGCCGGCCTTCTCGTAGGCGCGGATCGCGGCGAGGTTCGAGGAGACCGCCTGGAGGTGGATCCGGCGCAGGTTGTGCCGCACGAACCCGAACTCGACGAGCCGGATGATCGCGGCCGTGCCGATGCCGCGGCCACGGGCGTCCCGATCCAGCGCGATGCCGGCCTCGGCGTGGCGGGCGAGCAGGTCGATGTCGAAGAGGGTCGCGCTGCCGACGGCGGTGCCGTCGACGTCGACGACGAGGGACACCGCGGCCTCGGGGCCGTCGTCCTCGGCCGCGCGGGCGAGCCGGGCGGCGAACCGGTCCCGGGTCAACGGGCGCGGCGCCTGCGGCGTCCGCTCCTCCCAGGTGTCCAGGTCCGCGGCGATCCCGAACAGCAGGTCGAGGTCGTCGTCGGTGCGCGGTCGCAGCGACACGGTCGGCGTGGAGGGCACAGCGAGGACACTACGTCCGTCCCAGCGGTCGCACCTCCGGGTTTCCGGCGGCCCGCCGGCGACGGCGGGCCCACGAGACGCCGGCGAGCAGGACATCGAGCTCGCCGAGGGGCTGCTTCCCCCGGGAAGCCCTCGCTTCGCGGGGGAACCCTTCTCGGGTGGAGCGCGGGTTTCTCGGGTGACCCGAGAAACCCGCCGGGGCCGCGGCCGGGGCCGGGGGCCGGGGGCCGGGGTCAGTCGGTGGCGGGGCGGGCGAGGCGGGCCTGCTCGTCGCTGAGCCACAGCCCGACGAGGCCGCCGAAGTGCGCCTCGAAGCGGTCCCACTCCTGCGGCGGGTAGGTCTGCTGGACGGTCGAGGTGAGCAGCCGCCGGAAGTCCTCGCTCGCCACCCACTCGAGGACCATCTCGTCGACGTGCGCGAGCGTGGTGGCGCAGAACTCGCGGTAGCGCTCGGTCTCGAAGTAGTCGTCGGCGAGGGACTGGTAGCCCGCCAGCCGCCCCTGGTGGTCGAGTGCCGGGTCGTCGGCGACGGCGAACCACGGGTCGGTGTCGACCTGGGTGCGGGGTCGCCGGCCGGTCACGACGCAGTAGGTGCTCCAGCGCAGCAGCGCACTCATCGCCCAGGGGAAGTAGTAGTGCAGCGAGGTGACCGCGACGTCGGGGCAGGCGTTCGCGTAGTCGATCGGGTAGACGACCCCGTCCTTGACGAGCATCTCGCAGGAGTTGAACTCCCACCGGAAGAAGGCGTTGACGGTCTGGCTCGTCGTGAGCACCTCACGGCCGACCTCGTCGGACAGGAAGCCGTGCGAGACGGTGTACCGGTCGTGCATCGGCTGGTCCGGCTGGAACTTCATGACCATCGTCTCGGGCCCGATGGTCAGCGACCGGGCGAAGTGCTCGAAGTCCGGCACCGACGCCTGCAGGTGCATGAGCATCTCACCGGAGTCGTCGTAGGAGTGGTGCAGGTCCTCCCGGTCCTTGACCTGGCTCACGCCGCGCCAGCCACCGCCGTCGAAGGGCTTCATGTAGAGCGGGTACCCCAGCTGGTCGGCGATCTTCTCGAGGTCGAACTCCCGGTTGTACCGGGCTGAGGTGTAGGCCCACCGCGCGTTGTCGACGGGGTTCTTGTAGGGGACGAGGACGGTCTCGGGCACGTTGAAGCCGAGCCGCATCAGGGCGCAGTACGCGGAGTGCTTCTCCATCGACTGGAAGGTGAACGGGCTGTTGAGGAGGTACACGTCGTCCATGAGCGC